>CAYTGN010000005.1:0-57319 GCA_964437415.1 uncultured Chitinophaga sp. | reverse complement strand
GTATCCCTTCCGATAGCGCCAAGATTATCAGTAACAGTAAGCTGGAATAAATAAACACCCTGCACCAGGTTGCTGACATTTGTCTGCGCCTGAGTGGGTGAAACAATAGTAAACTGAGTGGGCCCGCTGATCTTTGTCCATTGAAAGGAGGCGATGGACCCATCAGGATCCGTACCGCCTCCCGTCAGTACCACATTATTGGTTGGTAAAGTAATTTGTACGTCAGCTCCTGCATTAGGCACGGGAGGTTGGTTTGCAATTACGCCAGATTGATATAAAAGTACAGTTGAAGAAAAGGGAGCCAGCGTAATTGTTCCGGAATAAGTAGTGCTGTCCATGCCGAGGTAAGTAGCTCCAAGGTTGATAACCTTCGATGCATTTTCCGCATTATACTCAAAGCGCAGTTGACTGAGTGATGAGATAGCCTTAGGTGATTTTCTTGAATTAGCTTCCTGGCCTGTATAAGTCCGCCATCCGGAAAGTGTGTAGTAGCTGCCAAACGCAAGAAAAGTGCTGTTATCATTTGTAGGCCGGGCATAAATATTGTTGTTCCCGGTGTAGTAATCCCTTTGTCCGTCCTCTTCGTTTGTAAAATAGGTTATTGTCTGATCATTATTAGCACATACAACAACATTGTTATTGATATTGATGTCGCTGATAGAACGGCTATTGAACTTTCGTATCGCAATTCCTCCGGATAACCTGCCGGCAGTGCCAAAATTGAAAAAAGTGTTTCCTGAAAGTGTGATTTCCTTCGGGTTGTTCATAAATAAAGCCTGGTCGGATGTATGGGCAACTGTATTGTTTTGAATGGTTATGTCATTAGAAGTGCCATCTATATAGATTCCGAATGCAGGCCTGTAAGTGGCTATATCTCCAGTACCGGCAGGGTTGCCGATTCCGTGCAGGATGATATTATTGCCGACTGTGCGTTGCGTGTATTCCTTCACCCCAAACATCGGATAGGTATAAATGCCGCCACCATCATCTTTTACTAAGCAAAAACTGTCAATAAAATTATTGCTGACTGATGCGTTGTCGCCGTCAAAAAATATTCCATGATACCCCGTATTTTTTACCCGGTTGTTAGTAACAGTTGCATTGTTCCCCCAAACGGTAATGCCTTCAAATCTGCCATCAGTTGGATCACCCATGCCGGGATAAGTCCCTATGTTTTCAATCGTGCAATTATCAATAATGGTATTTTGGGAATATGCAGCATAGATACCTATATTATTACAATGACGAATGATACAATCTCTAACCACCAGGTTATTACTGTATTGGTATGCATTAATCCCTTCTCTTGCATATTCTATTGTGCAATTGATAAACGTATGAGAATGCCCCGCCAGTTGTATAGCCGCTTTGCTGGCTCCTTTAAAATGAATATTGACAAAGCTGATATAATTATTGTTGTTGCTTCGTACAATATTGTCAACAGTGGATACTTCAACATTTGATGGCATAGAACTGCTGAATACACGAATTTTCCTGGTTGTAGGATTGTAGTACCACTCATTCTGCTGGTCAAGTGTGGAGGGGTGTGACTGGATGAAATATCCATATCCATTAATTGGATTGTAATCCGGAGAACCGGCATTGTAAGCAATAGTGCTTCCTGAGTGATTGGTGATTTGATTCCTGTCAATATTAAAACGGTTTTTCCTGATTACTACCTCTCCGCCGGTCCAGTTTATAGAGCTTGTTAATGAATTATCGGTGATTGAACTGTTTCCGGAGTGTGAAGAAATGGATCTGTACCCGCCATTCGCTGCGTTTGCATTTGGCCAGCGGCCCATTGCTGTATTGACCCCTCCAATCGCAACCATGTTTACAGAGGAAAGTGTTGAAACAGCATTTGTGCTTTCCCAAATATTCCCACCAAGGCTGACCCATTCAGCAACTGGTGCAAAACCTGTGATCACGGGTTGATCGCCGGATCCATAGGCCCCGAAAACAATCCTGTTGGATGAAGTACCCGACTTGGAGATAGTAATGAATCCGGGATACTGCTCACCTCTCCTGAATAAAATAGAATCACCAGGGCTTAAACTTGAAAAAATTGCATTGAGCTTTGTCAACGTTTTCCATGGTGTGGCAGGGTTTTGTGCCTGTGAATTAGTGCGGTTGTCATCACCAAGGGAAGTTGAAAAATAATAATTAGTTGAAAAGGCAATACTGTGGGCCAGACAAAGGACTGCTACTAAAAATGCTCTCATAGGGTTTTCAGATATTGGATGTGCAAATAATTAACAACTATTATACCAAATATAGAGGCGGGATTTTGTGAATAGAAGCGCATAAACCCTCTTTTACAACGGTAATTTTTCGAGGTATATGCGACAGTAAGTGAAATAACTTTTTGGGATAATGATTTATACTTAGTAAGAACACCTGAGCCAGATATTTTATCTAGGAAAATGACATTATTATAACAGCTTGTAGAAAGAAAACAAGTCATTGCAAAGTTTTTCATCGTTATGTTAGCAGGCAAAAAGAATAGTCTTGCAATAGGGGTGAAGATCAGTGCCTGAATGGAATGAAAATTACCTGAGCAGTAAACATAGTTATAGCTGAAATCCGGCAATCAGCAACAGGATACCTGGTCAGATAAAATTGAGCATAATCAACAATACGTGTAGTTACTCAGAATTGTTCCGGCGATATCTACAGGTTATCCACAATTATTGAGTAGGCTGTTCGTTATTGATTATAGCAAAACCTGCTGGAGAGTATTTGTGATTTTGGAACTTAGAAATATATCCGCTAAACAACTTATGATCAAAAGTCTTAATAAACTTTTCAATTTTTTTGGTCGAAGAATAGCTTCGGTACTTCTTATCAGCTTATTATTACTAACCCCGGTGTTGACCTCGTTACCATCATTTCATCTTGAAGAATTCCTTGGTATTGAGTATTCCTGGCGGCTGGATGTGATACAGCATGGAAGTTATTATTTTGTACTTACTTTTTTGTTTTTCATGTTATATCAGCAAAGAAGATTAGCGGGGTTGGTTTCAATACTGGGCCTGTCATTTATTTTAGAATTGATTCAGTTTTGGATACCCGAAAGAAGTTTTTCTATGCTTGACATTGTAAGTAATTGCGCAGGCATTGCATTTGCTTATGCAGGAGCTTTCCTTCTCGGACGTTACCAGTTAAAAAGAAGGTATGTCGTTGTCAGAGAACCCATCATTGATAAAACAACCTAGTTTACGACCCTGTAATTCTATTCACACTTTCAACAATGTGGTCTGTTTCTTCATCTGTGAGTTTAGGGTATAAAGGAATGGTGATAGTAGAGTCGCCTATTTTCTCACTGTTTGGGAAATCACCCCGTTTATAGCCGTATCTGGAAGTATAGAAATTCATCAGGTGCACGGAACGGAAGTTAACAGCAATTCCGATACCGGCCTCCTGCATTTGTTGCATATAGGAATCTCTTGAAGCAGGATCAACCCAAATTGTGTATAGGTGACGGGCATGTTTTGAATTTGGTAAAACAGATGGTAATGAGATACCGGAATTTTTATTAAAACCCCGATTAAATTTCTGAGCTATCATTTCTTTTTCTCTCAAATAACCTTCCAGCCTGTCAAGCTGGTGAAGCAACAATGCTGCGGCTATGTTGCTGAGATTATACTTAAAACCAAGAAACTCCATATCATAGTGCTGATAGCGTACAGTATAACGGTCGGCAGCGCTTTTGCTCATTCCGTGTTGCCGTGCTTTTAGCAACCAGTCATACATCGCCGGATCATTACAAGTGATAGCTCCTCCTTCGCCGCAAGCCAGATTTTTAGTAGCATAAAAACTAAAACAAGCCATATCACTCAATTGACCGGGCTTGACGCCGTTGCGGCTTCCTTCGATACAATGGGCAGCATCTTCAATCACTTTAAGGGTGTACTTATCAGCAATGGCTTTAATTTTTGCCATATCGCACATTTGCCCGTAAAGGTGAACAGGAACAATGGCCTTGGTTTTAGGAGTGATAGCCGCTTCAATTTTTTCAGCATCCATATTGCCTGTATCTGGTTCCACATCAACAAATACAGGTTTGGCACCACAGTATTCAATTGTGTTTGCAGTTGCAATAAACGTCATGGGGGTGGTGATTACTTCATCACCCGGGCCTATGTTGAAATATTGCAATGCAAGGTGCAGAGCTGCCGTGCAGGAGGTTACTGCTATAGCATGATTTGCGCCAAGGTAGGTGGCAAATTTTGTTTCGAACTCTTTTACGGTTCCGCCGGTTGTTAAAAAAAGCGAATCCAGTACTTTTCGGCATTCGTCCTTATCTTCTTCTGTTAAGTTGTGCCGGTAAAACTCTATTTTCATCAGGAATGTATAAGAATTGGCTCCAGAATATTGGCAGATCCATGCATTTTGCTGGTATTGATCAGGTACTTATAATACTCAACTGTCCGGGTGGTGATTGAGTCTGCAACAATTCCTTTATTAAGGGCATTTTTAATTTCTTCTATACCGTGGTCAATGGTTTTTGCAGCTTTGTAGTTCAGCACTCTTTCAATCTTGTCAAAGTTTACATGATAGCTGCGGGGGTCAGGGTTATCAGGCAAAACTTCAATAGCTAATCCCGGGAAGAAATTTTTGAAACGTTCAGCCACTTCAAATACCTGGTAGTTCTGTTCGTTTGAACCCACATTGAATGCCTCCTTATTTATTTTTGCAAGATCGTTTTCTTCGAGTACAACATCAAATGCCCGGATCACATCAGATACATGCACCAGTGGCCGCCATTGGTTGCCTTTTCCGGTAATAAGAATCTTATTGTTTTTCCATGCATTTAGTGTCATGATATTGACGATCAGGTCAAACCGCATTCTTCTTTTCGACACACCAAATACTGTAGCATTCCTCAAAAATGTTACTGTGAAATTCTCATCTGCAAGATCAATAATGCTTTGTTCCGCATCTATTTTACATTTTGCATAGATGGAAATGGGAGCCAGCTTTGATTCCTCAGTCAAAATACCTTCACCAGCGCCATAAATGCTGCAGGAAGACGAGAAGATGAATTTTTTCACACCCATTTCCTTGGCCAGGCAGGCAAGTCTTATTGATCCGTTCTTGTTTATGTCCAGGGTTATTTCCGGTTGAAGATCTGATGCGGGATCGTTTGAGATAGAAGCAAGGTCTATCACAGCATACACATCTTGTAAAAGGGATTTGTCAAATTTGCGGGTATCGTCTTTAACAATCTCCAGGTTAGTCCTGTGCCTGAGATCTTCAAGAGTATCGCCAAAAAAATACCGGTCTAAAGCAATGACATGATAGTTTTTGTTAAGGAAATACTCGGTCATTTCAGTGCCAATATATCCTCCTGCACCTGTAATTAAGATCTTTTTCATATTCATAGTATAATTATAAGGGTTTGAATAAAATTCACTGGTTAACATACCAGACGGATTATCACAGGAGCATTTTCAGGTCTTTGCCATGACCGGGCATCATAAGATTCTATTCGCAATAAAAACTATGGACAAATGGAATATCCTTTAGCAACATTGCAGTTTCACTAAGGATATAAGGAAGGAAGTGTGAAATTAAAAAAAAAATCCAAGTAACATAAATTTCTCTTGTTTTTTCCTTTTCTGGCCTCAACAAGTTGTGGAAAAACTCTTTATAAGTTTACAAAAGACCCCCGAAATGAGCTTTAAAGCTGTAGCGGAGATAGGTCCCGATGGCAATCGGGATGACCCCATGTTCGCCGCGGCGGATATGCACCCTGCTGTAAGTGTGGTATGGTTTTGATGAAATCCCTGCCAACTCCTGTTTTTAGCCACTTTTCATATGCCATCGCTTCTTGCTTATTATTGAACTCTTTGGTATAAATCAGTTGCCATGAACGATACCGGGCAGTCCAGACTTTGCCTGTGTAATTATGTGAGTGCAGTCGGGCATCCAGATTTGAACTATAGCCTGTATAATGCTTTTGGAATTCAGCACTGTAAAGTATGTAAACGGTGTATGTCATAAAAAAAGCTATCCTTTTGGGACAGCCTCTTTCTTGTAGCGGAGATGGGAGTTGAACCCATGACCTCAGGGTTATGAATCCTGCGCTCTAACCACCTGAGCTACCCCGCCAACGGGCGGCAAAAATAAGGCTTCCGGCCAAAACTGTGAAATGAAATTTGACCTGTTTCAATTCCTTTCGGCTCTATAACTTTAACCAATGATACGAGTGGCTAACGGAACGGATGCAACAGCTTTACTAACTGTTTATGCTCCTTATATTATCAACACTTCATTGACCTTTGAGACGGTGGTGCCAACCGAAAAGGAGTTTGCTGACAGGATTACTCATTATACAGCCAACTGGCCATGGCTGGTTTGGGAATCGGGAGGAAACATTGGCGGGTATGCCTATGCGTCACGATACCGGGAGCGAACCGGCTACCAATGGTGTGTGGAGTCGTCCATTTATATGGATGAAAAATTCATGAAGAAAGGTGTGGCCAAAGCTCTTTATAGGGCATTGCTGGAATTATTGACGCTGCAGGGATACCGGAATGTTTACGCCGTCATCAATTTGCCGAATGACCGAAGTGTGAAGTTTCATGAAGGCTGCGGATTCAAATGGTTTGCGACCTATGAAAAGGTTGGTTATAAATTGGGCAAATGGAAAAATGTGGGTTGGTGGCAATGCAGCATTAATGAATATACAGATGAACCTCCGGTTCCCATACCATTTCTTCGGCTTGAAGAAAAAATTGTGAAGGAAGTGCTGGCAAAACACAGCCGGTTATAATTTACTATACCGGAATAAAAAAATAACCGCGGGAGCGGTTATCCGAAACTGTTGAAGAAGGTCATTTTGCTAATACAGCTTTCTTCACCGGCTGCTCCACTCTTCCGGGATATTGCTCTAATGCTTTTTCTAAGCAATCCATAGCTTCATTGATGGCATCCAGGTTCAGTACATAGGCTAACCGTACTTCATTTTTGCCGAGACCGGGTGTGCCATAAAAGCCGGTGGCAGGCGCCAGCATCACGGTTTGATTGTTATAAGAGAATTTTTCCAGTAGCCACTGGCAAAAAACATCACTGTCATCCACTGGCAGTTTGGCCATCGCATAAAATGCACCACCGGGGTTGGGACAAAACACTCCCGGCATCGCATTCAGTCTTTTCACCAGCAGGTCGCGGCGGGCTTTGTATTCAGCTCTCGGTTCATCAAAATAACTGTCGGGCAGGTCAACGGCAGCTTCACCCATGATCTGTGCCAGGCCCGGCGGGCTCAGTCTTGCCTGTGCAAACTTCATAGCGGCATCATACACGGCTTTGTTTTTGGTTACCAATGCGCCGATCCTTGCACCACAGGCACTGTATCGTTTACTGATGGTATCCATCAACACTACATGTTGTTCCAAACCCTGCAGGTGCATAGCGCTGACATAGCCGCCATCGCCTTGTCCGCCTTCCGGCGGATAGCAAAACTCACGATAGGCCTCATCGCTGAAAAGATATAGATTGAATTTAAGGCAAATGGCTTTCAACGCTTCCATTTCTTCCCGGTTGTAGAGATAGCCGGTAGGGTTGTTGGGGCTGCAAATGACAATAGCTTTCGTTTTTGCCGTGATCACTTTTTCAAAATCGCTGATAGGGGGCAAGGCAAAGCCCGTTTCGATTTGAGATGTTATCGGCACCACTTTCACCCCTGCTGCACAGGCAAAGCCGTTATAGTTGGCATAAAAAGGCTCCGGAATGATCACTTCATCATCAGGATTGAGACAGGTGAAGAATCCGAACAGAATAGCTTCGCTGCCGCCGGTGGTGATCAGTATTTGTTCATGCGTGACATCAATGCCCACTTTCTTGTAATACTGCACCAGTTTGCGCCGGTAGCTTTCGTTGCCGGCGCTGTGGCTGTATTCCAGCACTTTCATATCCGTATGCCGCACTGCATCCATGATAGCGGCAGGGGTTTCAATATCAGGCTGGCCGATATTGAGGTGATAGACCTTGATACCTTTTTTCTTGGCAGTCTCGGCAAATGGCACCAGTTTGCGGATGGGAGACGGGGGCATCTGCTGCCCTCTTTCTGAAATTGTCAGCATGGGGCAAAGGTAAGGAGTGGAGGATTTGTTTAGAAAGAATGGATTTATTTAAAGAAGCATAACCAGCATACAAAATGTGTATTTAATTGACTAAATGAATAACCCTGTTTTTGTGGCATACAGCACCAGCCCGGCCCTGCTTTGCAGCCCAAGATGCTCAAAAACTTTCTTCCGGAGATATTCAATATGCCGGTCGGTAGTGCACATTTCCATTGCTATCTCTTTGTAAGTTTTTTCAGAACAGAGATAGCGAATGAATACCAATTCTTCATCAGTAAGCCCCAGGGCTGTAATTGATTTTTTTGATCCTGCTGTTTGTTTGAATATCCTCGCTACTGATTGGTCAGGAAAATAATAGCCAACATGCAGTACATCATGGATGGCTTTTCGCAGATGTTCCGGGTCCACTGTTTTAGGAATAAACCCTTCCGCCCCTGCTTTTAATATCAGCAACATTGTTTCTTCGCTTTCAAACATCGAAATGACCATGATCTTTAAACCAGGAAATTTTTTCTTCAATATCCTGATTACTTCATAACCGTTCAACTCCGGCATTTTCAGATCGGTGAGCACAATGGAGGGAAGATTTTCAGCGCTGATGTAATCAATCAACTGCTGTCCTGTTTCAGCCTTCACAATTACTTTGCAGTCTTCCCAGTCATTGATCGTTTTGCACAATGTTTCCCTGAAAAGAATATGATCGTCAGCAACGGCAATTTTTATCAATATATCGTGGTGGTGGAATGACATGGTTACCCGGCTAATTGGTGAAGAATGGATGGCTGTTGATTACAGGCAGGTAAAATTGCGGGGGGGGATTTTCATGATTGATAAGTATAAAGGTTAATGGAACTTTTTAAAGTTACACTATTGATTAAAACCGGCAATGGTATTGAGGAAAAAGGAATACTTTTTTGTGAAAAACCACACTTTTTATAGCCAGGAAAGTGACAAAAAAACAGTTACACCTGCACGTAATTTTTTATATCGCTGAATGTGAATGTTTTTGAAAACAGAAGGCATGTAGAAAAAATATAATGTAATTCGGGAAAATCTTACAGTTCATCCGTGAACCCCGTTTTTTATCCCTTTGCTGCCATAGTATTTTCGGTTTATCACAGGCCCAGCAGCCGGCATTGGTGCCTTTGAGCCGGGATTGCCGAAAACCGGAGATAGAGTAGGCGTTAAATTCAATTTTATTGTTATGAAACTTTTCAATTTTCTTTTTACTATAATATTTCTCGGAATTAGCTCAACTACAGGTTTATTGGCTCAATCATTTGCATGTGCAACAATTAATGCAGAAGCATTTCCAGCCGACCCTCAGTCTGGGCCACACAATTATTTTGGGGTAAGGGTTACAATTGATCAGACATATGAACAGAACATCACAGTCCAAGGCTATATATATGATGAAGGAGATCCAAATACAAACACGCCGTTTTCATTAACTGTTACAACAGGAAATTTAACTGACGAAACTGCAGTTAGTTTTTATCAAACGAGTCCAACTACTACAGCGGTAGTTACTATTTCAAGTATTTCTCCTGATTTGGTTACAAAAAATGGTACGCCTTATGATACTCAAGGATTTCAGGAAAGTTGTACACCAATTTCGATAGTTGTGGCATCGTTCGAAGATGCAGGTATTAAAAGTCAAATGATATCCGCATTTCAAGGATTGGATGTTGATTTGGAAGAGTTAAGTAGCGATTTAGGGCTTTCTGGCACATTAACTATTAACGATATTGATTTTGATGATCTGTATAGATGTTACAATCTTTTCGATAGCGCAGCAAAAGGAATTTTTGCTCCTTTTACAAGCAACTCACCCAATAATTCGGATAACTACTTTTTTTTCATGACAAGTTTCCAAACTTCGCTTTTAAAACCAATAATATTAAAGGTTACTTCAAATGATGTGGCTTCTTATTTTGATTTGGAAAGCGCTGAGATAACCGTTGCTACATATGATGATATTGAAAATGTTTTTGATACTCAAACAACTTATGGTGGGTATAGACAAACTCCCGGTGGTGGATGTGGCCAAGCTGTAGCAGATTGCATTTCAGATGCTTATACAAAAAAGGGTTGGGTTTCTGTCTGGGCATTTATTCAGACGGCATTTATTCCTGCAACAGCCATCGGAATTGCGGCAGGGTGCGTAGCCGCGAATTGTAATTAAAAACTTGTATCTTAGGGATAAAATTTAATTGAAATGGGACTCAAAAGCATTATTGTGTACTATTTACTAATATTAGCTCCTTTAGCTGTGTTGTATTTCTGTCTCAAAAGCGGAGCTATTTCAAATAACTTTTTTGCAATTTCCATATTGATTTATGTTTTGCTTTATCATCCGTTAGTGTCTGGAATCCGGTTGCTTGCTTTAAAGCTGATTGATAAATCCCAGTTTCGATTGAATTTTATCCCTTTTTGGAACGCCAAATATTTTACTTCACTCTACTTCAGAAATGCCAGATAGAAGTTTCATGCGCATGCAAAGTTCTGAATGTTGCGCAAGCGGCGGTTTATTGAAATTTTTAGTTGCAATCATTAGCAGGGCCTAATTTGTTATCTCTCTGCAGCAAAATTTTTAAAGACATTGATATTAATGTTTCCACCATCAACTTTTCAAATTGAAAAGGTGCATGTCAATATTATTTTTGCTGGCACACTGTTTTTGCTTTTGCCAGGTAAAAGACAGCAGTGCCAAAAAAGCAACGATGTATGATTCAAAATCGCAGCGTCCGGAGATTTTTACAAATGGATTTATTGATATACTAAATAGCGGGCAAGTAAATGCTTCAGCAAGGTTCATCAGGTTATTCGTTGGCGAACCGGGTAAATTCTCAATTCCTTTGTCGTTATATTCAGGAGTGTCATCCAACAGTTTGCAAACCAGTCAGGCAATTTTGCAACGCAATAACGACATGCTTGTTACCAATTTTATCAATCCTTTAAGCGGGTTGGCAAATATTTCTGTGGATGGCGTAGTTTTCATGGGAAAGAAGAGGAAAGAAAATATGACCAAGGCGGGTTTATTGTACCATGCAGGTGAAAGGGTGCTGACCGGGGTGAGAACGGGGCCGGTAACAAGCCCGGCTACAGGAAAGCCTGTTAACTTTCTGAACAGTTTCGCATCCCTCGGTTTTTACTTTCAAACAGGGGCATGGGAAAGAAATAATGATAAAAATGTTGGTGTATCATGGTTTGCCCTACGGTATATAGGTTGTTACACCAACCCCAAACAATTAAAAGAGATAATGCCGGATATTGAAACTGATGGTTTTTACAGGGGGTATTCCATAGCATGGGGTGTGGAAATAACCAAGCTGGTAAACATAAAAGTGGTGTATTACAAATACAGCAAAAAGCCCGAAATTGACTATTATCTTCCTATTTACCAGTTTTCATTTAACTACAGTATGAAATGAACCTCTGACTTTTCCCTTTAGTATAAGTAACCCGTGAATCTTTTGTTTACAAAATCATAAGAACCCGGAGGCCATCATTTTCCTATTCATAAAGTTTTGTTGTAACTCCTTTCGCATCATTTTAGAAACAAATGACTGCTGTAATTTTCGGCTCAATTCAAAATCAACTCCGATCTGAGCCTTTTTTACGCTTAAACCACATACATATTTCCCGGCATGATTAAATATTTGTTCACCGACGGAACGAATGAAGTGAGGGAAGTTGAGACAAAAGAGGAGTTGGATTCACTTATCGCAGCGTCACAAGATCCATCAGGAGTCCGCATCTGGCTGTTCAGCACCTGTGAATGGATCAGTTATGCTGATTATAAAAAAGGTTCCCGTCGCCAGTTGCCTGTAAAGAACAATATAGAAAAGCCTGCAGAGAAAATAAAGGCTGTTCCCGTTCGCCGGAATGGCTGGCTCAAAAGAGCAATACTTATTACATTGGCAGGAGTCACCGTATTCCTGGTTTATAATTTTACCCGTATCAAATGGGAAAAAGCGCAGCCTTTGCAGATCATGGCATCACGGCCTGCCAATGTTCCTATGCTCAATGCAGATTCATTACTGCTGGCATTGGAATCAGCAAGAGGAACAAAATTGGATAAAGTCACAAAAACAAATCTTCGGATCCGCAACACATGGCCCGAAAGGATATTGTTGCAATTAAATACAGAGAGAGATACAGCCAACGGAAACACCCGGTTTCACGGTATAGAACTCAGTATTGATAACACCACCGGCTATCATATTGACGAAGCAATTGTGGAAGTGAGCATATGGAAAAAAGAGGAACTGAGCCGGGCTGATACCTTCCATCTTTCTGGTATCAGTTATGCTAAGGCAGCAAAACGAGTTATAGAGAACGGCTACAAAGGTGATAGCCTTTCTGTGTCTTTTCAATACATAAGGGCAAAGAGTTTCAACTTTTGTTATGCCGCCGATAAAGAAAGTAATTATGGCAACCCCGCCGACAGGTGGTTTTGCCGCGAATAAAATCCTTAAACCACTCTACCATGAACCTGTACTATTTGCCTCTTCTCATCCGCAGCGACCGCTATTTTGTAGCAAGGCTTGATAAAACAATCAGCCGGGATGCCGGAGAGTATGATTTCAATTTTGTTGCCTATGCGGATGACAGGGTGCTCACCCCGCTGATTACGTTGGAAGATCCCTCAAAAGTTTCGTTGAACCAGATGGGTCCTTCGGGCAACCAGGATATTCCGCTAAAGGAATGCCGGGTATCGCTTCAAAAGAATGAGTCGGGCATTGAGCTCATTATTGAAAAAAGCAGCCAGTTCCAGGTTGAATCATCGCAGGATGAAGAAAGCGGTTTGCGGCTCGATTATTCTGCGGCACAAAAAAGAATGGTACTGGGTTTTTACAAGAGCCGGGTGGAGATGACAGCATTCCCTGTTACCATCACTTTCCGGGTAAGTGAAGAAGAATCTTATTCCGGCAGCTTTCTTTTTTCCATTGTACCATCGCTGCAATGCCATCGTGTAGTTATTGACTTTGGTAGTGAAGCCAGCCAGATCGGCTATAAAAATTGCGGACCTGAGCCTGCCGTGATGCAGTATGATATCCTGGAGAATGTTATCAGCCAGTTGTCGCTTACGGATAACAGCCGCCACTGGAAACGGGAAGATTTTTTGAACAATGAACCCGGGCAGCCGCTGCTTTATCGTTCATTTTATGCAGTGAAGAAAAAATTCAGTGGAAAGGAGAGAGAGAATTTCCCCTTCAATTTCAGCGATAAGATCAGTGGCGATGAGATACGGCTTTTCATCACAAGGCAGGAGATTGCTGCAACGCAGGTTGATTTTCGTGACAATTACGAGATCGTTCCCAACCTGAAGCTGGGAATTGAAAAAAGCCTCCAGCTGTCTTTTGAAAACCGTTCTGAAGATTACAGTATCCGGTCTCATAAAAAAGAATTGATCAGCGCCGTGCTGCTCAGGATGCTGCGGCTGATGATCAGCACCAAACCCGGTTTTCAGCATGGAGGTATTATTGTTACCCTGCTGGTGCCGAATATTTATACGCAACATGATGTGTTTGAGCTGCTGAATGAATTAAGAAAACGGACCGCTGCTTTGCTTCATTCATTGCAGTTGTCAGAAGACAGCCTGTATGTGGAATATGAAACCATTTCGGAAAGTGATGCGGCATTTATGGGCTACCAGCAAACCCATGCAGCGGATATAAAACTTGCAAACGGAGAAATGGCATTGGTGATTGATTGTGGCAAAGGCACTACAGATATTTCCATGCTGCTGGCGGATGACAACGAAAATTATTCGAGTTTTTTCAGAACAGGTTTTGCCGGCGCAGGCAATGTATTGTCCTATGGTTTTGCAGAGGATTTTCTCACACTGCTGTTGAGGGCCATACCTGGCAGCAATGCCATTGCGGTAAAGGATTTCATTAACCGTCACATTCTCGGTCAAAACCTGACTGCCGATGTACTCAATTTTATCCAGTTCATAGAAGATTGCAAAAAGAATTATAACCGGCTGCAACCGGTAGGGCTTGTTGCTTTTGCACAGATCGCTGAAGATTCACAAAGCACAGAAAGACGGATCGGAACTTTGTATAAAGACCAGGCAACATTATTGCAGTATGCAGAGGCCATACTTAAGAACAGGAACATTCGCTGGGACGAGGAAGTGACGGGATTGATCAGCAAAGCCACTGATTGTATTGTACATAGTATCGTTGCCAGTATAAAAGATGTGCTTAGTAAAGACATCCGTCGCCGTATCAGGGTGGTGATGCTCAGCGGCAGGGCATTTTATTTTGATGAATTGAGGGCTAAACTCGAAGCAGCGATGAAGGAACTGCTGGGTGAAACCGTTGCGCTGCACACAGTACCGTCTGGCCGTTCGGTAAACAATAAGAATATTGCCGTATATGGCGCCTTCAGCGGCGCTTATAAGATCACGGATTTCACCGGTATCCCGATTGACAAAAAAGAGGGATTGTCGAAGAACAATGATGTACTGAACAATAATCTCTATCTCTACCGGGGAATCAAGATAGAGCCGGGCAATGACATATTATACAACACTTCGTTAGTTCGCCGGAACAATCAGCAACTAACCTCATTCAGAAACAAAACAATGGATGTGCATTTTACCCGTGACAATATTTACCTGCGGCTGATGGATAACCAGCGGGTGAAAGATGTGCGGTCTCTGAACAGCATTCTCACTGCTGCGGCAGAAGTGCATTCACCATTGCAGGATATGAAAACGATCTCCATGTTTCCCGCCTGCAACAGCGAACCCGTGCCTGTTGCATTGCTTCACGATGATATGATGAAGCAAAGGGAGAATAGGGTGATAAAGCCGGTAAAGAAAAGACAGGGCATTCTTCAATTTTTTCAATTCTGAAAATCCAGACCATGCAATACAAATCAATAATTCTGGTGTTTTTCTGCCTGATGGCGGTTGTTGTGCAGGCACAGCAACCCGACAGGAAGCAAATCCGCATCGTGGACACACTCACACAACTGGAAAAGAATAACCGTAACCCGGTGATCCTTCGTTCTGAGATGGATTCGATGATGCAGCTTCGTCTTGATTCACTCAAACTGCAGCAGCAAAGTGAACCTGAACAGGAAAAGGAAAAAGTAGAAGCCTCGGTGTCTCCATGGATGATTGCGATGCTGGCAGCGCTGTTGTTCATCATTGTTCTGTTATATTTCTTGCTGCGCAATCAAAACCGTTTCAGGAAAACAGTTGTTTACCTGAACCGCCAGGTGAGCCAACTGGAGTTTGCAATGCTGGCTGAAGGATCGAAAAACAAGGAGAAGGATGCGAAATCAAATTTACAGGTAGAAAAAAAATCTGTTAACATACTGGCTGAACTGGAAAAGCTGCAACAGGAAAATCAACGGCTTACTGCATTGGTAAAGGAGTACAGTCAGGCAAAAGAGGACTACGAAGGATTGAAACAGCATATTGTAAGTGTTTATAAGATTAAAAATTATCCCGGCTATGACCGGGCAAAAACTGAATCGGCTCTTCTCAAGGGATTTCTTGACACAGAAAGATCGGTAGCTGTGTATGCCTACGATCATTTTCTGAAACCTGTTATTGCCATAGTTGATGCCAATAAGAACAACCCCGCAAAGATCAGCAAAGAGGATAGTGAGAAAGTGCTGCAATTGTTGTTGTCATTATCATTTTTATATACAGAATACCTATACCTGCGGGTAAATGAATTATCCGTGGGTGGTAAAATGGTGGAACGGATCAAAGGATTCAGCAATGGCAATGGTCTTGATCTTTCATTGCTGAAAGAGCTGAATACGGAACATGGCAGCCGTGCATTGGCCCTTCGCATGGCGCTTGATAAAATGAATATCCGCCACCTTGCCTATCCTGTTTTTGATGAAACTAACCTGAACCTTTCCTGATAAGCTATGCTCAAATTCCTTACCAGTCTCGGTTTTCTTTACCTTTTTGCCATTGCAGTATTGTTGTTGTATAGCATGTGGCACTACCGGCAGTTTACACAACAACGAAACCGCGGTGGCCGCTTCTCCATTGCCTTTTTTGTCATAGGCATGGCCTGTATTGGTTTTCTGTGGATCAATATCAATGCACCGCTTTCGCTGAAAAGCTTCAGCAATCTAGACCACCATTTTATTCGGCATGAAGGCTTTCGTTCAAAAGACAGCCTGGTGCTGGGCAACAGCGATACATCTGTAAGGAGCAATCCCTTTAACCGGTTTGTATTTACACTGAAAAATGAAAAACCGCTTGTTGAAGCCCGGTATAGCGAAGAGCCTTTTTATGTGAATGAAACGGGGCGGTTCAGGCTCATCTCAAAAACCTTCCCAGCTGAGGGGCATGTTCTTTCTTTTAAAACCGGCAATAGCATTATCCAGGTAAAGTCATTGCCGGGCAATGATGTTGAGTTACAGACCGGGGAACAAACTTTCAAAGCGAATAAGCCGATAAGAAAAGGCATAGCGGTTTGGGAACTGTTCAGGGATAATGAAGCGTTTATCAATTCTGGTCTTCATGCCCATGAAGGAATCAGTAACAGTCTCCGGCGTATTTATCTTTTGCGTAGCGAACCGGGAATGGAAAAACAAACTGCACTGCTGTTTTTTGTCTCGGGAAGATTGTTCCGTTTTGCAACTGACATCAGTTACAACACAGAAAAGATCACAGCCGGGCACCTGACATTTTCGGCGGCAATAGAACCCAACAGTGCCGTGGCTTGGGGTGTCGCATTTTCTTCCGGCAACAACAACCGTTTTAAGATTGCGGTAAACAAAGACATGAGTTTATCCCTTCTATATAGCTGGCCACGATCTTACCCGCTGACAGAGGAGAACCGTGACAACTGGGAATCCCGCCGGGTGAGCAAGTTTCTAGTTTCTTCTTCCAAAGACATGCTGCAGATGCCTGCTGTGTTCAGGGAAGGGTTCATGTTTCAGCATACGGACAGTAATTACCGGTTCGCTCCTTTGCTGCTCACTTATAAGAAGGCGGGAAAAGATCATCAACCGGATATAAAAGTGCAACCACTTGCCCTTGGGGCGAAGACCCGTTGGGAAGATAAAACACTGGTTGTTCCCACTGCGGCGGGAGCAGAATGGTTGTTTTCGCTGCAAAACACTTACAACTGGAAACTGGGCAGCAAAAATATTTCTTCCGGCGCCTGGCAGGGATTGATCTTTGGATCACTTGGTTTTTTCATCCTGATGGTGTTGCTTACGGCTTTGATTAAAAAAGAAGAACCGGTCAACTGGGTATGGCAATTACTGGCCACAATCACTTTATTGTTACTGACAACACGTTTCTTTCTTTACTGGCGCTACAAAAGTTTTCCGCCTTATGAAGAGATGGATATTCCATCGCTGCAACAACTAAACAGTTTTTGGAATTTTGGCATCATTGTCCTCGCAACTCTGATGCTCGCTATTGTGTTTGGTTTTGGCACATTGAAGAAAGGATATGGGTTCATCAGGCAATTTTTCCGCAGGGAAAACAATGGCAACTTTTCCATAGAAGAGAAACTGAACAGTATTGCAGACCGGGGACGGCAACAAATTCCGCTGCTAAAACGGATGTCGCCGAAGCTTATCTTCTTCTCAGCCTGGTTTTTACTTTTGTTTTTTAGCGCCGGCCTTGCAGCTTTTAGTAACTATGACCCCGGCGTTTGCCGACATCTTGCCCTTGGACTGGTGCTGGCCTGGTTTGTATTTGGTTACATCGCATACCGCCATTCGCCACTGGCAGCCACTGCTGCCAAAAGCTGGTGGTCAGTTGACACAGGTAGCACAGACCATATGCTAGTCAGCAATCCTGTTAAATTAGTTCTGTCCATCAGCCTGCTGGCCGTATTTGCTTTTATTGATATTGGATTTTCTATTGTGTTTCTCAATTTCCTTTTGTTCAATGAAGCTTTTCTCTGTATCAATTTTGCTATTGCAGGATTATCGGCCGGCAGCCGGCGCAATGCAATGTTGTTTGCTGTTGCAGGGTTTTTATACCTAGCTGCTTTTGCACTAAATCTTCTTTTTGCCCCTTATGTATTCGGTTACCTGCTCAATCTTCCTTCGTGGGCCTATATTGCAGGCTATGCTTTTTTTGCCATTGCGCTGACATGGCAACTGCTGCGGATCATCACAGGATTGCCTGTTGCAAGAAAAAAGCTGATCGCTGTTATCACACCTGTTATCCTTTTTGCTGTTGCCTTTTTCTTTTTCCCGAAAGAAAAGATCATTTCCAAAGCAAGCATGACCAAATACAGGATTGATGTGCTGGTGAAACCGGCCGATGAGGTGATCAGCAGTGCCTATGATGATGGGAAAACCTATGAGCCGGTTATCAGGGCGGCGCAGAACCAGTGGTTCATCAACACTTTTATTGATGAAAGAAATAACCCGGTGGCGAAACAGGCAGGGTTTCATTTGCTGCCACATGCGCCGCAACATAAGGGAGCGAAATACAATGCACAGGCCACTGACTTGGTGGCTAGCCGCTTCATGATAGCAGAGCATGGTAAATGGTCTGTCCTGCTTTTTGTGTTGCTGCTGTTGCTGCCGGCGGTGCTGCTCGCTTCGTTTTACAAACTCTACCCGGATTTCACCAATCGTATCAACAGTCATTACCCTGTCATCACCACCGGTTTTTCCATATTGAATTATTTAATGCTGACGGCTTTGCTGGTATCGCTGGCGGCCACGGGTCGTTATATCTTTTTCGGGCAAGACCTTCCTTTTGCAAGTATCCTCAGCAAGCAATCCGTCATTTTTCCTGCTGTACTCATTGTAGCGGCTGTTATATTGTTTGGAAAAATCCCGCTGGAGTATTATTCCAACCGGAAAAAACAATTGCCCGGTTTGATGGTTTTTGCCGGGCTGGCTTTCCTGTTGTTTTTGATAAAACCGGTATTCAATAAGAATAAGGAATTCTCTGTGGATGGCTTTGGCAAGGAAATGGACAGTTTTGTGCAGCAGCATTTGCAACCAGTGATGAATTATTTTGATACGGCTGTGCGTAGCAGGCGGTCAACTGCTGCAGTGAAAGATCGTTTATTTGCCGATTCTCTCCGCAAGATGATCGCTGCCGGATGGTTTGATGGCGAGAATAAATTTTTTGTGCAGGAAGCATTGCACTATGCCCGTTCGGGTTTTTCAAATCACACCAGTGGCAACAGAATGATCTGGCTTGATCTGCAGACAGGGAAGCCGCAACTTACCGTGAACAATAATTATTTCCGGGTGGAACCGCCGCCGCATTTGCAGCAATCATGGAAAGGCAATGTGTATGGCGACAGCACCGTGTATAATATCGCTTTGTGGAATACAAAGGACGGGTCTGTGATCAGCAAGCGGCTCTCCGGCCACAGTTATGAAGCGAAGGAAGAGATGGGAAGCAACTGGCAACTCGTCTTCCGTTCGAAACTGGCAGACGACCTGTATGAACAACTTTATCTTGTCAACAAAGGAAGTTCACAGGTATATATTACACAGCAGGGAAGAAAAAGTTTACTGGCCATCAACGACAGTTTACTGCTTACTAATCCTTGTCACCTGGAGATAAGTGATGAAAAAGGAGATGCCCATACGTTCATCAGCAGCCGGCCGGATGCATTTATGCAGAATTATTATGTGAACGGAAGCAGGTTTTATAGTTACCCGCTGGGTGAAAAATTTGTATGGGCAAGGAATTTTGCTGAAAGTATTGCTGCCGATTATGCCGATCCTGATGTTTCCAACAAGGATCTTTTTGTGTCGCTGGATGTGGAATTGATGGATTCACTGGCTGTAAAGATTCAACGGATGATGCAGCAGGACCCTTCCTATAAAACCGGGGCTGAGTATGGCATCTGCATTGCAGATGGGAATGGCCGAATCCTGGCCATGAATGATTTTATCAAAGGGTTTGACCGTCCCGATCCGAACGATAAAGCCCGGTTTTTGAAATTGCTTCGTGGTGAAGGCGGCTTTGTGCCGCAATCACAACTGCGCAAACTGACTGGCAATATCAACCTGCTGCGATTGAATCCAGGTCCCGGTTCTACGCTGAAGCCGGTAGTTTTTGCAGCCATTGCATCACAAATGGATATGGATTGGGATGCTTTTGCAAGTGATGGTTTTTCTGTGCCGCAGCGTTATTATGGTGGTGAAAGAGTGGCTGAATATGATTTTGAAAAAAACAATGGCCGCATCAGCCGGGTTACAGATTATCTCCGCCTGTCAGACAATTATTATCACTCCAACGTGTTGCTTCTCGGTTCCTACAACAAACAGCAGGCAAACGGGCTGCTCAGCAAACATTTTTCAGTTCAGCATCCGTCAACAGGTTTTCATTGGCCCAGTTTCACTTATAAAGGGCGGCAATACTGGCTCAATAAGTTTCAGCACTGGCCGGGCTATGCGGGAGGCAAAGCCAATTTCGGAACAGACAGTTCTTTTGTTTCGATAGGACTGAATAACAATTTTGGAATTCATACCCGCCATGCGGCAAGAGGCTTCGAGTTGTTAGGGGAGCGGTATGATACGTTATTGTTTGGAAATGCCTGGCGTCGTTCCGGTTTTATATTGCCGGAGTATGCATTGTTCGATCAGCGGGCCGAAGGAATGGATCACCGCATTCCGTATGATCTTTTTACGGCAGGTTTCCGTGGTCATGTAAAAGGCAGCAGCCAGGTGATGATACCACCGGTAAAGATGATCGAAGCGTTTGGAAAATTAATATCGCAAAGCCGCAACTATCATCTCACACTAAACCCTTATGCCGGGGAAGCCGTGTTTTCACCTTTCTATGTTGACAACAGCATTGTATATGCTGCTTATTTAACACTGGTGAAAGAAAATATTTTTGCCGGGATGAGAGAAGCTTTGTTCAGGGGCACAGCAGCAGGCTTGGGCGCATTGCTAAAAAACGGCGATCCTTATTACTATTATGCAAAGACCGGCACAACCGGTGATAATGAATCAACAACTAAATCAAAGTTGCTGGCCCTGGTCATATCTTCCAGGGATGTGGCATCGCCGGGACATAATTTCCGGAACAACCCGTTTCTTACCGTCTACTTCACTTCGCAAAACGGGCCGGCTAAACAAAACGAAGCGTTCCAGGCGGAAGCGATAAGATATATACAGGAGTCAAGGGTCTTTAAAAAGTATATGCCTGCAAAATAAATTCAACCTTACGCACTAACTGACATTTTTTTTATCGGGTATAAAGCTGGCTAAATATCCCCTTGGCTATTGTCTTTTTCTGGCGACTAACCCTCCTGCTTCCCGGGCTTTCTACATATGGGTTTGAGTTTTTTGAAGAAGATAGTTTTTCTTTACATTTATATATTATGAAGTTCCCGACTTTGTCAATCATTATTCCTGCTTTTAATGAAGCAAGGACAATTGAGCAGTTGCTTGATAAGGTTAGAAATGTTCACTTGCTGAATAATATGAAGAAAGAATTGCTCATTGTTAACGATAACAGTACTGACGATACAGAAACGATACTTCAAAAGTACATAACGACTTATCCTGACGCACATATAAGATATTATAAACATGAAAAAAATATGGGAAAAGGAGCTGCAATACACACAGGGATTAAAAATGCGTCAGGGGATTTTATTATTATCCAGGACGCTGACCTGGAGTATGATCCTCGTGAGTACAACTTGTTACTTCAGCCAATAGTGGAGGGTTTTGCGGATGTAGTGTATGGAAGCCGGTTTATGGGTGGCAATCCTCATCGTATTCTTTTCTTCTGGCACACAATAGGAAACAGGGTACTTACTTTTCTTTCCAATATGCTGACTAATCTTAACCTAACAGATATGGAAACCTGCTTTAAGCTTTTTGATGCAAGAGTATTGAAAAAAATCAGGCTAAGGGAAAAAAGATTTGGTTTTGAACCTGAGGTTACGGCCAAAATATCCAGAGTGAGAGGGATACGGATTTACGAGGTTGGAATTTCATATTATGGCCGAACGTATGAAGAAGGAAAAAAAATAAAATGGGCGGACGGATTCAGGGCTATATGGTGTATTCTCAAGTATAATTTGTTGAGGAAATAAACAAGCGGACTTATCTTATTTCCACTATATAATATTTTTTTATTGAAATATCTCTTGTTGCCGGATTGATAAATTTCCCGTTAAGCATAGCAACGTGAAAATTCTCTCCTTCTATTCTCAGAGAATAATACTTACCTGCTTGTTTTAGTTCAACAAGACCCGCTGAATCGGTAAGGACTATATCTTTTGAATATATGCTATCCGTGTCAGCTATGTGCGGTACAATTTGACGTGCATAAAAATGGAGTGATCTGAAATGCCTATATCGAAAAGCTTTGAACTGTCCTTTGGTAAGTTTATGTTTGTAAGCCCACTTGCCGGCCTGGCTTCCACCCTGGTAAGTTAGTAGTACAGGATAAAACCCCCCAGTCAGAATGAAGTTAATGCCGATTGATGTATAGAAGCAAAGTATCAAAAGACGTTGTTTGATGTTTTTTGCAAGCAAAAGAAGAAAATAAACTATGGGCAGAAGGACAGACATCAACTTATAAAAAAAGGGAGTTTGTGGGAAAGCCCACCAGCAAAGAATTGCGGGAATCGTCCATGCCAGCGCAAAAAGTATTTTATGAAAGGGGATAAGGAATCTTCTGGGCAATTCATATTCTCTTTCCCACAACAAACGGTATAAAAATACTGCGGTAATAACGGCAGCAAGTGGAAATGCCACGAAGATATAATGAGGAAGTTGGTAATTGCTCAGACCAAGCATCATATATGTTGTGACGAACCCACCTGTGGTTATTCCTTCTTCAGTTAGGCTTAACCTGAATTTTTTTTGAATCAGTGACTTAATTGATAGCACTATACCAAACAGAAAGAATACTACCCAAGGGAAAAAACTCCAAAACATGTTTTGTAATAGGAAGAAGAAGTTGGTGTCATTTTTCCATTCACTTTCTCCTGTAATTCTACCAAAACTCTGAGTCCAGAAAAAAAAGCGGATGCCGCTTACCCCAACTTTCCGGTTTACCAATTTTTCAGGATGCAAATCAAATTGTTGGTAAAGCCCAACTGTCATCGGGATCAATAATATGGCTATAATACAAAGACCAGCAATATTCTGCCAGCGGAATACCTGTTTAAAAAATTCTCTTCGTAATATAAAGTGTATAGTAAAGGCTAGGCCGGGAACAATAAGTGCTATTGGACCTTTGGTGAGCATACCTCCTGCAATGGCTGAAAAGCCAAGAATCATATTAATTGCCCGTTTATGCTGATACCATTCTGCCAGTTGCCAGATGGAAATGATGACCCAACTCATAAGAATGGTGTCGGTGCGAACATCATGAGTAATGAGAAATAGCGCCTGCGAAACTGCCAGCACTAGCGCAGATAACCTGGCGATAATTTCATTATAATATAGTTTTGCAAACCGGAAAACTGCATACACAGCTATTATCGTAAACAAAATAGATGGAAATTTGAATGCGAAATTACCCGGACCGAAAATCCACATACTAAGAGAGCTTATCCAAAATAGAAATGGGGGCTTGTCCAGATAGTCTCTGCCTTCATCATAAATATGCAAAAAATCACCTCTCTCCAGCATTTCCCTGCTCATGCTTGCGTATTGGGCTGAATCTATATCCAGCACAGGTATGCTGATGCCGAGGAAGTATACAGCAAAAGCAGAAAAAAACACAGCAAGAGTGCCAAGGCGGCTCATACTCATGATTGCTTTAGTCAGTAAAGAAAAGAACTTTATAGTATTTTTATCAACTAAGGCAGGATAATTTTGGCCGCTATTTTTTCATCTAACGCCGGGAATAAAAAAACCTTCCGCATTAGCGGAAGGTTTTTTTATTCGGTTAAAAGCCTTTGAGAATTATTTGTTGGGTTTGTTATTGCCTTTTTCTTTCACCCATGCATCATAGGCTTCGGCTGAAAGCACTTCACCAACCACTTTCACAACCTTTTCGCCATCTACACCAGCCAGTTTGATATATACATCTTTGGTAAAAGGCGCAACAGCATTAGCGCTGTACTGAATTTTCAGCTTGGCAGTTTCGCCGGGCATGATGGGCTTTTCAGGTTTTTCAGGAACCGTGCAGCCGCAGGTGGCCCTTGCGTTTTCAACGATCACAGGTTTGTCACTGATGTTTTTGAGCTCGAAGTAATAAGTGACCGGAACGTTGAACTTTATTTTACCGAAATCATGTTTTTCCGTGTTCACTTTAATTACATCATCCGGTTTTGTTTGTGCCATCACAGCCAGTCCGAGCATGAATGAGGCAGCAAGTAGTACGATCTTCTTCATGGTTAAGTGTTATTTTAATTTTATGGGGTTTGTTTTTTAAGAAATTCTACAGAAGCATTACCGGGGGCCGATCCTTCGGGGGCTTTCCAGACAGTGCCTTTTATTTTCAGTTGTTTGCTGGCGCCGTTATACGTCAGGGTAATGAATTTTTCAAAATATCCTTCGGCAGCAGCATTGTAACCAACTTTTATTTTGGAAGTAGCGCCGGGGGCGATCGGGTCCTGGCTCCATTCGGGAGTGGTGCATCCGCAGGCAGCATGAACGTTATCAAGCTTTAGCGGAGTGACGCCGCTGTTTACAAATTCAAAAGTGTAGTATACAGGTTTGCCTTGTGGAATTTGTTTGAAGTCGTGTTCTGTTTCTTTCAATTTCAGTACATCGTCGGTAGGTTTAGCTGTCACTGGTCCGTGGTTGTGACCATCATTATCAGTATGCACTGTTTGAGCAAAACTGAAAGAAACAAATCCGAAAGCAAGCAAGCATAGGGTTATCTTCTTCATACTTTACTGATTTGAAGGCTACAAAATTAAGCTAAAGATGTCACATCTCACAGTGGGGTTGCAGGGTCGTCAGCTATTTTTTCACGGTCGGTTTGACGGGGTCTGTTTTGGCTATATTTGTTGCATGGAAAGACCAACCATGCCAGCGATGCCCGCCGATGAAAAGCTCTCCTTCGACCGGTTCCGTGAGGAAGTGCTGAATGACTTTCGGATTGCATGTATCAGCCGGGAAACCAGCCTTTTAGGCAGAAAAGAAGTTTTGACCGGAAAAGCTAAGTTTGGCATTTTCGGTGATGGTAAAGAGGTGGCTCAGGTGGCCATGGCCAAGTTCTTTCAACTCGGAGATTTTCGCAGCGGTTATTACCGCGACCAGACCTTCGCTTTTGCCATCGGACTGACGGATGTGGAGAAATATTTTTCCCAACTCTATGCCGATCCGGATATAAACAATGACCCTTTCAGTGCCGGCAGGCAAATGAATGCCCATTTTGCCACACCCAATACGGATAAAGAAGGCAACTGGCTTGATCTTGCACAAATCAAAAACACTGCGGCTGATATGGCCCCGACCGCAGCGCAGATGCCACGCAGCCTGGGATTGGCACAGGCTTCATCCTTATTCCGCAGGAACCAACAACTAAGCTCATTGACCGGACTTTCTCAAAACGGCAATGAAGTTTGTTTTGCAACCATTGGCGATTCATCTACCAGTGAGGGCCATTTTTGGGAGACCATCAATGCTGCCGGAGTGCTGCAGGTGCCGCTTGCAGTGTTTGTGTGGGATAACGGTTATGGCATTTCTGTTCCCAAGGAATACCAGACCACTAAAGGCTCCATATCAGACGTATTGCAGGGATTTCAAAAAACTGAAGGCACAAACGGATTAAATATCTATAAAGTAAAAGGCTGGGATTATGCAGGAATGTGTGAAGTATTTGATGAAGGTATCCGACTGGCCAGGACTACGCATACACCTTGTGTTTTTCATGTGGATGAAATCACCCAGCCGCAGGGCCATTCCACTTCGGGAAGCCATGAAAGATATAAATCGCAGGAAAGATTAGAATGGGAGAGGGAATGGGATGGCATCAAAAAAATGAAAGAATGGATCATTGAAGCTGGTCTCGCATCGGAAGAAGCACTGGATGAATTGCAGAATGAGGCTAAGAATGAAGTAAGAAAGGGTAAGAACAAAGCATGGGAAAAATACCAGGCACCGATAAAAGCACAGGCAGTAAGATCGATAGAATTGATCAATACACTGGCCGGAAATATTCCTGCCAAGGCTGAAGAATTTCGCAGTCTTGCCACGACTTTAGTTACAAACAGGGAACCACTTCGCCGTGAAGTGATGAAAGCACTGAATGCGGCCATTGACCTGGCCGGCGATCATGACGCAGCTTTCTGGATAAAGGATTACTATAAAGATCTGCAAAAGGAAAACAGTGAACTGTTCAATTCTCATTTATACAACGAAGGCCCTAAGAGTGCATTGAAAGTGCCGGTGGTGGAAGCGAAGTACAATAAAGATTCTCCACTGATCAACGGCTATGAAGTACTGAACAGGTATTTTGATCAGTTGTTTGCTTCTAATCCTAAAGTGGTGGCATTTGGGGAAGATCTCGGATATATCGGAGATGTGAACCAGGGCTTTGCCGGTTTGCAGGCCAAATATGGCAAAGACAGGATATTCGATACCGGTATCCGTGAACTCACGATCATGGGTCAGGGCATTGGTTTGGCTTGGCGGGGTTTGAGGCCGATTGCTGAAATTCAATACCTTGATTATTTATTGTATGGTTTGCAGCCGTTGAGTGATGACCTCGCCACACTGCATTACCGCACATTTGGCAAGCAAAGCTGTCCGCTCATTGTCCGCACAAGAGGGCACAGGCTTGAGGGCATCTGGCATAGCGGCTCGCCTATGGGGATGATCATAAACTCTCTTCGTGGTATGTATATCTGTGTGCCAAGGAATATGACACAGGCAACCGGAATGTATAATACTTTGCTGCGCAGCAATGAACCCGCCCTGGTGATAGAATGTCTGAATGGTTACAGGCTCAAAGAAAAATTGCCCGCCAATTTGAATGAATTCACCGTGCCGATGGGTGTTCCGGAAATTCTTCGTGAAGGAACAGATATTACTGTTGTGTCGTATGGTTCGACGCTGCGCATTATACAGGAAGCAGCAACGGTGCTGGAAAAGATGGGCATCAGTTGCGAGATAGTGGATGTGCAAACGTTGCTGCCGTTTGATATTCATCATAAGGTACTTAGGTCATTAAAGAAAACAAATCGTATTGTATTTGTGGACGAAGATGTGCCCGGTGGCGCTGCTGCATATATGTTCAATAAAGTGATGGAAGAACAAGGAGGATATAAATACCTTGATGTAGCACCAAGAACCATCACCGGCAAAGCCCACCGGCCTGCCTATGGCAGCGATGGTGATTATTTCAGCAAACCAAATGCAGAAGAGATTGAAACGATAATTAAACAAATGATGTCAGAATAAAGAATTGTCGTACCTTTTTTTGGTAAACTGTTTTTTAAACCTGCTAAAATCATTTGTTATGTCAATTGTTAAGGTCATTGAAGTTATTTCTACTTCTTCCAAAGGAATTGATGATGCGATTAATAATGCAGTAAAGGAAGCTTCTAAAACTGTAAGAAACATTGATTCTGTTTTTGTAAAAGACATCAAGGCACATGTGAAAAACGGGAAAGTGAGCACCTACGGTGTAATTTGTAAGATTTCTTTCAGGCTGGATGATGAGTAATAGAAATTGCGGTTTTTTCCAAAGTAGAGGTCCGGAACAGGTTAACTAATAAGAACGAATGTCCACCAATTTTCTTTTCATCATTGATATTCTGGGAACATTTGCCTTTGCTGTTTCGGGAGCTTTTCTCGCCATGCAAAAACGGCTTGATCCGTTTGGTGTGCTGGTATTGTCATTTGTTACGGCCATTGGGGGAGGTACGCTGCGGGATATCATGATCGGTAACCTCCCGGTTGGCTGGTTGCGGAATGAAACCGCAACTATCGTTATTTTTTCTTCTGCTATTGCCACAATGATATTTGGCAGGCTCCTGAAACAGTTTACCACTACTTTATTTCTTTTTGATGCGCTGGGGCTGGGATTGTTTACGATAATTGGAATCGAGCTGGGCATTGAAAAGAATTTCAGTGTAGGTGTTTGCATCGCTATCGGTACCATCACAGCCTGCTTTGGCGGAGTTATTCGTGATGTGCTACTCAATAATGTTCCCTTACTGTTCAGGAAAGAGATTTATGCAATGGCCTGCATCATTGGGGGATTAGCCTATTTCCTTTTCCGGAAATTATTGCTTGATGCAAATGTGTCCAAGGTAATCTGTGTTCTCCTGGTGTTTTTGATCAGGGTGGTAGCTGTAAAATATAAACTTTCACTACCCCAATTTTATGAAAAAAAGAAAAGTATATGAACCTGACACTTTACCAGGTAGATGCTTTTGCAGCCGGATTGTTTGCCGGTAACCCCGCAGCAGTTATTCCCCTGGAACAATGGCCGGATGATGCGCTGATGCAAAACATCGCTATGGAAAACAACCTGGCAGAAACTGTATTCTTTGTTAGAAACGGAAATGATTTTGATATCCGTTGGTTCACTCCCGAACAGGAAATAAATCTCTGTGGCCATGCCACACTGGCTTCTGCCTTTGTGCTGTATCATTTTTTGGGATATAACAAGCCGCAGATCACTTTCCACAGTAAAAGCGGTCCCTTGCTGGTTCGCAGGGATGGCGAAAGCTTTCTTCTTGATTTTCCGTCCTGGATGCCGGAGAGAACAGATGACTACCCGGCCGCCCTGCTGGAATCGCTGGGCAATCCCGAGGTGATGGGTGTTTACAAACACAGGGATTTTCTTGTGGAACTAAACAATGAAGAAGCAGTAAGGAACTGCAAACCCGATTTTACGCTGATGAAAAAAACCGATGGCATGGTCATCATTACTGCCCCGGGCAAAAAGGTTGATTTTGTTTCCCGTTTTTTTGCACCCATTGCCGGTATTGATGAAGACCCGGTGACAGGATCGGCCCATTCGCAACTGATCCCATTCTGGAATTATAAACTCGGCAAAACGAAAATGAAGGCGTTGCAACTATCAAAACGGGGAGGCGAAATATATTGTGAACAAAAAGGCGACAGGGTTATTATGGGCGGCAAATGTGTGTTCTATATGAAAGGAGAGATAGTTGTCTGACAGCAGCAAGGGTGTCTGACAACTATTTTCAGCATAATAGATTAATCAAGAAACCTTTCTTTCAGTTCTGGTGTCGGTACCATGCACTCTTCCCTTTTGCCATACCATTTATACCTGTTTTTGGCAATCCGGTTATATACTCCGTCACGGATGAATTTTGGCACTATCATAAATATATAGAGTAGTGGCCAGGCACCGTTTAATTTCCTGGTCATTCGCAACGCACCGGAAGAACGGATATACACTTTCCCATTTTCAACCAATACAAAGGAATTGAAACTGTCTGCAGGCAGATTGAATTGCCGCAAGAGTTCCTGCCCGGTTCTTCCCTGAAGTGATACAAAGCGGAACTGTTTTTTCTTATCCCGTTTAATGATAAACTGAACGCTGCGATTGCAGAGGTTGCAGACTCCATCGAATAAAACAACCGGGTATTCTTTCACGATTAGTGGTTATCCCATATTGTGAAACACTTTCTGCACATCATCATCCTGCTCTAAACGTTCAATCAGCTTACTCACATCTTCTGCCTGTGCATCAGTGACAGGAACTGTAACAGTGGGTATCCATTCCAGTTCTGCGCTGATAGGAGTGATGCCTTTATCTTCCAATGCTTTTTGCATATTGCCAAAATCGGTAAAACCGACACGAACCACCAATACATCTTCTCCATTCTCACCAGTTCCTTCGCCTAATTCTTCCAGGCCGAAATCAATTAACTCCAGTTCGAGGTCTTCTGCATTTAATCCTTCGGGTTTCAATTTGAAAACCCCCATTTTTTTAAACTGGAAAGCCACGCTGCCGCTGTTTCCCAATGTGCCGCCGCCTTTGTTGAAATGAGATTTTACGTTGGCCACGGTTCTTACATGATTATCCGTTGCGGTTTCTACCAGTATGGCCACACCATGCGGACCATATCCTTCATACAGGATCTCGTCGTAGTTGACCAGTTCTTTACCCAATGCTCTTTTTATGGCTGCTTCCACACGGTCTTTCGGCATTCCCACACTGCGGGCATTCTGAAAACAACGGCGCAGCGCTGCATTGGAATTTGGATCGGAACCGCCTGCTTTCACAGCAATAATGATCTCTTTACCAATACGGGTAAAGTTTTTTGCCATTTTATCCCAGCGGGCAAACATAGAGGCTTTACGAACTTCAAAAATTCTTCCCATAAAATTCAGGTCATTAAGGTCAAATGGGTCAATCGGTCATTTGAAGATTGCAAAAGTAAGGTAATGGGGGTAAATGAAAAACCGCCCCTAACCGGGGCGGTTTTTCATTAGAAAATTTTTTATTTAAGATTTCTCATCTTCTTTCCGGAGTTTGCTATTCTTTCTTCCGTAAACAAAATAGATCAGCAGGCCTAATGCCAGCCAGATAGCAAGCCGGAACCAGCTTTCAACCGGAAGTGCATACATCAGGTACACACAAACTAATATTCCCATAACGGGAACAAAGGGTACCAGGGGTGTTTTAAAGGCTCGGGGCAATTCGGGCATTCTCTTCCGCATTACCAACACACCGATACACACCAGCACAAATGCAAACAATGTTCCTATACTTACCATATGACCAAGATCACTGACAGGGACAAACCCGGCAAAAATGCTTACAAACACCATGAAGAAAATATTTGTCTTCCATGGTGTATGGAATTTAGAATGAATCTGCCCGAAGAATTTCGGCAAAAGTCCGTCTTTGCTCATGGAATAAAATACACGGCTTTGCCCGAGCAACATCACCAGCATAACGGAAGTGTAGCCAGCGAGAATGGCAATTATTAGTGCGGTTTGCAAAAAACCATAGCCTGTTTTGGCAAAAGCAGTCGCAGCAGGTTTAGCATCACCGGCAAAATCCTTATAATTCACAAGACCCGTCATTACATGGGCAAACAGAATGTAAAGTATGGTACAGATAACCAATGAGCCAAGTATCCCAATGGGCATACCTTTTTTGGGATTTTTGGCTTCCTGTGCCGCCGTACTTACCGCATCAAACCCGATAAAGGCAAAGAAAACAACTGCAGCGCCGGTGGCAATACCTGTCCATCCGAAGTTTTCAAATTTCCCTGTGTTTTCGGGGATATAGGGGTCATAGTTTGCCGCATCAATATGACTCCAGCCCAACAGGATAAAGGTGATAACTACCAGTATTTTCAGAATAACAAGTACATCATTGATCCTTGATGAACCTCTTGTCCCGCGGATGAGAATAGCAGATAATATCAAAACAATAATGATTGACGGAAGATTGATCAATCCGCTGTCATAAATGGTGCCGTCACTAAGCTTCACCGTTTCCCATGGAGAACACACCAGTGATTTTGGAAAATGGATATTAAAGCTGGCAAGAAGTTCCAAAAGGTATCTTGACCAACTCACGGCAACTGTGGCTGCTCCTAATGCATACTCCAGCACAAGGTCCCAACCAATGATCCAGGCAATGAATTCACCCATAGTGGCATAGCTGTAAGTATAGGCGCTGCCTGCCACCGGGATCATAGATGCAAATTCTGCATAACATAAGCCGGCAAATGCACAACCAACTGCTGCAAGAATAAAGGAAATCGTTACTGCGGGCCCGGCATTTTCGGCTGCGGCAATACCCGTCAGCGAAAAAAGACCTGCGCCGATGATAGCGCCAATGCCCAATGCAACCAGCGAGGTGGCGCTTAATGTTCTTTTTAATGTGCCTTGGCCTTCAGCTTGCGCCTCAGCCATCAGTTGTTCCATTGGTTTTTTGACAAACAAGCCCATACAATACCTTTATTTTTTCGATTCTTTTATTGCTTTCAAATATCGGTTCAGTTCTTCCTTCACCTTAGGGAAGAGGAAGAACAAGCCGATCATGTTGGGAAATACCATGGCAAGAATCATGGCATCAGAAAACTGGATCACAGCGCCTAATGTTGCCGAAGCGCCGATGACTACGAATGCAAGGAATAAAAGTTTATAAGAAAGATCAGAAGCTTTTCCTCTGCCAAACAAATATTTCCATGCCTGCAATCCATAGTAAGACCATGAGATCATGGTGGAGAATGCAAACAATACTATTGCCACTGTCAATACGTAAGAGAAATGGGGAATCACATCATTGTAGGCGGCGGAAGTAAGATCTACACCTCCGATAGTCGGGCTTCCATAGGTGAATACACCATTCATGTTATAGATAACTATAACCAGTGCTGTCATCGTACAGATCACCACAGTATCAATGAAGGGTTCAAGCAATGAAACCAAACCCTCTGAAGCAGGATACCTGGTTCTTACAGCAGAGTGAGCAATGGCAGCCGAGCCGGCACCGGCTTCATTGGAAAAAACAGCCCTTCTGAACCCCATGATCAGCACCCCGGCAAAACCTCCCAAGCCGGCGGAAGGAGAGAAAGCTTCTCTGAAAATCAGGGCAAATGCATCATCAATGATTGAGAAATGGGCAAAGATGATAATGAGTGAAGCAAGAATATACAAACCGGCCATAAACGGAACGACCTTTTCTGTAACCGTTGCAATCCGCTTTATTCCACCGATGATAACAACGCCAACCAGGATTGCCATGATCAAGCCGACATAAAAACCGGAAGAACCTCCCTGCATACCCGTCATACTAACAATTTGCGCAGCAGCCTGGTTACTCTGAAATGCGTTACCCCCGCCCAGGGAGCCACCCACACAAAGAATAGCAAACAAGATAGCCAGTCCTTTTCCAAGTAATCCGAATCCTTTTTCTTTTAATCCTTTGCTCAGGTAATACATCGGGCCTCCATAAACAGTTCCTTTAGCATCCAGATCCCTATACTTTACACCTAATGTACATTCAACAAATTTGGTGCTCATTCCCAGCAAACCGCAAAGTATCATCCAGAAGGTGGCACCGGGGCCGCCAATAGAAATGGCTACGGCCACACCGGCGATATTTCCTAAACCAACTGTTCCAGAAACAGCCGTGGCGAGGGCCTGGAAGTGGTTCACTTCACCATGATGCGATTCATCTGCAATAGTGCGTTTGATATCTCCATCTACAATATTTACTTCGGCTTTCTCAATGGCGGAATGGTGATCGAGATGATCGTATTTTCCCCTCACAACTCTAATGGACAATGCAAACCGTCTTATATTAACAAAGGAGAAATAAAGAGTGAAAAATAAAGCCCCAGCCACCAATAGCACTACGACAAACGGGACCTGTACATTTTCAGAAAAACGAACCGGGAAAAACACCACCCGTTCCCACCAGTTGGCAATAGGTGCAAATTTCTCGTTGATGCGTTCATCAAGCCCCTTTGAACCCGGCGCTGTGTCCTGTGCTGAAGCGAAAACAGGAACAGCCATCACTAAGAGCAGTAATATTCTCCTTATCAGAAACTTTATCATTGGTTTTGTTTTAAGCGTTTAAGGTATTTACTTATTTTAATCTTTTATCATAGGAAGCTGTGTTTTTTCTGAGATTTTGACCGGCGGTCATTTTTGACAGCCATGCGAAAATAGGAGTTGCCGGTATAAATGCCGCATTTTCGGCTGGTGCTGAAAAATATCCTATTTTGGGCTTTTGTTTCGCTTTTAACCAAACCAGGTTCAGATGAAAAGAATCCCATTATATATTAAGATCATCGGGGGGATGGTGCTGGGAGTATTGTTTGCCCTTGTCATCATACAGTTCAGCTGGGGAGTGCAGGTTACCAAGGACTGGATCAAACCTTTTGGTAATATTTTCATTAATGCACTTAAGCTGATAGCCGTACCATTGATCCTTGCTTCTTTGGTAAAAGGAATTTCTGATCTGAAAGATATTTCCAAACTGTCGAAAATGGGATTCAGGGCAGTGGGTTTTTATTTGTTCACCACTGTTTTTGCAGTATGTCTTGGATTAGTGATAGTCAACCTGATTAAACCCGGCAAAGCGATCAGCCCGGAAACAAGAACACAGATGATGTCGGCCTATAGCGCCGATGCAGGAGAAAAACAAAAGGAGGCAGCACAGCAAAAAGGAGCAGGCCCGCTAAAGTTTATAGAAGACATCGTTCCCGATAATATTGTAAAAGCAGCATCTTCCAATTCCACCATGCTGCAGGTGATATTCTTTGCTCTTTTTTTGGGTGTTGCATTGATACTGATCCCCCCGGACAGGGCAAAACCTGTAAAGGATTTCTTTGACAGCTTCAACGATGTTATTCTTAAAATGATTGACCTGATCATGATCGCAGCGCCGTTTGGTGTTTTTGCACTCATGGCAGCTCTCGTAGCGGAATCTCCAAGCTTTGAAATATTCAAAGCCCTTGGCAAATATGCCATCACCGTGCTGACAGGTCTAGTTATTTTGATTTTCATTTTCTATCCAACGCTTATATATCTTTTTACGAGGCGAAATCCTGTTGGATTCATCAAACAGGTTTCTCCTGCACAGTTGCTGGCTTTTTCTACCAGTTCCAGTGCAGCCACACTCCCTGTTACCATGGAAACCGTTGAAAAGAGAGTGGGAGTGGATAACGAAGTGTCCAGTTTTGTATTACCAATCGGCGCCACGGTGAATATGGACGGCACCAGTCTTTACCAGGCGGTAGCGGCTGTGTTCATTGCGCAGGCATTCGGCATGGACCTGAGCCTGACAGCTCAATTGGGCATCATTGTTACGGCAACATTGGCCTCTATTGGTTCTGCAGCTGTGCCCAGTGCAGGCATGGTGATGCTGGTGATCGTATTGGCACAAGCAGGAATTCCTGAAGCCGGTCTTGCACTTATATTTGCCGTTGACAGGCCTCTTGATATGGTGCGGACAGTGGCCAATGTAACAAGCGATTGTACTGTTGCAACCATTATCGCCAAGTCATTGGGTAAACTTGAAAAACCATCGTCTGCACCTTAAAATAAAATACACATCACATCATGTTTGAATTATTGGATGCCGGTTTTCATTGGAGCAACTTATTACAGCCGCAGTTCTATATCGAAAATGGCGGGCTTTGGTTGTTATTATTTGTAGTTTTTGCTGAAACAGGTTTGTTTGCCGGGTTCTTTTTACCCGGCGATTCTTTATTGTTTGTTGCCGGAATCTATGCCCATAAAATTGGTGAATCACCGGGTCTGGCCTACCAGTTTCTGAAACTGATTGGTATGGGACATATTCAAAATGAATGGGTTGATCTTTTTGTACTGGTTGGGCTTATTGCAATTTGTGGTATCGCCGGCAATGCCGTTGGTTACTGGACCGGTCGCAAAGTGGGACCTGCCATGTTTAACTGGAAAGACAGGCTATTGTTCAAAAAAAGATACCTGTACCAGGCACAGGAATTTTATGATAAGCATGGAGGCGGCGCCATTGTAGTGGCCCGTTTTCTTCCGTTCATCCGCACTTTTGCACCTATTGTGGCAGGCATTGTACAAATGGACCGGAAAAAATTTCATTTCTATAATGTAGTAGGTTGCATCGCCTGGGTATTCAGCATGATCTTCGCCGGTTATTTTTTACAGAAATGGATATTGCACCAGTTTGGGTTTGATTTAAAAGAACATCTTGAACTGATCGTATTGGGTATTGTGCTGGTGACCACAGCGCCGGTGATCATAAAACTGATCAGTTCGAGGAAGAAACATAAGAACGACACTGGCGCAAATTCAACCACTGATATTTCACAGTGATAGATTATGGAGCGTAAACAGTATGGTATTTTATCATTTCCCGTTATTGTAGCTGCACTTGGCTATTTTGTTGATATATACGACCTGTTGTTGTTCGGCATCATCCGTGTAGAAAGCCTCAGGGACCTGGGTTTGACTGATGCAATGATAACAACGGAAGGCGAAGCCATCATTGGGTGGCAGATGGCAGGACTTTTACTTGGCGGAATTATTTGGGGCGTGATGGGAGATAAGCGGGGAAGGTTAAGCGTTTTGTTTGGTTCTATATTATTATACTCATTGGCAAATATTGCCAATGGATTTGTAGAAGATGCAACACAGTACCGTATCATAAGATTCATTGCCGGTCTTGGTCTTGCAGGTGAATTAGGTGCAGGGATAACACTTGTCTCTGAGTTGATTCCAAAGAAAAAAAGAGGAATTGCTACCTCCATGGTTGCCGGCATTGGTTTAACCGGGGCAGTAGTGGCTTTTATCATGAAAGAAAATTTTCACTGGCGTACCTGCTATTTTATTGGCGGTGGAATGGGCCTCTTGCTGCTATTCCTCCGGATTTCGGTATTTGAGTCGGGCATGTATCATGATATTAAGAAGACTAATGTGCAGAGAGGTAATTTCTTCATGCTGTTTAGTAATGCAGATCGGTTTAAGAGATATATTCTCAGTATTCTTATTGGTCTGCCTACCTGGTTTGTAATAGGAGTGTTGGTCACTTTTTCCAGCGAATTTGGAAAGCAAATGGGTATCAAAGAAAAGATAGACCCAGGCAAAGCCATTATGTATGCTTACGCAGCAATTTCAATTGGTGACATTCTCGTTGGTTTTGCGAGCCAGTGGTTAAAAAGCCGGAAGAAAGCTCTTTATATTTTCTATTGTATTACAGCCATATTCATGTTGCTATATTTTACTATGCAGTGGAATGGTACAGCCAGTGGTATGTACTGGATATGTGCGGGTCTTGGTTTTGGCACAGGTTTCTGGGCCATATTTGTCACTATGGGTGCTGAACAGTTTGGTACAAATCTTCGCAGCACTGCCGCTACAACTATACCAAATATGGTAAGAGGAATGCTGACAGTGTTGATCCTGCCACTTTTCCAGGGATTAAGAGGGGTTACCGATTATGTTACGGGTGGATGGATGGCCGCAATAATTATTATGCTTATTACTGTGGTTGCTGCTGCCAATATCAGGGAAACGTTTGACAAGGATTTGAATTTCCTTGAAGAGGATAGAAGGGCTTCCTGATGCCGGCACAAAAAACCCCGGCAAAGCCGGGGAATAATGTAACTTTCTTTTGGAGAAAGGCTCACGGAATTATCTGACCATTTCGGAGCTTATTTGCCCCAGGTAAGGATTACAACTGCAAGAACAACCACAAAAATGGTTGCGATAATTAAATTACCCTGAACCTTCTCATCGTGCAACATTGAGTAAATCTTCTTCATAAAACCTGTTTTTTGTTATCAAATTAGATTAAAGCCAGGTTTTCAGGGAAGTGGAATTACGGATATTCAAAAGGATGGGAACGGAAGCGGTACGGAAACCGAAGTGCTACAAAGGTAAAAAAGTCTTAGAACTTTACAAGGCCATTGTCAGAATTTTACCTCCCTCTATTGCTATTGAAGGCTAATTACATTATATTGATAATCAATTTGATAATTTGATTTCTATGAAACTGCTGGTTATTCGGTTTTCCTCCATGTCGGAGATCATCCAGGCCTCCCCCTTGCTTCGCTGCCTCAGGAACCAGGTTCCGGAGTTGACCCTGCATTTCTTAGCTGATGACAAATGCAGGGCTGTTATTGAATTCAATCCGCATATTGACAAACTGCATGTATTGGCGCATAGTTATGAATTGATGACGGAAGAATTAAAAACGGAAGAGTATGATTATATCCTTGATCTTCAAAACAGCCATCTCAGCAAGCGATTGACACATGAATTAAAAGTGAAGACTTTTTCTGTGAAATCAGATACGGTAAGAAAAAAACTATATACAAAGTTTAAAGTAAACCTGCTTAGCGCAGTTCATTTAACAGAACGATATATTCAGGCGGCGGCTCACTTTGGAATTAACCAGGATGGCGGCGGCTTAGACTATTTTATTCCTGGAAATGAGGAGACAAGCAAAAAAGATATTCCTGGTTCACACTATGCAGGATATATTGTTTGCGCCATCGGTGCAGACTACGAAACCCGTAAATGGCCTTTGAAGCGATGGAAAGAATTTTGTGCAGCCATTGATCATCCTGTAGTCCTTGTTGGAAATAACGAAGATGCTGCTGCAGGCGCTGAGATCGCATCTGTGGATGATATAAAAGTGTATAATGCCTGCGGCAAATTCAGTGTGAATGAAACGGCAGACCTGCTGAGAAAATCAAAACTTGTTATTTCAACAGACAGTGCTTTTATGCAAGTGGCGGCAGCATTTAAAAAACCTGTTGTTTCAATTTGGGGCAATACCACACCTGCTTTTGGCGAATATCCTTATTATGGAAAAAATTATCTCGCCGGACGGGATCAACTTCCTTATGATGTGATTCAAACCAAAAAGCTTTGGTGCCGCCCCTGCAGCGCTGATGGTTTTCCCAAATGCCCCCGCGGCCACTTTAAGTGTATGCAACATATTGAGCCTGCAAGGGTGTTGGCAGCCGTTAAAAAATGGCTGTGATCTTTTTCCACCATGGGGCCGGTTTCGGGTGAAACAGCGGGTAAGCGGTATAAGCCTGTACTTCAGCCAGTATCTCATTTTTAATCACAGCGATATCTTCTTCTGTCAGTGAAGCTTTGACTGAACCAGAAGTGGAAAGCCAGTTGTGTATTTGTCTTGTTTCGGCAGGCAATGATCTTTTTTGCAAATACCTGCTTACTTTTTTGTGTAATGTTTCTGTTGTCATAAGGCAATATTGAAGGTTAACGGATGATGTATAGTTATTACCACAGGTGCATCACTTTTTGCATGGTATACCGTAGCTGTTTAAAGTTCAGGCTGCGGAAGAAAAGATTTTTCCACCAGTATTCCGTGTAATTGTTTTGAGCTGATACAGGCCGGGGCATAATAGCAACCGGCGTTTTCGCTTTTACAGGTTCCCGGGCTTCTGCCAGTTTTGAGGCTTTGAAGCCGGGTATGATATGTTCTTTTAGAAGGCTGATGTCCTTTTCATCGTTCAATTTTTTGCAAACAGCTGTAACCACTGATCTTCTCACCTCTGTGTATAAATACAGAGATACCGAAAAATCCACCGGCAATTCATACCTTTTCTCCCAAAGTGAAACAAAGATGTCACGAACGATATGCCGGGCATCTTCAGGAGAGGCGAGTTTTTCGAAACAATAAGTGTACAGCAAATGAGAGTAACGATGGAAGATCTCTTCAAAGGCGTTGCTGTCATCAAGGCGCAACTGGTCAATAAGTACGGGGTCCGGACTAAAATTCCTGCTCATGGGGTTACGATTTTAGTTAACAATCCGGATACTGGAGTTGTTGTTTATCGCAGGAATTGGGTTCGGATGAGATCGCAAAGTATAAAGAAACTACGATGCATCAAACAGTTTGGATGAATGTTGTTATGGGAAAACTACGAGTTTCATGTACAATTGTTTGATCATAAGGCGATAGAAAATTTAATTGTTTGTGATTTTTTATTCACATTAACTTTAATGCTATGGGGATTTTACTTTTTTACTGAACAGATGCTTTGAAAAAACAGTTTACTATATATGTTATAAACCTTCTTTTGCTCCCCTTGTGTTTAAATGCGCAGAAACTTCCGGGTGAGATCAGCCGGTTTTATATGAGGGACAGTGTAAGAGTGACCATTGACAAACCGGGTAATTTTAAAAAAAGCAGGGAGACGATCATTATTTTTTATGCCCTTCCCAACGGCAACAGCACAGAACAAACCATGGGAAAGAAAATGGAACCCGGTGATGACTGGCATTTCGACATCCAGCACATCAGGGCCCAGACATTATTCATCCGGGAGAAGATAAAAAAGAAAAATGTGGTGCTGATTTACCTGGAAAATAATCTTAAAAGCTGGCCGGCATGGAAGCAGCGGCATCCTGGGTTTAAAATCAGCATTCCGCATATCATTGATTCATTGACTGGGTTATTCAGTACAAAAAGGAAATCGGTTTATCTGAACGGGCATAGCGGTGGCGGTAGTTTTATCTTTGGCTATCTGGCAGGAGTGCAAAATATTCCTTCAAAGATCAAACGGATCAGTTTTATTGACAGCAATTATGGCTATGACAGCTCTTATTATATGGTTTTCAGCAAATGGCTCAAAGAAGTAAAAGGTTCATCGCTGAATTTATTTGCCTATAACGACAGCATTGCTTTATATAATGGCAAGCCGGTTGTTTCGGCCACGGGCGGCACCTGGCACCGTGGCCATTTGTTTCTCCGGCATTTGCAGAACGATTTTGTTTTTGATAAGGCGGAGCATGACAGTCTTTCCATTTATAAAAGCGCTGATAAAAGGATACAATTCTTTTTCAAATCCAACCCTGACAGGGGAATTTATCATACGCAACAGGTAGAACTGAACGGTTTTATCCATTCCATTCTATCTGGCACCAAATGGGAGAATAAAGGATACAGGTATTATGATAGAAGAGCCTATACTTCTTTTATTTTTTAGGTCTGAAAAGATAGCCAAAGCCTGTATTAAAACTATAGTTAACTTTTGGTGCTGTGCCGGCCGGATATCTGTCATACAGAAAATTCCACTGCATATTGAAAGTGAGGTGCCTGCTGGCTTTTATTTCAAAGGAGCTTTGATTCATGATCCTGAAATCATCCAATTTTTTTAGCAAGGGCTGGAAAAACGTGGTGCTGACGATCTCTACATTATCATTTGGCGTAATGGTAAATGAAACATAGCTGCTGCTGCGGATGTCATTGTGCAATACAACGGGGTTTGTGAGCTCTTTTTCTCTTTCAAACATTATTAAAGAAGCAGCGTATAGCCGTAATTTTTTTTCTTTGAGTATTCTGAAACGGGGACCTGTACCTAACAACAATCTTGAATCAATCAGGGTGATATGATTGTTTTGGGCCTGTATGAAAGCTTCCCATCTTATTACAGGACCAAGTTTTCGGTTAAAGCGGAAATGAATAAAGCTGTTATTGAAGAACTCCTGTTCTGCAGCTTTTAAAAAATCTGTGTTACCATAGATGAGCCAAAGATTTCGTTCAGTCTTTTTCTGCACATGAACGGCAGCATTCACAATAATAATGTCGCGGATATTCCTGGCAATAGTTACGCCAGCGCCAAACCTGCCATCCCAGCCAAGCGAATCAGATTGCATACGGGCATTTTCAATATTGATCACTTGTGACTGGCTACTTACCGAATAAAGATGAAGGGTGAGGCCAAACAAGACCAATCTGGTTATTCGCATATCTGTCAGGGATTTGAGTATTGTTGTTGAAATAGAATTGGAAATTTTTTCCTGATCCTGTTTTGCTGGTTGTCACTGAGTTCTTCAAAACGTTTTTTGTTTTTTTGCAGGCACAGTTCTGTCAGCGCCTTGCCTTGTGCTTCTTTCACAGCTTTTTCGGCAGTTTCCCTTGTGGTCAGCGGCACATTATCGTCATAACTGATGCGGATAGCTGTTGGCATTTTTCCGGTGCCCAGGTAGCTTTTCCAAAGCCGGGTTCGCAACTCATCGGCAATTTCTAAAACACTGATAGTGTCCCTGCCGGTGATCGCCCAGCCGTCTGCAGTGACCTTTATGTCAATAAGCTTTTGAGCTTGCCTGCCATTATATGTGTCCATATCCTGGTTGACCGGCAATATAGCAGCGGCTATCAATACCTGGAGAAGTAAAGGCAGCATAAAGGATGGTTTGCAGGCAAAAGATAGGAAAATTTGTGATGCTATCACTTTCCGCTTTTCAACTGCTGATTTCGCTTAATTCCAGCCAGCGCAGTTCTTTCTCATCTAATTGTCGTGTCACCTCGCCGATACGACCAGACAATTGCTGTAATTCTTCAAAAGAAGTGTCACCGCTGTTTAATTTTTCAGAGATAACTTCTTTTTCTTTTGTCAATGATGTGATATCCTGTTCAAGCTGTTCAAACTCCCTTTTTTCTTTAAAGGTTAGTTGCCTCCTTTTATTATCCGGTTCTGGCAGAGTCTTACTTAGGATTTCATTTTTTTCATTCGCTTGCTGACCCGGCATTTGCCGTGGCTGATTTTCAGCTCTCAATTTTTCGAGCCGGTACTGTGAATAATTGCCGGGAAAATCCCTGATCACTCCGTCTCCTTCAAACACAAATAAATGATCCACCAGGCGGTCCATGAAATAGCGGTCATGCGAAACAATGATGAGGCAGCCGGGAAATTCATTCAAAAAATTTTCCAATACGGAAAGTGTAGGCAGGTCAAGGTCATTTGTAGGTTCATCCAGAATTAAAAAATTGGGATTGCGGAAAAGAATAGATAGTAAATGCAGCCTTCTTTTCTCGCCACCGCTCAGGCTGCTGATATAAGTATATTGTTTGTCAGGATCGAAAAGGAACAATTGCAGAAACTGGGCCGCACTGAGTGAGCCGCCCGATGCCAGCGGAAAATTCTCGGCTATATTTTTGACAAACTCAATGACCCGCATATCTTCTTTTATCAGCAGTCCCTGTTGGGCGTAGTTACCAAAAATAACCGTATCACCTACATTCACTTTGCCGCTGTCGGCAGGTTCAATTCCCTGAAGGATATTAATGAACGTTGATTTTCCGGCTCCGTTCTTTCCAATGATACCAATCCGTTCTCCTTTCTTAAAAGTATAATCAAAGCCCTTCATGATCACTTTATCCCCATAGCTTTTGTATAGTTTTTTTAACTCCGCCACTTTTCCGCCAAGCCGGTTCATTTTCATCTGCAATTGCAGTTGCTCTTCATCTGTTTTTTGTGTGGCTCTCTTTTCAACTTCGTAAAAATTATCTTGCCGGCTTTTGCTCTTGGTGGTTCTTGCTTTGGGTTGCTTCCGCATCCATTCCAGTTCTTTCCGGTAAGTGTTTCTTGCTTTATCAATACTTGCCTGCTCATTTTCCAGCCTTGCTGCTTTTTTCTCCAGGTAATTTTCATAATCTCCTTTATACACATACAGGTTGCTGCCATCAAGCTCCCATATTTCTTCACAAACTGTATCAAGGAAATACCGGTCATGCGTCACCAGCAGCAGGGTCACATTTTCTTTATCTAAATAATGCTCGAGCCATTCCACCATTTCCACATCCAGGTGGTTGGTGGGTTCGTCCATGATCAGCAGCACATGCTTGTGTTCAAAGCCAATATCAATAAGTGTTTTGGCGAGTGCCACTCTTTTGCGTTGCCCCCCGCTCAGGGTATTTACGGGCTGATGCAGGTGATGAATATTCAACTTGCCCAATACCTGTTTTACTTTGGCATCAAAATCCCAGGCGCCGAGTTCATCCATTTTAATGATGGCAGCGCTGAGTTTTTCAGGATTACCCTCTACACTGATGGCTTCATATTCTTTAATGGCATTGATGATGGGGTGGTCGTGGAAAAAAATATTTTCGAGGATTGATCTTTCTTCAATAAAAGAAGGCTCCTGTTCAAACAATACCACATCTACATCTTTATGTATCCGGCATTTGCCATCGTCAGCCGTTTCCTTGCCGGCAAGAATTTTGAGGAGGGTGGTTTTACCTGATCCGTTCCGGGCCACCAGTGCGATCTTGTCGCCTTCCTCAATATGAAATGAGATGCCGGAAAAAAGGGGAGTGATGCCATAACTCTTGGTAAGCCCTTCTGCAGAAACATAATGCATGGCGCAAAGATAAGCCCCGCCTTCTTTGCAGGAAGCGGGGCCTTTCGTACAATAGCAAACTTTTATTTTACAAGGTCCTTTGTGGCTTCAATGATCGGCGCCCTGTCCTGGTATATGCTGATAAAATCAACTTTCCCGTCCTTGTTCAGGTGATTAACACTGTGCGACCAGAAAGTAAGTTTTTTTCCGTTTTTATATTTCACATTCACCATTGACCAGTATAATATCCATTTTCCGGGTGATACGGACTCTGCCTGCGGTTTATTTACCTGCACGGGAAGAATGATTTCTTCGGAAAAGCTCAACGAATCAAGAATTCCCTTGCGGCTGGTCCAGTAATCAACCACAGCTTTTTTACCAACAAGACTGTCACCATTCGACCAGTTATAACGAATAGTATCAGCAAAATTAGCTGTCATTGCGTCAATATCTCCCTTACTTAGCGCATTAAATGAGTTTTTCACAATATCTCCTTCGCTAACATCCAATAATTCGCTGTCGGGTGTTTTGCCGTCGGAGCTCACGGTTGTTCCCCCATCAGCAGGCTGGTCATCTTTTTTCTCGTTGTTGCAGGCAAGCAGGAATACGGACAGGGCCAAACCCATAAAAATCTGTTTCATGATGTTTTGTTTTGTGGTTAAGAAATGATGCTTAGTTCTCGTAGCAGAACAGATGGGGTCTTCAGGGGGGAAGAAAGAATAGAGGAAATTAGGCTATTTTATATTTTAAAAAAAAATAATTTAATTTGTTTACAAACTCAGCCAGATGACCAGGCAAATAACAAGAGTGACCAGCAGAACGATCAATAGCTCTTTGCTTTCCCATTTTTCTTTCCGTTTCATCTCACGAAGTGTGTCATCAATCAACATTTTTGATCCGGCGCCTGCCAGTTGATATAACGGAGTGGCCGCACGGATAGCCTGCCAGGTCTTCAGCACCCGCATACTTTTTAAGGTGGTTTGAATGATGGTATCATTCACATCCTGTTCATTGAATTCATTCAGTTTCTTTATGACAGTGTCATTCAAATGGGCCAGGATATATTCCAGCAAACCCTCTTTGTCCATCCGGTGCACATCCAGTGCAGCAACATATCTTTCTAATTCCAATGATTCTTTTAAGATATTGGCCGGGGTAATGACCTGTTGTGTTTTCTTTTTTCCGATGCTTTGATTATACCATCGTTGCTGCAGGTATTGCTCTTTTTTAGAAGGATTGGTCAGCACTTCATAAGCTTCCTTAATATCCGCAAACAGGGAGGCAGAATAAGGATCGTTGTTATTCTTGTCGGGATGGTGAATTTGCGCCAGCCGCCTGTATGCCTGTTTGATCTCTGATAAACCGGCAGAAGGCTCCAGTTCCAGTATTTGGTAATAATCTTTCAGGTGCATCCGGGAATGCGAAGTTAATGCTTCGCCCCGTTTATCATTCATCATTCAACCGTCTTCAAAATAGAGCTACCTTTGGCGATAAATAATTTAATGAGTATGAAAATAAAATTCATTTTTCCTGTAGCTGGCCTGGTTTTGATGCTGGCATGTAACAATGCAGGCGATGCGGATAAAACAGACAAGGACTCCGGCAGCGGCAATGACCACAGCATGGATCATAATGCGGGAACAACCGGCGGCGTGCCTGAATTACCTGCTGTGCCCGAAGGCGCAAATGTATTTTTCAAAAATCTGAAAGACGGCGCAACTGTTTCTTCACCTCTGCGGGTAGAAATGGGTACCAATGGCATCAGGGTTGATACGGCAGGCCCGGTGATTGCCGGAGTTGGTCATCATCACATTCTTGTAGATGCCGGTGACTCAGTGGAAACAGGCAAAGTCATCCCGATGGATTCAGCACATATTCATTTTGGCCGCGGGCAAACAGAAACAGAACTGAAACTGGCGCCGGGTAAACATCGTATCACTTTACAGTTTGCCGACGGGCTGCATCGTTCCTATGGCGGCAGGATGGCAACCTCTGTGACGGTGGAAGTAAAACAATAAATAATTATAAAAAAGGAGGACTAAGTCCTCTTTTTATTTTTATTTCAGGTGTTTCCCAAAAAACTCTATTGCCCGTTGCCAGGCTAATTTAGCCGCTGCTTCATTATATCTTGTCGGGGCTGTATCATTATGAAAAGCATGTTGTGCGCCTTCATACATATACATTTCATAAGTGATCTTATTATTTTTTAAGGCCTCTTCATAGGTTGCAATTCCTGCATTTACTCCCTGGTCCATCTCTGCATAATGCAATTGCAGGGCGGCTTTTATTTTTGGCACATCCTCCGCTTTAGGCTGGCGGCCATAGAAAGGAACAGCAGCTTTCAGAACGGGAACATTTACTGCAAGGTTGTTGGACATAGCTCCCCCCCAGCAAAATCCCACACAACCCACATTGCCGTTGTAGTCTTTTCTGTTTGGCAAATAGTCAAAAACACCTAAAAAGTTCTTCAGGTTGTCCTCTGCTTTTAGTTGCTGGAATTTTGTTCTCGCTTCATCTGCATTTTCCGGGGTGCCACCTAATGGCGCCAGTGCATTGGGTGCTATTGCGAGGTAACCGGCATTGGCGGCCCGGCGTGCCACATCTTCAATATGGGCATTAAGGCCGCGGTTTTCATGGATTACCACCACCGCTGCATATTTCTTTTCCTCTTTAGGTCTTGCTACATAGGCTTTCATTTCAGCAGGAACACCGGGGTAGGTAATGTATTCTGTAAACAAGTCATCACTGCTGGTCACAGCGGCATTGGCATAATTCACTTCCAGCAGGGGAAGCAGGGCCATTGCTGCAGCGGTTCCGCCGGCAAGTATTGTCAGTCTTTTGAGAAATTCCTGCCGGTTAAGTGGTTTGTGGGTGTACTCGTCGTAGAGGTTAATAAATCGTTGATCCATAGTTATTTTTTTAGGAGGATTTTAAAGATACAAACTTGCATCCGGAAACAGATTGATTAATTTTATGGGATATTTAAACTATATCCTGTTGATATATTCTACTTTCTAAACCAACTGTATGAAAAAAATTGTCCTGCGTTTTTCAGCAATTGCTGCCCTGATCTTATCTATTGCATTATTTTTTTCGACCGGCTGCCAGAAAGAGGTCATAGGTGATATTGGCGACCCGGCTCCGCCTCCTGTTGATATTGACATGGAAAAAGTGAATGCCGGTATAAGGGGGATAGTGGTGGATGAGAACAATGTACCTGTTTCAGGGGCGACTGTTACAAGCGGAGGCAGCATAACCAGCACCGATCGCTATGGTGTTTTTGCTTTTAAGAATATTTCCCTGTCAAAAAATAACGGGCATGTGAAAGTCACAAAGAATGGTTTTTTCGCCGGCAGCAGGAGTTTCCTGACGGTAACAGACAGAGTTCATACTGTTCGTATCAAATTGCTACGAAAAAATAGTAGCGGAGCCTTTGCCGGTTCCACCGGAGGAACAGTGAATCTTGCAGGTGGGGCCAAATTGGTGATGCCTGCTGATGCAGTCACCGATGCATCAGGAAATGCCTATACAGGAACTGTGAATGTGGCAATGACATGGCTTGATCCCACCAGCACTGATTTTCCTTATATCATGCCCGGTGATCTCCGCGGTATCACTACAGCCGGAGAAGAAAGAGGTCTTGAAAGTTTTGGGATGCTGGGTGTGGAATTGACAGGTGGCGGAGGCCAGGCACTGAAGATTGCTTCGGGCAAAAAAGCAGAGCTTACGTTCCCGGTTCCTGCTTCAATTTCAGCTACTGCACCGGCCACGATAGACCTCTGGCATTTTGATGAGACCAACGGTCGGTGGAAGCAGGAAGGACAGGCAAAGAAAAGCGGCAACCTTTATATAGCAGAAGTGTCTCATTTTTCATTCTGGAACTGCGATGCCCCTTTTCCGCTTGTTGATATTTGTATGACCATTACAGAACCGGTTCATGCCAACCCATTGAACAATGTTCAGGTTCGCATCAAAAGACCAAATGGTTCATTTGGTTATGGCCGCACCGATTCACTGGGCAACCTCTGTGGCAAAGTGCCAAGAAATGAAGCCCTGGTGCTGGAAATTCTTGATCAGTGTGGTAATGTGGTGGCCTCGCAGAATATAGGCCCTTTCAGCAGCAGCGCCACTCTGGGTTCGATCACGGTAAACATACCGGCACCCAACAGTCTCACCATTACGGGAGTCATTCAGAATTGTAGCAGTGCCAATGTAACCAGTGGAGCAGCTATTGTTTACACTGCAGGTGGCAATTCATATACAGCCCCGGTATCAAATGGAACTTTTTCCTTAACAATTTTAAATTGCAGCGGTACAACACTTAATTTTTCTGTTCTGCCGGTTGATTATACTGCTTTGCAACAGGGTGCGACGATTTCTGGAACCGGCACAAGCGGAACAGCGAACATCGGTACTTTGCAGGCCTGCGGCACATCTGCAACACAATTTGTAGAGTTGCTGATAGATGGAACACCCCACAATTTTGTTGAGCCGCCAGATAACCTGGTGCTGATGGACTCCGGCGCTGTCAACACCAATAAAACGCTGTATGCTTACAGGTCTGCCGGCTCCAACAACTTTATTAATGTTACTTTCCCTGCTACAGCCACCGGCAGCTTTAATATCAGTAATTGTATGATCTCTTTGGGTGCAGGCATAAACAGCCAGCAGATCGTTTCGGCAAACCCGGCGGTCACTGTATCTGAGTTTGGACCGGTAACAACCGGCTTTATTGCAGGCAGCTTCAATGTACAAATGAATTTCTCAGGCGTCACCCGTACGGTTACCTGCAACTTCAGGGTGCGAAGGGATTAATGTAAGCAAAAAAATAATTTCTCAAAGGCTGTTCTTAATTGAAACAGCCTTTTGATTTTTTATAACAGCAATACAATGTTTTGCTAAAAGACCGGTATTGCAGTTTATGAATAACTCTCATGGCATAATAATAGCGTCCAACTGTTGTGGATAGAAGAAAACCAGTTAAACAATTTTTATGAACCTGTTTTTTACAAAAATCAATCGTCCATGAAACGTATCTTGAAAATCGCTGCTGCGGCATTGTTAATCATGCTCGGCAGTTCCTGGCGAAGCGACTTAGTTGCACAGCCCTATCCCCCGGATCAATATCAGCAGTATAACGATAACAACGGGGAAGTAACATTCCAGACTTTTTATGATGAACTCAGTCCTCACGGGCAATGGGTAGATCATCCGCAGCACGGTTATGTGTGGATTCCGGATGCCGGTCCTGATTTTCGTCCATACGGAAGCAATGGTCATTGGGTTTATACTGATGACTATGAGTGGATGTGGGTATCTGATTTTGACTGGGGTTGGGCACCATTTCACTATGGCCGTTGGGACCAGGATCCATACTACGGATGGCTTTGGGTGCCCGGTTATGACTGGTCGCCTGCATGGGTGGCCTGGAGAGATGGAGGTGATTATTACGGATGGGCTCCGATCCGGCCCGGAATCAATGTAGGGGTGAATTTTTCTATCGGTACTTATGCCCCGCCATATGATTTCTGGAGTTTTGCGCCAAGGCGCTATATTCTTTACCCGAATATTCACAGCTATTTTATTGATCGCCGGCAAAACGTAACGATCATACGGCAAACAACGATCATCACTCATTTCAGTTTCAACCGTAATATTTTCATTACCGGTCCACGCAGGGCTCATTTTGAAGTATACACGGGACGCATCTCACCAGTGAGAATTGTGCAGTCTTCAAGACGTGGCCGGAATGTGTTTATCAATAATCAGGTGAATGTTTACCGCCCGGTTGTCCGTCGCTTCGATGACAGGCGTTTTGCTCCCCGCCAGTTTGAACGTTATGACAGGCAGCGGGCCATGAATAATCGTTTTGAAAGAAACAACAACGGTCGTATCAATGGAAATAATGACCGCTTCCGGAATAATAACGGACGTCGTGATAACAATTTCAGGCCCGGAAATAATAACAGGGTGCAACAACCCGGCAACAGGAATAATGACCGTTTCAACCGGATGAATAACGAAAGGCGCAATCCTGTTACCAGGCCGCAGGACAATAACCGTCCGCAGCAAAGGAATGGTAACATTAACAGGCCCGGAGAAAGAAGAAACGATGTTCGTCCACAATCCAACAATAATGGCCGGGTGAACGATCCTGGGCGGATACGACCTTTTGAAAGAAATAGTAACCCTCAACCCGGTCAACGGGAAAGGGTAACGAGACCGGCAGAAAGACCAAATGTTGGTCCGGGCAATAACAACCGACGTGTGGATCGGCCTGCTAACCGCCCGGCAACCCAACCGAGGCAGGAAATAAGAAGGGAAACTCCACAACGTCCTGCTCCCAGGATGAATGAAAGAAGACAGGAACAACCACGTCAGTTTGAAAGAAGAGAAAATTCCAATCAACGCAGAGGCGGTGAAGGAAACAATGGCAGGGGAAACGGACGGGGAAGAGGCAATTAATCGCTATGCTACCTTAGATAAAAGAGGTCGCCTGTTTGGGGCGACCTCTTTGTTTTAATCAGTATTTTCAATCATTATAAGCCTTTATCAGGCTACAGGTGACAATTTCTTCATCAGGCAGTTGACTCCATATATGATTCCACAGGCTCACAGGTACAGATGAGATTTCTGTCGCCGTGTGTGTTATTCACTCTTGCCACAGAAGGCCAGAATTTATTTTGAGTAACATAATAGAGCGGGAATGCAGCCTCCTGTCTTGAGTAAGGATGTTTCCATTCATCGGCAGTTACAACCAACTGTGTATGTGGTGCATTCTTCAGCGGATTATCTTTTTTATCCATCCTTCCTTCTTCAATGGTTTTGATCTCTTCACGGATGGAAATCAATGCATCGCAAAAGCGATCGAGTTCGGCTTTGTCCTCACTTTCTGTCGGCTCTATCATAATAGTGCCCGGCACCGGGAAGCTCATCGTAGGTGCATGAAAGCCATAATCCATCAGTCGTTTTGCTACATCCTCGGCTTCCACTTCAGCCGATTTTTTAAACGGACGAAGGTCAACGATGAATTCATGGGCACACTGACCATTGTGATTGGTGTATAGAATATCAAACTGGCCTTCAAGTCTTGCCCGCATGTAATTTGCATTGAGTATTGCGTACTCTGTTGCAGCTTTCACTCCTTGTTTGCCCAGCATCCGGATATAACCATAGCTAATAAGCAGAATAGATGCAGAACCATAAGGAGCAGCTGAAACGGCATTGTATGTGTCAGACAGCTTTGAGTTGTCAGACACATGGCCGGGCAAAAATTCAGCAAGATGCTTTTTCACACAAATCGGGCCCATACCGGGGCCGCCACCGCCATGCGGAATGGCGAATGTTTTATGCAAATTCAAATGACAAACATCAGCGCCGATCAGGCCGGGAGCAGTCAGTCCCACCTGTGCATTCATATTGGCGCCATCCATATACACCTGCCCGCCATGCTTGTGAATAATAGCAGTGATCTCTTTCACCGTTTCTTCATACACACCATAAGTGCTGGGATAGGTGATCATGATGCCCGAAAGATTTGCTGCATGTTGTGCTGCTTTTGCTTTCAGGTCTTCCACATCAATGTAGCCGTTCTCCAGTGCTTTCACCACCACCACTTTCATTCCGGCCATTACAGCAGAAGCAGGGTTGGTGCCATGTGCAGAGATTGGTATCAGCATCACATTGCGGTGATGATCGCCGCGGCTTTCATGGTATGCTTTGATAGTCAGCAACCCGGCATATTCACCCTGTGCACCGCTGTTGGGTTGCAGGCTGCAGGCATCAAAGGCGGTGATCTCACAGAGATATTTGCTTAACTCATCAATAATATATTTATATCCCTCTGCCTGATCCGCCGGAGCAAATGGGTGAATCTTGCCCCAATGTGCCCAACTGAGCGGCATCATTTCAGAAGCCGCATTCAGCTTCATGGTGCAACTGCCGAGGGAGATCATGGAAGTGTTCAGCGAAAGGTCTTTATTCTCCAGTGATTTGATATAACGCATCATCTGGCTTTCGCTGCGATATGTGTTGAAAACAGGATGTGCCAGGAAAGAAGACGTTCTCGTTAATGAAGAAGGGATATGATGCAGTTCATCATCCTGGTGAATGTCAAATGCTACCGGATCTTTGTCATTCTCAAAACAATTAATAAGATCATAAAGATCACTCACAGTTGTCGTCTCATCTATAGAAATGCCAATATGCTTGTCGTCAATATAGCGCAGGTTTATCTGTTGTCTTTCTGCTTTTTCCCTGATGGCGGCAACATTGTCTGTTTTCACCGTGATGGTATCAAAGAATTTATCCGATACAAGTTCGAAACCCCTTTCCTCAATAGCCTCTGCGACAGTTTGAGTGAGCAGTGCCACTCTTTTTGCAATGTTCTTTAATCCATCGGGGCCATGAATTATGGCATACATAGCAGCCATATTGGCGAGCAGCGCCTGTGCCGTGCAGATATTAGAAGTGGCCTTTTCTCTCTTGATGTGCTGCTCTCTTGTTTGTAATGCCATTCGCAATGCACGGTTGCCTTGTGCATCAATGCTCACACCGATGATACGTCCGGGAATGCTTCTTTTGAAATCATCCTTGCAGGACATGAATGCTGCATGAGGACCACCATAGCCCAGCGGCACACCAAATCGTTGTGCCGAACCAATAGCCGCATCAGCGCCAAGCTCACCGGGAGGAGTGAGGAGTGTCAATGCAAGTAAATCAGTTGCCATAACAACATATGCCCCGGCAGCATGCACTTTATTGATGAAATCACGATGATCTTCTACTGAACCTTTGTCATTGGGATATTGAACAATGGCGCCAAAGAATGTAGTATCTATTGTTGCTTTTGTGTAATCACCTGTTACGATTTCTATTCCGATGGGAATGGCCCTTGTGAACAATACATCTTTGGTTTGCGGAAAAATTTCTGCATCCATGAAGAATTTCGGTCTTTCAATATGATCCTGTTTGTTCAGGGTGTTGAAGAACATGGTCATCGCTTCGGCAGCAGCAGTCGCTTCATCCAGCAACGACGCATTGGCAATGGGCAATCCAGTGAGATCACTCACCATGGTCTGGAAATTCAATAAACTTTCCAGGCGGCCCTGCGAGATCTCGGCCTGGTAGGGAGTGTACTGTGTGTACCAACCCGGGTTTTCAAATATATTCCGCAGGATAACAGAGGGAGTGATCGTGTCATAGTATCCCTGCCCGATATAGTTGGTGAAAACTTTATTCTTCAGGGAAATCTCTTTAATGTGCTTCAGGTATTCATGCTCACTCATGGCTACAGGTATCTTCAGCTCATGTTCCATGCGGATAGCAGCGGGAACAGTTTTGTCAATCAGTGAACCCAGGGTTGGTTCACCAATTGTTTTCAGCATTTTTTTTGTGTCCTGTTCATGGGGTCCGATATGGCGGGGGATGAACTCGTTGGATTGTTGTTCAAAAAGACTCATAGATACATTTCCTTGTAATAGTAAAAGATGCGCAAAGTTACGGGGGTGGAGGGAGAAAAAACCGGCCCTGTTGAACGCTGGGGAAAAGCGGTGAAATGCCTTTCTTTGCGGGATGCAGGATAAAATCTTACAAAACTGGGAGAAGAAATCGGGGGAGCGGCAAAAACTCTACAAGCAGTTCCTGCAGCGGGCAGACAAAAACAAAGTGCTGAAACAGTTGCCTGTTCTGCATAATGAGGCTTTTTCCAAAATTGACTGCCTGCAATGTGCCAACTGTTGCAAAAACTATTCTCCCCGATTCAAAACTCCGGATATAAAAAGGATAAGCAGGTATTTAAAAATGCGGGAAAGTGATTTTATAGAAAAGTACCTGAAGGTGGACGAGGATGGTGATTTTGTGGCGAAGTCATTGCCCTGTCCTTTTCTCGGGGCGGATAATTACTGTAGCATCTATGACCAGCGGCCTTCCGACTGCCAGCGGTTCCCTTATACTGACGAGGATGTTATCATCAAACGAAAAGAGCTGACTTTAAAAAACTCAGGTTTCTGTCCTATTACTTATTATGTATTAGAGAAACTGATGAGTGCTGAGAAAGGAAAATAGCCTTCAACTTCAATCTTCTGTTTTCTTTTTGTTGCCCGATGTGGCGATAAGACCCCAGAGAATCAGGGCTGCTATGATGATGAATATTATTTTCATGCTTTTTGTGTTAACTCATCATAGGCCGCTGTCAGCGACCGGGTGATGCCATCGCCTTTCCACTCCGTCACCCCTGGAATATTTTTGTATTGAAGAAATGCTTCTTTAGTTGTTCCTTTTTTTATTTCATCTTCTGTAAAGGCTATCAGTTTTTCAAAATAATCTTTCATCAGCAGCACATCATCTCTTTTACCAAATACTTCATAACCTTCGGATGCATGGCCAAAAACAAAGGTGGTTTTACGGTCATATTTTTTTGCCGTTTTTTCAAGTACAGTGATCCAGTTCCGTATGGAGGCTCCGGCCGTTCTGTCAATGAACGGGTACCGACGGTTGTTGACAAGGTCGCCGACATGCACCACATTTGCCTTTTCAAAATGGATCAATGCATCTCCATCAGTATGCGCAGCGCCAAAATAGGAAAGGCTGATCTTTTCTTTACCTATCTCGCTGGTCCAGGTGTCGGTAAAGGTCTGGTCGGGATAAAGCTGCCGGTCTTCTGACTTTTGCTGTTCAGCTACTCTTTTCTGGTTCTTTAATGAATTGGCATGGGCCAGCACATGCTCGGTTATTCCTTTGAAAGAAATATTGCCGCTGCTGTGGTCGCCATGGTGATGTGTGTTGATAAGAAGTTTGACAGGTTTTTCGCTTCTTTTCTTCAGTTCATCTATCAGGTGCTTACTTTGATCAGGAAACTGGGAGTCCACCACTGCAATACCATCTTTGGATAACAGGAAGGCAATCGTTCCGCCTCTCTCCGTAAAAACGCCTACAGTATCTGTCAACATGGTTATTTTCCAGGGTTCCTGGAAAAAGGAAGAAAGTAATTTTTGCTGTGCCAATGAAAGGGCAGCAATTGTAAAACCGGTTTGTTGAATAAATGAACGACGCTTCATGTTATGATTTTATGTTGTACAAGTTACAAAAATGTTGCGGGCAGTAATTTTAATACCTAAAAAGAATAATTTCGTTTTCATGACAGACAGAAGGAAAAATAACAGTTTATCCCTGTTCCGGTTCAGACCTCTGCGGTATTTATTATTGAAGCTGCGTTTTCCCCGCGACCCGGAGAATGTGCAGACAGCGATCCACAGTATCAAATCGGCGGCTAACCTGACCGGACCAAGTTTGTGGGTGCTGGTGGCAGCTATTTTTATTGCCTCGCTGGGGCTGAACACTAACTCTACAGCCGTCATCATCGGTGCGATGCTGATCTCCCCGCTCATGGGACCCATCACCGGGTTTGGGCTGGGCCTGGCAACGGATGATATTTTCCTGGTAAAAAAATCCATCCGCAATTTTGTAGTCATGGTGTTTATGAGTGTGGCCACTTCCACCATTTTTTTCCTGCTAAGCCCGGTGAAGGAAGCAGGCTCTGAACTGCTGGGAAGAACTTCACCCACTATCTATGACGTACTTATTGCTTTTTTTGGAGGCGTGGCAGGCATCATTGCTTCGGCCAGCCGGTTGCGTAATGGTACAGTGATACCGGGTGTTGCTATTGCCACTGCATTGATGCCACCCTTATGCACCATGGGCTATGGTATCAGCATCCTGAGCTGGAAATATATTTTCGGCGCCTTTTATTTATTTATGATCAATTCAGTTTTCATCAGCCTGGCCACCTACTTTGTGGTAAATATTTTGAAGTATCCGAGGGCAGAGGTGAAAGAGCCGGTGAGAAGAAAAAGGATCCACAGCCTGATAACGGTGATCGTTCTGCTAATGATAGCCCCCAGCATTTATCTTACTTTTCATATTGTAAAAAAATATTTTTACCAGCAGCGGGTAGAGTCGTTTGTAAAAAATGTGCTGCAGGACGAAAGCCATATTGTGGTCACAAGCAAGTTTGTTTACAACCCGGGACGTTCAAAACTGGAAGTGGTGATGGTAGGTGATGCTTATGACAGTCTGCAAAAAGAGGATCTGCGTGATAGGATGGCTTCCTATGGGTTAAGTAATTGTGAATTGATACTTTACCAGGGACCTGACAGCAGGGCGGCAGCTAAAAACATTTTTGAAACTTTGAATTCTGATGTGGAAGTGCAGCGGATGTCCATCAAGGAAATGTATATACGAATGGACAGCCTGCAGCGGGGCATGAACGGGGCCGTATTGCCTGATAGCCTGCAGATAAAACTGGCAAAAGAAGTATATGCTTCCGACTCTTCTTTGTTAAGGCTAACGGTACAGCGTTCTTTAAGTTTTAACCCGGCGCTAAATAGGGATGATACGTTGTGGCAGGTGCAGGCTGCATTCAAAAATGAACTTTTGCCATTGCGAAGAGCACAGTTGGAAGCATGGCTGAAAGGAAGGCTGCAATCTTTTAATGTAAGGTTGCGGTTGGAAGAACCCTAATATTCAAATTTTCTTAATGACGGGGCTTTGAACCATGCGATGATGGCAACAATGAATGTCATGCATCCGCCAAAGATGACAGAAGGTACTGTGCCCATGGCTTTGGCCATAAACCCACTTTCAAACTGGCCCAGCTCATTGCTGCTGTTGATGAACATTGAATTGACACTGGACACTCTGCCCCGCATTTCATCGGGTGTCACCAGTTGCAGAATATTGCTGCGTATAATGACACTGATGCCATCCAGCATGCCGGCTATCAATAATGCCATAAATGAAAGCCAGTAGATTTTTGAAACACCAAACACAATGATACAGAGGCCAAACCCTGCCACTGCATAAAGCAGGCGGAATCCCTGTCTCTTTTTCATAGGCCTTAAGGTGAAAGCCGTGATCATGATGACAGAGCCAATGTCCATAGCAGCATTGAGCCAGCCAAAACCAATGGGGCCGACAGCCAGTATCTTTTCTGCAAATTCAGGTATCAGCGCCACTGCCCCGCCAAACAACACGGCAAACAGGTCAATGGATATGGCCCCCAGCATCACCTTGTTCTGGAAAACAAACCGCAACCCTTCTTTCATGCTGTCCCATGTTTTCACATTGCTTGCAGTTACAACTACTGGTTTCTTTTTAATGAAGGAGATCAGCAGCGCTGCTGCAAACACATAACCGAGTATGATATAAAAAGTGATATGCACACCAAACCATGCGATAAAAAACCCGGCGGATGCATGACCGGTAATGGAAGCCGCCAGCCAGGTGGACGAACTGATATTGGCGGCAAAGTGCAAAATTTTCCTTGGAACCAATTGAGCAATGATGGCGGTAGTGGCGGGCCCGGTGAAAGCACGGATGGCCCCGGTGCAAAATATCACAGCATAAAAAAATAGTTGCGGCGATTGTGTGGTCACATTCCTGCCAAACCAAGGAGATGTAATAACGATCAGCGCAATGACACAAAGCGAATAGGTGAGCACCCCTTTCAGGAGTAAAGTTCTTTTGTCTGACCTGTCAATCACATGACCGGCATACAAAGCCAGCAGAAATACCGGAACGAATTCTGAAAGCCCGGCCAGCCCGATGGCAAAAGAACTTTGAGTGAGTTTAAACAACTGGTATGCGGCCACAGTGCCCAGCATCCGCAATGCCATGATGAGAAAAAAACGAGCCACAATAAAATACCGGAATTCCTGGTGTTGCAGTGGTTGCAGGCTGCTGCGCTGAATGAACGACGACATTTAATCAAA
>CAYTGN010000004.1:0-251999 GCA_964437415.1 uncultured Chitinophaga sp. | reverse complement strand
GCACGGTTCTGTGAGAAGCTTGGGCTGAAATGCCCTTGCTTACTCGACTGTTTTCGAAGTTAAGTCGTTTATCGCTATAATTCTCTTCACCAACTACCGAAATTGTTGTGTGACCGTGTTGTTGGTGAGGACTCCTAAACTTGAAAGAGGCTTTGGGTTGAACAGCAACAACGGCGTAATTACATAGCTGTATAACCGCCATCAACAGCTATTACAGCACCAGTTACATAAGATGCGTCATCAGAAGCTAGCCAAAGATGCGCCTTTGCCACTTCATCAGCATTGGCAAATCTTCCCAACATACTTAATTGTTTGGCATAGGCTGTGGGATCAAAACCGAATTGCTCCAGAGCACCCCTAAGCATAGGGGTGTCTATAGCTCCCGGTGCTACTGAATTAATTCGGATCTGGTGAGGTGAATAATCCATCGCTGCGCTTTTTGTCAGGCCAATTACGGCATGTTTGGCAGCAATGTATGCAGGTGTGCCGGGTTGAGGACGAATACCACTAACAGACGATGTGTTGATGATTGAGCCACCTCCGCCCTGCGCCATCATTTGCTTTATTTCGTACTTAAGACATAGTGCAACACCTTTTAAATCTATTGACATCAGACGATCCCAATAATCTTCATCGAAATCGGCAATCGGCTTGTTGTCGGGTGTAATGGCTGCGTTATTAAGTGCTATATCCAGTCTCCCATATGTATCAACAGCGAATTTTACCATATTTTGAACGTCTTGCGAGTTAGAAACATTCGTTTTTACAAATGAACATACGCCACCTGCGTCTTTTATCTTGTCAGTTTGTAGCCGGCCTTTTTCTTCGTTAAAATCCGCAATAACAACTTTAGCGCCTTCACTTGCGAAAAGCTCTGCTGTCGCAGCACCCATGCCCATTGCACCTCCTGTAATGATGGCAACTTTGTTATGTAGTCGTTCCATAAATAATAGTTTATTTGTTATTATTAAAATTCTATTGCTTTTTACAAAATGCTGTCGTTCCTTATTGCCACAACTCTTACGCCGTTGTTGCTGTTTTCGAAGTTAAGTCGTTTACTGCTATAATTCTCTTCACCAACAACCGAAACTGTTGTGTGGCCGTGTTGTTGGTGAGGACTCCGAAACTTGAAAGAGGCTGTGGATTGAACAGCAACAACGGCGTAACGTTAATATATAGCAATAGCTTGCACAGATTTCCTTTATAATCAACAGAAAACTGTTCTAGTAAATGCTACTCAAATTGCTTAACCCGATAGTTACTAAAAACTATATTCACGGTAGAAGGGGGCGACAAAATTTTTTTGTCCCCCCTTCGTCAACCAATGCAATTTTTATGACAGCAGCTATTAACGTACCACTTTAACACTTCCAGCAACGTCTTGTCCATCATGATTTTTAGCGATAGTAAATTCAACCTTGTCGCCAACCTGTAAGTCGTTAAAGTCAGTATCAACAACGTTAGAGTAGTGAAAAAACAAATTACTTGGGGGATATTTTATAAAGCCAAACCCATTTTTGAGACTTAGAATTTCACTGACGTTGCCATTTGTCATTGTAGGTTTTGGAAGCACAACAGGTCTACGTTGATCAGTTTGAACAAAAAGATTGTTTATTAAGGGGTCATTTTTTTTAACCCTATTGTCAATGATCTCATGCATTGCTATAGGATATGTTACTTCCTCTAGTAAGTCTTGGGATGTACGAGTGGTAAACTTCTGACCATTTTCATTTGAATACTCAAAATCCCAGCTTAACACCATAACCCTGGTGCCTAATGTGTTCAATTTCCTTACCAGCGGAACATAATCTCCATCAGAAGCAATTAGCACCAGAACATTAAATCTTTTATAAAAAGCTAGTTCGAATGCTTCTAAGGCTAGCCAAACATCAATCCCTTTCTCTTGTTTGTGGCCGTCGTAACCAACTTTTACGGGTAGGTAGTGAGTAGTAACACCTTCTGACATTAAAATGTCATCAAAGACTCGGTCATAATAGAGTGTATCACCACGTTGACTTGCGTCAGAAGCATTAAGTCTTCCACGGAAGTAGTGCGCATCAACTATTTGACAAAGTTTAACATCGTTAGATTCCTCATCGGAAACCTGATGTTTAATGAATTCATGAAGTCCCGAAATGCTTATCCTCCTTTTTCTAGAATGTCCATAAGCATAATAGTTACTTACTTGCAGAAAATAGTTTCCATCGTAAAATACGCCGATGCGTACGAGTTTGTCTTGCATATTTAATTTTTTTTGTAATTAAAAATAAACTTTGACAATTGGGGAGCTGTGCAAGACAAGGCGATTAAAAAATGAGGTATTTATTATGCAGCGGTTTGTATGAAATTTACAATACCTTCTAGGATAAAATCTTTTACTTTTTTTAATGTTTCTTTATCTGCTTTTCCGATTCTATGTATAAAATTTTCTATTGTAATTGATGTGTATTGACACATTTTAATTTTCGAATGTTTATTGAGGTTGCACTTTCCTCTGTCTATTGGTATTTCTGCAAAATGTATGTTGTTTTTATTTTCACTAATAGGAATTAGCTGAACTGTATTCCCGAACCTACGTATTACTAAGCATGGGTGTTTTCCTTTAAGACAATAACCGTTGTTTTTGGGTAAGTCAACAAGCCATACTTCTCCTGTTTTTGGTTTTTTTAAATTGGTTGGCATAAAATTTCAATTTGTGCCAGTCTCGACTAATACTTCCCCTTATGTCAAAGAACTTTGGATAATCAAAGCCGATGCAAATGTAAAAAAGATTTTCAAAATTTATGGAATTGGCAAAAAAATGTTGCGCCTAATAGATGTGAGCAACTCTTATCACGGGTTTGTACTGGTAATCAGCGTAAACTGAGCCACCTCCAACAGCAGGATACTCAAATCAACTTATCCGGCGTCACCGGTAAATTTCGTATCCTCTTTCCTGTTGCATTATACACGGCGTTCAATATCGCCGGTGCCACACCCACCAGGGCAATTTCACCAATCCCTTTTGCACCCGTGGGGCTGATGATATAATCAGGCTGGTTGGTAAACACCACATCCATCGGCGGCACATCGGCATGAACAGGCACATGATAGTCCACAAAATTGCTGTTGATATAGCGGCCAAAGCGATGATCGAGTAAGGTCTCTTCCGTCATCGCCATACCAATGCCACCCACAGCGCCGCCTACCATCTGGCTGCGGGCTGTTTTTTCACTGATGATCTTTCCGGCATCGGCCGCACAAACAATATGTTTCAGTTTGATCACACCGGTCACGGGATGCACATGCAGTTTTACAAAATGCACCGAGAAAGAATTAGTCGCATATTTATCCCGTTGCGCAAATCCCGTTGTGGATTGGGAAACCTGCAGTTCGGGTTTGCCGCTTTGCTTCAGCAGATCGGTGAAATGAATGTTCACCGATGCATCCGCTTCTGAAACTAATTTACCATTCTCGTATTTGATATCATCGGGCTTCAGGTTTTTGAAAGTGGCGATGCTTTCAATCGCCATTTCCTTCAGGCTTTTTTTCAACGCATCGCAAACAGCAATAACAGCCGAGCCCACAGCCGTGGCCGAACCGGAACCACCCTGTGTGGGCCCGGTTGGAAAATCCGTATCACCCAGTTCAAATCTTACTTTCTTATCATCCATCCCCATATGTTCACTGCCGATCCTCACCATAGCGGTGGAAGTGCCCGGCCCCATATCACTCACAGCGCTTTGCAACAGCAGGCTGCCATCACTGCGCAAAAAACCTTTGGCCGTTGCCGGGCTGCGGCCGGCGCCAAATACACCTACGGCCATGCCATAACCTGCCAGCATACCCTCTTCTTTTAAAGTGCCCGGTTGTTTCGGCCGGTTGTGCCAGCCTATTTTTTCTTTGCCGAGTGCATAACATTCTTTCAGGTATTTGCTGGTCCAGGGCAGTTTACTTTGCGGATGCACTTCGGCATGATTGAGCAGGCGCAGTTCAATAGGGTCAATGTTTAATTGATAACTGAGTTCGTCTAATGCAGACTCCAATGCAAAACAACCGGTGGCAGGGCCGGGGCCACGCATCCAGGTGGGAGTGTTGATGTCGAGCGGCAATATCTTGTAGGTCGTATTTACATTCGGACAGTCATACAGAAATTGCGAAACACCCACAATGCCTTCTCCAAAATCTTCATAAGTGGAGGTGTTGCTCACCGCATGATGGGTGATGCCAACGAGTTTGCCATCTTTGCCGGCACCGATGCCGATCTTCTGCCAGCTTTCCGGACGATAGCCCACCATGGTAAACATCTGTTCCCGGTTCAATGTCACTTTCACAGGGCGGTTTAATTTTTTGGAGGCCATCACGGCGGCATACACATGCGGCCAGCTACGCAAGGCGCTGCCAAAGGCACCGCCGACATATTCGGTGATCACTTTTACATTGTCCTGGTTAAGTCCAAACAATCTTGCCAGTTCGCCCTGCACGCCTTTTGGTCCCTGCGATTTATCATACACGGTCAGTTTATCGCCTTCCCAATGGGCAATGGTGGCATGCATCTCCATCGGGTTATGGGTTTCGATGGGAATGGTATATTCTTCTTCCAGTTTCACTTCAGCCTTTTGCCAGGCATCTTTTTCATTGCGCAGGAAATCGCCGCGGGACTTGAGCAGTTTGTCATTGAACTTGTTGTTTTCAAAATCGGTTTGCGACGATTCTTTGATGTAGTCAACTTTTACCAGGGTGGCGGCATGAACGGCTCTTTCAAATGTATCGGCGACTACGAGTGCAATGGGTTGCCCGTTGCTCACCACGAGGTTGTTGTAAAAAACCTTGAGCCCTGCGAAATCTCTTGCATTCGGGTTAGCGGCACGGTCGGCCGGCTTAAAGCCCGGCACTGCAGGTGCGTTGAGATAATAAATGATGTCAATGACACCGGGAGCATTCTTTGCTTCGTTCAGGTACATGCCTTTGATGGCTCCCTTTGCAATCGTGCTGCATACAAAAACGCCATAGACCAGCCTTTCGGGTCTGAACTCGGCAGAGAATTTTGCTTTGCCGGTCACTTTGGCGAGACCATCCACACGGTCGTCGTCGGCTACCCATACGTTTGGAAAATGATTTTTATCCATAGTTGTGTTTGTTCATTTTTTTTGACCTCACCCTCCATCTCCCTCTCCAAAGGAGAGGGAGCGGTACTGCAGCAAAAATCCTGGCTTCAGCGCTACCACATTATCTTCAATTCTCTGCTCAGCATTTGCGGAATGCTTCAATGAAGACAGCATTTTCAACAAGCAAGGGCTGTGCGTTGGTGGCCTTCTCCTTTGGAGAAGGTCGGGATGAGGTCTTAGACCCGGGCCGCCTTTGTCAACGCCTCCACTATCGCCGCTTTCCCCAGCTTCACTTTAAATGCATTGTACTTATACGTCTTTGCACCACTCAATGCTATATCTGCCGCATCTTTGAAAACGTCCTGCGAAGCATTCTTGCCAACTAAAAATTTCTCCACCTCAGTTAACCGCCAGGGTTTATGCGCCACACCACCCATTGCCAAACTTGCCGATTGAATGACTTCATTCTTCACTTCCATAGCCACTGCCACCGATACCAATGCAAAAGCATAAGACAAACGGTCACGTACTTTTAAGTAATAGCTTTTATTAAAAGTATTTGCAGGGATATGAACCGCGGTGATCAGTTCACCGGCCTGTAAATTATTATCCAGCTCGGGTGTTTCACCCGGCAAGCGGTGAAAATCAGCAAAAGCAATTTTCCGTTCTCCTTTCGGCCCGGTGACATGTACCGTTGCATTCAATGCCGCCAGCGCCACACACATATCACTCGGATGCACGGCAATACATTTATCGCTGGCGCCGAAAATGGCATGCATACGGTTATATCCTTCTAAGGCGCCGCAACCACTTCCTGCTTTTCGTTTGTTACAGGGCATTGTAGTGTCATAGAAATAAGAGCAACGTGTACGCTGCATGATATTGCCGCCGACAGTTGCCATATTGCGAAGCGAGGCAGAGGCACCTGCATTCAATGCCATCGCCAGCAGCGGAAATTTTGTTTTGACAACATCATGTTCTGCTGCAGTGCTGTTGGGTACCAATGCACCAATGCTCAGTCCCTTTGCATCAGCTTTGATGTCTTTAAAGGGCAACCAATTTATGTCAATCAATCGCTGCGGGGCTGTCACACCTTTCTTCATCAGGTCAACCAGGTTAGTGCCCCCAGCAATGAATTGGGAAGAAGCATGTCTTGTTTTGGCATCCACTGCATTTTTTGCAGTGCCGGCCCTTGTGTATTCAAAATTTATCATACGGCTTTCCCTCCTTTTTTTACTTCCACAATCGCATCTATGATGTTGGGGTAAGCGCCGCAACGGCAGATATTACCACTCATATATTCACGGATGTCTTCAGGTGTATCAGCATGGCCTTCTCTTATACACCCAATGGCCGACATGATCTGCCCGGGTGTGCAATAGCCGCATTGAAAACCGTCATGCTTCATAAACGCTTCCTGCATGGGGTGCAGTTCATCGCCTTTGGCGAGACCTTCGATGGTCGTTACTTTTTTCCCATGATTGGTTACCGCCAGCGACAAACAGGAATTGATGCGGCGGCCATCCACATGCACCGTACAACAACCGCACTGGCCGTGATCACAGCCTTTCTTGGTGCCGGTCAATCCGAGTTGTTCCCGCAACAGGTCAAGCAGTGTCACCCGTGGCTCAACGGACAGGTCAAACATTTTGCCGTTTATCTCCAGTTGCAAAGGAATTTTTTCAAAATAAGCGGCAATGGCCTCGTCTTTTTCGGCAGCCTTTAATAAAACCGGCGAAGCGGCTGTCAATGCGACGAGGGCGGTTGATTTTTTAAGGAAATCACGGCGTCCGTTGTTGGGGCAGTCGTGGAGTTGATCTTGATTCATAGCTTTAGATTGGAAATTAAATTTAATCCTTCTGCAGCGGGTGGAAAAATCTTTTGGCGAAATGGTATTCACGCAGCAAATCCATTCGTTTATCCTTAGAAAATGGTTACTTGTACAATTGCAGCCCTGCTTTGTGCCGAAAGGTTATCTTTGCGGCCTATTTTCTGAATTTATGAACAGGATCTATTTCGATAATGCTGCCACCACTGCCCTCGATAAAGAAGTGCTGGATGCGATGCTGCCTTACATGACCACTCACTACGGTAACCCTTCTTCTATCTATTCCTATGGAAGAGAAAGCCGGCTGGCCATTGAAACAGCCAGGAAAAAGGTGGCAAAGATCCTGAATGCCAACCCAGGCGAAATATTTTTTACCAGCGGTGGCACCGAAAGTGATAATATGGCGATCTGTTCGGCCATTCATGATCTCGGCTGCACACATATCATCACTTCACCGATAGAGCATCATGCTGTTTTACATGCGGTGGAGCACTACGATCATGAGGATGTGGTGACCAGCAGCTATGTGAAAGTTTTACCCGACGGGCATATTGACCTGGATGATCTCGAAGATCAGTTGGCTTCGCAAACCAAAAGATGTTTGGTGTCACTGATGCATGCCAATAACGAGATCGGTAACCTGCTGGATATTTACAAAGCCGGCGAGATATGCAAAAAATATAATGCGATCTTTCATTCTGACACAGTGCAGACAGTCGGGCATTACAAACTTGACCTGCGCAGCAAGCCGGTTCATTTTGCTACAGGGGCCGGTCATAAATTTCATGGACCTAAAGGTGTCGGCATCATTTATATCAATGATAATATCAAGGTGAAGCCAAAGATATATGGGGGAGGGCAGGAGCGGAACATGCGGGCCGGCACCGAAAACCTCTATGGCATTGTCGGTTTTGCCAAAGCCCTTGAACTGGCCGATACCCATATGGAAAAAGACAGCGCCTATATCCAGTCGCTGAAGACGTACATGATTGAGCAATTGCAAAAACATATTAAGGGTGTGCAGTTCAACGGTGATTATGCCGGCAACAGTTTATATACGGTGCTGAATGCCTCTTTCCCCAAAACCGAGAAATCGGAAATGATCCTCTTTAATCTCGATATGCAGGGTATCTGTGTGTCGGGCGGCAGCGCCTGCAGCAGCGGGGCTGATGTGGGCAGCCATGTCATCAGGGCATTGAACAATAACCCCAACCTGGTGCCAGTTCGTTTTTCTTTCTGCAAACACAACACAAAGGAAGAAGTAGATACGGTGGTGGCGAAACTGAGAGAACTGATCTGATCTTTTACCGCCTGTGTTTCCCATTAGCCATTCAAAGCGGAATTTCTCTTTAAGGAAATAAATATTTTGACAATTACGAAATTTCCGTAGATTTACGAAAATTTCGTAGAAATGGAAAAACTCACCCATACCGAGGAAGAAACCATGCAGGCCGTGTGGCGTACCGGTGAAGGCAATGTAAAAGCCTTTATAGAACAACTGGATGAAGAGCTGCCCTATACCACTGTGGCCTCCACCATCAAAAACTTAGAAAAGAAAGGATACCTGAGCAGCCGCTTAGTGGGCAATGCCTATTTGTATAAACCTGCTGTGAGTGAAGAGGCCTATAAGAAAAAGTTTATGGGCAACGTGGTGAAAGACTATTTTGATAACTCCTACAAGGAACTGGTGAATTTCTTTGTTGAGCAGAAAAAATTGTCAGCCAAAGAGCTTAAAGAGATACTTGACATGATAGAAAAGGGAAAATAAACCAATAACCAAAAATCATCTCATGCCGGTACTCATCACTTATCTACTGAAACTGTCCGTAAGCCTGGCGCTGGTTTACCTGTTTTACCAGTTGTTGTTGCGCCGGCTGACGTTCTATCATTCCAACCGCTGGTATCTCCTCGGTTACACACTACTTTGCTTTTTTATTCCTTTTATCAATATTTCACCGATGGTGGAGAATAATGGATTGGCTGATGCCGGCATTATCCGTCTCATTCCTTCACTCTATGCATTTTCTCATGATGCTGAAGCGGCTACTATGTGCCCGGAACCGGTTTGGTTCACTTCGCTGGATAAATGGGACTGGTTCATGCTGATAGCAGGCATCGGTGCCGCCTTTCTTTTTCTTCGTTTCCTGGTACGGTTGTTTTCTTTCCACCGGTTGAAAAGCAAAGCCACCTTATTGTCAGACAACGGTGTGAAATTGTATCATGTAAACGATTCCATCATCCCTTTTTCTTTTGGTAAATCCGTTTTCATCAACCGTCATCTTCACACAGAACATGAGTTACAGGAGATCATCCGCCATGAATTTGTGCATGTGAAGCAACGACACACTCTTGATATCCTTTGGGCCGAGTGGCTCTGCATTTTTAACTGGTATAATCCTTTTGCCTGGTTGCTGAAAGCCGCCATCCGACAAAATCTTGAATTCATTGCCGATCACAAAGTGTTAGAGCATGGCCTGGACAAAAAGCAATACCAGTATTTATTATTAAAAGTCATTGGAAACAATCATTTCAGTATAGCCCAACAGTTCAATTTTTCTTCATTAAAAAAACGTATAGCCATGATGAACAAAATCAAATCAGCCAGGGTGCACCTGCTGCGATTCCTTTTTATCCTGCCGTTGCTGGCAGTGATCCTGGTTTCTTTCCGGCAGGGAAAAACAACACAGGAAAACCCGGCACAAACCCCTGTGCCGGTCTTTCAACCTGTGAATGACACCATCCCTGACGTTACAACTCCCAATGAAAAAGGGTATATCATTAATGTAAAAGATAAAAACGGGGAATGTTTGTTGGTGATAAAAGACAGAAAAGGGAAGGAGGTGGAACGCTTACTACTGACCGCATGGAATGAAAAGAAAAGCTACTATGAAAACTTATATGGTAAGATTCCTCCGCCGCCACCCCCTGATGCTCCTTCAGCGCCGGTGCCGCCCATACCAGTGGACTTGCCACCTCATGTTGCGAAGATGGAACGAAAGAATTATACCGTAACAGTAAAGCTGAAAGACGGCAAGACAGAAACCTATGATCTCAGTATTGAAAAACAGAAAAAGGCATTTGAAGAAAAATACGGAGAAATGCCGGAACCTCCTGATCCGCCAACACCTCCTGCAACTCCTGTAAAATCAAAACTCGGCATTATCAGTAATGACGGCATAGATCAGTTGGCTGCACTTTGCGATGACTTTGAGATCACTGATAAAAAGGCAAAGATGTATCTGAAGAATGGTGAGACCGAGGAATATGATCTTGCCAGCATTGAAGAACGCCGGAAATTTGAAAAGAAATATGGCCGCATCATTGACCTGAAACAAAACAGTCTTGATGGTTTGTCACCTGTGGCAATTGTCAATCACGGCAACGGGCAAACCGTGCTGGCCCCGATGGCGCCGTTTGCCGCCGGAACCACTGTGCTGGCATTAGACCCGACAGGGAACCTCATCACCGGCGACGAGGATGTGCTGATCGTTATTACAAAAACAACCACCCGTCAGCAACTGGAAGAATTCAAAAAGCAAATGAAGGCAAAGGATATAGAGCTGACCTATGATGAAATTGAGTATGACGAAAAAGGGATTCTCGTTTCTATCAGCGGCAAGATGAAATCAAAGGATGGGCAGAGCAACTTCAATGCTTTTGATTTCAACAAACTCACATTAGCAATGGTGAAGTATGATGGCCGGACTTATTTTAAAGTCAGCACCGGGGAAAGAAAAGTGACGATTTAGATAGTGGTGAATAGTGAATGGTGAACAGGAACTGGGATATACAAGCAACCATTCACCATTGCCCATTCACTATTCACCTATAAATAATACCAGGGGTTTCTCTTTGCCGCCCACATATACTTCCGCATATTTCTCCAAAAGGCCAGCACCATGTAGATGATGATGGGGGAGCCGAGAGTCAGGATAGAAGTGTAAATAAAATATTGCCGGATGCGGCTTGTGGCGATACCGAGGCGTTGCCCGATGGCGGTACAAACGCCAAAAACATTCCATTCGATAAGGTGTTTCAGTTTGTACATAAGGCTAAATTAAAAATTCCCATCAATTCTGCCAATACAGCGTTATTAACATAGCCGTTTTTCGTACTTTTGCGGCTCTTTCGGGTGCTTTGTTCGCTGCCTTTCTGCCGTGAACCCTGACCCGCAACTAAAAACGCTAAATCATCCCTCATGGTATTCGATCTCGGCCTCATCAAGAAACTGTATGCTGAACTCCCCGCCAAAGTAGCCGCTGCCCGTCAATTAGTTGGCAAACCGCTGACGATGACGGAGAAAATATTGTATTCGCATCTGCACGGAAGCCTCCCTGCTGCTCCCTACACCCGTGGAAAAGATTATGTAGATTTTGCTCCCGACCGGGTGGCGATGCAGGATGCCACGGCACAGATGGCTCTGCTGCAGTTCATGACCTGTGGCAGAGATAAAGTGGCGGTGCCTTCCACGGTGCATTGCGATCACCTGATCCAGGCAAAAGTTGGCGCCAAAAAAGACCTTGAACTGGCGATTGAAACAAACCGTGAAGTATATGATTTCCTTTCTTCCATTTCTGATAAATACGGCATTGGTTTCTGGAAACCCGGCGCAGGCATCATTCACCAGGTGGTGCTGGAAAACTATGCATTTCCCGGCGGTATGATGATCGGAACAGATTCTCATACCCCCAATGCAGGTGGCCTGGGCATGGTGGCGATTGGTGTAGGTGGAGCTGATGCTGTGGATGTGATGGCAGGTCTGCCCTGGGAATTGAAAATGCCAAAGATCATCGGTGTGAAGCTGACCGGTAAAATGAGTGGATGGACATCGGCCAAAGATGTGATCCTTTGGGTGGCCGGGCAACTGACCGTGAAAGGCGGAACCGGCGCTATCGTGGAATATTTTGGCGAAGGCGCTGACAGCATGAGTGCAACAGGTAAAGGAACCGTTTGTAACATGGGCGCAGAAATTGGAGCTACCTGTTCGCTGTTTGCCTATGATGAAAAGATGAGTGCATACCTGAAAGCAACCGGTCGTGAAGAAGTGGCGGCACTGGCGGATGGCGTAAGAGATCATCTTCGTCCGGATGCGGAAGTGTATGCTGACCCTGCAAAATATTATGACCAGTTGCTCGAACTTGACCTGAACACACTGGAGCCGTATGTAAACGGACCTTTCACTCCCGACCTGGCCACACCTATTTCACAAATGAAAGAAGCAGTAGAGAAAAACGGATGGCCGGCAAAACTGGAAGTGGCATTGATAGGAAGCTGCACCAACTCTTCTTATGAAGATATCAGCCGCAGCGCTTCGATTGTGAAAGATGCAGTGAGCAAAGGCATTAAAACCAAATCTGAATTCACAATTACACCGGGAAGTGAACTGGTTCGGTTTACGATTGAAAGAGATGGTTTCATCAAAGAATTTGAAGATGCCGGTGGTGTGGTGCTGGCCAATGCCTGCGGTCCCTGCATCGGTCAGTGGGCAAGACATATTGATGATCCCAACCGGAAGAATACCATCATCACTTCGTTCAACAGGAATTTTGCAAAAAGAAATGATGGCCTGGCAAGCACACATGCTTTTGTGGCATCGCCTGAGATCGTTACGGCATTGGCAATGGCCGGAACAATTGCTTTCAACCCGCTGAAGGATAAATTAAAGAATGATAAAGGAGAAGAAGTTTTGCTGAAAGAACCTACGGGGTTTGAATTACCGCCAAAAGGGTTCTCTGTAGAAGATGCCGGTTACCAGGCTCCTGCTGAAGATGGCAGTAGCATCCAGGTGAAAGTGGCTGCTGATTCAAAGCGTCTGCAACTGCTTGAACCATTTGCAGAATGGGAAGGAACTGATTTGAAAGGATTGAAACTTTTAATTAAAGCAAAAGGAAAATGTACAACGGATCATATCTCCATGGCGGGTCCATGGCTGAAGTTCCGTGGTCATTTGGATAATATCAGCAACAACATGCTGATCGGCGCTGTGAATTTCTATAATGAAAAAACAGACAATGTAAAAAACCAGTTGACCGGGGAATACGGCCCTGTGCCTGCCACACAAAGAGCCTACAAAGCAGCCGGTATCGGCAGTGTTGTTGTGGGTGATGAAAACTACGGCGAAGGTTCATCAAGAGAACATGCGGCCATGGAGCCAAGACATTTGGGTGTAAGGGCTATTTTAGTAAGAAGCTTTGCACGGATTCATGAAACCAATTTGAAAAAGCAGGGAATGCTGGCGCTGACCTTTGCCAACAAAGAAGATTACGATAAGATACAGGAAGATGACAGTATTGATATTGTTGGTTTGGGTTCTTTTGCTCCGGGCAAACCGCTGACCGTTGTGCTGAATCACAAGGATGGAAGCAAAGATGAGATCACGGTGAACCATACGTACAATGAGCAGCAGATCGAATGGTTCAAAGCTGGCGGTGCGTTGAATGTGATCCGTTCAGAGTTTGCGAAAGCATAATTTATTTTACCGCGATAATAAAGGCTGATCTTTTAAAAGGTCGGCCTTTTCTTTTTATGAACAAGACAAGGTAACCCATTGGGATTGCAAATTTTTTTCTAAGTAAACATCTTTTCCACAGACATTTTTTCGGGTATGCCAACCTGCTGTTCCTGTTATGTTAAAAGGCCGGTCTTTCATTTTCTTTGTTTTCAGCGGAAAAAGATAGTTTACCAGCTTCTTTTTAACAACTGACAACTTGCCGGCACTATTTATGAAAATGGAGGACTGTAAATGATTCATTCATCCTTAAAACTACAGTTATGAAAAGAGTTTTACTTACCACATCAGTTGTTGCATTGTTTGCAATTATCATTACAAGCTGCAACAGTAATCCAATGTCAATGCAACCGGCGCCTGTATATGATACAACAGGGTTAGCTCAGTTCCAGGAATTCAAAGCCCGGGAAGCAGCAATCAAAGAAGCGGAAGCCATGGCCGCATGGCAAGAGCAAATGGCTAAATCCACAACAAAGAAAACTGTGCCTGCAAAGACCTATTCCATGGTGTCAGAGTCTGTTAACGAAGCAAAAGTTGCAAAGAAAAAAGGCTGGAGTAAATCAGCCAAATATGCAGTGGCAGGCGCAGCGGGTGGTGGCATTCTCGGAGCAGTGATTCACAAAAGGGATCCTGTGAAGGGCGCCATTGCCGGAGCTATCATTTTGGGTGGCGGTGGTTATATTTTCGGCCGCTCCCAGGATAAAAAAGACGGACGTTTATAATAAAACTTCTGCATTGCTAAGAGGCCTTACAACTGTAAGGCCTCTTTCATTATGATCATTTCCCTTTGGAAGATTTACGATGGATAGTCAGGAAAGGTGAGTGGTAATTAAATTATACAGCAGGAACAAGCGTAAAAGAAAATGAACAGATTCCGTGAAAATTACTGAACCGCGTTGTTGAAGGGCAGTTCAGCATTAATAAATTCCTGAAAGAACCCGGATTGGGGCAGACGAAAACCGAAGATATTGGTTCTGAAGGGCTGTACTAATTATTATTCGGTTAGTATGTATGAAAGCCGGCCGATGGCTTTAGGCTGAAGAGACGGGTTTGGGGGAACGCATGACACTCTTTCTTTATTTGAATCAAAAATGTGAACAACTTTTTATACTGTCGGCGGAGACCTTAGCATGTTAATTGCAAATAAACTTGCTCAATGAGAACTTATGGAGATGCGTTTTATCAGGGCCGTTCAGTTTACCCGCCTGTTAAAAGCCAACGGCCGGCTACGTGAATTCAATTTCAGAAGAGCCAAATCCCCGGATGGCTATATTTATTATGTGAATGTTTGTGATGATCGGGGCGACCGGATACTTTTTCACCTGCAAAAAGCTGATAATACCTGGAGGCTGGCTCAACAACATCTACCAGCATGGATCGTACAGCAGGAAAGTAAACTTCATGAACTGATAGAGGAAGAGTCAGCCAACTTCACATCATAAACAGGTTTGTTCCTTGCCCCGGAGATGTATTTATTTTCAATCCCGGCCATTCTTTTTCCCGCATAGTAACGTGGCTAAACAGGGTATGCTATCCGCTCAAACAGGTTTTGTTATTTTGAAGAAAAACAAAACCTTTGCACACTTTTACGGTTACATAGCATCATGGTACAAGCCTATAATTTTTTGGCAAGCTGGCAGCTCTTTCCTGAAAAGGGGAGATATGAATTGGGCGAAAGGCCCAAAAGCGGCATCTATAAAATTGAGACGACAGAAAGCAAAAAGGAACTTGTCATTTCCCATAACTGGGTGTCTTTGGAAAACCAGGCCTTTGCCTCGCAATATCATTTAATTGCCGATGGCGAATTGCAGGTTTTCGGAAACAATGAACTGGCTGATCATGTGCAGGCCCGTTTTCCCGACAGCATTTCATTTGAAATTCATTTTTACAAAAGCGGCCAGGTGGTTTTGCATGTGGTGCATGAGATCATGCCCAATGGATACCTGAAGATCACTCAACAGGGAAACAAGACCGATGGAACATCTTATACCAATTCGGAAATATTTCACAAGCAACTTAGTGTGCTGCCTTATTCAGCCTCCGTGGCAGGTGCAGTGATCCGCCATACAGAAGAAGGGATTATCAAACACAAGGCGCTCACAGCAATGGAAGAGCAGACCAATATGCAGCTTGACCAGATTCGCCAGCAGATCGAGTTGCTGGCATTGCAGGCACATGAAATTCAGAAGCGGAAGGAATTATCCATGAAGATCTATAATGCCAGGCTTTCTTTCAAGCCAAATATCGGGCAAACTTATTATTTGTATGAAAAGAATAACGGAGATCACATGCTGTCACTGGTATCACCAAAAGAGTGGGGGAACGGAGGGCCGTTCAAACGGTTTATTGCTGCGGTGCAACTGCTGGCTGATCACACCTGGAAAGAGCTATAGTAATACTACATTTGTTTATGACCAAACTCTCTGTAAACATCAACAAATTTGCCACGTTGCGTAATGCAAGAGGTGGTAACAACCCTGATGTCTTAAAAGCGGCTATAGATGCGCAGCGTTTCGGGGCTGATGGTGTCACCGTTCATCCAAGACCGGATGAACGGCATATCCGCTATGAAGATGTACGGCAGATAAAAAAGATCATCAGCACGGAGTTCAATATTGAAGGCAATTGCACAGAGCAAAAATTCGTTGATCTTGTGCTCGAAACAAAACCTCGGCAGGTGACCTTAGTGCCTGACACATTGGGGCAGATCACATCCGATCATGGCTGGGATACGGTGAAACACAAAAACTACCTGCAGGAAATGATCGCTGTATTTCAAAAGGCAGGTATCCGTGTTTCTATTTTTGTTGACCCCGTGGCGGAGATGGTAGAAGGTGCTGCTGAGACCGGAACAGACAGGATCGAACTCTATACCGAAGGTTATGCGAAAGAATTTGCAAAAGGGAATAAAGAAAAAGCGATAGCACCCTATGTTATTGCAGCGAAAAAAGCAAAGGAACTGGACCTGGGACTAAATGCCGGTCATGATCTCGACCTCCACAATCTTAAATACTTCAAACAAAACATTCCCTGGCTGGATGAAGTGAGCATCGGCCATGCACTTATTTGTGATGCTATTTACCTCGGATATGAGAATACCGTGCAGCTTTACAAAAGACAGTTGCAGTGAAGTTTTTGATCAATTGCAGCCTAATATCTCACAGAGTTTTGCTTCGAGGTCGGCGCCGCGGAGATTTCTGCCAACAATTTTTCCATTTGGGTCAACAAGGAAGTTTTGCGGAATACCCGATACTTTATACAGTTTGGCCGCAGCATTGTTCCAATGTTGCAGATCGCTGACCTGTGTCCAGGCAAGATTATCTTCCTTAATGGCCTGCAGCCATTTGGCTTTCTGGCCGGGACGGTCGAGTGACACTCCCAGCACAGTAAAATTCTTATCCTTGAATTTTTTATAGTTATAAACCACCGTAGGGTTTTCCTGCCTGCAGGGTCCGCACCAGCTTGCCCAAAAATCTATCAGCACATATTTGCCGCGGAAAGAAGAGAGGCTCACCATATTTCCCAACGTATCCGGTTGGCTGAAATCAAGTGACATGGTTCCAACGGCTCCGATCTTGGCATCTGCTATCTGGGTTGCAAGAATGTTTCCCAGGTAAGAGGTCTTTACTTCTTCCTTCAGCTTGTTATAACGGGTTTCGGCGATCAGCGGGTCTTCACTGAAGTTCATCATTACCAGCAAAACAAAAGGAGAAACGTATGAATGCGTCTTTTCATTGATATACTTGTCAATCTTCTCCTGGATCATCTGTTGTTGTTTCGTATATGTTTCCATCAGGGTATCCCTGGCCGGACCGGGGATCATACTATTGATAGTGGAGGCTGTCGAATTCAGTTTTTGTGCAAGTGGAGAAAAAGTGGTTTCAAATTCACGGAAGTCTGCATGTGAAGCAGAACCTTTCACCACCCAATTCCCGGCATCAATACTATTGCCGGTGATGCTGATCTCGCTGTTCTCTGTATAAAGATTAAAAGGTTTCAGGCTGCCGACATGCAAAAGACAAAGATCAGGCTCCGGCATTTTTCCTTTCAACACAAAAATGTTTTTGACAGTCGTGATCGTTTTACCATCCTTCTTTTCTGTAATCTTTTTTTCTTCAACCGTTGTGGTGGCCAGTTCTTCAGAAGTGTTGGCATTGATGAGTTTGATCTCAGTGCCTTTGACCAGGCCGGTTATATCACCGGTGATTGTAAATCCTTTTTCTGCGGAAACATTCTTGCTGTTATTGGAAGTGCTGGTCTGAGCCAAAAGGGAAAGGTTAAACAAAAGCCCTGCGAGAGAAATCAATGATGTTTTCATTTTTGTCATTTATTGTAAGGATCAGCGACTGCAAATTTATACAATTGACCCCGTTGTTGCAACCTGTCCGGCCACCGAAGACCGTATTTTAAGAACATTTAAACGGTTAAAAACCAGGTTAATTGACGTCTGGCTGACAATTTTCAACCGAGGATGCCGGAAAGAAAGGTTTTGGTTGCACGGGCCAGGTCATTATCAGCGTCAAGGGCTTTGATGTAAGCACTGCCAATAATGGCTCCCCGGGCATAAAGACAGGCGGTTTCAAAACTTTGTTTATCCTTTATCCCAAACCCGACCAGCAATGGGTTGCTGAGTTTCAGCGATTGCAGCCGCTGCAAATAATCAATTACTGAAGTATTGTCTTTTGATGCTGCCCCGGTGGTGGAGGAAGAAGAAACGGCATATAAAAAGCCGCTGCTTAAACCATCTAATTTTTTTACCCTTTCATGGGTTGTTTCAGGAGTGACGAGGAAGATAAAGTCCAGTCCTGACTTTTTAATGATCTCGTCATAGATTGTTTCAAATTCATATTCTGGGAGATCGGGTAATATTAATCCGTCAATACCAACCGCCGCAGCATCAGCACAAAATTTTTCAAAACCATATTGCAGCACCGGGTTCATATAGCCCATCAGGATAACCGGAACATGTATTTCTTTCCGGAAATCTTTCAATTGTTCAAACAGCTTTGCAATTGTCATTCCATTGGCCAATGCAACAGCACTGCTTTGCTGGATCACCGGGCCATCGGCCAGTGGATCGCTGTAGGGCATACCCAGTTCAATCATATCAGCCCCGTTATCCTGCAAGGCCTTCATCACTTCAAGTGTTGAATGTAATTGCGGGTATCCTGCGGTGCAGTAAATGTTCAGGACATTCTTTCTCTTAGTTGTAAAAATTTCTTTTAACCGGCTCATGTGTTAACTACTGTTGTTTCTTTTTTAGGTTTTTGAAAACGGAATTACACTGTTTGTCTTTTTCTTTTGATCACCGGGGTGCGGAGACTTCGTTTATTGGCAACTTGGGGGGGTGAGGTCACAAATGTTTCATATAAGTACTCAGGTCTTTATCCCCCCTTCCACTCAAACAAATCACCACAATACTGTTCTTGTTGAAGTTGATCATTTTCAATGCATGTAATGCATGGGCCGATTCTAAGGCCGGGATGATTCCTTCCAGTTTTGCCAGTTCAAATGCCGCCGCCAGTGCCTTTTCATCGGTGGCACTGAGAAATTTTGCTCTCCCGGTTTCAAACAGGTGTGCATGCAAAGGACCAATGCCGGGATAATCCAAACCAGCTGAAATGCTGTGCGGTTCCACCACCTGCCCGTCTTCTGTTTGCATCAATAAACTCTTGCTGCCATGTAAAATGCCGGGTTTACCTAATTGTGTAGTGGCAGCACTCATGCCGCTATTTACGCCGAGACCTGCTGCTTCCACGGCGATGAGTTGCACCGAAGGTTCATCTAAGAAATGATAAAATGCACCAGCTGCATTGCTGCCGCCGCCTACGCAGGCGATGGCATAATCTGGCAACTCCTTACTGGTCTTCTCCAGCAACTGTTTTCGTATCTCTTCGCTGATCACACTTTGAAACCTGGCCACCATATCAGGATAGGGATGGGGCCCGACGACCGAGCCAATGATATAATGTGTGTCATGCGGGTTGTTGATCCAGTCACGGATCGCTTCGTTTGTTGCATCTTTCAAGGTCTTGCTCCCTGATGTGGCCGGAATAACCGTGGCCCCCAGCATTTTCATTCTTGCCACATTGGGCGCCTGCCGTTCAATATCTTTTTCACCCATATAAACAATGCACTCCACACCTTTCAATGCACAAACCGTGGCAGTAGCCACACCATGCTGCCCGGCGCCGGTTTCGGCAATTATCCTTTTTTTCCCCAACCGTTGCGCCAGTAGTATCTGCCCGATAGTGTTGTTGATCTTGTGTGCACCGGTATGGCAAAGGTCTTCCCGTTTCAAATAAATAGTGGCGCCATATTTCTTACTCAATCTTTCAGCCAGGTATAATGGAGTTGGTCTGCCCACATAATCGGTCAGCAATTGCTGAAACTCTTTTTGAAAGGTTTCCTCCTGCATAATCTCCAAATAGCTTGTCCGCAGTTCTTCCACATTCCTGAAAAGCATTTCAGGAATGTAGGCTCCGCCGAAGGAGCCATAGTAGCCCATGGCATTTGGTGATGTATAAGATGTGGTCATACTTCCTTAATTTTTTTTACAAACTCTCTCACCTTCTCCATATTCTTCACCCCGGCACCCACTTCAAATTTGCTATTGATGTCAACGGCAAATAGTTTTCCGGCTTCGGGTTGTGCTGCAAATGTTTTGATCTTTTCCTCATCACCCGGCTCAATGCCGCCGCTGAGTAAAAACAGTTTGTCAATATTGATGCCCTTCAGCACCGTCCAGTCAAACTTTTTCCCTGTGCCGCCATAACCGGCCCCCAGCGTGTCAAACATATACATGTCACATCCTTCATCAAAAGGCCGCAGCATCCATTCGATAGGGTCATTGTCGCTCAAACGAAATGCTTTGATGACCGACACATAATTGGCTACTTTTTCGCAAAACCGTTCCGATTCATCGCCATGCAACTGCACCATGTCCAGCCGGTATTCTTCCACGGTCTTCATCAGTTCATCAAAGGCCATGTTCACAAACACACCCACTTTGGCAATGCGGCCACCTGTTTTTTTCATCACCGCCGGGCTGATCTTCTTTTTCACAAACCGCGGCGATTTCTCATAGAAAATAAAACCGGCCAGGTCAACACCCATTTCATCAAGGGCATTCACCTGCTCTGGCAATGTCATTCCACAAACTTTAATTTTCATGCGCCTTTGCTTTTAAGCCTGTTGCTGACTGGCGGGTTAATCAATAAGCAAAAGCAATCGTTAATGATCATGGGCCATTGTTTATGCTGACCTCAGTTCTATCACAAATTGTTCAAATGCGAGACCAGGTTCAGGTGTTTTCATAAAGTTCTCACCGATCAGGAAACCTTTGAAGCCGGCATTTCTTAAAGTTAAAATAGTTTGCACATCACTGATGCCACTCTCCGCCACAGCAGGCTTGCCTGTTGGCAGTTTGTTGATAAGCCCCAGCGATGTCTCAATGCTCACTTCAAACGTTTTCAGGTTGCGGTTGTTCACCCCAATCATGTCCACTTCCTCACAAATATGATCCAGTTCTTCTTCATTATGTATTTCCAGCAGCACTTCGAGGTTTATGCTTTTTGCATAGACGGCAAGGTCTTTCACTTCCCCGGGCGATAAACAGGCAGCGATCAGTAATATCACATCGGCGCCAAAGGCTTTTGCTTCTGCTATCTGCCAGCGGTCAATGATAAAATCTTTTCGCAGCACCGGGATGTCGGAGATCACTTTGGTTTGTATCAGGTCGTCAAGGTCGCCGCCGAAGAATTCGTCATCTGTCAGCACAGAAATCCCTGCTGCTCCAAGATCGTTATAAGCCCTCACCACCGGTTCCACTTCCAGGTCCTTTGTTTTGAACCATCCCTTGCTCGGACTTTTTCTTTTGAACTCCGCAATGATACCTGTGCTGCCTTCGGCTAATAAACTTTCTTTCAACGACCGGTTACTTATCTTCCAGAAAAAACCATCCTGCGCAAACCGTTCCATGCTGCTCAGCGGTTTGAACTTTTCAATTTCTTTTCGCTTGGCTGCTACTATTGTTTCTAAAATATCCATTATTCAAAAATCAAAAACTATTGCAATGCTTTAAGTTTTTCCAATACCCCGTATGCCTTCCCGCTTTCCAGGCTTTCTACTGCTGCTTTAAATGCGTCATCATAGGTTTTGTAATTGCCGGTGCAATGCAATCCCATTGCTGCATTGGCCAGCACTACGGCATTTTGTGCCCAGCTTCCTTCGCCTTTTAATATCCGCACAAATATTTTTGCAGCCTCTTCCACACTATTGCCGCCATAAATATCCTGCGGTTCCACCATTCTTTTTCCCAGTTGTTCCGGCGTCATGATCTTTTCTCCTTCATTGGTGATCACTTTGGTATCATTGGTCAGTGATATTTCATCATAGCCATCCAGGCTGTGTATGATAGTGAATGATCTTTCTGTCTGTTGCAACAGGTAATTATAGATCCTCGTCATTTCCAAACTGAATACTCCCACTAACTGGAATGCAGGATTGGCCGGGTTCACCATGGGGCCGAGCATATTGAAAAAAGTCCGCATGGCAAGGTTCTTCCTGATAGGGCCCACCACTTTCAGCGCCGGATGAAATAAAGGGGCATGTAAAAAACAGATGCCTGCTTCTTCCACTTCCCGTTTCAGCTTGTCATTATCGTTTTTGAATTTATAGCCCAATTGCTCCATCACATTGGATGCACCGCTGACAGATGATGCGCCATAGTTGCCATGCTTGGCCACTTTTTGCCCCGTGCCTGCCACAATAAAACAACTCAGCGTTGAAATGTTGAATGTATTCTTGCCATCACCACCCGTGCCGACAATGTCAATAGTGGAATGCCCGTTGAGATCAACAGGCACACACAATTCCAGCAGCGCATCCCTGAAACCCTGCAATTCCTCAATGGTGATACTGCGCATAAGGTACACCGTCATGAATGCCGTTACCTCATGCTCGTTATACATACCCTTGCCGATATTCACCAGCACATCTTTGGCCTGCTCCCGTGAAAGGGTCTTGTGTTCAAATAAATATTGTAAAATCTTTTTCATGTCCCTATCTCCTAAAGGGAGATTAAAAATTTTGATTAATAATATCTTTTCATTGTTATAAACCTGTTCCGGGTTTAGTTCACAAAAGCCCTCTTTAAGGGGTTTGGGGGCTCAGCCAGTTTCTCAAAATTGTTTCTCCATCGGGTGTCAGCACACTCTCCGGGTGAAATTGCACACCCTGCACATCATATTGCTTATGCTGCAAAGCCATGATATAGCCATTCTCATCTCTTGCCGTCACTTCCAGTTCTTCAGGAAAATTTTCATCTGATACGATCCAACTGTGGTATCTCCCTACTTCTATAGTGTTTTCAAGATTGTTGAATAGTCCTTTTCGTGAATGGTGAATTGTGAATGGTGAATTTTCATTATTGCCTGTTACCAATTCCCCATTGCCAATTCTCACCGGCGTAGCCACTCCATGAAACACCGTACTCAGGTTCACCAGCTTTCCGCCAAAGGCCTCACCAATGGCCTGGTGACCAAGACAAACACCGAGAATGGATTTTGACGAAGCATATTCTTTTATCAGCGGCAACAGCAAACCCGCTTCTTCGGGAATGCCCGGACCGGGTGATAAAATGATCTTGTCATAGTCTTTCACTTTTTCCAATGCGACCTGGTCATTGCGATACACATCCACTTTGGTATGAGTGATCTTCTCCACCAGGTGGACAAGATTGTAAGTGAAAGAATCGTAATTATCAAAAACTAAAATCTTCATACTATATCGTTGCCGCTAATTCAATAGCTTTTTTCAATGCGCCGAGTTTATTATTCACTTCCTGCAATTCATTTTCCGGCACCGAAGCCGCCACCACACCGGCGCCTGCCTGGCAGGTGAGTGTATTGTTCCGGCTCAGGAAAGTGCGGATCATGATGGCATGATTGCAACTGCCGTCAAAACCCATAAAGCCAATGGCGCCGCCATAGTAACTTCTTGCAGTTGGTTCAAAATGGTTGATCAGTTCCATCGCTTTTATTTTTGGCGCACCGCTCAATGTGCCTGCCGGAAATGTTTTGGCCAGCAAGTCAAAGGGATTGGCTCCCTCTTTCACTTTTCCCACCACTTCACTCACCAAATGAATGACATGGGAATAGTATTGCACCTGTTTGTAATGAACCACCGATACTTCCTCACACAGCCGGCTCAGGTCATTCCTGGCCAGGTCCACCAGCATCACATGCTCTGCATTTTCCTTGGCATCATTCAGCAGTCTTTCTGTTTCTCTTTTATCTGTTTCATCATCACCTGTGCGTTTGAAAGTGCCGGCAATAGGATGCATCACGGCTTTACTATTGCTGATAATGATTTGCGCTTCGGGAGAGGAGCCCATCAGTTTATAATCGCCGTAATCAAAAAAGAAGAGGTAAGGAGAGGGGTTCACACTCCGCAAGGCCCTGTACACATTGAATTCATCGCCGGTGAATGATTGTTGAAAACGACGGCTCAGTACTATCTGGAACACATCGCCGCGGTGACAACCGGTTATTCCTTTTTTCACCATTTCTTTATACGCTTCATCGGTCATATTGGAAGACTCTGCGCCTTTTGCTGCAAACGGATACACCGGCACATCCTTGCTTCGTATCAGCGATTCCAGCAAAGCCAGTTCACTTTCAATACTCACCATCTTGTTTTCGCAGATAAATAGCTCGTCTTTGAAATGATTAAAGGAAATGACGTATTGGTAAAGCCTGTATCGCATCAAAGGAATGGTCGGGAAGTCCTTCTCCTTTGCGTTTCCCCCTGGGGGAATGAGAAGGGGGCTTGGATTTAGGGTGAGGTCTTCAAAAAACTGCACCGCATCATAGGTCGTATAACCAAACAATCCCTGTGCAAACCTTTCTTCTTTACTTTCTCCTTTCTTCACCTCAAACCGTTGCATGAAATCCCACAACTGCTGTGGAACGGCAGTAGCATCTTTGATCGTCAGTTTCTCCGGTTTATGCCCCGGCAATTTGAATTCGACCGTATCAGCAGAACGTATTTCCATCCCCGCAATCGCATTCACACAAATAAATGACCAGCTATTCTCTGCGGCATGATGATCGGTGCTTTCCAGTAATATTGTATCCCGGAACCGGTCGCGGAGCCGCAGGTAAATACCCACGGGTGTATAAACATCAGCCAGCAGTCTTTTACATTCAGTATGCAATTCAATTCTCTTCATAATGAGTTCTTCATCTTTAGTTCAGCAGCCCTAAAAGGCATAAAAAAACCCCGACAAATTTGCCGGGGTCTCAATATGTTTAAAATAAACACAGCAATGACATTACAGACCCCGGAGAGTTGTATGCCACCACCACTGAATATTTACTGTTACCAGATTCATCTTACTGCAAATATGTAACGACAAATCCGGATAAACAAATAAAATTTATTAGCTTACTTAAAATTCCTTTCATGCTGATACAACATAAAAAAGTTGGCACTAAGGGCATGTTTTATGTGCAGGGGGATGAAGCCATCCTTGCCGAGATGGTTTATACCATGCCATCCCACGATAAAATGATCATCGAACATACTGAGGTCAGTGAAGAACTGAAAGGCCAGAACGTGGGTTACCAGTTGGTACATACTGCGGTAGAATATGCCCGTACTCACAGCATTAAGATCATTCCCCTTTGCCCTTTTGCCCACTCGGTGTTTAAGAAAAAGCCTGAGTTTGCCGATGTGTGGCTTCAGTAGTATTAAACAAAAGACTGATACAGACATTTTTTTACCAACGGCATCCGCTGCAACCGTTTCTGTCTTACCTTAACTGCCCAAAATCTAATCATATGCCTGCTCAACGTTTTTTACTCAGCCTGTTCTTTTTGCTGTCAACAGCTATCCTCGTTTCAGCACAGGACGATGTGTCTTACAAAACGCCACCCAAAGACATTTCCGATATGCTTCTTGCCAAACCCACACCCAATATCAGTATTGATGATAAGGGAGAGTGGATGATCTTTACCGAAAGCAACAGTTACCGTTCGGTAGAGGAACTGGCAAGACCTGAACTCCGTATTGCCGGTATCCGCATTGATCCCAACAATTTTGGTCCCAGCCGGCAGAACTATCTCAGTAATCTTTACCTGAAAAATAATACTACCGGTAAAGAATACAAGATCACCGGGCTTCCCGCTAATCTTTCTGCATCTAATATCACATGGAGCCCCAATGACAAAAAGATTGCTTTCCTGCAGACAACGAAAGACCGAATTGACCTCTATGTCATAGACGTGGCTACACAAAAGGCAGCCAAAGTGAATAAAACGGCATTGAATGCTTTGATGGGAAGTGTGTATCAGTGGTACGATAACAACACATTGCTCTATCGCACCATATTGAAACCGGTTTCTGCGGCGCCTCCCAAACCAACTACGCCAAAAGGTCCCGCTGTGCAGGAAAATTATGGCAAGGCTTCGCCCCGGCCCACTTACCAGGATATGATCAAAAGCCCTTATGATGAGGAGCTGTTTGCTTTTTATGCAACTTCTCAACTGGTGAAAAATGTGAACGGCGTGGAAACAAAAATCGGTCAGCCTGCAATCTACACTACCATCAATGTTTCACCCGATAAAAAATACATGCTGCTGCGAACACTGAAAAAACCATTTTCTTACCTCGTACCTGCCAATGGTTTTCCGTCCAATGTTGTGATCACAGACATGAATGGAAGAACGGTGAAACAACTTGCCGATCTGCCATCTTCCGAAACAGCTCCCAGCGGCAACGACAATGTGCAGTTCGTTCCCCGTTCCTTTAACTGGAGAGACGATGAACCGGCCACCATCACCTGGTGTTTGCCGCTTGACAGTGGGTTGATAAGAAAAAAAGTTGACCATCACGATGCAGTGTATGTTTTGCAGGCGCCTTTTACCGGTGAAGAGAAGCTATTGTTCAAAACGGAAATGCGTTACCGCGGCGTCACCTGGGGCAACAGCAATCTTGCACTGGTGACAGAAGGACTCAGCAGCAAACAGCTTACCCGTACCAGTCGCCTGAATCCCGCCACCGGCGAAATGGAAAAACTTATTGAACGCAACACTACGGATGCATATTCCAATCCCGGTTCACCGGTTTTGGTAAAGAACCAGTATGACCGCAATGTGCTCAAAACGATTGACAATGGCAGCAAGCTTTTAATGAATAATGTGGTGGGTTCTTCACCCAAAGGCGATCTGCCTTTCCTCGCCAGCTTTGATCTGGCTACCAAAAAATCAGAGATCATCTGGCGTTGTGCCGAAGGCAGTTTTGAATTTGTGGCATGGGTAATTGATGCCGACAAACTGCAACTGCTGACAAAAAAGGAAAGCGAAAAAGAAATGCCCAACTACTGGATCAAGAACCTGAAGCTGCGCATTGCAGACAGGCAGATCACATTCTTCAAAAATCCTTACCCGCAGCTCGAAGGAGTGAGTAAAGAAAAAATAAAATATAAAAGAGCGGATGGTGTGGACCTGACCGGTGATCTATACCTGCCAAAAGGCTACGAAAAAGGCCGCGACGGCGCATTGCCTGTATTCATCTGGGCTTATCCTGCCGAATACAATTCTGCTGCAGATGCAGCACAGGTGAGAGGCAGCGAACATAAATTCACTTTGCTCAACTGGGGCTCGCCTGTTTATTATGTGACGCAGGGATATGCCGTGCTCAACAATGCAGAGATGCCCATCGTGGCTACTGACAAGGATAAGAAGCCCAACGATAATTTCATTGAACAATTAAAAATGAATGCCGAAGCAGCCATCAATAAATTAGCAGAGATGGGAGTGGGCGACAGGAACCGGGTGGCGGTGGGTGGTCACAGCTATGGAGCCTTTATGACCGCCAACCTGCTGGCGCATACCGGTCTTTTCAAAGCCGGTATTGCCCGCAGCGGCGCATATAACAGAACGCTGACGCCTTTTGGTTTCCAGAATGAAGACAGAACTTACTGGCAGGCGCCTGAATTGTACAATGCCATGAGCCCCTTCATGAATGCAGATAAAATAAAGACACCGATACTGCTGATACATGGCGATATGGACAATAACACCGGCACTTACCCGATTCAGAGTGAACGGATGTTTAATGCCATCAAAGGGCATGGCGGCACGGCCCGCTACATCAGCCTGCCCTATGAAAGCCATGGCTATGCCGGCCGTGAAAATATTTTGCATACGCTGGCCGAGCAGTTTGAGTGGATGGAAAAATATGTGAAGAATGCGCCGAAGAGCCCGGATATGAAAGAAAAGCCGAAAGCGTTTTAGACTTTAGCTCTTTTGATGAATAGCCCCGCTTTGAAAAGGCGGGGCTATTCTTTTTGCAACGGCCAGGTATTGCTGGATGTACTCTTGATTGATCTGTTCTTTTATGTCATAAAAGGTTTGATTTTTAGTCAACCTATTTCAGGACGAGACAAACGGAACGATCAGTTTATATTCGTCAGCCAGCATAGTAGAAAACCCCATGTTGTGTGCAGTATTTCTTATTTTTTTATGATTCGTTTTAAACGTCTAAAGATTTCAGCAAGGTCAATAGTAAAGCCTTTGCCTTCAATTTTATTTACTGAAACAATTCCTTTAATGACATCTTCTTTTTCAGTTTCTTTTCTTGTTGTATGAGATTCTAGTTGCTGCTTGTATTGATAGTTTGATAACTGAAGCATTTCTATTGGTGCATTCTTTGCTTGAATGATACTTCCCGCCAACGAAAGCTGAGACTTTAAGTGAAAAATATTTGCTTCCCATTGACGTATTGCAATATCGGACTGACTGGCTACTTTATCATGGAATCCTTTATCATTTGGTGCATTCAGATAAATATTTAACGCTTCTCTTATTTTATCTAAACTCTCTTCTTTATTAATCGGAGTTACCTTAAAAAGTGTATGGTTTAATTCTTCCTTCAATTCGGTATCGACGTCAATCCCAAGGTCTGCAATAAACTGTGCAAAATAAACCAGATATTGTTTACAGGCCGTTTTAGTTTCCTCTGGAAATTGGAAATAGGTTAAAACGGCTTCCTTGTTTAATGAGTTGAGAAGATTCTTGTTTGTTTCGACAATAGCCTCCTCAACAACATTAAGGATATTTTCGACTTCAGATTTTATTTTTAAGTCACTATTTGTTGGATAATATGTCAGGCCAAATCCATTTAACATCGAATCTGGGTCTTCTTGATAATATTCAAAACAAGTATCACTTAGCTTATTAATAGTTGCTTCAAATTCTTTAGCGAAGCTCGACATGCTCCAAGGTTTATTCCAATCTTCCCACTCCTCAAATTGTAAGCTAAATTCGATACTTGGTATTTTTCGGGCATGAAGTTTATCAAAGAAAAACATTAGCATCAAGCTACCATCCCACCAGTTAACATCAAAGTGAGCTATAAGAAAGTTGTATTTAGATATTTCGGTAATACTTTTTTTAGCTTCACTAAATGACTCCTTAGTCAAAAGCTTAAATTCCTTTTTTGACTTTTTATCTTCAAGTACCCAATCATACTTGGCTTTTCCCTTTTCAGCGTCTCTTTTAATTAATTGTATAGTCAAATTAGATGACGTTTAATATTGCACACAACGATCGGGATTTACGAAGTGCCCACGGAAGGAGCAGATGCGGGAGCAAGTCCCGAAGGGCTTGCGTAGCAGCTGCGAGATTCTGTGGGTACGTGGAAATTTATCGGGGCATTTCTTAAATCCTCATGTACCCCGCAGGTGGCTTGCACAAAGTTCGCCCCCCGATAAATTTACAAGTAAATCCCGATCGTACCACCGCAATAGCGATGGAGAAAAAGACCGGGAGCCGCCCTCAAGCGGTGAAGGGATTTTTCCTTGTGCAAGGCATTGCGGTGGTACGCATAAATGTACGACACTCCTGGTACAGATTTCCTTTGATAATCGATCAGAATCTATACCAGCCTTTTTTAAATTTAAAAAATCAACGTATGCCACTTTCTATCCAAACACACTGATTTCGGATTCATTATGGCCTCCCCGTTTCCAACCCTGTATAGTTTTATACTTCTTCAGCACTGCACCGTCACCCGCAGGTAGGTAGCCGGTATGGAAACCCTGCCGGGGTCGCTGCTTTTGTTCTCGCTGATAAACAGTTCTTCCAGCTCTTGCTGCAGCGCTGCGGACTTGCCGTTTTTTTCGGCAGCTTCAAAGGCATTCATCGTGGGGCCATAAAAGTTTTTAAAATTGCTGACAAACGTTTCCGGGCTGTAAGAAGCAATGAAAGTGAAAGTGTCTTTTGCAAAAGAGATATTTTCTTTCGGCACACCGGCTTTTTCAAATCTTTCGCTTACATGGCTCTCCACACCCCACAGCATCGGGCTGATAAATCCTTCGGGTGGGGGCGGCGTATAGGCCGAACTGATCTTTAATATCTGCGCTACAAGGGTAGGGTCGCCGGGAATCCAGTTGCCCATAACGATCCTTCCGCCGGGGCGGGTCACCCGTACCATTTCTTTTGCCACATCATAAGGCTTGGGTGCGAACATGGCTCCAAATATGCTGACCACCAGGTCAAAGGAATTATCCTTCAGTTGCTGCAGGGCAGTGGCGTCGCCTTCCACAAACCTGCAATGGCTGAGACCTTCTGCATGGGCACGGCGATTGCCTGCTTCCACCAGGTTTGCTGCTATATCCACGCCAAGTACATTGGCGCCGAGTTTTGCTCCCGGTATAGCTGTGGTGCCATCACCGCAGCCGAGATCAAGCATTTCAATACCCTTGCTGATGCCTAATTTGGCTACCAATACTTCACCGCTTTCCCGCATGGTTTCAGCAATGCGGGTGAAGTCACCCTTTTCCCATAATGCTTTGTTTGGATTCATCGTGGTTTGTTTTAGGAGTTGAAATTACAATACTGCAGGGGTAAAAAACCTTCTTTATGAGCCGAAAGGCTTTCTGGCTGAGCAAAAATGGTGTTCAACAAAGCAGGAGATTTAAAATGCAATAATGATAGATTTGCAAGTGGATTAAGTATGCACATTCGTTTGAGGTTCAATGTGGAAGCAGTTTGTCCAAAAAAATACCGGTCTCTGTATCAAATTATCATCGTAGCTTTAAGCATACCAAAGCTTCTGACTATGAAGCAAACCTTATCAATACTTCTTGCAGCATTTATTTGCATTTCCGGTTGCACTGACCCGGACCTCAATGATTTTTACCGTTCAAATGAGCCGAAAAGGATTTTAGTGGATGCATCGCATGATGGCGGGGGATGGTGGTTTCCACAAAGTCCGCTTACCGGATTTTCATCCGATCAACCCCGCCAGGGAAAAGCTTTGGCTGATCTGCTGAAAGCGATGGGGTTTATTGTTGATGAATTACCCCGGGGCATACTTATCACGGACTCAATACTTCGCCGCTATGATAAAGTGATACGGGCAGGAAAATATGAACCATACCTTCCTTCAGAACTGGTGGCTTACGATAATTTTTTAAATCGGAAAACTTCATTATTGCTTATCTCTGAGTATTTGCGTCCTACCTCCCAAATTGATCAGTTGGCTGAAAGAATAGGCGTCCAGTTCAGGGGGGTCTATTATGATTCAGTAGATCATTTTTCAGCTCACAGTATCACTGCAGGTGCCAGACCGTTTTACTATAATGCCGGTTCAGCGGTGATAAACAGTAATAGCCCTGCTATTACAGTATTGGGAAGGATCGGCGGTCCTTCAGGCCTTCCGGTAATGGGTATCCTGCAGCATCCCCAGGCAAAGATTTTCTTTATTGGAGAGATCAATGGTTTGCATACTGTGCCCCAGCCGTTCACCAGCCAGCTTTTTAAATGGCTTTTTAATTGATGATTTCTTATCTTTCTGCATCCAACAGTTATGTATATGCTCACTCCCCGGCAGATCATAGACCATTATGCGCTGCAGCCGCATCCCGAAGGAGGCTGGTATAAGGAAACCTATCGCAGCAGGGAAAAGATTGGTGCAGCGGCTTTGCCCGGCCGGTATAGCGGCAATCGTTCGTTCAGCACTTTTATTTTCTTTTTGCTGGAGAAGGGTGAGTTCTCAGCTTTTCACAAGATCAACAGCGATGAGTGCTGGCATTTCTATGCCGGCGACCCGATGAAGGTGTTTATTATTGAAGACGACGGCACATTAAGCATCATTGAACTGGGAAACGACCCCACAAAGGGACAGTTGTTTCAGTATGTAGTGCCGGCCAATCATTGGTTTGCAAGCCGTCCCTCTCCCGGCAGCGCTTTTTCCTTCACCGGATGCACCGTGGCACCGGGTTTTGAATTTGCCGATTTTGAACTGGCTGATGCAGATAAACTATCGGCCGAATACCCGCAGCATGAAGCGTTGATAAGAGAGTTGTGTATTTGAAGTTTGTAATTGATAGTTGTAGCTGGTTACTCATCACTCATCGCTGCATCCTTTTAAACTAAATAGCTTTGCCCTTGTCGAAGGTCCGAAATAACCGCTATGCGAAAACATCCATTGATCTTTATCCTTTCAGCACTTGTTTTATTTTCCTGTAAAAAAGAAACAGGCGGCTCCAACCCGCCACCTCCGCCGGCCACTATGTATTTTCCTCCCACCGGCAGCGCTGCCTGGGAAACAAATACCGCTGCTTCTCTAGGCTGGAATGAATCTCTTCTAAATGATCTCTATGCTTTCCTGCAGCAAAAGAATACCAAAGCATTTATTATCCTGAAGAACGGAAAGATCGTTACTGAACGTTATTTCGGAACCTTTACTGCCGACAGTAACTGGTATTGGGCATCGGCAGGAAAAACGATGACAGCTTTATTGGTGGGCATTGCACAAAAAGAAGGCATCTTAAACATCAGCAGCAAAACATCAGACTACCTCGGCGCCGGATGGACATCTTTACCATTGGATAAAGAAAATCTCATCACCGTCCGTCATCAACTGAGCATGACCACAGGGCTGGATGATGGAGTGACAGACAATGACTGCAGCACTCCCGGCTGTTTGCAATACAAAGCGGATGCAGGAACAAGGTGGGCATATCACAATGCACCTTATACAATACTGGATAAAGTGGTTGAAAATGCCAGCGGCACCACTTACAATAATTATTTTCAGCAAAAGATCAGGAGCCGCATCGGCATGAATGGTCTTTGGATAAAGACAGGTTTCAACAATGTTTATTACAGCAATGCCCGCAGCATGGCAAGGTTTGGGTTGCTGCTGTTGAATAAAGGTAAATGGGAGCAAACAGCGATATTGGATGATGCCGCTTACTTTGATGCGCAGGTGAATTCATCCCAAACCCTGAATCCTTCTTACGGTTATCTCACCTGGCTCAATGGAAAGGGAACCTATATGCTGCCGGGTTTGCAGGTGCAGTTCAGCAATAACCTTACTCCCAATGCACCGGCCGATATGTATGCTGCATTGGGTAAGAATGACCAAAAGATATATGTTGTGCCTTCGCAAAACGTGGTGATCATCCGCATGGGAGAATCAGCCGGCAATGTTCAGTTTGCTGTTTCCAGTTTCGACAATGAGCTTTGGGGAAAACTGAAACCTATTATCGGGTATTGATAAAAAAAGCAGACACTATATAAGCACCTGCTTTCAGCCAAAGTCTCAAGGTTAAATTATTTTTTGATGAAGGGGGCTGTCATCATTTCTCCGTTTTGCTGCACCCTGATCCTGTATACACCCGGCTGCAGTTGTTCTAAAGGCAGTTGAATGTTGTTGTTGCCATTAAAAGTTTGACGGAACACCTGTTGTCCGGTGGCATTCACGATGCTCACTACTGCGGCAGAAGAAGCAGGCAGCAACAGGTTTGCCTTGTCAGTTGCTGGGTTTGGATATATCTGCACTTGCAGGGCTTTTCCAAAAAGCAATTTTCTTACCGGGCTGATGTATTGTTTATTGTCCAGGTCAGTTTGAACAAGACGATAATAGTTGTGTCCGGTAAAGGGATGGCTGTGTGTAAATTCATACTGAAGATGCTGGTTGCTGTTGCCTGCGGCCATTACGGTACCAATCGTTTGCCAGGCGGTCGCATTGCTGCTGTGCTGCACAATAAACTCACGGCTGTTGATCTCCTGGCTTGTTTCCCATCGAAGCAGCGACTGTTTATTGACGGCTGTGGCGGTGAATGCAGCCAGTTGTACCGGGAGGGTGGAAGAATAGCTAACGGTGAACTTGCCGTCACCATAACCCATCATCCTGTATTGTGTGCCTTCCTGCAGCATAGCAAACAGGGAAGCATTTTCATCCTGGGCAATTGCAGTCCAGCTTACTCCATCATCAGAGTGAATGATATAGGTTTCAAAAGTGTCTACATCAACTACGGCGCCAAGGAATTTTCCATTTACCTGGTCATAGGCAAAAATGCCTTCTCCATAGGTGCCACCCAGCGTGGGCCCCACGGGTGAGGTGATGCTTCCTTTATTGGCAAAAGAGTTGGGATTGGTCAATGTGCTGGTTGAAACGGTAAACATGCCGGCAATGCCATACGTTACAAGGTCGGTATATTCAATTCCCATGAAGTGATATTTGCTGCCATCGTATGCCACATCACTGAAATAATATACCGGGTAGGCAAGGTTGGGGGTAATGTCGGTCCAGCTATTGCCATTATTGCTGGAGTATAGAATCACTCCTTCCCAGGTATCATTTGAGTAGCCAAGAGCAAACACATTCCCGTTCACATGCTTTATCCTGAAATAGTAATTATTGTCAGCATTGGTATTTGTCCAGCTGGTACCGTTCGAAGAATAGCCTAGGGTTACATCCCAGGTGATGGCATCATAAAAGGCGCCGACATAGCGGGAACTGTTATAGCTCATTGCCATATAGACATCATTGGGAGTGGCCAGTTGATTCCAGGTGTGTCCTTCATCAGTTGATTCCAGAATTGTGCGATTACCGGCTGCCAGGTAACGGGTTCCATCATACAGTACTGTGTTAACCTCCCGCTGGCTTAATGGAGTAGTTTCTGTCCAGGTATTAAAATCAGCGGAGCGAAAGATGATGCCGGATTGGCTGACGGCGCCCACACCCACATAGCTGTTGCCGCTGGAAGCCATCGCATAGTAGTTGCCGGTAGGATAGCGGTAGGTGAGACCATCGTCTGAGGAAACCACTCCTTCATTGCCCCATTGAAAATAGCGTCCGTTGATGTAGCCTGATCCCTGGGGAACCATATAGGCTGTCCGGGTTTGCAATGTCAGGTCGGTTCCGGTGGAGGAACGCCATACTGATCCATAACCGCTATAATACTGGCTGGAGCCAAAGAAATAAAAGTTTGTTCCGTCGTGAAAGCCGTTGAAGATCTGGTTAGAGGCATTCCATGTGCCGGGGCTGGCATCGGGAAGCGTCAGGGTTATGGAAGCTGTTACATTGGTCCAGGTGTTTCCATCAGGGGATGTATTCACCTGATGCCCGGCTACAAAAGCAAAGAACCTGTCATGTATAAATTGCACACGGTTGAGTGTTCCGATACCCAGGTTTTGAAATGTCCATGAGTTGGAAGCACCGGTGGCGGATTTATATACATAGCTGAACGAGTGACCACTATTCCTGGCACTGATCACCAAAAGATTGTTGCCATAAGTAATGCTTAAAAAATTATCACTGGCCGTTCCGGCGCCGATGCTGACACTGTTCCAGGTGATGCCATCAGCAGAGCTGCGCAGGGTGGTATTGCGACCTACCGCAAAGAAAGTATTCAAATAAAATTTTACATCATTGAGTGGTTCCGTAGTCAAAGAAGTGCGGCTGGTCCAGTTTTCACCGTCTGCAGAGGAAATGATTTCTCCGTTGTTGCCCACGATCACAAACACACCGGCACCAAAAGCAATGCTGTTGAAATTGGCAGCAGGATACCCGGCTTCACTCACTTTTGCCCAGGTGACTCCATCAGCAGACTGGTAGATCCTGTTGGTGGCAATTATAGCGATATACTTTCCATTGCCATAGGCAATACCTTTTCCGCTGTTGGTGCCGGTTGGGATGCTTACGTTTTTGGTAATGAGCGGCGCTTGTGAAAAAGAAGTCGTAACCGTCAGCAGCAATGTGGCGGCTGCAAATAATAAATGAAATAGTTGATTGAGAGGCCTGTGTTGAAAGGATGAAGTAGCACTGTCAAAAAGGGTGGTTTTTTTCATAATTACGGATGTTGTTTTATTAATAGGTTCAGGTAAGTACCGGATCAGATTTCTCCAGCTGTTTGCAGAAAAAAAATGAAAGGTGAGTTTGCAAATAGGGATGAAGCTGTGCAGGTGGTTTCATAGTTATGATTGGATCAGGATAAATTACAGGCACAAAGAAAGACTTTTACCGTTAGTATGTAAATAGAGAAATATCCTATACTGCGCCTAATGCTTTTTACTTAATTGTGCAGGGCAATAAAAAAGGCTGCCTTGTGCAGACAGCCTTAATGAAGGGAAAACAACTTGATTAACTCAGGTGTTTGCTGAGATATTTTGCGATCTCAAACATTGTTACCTGGGCTTTGTTACCAAATACCGGTTTCAGTTTGGCATCCGTATTTACATTACGTCTGTTTTTGCTGTCCTGCAGTTTGTTGGCTTTGATATAAGTCCATATTTTTTTCACTGCTTCAGTGCGGGGAACAGCTTTGTTGCCAATCACACCGGCCAGCGCTGCACTCGGAGTGAGAGCTTTCATGAAAGCTGCATTGGGTTTACGGGCAGATTTTTTCTTTGCAGGTTTTTTAGCGGCTTTTTTCTTTGCGGCTTTTTTTACCGGTTTTTTAGCGGCTGGTTTTTTTGCTGCTTTCTTTGCAGGCTTCTTAGCTTTTTTTGTTGCCATGTGTTTTTAATTTAGAATGTTAATGGGTATCTGTAATTACCACTACCAAATATAGATTTTTTTGGTTCTCGCCAACTCTTTATTTTCAACAAAGTGCCAACAGACCCCTGGACCTGTTTTCTTCCGCTAAAATGTCTTTGAATTCCCAATGGGGATGTGCCGGTTTTTACCTACCTTTTACAACAAAAAAATGGCCCGGTCACATCATCGCAAAAAGCACAGGTCGCATGTGCAACAGTATAAACAAAACCGCCAGGCGGCAGGCGAAAAGCCCAAGAGCAGCGGCTCCAGGGTATTTTTGGTCACCGGGGCTGTGTTAGGACTGGCCATTGGATATATTGCTTCAACAGGAACAATTCCCTGGGTGATTGCCGGTCTTTTCATTGGGGCGGCGGCAGGTTACTGGGCCGGGAAAAAGATTGACAGCTCCCGGTGAAAACTCTTACGGACAATAGGTTTCCCTGCTATTCCGGTCTTTTAATTAACAGGTGTAGTTATGAAAATTCTCAAACTAAGGTAGCCAAAGCGTTCATCGCTGAATCCAAAGTTGTGATAACTGAGACCTGTATAAAGGTAAAATTTCTCATTTACCTGGAAACGATACCCCCCGGTGGCGCCATACATAAATGATGTATTGCTTTCGGAATTTTTGGTTTTGGCAATAACCACACCTCCGGTACCCCTGCCAAACAATGCATTGCCGGGACCTCTCACCACTTCTATTTCGGGTAATATACGCAGCAGGGATTTATTCTCATAGTTACCCGTAGTGGGGCCGGGAATCTCTTTGCCAAAAAGATTTGTATAGCCTAGTCTCACCCCGCCCGATACGTTTTCGCTAAACGATCTCCTGATGCCTGTATTTACACCCACACCTGCTCCATACAGGTCTTTGAGATTGCCAATGGCAGTATGGACATCCACACCCACTTCAACCAATGTTTTTGCATCAATGACAGATACGGAGCCGGGAACGTCTTTTAACCGTTTGTCCTGTGCCGGAGCAAAACAGTAATAACAAACGGCCAGCAGCAGGATGATGATCTTTTTCATAACAGTTCAGTTTGGTTATAAAAATGAAAGGCAGCTTTAAGATACTAAAGTTTTCAGTCCTTGTTTTTATTGCTGCCGGAATTTTCAACATAGCCGGTTTTCTGCAAAACATGTAACTTACCTGCATAAACCCGTTTGCATGAAAAATCTTTTAGTGCGGTGCATAGCATGTTTATTTTTTAGCACATTCTTTTTTTCTTTTTCTATTGCACAAAACCCCGGAACCGGGCCCAGGGGCAGTTTGTTTATCATTGGGGGAGGTTCGATAAGTGATTCACTGCGGATGGAAATGCTGAGGGCGGCAGGGTGGCAAAAAGGAGACCTGGTGGTCGTGGTGACATTGGCCAGCGGTTTGGGTGATAGGGCTTTCAGCGGTTCCAATGAAGCATTTAAAAGACTGACCGGGCAGGATTGCCTGAAGTTTGATTCTGCTGCTGTGAATGATCCCGGAAAACTGGAATTGTTGTCAAAAGCAAAGGTCATCTATCTCGGTGGTGGCAGCCAGGGCCGTTTTATGGAACTTATAGCAGGAACAAAAGTGAAAGAAATCATCAGCAAAGCCTATTACGACGGGGCACTGGTAGGCGGCACCAGCGCCGGCGCTGCGGTAATGAGTAAAAAAATGGTAACGGGTTATGGTTTAAGAGACACTGCCTACGCTTCAACATTTAAGATCATTCAAAAAGGCAACATTGAAATAAAGGAAGGGCTGGGTCTGCTCGATTCAGTGATCATTGACCAGCATTTTGTTTATCGCAGCCGGCATAACCGGATGTTGTCGGCAGTGATGGAATTTCCCGGCTTTCAATGTATCGGCATTGATGAATCAACAGCCATCATTGTAAAGGATGGCCGTGCCCGGGTGGCGGGGGAAAGCCAGGTGATTGTTTATGCTGATGCAAAAAATATTCATACCGGCATTGACCAGGCCTTTGCCGCTTCAGACATAAAACTGGCCATTTACCTGGCAGGGGAATCTTTTCCGGTCAAACGATAATAAACAGCAAAACCTGTTTCCTATCTGCTCTCAGCGCTGAAAACCGCAAATGGTATTAATATGCCAAATATGAACGAATTCATTCTCCAGTCCGAATTGTGAAACAATTTTGACAGCATTAAGTGATAACCGGCATTTATCATCATGGAATTGGCAAGCATTAGCCCCACACGAAAACAAACACCAAACTGCATTCTCCGCAATCCATCCTCACCAAATTCAAGATCATCTTCGAAAGTTTGATTGCCAAATGTGCCTTTTTCCCGGCCTGATAAGCCAAAGGAGAGTATGGGGCCAAGCCCGAGAAACCATTTTATATTTTGTGCGGGTATGGCATACAGCATGCTGGTGATAAGACCAATGTAACTTACTTTAAGAACCGTTTCCGAAGCAGAACCAAATTCAATTCCGGCAGGGCGGTACATATACAATAGCTCTGCCAGCAAATAGACCTTTGTTACTTCAAGCATGGCATACAAACCCAGTGCATATCCGAACCGGATGGCTGATTTTGCATTGTTATCAAGGTTGGAAATATAGCTCAGAAAGAAATTGACCACCAGCCCGGTGCGGAAAGCATCCAATGAAGGTTTGTCATCGGCGGCGGACTTTTCCTTTTTTAATTTATCTGCAAAAAGATGCGGGTTCAGCATAAATCGTCTTGCTTCTTCATAGTCCATCTTATCGGCGATCTTGTTGAGTTCCGGCAACTGCTGTTCTGCAGCCTGCGTTCTCAGCATGGCAATGAATTGCTCGTATTCCTGTTGGTCCAGTTGTGGCAAGGGTGTGTATTGTGGTCGTGCAGAAAGGGACAGGCAAAGCAGGGCTGCCAACGCCAATAGGTTTGATTTCATAACAAACATTTTAATATGAAAAAATAGAATGGCCTTGTAAAAAATCCGTGCTGCACCGGATTAAAGTAAGGGATGCGAATGGTGACGGATTGATAAATGTGAAAGCAGAAACGTCCTTATGAAGGTATGACTTATACTGAATAGTGACTGTTACTGTTTCTTTCCGGAAAGCAATTTTTTCACTTCCGCTTTAATATAACCGTTTTCAAGATACTGGTAAAGATTCTTACCAGGACAGTTGGTTTGGGATGAATAGTCCTTGTGTGAGGCAATAGTTTCCCAGGGCAGATCATATTTCCTGCAACTATATGCGATCATACGGACAAGAGATGCAAGTTGCTGAGGCGGCATTTCCTGCTTTTCAAGGTTGCCGAGACAGTTGATCAGCAGGTGGCCTGTAGGGTCATATTCGGTGTTTGTTTCACCAACAGTATAAACACTTCTTCCTTCATAAATGGTTCCGTCAGGTGCAATAAGGAAATGATAGGGAATATCCACCCAGTTGCGGTCGGGTCCCATGCCCCATTTCTGGATGTTCATGATCTTTTTTGCAGCATCATCTGTCAGTTCCAGCTTCGTGCCTTCATGGTGGATGGTTATCCTGACAGGCACATGTTGTTTGTAAGGTCTTGGTTCGGCAGCATTCCAGTCCGAACGGGGAATAATGCTGACATCCGTAGCAGCAGCTATTTTTTTACTGCCGGTGCAGGAGTAACATACCATTAAAACACAAAAGGCAAAACTGGTAATGAAAAGCTTATTCATGTGTACAAGGTAAAACATTTTTATACATCGGTTTCACTGATGCTGTATTTTCATGGTTTGAATTTTATATGCGAAGGATTGATCCCGATGTAGATATTATCATGCAGGTGCTGAAAGCTGTGCTGGAAGCCAGGCCTGCCGATGCTTTTGTGCAAAGCCTGTTGCAGCAATACCAGGAAAGAGGCGGTCTCAGCAAAAAACAATTGCAGGGGCTGCATGGAAAAGCAACACGTATCAGCAGCATTTCTTCAAATAAACTTGCAACCCTTGAAGCTATTATTCTGCAAAAACACAGCAGGCAGCGTTCGGAATTGCCAGCCAATGAACCATTGTATAAAAAGGATGAATTGACCGGCAGGATGCTTCAGGAGATACTAGTCAGGTACCCGGAGCATAAAAGGGTGCTGTTTCTTCAGTCAAAATATGACAACAATGAACCTTTGCAGCCGGCGGAGTTTACCGAACTGCAAAAGTTTCATAAGCTGTTGTTGAAATGAAAAAGCTGTCTTAAAATTAAATGCTTTTTTAAGACAGCTTAAGGGAGATTGGCTATACCTATGGCTGTGTCAGTGTTTTTGCCGGCAGCGCCACGGTCACAAGGGTGCGTCCCTGCGGTAATTCGCTGGATGAATAGACAAGGTTCACCAATTTGCTGCGGCTGTTTTTTTGCAGTGCAGTGACCTCTTTCAAAGAGCAGTGCATGATAGCAGCTACGTCATTTGTGTCATCGAACCGCCATTCTTTTAAAAAATTGTTTTGTGCATCGGTTGCCTTCAGCACCCTGTTTTTACCAATACGTCCGCAGTGGTGATAGCGGATGCTGAGCTTCCCGGCATTCTGGTAGGAATCAAGCGAAAGTTGCTTAATGGAATTCAGGTCTTTCCCAAACCGCTGTATCACTACTTTGCCATCAATATAGATCTCGAATCCTTCGCCACCGGCCTTGCCGGAAAAAGAACTGAGTGTGCTGCCGATGCCGGCAAGGAGCAGCAGCAGGAAAATCTTGCCGCTAAGTTGTGTTGCTTTCATGGTCTTATTTATTAAAGATGAGTAATCGGTTTTTCTTTCCGAATCAAAGAAACTATGATTCTACCCTTGTAAAAAAGACCTTTGATATGAGGCAGGCAATGCTTGATGAACTGTATTTTAATGTCCTTCCAATAAATCAAGCGATGAGTTTCGACCGTCTTGCGGTAAATTTGCAGCATTGTTAAACGGGACTTAAAGCTAAATTTAGTGACATGAAGGAATGGCTTAACAGGATATATTGGGATAATACGGTGCAGGCTTATCTCATTGCTGCAGGCAGCATTTTGCTTGCCTGGGTCATCATCAGGATATTGCGAAAATATCTTATTGGCTACCTGCAAAAAATTACGCAAAAAACCGCTATCATCTTTGATGACCTGCTGGTAAAAGGGGTGAGCAAATTCTTGCTGCCTTATCTCTACCTGTTCATCAACTACAATATCATCACTCACCTTACGCTGCATCCGCGATTCGAAAAAGTGCTGGATGTGGCCATTAAAGTGGTAACCGTCTATTTTGTAATCCGCCTCATCAATTTTATAATACACGGCGCCCTGCAGTTATTTATGCAGCAGAAGAATGAACCGCCGGAAAGGATCAGGCAGCTCAGTGGTATGCTGGTGGTGGTGAAAGTGATCACATGGATCATGGGTGTCATCATGCTTGTTGATAACCTCGGCTATGATGTCACCACGCTGATAGCTGGTTTGGGAGTTGGTGGTATCGCCATTGCGCTGGCGGCTCAAAACATATTGGGTGACCTGTTCAGCTATCTTGTTATCTTTTTTGACAAACCATTTGAAATAGGTGATTTCATAGTGGTGGGTGAACACCGCGGCACTGTGGAAAAGATCGGCATCAAAACATCACATGTGCGCAGCATTGACGGGCAGCAACTGGTGATGCCCAATGCAGAACTGGTGAAATCGGTGATCAATAATTTTAAACGATTGGAGAAAAGACGAGCACTATTCAGCATCGGGGTAGTGTATTACACCCCGTCAGAGAAATTAGAGAAGATACCCGGTATCATACAGGATATAATTACAGCCAACCCGCAAGCTGAGTTTGACCGTGCCCATCTCAAAAGTTTCGGTGACTTTAGCATCAATTACGAGATCGTTTATCTGGTGGGGTCCCCGGAATACAATGTGTATATGAACACCCACCAGGCAATTTGCCTGGAGATTTTCCGGCGTTTTGAGAAAGAGGGTATTGAGTTTGCCTTCCCGACACAAACTGTTTTTCTTGAAAAAAATAAGGCCGACTGACAAACTGCTGGCATTCAAAGCTGATCATTCCATGAGTGCATGAATGATATTAATAGACAAGTGCAGGTTGTGGGGACTCTGTCATTTTCTTTGTGCAGCAGGGAATGCTGATGTCATACCTGACACTTCCGGGTTTATTACTCAGAACGATAAATGTCCCATATATTGAGCTGGTACGGGCCATCAACCGGTTGATCAGACTGTTGCCTTCGTTACAGTTTTTGTCGACAGGGTTTCCGTCATGCTCAAGTTGAAGCAGCCATTCATCGCCTTTTTTCAGCTTCAGAATAGCAGAAGTGGCTTGTGAAATTTCTGTCAGCGAAAGCAGTTTTTGAATTACCCGGAAGATGATAAGGCCTGCATCAGGCTCTATCTCTCCCTGGTGATCGTTGTGTATGAAAGTTAGTTGAACAGGATGTTTTAATTGCCAGTCCCGGATGTATTGTTGCAGAATTTCTGCGTAGTCTTCGTCTGGCAGCGTAGTGGGCACAATGGTCTGACAAAGGTTACGAATGCCCGTGATGATAGATCGGATATTTTCTTTACTTTTTTCAAGAAACTGCCGGCTCATTTCGGGAGTGCTGCCGGCCATTTCGAGATACATGTTGGTGGCAGCCAGAATTTGGGCAAAATTTTCATGCAGTTCCCGGGCAATATCTCTTTTTTCTTTTTCCTGTTCAGAAAAACTAAGTCGTGTGATGGTCTTTTCGGCTTTCAGTAATTTTTCTCCCTGGTCTTTGATTAGTTTGTTTTTTAATCGCAGTTCCATCAGCCGCATGACTTGCTGTGCTAATCCCTTCAGTGCTTCTTTTTGCTGGTCTGTGATGGCGGGGCGGGGATTATTATCAATCACACAAATGCTGCCGAGGTTATAGCCATCCGGGTTGGTAATTGGGGCGCCGGCATAAAAGATGATCTTGTTTTCCGCACGGGTCACCAGTGGGTTGCCTGCAAAACGTTCGTCTTTTCTTGCATCGGGAATGATCATCACATCATCCTGAAGGATGGTGTGGCCGCAGAATGAAATATCTCGTGTGGTCTCAGTAGCAAAAAGATTTTTTTCTGCTTTGAACCACTGTCTTTCCTTGTCGACAAAACTGATAGCAGCTATAGGGCATCCGCATACATGGGCTGCAAGCTCCATTAATGCATTAAAATCATTCTCTCTTTCTGTGTCCAGGATTTCATAGGAGGACAGAGCTTTTAATCTTTCAGCCTCATTAGCCGGGTAACCAGGAGCCTTCATTTTTTTTGGGTTGGGATTTCGGGTGCAAAAATGTTTATATTTTGTTCTACAGGCAATAGGGTCTTTGCCTTACAATTTGCCGTATAAACGCTACACCTTTTGTATTATATGTGTACCTGCCTGCAAATCAGGAATCAGGAAGAATAGGTGGAGCCCTCAATTATTAGAATGACCATAGAAAGTGGAAAACATTTGCCGGTTACCTGATATTTATCAAACACATTTCTTATTTTTTACTGCGTATCCGGCTCATTGTTTCCAGTGTCATATTCAGGTAGGAGGCGATATATTTCAGGGGTATCCTGTTGAGCAATGAGCTACGGGTTTCGGCAAACCGCCTGTATCTTTTTTCAGAAGAAGGGATGCGGCAGATATAAGCTCTTTCTTCTGCACCGCGGTAATTTTCTTCGAGCAGCAGGCGGCCAATGATATTTGATTCCGGAAAATTATTGTAGAGATGTTCTGTCACTGAACGGGGGATTTCGATCAGTTGCGTATCTTCCAGAGCCTGCAGGTATTCATCGGAAGGAATGTCAAGCCCAAGATTGCGGATGGAACCGATGATCTCATTTTCTTCATTGATCCAGGTGGTGATCTCTTTTCCGTCTTCTTTAATATATCCTCTCACTACGCCTTTTTGTACCCAAAAAAACTTGTCATTATTAAACCCGGGTTTTACCAGCAATTTTCCTTTTGATACTTTCTGCGGGTAAGTGTGTTTTTCTATATAATCAATAGCAGCCGGGCTGATGGGATAAATAGAATGAAAGAAAACAGCCAGCGGAGATTTTGATATTGATTTAGCGGTCCCGTTGCTTCCGGAAGATTTGCTCATGAGGTCATAAAATTATTTTATACGGATTAAACATCCATAAAGCAGAAGTACTATTGGCTATTTTTTTTGCCTCTGTTGGTATTCAGTTCCACTTTTTCAGTATTTCTTCGCAGCCGCATATTCAAAATTTCTACAAACAAAGAGAATGCCATGGCAGTATAGATATAACCTTTGCTGATCTCCTGGTGGAAGGCCTGAGCTATCAGCATGATGCCGATAACGATCAGGAATGCAAGGGCCAGCATTTGTAAAGTAGGATTTCGGTTGATAAACCTGGAAATAGCACCGGCAAATGCAATCATCACCAACATGGATACTACCACGGCGATGATCATCACCACCACATTGTCCACCAGCCCGATGGCTGTGAGGATGGAATCGAAGGAGAACACCATATCCACCAGCACAATCTGGAGTATCACGGCGCTGAAAGCTGAATAAACAATATGTCCTGCGGGGCGGGCCGATTTTTCCAGCTTATGATGAATTTCCAGGGTACTTTTCACCAGCAGGAAAACACCGCCGAGAAAAAGAATGATGTCTTTCCAGCTAATGCCGATAGGTTGGCCGTTTTCTTCTATAAATGACAGGGTGAAAACCGGTGTGGTGAGCCGGATGATCCAGGTGATGGTGAGCAACAACAAAATCCGGAAGACCATTGCCAGCAGCAAGCCGATGGTGCGGGCCTTCTGTTGCTGACTTTCCGGCAGCTTGTTGGATACGATTGAAATGAAAATAATATTATCAACACCAAGAACGATCTCAAGAAAACTGAGGGTGAGCAAACTGATCCATACCGATGGATCGGAAAAATCCGGAAACACCATGCAAGTAAGTTATGTTGTCAAAAATAGAATTAAAATCATTGCATAGCACAAGCTGTGCTTCAATATTGGCAAATTAACAGCCATTCCAGGCAAATAGCAGGTCAAAAATCCCTGTCCGGATTGAAATTTTCCAATTCTTTTCCAACGGCTGTAAGAAAAGTAGCGCCAAGGCTGCCATCCACAATGCGATGATCATAACTCATGCTCAGGTACATCATGTGACGGATGGCAATGCTGTCGCCATGCGGTGTTTCAATCACCACCGGTCTTTTCTTGATGGCACCGACAGCCATGATGGCTACCTGCGGCTGGTTGATGATGGGTGTGCCCATCAAACTGCCGAATGTGCCCACGTTCGTGAGGGTGAAGGTGCCGCCGGTGGTGTCATCGGCTTTCAGTTTGCCGTTGCGGGCAGCATCAGCAAGCTGGTTTACCTGTTTGGCAAGACCAACAAGGTTCAACTGGTCTGCATTTTTTATAACAGGAACAATCAGATTACCGGATGGAAGGGCAGTGGCCATCCCGACATTAATATCCTTTTTAACAATGATATTGTTGCCATCCAGTGAACAATTGATCAGCGGAAATTTTTTGATGCAGCGGACAATGGCTTCTATAAATAGCGGTGTGAAAGTAATTTTAGTGCCTTCTCTTTTTTCAAACTCCTTTTTCACTTTATCCCGCCACATCACCAGGTTGGTCACATCGGCTTCGGTGAAACTGGTGACATGCGGGCTGGTCTGTTTACTTCTCACCATATGATCGGCGATCAGTTTCCGCATGCGGTCCATTTCTATTATCTCTACATTACCGGAATAGGTGGTGAGTTGTGAGTTTTGGGCTGTGATTGGCGCAGCTTCTTTGACCACTGAAACTTCCTGTGTACCCGCAACTCGTGGCTCATAGCCCGCAGCTTTCCCCGACTTCTTCTCACTCACATACTGCAGAATATCTTTCTTTGTCACTCTTCCTTCATTACCTGTTCCCGGAATTTTTTCCAGTTCGGTCATACTGATACCTTCGCTGGCGGCGATGTTCAGTACAAGCGGAGAGTAAAAGCGATTGGAAGAACCATTCGTTGATTGATGCTGGATAGTGGGTGCCGGACGTTGGATCGTTTCAACCACGATAGCTTCCTGGGTTTGTTGCGGAGCCACTGTCTCTTTCACCGGTGCGGACACAACAGGTGCAAAAGACGCTGTTTCAGCAGTGCTGGTTTTTATCCTTGCGATCACTGTCCCTATCGGAACGACATCGTTTACATTGAAAAGTATTTCTTCCATCACACCTTCAGCAGTGCTGGGCACTTCACTGTCCACTTTATCCGTAGCAATTTCCAGAACGGTCTCATCCATCTTTACGGAATCACCAGGCTGTTTGTACCACTTCAGGATAGTGGCTTCCATGATACTTTCGCCCAGTTTTGGCATCACTAAATCAACTGTAGCCATAGATATTTTTATTTGGTAGTCAGCGACTGAATAAATCTCATCGTCCCTTGCGTCGCACTCTTGTGCTGCATATCATTGCTCAGCAAAGCGGCAAGTAATCGCTGATTTATGCCAAAGGTAAAGGTTTCCGTTAAATCACCCTATCAACTGTTAGCCAGAATAAATTTCCTCAGGAAATTCAATGCAGCAGCGGCTGTCATACTAATATTCCGCTGCCGGTCAAACCGGAGATTCAGCTTTATGGTTTCCACTTTTTCTTTATTGCAGGCGGCGATCCACACCGTGCCGACGGGTTTTTCATCGCTGCCGCCATCTGGCCCCATAATTCCTGATGTGGCAAGTGCATAGTCAACATTCAAAGTTTCAATCGCTCCCTTCACCATTTCTATCACCGTTTCTTCACTCACTGCACCTACACTCACCAAAGTGTCATGTTGCACCGCCAGCACATTTTCTTTTACCTCGTTGGCATAACTGACTACCGAACCTTTGTAATAAGCAGAGGAACCGCCAACAGAAGTAATAAGATGGGCAATATAGCCGCCGGTGCAGCTTTCAGCCGTGCCCATCGTTTTGTTTTTGGCTTTCAATATTTTTCCGATCACCACCTCCAGTCCCTCATCTTCATTGGTCACTAAATATTCTTTTACGAGAACCTGCAGCTCTTCAAAATAAGGCAGCAGTTCTTTTTCCACTTCTTCTTTGCTGTTGCCATGCGAAGTGAGCCGCAGTTTCACCATACCATAGTTCGGTAAGTAAGCCAGTTTGATATGTGAAGGCAATTTAGCTTCGAAATCAAACAGCAGTTCAGCGATCATAGATTCTCCAACTCCGGCAGTGAAAGCTGTTCTGTGAACGATAGCGGGAAGATCAAATTCCGAAAGCAGTCTTGGAATCACTTCATTGGTCATGATACCTTTCATTTCGTGGGGAACGCCGGGTAATGAAATAAAGACCCCCCTGTCCTTCTTAAATAGCATTCCAGGAGCTGATCCTCTAGCGTTATGCAAAACTGTGCACACATCCGGCAGTTCCGCCTGTTTAAGGTTTCTTTCTAATATAGGCCCGGGGCGACGGTAAATTTTTTCAAACAAGTACTTTACATGGGTCAGCACATTTTCATCCACAACTAATTTGCCACCGAAATATTTACACAGCAAAGGTTTAGTGATATCATCGGCAGTGGGGCCAAGCCCGCCGGTCATGATGATGATCTGTGACTTCTGGCTTTCTTCATCGAGTGTCTGCCAGATTTCATTGAAGTCGTCGCCAACTGCAACACGTCGGCGCACCCATACACCGATCTTGTTTAATTCCTGTGCAATAAAGGCACTGTTGGTATCAATGGTCTGGCCTATCAGCAATTCATCGCCGATGGTGATGATGGAAGCGTTTATCTGTTTCAAGCAAAAAAGATTAGAGGTTTGTTCCTTCGTATAGTTCGGAAAGCGGCAAAGAAAAACCAATCCTTTGGATAAAAAGATTTTCCGCAGTGTCGTTCAGTTCTTCAAATTTCCAGGATGAATCAGCCTGTTTCCTGGCAATGATAATATACCGTTGCACCGAATCAATCATAATATACTCTTTCAACGATGGTATTTGCATGTAAAAGAAAAACTTTCGTTGCTTGTCCATTCCTTTTGTTGAAGGGGACAGTATTTCAAAAATCACAGATGGGTTGGTGAGAGTATCAAATTTGTCATCTTCCAGTTCGGGTTTGCCGCAAACAATGCTGGCATCGGGGTACATATAATTTTCCCGGTCGGGGCTGCTCACCCTCATGTGGGAAGGCAGCACCTGGCATTCTTTGTCTTTCAGAAAACCGTACAAAATGCCAACAAGATTTCTGTCAATTAAATTGTGTTCCATGCTGCCGCCCGACATGGCCAGCACTAACCCGTCATAGTATTCATTTCTTTCTTCCGTTGCCCTTTCCATCGCCAGGTATTCATCGGGAGAAATGAAATTATACTTCGGCGCCGGTTCTTTAACTTCATTTTCCATGGTATAAATTTAATTCTTTTTAGTTTTAAGCCTTAATCCTTTTAGAGATGAAGAAAATTTGTTTTGCTGTTGTTTGCTTATGGCTGGTTAACAATTCTTTTGCTCAAACAATTACTCAGAAGCTGCAAAAAGCTTTTCAGCAGTTTGAAAGCGACAGCCAGTTGAAATATGCCATCAGCTCCCTCTATGTGATTGATGCCAAAACAGGGCAGGTGGCTTTTGATAAAAATTCAAGGATAGGGCTGGCGCCGGCCTCTACACAAAAAATCATTACTAGCGCGACGGCTTTTGAGTTGCTGGGGAAGGAGTATAGGTATAAGACAGCGTTGGGATATATAGGGAAAATTGAGGGCAATTCTTTAAAAGGCAACTTATATGTAATAGGGACAGGTGACCCTACTTTGGGAAGCTGGCGATGGAAACAAACTAGTGATTCTTTGATTTTGAATACATGGAGTGATGAGGTTCGGAAACTTCAGGTAAATAAAATAGATGGTGTTGTGCTAACCAATACATCTTCATTTATACATCAGTCAATCCCGGATGGATGGATATGGCAGGATATCGGCAATTATTATGGAGCCGGCGCTTATTCACTGAACTGGAAAGAAAATCAATTTGACCTTACATTGAAATCAGGCAACAGCATTGGAAGTAGTGTGGAGGTCTATAAAGATGGGCAGGAAACGGATTATGTAAATGAATTGAAGGCTGCTGCAAAAGGAACCGGCGACAATGCATATGTTTATTATGATAATTCAATAAGTGGTACAATTCCGTTTGACGAAAAGAATTTTGTTATTTCGGCTGCAAATACTGATCCGGTCAGTGGTCTTTTATTGGATTTTCATTTTACGTTGCAGGCAAATAAAATTTCTGTGGAAGTAAGGCATGATGGCTATGTAAGAGAAAATATGAACGGTTCTAAAACTGAGATAAGGAATTTATATAAAATTTATACACACTATTCCCCCTCCCTCGACTCTATCATCTACTGGTTCAATAAAAAAAGCATCAATCTTTATGGCGAAGCTTTGGTAAAAACTTTTGCTTACGAAAAACAGGGATTTGGTTCCACCGATTCGGGAGTGGCCATTCTCCGCAATTTCTGGAAAGAAAAAGGATTGGATAAAAATGAACTCAATATGGTGGATGGGTCGGGGCTTTCACCTCTGAACCGTGTCACCACCCATGCACAAGTAGAGATATTAAAGTATGCAAAAGGAAAAGACTGGTATCCCTATTTTTTTAATTCATTGCCTGATTACAACGGTATGAAAATGAAAAGCGGCACGATAAGAGGAGTGAAAGGGTTTTGCGGCTATCATAAAAGCAAAGATGGAAAAGAATACATCTTCTCTTTTCTTGTCAACAACTATAATGGCCCGGCGTCTGCTTTGGTTAACAAAATGTATAAGGTGCTGGATGTGCTTAAATAGCTGGGAGTTGTGAGTCAGTAGTCGTGAGTCGGAAGTCATGGAAAAAGTTTATTTTCAATTATTCCAAACTAAATGTTTATGACTGAACAAAATTATAAGAACCACCGCCGCTATGTTCCTGCCTATCATGGTATCACTGCTTTGCTGATACTGGCCGGGTTAATTGGCAGTATCATTAATTTTCTTCGTGTTCCCGATGAAAATATTTATTCAGCCTCTTTATTACTGATCGTTTTTATCGTGTTGTGCAGCTTATTCTGGTTTGCCCGCCGGTTTGCTTTGCAGGCCCAGGACAGGGCTATAAGAGCGGAAGAGTCACTCCGCCATTTTATTCTTACGGGTAAACCATTCGATAAACAGCTAAGACTTGGGCAAATCATCGCTCTTCGTTTTGCTGCTGATGAGGAAATGCCGGCACTGGCCAAAAGGGCAGTGGAAGAAAAGCTTACACAAACACAGATCAAGCAAGCTATCCAAAGCTGGCGGGTTGACTACTACCGTGTTTAAAACCCAAACCGGTTAAAAAAACTCATATCCATATTCAGCAGCCAGGGTGAGGCAAATGCAGCAATGCAAATGGCAACAATCAGTATTTTGCCTGCAACAGAAACATCCTGTATCAGGTGGCGATGCAGCAGACTTTGAATCGTTGTCATCATCTTCTCTTCTTTTGGATGAAATTCATAAGGAGGCGTGGTATTAAATTCCCGGAAAGTAGGGTGTTCTTCTATCAGGATGTTACGAATCTTCCAGTAATCCTCATCTTTCAGATCTTCGTACGACACATCGGCATTGATGCCCTCTGCTTCAATTCTTTTATCAACAGCGGTGAATTTTTTATCTCCCTGCAGGCGCAGCAGCATCATGGCAGGGAAGATGAGCAGCACCCAGAATTGCAGTTTCCATGCCACCCATATCAAAAAAGCAGCTGAAAGCAACACAAACAGTTTGCCGATCCAGCTTTCTTCATCCAAAAATACACGGTTTAGTAACTGACCACCATCCAACGGGTAAACCGGGAACAGGTTGATCAGGTTCAGGAATATCATCAGCAATGAGATGTGGTAAAATGAAATACCTGCAATTTCCAGGTCAGGGTTGTTTTGCCAAAGCAGGTAAAAGGCAATGCCGAGTATGATGCCCGGCAACGGACCGGCCAGAAGAATGATGGCTGATTCTTTTTGCGACACTTCTCGTTTCGTTCCCGAAACATAAGCACCCAGCAAGGGGATGAAGAAAATGCCCAATTCGTTATACCGAAAAAACTTCATGGCGAAGAAATGCCCCAATTCATGAATAATGACAATAGCTGTTATCAGCAACAGCATGGTGAAGCTGTGAAAGATATAATAGCCCAGTACTAAATAAAGGGCAAGACTGATGATGGATTTCATCCAGATATTGGCAGGATGCTGCTCCTGCTTCTGAAATTTTGGCGGGCAGGTTAATCTTTCTTCACCGGCAGGCTGCTGTTCCCCGTTGTTCAGTTCATTAGTTGTAGCGCTGAAATTCTCCATCAGTCAAAATAAGGTTTTAGTTTTTCCAGCAATGGCGCCGGCATCGTGGTTCGTTTCATTGTCCCGGATTCCATAAAATACAGGATGATCTTTCCTGTAACGAGCAATTCTTCTTTTTCATTGTACACTTCATGGTGATAGTCCACCTTGTGGTGCAGGGGCAATTCTTTCAGTATGGTTTTGATGGTAAGCAGTTCATCATATAATGCGGGCCGCAGGTAGCGGCAGTGCACATCCACCACTGGCATGATCACTCCCATTTTTTCCATATCGGCATAGGTGAATCCCAGTTGACGGATGGACTCCGCTCTTGCCGATTCAAAATAGGGGAAGAAATTGCTGTGATAGACCACACCCATCTGGTCGGTTTCAGCATACCGGACCCTTATCTGCGTTTCACTGATAAACATACAGGGTAAAGATATAAAACGAACCTCTCAGATTATAGCTGCAGAGAGAAAAGACTTTATTTAATGTAGCATACCTTTACTTCCCTATCAGCCTGTCCATGCTGTATTTCCCGGGACCTGTCAGCAATAGTGTAATATAACCGCCAAGAAATAGGGCAGCATGTTCCGCTTCACCGAATATCCTGCCGTGATGAGAATAGAATACCGCCACCGACATGGCAACAATCAATGGGATGGCGGCTAATCTTGTCATCAGACCTGCAACAATGAATACTGCACAGAACAACTCAGCAAAGATGGCCAGCCCCATGGAAACAGGCGAGCCGATATGAAAAGGGTCAGAGAAAGTGGAAGATTTGGCGGTAAAGTTCATCAGTTTTTTAGCTCCGTGTGGTATCATCAGTCCGCCCACGGTGAGACGAAGTACAAAAAGAGCAAGTGACACAGAAGTATCTGAGTACCGGGTACTATACAGTTTTTTCATTGGTTATGGTATTGTGAGTGCAATATTAGGGAAAAGCTATGAGTCGGGTAAAAGAGCAACCGGCTCTTTCGAAAAACAACCTGGCACAATCAATTTTGCAATAACAGCAACTAAATACATACTGCCTGCAGCTAACAGCAAATGGCTGATAGCCTCCCTTTCTTTCCTCACAAAATGTTAAAACATTTTTCTATTACTGTTTATCCACACCTGTTTGGAATGATGTTTGGTCTGACTTGAAATAATTTGAATATTCGCAACGTTTAGGAATTTATCCCGAAAGTCATCGGGACCACCGGTTAAAGGACAAGCTTCATGAAGAATCAACTCGTATTGGCGATGGCCACTTTCAGCGTTGTGGCTGCGCACTCTCAATCCACTAAGATTTACAACGATCCGCTTGTAACTTTTAAAGAAGCCAAAGAATATTTTCAGAAAGAGCAATACAGCCTGGCTTATCCTTTATTCAAAGAATTGCAACAGGGGGTAAGAGAAACGGACCGTATCAATACCAGTATCACCGTGCAGGAGATCAGTTACTACTACACAACCTGTGCCCTGAAACAAAATGAAAGCAGGGCAGAGGAGCAGGCCCTTACCTATATAGCCAACGAAAAGAACAACGCAAGGGTGGACATGATGCATTTTCACCTTGGTGAATATTTTTTCCGCAAGCAGGAATTTCCGGATGCTGCCAAACATTATGAACAGACCAACATCGTCAACCTTAACAACCGGGAAATAGCCGATATGAAGTTTCACCAGGGCTATGCTTATTTCACCATGCAGCGATTTAATGAGGCCAAGCCACTTTTCAATACGATCAGGAGCATGAAGGATGACCCGAACTACCTTGATGCAAATTACTATTATGGGTTCCTGGCCTTCCGCGACAGGCAATACAGTGATGCACTGCAGAGTTTTAAAGTGGTGGAGAATGAAAAAGACTATGCGACAGTGGTTCCTTACTATATAGCACAGATATATTATATACAAGGAAAAAAGGATGAGGCTATCGCCTATGTGCAGAATAAACTGAAAGGAGGAGCTAATACACAGTACTATGACCTGGAAATGAAACAACTCATTGGCCATGCTCATTTTGAAAGAAAGGAATATGCCATGGCCCTGCCTTATCTCGAAGATTTTGTGAACCGTTCGGAGAAAGTGCGCCGTGAAGACCTTTATGAATTGTCCTATTGTTATTACCAGGCCAACCAACTTACCAAAGCCATTGATGGATTCAAGCAACTGAGCGGCAAAGATGATTCACTGAGCCAGCATTCCATGTACCTGCTGGGCGATGCTTATTTGAAAACAGGTCAGAAAGCCAATGCCCGCAATGCCTTCCTGTTTTGTGCTTCCAACAGCAGTAATCCCACACAAAAAGAGATTTCCAAATTCCAATACGCCAAACTCTCGTATGAACTGGGCTATCAGGATGAGGCGTTGAACAGCCTTCGAACCTTTTTGAATGAATATCCCAGGTCAACTTACGACACTGAAGCAAAAGATTTGCTGGTTGCAGTCTTGACCAACACGAATAATTACCGGGATGCTTTGTTTTTGCTGGACGGGATGAACAGTCCCACACCGAATGCAAAAAGACTTTACCCAAGAATACTGTATGGCCGTGCCACAGAAATGGTGAATGACGGCAGATTGGCCGAAGCGGATGGGTTGCTGGATAAAGCCCTCAAAGATCCCAACAACGCACCGGTGCTTCCACTGGTGAATTTCTGGAAAGGCGAACTGGCCTATCGAAATAACCAGTTGGACAATGCGATAAAATATTACAATGCTTATGTCAGCGCCGGTTCACCTTCCAGCGGCGAAGCCAATGCAAACAATGTACGTTACAATCTCGGTTATTGTTACCTGCGAAAAGAAAACTATTCCGCAGCGTTGAGCTTTTTTGAACCACTGAGCCGCAACCCGGCTCTTAATTCCGGCGAACTGACACAGGATGCTTATATCAGAACAGCAGACTGTTATTTCATGCAAAAGGAATATACAAAGGCGAAGACCATGTATGATAATGTGATTAAATATTCCTGGCCGGCCGAGGACTATGCCACTTTCCAGAATGCGATGATCACCGGCATCCGCAGTTCATCTGACAAGATCAGCCTGCTCAACACCATGAACAGGAAATTCCCTACCTCTTCATTGGTCACTGATGCCAACATGGAAATTGCCAACACCTACATGGCGGATGAACGTTTCCGTGAGGCGCTGCCCTTTCTGAGCAATGTGCTGAAAGGTGATGGAAATGCCAGTCTGAAACCACAGGCTTACCTGAAACTGGGCATTTCTTATTACAACATCAATAATAACAGCGAGGCGCTGAAGCAATACACCACTTTGATCGGACAATATCCCAATTCACCTGAAGCAGAGGATGCCCTGGAGAACGTAAAAACCATTTATGTGGAGGAAGGCAAGCCGGGTGATTATGCCGACTTCATGAGGAAAGCGGGAAGGCCGATCAGTATGAATACCGAAGATTCGCTTACATATGCAGCGGCTGAAACGCAGTACCAAAATGGGAATGTGAATGCGGCATTGACAGCATTCAACAGTTACCTGCAGCGTTTCCCCGCCGGGGTCTATGCGCTGGATGCAAATTTTTATAGCGCAGAGATCAGTAGTAATAAAAAAGACTGGCCCGGCGCTTTAAAAGGATACGAGTCTGTAGCTGCCAATGCGCCTAACCGCTATGCAGAAAGAGCCGTGCTGGCTTCTGCAAGGATCTACTTTTTTGAAATAAAGGATTATACAAAGGCTGAAACTTATTATGAGCAGTTGAAGCAGATCACTGCCAGCCAGGAAAATAAATTAGAAGCCATGCGGGGCTTACTGCGTTGCCACTACCAGTTGGAACGCTGGTCAGAAGCCGTGGAAAATGCCAAAGAACTCACAGCCGCCAAAGGCAGCAGCGCTGATGATAAGACTTTGGCCAACATGGCCATTGCCAAATCACACCAGGTGGCGGGACAATATGACCTGGCTATTGCGAATTATAAATCAGTGGTATCACTGAATAAAGCAGCGCTGGCTGCAGAAGCAAGATATGAGATAGCCAATTGCTGGTTTGCTGTCGGCAAACTGGCCGATGCCGAAAAAGCAGCTTTTGAAACGATCAATAAATCCGGTTCTTATGATTTCTGGGTAACAAAAGCATATATTTTGCTCGGAGATATTTTCTTCCGCCAAAAGGATTATTTCAATGCCAAAGCTACATTCCAGAGTATTGTTGACAACAGCATCAACCCGAAACTGAAGGAAGAAGCACAGTTGAAACTGAGCCGGGTGATAGATGAAGAAAGTAACTCAAGCAAGGTTGAAAATTAATTGAATAAACAGCTCAATAAAGACCAGACCGAAATGAAAAAGCCTCCATATACGATCATCCTTTTGGGACTTGCTGCCGTAGCCGTGAATGTTTCATTTGCACAGGACACCAGCGGCAAGAAAAAATCAGTGGACATTACTTCTGCATTTAAACCTGTGCTGAAAGAATCTGCCAAGATCAATTTTAATGCAACACCACCATCTGTGGACACTACGAAACCAGTGTTAAAATATGATATTCCTAACCAAAATTTGGCACTCGCTTTTCAACCCGGATCTTTAAAGCCGCTTGCACTGAACGTGGATTCCGGCGGCAAATGGGATAACAGCAGCTACATCAAAGCAGGGTTTGGAAGTTTGACAACACCATTTATGCAGGCAGGTTTCTCGTTCGGGGACGGGCAGTTTGCAGGGGTGAATATTTTTGCCAAACATGTTTCTTCGCAGGGCAAAAGAGAGTTCCAGGATTTCACCAACACACAAGTAAAACTCAGTGGATTCTATAAATCAGCAGGTGGTCACGAATGGAACGGCAGCATCGGTATGAAACAGGACAGAACCTACAAATTCGGGTTTGAGCCACAAACACTTTCTTTTCCAAAGGATTCACTGAAACAGAACTTTCAGACGATCGCTGCAAGAATAGGTATGCGCAATATCAACAAGACAGGATTCGGTCTCACCTATGCCCCCAACCTGAAGATTGATATTTTCAGCGATCATTTAAAGAACAGCGAGAGCAACACGGTGCTGGACCTGCCCCTGGAGAAAACTGTAGGAGATGAATTTGCTGTGAACCTTGGTCTCACTTTTGATCTTACCCGACTTTCTCCTGACAATAAATCTGCCATCAATAACACCATATATTATATATCGCCGTCGGTTCATTACAAGTCTTCTGCTTTGAACATACAGGCGGGTATTCGTCCGTCATGGGATAACAAGAAGTTTAAAATGTTTCCCAATGTGCTGGCTGAGATCGGCACATCCGACCAGCGTTTCTATTTCCAGGCGGGATGGACAGGTTATATCCGCAAAACAACGTATCAATACCTGGCTTCTCAAAATCCCTGGTTATGGATGCCCGACAGCTTGAAAAACACCTGGGTGGAGGAACGTTTTGCCGGCTTTAAAGGATCCATCGGCGACCATTTTACCTATAGCATCAAAGCCGGTCTCAATCGCCTGAACAACCAGCCGCTGTTTGTGAATGATAATACCGCAGGTTTGGGCGGTAAATCATTTGTGGTGTTGTATGAGCCCAAAATGAATGTATTTCACCTTGGCGGCCAACTGGCATTCACTATGCAGGAAAAATTTTCTTTGAGCACCGGCTGGGCTTTGAATAAATATACCGGGGCCAAAGTTCATGATAAACCCTGGGGACTGATACCGCTTGAAATGAACACGACTTTCCGGGTGCAGGTGATCAAGGACCTGTGGCTGCAATCTGATCTTTTTGCGTGGACAGGCCCTCTTTACAGGGACAGTAATGGCGATAAACAAAGACTGGATGGGGCGGTTGACCTGAATGCAGGTCTTGAATTCAAGATCACCAAAAACCTGAACCTCTGGGCGCAGTTCAACAACCTCTTCAATAAAGAATACCAACGCTGGAATCAATATCCTGTATATGGGTTTAACTTTGTCGGCGGAATCGTATTTTCGTTCGATCAAAAGAACTGATGATGTACGGAGAACTGTATCACTATTTCACCACTTACAGACAATTGAATGTACCGGGCATCGGTACATTTTTATTGAACAGACAACCTGCCAGCGCTGATTTTGTGAACAGGCAAATACTTCCGCCTGTTTATTCTGTCTCATTGGAACAGGGAGCCGGAACAGCTTCGAGACATTTTATCAACTGGCTGGCTGCTACGCTAAATATTACTGACCGGGATGCTGTGATCCGTTTCAATGATTTTGCTTTTGAGGTTAAAAGAAAATTGCAGGCCGGTGAAAAAATTGACTGGAATGGTATCGGCACTTTAAAAACCGGGCTTGGCACTGAAATAAAATTTGACCCCGAAACTATCGAACCTGTTTTTGATAAATCTATCGCGGCGGAAAAAGTAGTTCGTTCACAGGCAGAGCATACCGTGAGGGTGGGTGAAGATGAAAAGACCGCTGCGCAAATGAGGGAATACTTCAGCCACCAGGATACAGAAAAAGTGCATTGGTGGGCATGGGCGCTGATCATTGGCATCGCAACCACATTGTTTTGCGGCTGGTATTTTTCTGCCAATGGATTGAAAATATCATCGTCAGGCAACAGGCAAAAGACGAACCCTGAGGTTTCTTCGCCTACCTATCAATCAATTCCCTGAATCATCTCCATTTAATGATTTTCCTATTACTTTGCCACCCGGCATGAGTGCTACCATTCATTATACCAATTGCCCCGTTTGCGGCTCTAATGCTGTGAAAAATGTCTTACTGGCAAAGGATCATACTGTGAGCGGAGAAGAGTTTGCTATCTGGCAATGCGATGATTGCAGCCTCCGGTTCACCCAGGATGTTCCTGCAGAAACGGCGATTGGCCGCTATTACCAGTCAGAAGATTATATTTCTCACAGCAATACTTCCAAAGGGCTGATCAACCGGATGTATCAAATCGTTCGTAAAAGGACATTGCGGTCAAAGCGAAAATTGCTGCAAAGGCAAACCGGCCTGGAAAATGGGAACCTGCTGGATGTGGGCAGCGGCAGCGGCGCTTTTGTGAATGAGATGAAAGCAAATGGCTGGTCGGTGACAGGGCTGGAACCGGATGCAGGCGCCAGGAAACTGGCAAAAGAGCTTAATGATGTTGAACTCGAAGAAACCCGGCGCCTGTTTCAATTGCCGGCAGGTAGTTTTGATGCCATCACCCTCTGGCATGTGCTGGAACATGTGCATGATCTGAGATCATACCTACAACAACTAAAATCATTACTGAAAGAAAAAGGAATTTTGTTTATCGCAGTGCCCAATTATACCAGCACAGACGCTGCTGTTTTTAAAGAACACTGGGCGGCATACGATGTGCCGAGGCATTTGTGGCATTTTTCTCCTGCTGCGATGAAAAAGCTGGTGGATGATGCCGGAATGAAGATCACAAAATACAAACCCATGTGGTTTGACAGCTTTTATATTTCCATGCTAAGTAGTAAATATAAAACGGGTGAAACCAATTTGATCGGCGCCTGCTGGACAGGGCTGCGGTCCAATATCCGGGCAATGGGAAGTGTAAAAGAATGCAGTTCGGTGATCTACATTATTAAGAAGACCTGAAATGTTTTACTGGCTGAATTGAACCTCATAAAGCTCAGGCCATAGTTTCCCGGTCACATAGATTTTTTTGTTGCTGCTATCGTAAGCAATACCGTTGAAATAATCTACCCAGGGATATTTTGATTTTACCTGGTTGGTCAGGGTTGAGAAATCAATTTTTGCTACAACTATGCCCGTTACAGGGTCAATTTTAAGGATATGATCCGTTTGGTAGCGGTTGGCATAAACATACCCGTCAATATATTCCAGCTCATTCACATTGTTTACTAAACCTCCGGCTTCGGTGATGTTGACGGTGCGCAGCAATTTGAATGTGCCGGGTTCATAGAAATTAAGATTGCTGGTGCCGTCGCTGACGATCAGTTCTTTTCCATCGGTGGTGATACCCCAGCCATCGGTGTGAATCGGGAATTCTTTTAATTTTTTGAAATCTTTCAGGCTGTACATGAACACCACTTTGTTTTGCCAGGTGAGTTGATACAATGTATCATTGATGATTGTGATACCTTCGCCAAAGTATTTTTGATCAAGATTTATTTGCTGTAGCGGTTTTCCAGTAGCAAGGTCCACTCTCATCAGTCTTGATCTTCCTTCCAGCCCGGTGCCTTCATATAATTCTCCTTTGTAAATAACCAGACCCTGTGTATAAAAGGAGGTGTCATGCGGGAAAGTGCTGTTGAGGGAATAGCTGAGGGTCTTTGGAGGCTCCGGCTTTTCGCCATTTTCGTTTCCGTTTTCGTCATTATTCTTGCAGGATGCAAGTACCGTCAGCAAAAAGAAAAGGTATAGTGTTTTCATACATAGAGGTTGAATCAGGCAAATGTAAATAAGAACCGGATATTGTCCTGTTAAAACCATGACAACCAACTGTCACCGGTATCGGAAAAATACGATGCAAAAAATTCAGAAACAATAAATTAAAACGATTATATTTGGCCTGCACTGATACTCCTTCAGGAAAACCTCCCCGAAAATCGTATCCCTGGATCACCCTCATTTTTATTTCCCATTATCCTGATCATTTCCAATCCGTATGAAGCCTCATGGCGCTGCATTATGCCCATGAACGACCCAAATGATACAGGTACTTATGAAGGCAAAACTGGCATTACTTATTTTCTGCTTTACTATGGCTGTTCATCTGCAGGCACAAAAAACCTGTGGCACCGCCGCCTATCTTGAAAGCCAGTTGCAAAGCGACCCTTCACAGGCAGCCGTACTTCACCAACTTGAAAATTCTATTCTTCCATATATCACTGAACAGAACAGGGCCAATCAGCGAACTTCTTCCAATGCAGTGATCAGAATACCTGTTGTAGTACACATACTGTACAATCAGCCGCATGAGAATATTTCTGATGAGCAGGTCATGCACCAGATTGAAACACTCAACAAGAGTTTTCGTCGTCAGAATGCGGACACTGCCAATGCCCCGGCCCATTTTGCATCGCTTGCTGCGGATTGTGAAATTGAATTTCATCTCGCTACATCTGATCCCCAAAGAAGGAGCACCAATGGTATTGTAAGAAAATATACACCGGTGAAATCATGGAAGGCAGATGATAAAATGAAATTTTCTTCCGAAATGGGTGCTGATGGATGGGACAGTAAAAGCTACCTGAACATTTGGGTATGCAACTTGTCAAGAGTGGCGGGTTATTCCACTTTTCCCGGAGGTGATCCCGCCAAAGACGGTATCGTTCTTGGCTACAGCGTTTTCGGCACAGGCGGCAGCGGTGGATTTGAGTTAGGCAGAACCGCTGTGCATGAAGCGGGACATTGGATGAATCTGAAACATCTCTGGGGTGATGAACATTGCGGTGATGACGGAGTGGATGATACACCAAAGCAAAGCAGTTATAACACAGGTTGTCCGGCCACGGCTAAAGTTTCATGTGGCAATGGTCCCTATGGCGATATGTTTATGAACTACATGGATTTTACGAATGATGCATGTATGAATCTTTTTACCAAGGGGCAGAAAGCAAGAATGAGGAATCTTTTTTTAACAGGAGGTCCACGTCATTCTATCTTGTCATCTACAGGGCTGAATGAACCATTGATACTTGAGTCGCCACTGCCGGACGAACCGCCCCGATGGCTGCAGCCGCACCTCTTTCCCAATCCTGCTCTCACAGAAATGACACTTGATCTTTCCTATGATATCCGGTGGTTGGGAAAAGTCATCAGCATTTTCAATCAGCAGGGTCAGGTGATGATGCAGTTCACAGTGACATCCAAAGTGCAGCAGGTGAATGTCGGAAAACTCAGTTCCGGCATGTACTATCTCGCCGGAAAGAAGGATGACGGCGAAACCATCAAACAAAAATTCATCAAATTATAGAGAACCAATGGACGGTTTGAAAGGAGTCGCTATGGCGGCTCTTTTTTTTGTTATTACAAAATGAAAAAGGATCATTGGTCACCCAATAATCCTTTCAGCTATTTAAATATTCATGCCCTTAAATATGGATAGCTTCACCATATGCCACTTCAATGGCATCTTTTATATTCTCACTCATAGTGGGATGAGGGTGAATGCTGTTTAGCACTTCATGATGCGTTGTTTCTAACTTTCTTGCCACCACAGTTTCTGCGATCAGCTCGGTAACGTTATAGCCGATCATGTGAGTGCCCAGCCATTCACCGTATTTGGCATCAAAGATCACTTTTACAAAACCTTCGGTATGGCCGGCAGCGACAGCTTTGCCGGAGGGGCTTAGCGGGAACTTACCCACTTTCACTTCATAACCTGCTTCTTTAGCTTGTTTTTCTGTATAACCTACGGAAGCAATTTCAGGATAGCAGTAAGTGCAACCCGGAACATTGTTATAGTCCAATGATTCGGGCTGGTGATGATATTTCTTTTCGTTGTAGCCGATATTTTCTACACAAATAATTCCTTCTTTGCTGGCAACGTGGGCCAAAGCCTGCCCCGATACGCAATCGCCGATGGCATAAATACCCGGCACATTGGTTTGATAAAATTTATCAACCATGATGCGGCCTTTGTCCGTTTTGATGCCCAGTTCTTCCAGGCCGATACCTTCGATATTAGCTGACACACCCACAGCGCTTAAAAGTACATCAGCTTCCACCGTCACTTCTCCATCTGCTGTTTTTACTTTAGCTTTCACGCCGCTGCCGGAAGTATCAACAGCGGTCACTTCACTGTTCACCATGATATTGATACCACTCTTCTTAAAATTCTTATCTAACTCTTTTGAAACTTCTTCATCTTCCACCGGCACAATGCGGGGTAAAAACTCAACAACGGTCACTTTGCTGCCCATACTATTGTAGAAATAACCAAACTCCACACCAATGGCGCCGCTCCCCACAACGATCATGGACTTGGGCAGTGAAGCCAGGCTCATGGCCTCACGATAACCGATGATCTTTTTGCCATCCTGTTTAAGCGCTGGCAACTCACGGCTGCGACCACCCGTAGCGATGATGATATGTTTGGCTTCAACCGTTTTTTTGTTGCCGTCAGCAGCAGTCACTTCCACCTGGCCTTTGGCCTTCAGTTTGCCAAAACCATTGATCACCTCAATTTTGTTTTTTTTCATCAGGAATTGAATGCCTTTGCTCATTTTGTCGGCCACTCCGCGGCTTCTTTTGATCACTGCTTCAAAATTGGGAGTGCCGCTGGCTTCAATGCCATAGTTAGAAGCATGTTTGATATATTCATTCACCTGTGCACTTTTAAGCAGGGCTTTGGTGGGAATGCAGCCCCAGTTGAGGCAGATGCCGCCCAGGCTTTCTTTTTCAATAATTGCTGTTTTGAAACCTAACTGTGAAGCACGGATAGCGGCCACATAACCACCAGGTCCGCTGCCGATCACAACTACATCGTATGCCATATTTCGTTGATTAGTTGATAAGTAAATAATATTTATCCGAAACGAGCTGCGAAGTTATCCGAAAACAGGCAATTGGGCAAAAGCGGCTTTTCCTGCTTCCTGTCGCTTTATATGACCGCTGAAACAAAACCCGGCATACGGTAATAAAGAACCTGATACATTAGCTGTAACTTGTTATGAGACTGCTTTTTTCTATACTTTTTTTATGGCTGTTTGAGTATGCAGGCTCAGCACAACCGCCGAACTTTAAGTTCATCCGGGTGTCAGTACTCAGCATCAACAACGATTCCCTGCAAGGAGCAACGGTGAGTTTGTACCGTGCCGATTCATCTTTGGTGAAAAAAGAGATCGTAATTGCCGGCATTGCTGAGTTCAAAGGTTTGCCGGCGGGTATTTATTATATCAGGGCCAGTCATGCCGGGCATAAGGACGGGCAATCAGCTGCTATTGACCTGGTGCGTCATTCTTCAGCAGAAGAAACAATAAGGCTAAACCCGGAGGATGGTTTGCTGGCAGATGTGACGGTGGTGGCCAAAAAGCCGATGATCCAGTTCCTGCCCGACAAAACGGTGATCAATGTGGAGGCCGGTATCACCAATGCCGGGGCAACCGTGATGGAAGTGCTGGAAAGATCTCCCGGAATTAGTGTTGACCGCAACGGCAACATCAGCATGAAAGGAAGACCTGCTGTGTTGATCATGATTGATGGAAAGATGACACAGCTTTCAGGAACAGACCTTCAAAACCTGCTCAGCGGTATGAGTGCTTCACAGGTGGATGTGATAGAACTGATCGAAAACCCCGGCGCCAAATATGATGCGGCTGGCAATGCAGGCATCATTAACATCAAAACAAAAAAGAATAAGCAAAAGGGTTTTAACGGAAGCGTTACGGTTGCTTTTGGTCATGGTCGTTTGCCAAAAAGTAATAACAGTTTTATCATTAATTCAAGGTCGGGACAGGTAAACCTCTTTGCCACTTATAGCAATAACCTGAGCCGCACTTTGATGGATATGTATGCCCTCCGCACTTATTTTAGAAATGATGGCAGCATAGCTTCTTTGCTGGAACAACCTTATTTCACGGAGTCAAAAAACAGGACACACAATCTTCGGGCAGGGCTTGATTATTTTGCCGGTAAAAAAACAACACTGGGGATTGCTTTCACCGGCACTTCATTGGATCGTGACGGCAACAGCCGCAGCACCATTGACTGGAAAAAGGAATCGGGCATTATTGATTCTACCATCAGCACTTTCGGATTGCGTCATTCAAAACTTGAACAAAGAGGAATCAACTTCAATGCAAGACATACTTTTGATGCTAGCAGTGAATTATCAGTGGATGTGGATTTTATCGGGTATGATATCAGCAACTACCAGTATTTTGAGAATCAGTTGCTGGCGCCGGGCACTGTGGCAGAAGCAACACAGGGAAATATTCCTTCGGAGCTATCCATTTTTACTGCGAAAGCCGATTATTCCAAACGAATGAAAAACCTGTTGTGGGAAGCGGGGTTGAAATCAGCAACGATTGACACAGACAATGAAGCGGCCTATTTCAATCGTAACGGAAACCAATGGGAGGATGATCTTGGCAAGAGCAATCATTTTCTTTACACTGAAAACATTCATGCACTCTACAGCAGCCTTGACCATAAAACGGGCAAATGGCACTGGCAGGCAGGACTTCGCTATGAATACACCGGTTATAAAGCAAAACAATTAGGCAATGCTGTGGTAAAAGATTCATCCTTCAACCGGGAATACAGCAGTCTTTTCCCATCCGGGTTTGTGTCGTATGAGGCTGATTCACTCAATACGTTCAGCTTTCGCATGGGAAGAAGAATTGACCGCCCTGCTTTTAACAAACTCAATCCTTTTGTATTTATCATCAACAAATACACCCTGCAAAAAGGAAATCCTTTTTTCAGGCCGCAATTCACCTGGAACATGGAGCTGAACCATTTGTTCAAACAAAAATTGTCAACCAGCCTAACCTATAGTTTCACCAAGGACTATTTTTCACAAATATTCCTGGCCGATACTACGGACGGAACGGCCATCTACACCGAAGGTAATGTTGGTAAAATGCAGAATATCGGTTTGTCCATGAGCCTGCAGTTGTCACCAGCCCCCTGGTGGTCGCTGACAACACAGGCAGTTTACAATCATAAGATCATAGAAGGTTTTGTGTGGTCGCCGTATAAAGCCAATATCAACCAACTGAACCTGAATCTCAATAACCAGTTCCGTTTCAAAAAAGGCTGGGGCGCCGAACTCAGCGGCTTTTTCATTTCCCGCAATCAAAACGACTTGCAGGAAGTATTGGACCCAACAGGGCAGGTGGGTTTGGGTGTATCCAAACAGCTTTTTCAGAACAAGGGAACATTGCGTTTCACCGTCCGTGACATCTTCTACACACAGGCCATGCAGGGTCTTACTGATTTTGAAAATTCCTCTGAATATTTCAGGGTGCAGTGGGACACACGGGTAGCCACCCTGTCCTTTGTGTACCGCTTTGGAAAGGCGATGAAACAGCCCAAAAGGTCGGGCGGAGGCGCTGCTGACGAAATGAACCGGGTGGGAACAGGCAACTGATAAAAAATGGGTTATGTTTGGCCCTGAAACTCAAGGTGGAGGCCATTTCCGGCCTTTTTCAACAAATGGGCAAAAAAAACTCAAAAGGGCAGAAAATTTTTGCCTTCTTTCCCCTACCTTTGCCTCCCGAATTTTTCGGGACTAAAATTTCGAATCATCATGGCCAGAGTATGTCAGGTTACAGGTAAAATACCGATCGGTGGGAATAAAGTGTCTCACTCCAATATCAAAACAAAACGCCGTTTTCTGCCCAATTTGCAGAAAAAAAGGTTTTACCTGGCCGAAGAGGATAAATGGATCACCCTGAAACTGTCAACAGAAGCGATCCGTACCATCAACAAGAAAGGTCTTTACACGGTGGTGAAAGAACTGAGGGCACAGGGACAACACATCTAATCGTCAAAAAACTGAATAGAAAATGGCAAAGAAAGGAAACCGTGTACAAGTGATTCTGGAATGTACTGAGCACAAAAACAGTGGCAAGCCGGGCACCAGTCGTTACATCACGGTAAAAAACAAAAAGAATAACCCGGAGAGGCTCGAACTTAAAAAGTTCAACCCGATCCTGAAAAAAGTAACTGTTCATAAAGAAATCAAGTAATCATGGCAAAAGCAGCAAAAACGGCGATCAAGAAAGACCCTAAGCAGGCAGCCGAGGCGAAGAATTACACCAAGGTGATCAAAGCTGTTCGCAGCCCGAAATCTGGTGCATATACGTTCAAAGAGCAGATGGTGCACAAGGATAAAGTGAAAGATTTCCTGGCGCAGAAATAATCGTCCGGTTATAATGATATTGCAAGCCTTCCCCCGGAAGGCTTTTATTTTTACCGGGATCTTGGGTAGAAAATGTGTTTCTATTGCTCCCTGCTGTTTCCTGAGAGGGCCTGCTGCAGAAATTCTTTTTTACGCCTGGCCACCTCCACTTTTGACCCGTCGCTCATCGTGAGTAAACCGCTGCGGTCATAACTTTCAATATGTGCCGGATTCACCAGGTGAGATTTATGCACCCGAAGAAACCGGTGCTGTTGCAGCAGTTCATCATAATCCTTCAGTGTTTTTGCAGAAACGAAAAGCTTGTTTCCTTTCAGGAATATATGAGTGTAGTTACTTTCTGCCTGCAGGCGGACAATCTCATCCAGTTCCACATATTTCACCTCTGATGCATCTGCCAGCGCCAGTTTGAATTTGCTTTTATTTCCTTGTGAAATGTTCTGGATAAAATTGCGGAAGAGTATCTGGCCTGCCGGTGCGTAGATGCGTTTGGCCTTGAATCGTTCAATGGCTTTTTTCAGTTCAGTTTCATCCACCGGTTTTAGTAAATAATCTAATGCACTGAAGCGGATGGCCTGGATGGCAAATTCATTATAGGCCGTGGTGAAGACCACTTCAAAATTCCAGTTGTCAATAGTGGTCAGCAGATCAAAACCGCTTTGATGCGGCATTTGTATATCCAAAAAAATGAGGTCGGGCTGAAAGGAATGAATCAGCGGGATGGCCTCCTGTACACTGCGGGCCGTTTTTATGGCTGTAACATCCGGGCAATACTGGCCCAGCAGCCATTGCATCAGGTCAATGGAAGCCTGCTCATCATCTATGATCATTGCTTTTATCATGATTCATCAGGATTGTAATATGGAATACTGATTGTGACCCTTGTTCCGACGGGTTCGTTGCTGTCATTCATGAGGTCGGTTATTTCCAAACCGGCAGGTTTCCCTGTCTTTTGCTGCAGCAGGCCCAGTCTTTCTTTTATAATACTGATGCCTTTGCTTTCATGCACCTTTGATGAAATATTGTTTTGCCTGATGGCAGCCGCTTTGGCCCTGCCGATGCCGTTGTCTTCTATCACACAGGTCAGGTATTCATCAGCATTGTTGATGAAACTGATGCGGAGTTGTTTCTCGCCTTCCTTATGCAACAGGCCGTGCCAGATGGCATTTTCAGCAAAGGGCTGCACCATCAGGGAAGGTACAAGCACTTCTTCTGAATCCAGACTTTCGTCAGTGATGATTTCATAATGAAAAGATTGGTCAAACCGCAGCGACTCCAGTTCGATATACATCTGCAATATTTTGAGTTCTTCATCCAGCGGTATGAAATTCTTTTCGGCAAACTTCAGCAGGGAACGAAGGAAGTTGGAGAATAGGGTCAGGTATTTATATGCTTTGGTAGTTTGCTGTGACACGATCAGGTGCTGGATGGAGCTAAGCGAATTGAAAAGGAAATGCGGGTTCATCTGCAGCCTAAGGTTCAGAAATTTTGATTCAGCCATTTTCACATTGAGCTCCATCAGTTCAAGTTTGCTCTTACGCATGGCATCCACAGCTATGGCCCTTGAGATTTTGGCAGAGCAAAGTGAGGCAATGGTCTGCAATGTTTTGAGATGTTGCCTGCTGAAGAAATACTTCCGGGAATTTTCAGAATCAATCACGGCGATCACTTTCCCTTCATGGATAATGGGGACTGTTATTTCCGAATAGCGGCGTTCGTCGTCCACGATGTAGCGACTGTCTTTGGAAGTATCGCCAATAACAGATGGTTTTCCGCTTTGTGCCACATCACCCACAATGCCTTTGCCAAACGGAATCGAAATTGGATTGACAATTTCAAAAGCACGGGGGTTTTTGGGACCATAGGCGGCTTTTTGCTTCAATAATTTTTTCTCTTCGTCCACGAGATAGATCACACAGTCTTCAAACCCCAGGCGGGAAATGCAGTTTCGGGCAATATCCCATAGAATATCATCTACAGATGAATGCTCATGACCCGAATTGGAAAAATAATCAATGGCTTTTTGCATCTCTGTCGTCTTCTTTCTTCGTTGCGAATATTGATACATCCACGCAACCAGGGCAATGAATGCAGCAATATATAAGACCCTGAACCATGTTTGCTGCCACCAGGGTTTGCCAACGGTCACCGTCACCGGGTAAGGGGCATCATACCAGTTGATGCCGTCTCTTGATGCTCTTATTGCAAAATTGTATTTGCCGGGTGGAAGTTTGTTGAAAGAAACCTGTCCGTTCACCGCCGGAGTTTTCCATTCGTCATCCAATCCTGACAATCGGTAGAGGTAATGATTCTTTTTGCCACCGCCAAGTTCCCCTGAAGAAAAGAAAAAGCTGAATGATGAAATGTTATATGGAAATGAAAGAGAAGTCTTATCAGTAAAGCGATAACTGGTGTCACTCGTTTGAATGGAGTTGATGGATGGATAAAGCGGTAGTGAGATACGATCCATCTGTTCGGGATAAAAAGAAATTAGTCCTTTGTCGCTTCCCCAGAACATTTCGCCATCCGCCCCCTGGAAACTGGACCGCATCCGGAAACCCGAATGACTGAATCCATGACCATCTTCAAACACAGCAAATGTTTTACTGGCAGGGTCAAATCGCAGAATACAGCTAAGGTTGCCGACCCATAAATAGCCTTTTTCGTCTCTGAGGATATCCTCGCAGCGGTCATTACGAAGCCCGTTGCTCCGGTTATAGTTTCGGATAGAAAGGTCTTTATCAATCACACTAAGCCCGGCAGCAGTGCCTATATAGATATTGCCTTCTTTGTCTTCGTTGATGCAAAGAATACCGTTGCTTGAAAGCCCATTGTCAACAGAGAATTGCTGAAGACTGTCTTTTGACGGATCATAACACCAGGCGCCTCTTGTACTGGCTATCCAGAGTCGTTTATTATTATCGAACCACATATTGCCTGCAGGAATACGGCTTGCTTTTGCCAGAACCGGATGTTTTGAAAGATCATGAACCTTGTTGCTGTTTTTTTCTATCATAGCAATACCGCGAAGGGTGGTTATCCATTTATTTCCTTCATGATCTGCTGTAATGCTGTTTATCCAGTTAGAGGGAAGGGAAGCCACAGCACCGGGCATCGAATCGGTGATACGTCCTATAACATTTTTTTTATTGTCAAGAATGAATATGCCATGACGGGAAGTGCCTACCCAACAGTTCTGTTTTTCATCCATGAAAACAACCCGTATGGTTTCCTCGCCGTGCAAACTTCTGCCATCCGGTAACTGCAGGCGCACAAATTCTGTTTTATCTTTTTCCCGATCCCAATAGATCAGCCTGTCCTGTGCGCCCAGCCAGACTGATCCGTCTGCAGTGCTGCTGATAGACTGAATAAATCCGTCAAACACTTCTCCGTTATCTTCTTTGAAATAAGGTTTTGATGCAGCCACAGTTTCTTTCAGATTGAAATAGTGCAGCCCGGAAGTTTGTGTAGTGACAAAAAGATAACCACTGCTGTCGTAATGAATACGGTAAGTATTATTGCCACCGATGCTGCGGTTGTCAAGCGGATCATGAAACCAGTGTTGAAGCGACTCATTTTTGATGTCAAGCAGGTAAAGACCTGAGAAACGGGTGCTGATAGCAAAGCGGTTTTCATTCACCCTGGTGATGTTGCGAAGATTACCTTCTATCTGTTTCCCGAATTGATCCCTGAGATCACTATAACTGGTTGTAACCTTTTGCGCCGGTATATGAATACGGTAAAAAGTTTTTCCGTCGAGGGGATAAGCTATCAATTCATCACTGTTGATAGCGGCAGCGCCGGTAAGGCCTGTAAATGGCATGTTTAGCAACATTTTCATTTCAGCGTAATCCCAAACTACCAGCCGGTTATTGCCAAAATAAAAAGCTTTATCGCTGTCCATCATCCCCATGAAACTGACAGTGGCAGGAATCAGGCTGTCTTGCTCAAACCTGAATTCTTCCAGCAGGTATTTACTTTTATCCTTCCATATAAAATGCCGGTTACCCCTGAGTGCAATGATGCCGTGGCTTTTGGTATAAAGAATGCTATTCACCCGTTCCCTCGCAGATGTGTCACCAACCGCAAAAAGATGGAAATTTCTTTTTTCATCCAGCATGGTCAGTTGGTGGGTGGCATGGCGTAACCAGATCCGGTTATTGTGATCAATTACGATATGTTCTACATAATTTTCTGCCAGGCCGGGATTTTCATACTTGTAATAAGTGCTGATGCGGTTGCCATCAAAGCTGTTGAGTCCTTCGGTTGTGCCGATCCAGAGAATACCGTTGCGGTCCCTGCGGGCAACATTCACATTGTTATCACTCAGTCCTTCCCCGGTGCTCAGGTGATAAAATGCAGGTTGCTGTGCAATCAAGTGAAATGATGCACAGCAACTGTATAGTAATACTATAGTTTTAAAAATAAACTTCAAACAGGTTTATTGATCAGGACTAAAAAATAATCAATTTTTGTCAGACTGGTTTTTCTTTAATTCGTCAATTTGCGACTGCAGGTCTAAAATGTATAAAGTCAGTTCTTCCACTTTCTCCATCAGCCGCTTGCTCATATCTCCCAGGTGAACACCTTCTTTTTCCACTTCTGCGGCAGAGGGAATGCCAGGGAGGTGTTTATTTTCAGCGATGAACTTCCTTACTTCGGACAGAGATCTGAGCTGATAGCCTTCTGCAAAGACATAGTCCGGCCAATTATTTATAGCTGAAGCGGTAAATTCAGTTGAAATAGTTTTACCATGAATACTTACACGGTATCCCACGGCTTTATCATGACCTCCAATGGTAAAATTGCCATCAGCGTAAAGTACGATCGGGTCCATGCTATTCCGGTACAGGTAGAGATTACCAGTATTGGAAGTAAGAAATGTGTTCACTCCATTATAGCTGAACATTCCCCTGCGGGTATTATTTTGAACCAATTCTACTCCCACATTCCCGTTGGCATCTTCACCTACTGACAAACTTGTTCTGATGTCACTGGGAACAACGTTTACACCAACCTGACCTTTATAATTTACAAACAACCTGTCACCCCCATTTGTCCGGACAATAAAACTTCCAAAGTCATTGGTTAGATTAGTTCCGATTCGGATATTATCATTCACCAGTTGTAAAAATCCTTTGTCAACATTTCCGTTTCTCATTTGCAGGATCGGGTCGGTGCCGTTAATCGTAAGTGCAGAGGAAGGGGAACTGGTGCCGATACCCACCAGGCCATTCTCATCAATGGTCATCCGGTCTGTCAATTTTGTTTGCAGGATAAGACTGCCGGTTGTGTTGGTGGAATTGGTGCCTATTTTCAGGTGGTCACCAACAGCCTGCATAAATCCTTTGCTCACATTATTATGCTGCATCTGGATATGCGGGTTAGAACCGTTGATGGTAAGTTCTGACACAGGTGTTGCCGTTCCGATACCCATTTGACCATTTTCATCAATCCATATCCTGTCAATATTTTTTGGCGACAGCACTATGTTTCCTGTATTGCCTGGATAAGTGCCAATTTTAAAATGATCGCCAGTTAACCGGATGAATCCTTTTTGCACTTCATTATGCAGGAAACCGAATATAGGAGATGAGCCGTTAAGTTTAAAATGGGCATCGAAATTCGATGTGGTGCCGATGGACACTCTTCCAAAATGATCAATAGCAAAATGGTCGTTACCTTTTGTTCCAAGCATCAATTTGCCTGTGGCATTATCATAAGCGGTGCTGATCTTGAGGTTAAAGCCGTCGGCTTTGATAAAACCGTTGGCGAGCCCGTTGTTCATCATCCCGATATCAGGATCTATGCCATTAATTGTCAGTTTCGATGCCGGCATATCGGTTCCAATGCCTACATTTTGTGCATTGGCCAATAAGCCAAGTATCAAGGATAGAAAAACAAATAACCTTTTCATAATTTTTTGCTTTGATAGTCCAAGATAGAGTTGTGTAAATCAAGTAACCAACTGGCGGTTAGTTTACGGTAAAAGCGTCCTATTCTGCGGCATTTGCAGTGAAAGCACAATAGCAGGGTTATAGCGAAATAAGGAACGGGAGATTGATTACTAAGTAGACATTTGATAATACTGTCCGGGAAGCTTACGGATGCTATGTTGGCCCCAGCCCGTCTCGGAAAAGAATAGACATACTGACCATAAAAAATACAACGGATATTAATATTGCTAACAACAGGACGTCAATAACCCTGAAGAATTTTGTTTTGTTTTTATTATATCTCAATGCAAGTGGAATAGTAATGACAGGGGTAAAAAACATCCCAAACCATAGAATTTCTCCAATAATATCCAAAACCATATGGAAGTATTCGGTTCTATTTTGATCTGCTCACTGTCCCCCCTTTCTTACTATCCACCGTCACCGTATATTTTCCGCTTCCTGAAATGATCCACCGCACTGTCACATATGACAGGCCGGGAATATTGCTCACTTCAATAGTAGCGGGGTTTGTTTTTTGCTCGGTGCTGATGTTGAGGTCTGCATTTACAACGATCATTCCGGCTACGACGTTAGCTCCGGTCAAAGTAATATAATCAGGCCGTTCAATTTTATACTTAAGATCCTGGCTGCTATGCGTGGGCATCAGGCGGCTGTTGGAAATAACAGCAGTTACCTGTTTTAATCCATCGCCCAGGTCTTTTTCAATCAATGTATCAATGTTTAGTTTCGGGGTGTGATAGCAGTGATAAATGGTGAACGACATATTGCGGTGTGCATCACTTTCTAACAAAAAACCAGGATGGGCCCTTCCAAAATTCTTTTTAAAACCGCCGATCTCTATTTTCCCGTATTGCGGGTGATCAAATTCATGCCAGTCCACAAAAGCATCTTTGAACAACAACCAGCGGTCAAACTGGAAAGAGGAATTATCCTGCGGATCACGGGTAGCATCTTTATTAAAGAATAAATAAGGTGTCCATAATTCATTAGAATATGTATATACGCCACGGCCACCATAGAACCAGTCCAATTCGCCACCATAAGCGGCATACAGATCTTTGTAAACAACAAGGTAACGATAGCCAGGGATCAGGTCTTCTCCTTTTTTGGCAATAGCATCATACACCCGCAGGTCCTGCTGGTTATAGGTTTGCTGGTCGTTGGGATCGCCGGGGCCACGCAATATCATGCCACCGGCATTATGATACGATTGTGCCGCGGCAATGTTGGGGTGTTTCATCACAAATTCCATCACCGCCCTGTTTTCGGGAATAGAGAAAGGATATTTGTAGGCGCCGTTTTGTATGTAATTAGGTTGCCAGCCCCAGCCCCAGTCGCGGTTGGGGTCATATTGAAACGTGTAACCATCTTCATTCACCAAACCATCGCCATCATTGTCTACGCCTTCCAGGCCCAGCAATTCATATTCACCTTTTTCATCCGGCCCCACCTGTATCATGCGGCGGGGTTCTGTAGGATCAACACGGTAGCGGCCATTGGGGTTTTTGCGGCGCATCATCACAATATGGCCATCACCATCGAGATCGTCATAGCCGTCTTCATCCACCTGCCCGTCACGGTCGTTGTCAACAGGGATTACTCCCGAACGGGGCGAACTGCCGGTGTTGGGTTCATGAAAATAACTGTCGCGGCCATCGGGATTGATGCTGGGAACGATATAGAAAACTTTTTCAGCTAGCAACTCCTGCACAAATTTGGTATCATTAAATGTTTCGGTGAGATACCACGCCGTGTATAAAGAAAATTCAGCGCCTTGTATTTCGTTGGAGTGAATGTTGCCGTCTATATACATGCCCGGTTTTTTATCCGGGTCGCCTTTTTTGAAATCAGTGATGGTGAGGCACCAGAGGTCACGGCCCTTGAATGATTTGCCAATGGATTCTAATTTGGCAAGATTGGGATAGGCGGCTGCGATCTTTTTGCATATTTCTGTGATACCTGCATGATCATTATAACGATTCCAGCTTACCTGCACTTTCGGGTTCACCGGCGAACCAGCTGCTTTGAAAAGTTGTTCCGGTGTTTGAGAGAATAGTGAACAGTGAATAGTGAACAAAGCAAAGCTGGTCGTCAGTATTTTTATATAGCGTTTCATATTCTTCATTTTGGATAACATTAAAGAGTGAAATCAATGGTTTTGCTGCCTGTTGTTGGGCTGCCGGCTTCAATGGTCAGCTTGCCGCTGCCTTTGATCAGCCAGCTTAGCTGCTGGGTGCTGTAGCCTTCGAGTGAATTGAGAAACTGGGTCTTTCTTCCGCTGATTACAGACTGGTTGCCAGTTGTGTTTACTTTCACATTGATGCGTTTCACCCAGTAACTTCTTTCACCCAGTTTGGAATGAGAGGCCAGTGCTCCTTTATTGATGACATCAAGGGTAATCCTTGTCAGGGCCCCCACTTTTTCTGTTTTCACATTAATGATATCTACTTCCGGCTGGTGGGCCGCCAGTTTCACCAGGAAGGCGGAATGTTTCTTTACTATATCTGCCACCAGGTTATATGGCGGTGTGTTCAATGCAAAGGGATGCAGACCGCCCACTTCTACTTTTTGATTGGGAAAATCAGGATGAGTAATCGTTTTCCATTCGCTGAAAGCAGGAGTGAGGCCCTGTTGTGTTGTCCATCGCATATAATGTGCCCCTGCATCATCCACTACCAATGCTTTTTCGCCTTTGCTGCTGTCGGGTTTTGTTTTCGGCACCCACCAGCCCGGTGTGCTGAAACTGTAGCGGCCATAATGATAATAGGCCCATGAAAAGAAATCACCGCCTGTCGCAGTTGCTTTGGGTGCATCTTTCATGTTCACCGTTTTGTTATACAGATCAGATACCATGCTGTCAACCTTCACATCAGCCAACTGCCAGCCGGCCACCACCGGTTGCGCCGCCGCCTGTGCATTAAAAGCGAGTGGAGCAGAAAGATTGTTGTTGGTTCCAAAACTTACTACGGCGTATATATTAAAACGTTCAAACAGGTAATCGAGCAAGGCCCTTGTTTCATTTTCAGAAACGGCGAATTCACCGGAGCCGGGTGTGAAAGAAGGATGTTTGTAAGTAAGATTTTTATTGAACCAGACACCGCCTTCGCCATCCTCATTGAAGAGGTTGTCTTTGTCATTATCCCTTCCTTCGGTATAGGTTAGGTATTTGCCTTTTTCGCCTTTGTTCAGATCAGCTTTCACCAGGATGCCTGGAAAATCGGGATGGGGTCTATAATCACCTACCGGCGATTCTACTCTCATCCATGTGATCTTACCGTTACCATCCAGGTCGTCAAAACCATCTTCATTGGTTTTACCATCCCTGTCATCATCGGTGATTGTGGCGTTGCCCTGCCGTTCATATTGCAGCGCCGCAAAATATTGTTCCATGGCATCGGGGCTCATGTTGGGGAAAACATAGAAAGTGGTTTTGTTCAGCAACGCTTTGATGCTGTCACTATTGCTCCCTTGTAATAAGTTTTCAGCAAAACCAATCGCCAGTTCGGCACCGAGGATATGATTACCTTCTACGCCGCCCACAATGGCGATGGCTGGTTTATTGTCTGCATTGCCGCTGCCGATGGTGATCTGCCAGATGTCCTTACCACCGGTGGTTTTGGTCATGGACCTTACTTTTACTAATTGGGGATAGTTCTTAACCAGCGCATTGATGCGGTTGGTTTGTTGCGTAAAATTGCTGTAACTGTTCTGTGCAGCTGAAATGAATGAAAAAAGAACAACACAGAGCAGGCAAGCCGTTAGCTGTTTTATCATGAGGAAAATTTTGGTTGGCTAATATACGGAAACCGTAGAGGGAACAGCAAACGGAATACACGGATTTGATGGATGGCTATATTTTTCATGCAGTTACTGAAAATTCTTCTGGCTAATATTGTTCCGCTCACTTTTGGCCAAATAAAAACCCGCCTCCAAAGAAGCGGGTCTGTATTTTGAAAAGATACTTCGACCCTTCGACAAGCTCAGGGCTCAGTATCTGTAATGCTCAGCTTTGAACGGACCATTTTTCGTGATGCCAAGATAAGAAGCTTGTGCATCGGTCAGTTCATCCAGCACCACACCGATTTTAGCTAAGTGCAAACGGGCCACTTTCTCATCCAGATGTTTGGGCAGCACATACACTTTGTTCTCGTAGTTCTTATGGTTTTGCCACAATTCAATCTGCGCCAAAGTCTGGTTAGAGAAAGAGTTACTCATTACAAATGACGGGTGACCGGTGGCGCAACCGAGGTTCACCAGGCGACCTTCTGCCAGGATGATGATGTCTTTGCCATCCACATTGTAAATATCCACCTGCGGTTTGATGGTGTCTTTGCTGTCGCCATAGTTAGTGTTCAGCCAGGCAATGTCAATCTCAATATCAAAGTGACCGATATTGCAAACAATAGCTTTATCCTTCATCAGTTTGAAATGGGCGCCGGTGATAAGGTCACGGCAACCGGAAGCGGTTACAACAATGTCGGCTTCTTTCACCGCATCAATCATTTTCTTTACTTCAAAACCATCCATCGCTGCCTGCAAGGCACAGATCGGGTCTATCTCCGTAACAATTACACGGCAGCCGGCGCCGGCCAATGAAGCAGCAGAACCTTTACCCACATCACCATAACCACCCACCACAGCCACTTTACCTGCCAGCATTACATCGGTTGCACGGCGGATAGAGTCAACCAGTGATTCTTTGCAGCCATATTTGTTATCGAATTTTGATTTGGTAACAGAGTCGTTCACATTGATAGCGGGCATGGGCAATGTTCCTTTTGCTACTCTTTCATATAAACGGTGAACACCTGTCGTCGTTTCTTCCGAGATACCTTTCACATGCTGCACCAGTTCAGGATAAGTGTCCAGCACCATATTGGTGAGGTCGCCGCCATCATCCAATATCATGTTCAGGGGTTTGTCTTTGCCACCAAAGAATAATGTTTGTTCGATGCACCAGTCAGCTTCTTCCTGTGTTTGTCCTTTCCAGGCAAACACACCGATGCCCGCAGCAGCAATGGCAGCGGCAGCATGATCCTGTGTAGAGAATATATTGCAGGAACTCCATTTCACTTCAGCGCCGAGGGCTACCAATGTTTCGATAAGCACAGCTGTTTGAATGGTCATGTGCAGGCAACCTGCAATTCTTGCGCCTTTCAATGGTTGTGAAGGGCCATATTCGGCACGGATGGCCATGAGACCGGGCATTTCAGCTTCGGCAAGGCGAATTTCTTTACGACCCCACTCAGCAAGGGAAATATCTGCTACTTTGTAAGGCAGGCTAAAGTCAATGGATTTTGTTACGGTTGACATTTGTATGTGTTTTATTACGGCCGCAAAGGTAAGGTTTATTGGCTTTAAAAGAGACGCTGAAGGAGCATTTCGCCGCTATTGTTTTACACAGGATAAACACTTTTTTTGTTCAGGGATGGGATTTTTATGATACCGGGTTTTTAAACAAATAGGGTAACTTTGAAAAACCTGAAAAGCTTTTATTATGTACACATATGATACCTTGTCTGAGGCTGTAAATGGGTTAAAAAAACGGGGATTTTCCGTTGATTTCAACCTTAACGAGAATTGTCTTGTCTGCCAGGGCAATAAGTTTGATGTGAAGGATTTTGAAATTGTCGAGTTCCACAGGTTTGAGGGCAACACTGATCCTGCTGACCAGGCGGTTCTGTATGCCATCGAATCAAACAATGGAATGAAAGGGGTTCTTGTCAGCGGCTATGGTATATCTGCCGAAGGCATGAGTGCCGAAATGGCCCGCAAACTGCAAATGCAATAATCAACAACAGCCGCCATATGAAAATAGTAATAAGATTAACCTTGATAGCAGCATTTTTCCTGTATCCCTCTGTTTTGCTTGCGCAAAGAGAAGGGTTCAGGCTTGTTTGCCCGTTAAATAATGCAGAGGTGGTTCCCCCGCCAAAAGATGCTATTCGGTATGATCCGCCAGACCTGTGCATTGTGCTTACCAGCACACCAGACACCGTGGTGAAGGCATGCATTGATGGGCGGGTGACCAATGTGGAGCAAAACGACGAAGGTGGATGGGACATTGTTTTCTTTTATAAAGACCGCCGTCAGAACAAGGACTATTATTTCTGGTATTCAGGCTTGATAAAACCTATCGTGAAACGAAATGATGTGCTGAAAGCAGGCCAGGCCATTGGCTATATCCCTCCGGGTGACAGGATAGAAATGCTGATGTTTGAATTTGAAACGCAGCTTGACCCTACAAAATTTCTTGACTGTAAGAATGTGCTGATGGGGCAGTAGAGAGTCAATAGTCAGTAGTTATTGCGGGACCATACTTATTGAAGCGTCATAATTTTTTCTCCATGATGTAGTCATCCATCACATAGCCGCTGCCGATGTCAAGGTCTATTTCCTCAATGACAACAAAACCCAGCTTTTCGTAGAAAAACCGGGCATTGTTACCCCGGTTCACCTGTAATTGTAAGGCAGTGGCCCCCTGATTTTTGATAGTATTAAGAATATGGTCAATGACAAACCGGCCGGTTCCTTTTCCCTGCTGCGAAGGGAGCACATATATCTTATGCAATTTAAATATTGACCGCTTTACTTCCTGGTAAGAGGCAAAGCCAACCGGCTCATCCCCGTCATTCACAAAAATAAACTGTGCCCCTTCGGTCATTTGTTGTTGCAGCGAGCTTTCGCTGTACATCATCTCCAGCATGTATTCAATCTGCTGTTGCGACAGGATGGATGCATAGGTTTTTGGCCAGACTTCAAGGGCTAGTTCACGGATCAGGGCTATCTCATTGACTGAGGCGCTGCGGATGCTAAGCACTGCTGTTGCTGTTTTTTTCTTTATGAGTATTATGCGAAAGTAAGTGATGTTGTTTGATCAGTTTACGGCTCAACACTAATGCTACCACCAGCGAAACAATGGCACCACCAAACATCAGCGCTTCGCCAAGATCGCGGCCGACATAAGAAAACTGGTAGAGGAAGAGGAAAAAGTCATAGGTGCCGTGGAAGAATACGGCGACGAGCAGACCTGTCAGCAACAGTCCCAGGCTTCCACCTTTGCTGAACTTTGCTTTGCCAACAAAATAGCCCATCACTATGGCAAAAGTGGCATGTGCAGGCACGGCTGTAAACATCCTGTACAGCCCTATTTTCAATCCCTGTCCTGCCAATTCTTCATACTTTATCACATACATGATATTTTCTGCAGTGGCAAATCCCATACTAACCATCAGGCTATATACAATACCATCCAGTGGCTCATCAAAACTTTTCTGGTTATATGAATACAAACGGAGAGCAGCAAATTTTAGGGTTTCTTCATTCAGTGCAACGACCAGGTATGCGAATATAAATACTTGGGTAACTGACCCGTCAAACGGATTAGTTTTTAAATAACCATCATTGATAAGCCCTGCGGGAATAACGGTAAGAGCCCCTAATATAAAAGAAACAATAAGGTTGAAGTGAGGCTCCTTATTATAAACGTCTTTGTAAAAAATATAAAGACAAATAGCGATACCCGGAGCGATGGCGACTGCAATATAATCCATGGTGGTTGGTGGTTTTTGGTAGCCCAATATACAAAAATCCGGTTACCAGCTTATACCCGTCAGAAGGTATTCCCCTACGCCATTACAGCGATCATGTGCAGCGCCGGTTCCGCCAGTTCGGTTTGCCCGGTCAATGCTGTTTTTTCTTTGGCCTCACGGGGACTTATTCCTTTTGAGAATAATTTCCACGCAGTATCGGGGTCAATTAAAAGTTGTGCGGCAACCTGGCTTTGCATTTCCTTTGCCAATTGCCATTTCCCTTCCCGGCGACATAAGTACCAGTCGCCGCCGATTTCGCTGGTTACGGTGATCCTGACGTTTACCCCGTCGGCTGTGCTAATATTGCGATAAGTATGCGGTAAAGCGTACATGAAAGTGTCAATGAAGGGGTAAAATAGCTCACGGGTCATTAGTCCGGTTTTTTTCACTGCATCCCTGATCTGTTGCTGGTGAATAAATTTTTCGGTGTATTCCCTGGCAATATGAAACCAGTTGTATGAAACTTCTTCACCCGCCCATGCCACGGGAAATATCGCCTCATCAAAAGGATCAAGGCTGCTGATATGTTCGCAAAACCTGCGACCGGTTATTTCGAGCAACTCTGTCAGCAAAGCCGGGCTCATGCGCCGGTGTGCCTGCACCCACCCGGCATTCAGTTCATTTAAATATTCAACCAGTTCACGATAGCTGTCCGCAGCAGGCGGGGGCAACCGGTGCTTGTCCCTGGAAAAGGAAAGGGTCCTTACGTTGCCATCCAGCAGGTGGGCCGCAATGTCTTTTACAGTCCACTTCTTTGCAATAGTGGGTGCATTCCACTCCTCGTCAGAAAGGGAACGAAGCAGACTCAGCAATTTTTCATCCAGCAAAGGAAACAGGTGAGTAGTTGACAAGGGGGGCTGCATAGGGGTAAAGATAAAAACAAAGGGGCTTCTGCAAAGAAACCCCTTTGATAAAACAGTTAATGGATTTTCTCAGAGGCCCATTTTCTTTTTCAGGTTGTTATCAATGGCATCGAGAAACTCTTCGGTATAGAGAAAGTGTTCGCCATGATTCACTTTGTTGCCATGAATGCACACGGCAAGGTCTTTGGTCATTTTGCCGCTTTCCACGGTTTCAATACAAACAGCTTCCAGTGCATCGGCAAAATCAATCAGCGGCTGGTTGCTATCCAGTTTGCCCCGGAAGGCCAGCCCTCTTGTCCATGCAAAAATGGAAGCAATGGGATTGGTGGAAGTGGGTTTGCCTTTCTGGTGCTCCCGATAGTGACGGGTCACCGTTCCGTGTGCTGCTTCGGCTTCCATGGTTTTGCCATCGGGGGTCACCAGCACAGAGGTCATCAGTCCCAGTGAGCCAAAGCCCTGCGCTACGGTATCGCTTTGCACATCACCATCATAATTTTTGCAGGCCCATACAAAATTACCGTTCCATTTCAAGGCGCTGGCCACCATGTCATCAATCAGGCGGTGTTCATACACAATACCCGCAGCATCAAACTGCGCTTTGAATTCATTTTGATAGATCTCTTCAAAAATATCCTTGAAACGTCCATCATATTTTTTCAGGATTGTGTTTTTGGTAGAGAGATACAACGGCCATTTTTTGCCCAGCGCCATATTGAAACAGCTTCTTGCAAAACCTTTGATGCTTTCATCGGTGTTATACATGGTCAGTGCAACACCATCGCCTTTGAAGTTGAACACTTCAAAAGTTTGCGGTTCACCACCCCCTTCGGGTGTAAAGGTCATGGTCAGTTTGCCCTTGCCCTTAATAACTGTATCGGTTGCCCGGTACTGATCGCCAAATGCATGACGACCCACAATGATCGGCGCAGTCCAGTTGGTAACAAGACGGGGAATATTATTGATAACAATCGGCTCACGGAAAACAGTGCCATCAAGGATGTTGCGGATAGTGCCGTTGGGGCTCTTCCACATTTGTTTCAGTTTGAATTCTTCCACCCTTGCTTCATCGGGAGTGATGGTGGCACATTTTATGCCCACACCATATTGTTTGATGGCATTGGCGGCGTCAATCGTTACCTGGTCATTGGTCTCATCGCGGTATTCAATACCGAGGTCGTAATACTTTATGTCAAGTTCAAGATAAGGAAGGATCAGTTTGTCTTTGATAAATTTCCAGATGATGCGGGTCATTTCATCCCCGTCGAGTTCAACAACGGGATTAGCAACTTTGATCTTTTGGGCCATGTTTAAATGTTTAGTTGTTATAATTCAGGAGGTTGCAAAACTACAATATTATCGGACGCAATTTTGCGGGCATTTTGATAGTGCTAAAGTGGAGGGAGACAATATTATCTTTTTTCATGATTGATTCAGGTCAATCTTTTTTTTCGTAACTTTTGAAGCCAATTAGTAGTATGGATCCTGTCAAATCATTCCAGGACTATTTAACCAGGTTCGCTAACCTGAGTGAAAAGGACTTCAACCAGTATCTCCTTCCTGTCATTAAAGTGCGCCGGTTTGCAAAAAAAGAAGTGGTCACCAATATGGGGGAGGTAGAAAATTATTTCAACTTTATTGTGAAGGGGCTGGTGAGAAAATATTATAAGAAAGGCAGCCATGAGATGAATACACAGATCTCGATGGAGAACCAGCTTATCCTGAGCCAGGAGTCTTTTCACAGCCGCAAACCTTCGGAATACATTATAGAAACAATTGAACCTTCCACTTTGGTTTCTATCAGTTTTGATGCATTAGAGAATGTTTACCGGCAATCACACAAGATGGAGCACCTGGGACGCCAGGTGGTTACTTATGCGATGGTCATCAAAGACCGCTGGCAGATGCAGATGGTGAAAATGACACCGCGGGAACGTTTCTTGAATTTTGTGACTAAAAACCCCGAACTGATGCAAAGGGTGCCGCAGAAATATCTCGCTTCCTATCTCAACATCAAACCGGAAACCTTCAGCCGTTTCAAGCATTTGCTGCGACCACATGCCAAAACCATGAAGGCATAAGCTATCCCAGTGCCACATCTAATATCATCATCACCAGGAATCCGCCAATAAAACCCAGCACAGATCGGTCAGTGTATTTATCACGTTGTGTTTCGGGAATCACTTCTTCCACCACCACAAAGATCATGGCGCCGGCGGCAAAAGCCAGTGCAAAGGGAAGAATAGGTTGCATGTAGATAACAGCTAGTGCCCCGGCCACACCGGCCACCGGTTCCACAATTGCCGAGAGCTGACCATACCAGAAGCTTCTTTTGCGGCTCACTCCTAATCTTCGCAGGGGCATAGCCACAGCAATACCTTCGGGGAAATTTTGTATGCCGATACCTAATGCCAGTGCAATGGCGCCGGATACTGATGCATCCTCCATACCAATGGCGGCAGCGCCAAACAATACTCCCACCGCTAAACCCTCAGGAATATTGTGCAGCGTGATGGCCAAAATGAGCAAGGTGGTGCGATGCAGTTTTGTTTTTACCCCTTCGGTTTCGTTCACTCCAAAATTGATATGCAGGTGGGGGGTATATTTATCCAACACAAAAATGAATAGCGAGCCAAGCAAAAACCCAACAGCCGCAGGCATCCAGCTCATACCCGGGTACATTTTTTCCGACATTTCAATGGCCGGGTTCAGCAATGACCAAAAGCTGGCGGCCACCATCACTCCCCCGGTGAAACCAAGCATCGGGTCAAGTACACCACGGCTTAAGGTTTTGAAGAAGAAAACGAGTGATGCACCAAGCGCCGTCACCACCCAGGTAAAAGTAGTGGCGATCAGCGCTGCATATACGGGTCCGATATCAATAAAGAATTGTTCGATGGCCTGCATAAGTTCAGATTTTTACAAAAATGTTTTGGGCTAATTGTTCGCTGATGGTTTGGGCGGGCTGTCGTCCCGATCTAATCTCAAGGGAATGATCAAAATCAAAACGTTTTTTCACTTCCAGCCTGGTGCCGATGCCAATGTTTTTATGTTTGAGTAAATCCAGTATTTCGGTTGACTGGTCGCTGACATGGCTAACCACCGCCATTTTATTCATTGGCAGATCAGTGAGACATACCTGGCGACTAGTTTCAATTTTTCCGTCAGGATCAGGAATGGGATCACCGTGTGGGTCCACCCTCGGGAAGCCGAGAAACTCATCTAATTTATCTATGAGTTTTTTGCTGCTTACATGTTCTAAGTGCTCGGCCACTTCATGCACTTCATCCCAGGTGAATTTTAATTTTTCCGCCAGGAAATATTCCCAGAGCCGGTGGCGGCGTATGATGCCCAGTGCCACTTTGTTGCCTTCGTTGCTGAGGCGGAAGCCCTGGTAGGGCTGGTAATGCAGCAGTTTTTTTGCTTTCAATTTTTTCATCATGTCAGTGACCGATGCGGGTTTTGTTTTCAGTTCCCCGGCCAGTTCATTGGTGGTCACAGTGCCATCCTCCTGTTGCAGGTGAAAAATAGCTTTAATATAATTCTCTTCGCTGGTAGAATAATTCAGCACGGCTAAAAATAATTTTAGACAAAGCTAAAAACATTTTTTCATTTATACACCTGCTTTGCCCGGTCAGCACAAAACGCTTATTTTCGGCTTCCAATTAAAGCCTATGAGTTTAGCCAGGGTATGTTTTCTTTTCACGGCTGCCAGTCTCTTGTTCGCTGCCTGCGGCAGGAAGAAAAAGCCTTCGATGACCGGTGATGACCCGGTTGTGGTCAGTGATTTTATTGATTTTTTTGAGCCGGTCGACCTGCCTTTTCATTTTACCGACAGTGTGATGCAAATAAAAGAAACCGATTCTTTGCTGATCGGGTATAAGATTTTTACACAATTTGTTCCTGATTCGATACTGGCAAAAGTTTTTGGGAAGGGAGTGAAACCAAAGATATACCCGTTGGGAAAAAACAAGGTGGAGAAAGCAGAGACCTATTTGTTTGCCAAAACTGTTTCGCAGGCCAAAAGAGCTTTGTACATACTTTCTTTTGACAAAAGTGACAGTTTTGTAGCTGCCATTCCGGTCCACCGGTCCGATCTTTCAAAATCATTGCAGCGCAGCGCTGTGATGGACAAAAAATATACGATCACCAAAACACAAACCCGCCGCAATGCAGATGGCAGCATCAGCGAAGGAAGGGATGTGTATGTGCTGAATGAAGAAGCAAAAAGTTTTATGCTGATCATGACAGATGCGCTGGAAGATAAAGTGACGGAACTGGTGAACCCGATTGATACATTGCCCCGGAAACATAAATTGTCTGCTGATTATGGCACCGGAAAAAAGAATCTTGTTTCTGTTCGTGACAGTCCCAAGCCGGGTCGTCTTATGTTTTTTATTCATTTTGAAAAATCGGGTGATTGCAAAGGTGAACTGAAGGGTGAGGCCATCATCAGATCTGACAACCTCGCCGAATACAGGGAGTCCGGTGATCCCTGTGTGCTGCAGTTTCGTTTTTCCGCTTCATCTGTCACTCTCAGAGAAGTGGAAGGTTGCGGTTCACGAAGACCACTGCGCTGTTCTTTCGACGGAAGTTTTGCAAAGAAAAAGCAAGTAAAAGCAGCAGCAAAAAAATAATGAAATAACAGAAGGGATTCTTATCTCTGTTAAAATTTTTTTGCTGGCTGGCACCGATGTAAAAAACTAACGTGTGTAAAAGCAAATCCTTAAAGGCGGCCGCCTTTTCAAATTAACCTTTATCTTGCAGCCTCGTGTAAAAATGACACACCATGAGTTTTACAAATTTTTCTGTACCGTACCCGGTTGATGAACGTTATGCAAAGAAAGTGGCTTACTTCTCCATGGAGTTTGCCACTCACCAGCCTCTGAAGATATATAGCGGAGGATTGGGTTTTTTGGCCGGTTCTCATTTGCGCAGCGCTTATGAATTAAGGCAAAATCTTATTGGCATCGGCATTTTGTGGAAATATGGTTATTATGACCAGGCCCGTCACCAGGACCAGACGCTGAATGTAACGTGGAATGAAAAGCATTATAGTTTCCTGGAAGATACCGGCATCAAATTCCAGATCACGGTGCATGAACATCCCGTTTGGGTGAAAGTGCTTTACCTGAATCCGGAGACGTTTAAGACAGCGCCTTTGTTCCTTTTGTCAACGGATGTGCCGGAGAATGATTATGTGTCGCAAACGATTACGCATCGTCTTTATGATGCGAATGTGGCCACCAAAGTGGCGCAGTTTATTCTGCTGGGTGTTGGCGGCGCCAAACTGATGGATGTGATCGGTTTCAACCCGGAACTCTATCATTTGAACGAAGCACATGGCTTGTCGGCAGCTTTTTATCTCTACAACAAATACAATAACAATCTTGCGGAAGTAAAGAAGCGGTTAGTATTCACCACACATACTCCCGAAGAAGCCGGCAATGAAAAGCATGACATCTATCTCTGCCATAAGATGAGTTATTTCTGCGGACTGACAGTGGAGCAGGTTAAAAAATTATATGGCAACCCTGATGACCAGTTCAATCATTCGCTGGCGGCGTTGCGGTTTGCAAAACTGTCTAACGGGGTGTCGCAACTGCATGGCCATGTTTCAAGGGCCATGTGGGCAAAATATGAAGGCATTTGCCAGATCATTTCCATCACCAATGCACAGAACTGGCGTTATTGGGCGGATAAACAGTTGTATAGATTTATGGAAGCAGGTGATGATTATGGCATTGATGACCGCAAGAAATATTTAAAGAAGAGAGCTTTTGAAATTGTGGCCGACCAGACAGGTAAAATATTTAACCCGGAACTGTTTACTATCGTCTGGGCAAGACGTTTTGCCGGTTACAAAAGAGCAGGATTGATAACAACTGATGAAGACAGGTTTGAAGCACTGATAAGTAATACAAAACACCCGGTGCAGATCATCTGGGCAGGCAAGCCCTACCCGGTAGATCATCCGGCCATCAGCGAGTTCAACCAGTTAGTGCACCTGAGCAAGAAGTATAAAAATGTGGCTGTGCTGACAGGCTATGAACTTACTTTGTCAAAGCGGATGAAACAGGCGGCTGATTGCTGGCTAAATAATCCGAGAGTGCCAAGAGAAGCTTCGGGCACAAGTGGCATGACCGCAGCCATGAACGGAGCGATCAATTTTTCTACCGATGATGGCTGGATACCTGAATTCATCAATCATGGCCATAACGGGTTTGTGGTACCGAAAGTGGATTATGCAAACATGGCGGTGCATGAGCAGGACCAGTATGACCTGAATAAACTATACGATATTTTAGAGAATGAGATTCTTCCGTTGTATTATAACAACTACAATACATGGCGCCAGGTGATGAAAAACGGAATGCAGGATGTACGTTTCCAATTTGACAGCAACCGGATGGCACATGAGTATTATGATCTGTTGTATAAGTGAGGATAGTTAGAGAAATAAAAATGCCGGGTTTATTCAGCCCGGCATTTTTATTTATGAAAATTGCTCAATCAGTTGATCAATATTTCTTGCTGAGGGGTAAAAGCTGGTTAGTTTGTTTATCACTCCCTCCACCAGCGCATCCGGGCAGGAAGCGCCGCTGGTAATTAAAATTTTTACCGGTTCTCCGACAGGGAGAAAGTCTTTAGTCAATATCTCTTCTTTCGTATGAAAATTATAGTGCAGTAATTCTTTAGCAGAAATTATTTTTTCTTCGTTATTGATGAAATAGGTGGAGAGTTTTTCTTCGCATAGCTCTACGAGATGAGAAGTGTTGGATGAATTATAACCACCAACCACAATGGCTAAATCGGCATCGGTTTCCAGCATACCGCTTACTGCTGTCTGGTTATCATTGGTGGCATAACATAGTGTATCTCTAGTATCGGCAAACCGTTCCTCTGTGTCAGCCGGTTTAAATGTTTCTACCATCACCAGTTTCAGAAAATCGGCGATAGCCTGTGTGTCGCTTGCAAGCATGGTGGTCTGGTTCACCACACCAATGCGCTGAAGATCTTTATTACTATCAAAACCTGCTGAGAATTGCCCTTTGAACTCTTCAGCAAACTGTGATGCCGGTTTTTCACCAGTGATATATTTTGCCAGTTCTTTAGCCTGCTCCATATCTTTCACCACTACTGATGCTGCATTGGATGCAGCATGAGAAAAAGTGGCCCTTGTTTCTTCGTGTTGGGGTTTGCCGTGAATGACGATGGTATAACTCTTTTTGGCGATCACTTCGCTGCGGTTCCACACTTTTTCTACAAAGGGACAGGTCGTATTATACTTTTCGGTATGAATACCTATATCGCTTAATTTCTTTTCGATTTCCAACGTGGTACCGAAAGCGGGGATGATGACAATATCATCAGCTTTTATTTCGCTGAAAGGGATCAGTTCTTTGCCATAAGTGTCTTGCAGGAATTGCACCCCATGTGCCTGCAGGTCGGCATTCACCTGCGGGTTATGTATCATCTCACTTAATAAAAAGATTCGTTTGCCGGGATTTTCTTCCACAGTGCGAAAGGCGATCTCAATGGCATTTTCTACGCCATAGCAGAAACCAAAATGACGGGCTAAGTAAATTTGCAGTGGGCCAAAATCAAGAAGGGTAGGAGAAAAGTCCTTTTTCATCCTGTCCGTTTCCTTCCGCTTTTTTTTAATGGCGGTGATCAGTGGGCTGCGGTAGATGATGGGAACTTCAAAGCTTTTCATAAAAAATCATGCTTGCTGGTATAATAAGGATTGAGCCGGCAATTGGTTCGCAAGTTACCAAATTTGCCGTCGGGAAGCTTAGAACAATATTTTATCGGGTTGATGCAAGTTGGTATTTTCACCTCAAACAAATGAAATGCCACGGCTTTTTGTCTTGTCTGTTCTGCTCATTTTAAGTGGCTGTAATAACGGCTCCAAACAAAAAAAATGGTCAATGGAAAATTCAATGTTCAGCAGGGTTGAGTGGGCTGCTTCCACAAATATCTATGAAGTAAATATCCGGCAATATACAGCAGAAGGTACATTTAATGCCTTTGCACAATCACTGCCCAGGCTAAAAGATATGGGTGTGCAGACGCTCTGGTTCATGCCCATACAACCGGTGGGGGAAAAGAACAGGAAAGGTACATTGGGAAGCTATTATTCAATAAAGAACTATACCAGCATCAACCCGGAGTTTGGCACATTGCAGGAGTTTATAAAACTGGTGAAGGATGCACAGGCAATGGGTTTTAAACTAATCATTGACTGGGTGGCCAATCACACGGCATGGGATCATGTGTGGACATATAGACATCCTGAATTTTATACAAAAAACAGCAGTGGCGGGTTCACACCACCCTATCCCGATTGGGCCGATGTGATTGATCTGGATTATAGCAACAAAGATTTGTGGACAGCGATGATAAACGATATGAAGTTTTGGGTGGAAGAAACGGGGATAGATGGTTTCCGCTGCGACATGGCCCACTTAGTGCCGCTTGATTTCTGGAAAGAAGCAAGAAGAGAACTGGATGCCTTAAAACCGTTGTTCTGGCTGGCGGAAACAGAAGATGCTGCTTACCATGAGGCGTTTGATGCCAGCTATACCTGGGAGTTTTTGCACAAGATGGAAGCTTTTTGGCGAAAGGAAACGAATATTGCAGGATTAGACAGTGTGCTACAAAAATATGATACGGTTTTTCCTTCATCCGCCATCAGGATGTATTTCACCAGCAACCATGATGAAAATTCGCATAGCGGAACCGAGTATGAACGCATGGGTGATGCGGGCAAAGCCTTTGCAGTGCTTTGCGCCACCTGGAACGGCATCCCGCTGATTTATTCAGGACAGGAGCAGCCGAACATGAAGCGGTTAGCTTTTTTTGAGAAAGACACTATTCAATGGGCTGGTGATCCGGTATTGCATGGTTTTTATAAAACATTATTGTCGTTGCGCAAGACTCATCCGGCTTTGCGGGCTGCTGAGGCAGCAGTGACTACTTCTCGACTCCATACAACTGCTAATGACAGGATATTTTCATTTCTCCGTAAAAGCGGAGACAAAGAAGTGCTGGTGTTGCTGAATTTATCAGGAGAAAAGAATGTGTCATTTACTGTTTCTGATGAAAAAATTAAAGGGCTGTACCGGAATGTATTTACTGAAGCTGAAATAGAATTGTCCGCTGAAAAAGAATTTGTGATGCAGCCCTGGGATTATTTAGTGTTCATAAAATAAAAATGCGCCTTCCTTAGGCGCATTTTTATTTTATACGGCTCTTTAAATATTATTCATCGTCCAGGTTCAGCGGGTACGTGTAGGTGCCATCATAACCCGGATAAATACCCTGAAGGCGAATAGTGCCTTGCACCCTGGAAATAGCTCTCGCCAGCTCATCTGCATTGGAGATATCATATCCGTTCACACTGGTTATCACAAAACCTTTATCCATTCTTGTGCGGCTAAGCGGACCGCCGCTTGCTATTGATTTTACGACCACACCACCGTCAATACCATACTGGGTGGCTTTTTCCTTGCTCAGGTCTTCCAGGTCGGCGCCCATCCTGTCGCCAAGATTACTTTGCGCAATGTTGTCATAAGTTCCGGTCTGTGCTTTCAATGTGGCTGAAGCTGTGCTTTCTTTTCCGTCACGTTTATAAGTGATTTTTATTTTATCACCCGTGTTGAGCGAAGCAACACTGCCTTGTAGTTCAGGCCAGGAAGTCACCGGGACATCATTTATTTTGGTTATAATATCCCCTTTTTTCAAACCGGCCTCCGCAGCTGCGCCGTCTTTGGCCACATTGCCAATATAGGCGCCGTCTGTTGAATTTATTTTTGTCTGATCGGCGGCAATGCCAAGATATGGCCTCTTCACATCACCATATTTGATCAGGTCGTTGACGATCTTCTTCACTAAGTTCACAGGTATCGCAAAACCATAACCGGCATAAGTGCCATTAGGAGCCAGAATGGCTGAATTGATACCTACCAATTGGCCATCAGTAGTGATCAATGCCCCGCCACTGTTTCCCTGGTTGATGGCGGCATCAGTTTGAATAAAGGATTCGATAGGCGTATCACTTTGGCGCTGGTTGATGCCAATGGATCTTCCTTTGGCGCTGACAATACCGGCAGTTACGGTTGTTTCTAAAGTAAGCGGATAGCCAACGGCCAGCACCCATTGACCCAATTTCACATTATCGGAATTGCCATAAATCAGATAAGGAAGACTAGCGGCATCTATTTTCACCACAGCAAGGTCGCTGCTGGGGTCACGGCCAATCACTTTGGCCTTATAGGTCTTTTTATTGCTCATAGTGACAGTGATCTCGTCTGCCACACCATCACCGCCATTGGAAATAACGTGGTTGTTGGTCACAATGTATCCATCGTCGCTGATAATAACACCACTGCCGGAAGCTCTTTGCTCAGGCTGGATGCGGGGACTCATTTCAAAAAATTGTTCAAACCAGTCGTCAATATTGTTGTTACGACTACGGCCGCGGGGCAGGTTATTGCTGCGGGCCGGTATTTTTGTTTTTATATGCACAACGGCAGGCACGGCGGCATTGGCAGCCTTTGTCAGGTCAATCGGCTCGGCAATATTAGCCGGGTCACCAGTAAAATGTGCATAATTGACAGGAACTTTGCCTTCCTGCACACCCTGAGCCAGCACATGTTTTTTGGGACTCAACTTTTCATAGATCCAAACACTGCCAAGTGCAGAAGTGGCGCTGATGACCACAATGAGTAAAATTTGTTTCAGTTTCATAGACTATATTCTTTCTTTTAGTGATTCTTTTTTACAAACCCATAGTTATCAAATAAAATGCCCGTACTGCAAAGTAACAATCTGTCATCCCAATTTGTCGGTCTTCAAACTTAGTTTAACAATTCTTTACTAAGACCTTCGTACTTGCAAGGCAACATAAATTTATTACTATTTGGCGGTAATTACGGCCTTTACTGGGTATAAGTTTTTCAGAAATAACATAGTATCCACTGCATCGGCATAGTCCCTGATGGACGGGCATTGGGCCTGACCAAAGGGGGTGTATGCCCTGCCAACAATACATTGCAGGTCCGGATGGTTTTGCAGGCTGTCAGCCAAATTTTCAGGTTTGCTATAAAATTCATAATGCAACTGGCTGATAGGGGAGAAGAAAGAGCTTTCTTCCACCAGCAGCAGGGCCGGGGTGCTCATGTAAAATTTTTTATTTAACAGGTGCAGGGCCAGGTTATAATCATAATTGTTCTTGTATTTGTGCATATCAGCGAGGTGATCATATTTACGGAATGCATCCAGCAGGGGAATAAAATCATAGTTCTCCGGCACAAACAGTTTGGTAACGTTGCGGCAACCGAGTCCAAAGTATAAAAACACATCATCGGCGAGTTGCAGCAGTTCTTCTGTAGTTTCATCACCCGTGAGAATAGCCACTGATGTTCTGTTTCGTCGGATGATATGGGGGTATTTCCCAAAATAATATTCGAAATACCCAGCTGAATTATTGCTGCCGGTGGCAATGTAGGCATCACAGCCTTTTAGCATATCTGCGAATTGCACATGGTCATTTACCTTGCTGTCCCATTTGGCCAGTTTTGTCACAAGATGTTTTATCAGCGCCTGATCTTTTGATGAAGTTTTGATCAGCAGTTTATGCCCGCTGACAAATACCGATAAAAAGTCATGGAATCCCACCAGCGGAATATTGCCTGCCATTACAAGACCAATGGTCTTGGGCAAGCCAGTGGGAATCTCCGGCAGTTCATATTGGTTTGCCCATTCCTGCAAAATATCTTTCTGCAGGAATGACCTGGCAATAGTAATGGCTGAAAGTTCAACGAATTCAGGAATGAACCAGCTATTCTCTCTTTCTGCTTTTTCTTTAGCTTCTTGCCATGCGGGATCATCCGACAAAATATATTCGCCAAGGCGGGATAATAAATCAATCCGATGTTGTAAATTCATTCCTGAATTTTATTTTTGCTTAATCAGTTCTTTTTTTGCGATTCTGCAAAAGTAACCCTGAACCCGATAAATAATTTTACCATGGCAATCAAGATCACAGAAGAATGTATCAATTGCGGCGCCTGCGAGCCCGAATGTCCAAACAACGCTATTTATGAAGGCGGCGTGGAATGGGCTGTTTCCGACGGCACATCCGTAAAAGGCTCTTTCACCCTGCTGGATGGCTCCGTAGTGGATGCAGATCAGAAAAATGCTCCGTTAGCAACGGATATTTATTACATTACCCCGAATAAATGCACTGAATGTCAGGGCTTTCATGAGGAGCCGCAATGTGCTGCTGTTTGCCCGGTGGATTGTTGTGTGCCCGATGAAATGTACCAGGAAACAGTAGAGCAACTGATGGACAAAAAAGCCAAGATGCATATCTAAATGTGCTTTAGCTGTGCATAATTTTTTGTCTTTTGAATGCTGTTGTCCCGTTGAATTTGGTTTAATTTTACATCAGTTTCATTTAGTATAAATGATAAAGCAGCCAGTCTGCTTAATTAAAGGCGGGTGATATTTCCCGTCGTAAAAAGGTGAAGGAGAAACGGCCTTCACCTTTCTTATTGTGTGACCGGGGCGGTTTATCAATATTTTAGCTTCCTGAGCAGTAAATGCAGGCTCTTCCCGGAAATAAATCATTTTTAGCAACTGAAATTTTTATCAAAGCGAATTTTCGGTAATATTTGCGCAGCTAAACCCATATCTGAAACATGAAGAAGAACATAGCCCTGGTGACCGGCGGTTTTTCAGGAGAGGCAGTAATATCCTACAAGAGTGCAGCCACGATAAGCAATCATCTCGACAGGGAAAGATTCAATGTTTTTTTGATTGATATTAACCCGGCAGGCTGGTTTTATGACCTGGCTGATGGCCGCAAGGTTTCCATTGATAAAAATGATTTTTCTCTCCAGTTGGATAACCAGAATATCAGTTTTGATGCGGTGTTCATCGGAATGCACGGCACACCCGGCGAAGACGGGAAACTGCAGGGCTATTTTGACACACTGAAAATCCCTTATACCAGTTGTGATGCTGCCACATCTGCCATCACTTTCAATAAAAGATATACGGTGGCTGTTGCAAAAATGGCAGGCATTGCGGTGGCCAGTTCGGTGCACCTGTTCAAACATTCACCCCTTGAAGCTGCGCAAATACTGCAACAACTCCGGCTGCCGGTTTTTGTGAAACCAAACAATGGAGGCTCCAGCATTGGCATGAGCAAGGTGGACAAAGCAGAAGACCTGGGCCCTGCTGTTGAAAAAGCATTCAAAGAAGATGACCAGGTGCTGGTGGAGGAAATGGTCACCGGCAGGGAGTTTACAGTGGGTGTGTTTAAATCAAAGGGAGATATTGTGGTGCTGCCATTGACAGAGGTGAAAGCACATGATGATAAAGCATTTTTTGATTTTGAAGCCAAATACCAGGGCAAGTCAACGGAAACCACACCGGCAGTGGTGGACGAAGCGATTGCTGATAAAGTGAGGGAAGCAGCGAAGAAGATATACCAGGTGTTTAATTGCCGGGGTGTGGTGCGGATTGATTTTATCTTTAATGAAGAAAGCGGGTTGCCCCATATGCTGGAGATTAATACGATTCCTGGTCAAAGCGATGCCAGCATTGTGCCGCAGCAGGTGCTAGCCATGGGCTGGTGCCTGAAAGATTTTTATTCAAAACTGCTGGAGGAGATTTTGCCATAAGGCATCAAGCAAACAGATCATAACAAAATTTAGCCTGTGCTTAAATTCATCACACATCGTCCGCTTTGGGTCAATATACTGGCAGGAATAGCGCTGACCCTAGCTGTTTTTCTATTATTTATCAAATCACTGAACTGGCTCACCAATCACAATCAGTCCAAGACAGTGCCTATGGTGACAGGCAAGTCATTTGATGAGGCGGAATCACTACTTAAAAAACAGGGATTTGACGTGGAAATTCTGGATTCTATTTACTCTGATACAGCGAAGCCTTCGGCTGTATTAAAACAATTCCCGGATGCGCAGGAAGTAGTGAAAGTGAACCGCACTGTTTATCTCACCATCAACCGGGCAGTGCCGCCGGAGGTAGAAATGCCTAACCTTGTCGGGTATAGTTTTCGCAACGCCGAAATGAACCTGTTGAATAATGGCCTTCGTGTGGGCGACACTACATTTAAACCGGATTTTGCCCGCAATGCTGTGCTCGAGCAATGGTATAATGGTGAGCAAATTAAACCCGGCACAAAGATCCGGATGGGAAGCCGCATCTCTTTTGTGCTGGGCGATGGAATTGGCAACCAGGAAATGCCAGTGCCGGTACTGGTGGGGCTGACCTATGCAGAAGCAATAGATATTCTGAACTCACTGGGCCTGGTCAAGGGAGCTGTTGTTCCAAATGGAGCTATTGTTGACACATTGAATGCTTATATCTGGAAGCAAAACCCGGGAAGGTTTACCGAAGACAGAAGACCTGTTCGCATACGATCGGGGCAAACCATTGACCTTTTTATACAATCAGAAAAACCCGTTACTGATTCTGTTTCTACTGACATACCTTTGCCGGATTAAAAATTAATTATGCAAAATATTTCTGCAGAAGAATTAAAAAGCCGTCTCGATGCCGGCGAAAAATTGAATATTGTTGATGTAAGAGAACCTCATGAACATGCTGAATTCAGCATTGGTGGTGTGTTATTGCCATTGGGCAAAGTGCAAACCATGCAGATTGAAGATATTGAAGACCTGAAAGAAGAGGAAGTGATTTTGTATTGCCGCAGTGGCAACCGAAGCGGGCAGGCCTGCCTGTTCCTCGATGCATTGGGATTTAAGAATACCAAAAACCTGACAGGTGGTATGTTGTACTGGCAGGAAAAAATTGCTTCTCAAAAATGATAGTAAAGGAAGTACGGAAGCAAATAGTTCCGTACTTCCTGTTTCGTAATTACAACTTCACATTCACGGCGATCATAAAATTTCTTCCGGCCATAGGGAAGTAATAATTCTCTGTGACGGTTTCTCCTCCCCAGATGTAGCTGTAGGTATATCCGTTGGGTTCATACTTTTTGTTAAGCAGGTTGTTTACCTGGCCAATAAGACTGATCTCTTTCAGCCAGCGAAATTTCAGGGTGTGCATCAGCCGCAGGTCATGCACGGAAAACTCATCAAGCATGCGGTTTTCGTTTTGTGTGTTGTCGAGATACTGTTTGCCGACATGCTTGCTCAGGATGCTGATCTCTGTGTTGGCTGCAGGGATAAAATTCAAAGATGATCCTCCGACTATATTGGGTGAAAAAGCAATATCCGTTTTGCCGAACTGGTTGATCTTTTGTCCGCCGTTATCATAGTCGTCAATGTACTCTGTAAAGTCAAGCACTTTGTTCCGGCTGAAAGCCATGTTTGCTGTAGCATTCATCCATGAGCTGAATTTAGCCGTTGCCTGCAGTTCAATTCCGGTTCTGTAGCTTTTCGGGATATTTGTTCTTGTATAGGCCCCCACGTCATTGATCAGGCCTGTCAGCACTAACTGGTTACTGTAATGCATGTAGTAAAGTGTAGCCGACCAGCTGCAGGTGCTTCCTGATTGTTCGATCCCTGCTTCGAAATCATGTAGTTTCTCGGCTTTGGGTTGCCGCTGCGCCCCGGCCTCAAAATCATCACGGTTGGGTTCTTTGCCTGCATGCCCGTAAGAGAAATACCCTTTCCAGTTTTTGTGATGATAACTGATACCCAGTTTTGGATTGAAAAAATTGAAATTATTATCAACCGACAGCGAAGGATTGTCTCTGAACCCGGATATTCGATATGTTACATTCCTGAACTGGAGGTCACCGAAAATATCCCAGGCGGGGTTCAGTTGAACCTGTTCTTTCAGGTAAATATTGAAATCGTTTTTCACGGCATCATTGTCGTACCAGCGATGAGTGGGAGACGGCATTCCGTTGCTGGCCCATATCAGTTCACCAAAATGATCGCCGCTGTAGCTGGTAATAGCGCCGCCAAATGTTGTTTGTGTTTTTTTCCCTCTGTGTTGCAGTGAAAAAACACTGCCATAAAAATCATTGTCAAGCCATAGCTGCCGGACAAAGTCAGAACTACCCGGTCCCGGTAAGCCATACCTTGTATAGGTTTCGTCGTCCCGGTATTGTTCATAATATCCTTTCCCTTTTGTCAAAAACAACGCAGTGCTGAGAGTAAGCCTGCTGTTCAGGGTTTGATTAAAAAACAATTGGTAGTGATCCTGCTTGTAATTGTCTGTTTCATTTTCAAATGGCTCTCCTGGTTTATTTGTGCCTGCATAGTTCACTTTGCGGTTGCCAGCCAGCAGGTCGGCTTCGCTGATGCCATACCATGCCTGGTAGGTTTTTTCTTTACCCGAGATGATATTCAGGCGAAGCGAATTGTTTTTTCCAAGATAGGCAGTGGAAAAATAAAGCGATTGAAGATCAGTGCTGGCCCTGTCAATAAAACCATCGCTACTGATACTTGACATTCGCAGATCAACTGTAAACCGGTCATTCAGCAAACCGCTTCCGGCTTTGATGGTGTTTTTCCATGTGTTGAAAGAACCGAAGCTGTTATTGAGCTCCGCATAGGCGTCCTTGTTGACTTCGTTGGTGCTGAAATTGATAGTGGCGCCAAAGGCTCCGGCCCCATTGCTGGATGTGCCCACCCCTCTTTGCACCTGGATGCTGTTAACCGAAGAACTGAAATCTGGAAGATTAACAAAAAAAAGCCCCTGTGACTCTGCATCGTTATAAGGGATTCCGTTAATGGTCATGTTAATGCGGGTGGCGTCCGTACCCCTGATGCGGATGCCGGTGTAACCAATCCCATTACCTGCATCCGAACTGACAACAACCGATGGGGTTTGGTTCAGCAAAAAGGGGATGTCCTGTCCAAGGTTTAGTTTGGCAATTTCTTTTTTGGTCAGGTTGGTTTTGGTGAAAGGTGCATTTTCACCGGCTCTGATGGCTTTTACTTCCACCGGGCTGAGCACATAAAAACTGTCTTTGGATGTCTCATTTTCCTGTGCCATCATCTGTTGGCACAGTAGCATTGAAATAACGGAAATGGCAATCCTCTTCATTTTTTTGTTTTAAAGGTTAAAAAATGAGAGGGAAATGCTGTTGGAGAAAGGCTGTTGAATGTCCTTCCCTGCGCAGGCATTACCCTGATCAGGTTTACGGGTATGATCTCAGGCCCCGACCATCTGCGTCGGAACCACCCCGGGAAACCCGCCCCGCAAAAGCGGGACATTGAAAACGTATAAAGCTTTCTTTTTGAAAGCATAAGAACTTGCTGGCCGGCCGCAAGCTGCTGCAAAGGTAAGGGAGAAATTAATTTGACGAATGCTGTAACATTTCGGAATAGGTGTCCGTTCCACTTCCAAAGCCAAAGTTTATGAAGAGATATCTTTTATCATTGTTTCTTGTTTTTATGGTTGTTGCAGGAATGGCTCAAAAAACCATCAACGACCGCAATGCAGAAACAAGAACCGTTGCCGGATTTCATGGTATTGAAGTTGCTACGGGTATCAAATTAATATTGTCCGAAAGTACTTCGGAGGCAGTAGCGGTGAGTGCAGCCGATACTGAACACCGGGATAAGATCATCACAAGAGTAGAGAACGGGATTTTGAAAATTTACTACGAATCAAAATTCGGAGCCATCAATAAAAAAAATCAAAGCAAGAACCTGAGAGCCTATGTTTCTTATAAGAAACTGGACCAGTTGCATGTCAGTACTGGTGCCCGGGTAGAAATAGACGGGGTGCTGAATTCTTCTTCCCTGAGGTTAACTGCCAATACCGGTGGGTTAGTCAACGGCAAAGTCGACATCGCGACACTGACCATTGACCAGAATACGGGATCAAAAATAACCCTGACAGGAAAAGCAGGTAACTTTGATGCAGAAGGAGACACAGGAAGCAAGTTTTTGGGCGAATGGCTCGAGACAAGCAATTGTTCCATAAGAGTGAGTACCGGGGCAGGTGTTTATATTAATGTGCAGAAAGAACTCAATGTAAAGGCCAATACCGGGGGTTATATTAAGTATAAAGGCAATGGCGGCATTCGTGAAGCCAAAGTAAATACCGGGGGCCATGTTTCAAGGATTTAAGAATTTAATATTTGCTGATATGAAAAAGATAATACTTGGCGTTTTGCTTTTCATCGGCAGCTTCACAACGCTGCTGGCTCAAAAAACCATTAATGATCCTAATGCAGCAGTAAGAGATGCAAAAAATTTCAGTGGCATCAGTGTTTCCAGCGCCTTTGATGTTTACCTGAGCCAGGGTAATGAAGAAGCGGTTGCTGTCAGCGCTGCTGATAAACAAACCATGGATCGTATTGTGGTGGAAGTAAAGAACGGTGTTCTTCATGTTGGACTTGCAAAAGGGAGCTGGAAATGGAACAGAGGCAATAAGAAACTTAAGGCCTATATCTCCTTCAAACAAATTGACAAACTCAGTGTCAGCGGCGCCTGCGACGTCTATATGGACGGAGTGTTGAAGGCCGACGATCTGAAAGTGAATATTTCCGGCGCCAGCGACTGGAGATCGGCAAAACTGGATGTAAAAAAACTCGATGTTCATGTTAGCGGTGCATCTGATATGATTGCAAGCGGAACAGTTTCTCAATTAATAATTGACGCCAGCGGTGCCAGCACTTTCAAGGGTCTGGGTCTTTCTTCTGAATATTGTGATGCCAAAGCAAGCGGAGCCAGCGATATCCAGGTAACTGTTAATAAAGAGCTGAATGTGCATGCCAGTGGAGCCAGTGATATACGTTATAAAGGAGACGGCATGATCAGGGATTTAAAATCAAGCGGTGCCAGCTCCATCAAAAGGATTTAACGTTTAGTCATAACACAAAGGGTATAGTTAGAACTGCCTCAGTAAATGAGGCAGTTTTTTATTTTTCTTTTGGTCAAATAGCTTTATACGGTTACCTTTGCCGTCCAACATCGCGAAGTAGAGCAGCGGTAGCTCGTTGGGCTCATAACCCAAAGGTCGGGAGTTCGATCCTCCCCTTCGCAACCAAGTAAAAGCCCTGTACAGGGCTTTTTGTTTATGTTTACGGTGTATATTTTATATAGTGAAGCTTTCAAAAAGATATACATTGGTTTTACAAGTGATCTTGAACAAAGACTGCGATCACATAATGAACTGGCAACAAAAGGATGGACTGTAAAGTTCAGACCATGGACACAGGTTCACCAAGAGATTTTTGAAACGAAAGCAGATGCGATGAAGCGGGAGAAGCAACTGAAAACTGCCAACGGAAGGGCATTTATTTGGCAGTTGATACAAGTGCAATAATTTCCGGGCTCATATCCGCTGGTAAGCGGACGGGAGTTCGATCCTCCCCTTTGCAACAAACAAAATGAGCCATCCATAAAGCGGATGGCTCATTTTGTTTTTTTCTGAGCGGTTGAGCTTCAACTGGCAAGGATTGACTACCTCCTCACTTCTTGTGGCTTGAAGCTTCCTGTCTGAAGCTTTTTTAATGAAAGTTGGATTTGTAAATATTTTTGGAAGGCCTAATGCGGGCAAGAGCACCCTGCTGAATGCGCTGATGGGTGAAAAGCTGGCTATTGTGTCTCACAAAGTGCAAACAACGAGACATAGAATCAAGGGTATCCTGACAGAAAAGGAATACCAGGTCATTTTTTCTGACACACCCGGCATCATTGAGCCTAAGTATAAGTTGCATGAAAAAATGATGCATGCAGTAAAGAATGCATTGGAGGATGCCGATATGGCTTTGTTGCTGGTAGATATTAAAGAAAACTGGCAGGAAGCAGATGCAATCTTTACATCCCTGAAACTGAAAGTGCCGGCTATTGTTGTTATAAACAAAATTGATCTGGCAGGTGAAGAAAAAATAAAAGAAGCTGTTGATTTCTTTTCAACGAGAGTCTATTGTAAAAAGTTGGTCACTATTTCGGCTTTATCAGGTATCAATAAAAAGAAACTGATCAATGCGATTTTGGAGTTTTTGCCCGAAGGAGAACCATTTTATGAAGGTGATGATATCAGCGATCTTAACACCCGGTTTTTTGTAAGTGAACTGATCCGGGAAAAAATTTACCAGTTGGCCGAAGATGAGATACCCTATCATACGGCAGTGCTCATACGGGAATACCAGGAGAAGACTACACTGGTAAAGATTGTTGCAGATATAATTGTTCACCGGGAAACACAGAAGGCAATACTGATCGGCGAAAAGGGAAGCATGATAAAAAGGATCGGAACGGAAGCAAGGAAGGATATTGAAGCTTTCATCGGGCAAAAAGTTTTCCTGGAGCTTTTTGTCAAAGTGAAACCTAAATGGAGAGAGAATGAAATGCAGTTGAGAGAGTATGGGTATTAAAAGAGAAGTCGGCGATCTGATGATAGCTGTACTTGAAAATGATAAATACGGATTATGAGTTTTACAGTAGCAATAGTTGGTCGCCCCAACGTGGGTAAAAGCACTTTCTTCAACCGCCTGCTGGAGCAACGCAAGGCAATCGTTGATGATGTGAGTGGCGTGACCCGTGACCGGCAATATGGGATAGCCGACTGGAATGGAAAAACATTTAATGTAATTGATACCGGGGGCTTTGTAGCCGGAAGCGAGGATGTTTTTGAAAAAGAGATCGCCAAACAGGTATTGATCGCCGTGGACGAAGCGGATGCAATAATTTTTATGGTGGATGCACATACAGGGACGACTAACCTTGATGATTCAATGGCAGATGTGCTGCGCAGAAGTACCAAACCCGTTTTTCTAACTGTAAATAAGGTGGATAACAATGAAAGATTATTAGAAGCCTCTGAATTTTACAGTTTGGGTTTTGATAATGTTTTTTTTGTAGCTGCGGCCAGTGGCAGCGGCAGCGGCGAATTATTGGATGCTATCACAGCATTGATCACTGAAGATGCATCGGCAGAAGCAGAAGAAATGGCTGCTTTGCCCAAATTTGCTATTATCGGTCAGCCCAATGTGGGCAAATCATCCCTGCTGAATGCATTGGTAGGGCAGGAGAGAACCATTGTAAGCGATATTGCAGGCACAACAAGGGATACGATACACACTCATTATAACCTGTTTCAAAAGGAATTTGTTTTGATTGATACAGCAGGCATACGGCGCAAAACAAAAGTGAATGAAGACCTCGAATTCTATTCTGTTATCCGTGCCATCAAAGCAATGGATGAAGCAGATGTTTGTTTGATAATGTTGGATGCTGAAAAAGGAATTGCTGCGCAGGACCTCAATATTTTTAGCCTTGCAGTCCGTAAGGGTAAAGGCGTGGTACTACTGGTAAATAAGTGGGATATCTTGGAAAAGGAAACAAATACGGCGAAGGAGTATGAGAAAAAGTTGAAAGAAAGGCTGGCGCCGTTTACAGATGTTCCCATTCTGTTTATTTCAGCAAAAGAGAAAACAAGGATATTTAAAGCCATTGAGATTGCATTGGATGTTTATACTAACCGCCGGCAAAAAATTCCTACATCACAACTGAATGAAGTGATGCTAAAGGCTGTTGAGAATTACCATGCACCTGTTGTAAGGGGCCACCAGGTAAAGATCAAATATGTGACCCAGTTGCCAACTGCTGTTCCTTCTTTTGCCTTTTTTTGCAATTTCCCCGATGATATTAAGCAGCCGTATAAAAATTATCTGGAGAACCAGTTACGGCAGCATTTTAGCCTTAGTGGCGTACCTGTCCGGTTGTTTTTCAGGAAGAAATAAAAGGGAAACAGTTATTATGTTTCAACGGAGAGGGATCGTACAACTACGTTTCAACAATATTTTGAATGATATACTTGCACTATCGGCAAGTTGTTAATATTTTACAGGCCAATTCGTTCAAGGGCCAATGCCCGTACCCTTTGTATCCTTCCTGAAGGCCCCAATAACCTGCATTTTAGTTTTTGAATCCGATCGCTACGGTACTTTATCCATTATTCTATTGAACAGCTAAAACAATAGCAATAACCCAATCTGTTCAATATGAAACGTTTTGTTTTACCCGCATTTCTTTTGTTTGGCATGGGAGCATTTGCACAGCTATCTGTGCAACAGAAAAATATCTCTCTTACTTCTTTTTCTGTTCAGGAGATTAAACCTTCTACAGAACAGGTTATAAAACTTTCGCCTGAAAAGTGGAAAATGACAGGCAACCACTGGCTGACAGGCGGACTTGTATTCCTGGCAGGGGCCAGTAAAGGATTCAATGAGACACTTCATTTTCATTGGAAAGAATTTCGACGTCAGTTCCCTAAAGCTAACCCAAACTGGTTTAACCCTGCAGTTAGCTGGCGAAACAAATACAAAAACGGAGACCCGGAAGCCGGGGCTAAATTTCCCTTGTCAACCACAGCCCTGGTGATGTTCACTGACCAGTATCACCTTAATAATTTTTTCAACCGGGCTTCATTGACAGGGGCATTGGTTATAAAAATAGGGGAGGGAAAGAAACCGTTGAAACATTACTTGCTTGATATGCTCTATTATACTGTTTGTCACCAGGCAGGATTTGCATTGACATATTACCCATTTGAGCGATATAAAGGCGATTAACTATTTTCTTTTCTATTCGTCCTTTTCACCATAGATATTTTCAGCCGCTTTGCTTCTTCATTCCAGGCAGCGGCAGCAACAACCATTTCTCTTATCTGAAGATTCCTGATATCCCTGGTGTCACGGACCAATACAGTAGCTACGATTGCCCTTCCTTTTTGTGTAAGCTGCGGAAATAAAAAGGTGAGATCTTTTCCCCTGCAAAAAGCCACATCAATTCCTTCTTTGGTAGCGTTAAGGTACATAAACATTCCAAAGAAGTGATAAAACGGAATTTTGAAACTCAACTTTTCCTGCACTTCCGGCACATTTTCAATGATCACCTCCCGGATTTTTTCACAAAGAATGCGGCGATCGTCCGGCAGGCTTTCAATATAGGCATCAACTGTTTTCAACCTTGATCAGGGTTTTAAGTATTTTGACAATGATGAAACCTGTTTTTCAAAAGCAGCCAGTTCTTCTTTTTTTTGCCGGATGAAACTATTGTCTTTCAGTTTGCCGGTAACAAGTTCCATTTCTTTTTCAGTTTCATAAACCATTTTGCGGAAAGGATTACTGTAATCCTTGGCTCTTGACCGGTAGATGGCTTCTGTTATTTTCTTTTTTGTCAAAAGAGCTTGCTGAAGAAGTGATTGGAAAAGGTTTAAGTTGAATTTTTCGCTATTGATACCAATCAGTTCAAGCATGGATGCGTAAGCATGCCGGATCTTTTCTGTCTCATACCTGATACTTTGTTCCCGGTAAAAGGCATGAACTTCGTCCCAACTCCTGATTTTTCCTGTTTCTACATTTCTTATAAGACCCGTAAGCGATGAGGCGGGTATCAATTGCCCGCCTGCATTCAACCACTTATTTCTTATTGGTTTTGCAGGCAAAGACTTTCTTATTTGCTGAAAAGAATCAAGATTTTTTGATTCTGCCAGTTGCTTCAGCATGTTTATTCCATGGTAAATGATTAATTCGCTGAAAAGATCATAGGCTTCCTGGACTTTGATAAGTTGTACTTTTCGGTCAGTGTTTTCAAAGCCATCCACCAGGACTTCTAAACCGGCAATAACTTTTGATTTCTTATCAAGCAGCTCTTTCCCGATTTTAGTATAATCCTTTTCAGCAATCTTTTTTTTCTGTTTTAATGCCCATGCCTTGCCGGTTGCTATTGCCATCAGGTGAAGTGAATCGAGCATTTCATTTACACTGTCTGGCGCCAGAAAGTCAAACTCCAGTTGTTGTGTTTGATCTGAACGGTTATCCCGGCTCCTGTATTTACCCTCATTTCTCGCAAGGGCATACATATTGTATAAAAACCAATAAGCAGGCATCACCACCAGCCTGTTTTTGCTCACATCGTTATTCACCAGCGAAAAGGGAACAGGAATATTTAATTCTGCAGGATAATCACCTTTTGCTATCAGTGTGAAAGAAGCAAATTTTGAATTGTGCTTCAGGCTGACACATAAACCCGGCCAGAAACCACGACCAGCCACCAGTTCACCATCAGCGCTGCGGGAATTGTGATTGGAACCAATGGTGGCGCCGGCGGCCATATTGCTTTGTCCTAAAACCGTAGCCGCACACAGGAATGAATTATTATGGTGCTGTTCATGCGAAGGAAAGATGAGGGAGTTCAGCACTTCGCAGCAGGAGATGGTGGAATTGTCACCCAAATAGGAGTTGATCAGTCTTGCACCATACTTTAATTGTGAATTTGAAGAAAGTATGAATCGTACTGCCTTTACACCATAAAACACCCGGCAGCCAAAGCCCACGATCCCGTTCACTAATTCGCAGCCTTCGCCTATCTGGGATTTTGCAGTTGGCGAAGAGTTGATAGTAAGATTTTTTAGTTTGTTGGCTCCTTTGATATACGCATCACTGCCTATCCATACATCTTTGATGATACGGCTGTTTTTGATCACCGTGCGGTCGCCTATCTTGCCATAATAGCCTCGTTGCTTATCAAATTTCTTTTCTGTGAATTCTTTCAGTTTTTGCTGCAGTTTTTCGCGGTGGCGATATTTAGCCCAAAGCCAGGCATCACCCGGCAACATGCCATTGAACGGTAAAATGCTGCGACCCGCATTTTCATTACACACTTCGAGCCATATGCGAACAGATTCTTTTTCTCCTCTTTTGATAATGCCATTCCCAAATTTGGAATGATCTGTAGTAGCCAGTTCATTGATGTTGACCAGCATCACTTCGTTGCCGATTATATAGTGGCCGAGAAAGTTTACATTATCAATCACTACATTGTCGCCGATATCGCAACTGATGATAGTGCTGTTATAAAGTCCTGCAGGCATCCGCAGGTTATTAAACTCAAGAAAAAATGGCTCTAATTTTCCGATACGGACCAGTCCATAGAATTTGCAATGTTGCACCAGTTCCGGGTTGAAAGCATCTGATACATGCACTTTTTCCCAATTGTCCGAAGTGTTACCATTCCTCACCAGCACTTCCATCTCATAAGCGGTCAGCTTACGGTAGCGGATGCCACTGCGGTTTTGCATATTACGCAGATAATATTCATTTTTCCCTTTTGGGATATATTCTTTGGCAACAAACCCATAGCCAAGTGAAGCAATGGGGCTTTTTCGGATAATGTTCATGCAATGGTTTGATTAATCACACATACAGATAAATTGGGTTGCCGTAACTATTCAACCGTTACAGATTTTGCAAGGTTTCTGGGTTTATCAACATCCAGTTGTTTTGCCACACCAATATAATAAGCCAGCAACTGCAGTGGCACCACACTTAGCATTGGCGCCACGATCTCATCTGCTTCCGGGACGATTATCACATCATCAGATAGTTCTTCAGAAACTTTATCTCCTTCCGTAATTACAGATATCACTTTCCCTTTCCGGGCTTTTATTTCCTGCATATTACTAACGATCTTTTCATGATAGGCGTCTCTTGTAGCTACAAAAACCACCGGTAGGGTTTCATCCACCAACGCTATGGGGCCGTGTTTCATTTCAGCAGCAGGATAGCCTTCGGCATGGATGTAAGAGATCTCTTTCAACTTTAATGCACCTTCCAGCGCCACGGGGAAGTTATAACCTCTTCCAAGGTAGAGAAAATCACGGGCATCTTTGTATTTCCCGGCCAATGCTTTTATGCTATCGCTGTGCTTGAGTGTCCATGCCACTTTTTCCGGTACTTCCTGCAGTTCATTCAGCAAATGCATATATCGTTCGTTACTGATAGTGCCTTTCATATATGCGATCTTTAAAGCGATCATTGTCAATACCGCTAATTGAGCCGTAAAAGCTTTGGTAGAGGCTACCCCGATCTCAGGTCCGGCATGAGTGTAGGCCCCGCCGTGAGATGCACGGGCAATGGAACTGCCCACCACATTCACTACTCCCAGTATAATAGCTCCTTTTGCTTTTGCATTTTCAATGGCTACAAGTGTATCGGCGGTTTCACCGCTTTGTGAAATGGCGATGATAACATCGCCTTCATTTATGACCGGGTTGCGATAACGGAATTCAGAAGCATATTCCACTTCGACATTGATGCGGCAGAGTTCTTCAAAAATATATTCGGCCACCAGCCCTGCATGCCAACTGGTGCCACAGGCCACAATAATAATGCGGTTGGCTTTCACTAATTGTTCGGCATATTGCTGAATGCCGCTCATAGTGATGGTGCCTGCAGTTGCATCAAGGCGTCCCCGCAGGCAGTCGTAAATGGTTTGCGGTTGTTCGAATATCTCTTTCAGCATGAAATGATCATAGCCTCCTTTTTCAATTGCTGCCAGTTCAATATCGAGTTTTTGCACATAGGGAGTGATCTTTTCATTGCCGAGGTTTTTCAATATCAGTTCATCGGGCCGCACAATGGCCAGTTCATAGTCGTTCACATATACCACTTCCTTGGTATATTCCAACATTGGTGATGCATCGGAGCCAAGAAAATGTTCTCCTTTGCCTACACCGATCACCAACGGGCTTCCCTTTCTTGCAGCGATGATAGTTTCCGGATCATCTTCATCCAGCAACAGGATAACATAAGCGCCGACCACTCTTTTCAATGCAATGCGGACTGCCTCTTCTAATGAGCACTCATTATTTGTTTTGATCTCTTCAATAAAATTCAGCAGCACTTCTGTGTCGGTATCGCTTTTGAAATCATAACCTTTTTTCTGTAAGTCGCTTCTTATTTGTCCATAGTTCTCAATAATGCCATTATGGATCATAGCTAATTTGCCGCTTGCAGAACGATGGGGGTGGGCATTGCGGTCGTTGGGTTCACCATGGGTGGCCCAGCGGGTATGTCCTATGCCAATATGACCATGAAGATCACTGCCCAGTACAGCTTCTTCCAGTTCCGCCACTTTTCCTTTCTTCTTATATACTTTCAAGCCGCTGTTGAGAAGGGCAACACCGGTGCTGTCGTAGCCACGGTATTCTAATCTTTTAAGTCCTTTGATAATGATTGGGTAAGCTTCTCTTGGGCCGGTGTAACCAACTATTCCGCACATAGGATTTATAGTATTTGCGGTAAAGGTATAAAATTCAAAACTTGCAAACGATTGAGTGATTGCAAAAATGCCCCCCATACCTTTATTTGTTAAAAAGGTAGCTGTTAATTGAATAAGGTATAAATGTAATCTATTCGTCCGGTGAGTTGTTTGTCACGGTTAAAAAGTGCCTCTTTGGTCTTTAATCCCCTGGAATCATAAATATATCGCCAGATCAGGTAGCCGAGGCTGAGGTTGGAGGTGGTGGTTATTTTCTGAATAATACGATCCTGCTCGTCATACTCAAACTGAATATCAGGGATCAGTTTCCGGGCCTTTTTGTTGTACCGTACAATATCCAGCAGCCGGTCTTTCTCGTCATAATAATAGTAAAGAAATCCGGTTTCAACGTTTCTCCTGAATGTCCTCTCTTCACCCACATTGCCGTCTTCGTCCACGGCAAAACGTACTTCAAGAGTATCAGGAACACTGACGCCGGGATTGCTGATGATACGCCACATTTTTTGAGGATGACCATCCGCTGCATAAATCCAGCGATGTGTTTCTGCCTGGTTAAAATCATTAGCCGAATCCTTAATGCTGTTGATGACTAATGTAAGCCTTCCCTGTTCGTCATATTCATAGGTGGTCAATGAAATAATGCTGGTGGAAGAGTCACTCATGCTTACGATTTTTCCCTGCTCATCAAAACGGGAATAAATATTTGTTTTATTGAGATTGATGACCGACACAGAACGGAGAGCTCTTCCGTTTTCCCTCACTTCATGATATTCTGAAAAATCAGTGGCTTTGATGCCCCGTTGATCCACCCCGGAAGCAGTCACCGTTTTCACATTATTATCGGTGTAAGTTTTCATTTGCCGGTTGGTTTCCCTGGTGCCAATGATGTCATTGTAATAATACTGGCCCTGCGCAGATACGGATAGGACAATTGAGAGCCAAAACAAAGTGTTTTTCATAAAATGGAAAATGGTTGAGCGGGTCAAAATTACCAGATTTATCCAGTAACGTAAAAGAAAAGACTTCCTTGTCTTTTTGTACTTATTTTTAAGCAAAAATTTGCGTGTCCCATATCCCTGAACGACGAGAAAAGGATTGCCTGAACTGCGGCACGATAGTGCAGGGACGCTACTGCCATACCTGCGGACAGGAAAATGTGGTGCCAAAGGAAACGTTCTGGCACATGGTCACCCATTTCTTTTATGACATCACGCATTTTGACAGCAGCTTTTTCTCTACGGTAAAAATTCTTCTTTTTAAACCGGGGTTTCTTTCCCGTGAATACATGAATGGCAAAAGGGCCACCTACCTTCATCCTATCCGAATGTATGTGTTTACGTCGGCAGTTTTTTTCCTGCTTTTCTTCAGTGTGTTTAGCACCGGTGCCACTTTCGAGATAAATTTAGATAAACCCCTTTCAACCGAAGAAATAAAGAGGCTTATTAATAAAAAAGAAAAACAACTGGCAAGGGATTCCGGCAACGCTTATCTGCGTCAGCAACTGGCCCTGCTGAGAGACAGTTCACAAATTGTGACACCTGAAAAATTATCCGTCATTGCAGATGATTTTACAATCAGCGATTTTTCGGGGAATGCCAAAAAATTTAAATCAGCAGAAGCCTATGATTCAGCACAGGCTTTATTGCCGCCTTCTGAAAGAGATGGCTGGTTCAAAAAAAGGATTTCACGAAAGGAGATCGAAGTGAACAGGAAATACAGCAAAAACCCGGAGCTTGCACTTAAAAAGTTAGGAGATGTGGTGTTGCACCGGCTCCCTTATATGCTTTTTGTTTCCCTGCCTCTCTTCGCCCTTCTGCTGAAATTTGTGTACATACGCCGGAAGCAGTTTTATTTTGCCGATCATGGGGTGTTCACTATTCACCTGTATGTGTTTAGTTTTATACTGCTGATGCTGGTGTTCACCCTGTCAAAATTGGAAAGCTGGGTTCATTCCGGGGTCATCAATTTTGTCATTTTCCTTTTGTTTCTCGGATTGTTATTTTATCTCTATAAAGGGATGAAGAATTTCTATGGGCAAGGCAGGCTGAAGACACTGCTCAAATTTCTTTTTGTTGCCTTATTCTCGTTGCTGATGATGTTAGTATTATTTTTCATTTTCGCTGTATTTTCCGCATACACACTTTAACCAATTTGATATGACGACAACAGGAGAAGCATTTTTAAGATTGGTCGGCATCATGGATGAACTCAGGGAACAATGTCCCTGGGACAGGAAGCAGACTATCGCTTCATTGCGGCAAATGACAATCGAAGAGACCTATGAACTGGCAGACGCTATCACAGATGAAGACTGGAAAGGCATCCGGGAAGAACTTGGTGATCTGCTGCTGCATATTGTTTTTTATGCAAGAATAGGCAGTGAGAAAAATCAGTTTGAGCTTCAGGATGTGATCAATGGTATTTGTGAGAAGTTAATTGCCCGCCATCCGCATATTTATGGAGACGTGAAAGTGAGCAATGATGAAGATGTGAAAAAGAACTGGGAAAAACTGAAATTGAAAGAAGGCAAAGATTCGGTGCTCAGTGGTGTGCCAATATCTTTGCCGGCAATGGTGAAAGCGATGCGTTTGCAGGAAAAAGCAAAGCAGGTGGGTTTTGAATGGGATAACAGGGAGCAGGTTTGGGAAAAAGTGGAAGAAGAGATCGTTGAGTTGAAAGCGGCCCTACAAAGCGGTGATCCTGTCAAAACGGAAGATGAATTCGGCGATGTGGTCTTTTCACTTATCAATTATGCACGGTTTTTGCAGGTTGACGCCGAAAATGCACTGGAACGAACTAATAAAAAATTCATCCGGCGTTTTACAAAGATGGAACAACAGGCTCTCAGCCAGGGGAAAGACCTCCGGAACATGAGCCTGCAGGAGATGGATGAACTCTGGAACAGTATTAAAAAACAGCAGTGAACAAGACCGCCAGGAATATATTATTTTCAAAATACAGCTTCCTGTTTCTTGCTGTCATCCTGTTTACTGTTTCTTTTTTCTTCCATGAGCAGTATTCCGGCCGTTCTTCTGTCTCACGGGAAGTGAAGCTGCTCGAAAAGTATTTGCATAAAGAGCAACAAAGTTTTGCTGCTTTTTTAGCCGATACAGCCTTAGTGAGAAAATTGGCCAGCAAAACAGAATCTGTCCAGGAACTCAACAGTTTGATCTCAGGTTCACATGGCAGTTTTTTGTATGTCGCTGATATGTTTGGGAGGGTGCAGATGCGTTTTTGGAGTGACCAGCTTGCTGTGCCACCGCCGGAAATATTCGGCGCTGAAGACGGGGAATATTTTCAGCAACTCAATAACGGTTATTATCTCATTGAAAAACGAACTTTCTCCCTTCAGGGTATAGAAGAAAGCATCATCGCATTTGCGCTGATCCCTGTACGGTTTGAGTTTTTTATCGAAACGGATTATTTGCCCCGCCGGTTTGCCCACAGTGCCGAGGCAGATAAATGGGTAGCGCTTAGTCAAAATGAATCAGCCGCTCCGGTAACATCATTATCAGGAAAAAGACTTTTTCAGCTTGAAGCCCGGTCTTCCGGCGCAGTCCCCTATAGTAACAAACTCACTATCGTTTTAAGACTATGTGCCTTGTTATTCCTTTTCTTTTTCGTTCATCTGCTGGCGGAATCCATTGCAAAGAAAAAAGGTGTGTGGGTGTCAATAGGGGTACTTGTAGCAGTAATTGCAGCAATACGTATCATTATCTATTTATATCCTTCACTGCTGAACCTGCGGCAGTTTGAACTCTTTGACCCCTCCATCTATGGGTCTAATGTAGTGCAAAGGTCATTGGGCGATCTGCTTATCAATTCATTTCTTTTTTGCTGGATCGTTTTATTTGCCTGGTCAAAACTCAGCCAAACAGGCGGGCTTACAAATCGTTTTTCAGCAACAACAAGATGGATAGCAGGTTTCGTTTCTTTATGCCTGCTTATTTTTTCCACTTTCATGCTGGCTTCAGTCATCAGGAGCATTATAGCTGATTCAAAAATTTCTTTTGATGTCACAGATTTTTTCAGCCTGAACAGGTTCACCGTCTTTGGCTTTATTGCTTTGGCCAGCTTGTCTTTATCCTATTATTATTTTACCCAGTTATTGTTTCGCCTCATCTTCCCATTGTTCGAAGGACGGTCTGCAATCATTTATTTTGCTATTTGTTTCGCCGGGTTGGTTTATCTCACTGTTCGTTCTGGCGACCCCACCGTGTTATTTTATATACCCGTATTGGGCTGGCTCCTTTTATACACCTGGTTTATTCAGCAGCAGGGCGTACTTTTTCAGAGCATCCGGATCAATATCGCCGGTATTCTTTTCTGGATATTCATCTTTTCTGTTTCTATTGCTTCCATCATGCTGGTGGAGAATAAAGATGCTGAATGGAAAAGAAGGAAAAATTTTGCAGAGAAACTGGCGATGCAAACCGACCCCGCCAGTGAACGGTTGCTGAATATTGCACTGCAATACCTTGACAGCGATTTCCTGAGTGATAATTACCATCGGTTTGCCGACCCGGAAAGGAGTAAAAAATTACGGGACAGCATTGTGACGGAAAATTACAGCGGCTATCTCAATAAATATGATACGAGGCTGTATGTGTATGACGCCGCCGGCATGCCGGTGAATAACGATGATCCGGCCACTTATGATGATCTGAACACTATGCTGGCAGTGGAAGCAAAGCCTACAACCACACCGGGATTGTTCATTTATGAAACAGCTTTTGATCAATTCATGTATATCACCAAACGGGAAATAGCAGATGATGACGGGCAAATGATGGGGTATTTGTTCATTTTGTCAAATCCGAAAAAATTTAGCAGTGATGCACTCTTCCCGGAGTTGTTTCGCCAGTTCAGGCAAAACGATCCCGAAAGCTCTCCCATTTATTCCTATGCAATTTATAACAACAAAAGATTAGTTTCTCCCTCCACCAAGTATCCTTTTGCTATCTGGCTCAGAGATGCTGAAATGCCGAAGCATGAGTTTGAAAAGAGGGTCAATGGCGATCATGATGAGCTGTGGTACAAGGCCAGCAACGAAAAAGTGGTGGTGATGGTACGCAAGCAGGACAGTCTTTTAGAAACCATCACTTTGTTTTCATACATTTTTTGTTCTTTTCTTTTCTTAGTGGCCATTGTTCGCTTCCTGTCGCTTTTGTTGCGGACATTCAGCAGCCGGCAGCGCATCAGCAGCATCCTCCAACTGAACATACGCAGCCAAGTGCACAGCACTATCATTTTTATCAGTGTACTCTCATTCGTCATTATTGGCATCTCCACCATTTCCTTTTTTATCAGCCGCTATGAGAGAAATAATAACGAAAAGCTAAGCCGTACCATGCAGATCATGGTGAATGAAATGCAAAAGGAACTTGCTGATCACAGCACATTTGATGATGTGGTGAAAATATATGACTCGGTTTCCAACTTCAACCTTCAAAATTTAGTGAATGATGTGTCTGATATTCACGGTGTGGATGTGAATGTTTATGATCTGGAAGGCAATCTTTATGTATCATCAGAGGCCAATGTGTACAACAAAGGAGTGTTGAGCAAAAAGATGGACCCATCCGCTTATTTTCATCTCAGCAGGGAAAGATTAGTGCAACATGCCGAAAAGGAAAAGATAGGCAAGCTTTCATATCTCAGCATTTACGCCCCTGTCAGGGATGAATATGGCAATGCCTATGCCTATGTGAATATACCTTACTTCACTTCGCAACCCGAACTGAACCAGGAAATATCCAATTTCCTCGTGACACTGATAAACCTGAATGCGTTTATTTTTCTGGTGGCTGGTTTGATTGCTCTTTTCATCACCAACCGCATCACCCGTTCATTCTCTCTTATCAGCGAAAAAATGAGGGAAGTGAACCTCGGCAAACTCAATGAAGAAATTGTTTGGAGCCGCAATGACGAAATAGGCGGATTGGTGACAGAATACAATAAAATGGTGGCTAAACTTGGAGCCAGTGCTGAAGCCCTTGCTAAAAGCGAAAGAGAAGGCGCCTGGAGGGAAATGGCCCGGCAGGTGGCCCATGAGATCAAGAATCCGCTGACACCGATGAAACTGAGCATCCAGTACCTGCAAAAAGCCATTGATAATAACCAGCCGAATGTAAAAGAACTTTCTTCCAGTGTGGCACATACACTGGTGGAACAAATTGATCATCTTTCAAAAATTGCCGCCGATTTTTCACAGTTTGCCAATATCGGCAACACCAATGTCACCCGTTTCGATCTTCACCAGGTGATCGCATCCTTAAAGGAATTATACAATTCTGATGAAAGAACAGAACTGCTGTGGAGCCCTGTTGATGATGAATTGCTGATGGAAGCAGATAAAACACAGATGAACCGCCTGTTCACTAATCTTTTTGCAAATGCTGTGGAAGCCTGCAGCGATAGTGGCTTTTGCCGTATCGAAGTAACTGAGAAATTGCAGGCAGGTGCTGTCAGGATCAGTGTTAAAGATAACGGAGAAGGTATTGCACCCGAAATGCAATCGAGGATATTTGTGCCCAATTTCACTACAAAATCTTCCGGAACAGGGCTGGGTCTTGCCATGTGCAAAGGCATCGTGGAGCAGGCGGGAGGAACTATCTGGTTTGAAACAGAGCAGGGCAAGGGTACAGTTTTTTATGTGGAATTGCCGCTGGTGACGGAGAAGTGAGCAATTCGTCCATCTCATTTATTTATCCGGGTATCCATTGATTTCCAAATTGCCGGCCTCTTAGCTTTTTGCTTTTTAGTTTTTTGTCTTTTCAGGGATTTCTTTAGCTATCAATAACGGTATTCCTTTGCCTCCAAGGTAGAATGCAATCAAAATAAGCTCTTCTTTTCCCCGGTTAATACCCTGGTGATACATACCGATCACTTCTGACATGGCCGAGCCGGCTTCAAACTGAAGTTGCTTTCCATCATCCGTTTCAACAGTAAGCGTACCCTGCACGATATAGGCAAACAGGGGAATATCATGTTTATGCCACCCGGTTGAACTGCCGGGTTTCAGCATAATTTTAAGCGCAGTGATTTCCGCATTCTCAAATTTCGGGTAGGTAATTTTTTGACCCGCTGATGTAGTGTCTGTTTTCAGCAATTTCTCAATGATTATATGATTCGGGTATTGTGCACTGGAGCCAAGCCATGCCAAGCCGGAAAAGGCAAGGGTAATAAATTGTTTTTTCATTTGTATTCTGGTGATTGGTTGTAAATATAAACAAACTGATAGCAAACAAGGGACAGAGGATATGCCTGCAACCCCAATCGAATCTGCAAATATGAGGTAATATTGGCACGACCCTGATGAATCCCGGTATGTATAAGACTAAAAATTAGTTGTTCCCGTTATAACTCCATCGCTTACCATATCTTCTTGCATCTTTCCGGTGCTGTCTGTCATGCGATGCCTGGTTTTTAAATACACGAAGATTGCCTGGTGTGTTATTGGTCTTGTTCCTGTCGCGGTGGTGCACCACTTCCTGCGATTTTAGTTTTCGCCCCAGTTTCTTTTCTGCCACCACCCTGTGCACTAATCGGCCATTTGACTTAAAGCGTTTATATCCCCGTTTGTCGGTGTACTGGTCGCTAAATAACTGAAGAATAAAACGAATGATCCACATGGGCATGTATTTGATAAAGTAAATACAGCCGGTTTTGGAGAATTCTGTACAGCATAAGCAGAAAAAAACCGGCACTATCCCAGGTGCCGGTTGTAAAGTTATATTAGTTAGTGACCCTGAAATTGAACTGCACGGTCACCAAAGATTCATGGTCTGACTTGTTGAAACGCATATTTCGGAGATATTGCGTAATAGCGGTACGGTATGAAGAACTGGTTGCAGTGGAGCCTTTGGCAAACTGTACAAACTGGCCTATACCATCTGCTGTAACTTTTATGTCTGCATAAACTGTTGCTTTCTCCAGGTCGCCCTCGAAAGCATAGGCTCTCACAATGCTTCGGTCTCCTTTGGTAACCCTGGGGCCGCTGCCGCCTCCTACACCTGATCCATTTCCACCACCGGCGCCTGTTCCGCTGCCGCCGCCACTGCCGGATCCGGTACCCACACCAGAACCTGTTCCGCTGCCGCCGCTTCTGTCATAGTTTTCAGCAGCCCCACCACCTGTGCCGTTTCCTCCTAATGTTCTGCCCACTACTGCCCTTGGTTTTGGAGGAGCAGGAGGTGTTTCAACTATTTTTGGAGTTGTTTTTACAGGTGTATTATTGCTGTTGATCTTTGTGGCAGTGGGCTTGGGAATGTCGGGTTTCAGCACTGCCGGGGTAGATTTATCATTATCCTCTTCCACATCTCTTGCATCATCTTTATCATCGCCGGGAGGGGGAGGTGAATAAGGCGCCGGGCCGGCAGGTCCTGTTGCCTGCACGGGATTGCCGCCCCCACCACCGCCGCGGGCAAACACTTCGGGCTCATCGGGCAGGTTCAGCTCCACTTCAATGGCAGCTTCCGTGATGGGTTTTTCAAAAACAGGAAGTTCCCATTTCCAGAAAAGCATCAGCAGGATCATAAATGCAGCAAAACCGGCCGTGATCATGGTAGCCTGTGAATTCTTTTTTGCTTCAAGGGTTGCAGACATGGTGTAGGAGTTGTTCATACAAATTTAGGCTTTGATTATCAATGAAAGGCATGTCTCTTTATTCACACCTGTTATTAACGATGCAAAGGCCGTGCAGCATACATATATGAAATGTTAAGATTGCCGCGAAGAACAATTCAAAGAAATGTAATCTTCCCTTTTTATTAATTTTTTGCGGCTGACAATTGTTTGTAAAATGCGAGTAAGCCAAGAACAGGGCCGATGCCCAGTTGGATAAAACTGTTTTCACCGCCAAATATCCCCTCTGAATGAAAAAGACGGTCTGTTACCTGCAGGCTGATGACAGTGATGGCAAATCCTATGGAATTGTAGATGGTTAATGCTGTTCCCCGCAATTCTTCAGGGGCATATTGCGCTACAAGGGTGGAGAATTGTGGCGAATCTGGCGAAACAGTGAAACCCCAAACAAGGAGATAACCTATAAAAAAAATTGAGGGCAATGAAAACAGCAAAGGAGAAAAAAGACAACAGCAGGCGGAAATGAACAATGCAGTGAAAGCAACTTTGGCGCTGCCGATCTTTTGCGACAGGTATCCGCCGGTGATACTGGCCACAGCTCCTGCTGCGATTATCAAAAAACTGAGCAAAGGAACATTCAATGACAGGCCATGCTTTGCCGCATAAAATTCAAGTATGAACGGGGCAAATGCCCAAAAGGCATACAATTCCCACATGTGACCAAAATATCCGAAAGCAGCCTGCCGCCATTTTTTGGAACTGAAAATGATGCCGAAACTGTTCCAGCGGAAACCACCCGATATTTTGCGAAAAGGGCCATCACCAACAAAAAGTAGAATGATAAATCCGCCGATGCCGGCAAACAGCGATGTATAATACAACACATCCTGCCAGGGTAGTTCAAAGTCACGGTTCTTTAGCAGGTGCGGAAAGCCCGTTCCGATCATCAAAGCCCCCAATAATAAACCTAGTGCTTTCCCAAGACCTTTGTCATACCAGTCGGCTGCTATCTTCATACCTACAGGGTAAATGCCGGCAATGCATACCCCTGTCATAAACCGGAGCAGGAACAATGAAAAAGCATCAGTGGCCCACCAGGCTACGGCTGCATTAAAAAAAGCGCCGAGCAATGAACTGATAAAAAACAAACGGGCAGGTGAGAAGCGATCGGCCAGCGCAAAGAAGGCAAAGATGAGTGTGCCTGCGATAAAACCCAGCATCACTGCTGAGGTGACATGACTGACGGCATACTTGCTTAAATGAAGGGTTTCTTTCAGTTCAGGCAACACCGCATTGCCAACAAACCACAATGAAGTGCCTGCAAACTGGGAAAGCACAATAAGTGGTAAAATATGTTTTGGTCTTTTTTGCAACGGGTCAGTGATGATTGTAAATATAGTTCATCGCCGGAAATGAAGATTAGCCAGCACAATGCCGGCAAAGACAAGTATCATACTGATGACATGTACAATGGTGAATGATTCTTTCAGAAAGTATATGGCTTCAATGCTGCTGAAAACAGGAATAAGGTTGCCAAAAATTGCCGCCCTGCCTGCTCCAAGGTTACGGATGGCAATATTCCATATCAAAAAGCAAATGACAGAGGCGCCGAGACCTAAATATAGAATGATCAGCAGCAGGTTGCCGTTCCATACAATGGGGGCAGTATGAGATGTTTCCCACAGGTAAAACGGCATCAATAACAAAGTGCCTGAGCAGAAAGCCACAAAAAGAAAATTAACCGGCGAAACAGCAGCGGGTTTTCTTTTCACCATGGTATTGTAAATGGCAAATGACACCGCTGCCGCCAGCACCCACCAGTCGCCTTTGGAAAACCGGAAAGAAAGGAGGTTTTGAAAGTTTCCGTTTGACAACAGGTACAGGATGCCTGTTATGCAAAGAGCAATGCCCGTTACTTTGGGCCATCCAATACTTTCTTTGAGAAAGATCCTGGCAAGTATCACGGAAAAGACAGGCGAAGAAGTGGTGCCGATGATGGCAAGGTTGATAGCTGTGCTGTATTGTCCACCGATATACACAAACGTATTGAACATGGAAATACCGGTCATGCCTGCCACGAGAAAGTAGAGCCACGAACTTTTCACTACCGCCCATTCTTTGAGAAAAAATTTCCATGCAAAAGGAAGAAGTATGATAGTGGCACAAACCCAACGCCAGAAAGCCAGGCTCACCGGCGGCACTTCTTTGTAAATTCCTCGTGCTACAATAAAATTACCAGACCAGATTACTGTTGCCAAAACGGCAAGCGATATTCCAACCAGTATATTTTTTTGCTGAGGGCTATTCATTCATATAATATGCGTAATTCTCCTTCAGGGGTTAGGAGCATGTGCAAAGTCCAATTCAAATTTCCCCCTGATGCGTTCCATCGGCGGATTGAAATAACCATACTTCAGGCCGGGGAATTCTTCACGGATCAGTTGCTGCAGTTGTTTCACTCCTAAACATTCTCCTGTATCTGTTACACCGATCTTGCCAAGATACCAGTCAGGGTCAATATTGAAATTGCGCCACTGTATCATCTTCAACCCTGTTTCTTTAATGAGTTTGCGCAATGCTTCGTATTCGGATACACTGTCGGTCATACCCGGAAAAACAAAATAGTTGATAGAGGTCCAGCCACCAAAGGAGTTGACCACTTTCAGGCTTTCCACAATATCAACAAAATCGTAATTGTTGGGACGATAATACGGCATGTAGATTTCTCTTCTTGCCGAGTTGGTACTGACACGAATGGAATCCAATCCTGCTTCGCACAATGCTTTCACTGCGTCCGGCTTAGAGCCATTGGTGTTGATATTGATGCTGCCTTTATCTGTATGTTTTCTTATTTCTATAATGGCATCACGGATGGTTTCCCACATCAGCAACGGCTCACCTTCGCAGCCCTGTCCAAAACTGATGATAGGATAGGGGGCTTGTTCCAGGTGCGGAACGGTGAACTCTACAATTTCTTCAGGAGTTGGTTTAAACGTCAGACGGTCCTGTGTTGATACAATAGGTTCTTCATCCGGTTGCAAAGAAATACAGCCCACACAATTGGCATTGCAGGCTGGTGAAACCGGCACAGGGCATTCCCATCTGCCCAATGAAAAATTTCTTGCTGCCGGGCAATGATAGGTGAGGGCACAATTATTCGTCAGGTGTTCAACGAGGCGGTTGTGAGGATAATGCTTTTGCAAAAGCCTAACACCGTCTTTCACTTTCTTTTGATCATACCCGGCGCAATCCTGTCTTATATCCGGTTCTATTCTTGTTGCGGGCACATAAAATTTATCATCATGCCAGCCCGCCGCTGTATAGCAAAACAAAGGAAGTGTTGGCGCATCCGGCGCTGTTTCATAGGCAGCGAGATAGTATCCTGTATGAGCAGGCGGAATAAATGCGGCCACGGCCCAGCCTTTTTCGCACAAACGCATTTCACCTGTCTTTACATCAATGCCGATACCCCTTCTGCCGGGCAGTTCATATAAAGAGCCGCCGTCAGGTAATTCGATCCATTCATCCTTTGGAACGGGCAATGCATCCCATCCGCTTCTCCCGGTGGCATAGAGTGATGTGTCTTCAAAGATGTTGCCTTTGCCGTCAGAATAGAGGATGTATGGTGAATGAGAGAGGGTCATAGTGTGATGTTGGTTATCAGGTCATTTGTGCTTTGCAAAAGTCGTTAAATTCCTGCTCATTTATTGGTTTAGCCGATACTTCTACTGATTGCTGAATGATCCTGTTGTTCTTAAAGTCAATCGTCAATAGTCCATCTTTAAGAATAACATTTGACAATTGTTCCCAGGTGATTTCTCGTTTCGGGAAAGAAGGGTAAATAACCTTTTCGCTGGTTATACTCACACAAAGCGGTCTTTTCGCCACATTGTAGAAGAAAAAGAGAAAACCAAGAATAATACCAACCCACCAGTAGCCGATCACCACCCAATACAACGTAACGGGAGCAGCAGCAAGCAGAAAAATGTTTTTGTTTTTTGACCTTGCAGGAAGAAAAACAAAGAAAGTTAGCATCAATAGCGCAGTTCCGGCACAGGCAAGTGACAAAGGATTTTCAGAGATGCTCTCATATTTGTAATAAAGGAAAAGGCAAATCGCAACTGCATTTAGTATGAAAAGAAGAATCGCAAAACGATCATACAGTTTCAGCTTCTCATTCCTTAATACCAGTTCAAATTTCTGCATCTTAACTGTTACTTGCTACCAATAAATTACAGAGTTTGAATAAAACCCTTGCCCCTACATTGGCATTCCAGTCGCTGTCGCTGATGCCCACTTCGCAAAGATCGAAACCAATGATCTGGCGGCCGCTTTCTATTACTTTCCGGAAAATGAAAAATACTTCAGCAAGTTCAAAACCTCCGGGCACCGGGGTGCCGGTATGCGGACACAGTTTGCGGTCAAGTCCGTCGATATCAAAACTGATATATACTTTTTGCGGAAGCTTGCTCACAATTTCTTCAGTAATATGTTTCCATGTTTCTCCTTCAAACTGGCGGGTCTTTATTTCTTTGTCAAAATAAGTGATGATCTTGTAATTACTGTTGCGGATATAATCCCATTCACCTTGGCTGTAGTCGCGGATACCCACCTGCACCAGTCTTTCTATTTGCGGCACTTCTTCCAGGGCATTGTACATGATGCTTGCATGAGAATAATTGAAACCTTCATACGATTCCCGCAGATCGCAGTGAGCATCAACCTGCAAAATGCCAAATGCACCATGCTTTTCACCGATCGCTTTCATAAAACCGAGCGGCACACTATGATCACCGCCAACAAGTCCCACTAATTTGTTTTTATCCAGCAATGCTTTGGCCTGGTCATATACCCAGGTATTCAAAAAAATGCCGCCTTCGTTTACATCTTTCAGGGTCTTACACATGAACTGGTTTGCTGCCAGTTCTTCGCCTTTAGAGATATAATCAATATACAGTTCGGCTTCTTTTCGCAGGTAATCGCTTTTCATCAGCACTTTCCGGTCAACAGGGCGAAGATAGAAACCCTGTTTCCAGCCATCCGGCACTTCGGGGTCAAAAAGATCAACATGCATACTGGCTTTGAAGATCGCCTCCGGTGCACGGGCTGTTCCCATACCATAACTAACCGTCACTTCCCAGGGAACGGGCAGAAGGATTAGCCGGGCATCATCTTCCTGGGTAGGAAGGCCAAAGATGTTGTTGTTGGGATTACTGACACTGTTCGGGTCATAATCTTGCAGATCAACCATAACACACAATTATAAAAAACGGTGCAAATTAAACGGGTTTGGCGGGGTGGCAAAATATAAGTTAGAAGGCTTAGAGGTTAAAGTAGTAAAAGAGAGAAAGTGTAGATGCAAAAAGGCCATCCGTTTAGTGCAATCGTTTATGCGGCATAAAAGGCATCCTGTTCACTGAGAGGTTCCTCAATGACTCCTTATTGTCTCCTTTTCTACTCTTAATCTACTTACGGCTTAAATGTTTCAGGTAGGAAACATGCGATGCCACTGCCAGCCTCATTTTCGGGTATTCGATATAGGGGATGCCAAAATCAGCACAGGCTTTTTTGATGATCCGGCTGATGGCCGGGTAATGCACATGAGATATTTTAGGAAACAGGTGATGTTCGATCTGGAAATTAAGTCCGCCCACCCACCAGGAAATAAAACGGTTACGTGTGGCAAAATTGGCCGTTGTTTTTAGCTGGTGAATGGCCCATTCATCTTCCATTTTTCCTGTTTCTACATTAGCAACAGGAAAATGTGTATGCTCCACAGTATGCGCCAGTTGAAAAACGATGCTGAGTACAAAACCTGCAAACAGCCCGGCAACCAGGAAACCCACCAGCCAATACATAAAACCAAGCTGGTAAATGGGAAGTGCAATAAAGAGAAATGCATGAACCAATTTGAAGAGCCAGAATGAGATATGGTCCCATGCACCCATTTTCTTGATAGGCATCGGCCCTATCCTTTTTGTAAAATATTTTTTGTAGTCGGTGACAAACACCCACCAGATATAGAGCAGTGAGTAGGCTGCCCAGAAATACCAATGCTGGTAGCGGTGTATCTGGTAATATTTCTGTGTTTCGCAAAGACGAAGTACAGGCTTGGCGTCAATGTCATCATCCACTCCATCCACATTGGTATAAGCATGGTGAATCACATTATGCTTTGTCTTCCACATGAAATTGTTGGCGCCAAGAAAGTTGACGGAAATTGCCGCAAGTTCATTCACCCATTTGTAGCGGCTAAAACTGCCATGTGCGCCATCATGCATTACATTGAAACCGATGGCGGCGGTGAGACCACCCAGCACCACACATTCCAGAATGGCCAGCCACACAACAGGAGTAAAAAAAACAAGATGAATATAAACGAACAGGAATGAGGTGACCAGTAAAGCTGCTTTGATAAAAAGGCTGTAGTTGCCGGTCGTTGACTTTCCAGACTCCTCAAAATAAGAGGCGATCCTTTTTTTTAACTCTGCATGAAAGGATTGGGAAACATTTGAAAATTTAGGTATCGTCATGGGTCAGTGAAAATGTGTGTGTTGCGAATGAGCAAAGGTATATTTTATTGGCGAAATACAGCATTCATTTTAGCCAAAAATTGTGTAGTAGTTATTTCTTAATCTCTGTCATGTTTCCACCTGCACCAGGGCATCCAGGTTCCGGATTCCAATCTTTTTCTCGCTGATGAACCCCTCTGCATATTTTACTCCGATGCGTTTGCCCAGCATCCGGGCACGGGCTACGATACTTTCTAAAAAATCAGGGGTGGAAATATAGGTTTGAGGCCCTTCGGCGCTTTCGCCGGAAGTATGAAATTGGGTGCCATAGGCCTTAACTGCTTCCATACGTTGGTCAAACACATCAGAAATATCTACCAGCAGATCGGGTTCATGATACCAGTCCTGCAGATAGTGCAGCACATAAGCCGGCCGCCAGCGGGGCTGCAGGTCGCCTTTTTCATCCCTGGTTTCGATCTTCACAAGGCCTGACAGGTAGCAACAATCTGCTATCATCTTGCCGGCACGGCCATGGTCGGGGTGACGGTCGTGCAGCACATTGGCAATAACAATATCCGGCTGGTATTTGCGGATGGCACTGATCAGTTGCAACTGGTGTTCTTCATCATTCTTAAAAAAGCCATCCCGCATTTTCAGGTTTTCTCTTACATGCACACCCATAATCATCGCTGCCTTTGATGCTTCTTCGTAGCGGGTTTCGATGGTTCCTCTTGTACCAAGCTCTCCCTGTGTCAGGTCAATGATGCCAGCCTTCTTTCCTCTTTTTATTTCATTGATGAGTGTGCCGGAACAGCCCAGTTCCACATCATCAGGGTGAACACCAATGGCGAGAATATCGAGTTTCATGTTTTTTATTTCTTGTTATACTTGCCGGCGATGATGAAAAGCTGCAATACCGGTATTTGACAGGGCTAAAGATAAACAAAGAGGTGAGAAGGGAAAAGATGAATGAGTGAGCTATTAATGGCTGGCAGGCAGGTAAGGGGAGCCATACCACATGCCGTCAATTTCTTTAACGAAATTTTCTATTTGCCGGTCCGTTTTATCTTTGATGTTCCAGTCTTGTTTCAGGTTGCCGCCAACAAAGAAAGCGACGGTTTGATAAAAACGGGCATTCAATCCGCCCTTGTATTCTTTCAGTATTTCGTAGCAGTTATTTCCCGTTTGCCGGTTGATGAGTTTCATCAGCACCTTGCCCTGGTAAACGGAAAGATTGGTGAGGGGGTCGGCAAATTGTTTTTTCAGTTCTTTTTCTCTTGTTTTGATATACTCCTTCCTTTTTTTCTTGTCTTTCACATCTGTAAGTTCTGCATTGATGTCATTGATCGTAACACCGGCGATCCTTGCATACGGGTAGGTGACATACACAGCATTCCGCAGCCTTGTCCACTCCTGCACGAACTTATCTAATTTCTTTCCCGACAAATTACCTACCCACACCATTCCTAATTCTTTATACGACATCATTTCATTGCGGAACCAGATGGCAGGTACTATGATGGTATCGTTAGGTCCCCATCTTTTAGAAATTTCTTCATACGAAGGCATGGCATAAATGCTGTCTTCTCTTTCCGGACCAATGATCTGTGAGTGGGAGGTCATGCTGCCGCACAGGCAAAGCAGCGCCAGCAAAGAAAGACGGCAATATGTCGCTGACATTTTCATGGCTCCTGAAATTACAAATTTACCGGCGCATTTCACATGAATTGACAAACGGAAGGCTGAAAACGCTGTATGGCAATGCTGCAAAACGGGTTTTTACGAGACCCTCCTGTTTTGCCTGATCCGGTGCACCATGCTCATCAGGATGCCGATAGCGGTGATAACCACACCGGCCCAAAGCAGGTTTATCATCGGGAACTTGTAGGCTTTCAGCGTTACATATTCCATGATGCTGTCTGACTCTTTCACTGCCAGTTCAATGCTTTTGTCAGGATTCACTTTTTGCAGTTGCAGGATCATGCTTTCGGCATTGATGGTGTCGGGCAGGGCAATGTATCCGCCTTTGGCAAAAGCCAGACGTGGTGTAACAGAATAGATAGAGCCGGTTTTTGCATAGATTTTCAGCGGCGTTTCATAAAGGCTTCCCTGTTCGCCAAAAATTTCGGACGGCACATCATTGCTTGTTTTCACATCTTCAAGGATCATAAACCCGTTGGAATAAAATAGCGAATCGCCGGGTTTCAGCGCATGGGTGCGGAAAGTGGCTGTATCATCTCTCTTTTCAGGGTCGGGCAGGGAAGTGATATAGGTAAATACATCATGATCTAAATAATGACGGGAATCAGGATTTGCCATCAGGCCTTCATTCCCTTTATAATTAATAAAAGCATTGGGTTGCAGCACAAATTCTTCTTTTCCGTCTTTTCGCTGAAAGCGGATATTATAAAACCATAATTGCTTTTTGGGGTGGGCTGAATCACTTTCATAGGTCACCCAGTATTTGCCCATATCTGTTTTCACACCCTTCACCAATGTCAGGTTCTCACCGGGTTTTTCCTGGCTGTCTTTGCCAAAATTGATAAAGATGCCGCTGGTGTTTTTGGATAGCATCTCTTTGTTCGACGCCGAGATCAGTATGCCTGCCAGCACCATACCAAAACCCACATGCGATACAGAACCGCCTGCGATTCTTAATTTTCCTTTCAGACCGATCCAAATATATGAGGCATTGGCGATGACGGCATAGATGCTGCTCGCCAATGCAAGCCAGATGGCGCCAAGAAAACCAGGGCCTTCTTTGTAAAACTCAATGTTGTAAAAAATTACGAGCAATGTTGCCGCCACTACGGCGATCACAGTGGGGATGGCAATTTTTTTGAAAAAGATTTTGCCGGGAGTCCCTTTGTAGCGGAAATATTGCGTGACGGCGGTGAGAAGCGCAATGATTACGGCAATGAAGACATGAACAAGATTGTAGAAATGTTCTTCATTTTCCGGACCAGCAAGGTTCACTTTAAACACTTTATTGAAAACAGGCAGTGAGGTGATACTGATGATGAGCAGGGCAGACAGGAAAAACACAAGTGCCCCGATGAACATCCAGAATTCACGGGAAGAACTGCTTTCTTCTTTATGAATGGTGGGCACCTGGGTTTGTATGTGGTAAATGATGAAACCGACACCGGCCAGCAATGCCATAAAACCAATATATGCTCCACCGCTGATCCATGACAGCAACAAGATTGCCGCTGCTGCGATGCCGGTGATCCATTTCATTCTCACATTCCTTGCTGCAAGAATGGCGCCGCCCCATACAATGGAAAATAGCAACAGGTATAATTGCACATTCATGCCAAGGTCGGTGAAGGAGTGGACAGATGAATCTCCCAAAACACCACTGCGGGTGAGATAAGTGGAATAAAGAATGAAAATAAAACTGAGTATGAAGAACAGGTGTGTTGACCGCAACGAATGACCGGTATGCTTATAGATAAGCGATGTATGAATGCCTGCTATCAGTATCAGCCAAGGCACCAATGACGCATTTTCCACGGGGTCCCATGCCCAATAGCCGCCAAAGGTCAGGGATTCATAGGCCCACATGGCGCCCATCATGATGCCTACACCTAAAACGGCTGCTGCAAATAATGCCCATGGTAATGCAGGTTTTATCCAGTCACCAAACTTTTTGGTCCATAAACCAGCAATGGCAAATGCAAATGGTATGATGGTAGAGGCAAAGCCAAGAAACAAAACTGGTGGGTGTATCACCATCCAGTAGTTTTGAAGCAAGGGGTTCAGGTCGTTACCATCTTTGATGGATAGCATATAATCCTGCCGCAAAGGTTGTGTGATGTCAAAGTTGACATGCAAAGCAGGCGCATTATCCAGCACTCCGGAATCTCTCAGCAGGATGAAAGGGTTGGAGCCGATCTTTTGCCCGAACACATACAAACCGGCGATCATAGTGGCGAGAATCATCTGTGCAAAACTCACCACTGTCATCACCGGCGCTTCCCATTGTTTTGACCAGCGGATAAGCACCAGTCCCAACACACAATGCCAGATGCTCCACAGCAAAAAACTTCCTTCCTGTCCTTCCCAAAAACAGGCAAGCAGGTATTTGAACTCTAAGGAAAGACTGCTATGCTGCCAGGCATATTTATATTCAAAGAGGTGATTGTAGATGATATAAAACAAAATGCCGAAGATGGCGAACACCGAAATTACTTCGGTAATAAAGGCATATCGGGCAAGTTTTTTCCAATGCACTGTGGCATCCACTGTTTTGGCAGTCGTGGCTAAATAATACGCCACAGTTGCCACAAGAGACGCAACTAACGAAAGCACAATAAAGAAATGTCCCAGTTGACCGGGCAGGAGATGCTCACCGATATAATCCATTCTTCAGCAATTAATATTCAGCAGATGTTGTTTCAGCGGGGTCTTTTTGCGATGTGGTTTGAATGTTTTTTTCCGCCGCCTTCATGTCGTCTTTGTATTTGGACGGGCATTTCATCAATATCTCTTTGCATTCAAAATGTCCGTTCTCATCCTGGTAAGAACCTTTTAAAACCAATCGTTCACTGTGCTCGAGGTTTTCCGGTTTGGAATTGCGATATACCACTTTCACCGATTTACCCAAAGAATCAACAGCAGTAAAACTTAAATAGTTGGGGTTGTTGATGGCATCATATTGCACGGGCTGGTTCAGGTCTAATTTTGCTATCACATGTACAAATTTGCCAGGTTTGCTCATCGCCGTTTCTACGGTATCATAAGTGCTGGCAGTTTTCAAAAAACCGATCAGCACAGCAATGGCTCCCGCAATAAGCACCAGCAGAATAATATGGATTTTTTTCATAGCCTGTATTTTGCGTGGCAAAGTTAGGCCAAAAAGCATCACAGCCGAGTGCTGTGTATCATCTTTCCCCCTTTTCCAGCCCAGGCTGCCCAACCCTTGAATAGCAGAAAAAGATCATATCAGTTGTTAGTTGGCTTTTTTTCCGCCGGTTCCAGCTTTTCTTTGATCTTGATCAGCCAGTACATGGCGAAATCATAGGTGGGATTATAGCGGATACTTAGTTCGAAATTGCGCCTTGCCGCTTCGAGATCGTTTTTTTGGTGGTAAGCAAACCCGGTGCTGGCAAAAGGGATGTAAATATCCTTATACTTCAGGCTGATGGCTTTGTCGGCATCCGCTATTGCTTCATCATAGCGAAGCTGGTTGTTCCGCATCATGGCTCTTTCGGCATAGATGGGGGCAAAACCTGCATTTTGCTGAATGGCTTTTTGGAATTCTGCCTCTGCGAGTATATAAAGGCCTGCAATATTGTATGCTCTTGCTTTATACACCTGTGCCAGCGTCAGCCGGGGATTAATGGCTAATGCAGAATCTAATGTTTTAATGGCTTTGGCTGATTGCCCAAGGTTCGCTTCTGCCAACCCTCTTTGGACATAAGCATCTGCATAATTTTTTTTCAGGCTGATGGCAGTGTTGGCAAACCTTATTGCTTCTTCCGGTTTATTAAGAACATTTTCCAGGTAGGCTTTATCATGCAGGTCAATGGCTATTTCATCAAAATTTTTCAACGATGGAAGAGCAGGCGCCATTTTGCCAAGGCGGTAATTGCTTTGCCAACCGTCATTCCATCCGTTGCGGATGGCAGCAAGCCGGTTAGCCAGCGGAGGGTGGGTGCTTACATATGGAGGATCACCGAGAGTGAGCATGGCTGCCTGTGCCTGTTGCAGGGTGGCGCCGAGTTTGAACATAATGAATCCTGAAAACCGGTCAGCCTCCAGTTCTTTATCAGGTCGGCTACCCAGCATATCTAATGTATGGCCACTGAGGTGGTGACCTATCTCATGGGCAAAAATGCTGATAGAAGACCAGTACGTATTGGAGGTGGAATCAATTTCTTTTAAAAACTTATCGCCATACAGAATATAGCGTAGCGAACCATTCAGTCCTTCCAGGTTCACAGCAGAACAATTGTTGTAACCGGCACATTCTACCAGCACAAAATTCGTGGGCAAACCCACTTCGCCCATGATGCGGTTGAGTATTCCTTCGGCCCGGTCGTGTTTATGCAATCCGGGCAGCGTTTGCATGGAAAAACAAATTTCCAGTGAAGAAAGCACGGCATTGTCTCCATAATAGCTGCAATAGTAAGAGATCTTGTTGCCAGTTTGGGCGGGTGACAGGTAACAGACCAGGAACAGGCCAAAGGTTGTAAGTATCTTTTTCATTAAGCAGCACTGTTGTTGCTTTTCAAAGATAAATGAATGTTATGGGTCAGGTAATACCCTCCGGGTGGTATTACTTATGCTCCGGGAGTTAGCTATCTTCCTGCAAATTTTGCTCATGAGATACCTGCTGTGCTTCCTGTTACCTCTTGCCCTGTTTTCCTGTGCCGGGGAAAAAGAACCTGCTTTTAAAGAAGCTGCCAAGGGCTTATATAATGCCATGCAAAACAGCCGCACAGAAGAAGCTATGAAATGGGTGCAGTATGTATTTGAAAGCAGCGGGGTCCGTCGCTTTGATAAAGAATTAGGATGGGAGTATAAGGATCACACACAGGTGTTCAATTACTACAGTCCCATGGCCATGGAAATAGTAATGGGAAGAATGCCTCAGAAAACAGAAACGGCTGAGTATTGGGAAAACTGGTGCGAAGTGCTCACCAATGAAGGCTGGGATGCCACTACATTTTTCAAGGATGAGGATGAAATGCACTTGCTGGCCAATTTTAATATTGTGATCATTATTGCCCATGAGTTGGGTCACTATTTTGCAGACCGGTATGACCTGGGTGGTTTTTTTGATGATAATGTGAACTGCCGTGAACTGTTGGCCGACAAATTTGCCGTAGGCTTTGCCAATGAATTATCCAAAGCTGATAAACGTTTTGCCGGTTTACAACAACGGTATCTTGAGTTAGTAACATCCATGAATGCATCCATACCTGAAGAAAACCGCTACCGGTTTTCATCCGGGGCCTTGCTGATGAGTCATTGTGATACTTTTTTTGTGAAGCAGGCTGATTTTAATGACCCCAAAACCATGCAGCCCTATGCTTCGGCATTTTTTGAACGCCACCGGCTCATGCTCACGGGTGAAGCTCCTTTGCCGCCATTAAAAGAGCTGGCGGACTCCATTCTATGGAAAAAGCATTATGAACATTTGCGCAACTATCCCTTACTGGCCGATAAAATCACTATTGAGAAAAAAGGAACCTGGGAGGGTGTTTACCAGCAACCTTCCATGGTTGCATTCAGCAAAGAGCTTGAAATGTTTCTCATCAGGGATGATGAGGCGATCAACATCAGTGATGCAGACACTATTACCTTACTCAGCAGCGATTCAAAAGGAATAATCAGCGAATTCAGGCAAAACGTCTTCAAAGAAGGAGAAGCTTTCAATCTTTCATTTTCATTTCGAAATGGAAAGGAGCCGCAACAATGGTTGCCTGCTAGTCCTTTTGCAGGAAATAAGACCGTTATATACCCTGAGCATTTCCTGCTTATTTCCCCGCAGGAGTTTTATGTTATCTATTATCTCCTGGTAAAGGGTGGCATCTACAGAGCTGTTCATTATTATAAGGATGCCGGAGTGTGGAAGACGGAAGAAAAAACACTGCCCTCCGGTTTCCCGCTGGGCAAAACTGCTTCGGGTGACAGGATCGGCGCCAGCAGTTGTGTTTCAGAAGACGGACGGCTGATGTTGCTTACTTACACACCGGCAGGAGATAATAAACCTGTGTTGCAGTTATACGAATTGGATAAAAAAGAACTGACAGCAACGATGGTGCAGCGTATTGAAAGCAATGTTCCGGGTGTTGCTGCTATTGCCATGGCTGTTGGCAAAGACAACCGCCTGTTCCTGGATTTTGAAAAACGTTATCTGCTGACGTGGAAGGATGGTAAATGGAATACCATAGCGGGTAATGGTGTAAAAGCTGACAGGCCTGACACTGATCCATCGAAGTATGAATTTTTAGAAACCACTGCAATGGCTGTTTCCGAAAAAAACCTCTATTTGTTGGGTAACTGGACCACCCGCAGCAACAAATACTTAAACGGAGCCACCCAATTATTGCTTAAGTGGGAATAGTCAGCAGGGCAAAAGTTTCAGCAACAACGGTTTCAGATGGGTCTTATCACAGCGGCGAGGGTCTTTGCCCTTATCTTTGCTCCAAAACCGAACTGTCGTATGTTATTTCAACTGAGCGAAGAACAACTGATGATTCAAAAAGCCGCCAGGGATTTTGCCAAAACAGAATGCCTGCCGGGTGTGATCGAGAGAGATGAAAAACAACAATTTCCAAGGGAACAGATCATGAAACTGGCCGAACTCGGCTTTTTGGGCATGATGGTGAAGCCGGAATATGGCGGAGCCGGCATGGACACCGTAAGTTATGTGCTGGCGATGGAAGAGATATCAAAGATTGATGCCAGTGTGAGTGTGGTGATGAGTGTTAACAACAGTTTGGTGTGTTATGGCATCCAGGAATATGGCACAGAAGAACAAAAACAGAAATACCTGGTGCCGCTGGCACAGGGAAAAAAGAACGGTGAATTGTATATCGGTGCTTTCATGCTCAGCGAACCGGAAGCCGGCAGCGATGCCACTTCGCAAAGAACAACAGCGGAAGATAGAGGCGATCATTATTTATTGAACGGCACCAAGAACTGGATCACCAATGGCGGCACAGCTTCTGCTTACCTGGTAATGGCGCAAACCGATGCATCAAAAGGCCCAAGAGGTATTAATTGTTTGATCGTAGAAAAAGACTGGTCCGGTGTAACCGTAGCAGCTAAAGAAAATAAGCTGGGCATCCGCGGCAGCGATACACACACGGTGATGTTCACCGATGTGAAAGTGCCTAAAGAAAACCGAATCGGTGAAGATGGGTTTGGTTTCAAATTCGCCATGAAAACACTGGCCGGTGGCAGAATTGGTATTGCTTCGCAGGCACTCGGCATTGCCAGCGGTGCTTATGAACTGGCTAAAGAATATTCAAAAACAAGAAAAGCATTTGGCACCGAAATCATGAACCACCAGGCCATTGCTTTCAAGCTGGCTGACATGGCGACAAGGATTGAAGCCGCAAGATTACTTTGCCTGAAAGCCGCATGGGAAAAAGACAACGGCATGGATTATACCCTCAGCTCATCCATGGCAAAAGTATATGCTTCAGAAACGGCGATGTGGACCACTGTAGAAGCTGTGCAGGTACACGGCGGGTATGGTTTTGTGAAAGAATACCATGTAGAACGCCTGATGAGGGATGCCAAGATCACCCAGATATATGAAGGCACCAGCGAAGTACAACGGATCGTTATCAGCAGGAGTATTTTGAAGTGATTGCTTGCGACAGGCTGTAAGAATTATGCGGATGCTTTACCCTTCCGCATTTTTTTTTAAATTGTGGTGGAAATAGCGATATGAATGAAGCGTCCCGTCATATTATCCGTGAATATCTTAGCCGGCAACCAGTGAATAAAGCGTTTTTATTCGGGTCAGTTGCGAGGGGGCAGGATGCCAGCGGCAGCGATATTGATATTCTTGTTGAACTGGACTACAAGAACGGAGCAGGGTATTTTACTTTCTTCACTATGCAACAGGAACTTAGCCGCCTGCTCAATAAGAAAGTTGACCTCGTCAGCGCCAATGGCCTTTCTTCCTATATTAAACCTGTCATTGACAAAGAAAAAATTCTTATTTATGACAGGCAGGCCAGGTGACGAACTCAGGGTTCGTCATATTCTTGATGCCATTCAGCATATTGAAAATTTTTCAGCAGGAAAAAGCAAGGAGGATTTGTATGACCTGCCCATGTACAGGTTTTCTGTTGAAAGACAATTAGAGATCATAGGTGAAGCGGCCAATGCTCTTTCAGTTGAGTTGCAGTCGCAATATCCCGCTGTGCCCTGGCCGCAAATAATTTCATTCCGGAATTTTCTTGCACACGAATATTTTGGAATTGACCTTGAACTGGTATGGGATGTTGTAGTCAATCATATTCCTGATTTGAAAAAAGACATGGAAATAATATTGAAGGATATTATCTCCTGAAATTTTTTGCAATATGCCCGTCAAAACCACAGCATACCAGCAGATCAAATCATCACTTGATGCGGATAATGTAACCCTGGTGGCCGTTTCCAAAACCAAACCCATTGAGGATATACAGGAACTGTATGAACTGGGCCACCGCGACTTTGGTGAAAACTATGTGCAGGAACTGGTGGACAAGGCTGAAAAACTTCCCAAAGACATCCGCTGGCATTTTATCGGTCACCTGCAAAGCAACAAGGTCAAATACATCGCACCCTTTGTGCAACTGATTCACGGTGTTGACAGTCTGAAACTGTTGAAAGAGATCAGCAAGCAGGCGCAAAAGAACAATCGGGCGGTTGATTGTTTGCTCCAGGTGCACATAGCACAGGAAGAAACCAAGTTTGGCCTTGATGAAAAGGAACTGAATGACCTGCTGCAGGAAATCAAAGAACAACCGCTGCCCAATGTGAGAATAACCGGGTTGATGGGAATGGCCTCTCTTACAGATGATATGATCAAAGTGAGAAAGGAGTTTCGAAGGTTAAAGGAAATTTTCGACTACTCACAACTCACGGCTCACGACTCACCATTCACCAGTCTCTCCATGGGCATGAGCAGCGACTACACAGTGGCGGTAGAAGAGGGCAGCACGATGGTCCGCATCGGTAGTTTGTTGTTTGGCGAAAGAGCGAAGAATATCAAAAATTAAAACCTCCTGCATTGAATTTGCTCAAATAGTCGTACTTTTTTGGATTGAATCAGCCGCATGAACCGTTTTTTCTATTTTGGATTTTTCTTTTTACTGCCAGTGTTTGCTATTGGTCAACAGGAAAGGGACACTACCCTCAACCGTTGTCCTGTTTATATCACAGATACTCTCACTTCCAACAATTTTTTTCTTGAACACCAGCCTTCCACCATCCGGGTGTACAGGGCCAAAGGCGCACTGGTCATAATGGTCGAACAACGGGACCAGTTCTTTTCACTTTTCTTCAAGGATAAAAAACTGAAGAATGGTACTTACCGGATCGGTACACGTTCCGGCAGAAAAGTGGATGTGACTGCCAAATACTCTTTCCGTTCCGGCGGCACAGCCTCTTATGTCAATGTGGCTTCAGGCCAGGTGGAAACCGTTTTTGACAAAGAAAAAGATCTCTGGCATGTAAAGGTAGCCGGTACTATGCCTAACCTCGTGGGTCGAAGTGTCACCTATTTCAGGGTGAGGGCCGATTTTTTTATCCGTTAGGCAAAGTGCTGAACTTATTTCCAGCCCGGGATATTTTTACCGAGATAAATATGTCTTTCGCTTTTGTAAGGGCTCTTGCCCGATGATTTGTCATAGAAAATAAGTATGCCGTTGCCTCCGCGTTGTTGTAATCTCTTTCTCTGGCTTTCGGTCAGGTAAGGATCACTGTCAAATAAAAAATCATCAATCCAGTAAGGCGATTTGCCCGGTTCTTTGATGATGGCATGAATATGCGCCGGGTTTTGTCCCTGCGGGTAAGAGCCGGGCCGGATAGTAAAAAATTTATATTCTCCTTTTTCATTCGTCTTCATCCAGCCGCGGAGATAGCCATGTCGTTTGGCCCATCCCTGTTCAGTGCCCTTGGTAGGATAAACACCCTTTTGATCAGTGTGATAAATATAGATGATGACACCGGCAGCCGGGGTCTTGCCATCAGCCTGGTAAACAATTCCATTGATGGCTATCTTTTTATCGGATTGTTCATTCCATTCGGGCAGCCAGGCAAACATGGTGAGGCTGTCAAACGGCACAGGACATTCATAGATAGCCTCGCAGCCTTCGCAACGGTCGCCAACCCTGGTGTCGCTGGCGGCAGGTTTATTAACGGCATAAGAAGGTGTTGGGTTTTGTGCACAACTGTTGTTGCCAACCAAAAGCAACAACAAAAAATAGCAGACTCTCATGGCAAAAAATTTTGCTCAAGTTGAGACCAGAATGGCATTGTTGCCAGGTTTTTTACACTTTCGGTATTAATTACCTGACGAAAAGAAGAGTTACAGGTCGTCACGAAAATGCTGCGGATGCTGTAATCCGTTTTCCCGCCAGGAAATCGTAAATTTAATTTGCGCTATGCACAACAGGGGACTACTCAAATACAAACTCCATCATGTTTTTTTCTGGTTGCTCGTGGCCGGGCTTTGGTATTTTTTCCGCTACCAGGACTACCGCACAAAGGAAATTGCCATGAAGGTCACCTTTCTCAAAGTGGCTGACCTCGCTTTACTGATCTATCTCACCAATTATTTGCTGATACCCAAACTGCTTTACCGCAAACAGTATTTCTTTTTCGGGCTCTCCTTTGTTGCCATGATACTGGCCAGCAGCATTGGTAAGATGTACCTCATCGGCCAGATCATGGAACGGCCCGATCTTTTCACCTTGTCCAATAACTTCAAGGCAAGGGTGTATGATAATATCCTGCCGCATTTTTTCTTAGTCATTGCCGGGGCGGCATTCAAACTGGTGTTTGATTACAGTAAAATGCAGCAACGGCTGGCAGAAGTGGCCAAAGAAAAAGCGGAAACAGAACTGAACTTCCTCAAGTCGCAGATCAACCCGCATTTCCTGTTCAATTCGCTGAATTCGGTTTATTTTCTTATCAAAAAAGATAACCCCGAAGCAAGAGAGGCCCTGCACAAATTTTCTGAAATGCTGCGCTACCAGCTTTATGAAATGAACGGCGATAAGATTCCGATTGAAAAGGAGATTACTTACCTCAAAGACTATGTGGACCTGCAGCAATTGCGCAAGGATGATAAATATTCCGTGCAGTTCCGTTGTGCTGACGAAGTAAAGGGGTTCAGCATCGAACCGCTGCTGCTGATCCCTTTTGTGGAAAATGCCTTCAAGCATATTTCGCATCACAACGATGCCGCCAATTTTGTTAAGCTTGATATGAACCGCAGCAACGGCAGCTTTCATTTCTCGGTCCAAAATTCAAAAGAGATAATCAACAATAGCACCGTTCAGCCCGGCGGCATTGGCCTGGCCAATGTGAAAAGACGGCTGGAACTGCTTTATCCCGGCAAACATGAACTGACCATTGATGAGAACGACAAAACATTTTCCGTGAACCTTAACCTGCACCTGTCATGAGCATCCGCTGCATCATCATTGACGATGAACCGCTGGCCCGCAAAGGCATCAGGGAATATATTACCGACACGGATTTCCTATGCCTTGAAGGAGAATTCGACAACCCGCTGAAAGCAGCCGATATGATCAGCAGGGGAGATGCTCAGTTGTTATTTCTCGACATACAGATGCCAAAGATCACCGGGCTCGATTTTTTTAAAACACTCAAACAGCCGCCACCGGTCATTTTCACAACGGCCTACCCGCAATATGCACTCGATGGGTTTGAACTGAATGCACTGGATTACCTGGTAAAACCCATCTCGTTTGATCGTTTTCTGAAAGCTGCGATGAAAGCAAAAGAGTATTACGAGATCAGGGAAAAGAATGTGGCCGAAGCCATGGCCGATGATCATTTCTTCATCAAGGCCGATGGCAAACTGGTGAAACTGCTGTATGATGATATTTTATTTGCTGAAGCCCTGCAAAACTATGTGGTGGTACAAACGAAGGACAAAAAGTACATCACCTATCTCACTTTTAAATCGGTGGAAGATTATTTACCGGCGCAGCTATTTGTCAAAACCCATAAATCCTATATTGTGGCTGCCTCCAAAATAGAAAGCATCGAGGCCAATGACATCCGCATCGGCGCCCATCATATCCCCATCAGCCGGAATCTGAAAGATGAAGTGATGGAGAGATTGCTGAAGGGGAGGTTTTTGAAGAGGTAGTAATTACGAAGTAGCTTAGTTTTTAATTCCGAAAGCAATCGGAATGGTTTGATTTTAGTTTCTGATGTAGCTTAGCTCTTTAAAAACACGTCAATGCCATCAGTGTTTGCGATCACTCATACCCCCCCACCTCCACGATCTCCTCATAATTAATGAGCAGTTCTGCACCAGCGGGGATGTCGGCAAGGGCTTCAAAATATTCACCGTGATTTACAGAAATGATATTAGGAGTGGAGGAATGATTGAGATAGTTGACCATGTCCATCACTTTGAATCCATAGTCGGGCACAAAGTAATGTTCTTCATCATAGAGGCAGTAGGTTTCCACAAGGTGGCGGGAGTGTTCGGGCAGTTTTTCCACGTCGGTTATCGGCAGTTTTATCCATTCGCCAACAGCTTTGGAGAAAATCTCGTGGCAGCCTTTGGGGATGTCGCGGATGGCAAACACACCAATGCCATGAACGGGGGAGGGTTTCAGCGTGGCGTAGGTATGATGCGCCAGCTCCTGCAGAATTTTTTCTTTCATGGGATATTACAAGAGTGATCAGCTTCCCCGTTGCGAGCCGGTATTGGATTGTTTGCTTACAAAACCGGTTGATTTGGGTTTCTGGATGAATTTGGAGCCCTGGCTATTGGCCGGGTTATTTTTCTTATTGCCCTTTTTCTTGCCTTTGTTGTTTTGCTGGTTCAATAGCGACATATGAATGTTTTTTTAAATCCCTGTAAAGATATAAAAAATGATGCTCAGTTGCAGACCGGGTAAACAAACAGCAGGATATCATTCGTTTGCTATTGGATCGTAGAATATTTCACGGTGAGTTCGCAGGGACGCAGGGCATTTATATGATCAACATAATCTCTGCTTATTCTGCGTACCCTGTGTGCAGATCAAAATAACAAACAGGCCGAAAAAATCGTAGTGCTGATTAATTTGATAACTTTATTAGGTCTTGCCTGCTGTCATGAAAATGGCCTTCACGATATACCTGCTGTTGCAGCACCTGCTGCTCTCCTCACAGACCTTTTCTGCCGGCCATAACCCCGGGAATAAACGGAATAAAAGCATACAGCCCCTTGACCCTGCTGCACTTTCCCGTGAACTGACGGCCTCTCATCATACCGACTTGCAAAAAGTGGAAGCGATTTTCCGCTGGATCACAGACAATATTGCATACCGCACCAGCACACCAATGCAGCGGCAGCGAAAATCAAAAATGATAACACCCGATCTGCCTGCAGAAGCTGATAGCGGCGAACTGAAACCACTCACCGAACGTATGGCCGAAAAAGTGCTGCAGGACCGAAAAGCAGTTTGTGAAGGCTATGCCCGTTTGTTCCAGTCGCTTTGTGGTCATGCTGGCATTACAGCGGCTATCATCACCGGTTATGCCCGCAGCGGCCCGGGGCCGGGCAATGGCCGCTTTCGTTCTAATCATTCGTGGAATGCAGTGTATATTGACAGTACATGGCGGCTGCTGGATGTTACCTGGGCCAGCGGCTATATTGCCATGCCTTCGGGACAGTTTGTGCGGCATTATGACGATTACTATTTCCTGACGCCACCTGAAAAATTCAGTCGTCATCATTACCCCGATGACATCCGCTGGACCTTGCTGCAAGACCCGCCGCTGTTGCAGGAGTTCCGGCACACACCCTTCCGCCAGCGTTCTTTTGTGAAATATGGCATCACTTCTTTTTTTCCTGCAACAGGCATCATTGTAGCGGCTGTTGGCGACACGATACAGTTAGAACTGGAAACAACCAAGATGATCCCGGATATAGTTCCTGATTCGTTGTGGGATCCGGATTCGTTGCAAACGCATCTGTATGCCTATGTGCATCCGCAGGAGATGGGTGGCGGTTCAAAAGTGCAATACCGGTTTGCCGTTCTTTCAGAAAATATTCAGTGGCTGCATGTGATGTATAATAATGATGCGGTGCTGCGCTACAGGCTGAAGATAAGGAAGGGAGAGGGGAATAGGCAGTAGGCAGTAGGCAAAGTTCAATAGTCAATAGTCGGTAGGTAATTGTTACTAATAGTTAGTGCTGACAGTTCACTGCTTCCCGCCGCAACGTGTGAGGATGAACAAACCCGATTGTTTCACCTTAAACCACTTTGTTATGACACAGCAAATCATTTCCCGGATTGCGATCTACCTATTGTCTGTTGTGATGATCGTTTTTGGCATTTATCATTTTCAGTATCCCAAAAACCTGGTGGAATATGTTCCGGGTAACCTGCCCGGCGGGATCAATGCCGTATATGTGGTGGGAGTGGCCTACATCGTGGCCGCCTTGTCTTTTATCAGCAACAAATTTGTGAAAGTTGTGGCCTACCTGCTGGCCCTGTTGCTGATCCTGTCTGTGCTGATGATACACTGGCCGATCTACCGGCAGGCGGGTTCGCCAGAAACCAGCCAACTGGCTTTTATTGCTGTGCTAAAAGATCTTTCCATTGCAGCTTTTGCCCTGCATATTGCGGGCAGTGTCGACAGTCATGGTATGAAGTACTAGAAAAAGACCACCCTGCTGCATTGAAAGTTGCTGTTGGAATTGCGTTATATTTATGCAAACGGATCACTATGACCTCCAAAGCAACCACACCAGAGCAATACATAAACGAATTGCCTGCTGACAGGAAAGAAGCCATGATCAAACTGCGGGACACGATCCGTAAGAACCTGCCCAAAGGGTTTAAAGAAATGATGGGGTATGGCATGATGGGTTATGCTGTGCCGCATGAGATCTATCCGGCCGGTTATCATTGCAATCCCAAAGATCCGCTGCCCTTTGCCGGTCTTGCTTCGCAAAAGCATTTCATTGCTTTTTATCATATGGGCATCTATGCCAATCCCGAACTGCTGAAATGGTTCACCACTGAATATCCCAAACACAGCAAGGCAAGATTGGATATGGGCAAAAGCTGTGTTCGCTTTAAAAAGCCGGAACATATTCCCTACAAGCTGATTGGTCAGTTGATGAAAAAGATAACGGTGAAAGACTGGATCAGGACTTACGAGGAAAAGTTGAAACGCTAATTGATTTAATTTTTATTCTTAAAATCTCCCCGTTTCCATGCCTGGATGAACTCGGCCCATGCAGCCGGGTTGAAGATATTCATCGGTGGTGTTTGCCCCTGGTAAACGGCCCTGTTGGCAATTTTGTTGAACTGCATTTTCGTGGCCTCACCGCCATCGCCCGGCACGGTCCGCATCAGCACCCTTCGCTTGGCAGCTGATGTATTTTTCCGGGCAATTTCATATTGATCATCATCCACTTTGGTATTGACAAAATCACGGGCAAACTGTTCCGGTGTCGGTCGAGGCCGGATGATCGTGGCAGGAAGATAAACAGTATCGGCCACCATTAACTGCACCACGCTGTACTGGCTGCCTTCCAGGCTGCGGGGAATGCTGATCGTTTTGGATTTATAACTGACATGGGTAAATTCCACTTCATCGCCTTTGAGTACAACAATGGAAAACACACCCTGGCTGTTGGTGATAGTGCCCCTGTTCTGACCTTTCACCACCACACTCACGGCGGGGATACCCACCAGGCTGTCAGCGGTCATGATGATGCCATAAAGTTGAACGACAGAGTCCCGTGCAGTTTCAAACTGGGCTTTTGCGGTCAGGGGTAGGAGGAAAGCAGCAAGCAGGAAATATTGTAAAAGTTTTTTCACTGTGCCAAAAATAAAGACAAGTTCCAAGAAACGTAAAACATTTTGCCCCTGCCATTGGTTAACTTTACAGTTCAAAGAATTTTTAACAAGTATTTTGAGGATTCGGTCTTTGTAAGAAGAATTTTCAGCAACAGCTAAAGGCTGTTTTCATATTAAAATCAATCGGTACATGACCCAGGAAAAGATTTTGGAAGCATTGAGCAATGTGCAGGAGCCTGATCTCGGTAAAGATCTTGTGACGCTGAATATGATAAAGGATATTGAGATAGAAGGAAACTATGTTTCTTTTACCGTGGTGCTCACCACCCCGGCCTGCCCGATGAAAGACATGATCAAAAATGCCTGTGTGAATGCCGTGAAGATGCTGGTGAATAAAGAGGCGGTGGTGAATGTGAAGTTCACTGCCAACACCACAACGAAGCGGACAGATGCAGGCGCCGTGTTGCCAAAAGTGAAAAATATCATTGCTGTGGTGAGCGGCAAAGGCGGAGTGGGTAAATCAACGGTAGCTTCCAACCTCGCATTGGCATTATCACTTGGAGGCGCCAAAGTGGGATTGATGGATGCAGATATTTACGGGCCGAGTGTGCCCATCATGTTTGGCCTTCGTGGTGAAAGGCCGATGATGATGGATGTGGAAGGTAAAGGCATGATCATCCCGATGGAACGGTTTGGCATCAAACTGATGAGTATTGGTTTTTTGGTGGATGAAAAAAATGCCGTGGTGTGGAGAGGCCCGATGGCGAGCAGCGCTATCAGGCAGTTTGTAACCGATGTTTATTGGGACGAACTGGATTATTTGGTAGTGGACATGCCTCCGGGAACAGGAGATATTCATCTTACGCTGATGCAGATCGTGCCGGTGACCGGAGTGGTGATCGTAACCACACCGCAGGATGTGGCTCTGGCCGATGCCAAAAAAGGTATTGCCATGTTTGGGCAGGCGCAACTGAATGTACCCATCATCGGGCTGGTGGAAAATATGAGTTATTTTGTTCCGGCTGAGCTGCCAGATAATAAGTACTATATATTCGGTAAAGACGGCGGCAAGCGATTAGCTGATGACTACGAGATGCCTTTCCTCGGACAAATACCACTGGTACAAAGCATCCGCGAAGGCGGCGACCAGGGAGTGCCGGTGATGATGAGCGATGATGCAGTAACCAAAAAAGCATTTGAAACTTTTGCAGCACAGGTGGTACGGAGTGTGGCCATGCGTAATGCTAATATGAATGCAGGCAATGTAGCGGAAACGATCAGTTAACCGAAACAGGTTTAAAATAGAAAGAAGTTGCCGTTGAGCAACTTCTTTTTTTTTGAACTACAGGAATAAGGTTAAGAAATAATCAGATACGGCGGCTGAAAGAGAGCCCCAATGAAACAGAGTTGGCAGGGTTGGGGAAACTGTACACTCCCAAAGTTGTTTTTCTTTCAGCATTTTTCTTTTGCAGGGCAAGGTTCAGGATACTGCTGACCAAAGTGGCCGTGCCGGCGGCAATGTTTACATAGGATAAATTATTTTGAGCACGGTAAGAAGTGTAAGTACCCGGGCCGTTTATCTCGCCGGAAAAAGTTGTTCGGCGGATATTCGCCAGTCCCATCACAATCTGGCCGGTGCCGCTTGCCAAACCGATATACGAAAGGGCTTTACTGTTTTTCCATTTGCCATTAATATTGGCTGCTGTGATAAAGATATTGCTGCCGCCAACAAATGAAGAACTGATACCATAACCTGTTCTGATGTCAGCATAACTGGTTCCGGGGTCTGGCAAGGGGCCATAGACGGGCTGTATCATTGCACATTCTTCAAGTGTCAGGCCAAATTCTTCTGCCCAGGCCGCTATCGCCGGCTCATCCATGTCCAATAAAAGATCATACTTGTATTTTGCATTGATGGCTTCGGCCATTTCCCTGCCTTTGGTTTGTTCGATGAGATAACCCACCGCACAAATGTTACCGTCTGCATCTATAAAACAGGGTTTTCTTTCACCGGGATAATCCCTGTTGACAGGGAAATTACCGGCTTCATTGTATTGCTGAAGCATGCCTAGTATTTTCATACGGTTCATCCACTGTTCATAACTTAGATGATCGGAAGATGTATTCCGCAGCAGGCTTCCCACATAATACAGATGTGTGCGGATACGGAGTTTTTCATCGGCATCAGATCCGGGCTGGTTTCCAAAAACAGCAACATAGCTCTCATCGTTCAGCACCGCATTCACCGTTTGCAAGGGCTGGCTGAGGCCGGCCCATGTGATGCTGAAGAATGTTAAAAGGATAAGTGTTCTTTTCATAACTATATATTTTTTTTGACTGACAACGGCTGTGGAAGAAACGTTGCGTAGCTTTTTTGGGGAAATTGTAATTTCACCGCATGTATAATTATCCGCATTACAAAGAGCATGACCGGGAAAAAATTCTTGACTTCATGCGGCAACACCCTTTTGTGCTATTGATTGCCCATGACAAAAACGGAAGGGCCGAAGCGACACAGATCCCTGTGTTAATTGAAGAAAGGGACGGTAAACTTTTTCTGCAAGGACATATTGCCCGGAAAATGAGCCATGAAAGAGCTTTAGCCGAAAATCCTGATGCGCTGGTGGTATTCACCGGGGCTCATTCTTATATAACCGGAACCTGGTACACCGGTAATTTACAACAGGCCAGCACCTGGAATTATGTCTCCATTCATGCTAGGGGTAAAGTGGAATGGATGGATGAAGAGGGCCTGATCAGTTTTCTGAAAAAGTTTACACTATATTTTGAAAAAGGAAACACAACCTCCACCACTATTTATGACAATCTTCCGGAAGAGTATTTGTCCAAACTTATAAAGGCAATCGTTGGTTTTGAAATGGAAGTGACAGAGCTGGAAAACGTATATAAACTCAGCCAGAACCGGGATGAGAAGAGTTATGATAATATAGTTCAGCAACTGAAACAACAGGAAGGCGACGGAAAGATCATTGGAAACTGGATGGATGAAAGAAAATCAAAAGTATTTGACAAATGAGGTATTTTGTTGCTGGCAGAATTGCACTATTTTTTTTGCTGCTTTCCTGTAAAGGCAAGCAAAAAACTACGGGATTGACAAACCCGGCTGAACAGGTAAATGATTCAATCAAAATGGTTACGAATTTTGACAAACAGGGTCACCGCGGCAGCCGCGGCCTGATGCCGGAAAATACCTGGCCAGCCATGCGAACGGCATTAAGCCTTGGCATGACCACATTGGAAATGGATGTGGTGATCACCAAAGATAAAAAAGTGATCTTGTCGCATGAACCCTGGTTTGGCCATGAAATAACCACCAAACCCGATGGCAGCAATGTGTCTGCTGATGAAGAAAAGCGGCTGAATATTTACCGGATGGATTATGCCGAAGTGCAGCAGTATGATGTGGGAATGAAACCTCACCCGAGGTTTCCCCAACAGAAAAAAATAAAAGTGCAGAAGCCGTTGTTAAGCGATCTGCTCGACAGTGTGAGGGGCTATATGTCGGTGGCCCGGAGACCGCCCCCATATTTTAATATCGAAACAAAATGTTTGCCGGCAGGCGATGATATCTTTCATCCCAAGCCTGCAGAATTTGTGGAATTACTGATGGCGGTGATCAAAGAAAAAGGGATACAGAACAGGGTGATCATTCAATCCTTTGATTTCAGAACACTGCAATACCTGCATGAAAATTACCCGGATATTAAAACAGCCATGCTGATAGAGGATTATGATAAGCGAACCCTTGATGAGCAGGTGAAAGCATTGGGGTTTGCGCCAACTATTTATAGCCCAGCCTACCAGTTGGTGACAAATGATCTGATCCGCAAATGTCATCAGCAGGGGATGAAGGTCATTCCGTGGACGGTGAATGATATATCAAAAATTGACGAGTTGAGAAAGATGGGAGTGGATGGCATCATTACGGATTACCCGGACCTGTTCAATGACTGATGCCCAGCCATTCTTCTGCATTGCGGTAAAGAAGTTTTTTGGTCGTTTTCTTATCGAGTTTCATTTTCTCAATCAATTTTCCCGGGTGATGTTCTCCAAGAGGAAAAGGATAATCACTGCCCAGGCAAATTTTATCTTCTCCCATCACATCAATCAGGAACTCCATTGCTTTCTTGTCATGCACCAAACTGTCCACCCAGAACTTGCCGATATAATCTCTTGGGTTCACGGTATTATCAACAGCAACAAGGTCAGGTCTTACATCAAAGCCATGTTCTATTCTTCCTATAGTAAAAGGAAATGAACCACCGCCATGTGCAAAGGCCACCCTGAGTTTGGGGAATTGTTCAAACACGCCGCCAAAGATCATTGAGCAGATGGCTCTTGAGGTTTCAGCAGGCATACCTACCAGCCAGGGCAGCCAGTATTTCTCCATTTGTTTTTCACCCATCATTTCCCAGGGATGAACAAAAATGGCGCAACCCAGTTTTTCAGCCGCCTCATAAAAAGGAAAGAATTTTTTATCAGAAAGATTATCGCCGTTGATATTGGAGCCGATCTCTACTCCCGGTAATTTCAGTTCAGTCACACAACGTTCCATTTCTTTGATGGAAAGACTTGTGTTTTGCATCGGCAAAGTGCCCAGCCCGATAAATCGTTTTGGATTTTTATTGACGGTTTCAGCAATATGGTCATTAAAGAAACGGGAGGTTTCATAACCATCGGTTGATTTGGCCCAGTAATTAAATAAAACAGGAATGGTGGACAGCACCTGCACCGTTACATCAGTTTCATCCATTTCTTTGAGGCGTATATCTTCTTTGTAACAGTTTTCCTCCACCACCCGGAACAGTTTGTCGCCTTTCATCATGCAGGCATCACAATTACGGTGTTCCAAATGAATAAATTCGCCATAACCAAACTTTTGTGTCCAGTTCGGCATAGTAGAAGGCATGATATGAGTGTGGATGTCAATTTTCATTTATCCCAAACCCCTAATGGGGCTTTTAGTGTTTCTAAGAAATGATAGTTTTCACGTAATAGGAAATTTTCATTTTCTCCCCTTTAGGGGCAATGGACAGTTTCTGCATTTATACTTTTGCCGGGGGTTTCACCGGAGGTTCCATCACAGCCCCGCATTTATTGCAAGTCCGGTGCAGGGTGTCTTCCCAGAACCGGTTCATAACAGGAGGAAGTTGTTTAACGATATCACTCACATGCAGGCTTTCTTCATACAATTTATTACCGCATTTTTCACAGAACCACATAAAGCCATCATCTTCCGATTCTCTTTTCTTTTCAATTACCAGCCCAACCGTGCCGGGCCCACGTTGCGGAGAGTGTGGAGTTTTTGGCGGCAACAAAAACATTTCTCCTTCTTTGATGGAGATGTCTTTGAATTCTCCATCATCAATGATTTTTACTACAATGTCGCCTTCCACCTGGTAATAGAGTTCTTCTGTTTCATTAAAGTGATAATCTTTCCGGGCATTGGGTCCGCCTACGACCATCACGATAAAATTCTCAGCATCTTTATACACACATTGGTTGCCCACCGGCGGTTTCAGCAGGTCGCGGTTTTCATCAATCCATTTTTTGAGGTTGAAAGGTGCAATGACAGCCATATAGCAAGTTTTTGGGGATGTATTGATGCCGAAAAATTACAACTTTTTACCGTAGGTTTGACTTTATGAATTTATCACTCGAAGGAAAATATGCTGTTGTTTGCGGCAGCACGCAGGGTATCGGGCTGGCCATTGCTGAAGAACTGGCCTTGTTGGGGGCCAACTGTACTTTAGTGGCCAGGAATGAAGAGGCATTGAAGGCAGCGGTGCACACATTAGACACAGCGCTTCGGCAGCAGCATGGTTATCTTGTTGCGGATTTCAGTAAACCGGATGAGGTGAAGAGGATCATCGAAGATCATGTGGCAAAGAACCCTGTAAATATATTAATTAATAACACTGGTGGCCCTGCAGCAGGACCTGTCACAGAAGCTACCGAAGAAGCTTTCCTGAATACATTCAACCAGCATCTTATCTGCAATCATATTTTGGCGAAGGCCTGTATTCCATCAATGAAAAAGGAAGGTTATGGCCGTATTGTGAATATTATTTCCACTTCGGTGAAAATTCCGTTGAAAAACCTGGGTGTGTCGAATACGATCCGCGGCGCTGTGGCATCATGGGCCAAAACTCTTTCCAACGAAGTGGGACAATTTAATATCACGGTGAATAACGTGTTGCCCGGATTCACAATCACCCAGCGACTAACCGCCATTATTGAAAACACAGCCAAAAGGGGAAACACGGTAGTGGATATTGTACAGGAGAACATGAAGGAGGAAGTTCCGATGAAACGTTTTGCCGATGCTTCAGAAGTGGCGGCTGTAGCAGCATTTCTTGCATCACCAGCCGCATCTTATGTGAATGGGGTGAGTATCCCGGTGGATGGGGGAAGGACGGGGAGCATATAAGTAAGGAACGCAGATGATCATGATGGCTATGTTTGTTTATGATATATCTGCGTCGATCATCATAATCATAAAAATCTGCGTTCTGTATAAATGAATCTTGAAATTCCATATCATCTCGAAAACTATATCGGTGGCAATCACATCGGTCCGCTGAGTGGAAATTTCATTCTCAATATAAATCCTGCAACAGGTGAACAATCAGGTCAGATTCCTGATAGCGGAGAAAAAGATGTGAATGCAGCGGTGCTGGCCGCCAAAAAAGCTTTTCCTGCATGGAGTGTTTTACCACTTGAGGAAAGATTTAAAATACTCAACCGTATTGCTGAACTGATTGATGAAAACCTCGATGTATTAGCCCTGGCAGAAACAAATGATAACGGCAAGCCACTTTGGCTGAGTAAAAGAGTAGATATTCCAAGAGCATCTGCAAACTTCCGTTTTTTTGCGACCGGCATCATGCATTTTGCTGCGGAGAGCCATACTATGGAAGACAAAGCGGTGAACTATACGCTACGGCAACCGATAGGAATTGTGGGTTGCATTTCGCCTTGGAATCTTCCCTTGTATTTGTTTACCTGGAAAATTGCACCGGCATTGGCCGCAGGAAATTGTGTGATCGCTAAACCATCTGAAGTAACTCCCGTCACCGCTTTTTTGTTATCCAAAATTTGCAAGGAGGCCGGTTTGCCGGATGGTGTGCTGAATGTTTTGCATGGCACAGGTAATGTGACAGGTGAAGCGATCATTAAGCATCCGGATATCAAAGCAATTTCCTTTACCGGCAGCACAAGGGCCGGTTCAAGGATTGCAGAAGTGGCGGCGCCTATGTTCAAAAAACTTTCTTTGGAACTGGGAGGAAAAAACCCGGCTATTATTTTCGCAGATTGTAGTTGGGAAAAGATGATGGCAGATACCATCCGTTCTTCTTTTTCTAACCAGGGAGAAATTTGTTTATGTGGTAGCAGGATTTTGATTGAAGAAAGCATTTATGAAAAGTTCAAAACTGATTTTATTGAACGAGCAAAAAAACTCACAGTAGGTGATCCGCTGGAAGATTCATCCAAACAGGGGGCTATTGTGAGTAAGCTGCATTTTGATAAGATCATGCGTTGTATTGATACCGCCAAACAGGAAGGCGGAAAAATATTGTGTGGCGGCAGGGCCGTGAAATTAGAAGGCCGCTGCACCAATGGTTATTTTATAGAACCGACAGTGATCGAAGGATTGGGCCCCGACTGCCAGACCAACCAGGAAGAAATTTTTGGGCCGGTGGTTACTTTGCAGTCTTTCAAAACGGAAGAAGAAGCCCTGCAATTGGCGAATGCTTCGCAATATGGATTGGCTGCCACCTTATGGACACAGGATTTATCCAAAGCCAACCGTGTGGCGGCAAAAGTTGAAAGTGGTATTATCTGGATCAACTGTTGGCTGTTGCGGGATTTAAGAACGCCATTTGGTGGCATGAAGAACAGTGGTGTGGGAAGAGAAGGAGGCTGGGAGGCGCTGCGGTTTTTTACGGAGGCAAAGAATGTTTGTATTCAGTTTTAGGAACGCAGATCGTCATGATTAGTATGATAAACGCTGAAATAATCATAACAAATCTTAATCATCATAAAAATCAGCGTTCATTATTATTATGAAAGAAAACCCGATAATAACAAGTAATGCCTCAACGCCTCTCGGCGCATATCCGCATGCCCGAAGAGTGGGTTATCTTCTTTTTCTTTCCGGTATCGGCCCAAGAAATCATAAAGACAATACAATACCCGGTTTGGAGCTGGATGCGGATGGCAATATTGTAAAATATGATATTGAAGCGGAGTGTCATTCCGTTTTTGCCAATGTAAAAGCCGTGTTGGAAGCCAGCGGCAGCAGTTGGGAGAAGATAGTGGATGTAACCGTTTTCCTGACCAATATGAAAAAGGACTTTCCGGTATATAATAAAATATATGCGGAGTATTTCACATCGGTGCAGGCATGCCGCACAACCGTGGAAGTGAAAAGCCTGCCGACACCGATTGCGATTGAATTGAAAGTTATTGCAACTGTTTAATAGAACGCAGATTATTAAGATTGTGATGATTAACGCTGATCAGTCATAATAGGTCTTAACCATCAAAAAAATTTGCGTTCAAAATATTTAGTATGATTTTTCAGAACACACTTGAATTTGCCAGGGAGCTGGATGCAAAAGATGAATTAAGGGATTTCAGGCAAAAATTTTTCATTCCACAACATGATGGAAAGGATTGTGTGTATTTCACCGGTAATTCATTGGGTCTTCAGCCAAAGACAGTTTCGCAATATGTGCAGCAGGAATTAGATGACTGGGCAACAATGGGGGTGGAAGGACATTTCCACGCAAAGAATCCGTGGATGCCATACCATGAAATTTTCCCAAAGCAGTTGTCAAAAATTGTCGGCTGCAATGAAAGGGAAGTGGTGGTGATGAATTCACTAACTGTGAATTTACATTTACTGATGGTAAGTTTTTACCGGCCAACCAAAGAACGATATAAGATCATTTGTGAAGCCAAAGCTTTTCCTTCTGATCAGTATGCTTTTGAATCGCAGGTTCGTTTTCATTGCTTAGATCCTGACGACGCTATCATTGAAGTGAAACTCAGGGAAGGGGAACATGCAATCCGGATGGAAGATGTTTTATCAACTATTCAACAATACAACCAGTCAACTGCTCTTGTTTTGTTTGGAGGACTGAATTATTATACCGGCCAGTTATTCGATATGAAAGCCATCACTGATGCGGCCCATGCTGCCGGCGCCTATGCAGGTTTTGACCTCGCTCATGCAGCCGGCAATGTGGAATTAAAACTCCACGACTGGAATGTTGACTTTGCCTGCTGGTGTTCTTATAAATATTTGAATAGCGGTCCGGGTGGAGTTGGAGGTGTTTATATCAACGAAAAGCATGCAGCCAATACAGAACTGCCGAGATTCGCTGGCTGGTGGGGTTATACCAAAGAGACACGTTTCAGAATGGAGAAAGGATTCAAAGCAATTCCAACGGCAGAAGGCTGGCAACTGAGCAATGCACCGATACTTAGCATGGCAGCACATAAAGCTTCCTTGGATATTTTTGAAGAAGCCGGTATGGAACGTCTACATGAAAAAAGGAAACAGTTGGCGGCTTACCTGCATTTTGTTTTGAATGAAATTAACAGAAGGCAAAATGAGAAAGTGATAGAAGTGATTACTCCAACGAACGAAGATGAAAGAGGCTGCCAGGTTTCGATGATGATGTTGAAAGACGGCAAAAAGATATTTGATGAATTAACAAAACAGGGAGTTATCGCCGACTGGAGAGAACCCAATGTGATCCGTGTGGCGCCGGTGCCCTTGTATAATTCGTTTGAAGATATTTACAGATTCGGAAACATTATAAGTTCACTCACAAATTAAAACGACTTGATACCCCTCCTTTGGAGGGGCTTGGGGAGGCTATGAAAAAAGATATTACCATAGTTGGCGCTGGACTGGTAGGCTCTCTGCTTTCCATATATTTATCCAAACGTGGGTACAAGGTGAAGATCTATGAACGTCGCGGTGATATGCGGAAAGAGAAAATGTCTGCCGGCCGTTCTATCAACCTTGCTTTAAGTGACAGGGGATTGCTGGCTTTGGAAAAAGTTGACCTTGCAGATAAAATTAAAAAAATATCTATTCCCATGCACGGTCGCTACATCCATAACCAGGATGGCAGCACGGCTTTTCAACCTTATGGGAAAGAAGGACAGTTTATTAATTCTGTTTCAAGAGCCACGCTGAACATGAAACTGATGGACCTGGCAGAAGAACAGGGTGTAGAAATATTTTTTAATCAGAAACTCAGCAAGATTGACTGGAATAAGGATTCCATAGAGTTTGAAAGCAGTAATAGCAAAGCTATCCCTTCATCAAAGACTGACCTGGTTTTTGGCGCTGACGGCGCTTTTTCAGCTGCCCGTTTGCAACACCAGTTACAGCATGATAAATTCGATTACCAGCAGTATTATATTGATTGTGGCTATAAAGAACTGACCATCCCGCCAACAGCAGATAGTCAGTTTGCAATGGAGGTAAATGCCCTGCATATCTGGCCCCGCAAAGATTATATGCTGATCGCATTGCCCAACCTGGATAAAACCTTTACCTGTACCTTGTTCTTTCCTTTTGAAGGAGAAGCCTCGTTTGATAAATTGAAAACAGAAGCTGATGTAAGGAATTTCTTTGAAAAAACTTTTCCCGATGCCGTACCGCTGATGCCGGATTATATCAACGAGTTTTTTACTAATCCTACCTCCTCATTGGTCACGGTGAAATGTTTTCCGTGGATAAGGGATGATAAGTTTGCCCTGATCGGCGATGCAGCACATGCCATTGTTCCGTTTTTCGGACAGGGGATGAATGCCGGTTTTGAGGATTGCCGGGTGCTGGATGAACTGATTGATAAACATGAAGAAGATTGGGCTGCCATATTGAAAAACTACCAGCAACTGCGCAAGCCTGATGGGGATGCGATTGCTGACCTGGCGATAAATAATTTTATTGAAATGAGGGAGAGGACAGCCGATCCGAAATTCCTGCTGCAAAAAAAGATTGAAGCAAGGCTACATGAAAAATATCCGGACAAATGGATACCTGCTTATTCACAGGTTACTTTCAGTCCGCATATCCGCTATAGCGATGCGCTGAAAAGAGGACAAATGCAGGAGGCCATTATGCAGGAAGTGATGGCGATACCGGGAATCGAAGGGAAGTGGGAGAGTGAGGAAGCGGAAAAACTGATTTTGGAAAGAGTGGAACGCAGATGATTAAGATTATTATGATTGGCGCTGATAACCTCTTAAATATTCATCAGCATCATAAAAATCAGCGTTCCCCATTATCTTCGCAGCCATGACCCGCCAGCAACTCATTGAACAAATCAAAAAAAAGCAATCCTATCTCTGCGTTGGTTTAGATACCGACATCACTAAAATACCAAAGCATCTTTTATCAGACCCCGACCCGGTATTCGCTTTCAACAAAGCTATCATTGATGCTACGAAAGACCTTTGCGTGAGCTACAAGATCAACACTGCTTTTTATGAAGCCTTGGGTGTGAAAGGATGGGAGGCGATGGAAAAAACCGTTCGTTACATCGGTGATGAGCATTTTAAAATTGCAGACGCCAAAAGAGGCGATATCGGAAACACTTCTGACCAATATGCCAAAGCTTTTTTTGAGATCCTGCCTTTTGATGCTGTTACCGTGGCGCCATACATGGGAGAGGATAGTGTAAAACCTTTTTTACAATACCCAGGCAAATGGACCATTGTGCTGGGGCTTACTTCCAACAAAGGCGCTGCTGATTTTGAATTGCAGCAGGCGGGTGATGGATTGCTTTATGAAAAAGTATTGACCACTGTTTCCAAATGGGGAACAGCGGAGAATTTAATGTTTGTGGTCGGCGCCACACAGGCTGATTCTTTTGTCAACATCCGCAAACTGGCTCCTGTCCATTTTTACCTTGTTCCCGGTGTGGGGGCACAGGGCGGCAGCCTGAATGAAATTTCTGAAAAGGCGATGAATAAGGATTGCGGCATTTTAGTGAATGCCAGCCGGGCCATTATTTATGCTTCGGGCGGGGAGGATTTTGCAGAGAAAGCAGAAGAAATTGCCAAAAATTATCAGCAGGAAATGGCTTCTTACCTCAGTGCTTGATACTACTCCTTTTTAGGTTTCCCCGGCACAAGGCTGCCCGAGGGCTCAGCAAACCAGGGCACAATATCATAGATAAAAACTCCGGCTTCAACAGTGGGATCTGTTTTCACAAATTCTTCGGCCTCTTCCTTTGTTTTGCAATCAAGAACAAAAAGCCCCCGCCAGGTAAAATCGTTTTTGCCAAATGGGCCTGCCAATTTTAAAATGCCTTCCGAATGCAGTCTTTCCATATTGGCAAAATGACCGGCAAAAAGTTTGCTGCGTTCGGTGCTGTCTTTGATTTCCTTATCCTTTGGCCCGGTTTTCAGCACCACCAGCCAGAATTGTTTGATATTGGCGCCGGGGTCTTTACGGGTGGAATCTTTTTGACAGAATGAAACATTGCACACTGAAAGCAGAACGATTGACAGCAGCAGCATCTTTTTCATGGCAACTAATTTTTTTGCAATGTAAAAGATTTCAGTAAACAATGAGTCTTTCTGCGGACGAAAAGAGTGTACAGGGTGATATGACCGGAAAAGAAAGGGAGGAAGATTTCTTTGGATGCATGAATCCAACTTATAACCGTTGCCGGCTTTTTTTGCTGCGAACCCCTAAGTAACCACCCGTGAAAGCGCCGATGGTGATGGCAAGACTAAAGGCAATCACATGCACAGCTCTTGCCTGCAGAATTTCGTTGCCTGAAATGATGAGTATGACCGCAGCAGCGGTAATCAGGGCAATGAGCAGGTCAATAAACTCACGGCTGGCTGCTATCCGGGTACAAACAAACCCGCCGGCAAAACAACTGATAAAGGCCCAGCCAAGAAATGCGAAAAGTTCGGTCATGTTCTTTTGCCATGTATCTGCAGGTGGCTGGGCAAAGAACTGTAACTGGAAATTGTTGTCAAAAGCCATGTTGACAAAAGGCCATAAAATGGCAGCTACAGCAAAGGTGGTAATGACCCCGGAAATGATAGCAAAGGTGTTTTTCATTAGAGTGGCTTGCATCCCAAGATAGAATTTTGTTTTATATCTCCCAAAGCAACTGTATTGGAATAACGTTAAAAAAGAAAGATGGCCAATGGGACCATCTTTCAGCATGTATGATATATCTCTCACTATATTGACTTCGTCTTTGTTTTGGGTTTCTTCTCGTTCATGTCCACTTTCAGGTCGTGGCCGGCAGTGGTATGCCCAAAACTCGATGAGATTTTGATCTTAGAACTGCCGCTTCCGGACGAGCCGCTGTATTTAAAATTGAATTGCGGACCATACCTTTTGTCTTCCTGCCCTTCTTTTTTAATATCAAAACCACTTTTGTTGGAAAATTCTCCATGCGATGTACTGATGTTGTAGCTGGCGGATAGGTTCTTGCTCAGGTCAAGATAAAGGTCGGAAAAGGAATTATTGATGTCGAGGCTTTTCACATCATTGTCAACATTCAATTTTGCTTTGCTGTGTTCAACACTTGTTTTCACATCGCCGCTGAGCTTATTGACTGAGCCATTGGAGAATTTGATATTCAGTTTGCCTCCGCTGATATGGGCAATTTCGGCGCTGCCAAATTCAACGGTCACTTCTTTCACGTTGCTGAGTTTACCCGAGGTAAGTGAGCCAAACTTACTTTCCAGCGACACCTCGCCCCGGTAGTCGGGAACGATCATTTTGCCAAACTGGTTTTCTGCAGTCAAGGCATTTCCTGCAGGCAGATAGACCAGGTAGTTGATCTCCATTCCCTCGTGGTAATTTTTCCCCTTGTTATCCTTATTCCAGGTTTTCTTTTCGTCAGCAAATTTGGTTTTGAAATAAACGGTGTTGCCGTCTTTACCATCATTGATGCTGATGCGGTCCACAATTTCCTGTGCCCTTGCTTCGTCATCGGATTTGCCGGTGATGCTCACATCCACTTTAATCTCGTTCTTGTCCCAGGTAACCAGTTTCATTTCTCCAAACTGGTTGTAAAGGCCCACTTTATCGCTGCTGCCGAGTGGGTAAGATTTTGAGTAGGCCTTTGTCTTCTTAAACTTCGGTTCTGTTCTTTCTTTTTCCTGTGCAAGGCCTGCTGTTGTGAGCAGCAGGCTGCTTGCCAGGATCGCAACTTTAAATAACATGTTTTTCATGAGCTTTACTTTTTTGTTTGATTTCTTTAATGATCTGCAACTGGCGGTTCAGCAGGTCGCTTTGCCATTGCAGGTTTTGTATCATGGCTTCTATTAATAGTTCCCTGTTGGGGTTGCCGGGCAATCTTGTTTTGAGCACCCGGTAGGCGCTGTCGAGTTCGGCAATATCAGCAAGAAATTGCCTGTAGAGGGCCGGTTGTTCTTTTTCCAGCAGTTTCAGTTCGGTTTGCTGCAGGCCGATAACTTCTTTATATTCCTGTATCTGCTGTGTGTAAACAGGATTCATGTAGTCGGATATATCACCGGTGCCGGACGATCCTCCCTGCGGAACCGGGGATGAATTATTTTTTGAAAGAGCTATAAAAACAGTCGCCGATACCAGCAGGATGCCGGCCAGCGATGCTGCCCACAACATAGGCCTGCGCCAGGTGCTCAGCTTTCCTGTGCCCGGCAGTTTTGCAGCGATCTTTTCCCATGCTTTTGCAGAAGGAGAAGACGCATCAAATGCATCCCGGTTGTTATCTATATATTGTTTCAGTTTGTCGTTCATCGCATCCCTCCGTTTTTAAGATTTGCCACAATTTTTGACGGGCCCTGTGATATTGGCTGCGGGCAGTGGTGGCTGTTATATTCAGCAGGCTGCCCACTTCTTCATAACTGCAATCTTCAAAAAGAACAAGGCTCAGCACAGCCCGGTAGCCATTCGGCAATTGTATCATGGCTTTTTTGATTTTCTCCACCTGCAGACCTGTTTCTTCTTCGCTGTAAGCAGGGCCGTCTGCAGTTTCAACCGCGGCCGTTGTTTCAATATCCACCGTCATCAATTTTCGTTTGCGCAGCAGGCTGATGGATTTATTAATAACGATCCGCTTGAGCCAGGCGCCAAAAGCCGATGAATAATCAAAATCACCGATGTGGCTGAAGGCGGAAATAAAAGATTCCTGCAACACATCTTCAGCATCCGATGCATTGTTCACGATACGAAGACTGGTATTGAACATGGCTTTGGCATAGCGTTGATACAAAGCCCGGAAGCTTTGCATATCGCCCTGCTTGCAGCGGGCTACCAGGGCATCAAAATACAGGCTTGTCTTACTTTCCAATCAACCGGCTTTAAATTAAGTACGCAGGTTACGGAACTTTGTTGCACGAAAAACAGCCCGGCTGTGTAAATAATCCATATTCCGGTATGACCGGGGCAAATTGCAGTATGAATGGTGTGAGATTTGGTTTTGCCCATAACCTTTACCTTTGCGCCAATCAATCCCGATGGCTACTGCATGTCAGCAGGCACGGTCGGGAGAAATCAACAATCAAAAATCACAAGTAACGATGGCGGCCCGCACAGACCTTTTCCAAAGCCCGGACTATTTTAATGTAGATGAACTGCTGACTGAAGAACACAAACTCATCCGTGAATCTGTCCGTAACTATGTAAAAAAAGAAATATCTCCCATCATTGAAGACTATGCCCAGCGGGCAGAATTTCCTGAACAAATCGTCAAACAATTAGGTGACCTGGGTTGCTTTGGCCCAACTGTTCCAGTAGAATATGGTGGCGGCGGCCTGGATTATATTTCCTATGGCCTGATGATGCAGGAACTGGAAAGAGGCGACAGCGGCGTTCGTTCCACTGCATCCGTTCAGGGTTCGCTGGTCATGTTTCCCATTTATCAATACGGAAGTGAAGAGCAACGAAAAAAATATCTGCCTAAACTGGCCAGCGGTGAATGGCTGGGTTGTTTTGGATTGACAGAACCGAATCACGGTAGCGATCCCAGCAGTATGCTCACCAATTTTAAAGATGCCGGTGATCATGTGATTCTGAACGGCGCCAAAATGTGGATCAGCAATGCGCCTTTTTCGCAGGTGGCAGTGGTATGGGCCAAAAATGAAGCTGGTGAAATACAGGGCCTGGTTGTTGAAAGAGGTATGGAAGGATTTTCAACTCCCACCACGCATGGCAAATGGAGCCTGCGGGCATCGGCTACGGGTGAACTGGTGTTTGACAACGTAAAAGTGCCGAAAGAAAATATTTTTCCGAATATCAAAGGACTGAAGGGACCGCTGAGTTGCCTGACCAAAGCGAGGTATGGTATTGCGTGGGGTGCTATCGGCGCTGCCATGGATTGCTATGATACGGCTTTGCGTTACTCACAGGAAAGAGAGCAGTTTGGCCGACCTATCGGTGGTTTCCAGTTGCAGCAAAAGAAACTGGCAGAGATGGTCACCGAGATCACCAAGGCACAGTTATTGAACTGGAGGCTCGGTGTGCTGATGAATGAAGGAAAAGTGACGCCCCAGCAGGTGAGTATGGCAAAAAGAAATGCCTGCGAAGTTGCGGCCAATATCTGCCGTGATGCACGGCAAATGTTGGGTGGCATGGGTATCACCGGTGAGTATCCCGTGATGCGCCACATGATGAACCTGGAAAGTGTGATCACTTATGAAGGAACACATGACATTCATTTACTGATAACAGGAATGGATGTGACAGGGTTTAATGCTTTCAAGTAGTTGAAAAGTTGGTTTGTTGATAAGTTTCTTATCAACCTGTCAACTTACAAACATATCAACCAGCATGAAAATTTTCCTCATCGGCTTCATGGGTTCCGGAAAAACACACTGGGGCCGCCAACTGAGCCAAAAGCTCAATATTCCTTTTTTTGACCTCGATGAACAGATCGTTTCACATGAAGGAAAAGCCATCAACGAGATCTTTGCGCAGCAGGGAGAGGAGTATTTCCGTTTGCTGGAAAAAGACACCCTCCATATCATCACTGAAAGCCATGAAAGTTTTGTAATGGCCTGTGGTGGAGGAACGCCTTGCTATTTCAACAATATAGAGTATATGTACAAGGCCGGAACAACGGTGTGGATAAATACGGCAACTGAAACTCTTTTTAAAAGACTGATAGCAGAAAAAGATAAGCGGCCCCTGATACGGGAACTGGATGATGAACAGCTCAGGAGTTTTATTGTCAAAAAATATGCTGATCGGCGCATCTATTATGAGCAGGCCGATGTGATCGTGGATGAAGAGCCGGTTCAATTAGACAAACTGCTCGAAAAAATATTTCATGCATAAAGGATTTTTAGCAATGGCTGCTTTTTTTGGCGGGCTGGCAGTAGCAGCAGGGGCTTTTGGCGCACACGGATTAGAAAAAATGACCGAAGACCCAAAGACTTTGCAGGGTTTCAAAACAGGTGCTGAATACCAGCTATATCATGCATTGGCGCTGGTGGGGCTTGCAATATTGTTTGAAAAATTTCACGGCAGCCTGCTGAAATGGTCTGGCCGTTGTTTTATTGCCGGCATCATTCTGTTCTCCGGTTCTTTATACCTGCTTACTTTTTTAAAGATACAGGGCAGCAGCGCTGTGAAGATAATTGGACCCATTACCCCGGCTGGTGGTCTTTTGCTGATCGCAGGCTGGCTGCTGATGCTGGTTGCTGTGCTCAAATCGGACGGCTCAGAGAGGTAGTACCAGGGTGGTAACCGTCCCGTTCCTGTTTTCAATATGAAAACTGCCGCCAATACTTTCCATGCGGCGGGCAATATTTTTCAAACCATTGCCAAATTGTCTCACTTTTTGGAGGTCTATGCCCACGCCGTTATCCGAAATGCGGATGACTAATTGATGATTGGTTTCAAATTCAATTTTTATTTGTGCGGCGCCGGAATGTTTCAGTGCATTATTCAGCGTTTCTTTCACACACAGGAAAATATTTCTTCGTTTATCACCGGTAAGTTCCTTTGTTTCGACCTGGTCGGGGGTGATAACATGGCAGTCAACCGCAGTGCCGTCAAAATATTCCAGTGCATAGGAGCGGATATATGAAATGAGATTGTCCAAAGTGTCATTGCCGCTGTTCATACTCCAGATGATAGCATTCATCTTGTTGAGCACTTCGTCTGCTGAGTGGGATATTTTATCAATTTCTTCAGGTGTGTTCTCTTTCATTTTGTTGCGGGCAATTTCACTCATCAGCCGGATGACCGTCATCCCGGCGCCAAGTTCATCATGCATATCGGCGGATATGCGTTGCCGTTCTTCATGCTGGGCTTTGTACACTGCAATTTCTTTTTCGTATTCCTTCAACTGGTTTTCTGCTTTCAGTCTTTCCCTTTCCCGTGTCTGCTCAATGATCAATTTCCTGTTTTTATGATTAAGACCGGCGAGGAAGAATACCAGTTCGAGAAAAAGCCCCAGCTCGTAATAAAACAAAGATGAGCCAAGGATGCCGGGGAATGTCCGGGGATCAATCATCAGCATCAGTTGTGAAACAAGGGAGAAAAGAAAGAGAAATAAATTTCCCCAAAACAGGTAACGGAGGAGCTTATCCTGCCAGTTGCGGATACCATAGATAAGAAAAACAATGGTCATGCCGAGCAGGATAAGTTTGGTGATATTTTCTACCAGGTTTTGCAGGTAAAAATTGTCGGTGAAATAATGCAGGAAACTATAGGTGCTGACGGAAACGATCAGCAGAAGTATGCCGAAATTATACAGGCGGTGGAGGAAAGGATGCTGCCGGCGGGTTTGCAAAAAGCCCTGCATAAAGATCATATAAAACATAATGCCGGCGCTTTGCATTATGAAGTCAAAATAGCCTTCCAGAAAATAGCTGATGGTATTGGGCCTGAAATCATACAGGGCTTTGGTGAAAAGCATACCACCAAGGAAAAAGGCATATCCTGAATAATAGAGAAACTCTTTGTTGCCTCCCTGCAGGTAATTGGCCAGCGAAAAAAGGATCATCATCAGCAAAAGACCGCTGAAAAGGAATGTGACCATATTGGCCGAATCATGTGATGATTGCAGGTCGCTGATAAAGGGTTTAATACGATGCAGGTTCACTAACCGGGGCCGCATGGAATTGATATAGGTTTTAACCATACGCAATTCTGCATAAACGGATATAGTGTCACCGGCCGGAACTGTCAGCAGGCAATAACTCAGGTTGTCTTCTTCAGGAGGTTTTACAACCGGGAGATTCACTAACCGGCCATTTTCCTCCTTATACAGAACAGCGTCCCAATAAAAAAAGCCGGGAAAGAACCAGGCGCTAACCGTTGTATCGGCACTGTTAGTAACGGCAAAACGAAGGATTGCTTTTTTTGTCACATGACCGGGGGGAACAGACCCACTGAATTGCATCCCTTCTTTGAGAGTAAGTTTTGAAAAAACATCGGGCAGTGATTCTTGCCTGCTGATGAAACCGCTGTGTGATTCCCGTGAAATGATTTTTACAAGATTGATCCTGCTGATGTCAATGTACGCAACGGAAGTGCTGTTCTGTGCTGCCGACCAGTTGTTGACAAGCAGCAGAAAAAAGGCTGGGAAAAAATATAAATTCCGTAAGTAGGCTTGCATGGAAACAATAGTGGCCAAATGTAATACTAAGCTTTTGCTTTTTACAGGGATGCGTCTACCACTTTCAGGGTAATTTTAAGTAAACAATACGCCTTGCAACTTCCTGCAAAGCCTTAAACTATATTATCTTTGCCGCCATGGCCCAAAAGAGGAAAAAGAAAGCCGCAAACAGTCCTAAGAACAAACCAGGCAAATCATCTCCCGGAGCCCTGAAAAGGGAAAAAGAGGAGAGTGTTAACTGGCGAAAATTAGTCCATGATGAACGTACCTGGAAGATCACCGGCGCCGTATCATTATTGTTCTCCCTGTTCCTGCTCATCGCATTTATTTCGTATTTCTTTACCTGGAAAGAAGACCAGGCCGAAGTGACGCAGGGCATCGGTGTGTTGTTTGACAATGAAGCAAAGGTGAACAATCTGCTTGGCCGTCTCGGAGCTTATTTTTCCCACTTGTTTATTTACAGGGGTTTTGGGATTGCTTCTTTGCTTATCTGCACATTCTTTTTTGTAACGGGTGTGAACCTGTTGTTCAGCAAAAAGGTTTTTTCGGTTCGGCGCAACCTGAAATACGTCACAGTTGGTTTGCTGGTATTGTCTGTGTCGCTGGCATTTGTTTTTTCGCAAAGCAGTTTTCGTTTTGGGGGTTATATAGGCAATCGCATCAGCGACTGGCTTACGGGGGCTTTGGGAAATATTGGAACTGCTGCCGTATTGATGGTAGTGGGCCTTGGTTATTTTATCTGGCAGTTCAACCCCGCTTTCAACCTGCCAAAGCGAATTGAAGAATCGCCTGAGGAAGGAGAAGGAGCCGCAGAGACTGTTCCGGTGGCCGGCAAAACGATCAACGACCTGTACGGCGGGAATAACGGAACCGGAATAAAAGGAAATACGTTGAAGCAGGAAGGCGGGTTGCTGGTGAACCCGCTGTCAGAAGAAACTACTCCTGCATTCAAAGTGATTGAGAAAGATGAACCGGAAGAACAGGTGTCTTTGGAAAAAGAAATTGTGAACGACCTGATGCATGGCCATGACCTGCAGGAAGAAGAGGCCCCTGTTGCAGAGGAAGACATGCAGGAAGAGGAGATCGTTCCTCCTGTAACGGACAAAAAACCGGTAAGGGAAAAGAAACCTTCAGGCGACCTGGAACTGGAAATAAAAGAAACACCGGAAATAACAGGTGAACCTGAATCAGCCATTGAAAACCTGCCGCCCTATGAGCCGACATTGGATCTCCGTGATTATAAATATCCGGCGCTTTGCCTGCTGGAAGCACATGGCAGCGAAAAGATATTCCAGGATGCAAATGAACTGGAGAATAACAAAAACCAGATCATCGCCACACTCAGGAACTATGCTATCGAAATACAAAAGATCAGCGCCACTGTCGGGCCTACAGTTACACTCTATGAAATTGTGCCGGCAGCAGGTATCCGCATTTCCAAGATCAAAAACCTGGAAGATGATATAGCCCTTAGCCTGGCGGCATTGGGCATACGCATCATTGCCCCCATACCCGGCAAAGGCACTATAGGTATAGAAGTGCCAAATGTGAAGAAGACCGTGGTGAGCATGAAAACCCTGCTCTCATCTGAAAAATTCCAGCATAATAATTATAGCCTGCCAATAGCAATAGGCAAAAAGATTGACAATGAGAACTTCATTGTTGATCTCACATCCATGCCTCACCTGCTGATGGCCGGTGCAACCGGGCAGGGTAAATCTGTCGGGCTGAATGCGATCCTCGTTTCACTGCTGTATAAAAAACATCCGTCACAACTCAAGTTTGTGCTGATTGATCCCAAAAAAGTGGAGCTGAGTGTTTACAGGCATATTGAAAATCATTTCTTAGCCAAACTTCCGGGAGAGGATGATGCCATCATCACAGACACCAAGAAAGTGGTGCATACGCTGAATGCCCTGTGCATTGAAATGGACAACCGCTATGACCTGTTGAAAGAAGCCGGGGCAAGAAATATCAAAGAGTACAATGAAAAATTTATCAAACGTAAACTGAACCCGCAAAAGGGACACCAGTTCCTGCCATTCATTGTGCTGGTGATAGATGAGTTTGCCGACCTCATTATGACAGCAGGCAAAGAAATTGAAATGCCGATAGCCAGACTAGCCCAATTAGCCCGTGCAGTTGGTATTCACCTGATCATTGCCACACAGCGTCCTTCCGTGAATATCATTACGGGTACCATCAAGGCAAATTTCCCGTCTCGCATTGCCTTTAAAGTTTCTTCCAAGATAGATTCAAGAACCATTCTTGACACAGGTGGCGCTGAGCAACTGATTGGCAAAGGCGATATGCTCATTTCGCATCATGGCGAAGTGACCCGCCTGCAATGTGCTTTTGTGGATACACCGGAAGTGGAGCAGGTCGTTGATTTTATCGGCGACCAGCGGGGCTATCCTCAGCCTTTTCTGCTGCCGGAGTATGTTGATGAAAAAGAACTGGAGGGAAAAGATTTTGATCTCTCCGACAGGGACTCATTGTTTGAAGAAGCCGCCCGGCTGATCGTTCAAAACCAGGTGGGCTCCACTTCACTGCTGCAAAGAAGGATGAAGCTGGGCTATAACCGGGCCGGTCGTTTGATGGATCAATTGGAAGCTGCAGGAGTTGTTGGCCCTAACCAGGGCAGCAAGGCAAGGGATGTGCTGATAAAGACGGAAGCTGATCTGCAACAGCATTTAAATATGATGGGTTAATGCTTTCTTAAGAAAAATCAATGGGTTGCAACCCGGTACGATGATTGTCCATCCTGATAGGCGTAAAAACCTATCTTTGCGCCTCTTCAAAGATTAAAAGATACATGATGAAGAAATTGTACATGTTTATGACGGGTTTACTGCTTTCGGCCATGGCAATAGCACAGGGTAATGACCCTGAAGCTAAAAAAGTGCTGGATGCGGTAAGCGCTAAGTTCAAGACTTTCAAGACGGTAAAAGCAACATTTATATATAAGGTGGAGAATAGTGTTGGCAAAGTTCTTTCTACCAAAAGGGGTTCTTTAATAATGAAAGGAACCAAATACAAGGTCAATTTCAGCGGGCAGGAGATATTCTGCGATGGCAAAACGATTTGGAACTATGATTCATCAGCCAAAGAAGTAACGATTAATACCCTCGATGCATCTGGCAACGGAATCACCCCTCAAAAGCTATTTACCAATTTTTACGATAGTGATTTCCTCTATAAAATGAATGGCGAGAAAAAAGAGGGTGGCAAAACCCTTCAGGAAATTGAAATGACCCCCACCGACAAAAGCAAGCCCTTTCACAAAGTATATGTGTTGGTTGACAAGGTTGCCAAAACCATTTATAGCACAAGGGTGCTGGAAAATACAGGTAGCCGCTATGTTTATACGATCAGCACCATGAACACTACCACGCCGATTGCGGACAACCAGTTCGTTTTTGACAAAACAAAATATCCGGGTGTGGAAGTGGTGGATCTGCAATAAGGGTTTAAAAAAGAGGGAATTCTCCGAAGTCAGATCACTTCTCTTATTCTCATACATTTTTCAAGAAGCGGTTCCAGCTTATCCAACTGAAGCATATTTTTCCCGTCGCTCAACGCTATTTCAGGTTGCGGATGTGTTTCAATAAACAAGCCGTCAACCCCGGCGGCGATTCCTGCTTTGCATACAGTGTCTATCATTTGCGGCAGGCCGCCTGTTACTCCTGAACTTTGATTAGGTTGCTGAAGGGAGTGGGTGGCATCAAGAATCACCGGCACACCCAATGCCTGCATCACAGGAATGCTGCGAAAATCAATCACCAGGTCCTGGTAGCCGAAAGTGGTTCCTCTTTCCGTTAGCATGATATTATTGTTGCCGGTAGAACGAACTTTATCCACCGCAAACTTCATACTTTCAGGAGAAGAGAACTGACCTTTTTTAATATTTACCCATTTCCCGGTTTTGCCACAGGCCAGCAACAGGTCTGTTTGCCGGCAAAGAAAAGCTGGTATCTGCAGGTAATCAACAACAGCGGCTACTTCATTCACTTCGTTTGATTCATGTACATCAGTTAGAACAGGCACATTAAATTGCTTTTTGACCTGTCCCAATATTTCCAGGGCTTCTCCAAAATCAATCCCGGTGAAAGACGACAGATTCGTCCGGTTAGCCTTTTTAAAAGAGCTTTTAAAAACATATTGAATATTAAACCTGCTGGTAATTTCAAGCACTTTTTCAGCTACTTCAAAAGGAGTTTCCCTGTTCTCGATCACACAAGGCCCGGCAATGAGTAAAAGTGGCGGTTTCATTTATTATTTGTTGACCCGAGGTATCCCCCGTGATGACGTTTGTAAAATTCTTCTTTCGTAAAATTGATCTCTTCCATCACCAGCACACACAACACATCGCCAAGAGCCAGCATAGTGGTAGTAGATGTAGTGGGAGCCATCCCGAGCGGGCAAACTTCCTGCACATCACCGATATCTAAAACGATGTCTGATATATTACGGATTGGCGCATCTGGATGTGAGGTGACCGCTATCACGGTAAGTTTATCTTTAAACAACTGTGTTGAAAGCATGATCATCTCAAGTATCTCTTTGGTTTTGCCGGAATGGGAAAACACAAGCAACACATCATTTTCGCCCAGCATACCAAGATCACCGTGCTGCGCTTCACCCGGGTGCAGAAAAAGAGAGGGAGTGCCTGTGGAAGAAAAAGTGCTGCTGACTTTTCTGGCAATGATACCGGCTTTGCCCATGCCACTGGTAACAACTTTTCCCTTGCAGCGGCTGATGACATCCACTGCTTTTAAAAGGTTATCATCAAGCGGGATGTTTCGTATGGCGGCGCTTTCTGTTTCTAAGATTTCCTTGGCTCGCTGAATTTTTCTATCCATTGTCCTTCCTCCCAGTCGTAAGTATGAATTGTTTTGTCGTCAATGAAGATGTCGTAGGGTGGTTTGTCAAGACGCAGTTCATGATATCTGGCTCCCCATTCTTTAAGCTGCGCTTCCGTCAGCGGCCGCCAGTTGATGCCAGTCTTCATTCCCCTGGCTGTCCAGTAGGTGATGCGATGGCCTTCGTCATAAAGCTGGTTCACTTTTTCAATATTCTTTGTGATGGGCTGTGCATTGGGGTAGTCCATGCCATTGGTGTAGCAAATGGTATTGTCAATATCTACAAATACGTCCATGCTGCAAATATATCGTATTTTGTTTCATGTATTAGTTAAAGGAGCTGCTGTGAAACTGATACATTTGTAAAGAAAAAAAGTATGATCGCAGGTATAATTCCCTCCAGGTATGCATCCACCCGTTTCCCCGGCAAGCCATTGGCAGAGATAGCTGGGAAAACAATGATAAGAAGGGTGTATGAACAGGTTTCCCAAAGCAAACTGATAAATAATGTTGTCGTGGCGACCGATGATGCAAGGATATTCGATCATGTACTTTCTTTTGACGGTAAAGCTGTCATGACTTCCGCAGATCATCCAAGCGGCACCGACCGTTGCAGGGAGGCTATGCAATTGGTTGGGCTCAGCTCTCAATATATTATAAACATACAGGGTGATGAACCTTTTATTGACCCTTTGCAGATTGATGAATTGGCGGCAACACTTGCAGACGGGTCTGCAGAGATAGCAACACAGGTGTCTGTTATTGATAGTGCAGATGTTTTATTTGATAAGAACGTGGTGAAGGCTGTGATCAATAATAATAGCGAAGCCCTTTACTTTAGCCGCATGGCTGTCCCTTGCATCCGGGGGGCAGAAGAGAAAGACTGGCAGAATCATCATTCCTACTTTCGTCATGTGGGAATGTATGCTTACCGTTCTGATATCTTAGAAAAGATCACCCAACTGCCTGTATCCTCATTGGAAAAGGCAGAATCGTTAGAACAGCTTCGCTGGTTAGAGAATGGGTATAAAATTAAATGTGTGCTGACAAATTTTGAAAGCCATTGCATTGACAGCCCGGGGGATATTGAAAAAATTTTAGAATTAAAAGGATTGAAATAATTTGCCGCTATGCAAAAAGAAAAAATACTTGTCATTGGCGCCAGCGGCCAGATAGGAGTGGAATTGACACTGGCATTAAGAAAGATATACGGAAATGCAAATGTTATTGCTTCCGATCTGCGGGAGCAAAATCCTTTGCTGGAAGGAACCGGCCCTTATGTGAGCATGGATGTGATGAACAAAGAAATGCTGCATGTGCAGGTGATACGGCAGGGCATCACACAGATCTATTTACTGGCTGCTATTCTTTCCGCCACCGGGGAAAAAAATCCTGGTTTGGCCTGGAGCCTGAATATGCAGGGTCTGCTCAATGTACTGGACATTGCAAGGGAAGAAAAACTGCATAAAGTGTACTGGCCTTCTTCCATTGCTGTGTTCGGGCCTACATCCCCCAAACAAAACTGCCCGCAGCAAACTATCATTGAACCAACAACGGTGTATGGTATCAGCAAATATGCCGGCGAGTTTTGGTGCAATTATTTCTTTCAGCGGTTTGGTGTAGATGTGAGAAGTCTCCGCTATCCCGGACTTATCAGCTATAAATCTGCGCCGGGTGGCGGCACCACAGATTATGCCGTTGAGATATTTCATGAAGCTTTAGAAGAAAAAAAATATACCTGTTTTCTCAAAGAGGATACTTTCCTGCCCATGATGTATATGCCCGATGCCATCCGGGCAACAATAGAACTGATGGAAGCTCCCATGGATAAAATTTCCATCCGGACTTCTTATAATATATCCGGTATGAGTTTTTCACCAAAGGAAATTGCAGTGGAGATAAAAAAGCATATTCCGGATTTTAAGATATCCTATGAGCCGGATTACCGCCAGGCCATTGCCGATAGCTGGCCGCAAAGCATTGATGACAATGTGGCGAGAAAAGACTGGGGCTGGAAAGAAGAATTCGGTTTGCCGGCTATGACAAAGGATATGCTGGACAATCTTGCCTGATATTATTGAAAGGTTGTTCAGGCAAATTCGAGAATGGCTTTGAATGATGGGGCACTGATTTTTTTATCCGCTACAAAATTGAGCAGTTCATTGGATGAACAAAAGGCCACTCCTACACCAACATTCTTCACCATGCAAAGATCATTTTCGCTGTCGCCGATTGCAATGGCATTTGCAATGTCAATTTTATATTGGGCCAGGATATCCTGAACCGCATTTGTCTTGCACATCGTGTGTTTGCAGATGGAGCCGGGATGGTTAAAAAAGAAGGAGGGGAGTTTCACTTCACCGGTAGCTAAGCTTTTGGAAAACTCCAGCTCGTTGCCCAGCGAAAAATCTGCGCCGGTCTTTGTTTTGATATGGTTGGTCACCACATTATAACTGTCGCTGATGATACCAACAACATATCCTTTCTTTTTCAGCTCTGCAATCACTTCCGCTGCATCATGCACCAACGGAATGGAATCAGCAACTGCCAGCACCTGCGAAATATTGAGACCTTTCATCAGCCGGGCAATATTTTTGGTGATAATAACAGGGTCATTTTCCGTGCTCCTGATTTGCAGCAGTTGTTTGTCAAATCCATAGAATTTTGCACAAGTATCAATGAAACGGCCGCGGAGCAGGGTATTGTCCATATCAAAAAAAGCGATCTTGCCCAGGTTTCTGAGTCCTTCTTTGATGGCAAATTCCATCTGGTCTCTTATTTCCGAAAAAGACTGCAAATCCTCCAATGTTGCATTCGGTCTGTTATGCTGAAAAGCTTTTGCGATGATCGTTTGCGACACTTCCTTGCTCATTTTGCTCAGCGCCTGCCAGGGTTTGCTCCTGTTTTCAATATAGCCGATATTCACTTCTTTGATCCTTGCATTCAGCAGGTGCATGTCAATCAGTATCCCGATGTCCACTCCATAATCATCCCTGAATTCAACCTGCTGCAGCATACTCTTTCTTCCGGCTATCATGCCGCTTAGCGGCTGTGAGAAATGAGTGAGGTCAGGAAAAAGAATATTGAGCAGGGGTTTGGCCACCAGTTCAGTCACTCTTCCTGCATTGCGGCTGAAACAGGCTTTTACAAAATCTGCCTCATTTTTCAGCAGTGGTATCGTAAGTTTTTCAACGGTTTCGGCGGGATAAGGGTCAATGTCTGCATCTAAGAATACAACAATTTCATTTGAGGCGCAAAGAAGTCCGTCTTTCATGGAAGCACCTTTACCTAATTTGGTGCTGGTAATTAATTTGGCGCCTGCATTTTTTGAAATAACAACGGTATCGTCAAATGATTTATCATCTACCACGATCACTTCGCTGACATTGGATCCTGCCTTTGCAAATGCAACCACTTTATCAATGGTTTCCGCCTCGTTCAATGCAGGGATAATAACAGTGATCATTTCCGGCGATTTAAAGAGTGAAGAATACAAAGTTAGCCTCATCAAAGCAGCAATCCCGGGAAATAATTAGAAGTCAATCAGATCATTGCTGCAGGGTATCAGTTTCAGCACTAAAGTGTTGATACAAAAAAAATTGCAGTGCTTGTAAAAGCTGCTGATCATTTCTGGCAAGACTTTTGCAAAACCGGTACCAAACTATTCTTTATGAAAACAAAATTATTGCTGCTTCCTGCAGCCATGTTTGTTATTGTTTCAGTGAATGCACAAAACTCTTCTGCTTTTTTCAGGGGAGGACTTAACCTGGCGAATGTTACCATTACCAATGATGGGGATATTGATGATGCAAAGACACTGACCAGTTTCCAGGCAGGAATTATCGGAGATATAAAAATAGCTTCATTCCTTTATTTTCAACCCGGATTTCTCTTCACCGGCAAAGGCAGCAAAACACAGTCTGGAAATACATCAGATAACACATACTTCAGGGCCACAAGTAATCCTTTTTATATTGAAGTGCCTGCCAATTTTGTTTTTAAAACGCCAACAGGCCCCGTTAAATTCTTTGCCGGCGCCGGTCCTTATATGGCGATTGGTATAGCGGGTAAAAACAAAACGGAAGGACGTTTTGCGGGAATTGCATTTAACAGTGAAGAAAACATCCGCTGGTCCAATGATGATCCCTCTACGCTGGATTATGAAGAAGGGGCTGGTTATGGCATCATGAAGCGGTTTGATTATGGTCTGAACGGTACAGCGGGAATTGAAACAAAATCGGCTCAGATCGCTGTCAATTATGGGCTGGGTCTTGCCAAATTGCAGTCAGGCAGCAACAGCTCTGCTGATGACCGGAACAAGCATCGTGTGTTCAGTATCACTTTAGGTTTGAGATTATAATAGTAAAGCAGCGGGCTTATTTTTTCCGCAAAGCGGTATTGCAGGTGGATAGTAGTATACCAATTAACTTGCAGGGTTGCTTTGCTGACTTTTTCCAAAGCACTCTTTTTAAGCAACTTTTTTCGCAGCATGGGAATTGGCTATCTTGCAGTCCCAATTTTTTGCTATGCGTTACATGAAATGGATTGGTTTGCTGGCTGTTGCTCTCATCGTTATTGCTTGTTTTTTGCCCTGGGTAGTGATAGAATCAAAATCTCTTACCATCACTGGTGTGGATGCCGCCGGAACCAATTATGGTAAGCCGGGTTATTTTAACCTGCTGCTCTCAGTTTTCTTTCTTTTCTTTCACTTGGTGCCAAGAGTGTGGGCCAAAAGGGCCAACCTGCTGGTAGTGGCTCTTAACATTGGTTGGACGATACGTAATTTTTTTCTTCTCACGGCCTGCCATGGCGGTGAATGCCCGGTTAAAAAAGAGGGACTTTTCTTACTGTTAGCTGCTGCAATCCTTATGTTGTTTGCCGCTTTTTTCCCCGATATGAAGATGAAAGAAAGCAAACGCTGAAATTAAAGGCCCTCCAGCACTGTCAGGCTTTTTTGAATGATTCCCACACACTCTATTACCTGCTCTTTGGTGATGATAAGGGGCGGTGCAAACCTGATCTTATCACCATGTGTTGGTTTTGCCAGCAGGCCATTCTCTTTTAAAGCAAGGCAAAGTTCCCATGCTGCTTCTTTATGCGGATGCTCAATGACGATAGCATTCAGCAAACCTTTACCTCGTACCACAGAAATATATTTTGACCGGATGGCCTCCAGTTCATTACGCAATAAATCACCCATTGCGGCAGCATTTTCTGCCATTCGTTCATCTTTTAGAACCTGTAATGAGGTCATGGCCACTTTGCAAGCCAGCGGGTTACCTCCGTATGTGGAGCCGTGTTCTCCGGGTTTTATGGTCAGCATAATGGCATCATCGGCCAGCACAGCGCTGACCGGAATAATGCCGCCACTTAATGCTTTTCCCAGAATGAGGATATCCGGTCTTACGTTTTCATGATCACAGGCCAGCATTTTTCCTGTCCTTGCCAAACCGGTTTGTATTTCATCTGCGATAAACAAAACATTGGCTGCTTCACAAAGTTGTTTCGCTTTGGCAAGATAGCCTTCATCGGGAACCAACACACCGGCCTCACCCTGTATCGGCTCAACAAGAAAACCGGCTACGTTTTTATCTTCCAGGGCTTTTGCCAGCGCTACTGTATCGTTAAAAGGAATGGCTTTAAAACCGGGCATATAGGGTCCGAAATTCCTTTTCGCTGATGGATCGCTGCTAAAAGAAATAACCGTGGAAGTGCGGCCATGAAAATTGCCTTCACAAACAAGTATCACTGCCTTTTCACTGGCTGTACCTTTCACTTCATAGGCCCATTTGCGGCAAAGTTTGACAGCAGTTTCTACGGCTTCTACTCCTGTGTTCATCGGCAGCACTTTGTCATAGCCAAAGAAACCGGTGATGAATTTTGCATATTCTCCCAGCATATCGCTGTGGAAAGCACGGCTGGTTAAAGTGAGTTTTTGAGATTGTTCAATAAAGGCCTGAACAATTTTTGAATGGCAATGCCCCTGGTTCACGGCAGAATAACCACTGAGAAAATCATAATAGCGTTTGCCTTCCACATCCCACAGGAAAACTCCCTGGCCTCTTTCCAGCACCACCGGAATAGGATGATAATTATGAGCCCCGTATTTCTCTTCAAGTTCTAAATAATATTGTGTTTTTGCTGACATGTCAATAACGGATTGCATATGATGTGATTTGAAAAATGGGAAAATGAAATGAGAAACAACCGGTCCGAAAGAACCGGCAAGCAGGGATCATCCTCGGTGATTGAGCAGGTCGAGGTTTTTTTCCAGGAAGAATGATATGCAGGAAATCTGTTGGATAATCCGAAATTTGATGCAAGGTACGCTAAATTGGCAAATAGGTCAAATTGGTCATATAGATCAGGCAGGTGATTGTTTTATTTTACATTTCGAATTAAAAAAATCAGTTTATGTCTTATACAGTTCCATCTGGTGCAAGAATCGGCCATGTGCATTTAAAAGTGGCTGACCTGGAAAGAGCCTTACAGTTTTATCGAGACCTGCTAGGTTTTGAAGTGCAGCAGTTTTATGGTGACAGCGCTGTGTTCATTTCTGCCGGGAGCTATCATCATCATATCGGGCTGAACACCTGGTACAGCAAGGGCAAAGGGCCGGCGCCGCAACAGGCAGCCGGTTTGTTTCATACAGCCATACTTTACCCGACAAGAAAAGACCTTGCAGTTATATTGAAAAGACTTGTTGAGGCAAACTATCCGCTGACGGGTGCATCCGATCATGGTGTTTCGGAGGCGATTTACTTAGATGATCCCGATGGCAACGGCGTTGAACTGTATTGGGACAGGCCAAAAGAAGCATGGCCAACTGATACACAGGGAAATTTGCAAATGATGACAGAGCCGCTTGACTTACAGGCTTTGCTGCAATCAGCCGGGTAATATTTTTACAAAATAGTTTTCCGGGAACTGCAACTGTGGTGATTTGCCTTTTGCAAAAATACCATAGACAGTGCTGCCGCTGCCACTCATCGAAGCGTACAGTGCACCGGCTGCATACAACTGATCTTTTACTTCCACAATCGAAGAATGTTTTTTGAATATCGGCCCTTCAAAATCGTTCAGCAGTTCATCTTTCCATCTTTCCAGCGGCAACTGAATGATTTCTTTTACCGATCTCTCTAATGTTGATGGCCGCACATTCAGAAATGCCTGGCCTGTATTGATATGAATACCCGGGTTTACCACGACAATTTGATAGCCGGAGAGGTCAAGCTCAATCGGGGTCAATATCTCTCCGCGACCGGTGGCATAGCAGGGTTTATTGAGAATGAAAAACGGACAATCGCTGCCCAGTTCAAGTGCATAGTTCATTAACTCATTATCACTGATGCCAAGTTCAAATTTTTCATTTAGCAAACGCAGCGTGAAGGCGGCATCGGAACTGCCGGCACCTAATCCTGCGCCTGTCGGAACGGTTTTGTGAAGGTGTATCTGTATGTGTGGCAGCTTGGGAAAATCTCTTTTCAGCAGTTTGTATGCTTTCATACAAAGGTTATTGCTGATATCGCCATCCACAACAAAACCGCTTTGTGTAAATGGAATAGTGGCTGTTTTAGTAGCTGATTTATATTCTGTGATCTCCAGGATGTCAGAAAGACGAACCGGGTAAAATACAGTTTCAATGTCGTGGTAGCCATCCTTTCTTTTTTCAAGGATGCGCAGACCGAGGTTGATCTTGCAGTTGGGATATACGATCACGGACGAATGGATTTTTTTGAATTTTCAGATAAAGTGAACTATGGTCACCAGCACAGACTGCTCTCATCGGTTCTTTTTCCGGCTGTTTATCTCGTCACGGATAGCAATGGCACGGATATAATCTTCGCTGTCGAGCACTTCATTCAGCAAATGATTGAGTTCTTCCAGTGTCATTGTTTTCAGGTCCTCATTGCCGGTAGGGCCATCATTTTCCACCACAGCTTCCTGTCTTCTTTTCTTCTTTTTTTCACTTCCGCTGTCTTCCATCAGGATGCCGGCGCTGTCTAAGATATTCTCATAGGTATAGATCGGGCAACCAAACCGCACTGCAAGTGCCAGTGCATCGGAGGTTCTCGAATCAATCTCAATTGTATCATTTTCTGATGCACAAACCAGCTTTGAATAAAAAATACCTTCCTGCAGATCGCAAATGATGATTTCATGCAAATCAATAGCGAAAGCATTCAGGAAATTTTTCATCAGGTCGTGAGTCAGGGGTCGGCTGGGTTGCATTTTTTCCAGCGCCACCGCTATTGCCTGCGCTTCAAATCCTCCGATAACGATAGGCAAACGTCTCAAACCGTTCACTTCACCCAGCACCACCGCATAAGAATGTGTCTGCGTGATACTGTGCGAAAGGGCCACGATTTCCAGTTCTATCTTCTTCATACGAGCCACGAATTTAAGTCATTCATTTAATAAGCGGGTATTTGGCAGGCATAAAAAAAAATGCTCTCTGCAGAGAGCATTTTTTGGAAAAAATACGGGGTAATTTATGCAATCCCTTTCAATTTTTTAATGGCTTCCGTCATCTTTGGCACCACTTCAAATGCATCACCAACGATACCATAATCGGCTGCTTTGAAAAAAGGGGCTTCAGGGTCTTTATTGATGACCACAATCACTTTACTCCTGTTTACACCTGCCAGGTGCTGGATGGCTCCTGAAATGCCGATAGCGATATACAGGTTCGGTGCGATGGCAATACCGGTTTGTCCCACATGCTCATGATGCGGACGCCAGTGTGCATCTGCAACAGGGCGGCTGCAGGCCAATGCAGCATGCAATGTTTTGGCAAGGTCCTCTACGATGCTCCAGTGCTCGGGGCCTTTCATGCCACGACCGGCACTCACCACCACTTCGGCTTCTGTCAGCGGCACTTCACCACTGGCTTTGTTTACACCGGTCACTTTCACTTTGGGAGTATCTACGTCAGCATTGAAAGCCACAACTTCTGCAGTTCCATCACCGGCAATCACCTGGTAGGCATTTGGATTCAATGCAATGATCTTTATATCGGTACTGACAGCGATATTGGCAAAAGCTTTACCAGAGAATACGTTTTTCTTTACAACAAAACCATTGCCGGTATCGGGCAATGCCACGGCACCGGAAACCAAACCTGCTTTTAAACGGGCTGACAACCGGGGAGCGATGGCTTTGCCATTTACATTGTTGGAGAAAACGATTACACTGGCGCTGCCTGCTTCTGCAACCCGGGCAATCACTTTTGAATAAACCTGTGCATCGAGATGATTCAGCGCTTCGTTATTTACATGATGAATTTTCTTCACACCGTATTTTCCTAATGACGCAAGATCATCGCTAACTGCACCAAGCATTACGCCTTCAGCGGTTGTGCCGAGTTGTTCAGCTACTTTTGCGCCATAGGTCAGTGCTTCGAGGGAAGCTTTTTTTACATGACCATCGGCAGTATCTATAAAGATTAAAACAGACATATAAGAAGTTTATAGTTGATAGTTTGTTGTTGGCAGTTAAATCGCTTTTGCTTCTTCGTGAAGAAGACGAATCAGTTCTTCAACATTATCTGCAGGCACTAATTTCACACCGGCTTTTGCAGGCGGCAGACCAAAACCGGCCACAGTTGTCAGCGAATCTGCTGCAACTGGTTCCAGCACCTTTAAAGGTTTTGTTCTTGCCGCCATGATGCCTCTCATATTGGGAATTCTTGCTTCAGCCATTCCCTTCTGGCAGCTTACCACAACAGGCAGCTCTGCTTCACACACTTCTTCACCGCCTTCAATTTCTCTTGTGATCGTTGCTTTGCTACCACTTAGTTCAAATTTGGTGGCTAAAGCAATATAAGGCTGGTCCAGCAGTTCGGCCACCATGCCGCCAATAGAGGAGCCATTATAATCAATGGTTTCTTTACCGGTGAAAACAAGATCGTAGCCGCCTTGTTTGGCAACTTCAGCAATTTGCGAAGCGATGTAAAAACTGTCGTGGCTGTCTGCATTTACCCGGATAGCTTCATCACCACCCAAAGCAAGAGCTTTGCGGATGATAGGCTCAGCATCGGCGCCGCCAACGGTAACCAGGTGAATGACGGTGGAAGCGTCTGCTTCTTTCAGTTCAATGGCACGAACCAGTGCATACCACTCATCGTAGGGGTTGATGATCCATTGCACACCGTTAGCATCGAATTTCGTGTTGTTATCGGTGAAAGCTATTTTTGCCGTTGTGTCCGGCGTTTTACTGATACAAACCAAAATCTTCATATCAAGGAGTTTTTGTTGTTGATCTTTGTCTTCCAGCTATGGAAGTAAGAAATAGTTGTTTATGCAACTAAAACAAAGATAAGTGTTGCAAAGGTAATTCCGGGCAAATCACTCACAATTTTTTATATCAACATGGACAGGATAGAAAAGTTGAAAGAATTTTTGAAAGAAAACCCGGCAGATAGTTTTCTGAATCATGCCCTGGCGCTGGAATATATTAAGCTGGGTGATGACAAGCAGGCCAGGGGTCTTTTTGAGGCCATACTTCAGCGGGAACCAGCTTATGTGGGTAGTTATTATCACCTTGCCAAATTACTCGAAAGAAGCAATGAAACAGATGAGGCAATTAAAGTATATGAAAAGGGAATGCAAATAGCTAAGGAAGCAGGCGACAATCATGCATTTGGCGAATTGAGAGGAGCATATGAAGAACTAACTTATTAAAATGTCATTAGTAAACAGGTTCACGGAGCATATCAGAAAAGAGAATCTTTTTTCAGAAAAGGATAAACTGCTGCTTGCCGTAAGCGGAGGAGTAGACTCTGTTGTGTTAGGTGAGCTCTGTCAGCAGGCAGGGTTTGAATTCAGCATTATTCATTGCAATTTTCAGCTCAGGGGGCAGGAGAGTGAAAGAGATGAACAATTTGTCAGGAAGCTGGGAGATAAGTATAAGGTGGCTGTGGAAGTGAAAAGGTTTGAAACTACGAAGTATGCAGAAGAACATAAACTGTCGGTGCAGGAAGCTGCCAGGACACTTCGCTATGAGTGGTTTGAGGAATTGGTGGTGAGCAAAAAATCTGCTGTTGGCCGCCTGGTGATCAATCCTGTGCTTACGGCTCATCATAAAGATGATAATATTGAAACGGTGCTGATGTATTTTTTTCGTGGCACGGGTTTGCAGGGATTGACAGGCATCCCTTCTTCCAATGGCTATATCAAAAGGCCCCTGCTGCCTTTTTTCAAGGAAGAACTGTTGCAATTTGCAAGTGAGCAGCAGCTTGATTTTGTTGAAGACTCCTCAAATCTTTCCATCAAATACACCAGGAATTTTTTTAGAAACGAGATCATTCCTGCTATTAGTAAAGTATATCCGCAGGTAAAAGATAACCTGCAGGATAATATTGACCGCTTCAAAGAGATTGAAAAGCTTTACCGTTTTACGACAGGCGAATTGAAAAAGAAACTTTGTAAAGCCAAAGGTGCGGAATGGCATATACCAGTGAAGCAACTGATGCAATTTAACAACAAGGCATTGATCTACGAGATCATCAGGGATTTTGGTTTTAATGAAAAGCAGGTGGACGAAGTGATTAAACTGGCTTCCAGTGATTCAGGAAAATTCATTGAGTCTCCCCTTTTTCATTATCGTCTCATCAAACACCGGCATTGGTTCATCATCAGCCCAGCAGATGATGCTGCTTCGGCTACTATTGTTATCGAATCATCGGATAAGGAAGTGCTGTTTGAAGGTGGAATTATTCAGGTCAGAAAATTTAACGATATACAATTGTCAGCGGATGACCGGGTTGCCACTCTCGATGCGGCTGACATTCAGTTCCCTCTTTTGTTGCGAAAATGGAAGACCGGTGATTATTTCTACCCGCTGGGCATGAGAAAGAAAAAGAAACTTTCCCGCTTCTTAATTGATCAGAAGATGTCAAGAACAGAAAAGGAAAATATTTGGGTCATTGAAAGTAATAAAAAGATCCTCTGGGTGATTGGTCACCGGATTGACGAAAGGTTTAAGATCACTGATAAAACAAAGTCTGTGTTAAGACTCACATTCAAAGGGCCGGAATGATTTCAGTGATTGTATCTGCTTCATAAAATTTTCCAGTACATCCACATTACCAGCAATCTTTACACAAACGAAAACAAATAGCATCCCGAACAATGCTCCCCACAGGTGGGCGGAGTGATTGATATTGCCGCCTCCCCGTTTATCAAAATAAGCGGAACCAAAAAGATAAACTATTGCAAATACGAAACCGGGAATATCAATGGGAATAAAGAAGAAGCGGATGGGTAATTGAGGCAAAAGCATGATGGCGGCAAATATTACCGCTGAAACTGCCCCCGATGCGCCAAGGCTCCTGAAATGGTAACTGTCTTTATATTTTACATAGTCTGGCAAGCTGGCCATGATCAGCCCGCCGAAGTATAACAGCAGGAAAAAATATTTTGCATTTTCACCAAAGATGCAGGGGTGGGTGAACAGTCCTTTTTCCACCGCTTCTCCAAATGAGTACAAAGCGATCATGTTAAAAGCAAGGTGCATGAAATCAGCATGAACGAAACCATGACTGATGAAACGGAAGGGTTGCCTCTTTATGGCAGGTGGATAAAAAATCAGGTCGTCAATAATCTTTTGATTGCTGAAGCCGCCGATAGATACAAGACAGGTGACAATGACAATGATGAGAGTGATAGACAATTCCATGCTCAGGTATTAATGTCCGAAAATAGAAATTATTTGTGATGATACTTTTCATTTTTGAGAATGCTGCAGGCCCTGTATAGTTGTTCGGTAAGGATCAGCCTGACCAACTGGTGCGGAAAAGTGAGTTCTGATAAGCTCCATTTATAGTTTGCCCTTTTCAGCACCGCTTCATCAATGCCATAGGCGCCGCCAATGAGAAACACCAGGTTTCGGGTGCTTTCATTGGCCCTTGCCTCCAGGAAAGCAGCTAATTTCTCTGAACTCATTTGTTTACCTCTTTCGTCCAGCGCCACGAGGCAATCATCTTTGCCCAGCCAGTCCAAAATGGTTTCGCCTTCTTTTTTCTTCAGGTCCAGTTCACTCATCATGCCGGCATTTTTTGGAACGGGAATAATATGCCATTTTACTTTAAAATATCTTGAGATGCGCTGGGTGAAATCTTCCACACCGGGTTTGATATACGGCTCATGGTTTTTACCGACAGACCAGCAATGAATGTTCATGGGGTAAAAATAAGAAAGCTCCTTTCAACAAGGAGCTTTCAGGATAATTTTATCAGAATGCTTTTTTTGGTTCATCCTTTATCTGCACTTCCGTGACAGGTCCGTATTTCTCAGCGATCTTTTTTATTTCGGCTGATTTACCCACCAGCACAAACTGTAGTTTGTCTTTAGGAAAATATTTCGCAATGATTGATTTTGCTTTGTCCAATGTGAGCCCGTCCACATTCTTTTCAAAATTGTTGATGAAAGATTCATCAAAACCGTACCAGAACATTTGTGTCATCAACCCGGCAAGTTGTCCCGCTGTTTCGTAGCGGGGAGGAAACTGCCCTTTCACATAATTCTTGGCAGAGGTAAGGGATGTTTCGTCAATCCCGGTACTGTGCAGTTTGTTTAAAACTTTTAATGCGGTATCAATTGCAGGTTCTGTTGTTTTATTAGCTGTGAAAGTGCTGATAGCAAATGTGCCGCCGGTTTTCAAAGCAGAAAAACGGCTGTTGGCCCCATAGGTAAGACCGGTGTTCACCCGCAGTTCATCATTGAGCATGGAAGTGAAACGGCCGCCAAACAATGTGTTGATGACCTCGATGGACACAAAATCAGGATTGTTGCGGCTGATGCCCGGCGCCCCGATATAAAAAGTGGTTTCCCTTGCATCGTCTTTATTGATCAGCAACACCCGGTTGCCGGAAGGAGTGCTGATGGTTTTTGAAGCAAGATTAGCCTGCGGTTTGGTCCCTTTTTTCCAGTTGGTCAAAAGGCTGCTGATGGCGGCTTTCATTTCTTTGCTGTTAAAATCACCCGCTATGGCAATGGCCGAACCTTCGGGTAAATAATTGGCAGCATAAAAATTTTTCACATCCTCCACAGTTAATGCCGACACCGTGGAAATGGTGCCCTGCACAATATTGCCATACACATGATCGCCGTACAGGAATTTATCAAAATAAGAATTGATGACTGAGCGGGGACTTTCTTTTTGCTGCTCTAAAGAAACCAATAACCTTTTTTTCTCTTTTTCAAATTCCTCTGCATTAAATGCCGGTTCCATCAAGGTCTCTTTCAGCATTAACAGCACTTTATCCCTGTCTTTGGCGGCAAACCTTGCCGAAAGACCGGCAGATTCTTTGGAAGCAAAACTGTTGATATTGGCGCCGATGAAATCCAGTTCTTCTTCCATCTGCTGTTTGCTGTATGTCCTGGTGCCATGCCGCAGTGCCGTGGCGGTGAGAGAAGCCAGTCCTGATTTTTCGCCGTCATAAATGGCGCCGGCGGGTAAAATAACCGATACACTGATCATCGGCACTTCGTGTTGCTCCATCAGGTAAACGGTGAGGCCGTTCTTTAATTTGAATTTTTCATAAGGCGGCAGTTTATAGCCAGCCTGCGCCAAAACGGTGGCTGCTGCAAAAAGCAAAACAGCAACACTGAAAATATATTTAGCTGTTGATCTCATAGTATTAATCCTCCGTATTTGATTTTAAAACACCCACTGTCCGGCTGCTTTTGTTAAAGTATGTATTGGCCACCCGTTTCACATCTTCTGTTGTCACCTTATTATAAAGCGCCGGGGCATCAAACATTTTTTTATAATCGCCAAAGAATACTTCGTAAGTACCGATGTTGTTGGATTTGCCGTTGATGGTTTCCACTTGGCCGTAAAACTCGATCAGCTTCTGGTTTTTGATCTTCTGCAATTCTGTTTCGCTGATGCCGTCTTTCTTTATTTTTTCTATTTCATCATAGATGGCTTTTTCCAGGTCAGCTTCGTTCACATTCCTGTTGGCCATTGCATAAAACTGGAAGAGGGTCGGGTCAAAACTTTCATCATAGCTTGTAAACACCTGCGTTGCCAACTGTTGTTTGTCAACCAGGGAAGAATAAAGTCTTGAAGAACGTCCGCTGGAAAGAATTGAACTCAGGATGTTGAGGGCATAGTAATCCTCATGTTTGGCTTCGGGTGCTTTGTAAGCGATCAGCAAATAGGGAGTAGCCACATCTTTTTTCACAGCGATCCTTCTTTCGCCGGTTTGCGGTGGTTCTTTGATGTGCACAGCCGGTGGTTGAGGTTGTGCAGGAATGGGCTCCAGGTATTTTTCCGCCAGTTTTTTTATTTCTTCTGCTTTGATGTTGCCTGACATCACCACTACACAATTGTTCGGGGCATAATAGGTCTTGAAATATCTTTCGAGATCTGCCTGTTTCCAATTTTTAATATCATCTTCATAACCGATCACCGGCCAGTGATAGGGATGTTCCTGGAAGGCCTGACCCTGCACAGCTTCGCCCAGCATCCGCCATGGTGAATTTTCCAACCCGGTGCTTCTTTCAGAAAGCACCACACCTCTTTCACTTTCCACCATTTTCGGATCAATGCTAAGACTGGAGATGCGGTCGGCCTCCAGGTCAAAGATCACTTCGGTGGCGGAAGAAGGGAACCAGTTGGTGTAAGCTGTAATATCCTCCCTGGTGTAGGCATTGTTGGCGCCGCCATTGAACTCCATCGTCTGGTCAAATAGTTTAGGGCCATATTTTTTGGCGCCATTGAACATCATGTGTTCAAAATAGTGGGAGAGGCCCGTGATGCCCTGGTATTCATTCCTGCTGCCGACACGGTAAAACAAATACATATTCGCATTGGGGATGGAATTGTCTTCCACCACCAGGAACTTCATCCCGTTCTTAAGGGTGAAGGTCTTTACATCATCTGCTTTGAGCTGGGCCTGCAGCGAAAGCCCTGCTGTTAGCAAAGCAAGTACAAACAGTTTTTTCATACGCAACACTTATGAGTTTGATAAGAGGTAAAACTAAGTAAAACGGGTCTTGCAGAAATGTCCGTTCATAAAAAAACCTCCCGGGGGAGGTTTTTTTAAAAATTATTTTATTTCAAAATCTTTTCGGAAAGACATCAGCGTATTCCGGTAGAGCGGCACATCGGGGGCCAGTGTGGCGGCCTTGCTGTAATATTCATGAGCTTCTGCCAGGTAGTGGGCATCTTCAAGCATAAAGGCAAGGCGGAAGCATTGTTCGGCTTCATTTTCAAAGGCGCCTGATGCGGTTTTGAGGTCGTTCAGTGTTTTTTCAAATGCCTCTTTGGTCACAAAGTTCAGCACTTTTCTTTCTTCATTTTCTTCGCCTTTGATGGCGGCCGTCCAGTAGTAGCTCTTACCTGCGGCGATTTTATCTGAAAATTTGGTGATGACGATCTTTTTCTTATCCACTGTGTTTTTGTACATGGCAGTTTCAGCTGCTGTGCTTTCAAACAACGAGAACTCAAAATCCTCGGCATCAGTATAGGATTTCCAGGAAAGCGGGAAATCCCCCGGAACACCCGAATAATTCACAGTATCAAGCCGCGGGTCTATCCAAACATTATTGATAGAACGGCTTACAGCACCGACAGTATTCATATACAATTTTCGGTTGGTACCCGCAGAGCCGCCGGTGCTGGTCATCTGGTTCCAGACATACTTAACATAGTTGGCGCTGACAGAACTTTTGCTCACCTGGCAGGAATCTTTGAACTGGGAGAGGTTGTAAGTGCCGGGTTTTTTAATGGAGAACATGGCGACTTCGTTGCAGATCAGGGTGACTGTTCCTCCCGCAGCCACTTTAATGGAGGCATTTTCAGTCAGCACTTTTCCGACTTTGGCCTTATTTTCAGCTTTGTTTTCCACCACTGACACATTGCCCTTGAAGCTGTACAGCAGGTATTCGTTCTGAGCCGAAGCAATGACCGCCAGTGAACAAAATAAGATGAGAAATTGCAGCTTTTTCATTTTTCCAGGTTTATGGTGTTCAACAAAATTACATTACATTAATGATGATGTGGTTTGAATACGGTACGGTATTTAAATCTTTTATGCATCCAAACGGCCCAGGCTTCATAAAAATAAATCACATCCACCGCCAGCACAATGACAACCAGGCTCATTTTCAAATCTACTTTCAACCCAAACCTGTCATACAAATAAATCCCAAGCCAGACAAAAAATATAGCCGAAGCGACCTGTGCAAGTTTTGCTACCAAATGGAACCAGATATGGCTTTCAAGGTAGTAACGGATAAAAAAGGACATATGCAACCAGCAGACGAGTACCGCTATCAGCAGGTTGGCCCACGAAGGTAGCTTTTTTATGTAGTTTTTGTCCAGTGCCATAGAAATAATATTGGCATGGACTACGATCCCGTTCATATCGGGTATGGATTTGCCATAATACCTTTCATTCATGGGAGTGAAGAACTTATCCAGCACATCGTTTCGGTCCCTGTTGATATATCCGAATAACACAATCTTATCAGCCAGCACTGAATCAGCTTCTTCGAGGGCAAAAAGGTCTTCTGGTTCCAGGATAAGGTATTTGTCAACCCGCCTGGTATAATTGATTAGTATTTTGCTTTTGCCTTTTTCTTCTAATTTTTTATAAGCTTCAGGGTCGTATGCTTCGGTGACGGCTGCGGAAAAGGATTTGAACTTTTCTCCTTTATAATCTGTGATGACGGGTTCATGATACCGGACTGTCGCTAGGGAATCATTAAAGAGATTGACATGGGCTGATGTGGCTGCAGATTTGAAATAATCTGCGGTTGTTGTGATAGAATCTCCTTTTTTGCCTCCCGGCACCAGCATCCTCGCTGTTATGAGGCTGGGTGTTCTGCTAAAAACATCACTAAGAAGAGAGTCGTGGTAAGGATCTCTTTCAGACCAAAATAAAACATCCAGCGCCATCACTTTGGGTTTCAGGCTAGAAGCTTTTTCAATCATCATGGCAAGACCTTCCCGGTCGGCATTTCCAATATTTGCAATAACTATCCTGTTGTCAACTTTTATCTTGTCATTATTGGACAGTTTGGAGTAGAACATATCATTAAAGTCAAAATCTTTCAACCCAAGTTTGATGGGGTTCATTACACCGAGGTTGAGAGGGATGGAACCCAGCACCACAATGAAAATAAACACCCAGATGGTGGCAAAAATGGTATCCCTCTCATAGAGATATTTGGTGAAGTAGGTAGGTATTTTTTTGACCCGCCTCCCGATTTTTTTGTGAATCTGTGTCATGTGATGGCTGTATGTCTATCTATCTGTTTGCGAATGTCGGTGCCGGATAGCTGAAAATGCAACTGATTTGAGCCGCTGGCCGGTCTTTCTGTGTCTTTCAAAGGTTTAAATCATCCCATTCCCGTTGTAAATCTGTAAATTAGTTGGTCGAATTTATGCGAAAATCTCTTTCCATAACCATTGGATGCCTGTTATTTATCCTTGCTCAACACAGTGTGCAGGCACAGGCCCCCCCGACTCCGAGAGACAGCAGCATCACTGGGCCGCAGACTTTTGCCATCATTCTCGGCATTTCAACCTATAAATATGTTCGTCCGCTTACGTTTGCTGACAAGGATGCCGAAATGTTCAGGGATTTTTTAAAATCACCCGCAGGCGGCAGTGTGAAAGATGATAATATTTTTTTATTGCTGAATGAACAGGCCGTGAGCGGCACATTCTGGGGAAAGGGGTTTCAATGGCTGAAAGCCAAAAAACTGCAAAAAGGCGACCGCCTGTTTTTTTACCTCGCCGGGCATGGTGATGCTATTGACGAAGACCAGTTCTTTTATCTCACCTATGATTGCAATCCTGCCGGCGACAAGAACAATTACCTCGTAGGCGGCACCATCCAGTTGTTTAACCTGAAAAAGAAAATTGCTGCAGAAACCGCCAAAGGAGTGGATGTGTTTTTCATCATGGATGCCTGCCGTTCCAATGAATTGCCCGGAGGAACTGACGGACAAAACTTCCTGAACGCCGCTATCTCTGAAAAAAGAGCAGGTGAAGTGATCATGCTGGCCACTGGTGCAGGGCAGGAGTCGCTGGAAGATGAATCTATCGGTACAGGTCATGGGCTTTTCACCTATTACCTAGTGGATGGGTTGAACGGACTGGCTGATGAAGAAGGAGAGAAGAACAATGAAGTGACCCTGGCAGAGATACAGAAATATGTGGACAAGCATGTGCCCACCATAGCGCAGCAGCGTTTCCGGCGAAAACAGGAACCTTATTTCTGCTGCAATGAAAACAGCGATAAGATTGTTAGTATTGTTGATCCGGAATACCTGAAAAAATGGAAAGAAACAAGAAAGAAAGGGCCGGGCAATTCGTTTTATGGTGATGCGGCTTACCGCTATGCCATCTACCAGGTCGCCGACACACAACTGATACAGGCATATAATCTGTTTAATGATGCGGTAAAGAAAAGCCGCCTCACCGGCCGTGAATCAGCCGAGTATTATTATGGGCTGATGGAAAAGAAATTTCCCGGCAATCCATACACGATGGATGCACAATCTACGCTGGCAGTGGAGTTCATCAATTTTGCACAAAGCAAGATCAATCTTTACCTCGACTGCAAGGATGCGGCAGCTATCCAGCGCATCCGCACCCAGATGGATGACGGACAACAAACGGATGAAACCGGCGAGGGACTTGACCGGATGGAGAAAGTGGCGCAGCAGGAATTTTTTGAAGTGGGCAACATGCTGGAAAAGGCGATCGGCATTATAAAAGAGGATGATCCTGACTTTGCGAAAGCCCTTGAAGGACGGATGTATTTTTTCAAAGCAAGAGGTTATTATGGAAAAGACAGGCGGTTCATGGACATCAACAAAGCTTTTCAGTATGCCTACACAGCCTATTCTTCCGACAAGAACGCAGCTTATATTTTAAACACACTGGCTTCGCTTCATTTTGACAATCACAGAACCGACAGCGCCGTGCATTATGCCCGCAGGGCCATCCAGGCGGCGCCCAACTGGAGGTATCCTTATGTTACGCTGGCTTTTGCCTATAAAAGTATGGGTCGTGTAGATTCTGCATTGAAATATTACCGGCGTTCGGTGCAGATAGACCCCACCAATGCGGATGCATATGTTGATCTCGGCCATTATTATTATTCTCTTTCCCGTAGCGACTCAGCCATTGCCAATTACCAGAAGGCATTGGCGCTGGAGCCGGGAAATGTTTTTGCCACTAACAATACCGGCTGGTTGTACTATGACCGCAAGGAGTATGACCAGGCCATTACTTACTTCAAGCGGAGCATTGATAACGATCCCCGTTTTGTCAGCGCCTACAACGGTATCAGCAAAACTTTCGTGGCGATCAACCAGTATGATTCGGCAAGGATCTATTTTTCCAAAGCCTTTAATAATTACCAGGACAAATCATTTGTCAACATCTACATAGGTAATTTTTACCGTGACCTGAAACTGTATGATTCTGCGAAAACATACTATCGCCTCGCTGTGGAAATGGATCCCAGCTATGAAGAAGGATGGAATAATCTTGGCCGTGTCAGTTTTGAGTTGAAGCAACTCGACTCGGCGCAGTTCTATTACCGCAGCGCTTTGCAGGCCAATCCCTATTCTGCTTTTTCTCTCATCAATATGGGGATCGTTCAAAAAGAACTGGGGCGGCCCGATTCCACTTATTACTTTTTCCAGCAGGCCATCCGTATGGAACCCCGAAATGCTTCTATTCTTAACAATCTCGGGGTGATCTATATCAAAGACAATAATTATGACTCGGCCAAAGTCTATTTCAAGCGGGCATTGACGGTGAAACCGGATTACAGGGCTGCGTATAATAACCTGATGAGGGTGTACCGTGACCTGGGCCAGTTGGATTCCGTTACCAACTACCTGAAATCATTGCCGCAGTTTGACCCGGATAATATTTCAGTGATCAATGACCTGGGATTGATATTCCTGGGGCAGAAAAGATATGATTCGGCCAGGTTGTATTATCGCCGTGCCTTGCAGCTTGATCCGAATAATTCGCAGTTGTATAATAACCTGGGGCTGGTGATGCGGGAAATGCGTTTGTTTGATTCTTCAAGGATATACCTGCGGCGTTCCCTGCAATTAGACCCGGAGAACACTTCAGCGATGACGAATATTGCCTATGTGTTCAGGCAGTTGCGGCAATATGATTCGGCCGGTTATTATTACCAGAAGCAATTGATGCGCCGGGCGCCGGATGCAGAACAGGCCTGGCTTAATATCGGGTTCTTCTATCATGAAATGCGGGCCTATGATTCCTCTATTGCTTATTTCAAAAAAGTGCTGGCCGTGAACCCCGAACACCTGGGTTCGCTGAATAATATCGGCGCTGCTTATATGAGCCTGGATCAGACAGACTCGGCTTTCCGCTATTACCGCAGGGCTGTGGAAATAAATCCATCCTATCCAAATGCTTCGCTAAACCTTGGGTTGTTGTATCATTCACTAATGCAATATGATTCGGCGATTGTGCATATTCAAAATGCCATCCGCCTGAACCCGGCCAACGGCAGAAATTATTACCGGCTGGCCTGCAGTTATGCACTGAATAACAAACCCGACCAAGCCATTTTGTACATGCGGCAGGCTTTTGAAAGAGGGTTTAAAAATTATGATGTGCTGGTCAGCGACCCCGATCTTTCCGGATTGAAGATCTATAAAGAATACCAGGCATTGCTGGATAAATATTTGCCAAACTGGAAGGACAGGAAGAAGCCATAAAAAAAGCTTCGCAGTTGCGAAGCTTTTGGTGACCCCGTCAGGATTCAAACCTGAAACCTTTTGATCCGTAGTCAAATGCTCTATTCAATTGAGCTACGGGGCCAGTTATTAATCGGGCTGCAAATATAGGGCTAAACAGCCAAAACCGGCGAACCTTTTTACCTTAATAATGCCACCTTACAAATGCTTCCATAGCCGCATAGTGGGTGAGCCCGAGATCGGCATATAAGTTGGCTGTGGCTGCATTTCTTTCTTCGGCCCTTTGCCAGAATTCCCTTGAATCGCTTCCCTGGAAAGGCACCATATCTTTTTGCGACTGGTGGATGAAAATGCCGAAACGTTTTTTCAGCACCTGGTCCGGACTCATCGGGATGGCCATTTCAATTTCTTCGATATTCCATTCCTGCCAGGCGCCTTTATATAACCACAGCCAGCAATCGCTGATCCATTCTTCTCCGGTAGCTTTGATTCTTCTTAATGCTTCAAGCACTACGTTGAAACAAACGATATGAGTTCCATGCGGGTCAGCAAAATCGCCGGCACAATAAACTTGTTGAGGTTTGATCTGCCGGAGCAGTTCCATGGTGATCTTCACATCCTTTTCACTCATCGGTTTTTTCTCAATGGTGCCTGTCTCATAAAACGGAAGATTCTGAAAATGAATATTCGCATCTTTGATGCCAACATAACGGCAGGTGGCTTTTGCCTCACATCTTCTTATCAGCCCTTTGATGGCACGGATGGTGGGAGTGTCAATCTGATTGGATTTTTTCCTGGCAATAAATTTTCGGGCATCCTCAAGGATCTTTCCCGATTTCCTGGTGTCAATCCCGGCTATCTCTTCAAAGCCAACTGCAAAATCAAGAAACCTCGTCACAAATTCGTCGGTCACGGCAATATTCCCGGAAGTTTGATAAGCTACATGCACATCATGGCCCTGGTCATGTAACCGCTGAAAAGTTCCGCCCATGCTGATGATATCATCATCGGGGTGAGGGGAGAAGATGACCACTTTTTTGGGGTAGGGTTCACTTCTCTCCGGGTGTGAAGGGATATGTGAATTGGGTTTGCCACCCGGCCAGCCGGTGATGGAGTCCCGCAGCATATAATACACCTGGAGGTTGATTTCATAAGCATCACCTTTATCAACCAGCAGGTCGCTTAATCCATACTCATTATAATCAGCATTGGTGAGGCTGAGTACCGGTTTTTTTAATTTCAGCGCCATATTCACTACAGCTTTTTTGATCATCTTCGGCGTCCATTCACAGTCGCCGGTGAGCCAGGGTGATTTGAACCTTGTCAGTTCTGATGCGGCTGCTTCATCAACCACGAAAGTGACGTCATCATGATTTTGCAGAAGCGATGCAGGCACATGTTCGGTGTCATCGTTTTCTGCTGAAAGTTTTATAACCGGTGCTTTGCCCGGTCCCCATGCCATCAGGATGATCTTTTTTGATTTCATGATGGTGCTGATGCCCATGGTGATGGCTAAGCGGGGCACCTCTGATATATTGGCAAATTCGTAAGCATTGGCAATGCGGGTGGAATTATCTAATGTGATCAGTCTTGTTTTGGAATATATCCCGGAACCCGGTTCGTTGAAGCCGATATGCCCGTTGTTACCAATGCCGAGTATCTGCAGGTCAATGCCACCGGCATCTTCTATCATCTTTTCATAATGTGCACAATGGGCTTTGATGTCTTCTTTTCTTATTTCTCCATTAGGAATATGAATATTCTTTGGATTGATGTCAACATGATCGAAAAGGTTCACCCGCATGAAACGGTTGTAGCTTTGGAGGGCATTATTGTTGATTGGGTAGTATTCGTCGAGGTTGAAAGTGACAACATTCCTGAAACTCAGTTTTTCTTCTTTGTGCATCCGCACCAGTTCAGCATATAATGTTTTCGGAGTGGAACCGGTAGCAAGTCCCAGTACTGCTTTTTCTTTTTTCTTTTGCTTTTCACGGATGAGGGCAGCTATTTGTTGCGCCACGAATTTTGACCCTTGCTTCAGGTCGGGATATATTTTGACAGGTATCTTTTCAAAACTGTCGGCCATGTCAACGGAGGCTGTCTTTTTTGCCATGAATATTTTTTTCTTTGCTGTCAAAGATATTGAAAAAGCTGTCAGGCTGCTAAGTGAGGAATTGCCTTGCTTGCAGGTTTTTGCTTGCGGCCAGGCGGCTTTTTCTTGTCACCAGATATTTTTCAAAATAGCTTCATCTAAAGAAGGATCAATTAAGGATAAAGGCATTTGCGGCGACAAGTTTAATAGCTCCATTGCATTCTTCATATTGCACAAACTTCCATTTCTGATGCCGGTATAGTCAGGCCAGGACGAATATCGCCATTCTTCAGGTTTACTTACAAGATTTGCCTGTACCGGGTTCAAATGAATGTACCCGAAACAATTTAGCAGGTATTCAGTAGCTGGAATGTGTTTGCCTTCAACGATAATATCCGTCAGGCATTTGGCCTTGGTTTTCTTCTGGAAGAGAGTGCCTGTTGTCTTATTCTGAATATTCATGGCTTGTGTGTACGAACTCAATGTTTTTCCGATTGTCTTTGAGAGAGCCTGCATATGAGTCTGTCTTCCTCACAGTGAAATATTTTCACATCCATGTTCGTTGGGTTGTATCATGAAATGAAAATGATTTGGCATCAGACAATAGCAGAAAATATCGCAATAGCGCAGCCATTCGTTCCTGATCTTTCGCAGGAAGAATAAATAGTTTTCATCGTTAAAGAAGATCCTGACTTTATTGTTGCACCTGTTATAAACGTGGTAAATATGGTTGGCTTCAAAGTGTATTATGGTGAAATACCGGCGGTCACTAATATAAAGAGTATTTCCGGAACAAGTCTGGCCGGGTTTACCGGCCTGACTCATTTCAATACACTTCAATCTCATCCATAAACAGCCAGGGCTTGTTCCCCTCACCGGGTTTGTCTTTGGGTATTTCTCCCCGGTTTTTGACCAGGATTTTTATAAAACGGCTGCTAGTTTCGGGAAAGCTCAGAGTCATCGTTCCGTTTTGACTTTCTTTTTTGAGTATAAAATCATCGGTCATTCCGGCGGAATTATAGGTTTGCCCGTCTGCTGATAGAAGAACTTCGGTTGTCAGCGGCTGCCATATCCATGATCCTGCATCATGCAGCGCATGAATGATCACTTTGCTGATCTTTTCAGATTTGCCCAGGTCAATGATGGCTTCGCAATCCGTTCCGTCAAAACCGATAAACTCTTTTGCCCGGCCCAGCCCTTTTTCATTCTGCACCCCGTTCACCAAGGTGAAGGCGCCATCGCCGGGATATTTTTTGGAAGGAGGATTTTTTAAAGTGATTTGTTTGCCGGTGGCTTTATTGAAGTTGAATGTTTGGTAAACAGGATTGCCTACAGGTTTTCCCTGCAAGAAGGAAATAGCGGCCACAAGTTTGGTGGAGTTTATTTCCAAAGGGGATTTGTAAACCGTTCCTTCTGAAAATTGTAACGGATAGGGCCTGCCCGCATAATGAGTGATGTATTTTATTTCAGCATCTTTTTGTTTTGTTTCCAGTTTCCATAAAATATTACTGCGATCTTCAGCGGGGGAAACAGTTGCTTTAAGATCAAAATATGCTTTGCTATAATTCACCCTCCACTTATCATACCTTTTAAACTGTGTCGTCAATCTCTTCTCAAAATCTTCCCAGTTTTTGTTTTCCTTTTTACTCCACAACACTTCACTCAGCGCTGCCATTCGGGGAAAGAGCATGTACTCCACTTTCCGCGGATTGGTGATATACTCCGCCCATAGGTTGGCCTGGGCGCCTAGAACATATTTACCCTCTTCTTCAGTCAGTTCCTTTGGCACGGGTTCATAAGTATAAACTTTTTCAATAGGATTGTAGCCACCGATAGTAACGCTGTCTTCGTTCTCACTTTGTGTGTGATCAAAATAAACCGGGTTGCCGGGTGTCATGATCACCTGGTGTTTTTGTTTGGCTGCTTCAATGCCACCTGCCTCGCCCCGCCAGCTCATCACAATGGCATTAGGCGCCAAACCACCTTCGAGAATTTCATCCCAGCCGATCAGGGTTTTGCCTTTGCTGTTCAGGTGTTTTTCCATAAGCTGCACAAAATAACTTTGCAACTCATGTTCGTCCTTCAGCCCCTTGTCTTTGATGCGCTGCTGGCAACGGGGGCATTGTTTCCAGTGTGTTTTAGGAGCTTCATCGCCGCCGATATGAAAATATTTTGACGGGAACAGCTGCATCACTTCATCCACCACGTTTTGCAGAAACGTAAAAACAGAATCATTACCGGCGCAAAATATATCGTCAAAGACTCCCCATGTTTCCTGCACTAATTTGATCCGGCCGTTCTTTTGTTCATCAATGCTTTTCTGTGAGATCATATTGGCTGGTATCTCAGTAGGTTTGGTTGGGAAACAACTCAACCAGGGATAAGCAGCAATAGCAGCGCTGCCATGACCGGGCATTTCAATTTCGGGTATCACTTCAATAAAACGTTCCCTGGCATATTGCACCACTTCTTTGATCTCTTCCTGTGTGTAGAAAAAGCCATCACCATACGGGGTATTATCGCTTCCCTTGCCGGGATAGCGGCCGATGATGGTGCCGTTTCGTTTGCTGCCAACCGATGTCAGTTCAGGATACTTTTTAATTTCTATTCGCCAGCCCTGGTCATCGGTCAGGTGCCAGTGAAATTTGTTGAGTTTGTGATAAGCGAGGTAATCAATATATTTTTTTACAAAGGGGACAGCCGAAAAATGCCTGGAAACATCGAAGTGCATACCGCGATAATTGAAACGGGCATGATCGAAAATAGACACAAAGGGAATTTCCTTTTTTGCCTTTGGGTCTATGGGTATAAGTTGAAAAAATGTTTGCATGGCATGAAAAGCCGGCTCATTAAAATTGCTGTTGATGCTCACCCCATTTTTGGTGACATCAATCGTATAAGCAGGTTTGCCGGATGTGGGCATCCGTTTCATGAAAAAATCTATATCCCCTTTTTGGCCTTTCTCTGCCTCCGTAACCGTGATATCAAATTGTTTTTTCATTTCATTCCTGAAATAGCTGAAAAGACCGGCCCATTCATGTGGCGGAAGACTGTTACTGACTGTGAGCTTATTCTTAAGCAGGTAGCATCCCGGTTGCTGCTTCACTTCAACCGGCCAGGGAACGAGTCCCAGTGGCTGCTGGGCTATATTTAATAGAGGGAGAAAAAGCAGAGATATAAAAAGTTTTAAACGCATAAAGTTTGTTGGTTTTTTTAAAAAGCCGATACTAAGAGTAACGTTCTGAAAGCTTATTTGGGGGGATTGCCCCCTCATCTCATCACCGGCAACAGGATGCTGCTGGCATTTTTCCCGTCATGATGAATTTTGATAACTGCTTTCTGAAAATCACTTTTCTCTGCTTCATAAATGTTCACAAATTTCTGCGGATTCATATCCGCCAGCGGAAACCAACTGCTTTGGATCTGTATCATCAGCCGGTGTCCTTTTTTGAAAGTATGCGCCACATCTGGTAATTCAAATTTCACTGTTTCAATTTTACCGGGTTTAAATGCTTCCGGTTTTTCAAAACTGTTGCGGAAGCGGCCCCGCATGATCTCGCCACGGACCAGCATCTGGTAACCACCCATTGGAGCCCCACCACCTCCGACAGTTGGCGGAGGGATTGCGGAAGTACCTGTATAACGAAAGTCATCAGGGAACACATCAATCACCTTTACAACAAAATCAGCATCGGTTGTGCTAAGGGATACTTTCAGATCGGCAATAACCGGCCCGGCAAGTGTGAGCTCTTGCTCGAGAGGATCGGTTTCAAATGTGAGCACATCGGGTCTTCTTGAAGCAAACCGCTGGTCATCGGTCATATATTCTCTTGTTCTTCCATGATGCACATCTTCTGTATAGGGTACCGGTTTATCAGGGTCGCTGATATATTCAGTGAAACTTCCCGTTTTCACATACATGGGGAGATTCCATGACAAAGCCCCTTCCGGTGCCAGATAGATGGGTCTTGGTTGTGTTGTCGCCGGCGGCCATTGTTCAAATTTTTTCCAGTTGTTCTCACCGGTGAAGAAAATAGTTGCTTCGGGCAGATGGGGTTCTTCACCTTTTCCTTTAAGATAATAGTTGAAGAATGGGATTTCAATATTGTTCTGGTACCAGAAAGCAGTGTTGCTGCCAAATTTTACATTACCTAAAAAACTGCCGTCACGGCTGGCCCACTGGCCATGATACCAGGGGCCCATCACTATTTTATTATGAATACCCGGATTTTGTTTTTCAATGGCTTTGTACAAATTCCAGGCTCCCCAGCAATCTTCCGCATCAAACAAACCGCCCACCACCAGCATGGCAGGTTTGATGTTATACATGGCTTTTCTCGCATCCCTTGCCTGCCACCATTCATCGTAGTTGGGATGGGCATACATCTCTTTCCAGAATTTTATACTGTCGCCCATCAGCCTTGCGAGTTCTTTCAACGTTTTGGTTTCCTGGTAAAATTTATAATTGTCCCTTATTTTGAAATCATAACCCGGAGAGCCAACTGTAGTAGGTTTGGGTCTTGGTTTGCCAAAGGAAGAATAGAAGCGAAAACCATCTAACTGAAAAAATGCACCATTGTGGTGAAAGTCATCACCCATAAACCAATCTGTTACCGGCGCCTGCGGACTAACAGCCTTCAATGCCGGGTGGCCGGATGCTGCTGCCATCGTAGAATAAAAACCGGGATAGGAAATACCATACACTCCGACACGACCATTGTTATTGGGTAGGTTTTTCACCAGCCAGTCAATCGCATCATAAGTGTCACTGGCTTCGTCAATGTCAGTTCCTGTTTTGTTTTTATTGAATGGCCGCACATCTTCAAACTCACCTTCACTCATCCAGCGTCCACGAATATCCTGTGTCACGATGATATAATTTTCCCGCATGTAATATTTGGTATGCCGTTCCCATAGCCGGGCTGAAAATCCTTCGCCATAAGGCGCACAGGAATAGGGTGTCCTTGTCATCAGGATGGGATGTTTCTCGCTTTTATCTTTAGGCATGTAAATGGTTGTGAAAAGCTTTACTCCATCCCGCATCGGGATATAGACTTCTGTTTTAGTATAGTTTTCCCTGATCCAGGCAGAATCCTGGTCGGTTTGTGCGGCCAGTAGCACCGGGAATAATAAATAGAGCAGCAGATAGACTTTGCGTACCATGATGATGTAGTTTTGAAAAGCTAAATTTAACCATTCTTCATTTTCACCCATTATAAATTATGGATGCCAATAAACAGTTGATCGAAAAATTCTATACGGCCTTCCAGCGGCTCGATCATGCAACGATGAACAGTTGCTACAGCGACGATATTATTTTCAGTGACCCGGTGTTTATGATCCTGCGGGAAGATGAAGTGAAATGTATGTGGGAAATGCTATGTAAAAATGCCAAAGACTTTTCACTGAGCTTTGACAATATCAAGGCTGTTGATGAAGAATATTATACCTGTGAATGGACGGCCCGTTACACATTCTCTAAAACGGGCAATAAGGTGGTCAATAATATCAAAGCTTTTATGCGAATAAAAGATGGTAAGATCATCGAACACAGCGATGGTTTCCGCCTGAGCACCTGGATAGGACAGGCCCTTGGCTGGAAAGGCAAAGTTTTTGGCTGGATGGGATGGATGAAGAGAAAAGTGCAGAAAGGGGCGAGGAGGAATTTGCAGGTTTTTATGGAAAAGAAGCATGGCTGATCGTCAATGGTGAATGGTCAATGGTGAGTAGGGTATTCTTATGAGGAAATACATTCACCATTGAGCATTCACGATTCACACAATTACTCTTCCAGCACCCCAAACTTCCCCGCATTGGCATCCTGTATTGCCTGTTCTACTTCGGGCCATGTATTCATCAAAAATGGGCCATATGCGGCGATGGGTTCATTGATGGGTTCTCCCGATAAAACCAATATCACTGCATCTTCTGAAGCGTTGATCTGGATTTCCTCTCCTTCATTTTTGAATAGTACAAAATGATCAGTCGCTACATCGCTGCCATTTATAGTCACAGCTCCTTCAATAACTAACAAGCCGGTGTTGTAGTTTTCCGAAAAATTTAAAACAGCATCTGCACCTTTTTTCAATCTTGCATTGTACACCTGCATAGGAGAGAATGTAGAAGCAGGGCCTTTCACGCCATTGTATTCACCGGCGATCACTTCAATAAAACTTTCCCCATTGGCCAGGTAAGACCGCCCCATCATGCTGTTGGTGATCTCCTGGTATTTGGGTTTTGTCTTTTTAAATGCTGCCGGAAGATTCACCCACAACTGCACCATCTGGAATAAACCACCGGTTTTGCTGAAATTTTCTTCATGGTATTCTTTATGCAGCAATCCTGAGCCGGCCGTCATCCATTGCACATCGCCTTCACCGATGATGCCGCTGTTGCCGGCGCTATCGTGATGGGCAATTTTTCCATGATAGGCAATGGTCACCGTTTCAAAACCGGCATGCGGATGCACACCTACGCCTCTTGGTTCATCAGCAGGTGAGAATTCAATCTTTGAGCCATAGTCCAGCATAAAAAATGGACTCATTCTTTTTTTATCAATCAGTCTGCCGCCCGGGAAAAAACTATGCACCCGGAACCCATCACCCACCATATGCGGCGGCGGAGGGGCAATGATATATTCAATAACTTTTATGTTGCTCATACAATCTCCTTAGTTTAGTAGAGGGACTTCCATTAATAATATCTCTGCATCACTGTCGGCTGTGATGTCAAGTTTGTCTGCATTAGTTATTCCGAATCCATCCCTGCGGTTCAGTTTTTGCCCATTGATGGTTACATCGCCTTCAATCACAAAAGCATAAACGCCATTACCTTTTTTCTTCAGTTCATAGCCAACGGCAAAATCTTTATCCAGTTTTCCTAAACTAAACCATGCATCCTGCTGTATCTGCACAGCGGCATCATTTGTTCCGACCGGCGATACCACTGTCAGCAGTTTATTGTGCTTATCAGCATCGCTGAAGTGTTGCTGTGCATACCGTGGCTCCACATTTTTCTTATTGGGGAAAACCCATATCTGGAAAAACTTTACTTCTTTATCTGCATTCTTGTTTTTCTCTGAATGTTGTATGCCCGTGCCTGCACTCATCACCTGCACATCGCCCTGCCGGATGACCTGCGAATTGCCCATGCTGTCTTTATGTTCAAGGTCGCCACAGGTGGGAATGGAAATGATCTCCATATTATCATGCGGATGGGCGCCAAAGCCCATTCCGCCGGCAACGGTATCATCATTGAGCACTCTTAATGCACCGAAGTGAATTCGTTCCGGGTCATAATAACCGGCAAAGCTGAATGTGTGATACGAATCCAACCATCCGTGATTGGCATGACCTCTTGTCGCTGCTTTGTGAAGAATGGTTTTCATAATTTATGAGTTTAGAGAGTTTGCAAATTTGAGTTTCTAAAGTCCCCCCTTGCGGGGGACCCGCCTGCCGGCAGGCAGGTTTAGGGGGCCATTATTTTTTCCGGAACTAATCTTTCTGCCAGCCAGGTGAACTCATTGAGAAAATTCACCACACTGTTCTGGAAGTTTTCATCGAGCAGATCGCCATCCGGACTGAATTTTTTGTCGACAGATGGAACAATCAGCATATACGGAGACGTGATACCAAAAAGGGCAGGGATAAGCAGCAGCAGTTGTTGTGAAGCTCTCATACCACCCATTGCTCCAGGTGAAGCTGTCACAATGCCAAAAGGTTTGTGATGCTGTTTCGGAAAATGATCCAGCAGATTTTTCATAGCGGGGGAGTAGCTGCCATTGTATTCCGGTGTAACCAGGATAATAGCATCGGCATCAAAAATGCGATGTGCCAATGGCTGAAATTCCACCGGTGCTTTTTCGGCTGTTACCCATACCGATTGTACGGCCGGAATGTTCCAGTCTTTCATGTCAATAATATCAACATCATGGTATGTGTTTTGAGCAATCCAGTTTTTCAAATGCAATGCCACACGACGGGTTACACTGTTTATTCTTGGACTCCCTGATATGATCTCTATTTTCATTTTTTTGATTTATGAATACAAAGGTATATAATCAATGTTTAAACATCAAATATTTATTCTTAGGGTTCTGTTAATCATTCCGGCTGAGTTTTGCAGGCTGTGCGTAAAGGGTTTCTGTTTTTCCAAGTATTTGAACCCGGATACATTAATTTCGGACGACACAATTGTTTAAACATGTTCAATCGCAGAAAGTTCATTCAGTCATCAGCCCTGGGTTCGCTGGGAATAATGCTGGGCAAAGTTGCGTCGGGTTGTGCACAACCTGTTTCGGTAACCGGAAAACCTGTGGTCATTTCCACCTGGGATGCGGGGCTGGCGGCCAACAAAGCAGCATGGGAAGTATTAAGCAAAAACGGCCGTGCATTGGATGCAGTGGAAAAAGGCGTGATGGACACCGAGGCTTCGCAAAATTGCTGTGTGGGGCTTGGCGCCAATCCTGATCGTGACGGGTTTGTTACACTGGATGCCTGCATCATGGATGAAAATTTTAATTGCGGCGCTGTTGCTTTCCTGGAAAGAATAAAACATCCGATAACCGTGGCCAGGAGGGTGATGGAAAAAACACCGCATGTGATGCTGGTCGGCGAAGGGGCGCAGCAATTCGCCGTTGCAGAGGGATTTCCATTGGAAGAACAAAAGTTGTCGCCGGATGCGCAGAAGAATTATGATAACTGGCTGAAGAAATCGGAGTATAAGCCACCTGCCATAAATATTGAAAGACAAAAAGGGCATGGACCATTTGCACCTGCCAAACTCGACAGCGGCGAATGGAACCATGATACTATCGGGATGGTGGCGATGGATGCAAACGGCAATCTCAGTGGCAGTTGCACCACCAGCGGCGCCGGTTTTAAAATGCGGGGGCGTTTGGGTGATTCACCCATCATAGGCGCCGGTTTGTATGTGGACAATGAAGTGGGCGCCTGCACAGCCACCGGCCAGGGTGAGGATGTGATACGGGTGGCCGGTTCGCATTCTGTGGTGGAACTGATGCGGCAGGGTTTATCACCTGAAGCGGCCTGCCAAAAAGTGGTGGAAAGAATTATCCGCATCAAAGGCGAAAAGGTAAAGGACATACAGGTGGCATTTTTAGCATTGAGCAAAAAAGGGGAGGTGGGAGCTTATTCCATACATAAAGGATTCAGTTTTGCTCTTCGCACAAACGATAAAGAAGAATTAGTAGAAGCCAAAAGCATATTGAAGTGAGCAATACGAAATACATTATTGAGATCGCCACGTCTGATTTCAGCACAACCAAAGCTGCCGTGGAAGGAGGCGCTGACCGCATCGAACTCTGCGACAATCTTGCTGATGGCGGCACAACGCCTTCTTTCGGGATGATCAAAAAATGCAGGGAGGCATTTCACATTGCTTTATACCCGATCATTCGTCCGCGGGGCGGTGATTTTTTATACAATGATGAAGAATTCAGCATTATGCTGCAGGATGTGAAGCTGTGTAAAGAACTGGGTTGTGATGGTGTGGTGATCGGATTGCTGCATGCTGACGGAACGATTGATGTAAAACGCAGTGCACAATTAGTGGAAGCTGCTTACCCGATGGGAGTAACCTTTCACCGGGCATTTGACCGCTGCAAAGATCCCTATGCTGCCCTGGAGCAAATTATAGAAATGGGTTGTGAACGAATTCTTACTTCGGGACAAAAGCCTGCCGCACCCGATGGAGTGGAGTTGATAGCAGATCTGAATAAACTGGCTGATGACCGCATCATCATCATGCCCGGCAGCGGGGTGAGAAAAGAGAATATCAAAATGCTGGCTGATAAAACCGGTTGCACAGAATTTCATTCATCCCTGCGAGCAAAGAAAAAAGGGGAGATGCAATTCATTCACCTTGCTTTTGCCGGGTCGGAAGAAAGTTATGCGAATAATTTTATTGATAGTAATGAGGTCAGGTTGCTGCGGTCTTCGTTGGGAGCTGATTAATTTTTTACTTTAATTTTTAGCCTTTACATTTGCACCCCCGCCCGGGTGGCGGAATTGGTAGACGCAGCAGACTCAAAATCTGCCGTTCGCAAGAATGTGCTGGTTCGATTCCAGTCCCGGGCACAAGGCTCCTCAAAAAGAGGGGCTTTTATTTTTCTTGTAATTCCCGCCGGATGCGATCCAAATATTTTTTCTTGTAGTAATACTGCTTTACCTGCAGCAGTTCTTTTTCGGTAGTAAGACCGTCTTTATAACCTTCCACAATTTTTGTAACAGGGGCATGAATATCAGATTGAAGATTTTCGATTTTAGATTTTAGATTGCCAGGGTCATTACCATCCATGATTTGCTCGTTTATTTCCAGGACTTCCATGAGGAAATCAGGTGGCAGTTCATATTTTTCTTCTTCCTCCAGCAGCCCTTTCAGTTGGAGCACATATTTAATGGTCTCATCCGGGTTTTGAAAGGTTTTCCAGGCTTTGTTCAGCAGCGCTGATTTTTCCAAAGCCTCTCCTTGTTCTTCGGCGCTGGCATTGGCGGCATAATCGGGATGATATTGGCGGCTCAGTTCAAAAAAGCGTTTGGACAAAGCCGCTGCATTCACCTTTAACTGCACAGGTATTTCAAACAAATCAAAATAGGTCATAAGTTTCTCCCGGAATTTAAAACTACATTTGTCCGCTTACTGAACATCCCGATAACTAACGGGTGCAAATGTACTATTATGGTCAGGATCGGACTTATCAAAGAAGGAAAAATACCGGCAGATAACCGGGTGGCGCTGACACCCGCCCAATGCAAATGGATACATAAGAATTCAGGTACGGTAAGGGTAGTGGCTCAATCATCAGCCGATCGTTGTTTTTCCGACCGTGAATATCTCGCTGCCGGGGCTGAAGTGAAAGACGATATCAGCGACTGCGATATATTGATGGGCATCAAAGAAGTGCCGCCGGAGCAACTGATCCCCGGTAAAACCTACCTGTTCTTTTCCCACACCAAAAAGAAGCAGCCGCATAATCAAAAAGTGCTGCGGGCTGTTTTGGATAAAAATATCCGGCTGATAGATTATGAATGCCTGGAGCATGATGATGGTCAGCGCATCATTGGGTTTGGTTTTTTTGCCGGGGTGGTGGGAGCACATAACGGGATGATGGCCTATGGCAACCGCACCGGTTTGTATAAACTCGATAGGGTGTACAAGCAAAGAAGTTTTCGTGAACTTATCCATAACTATTTCGGATTGCGGTTGCCCAATGTAAAAATTGCCGTGACGGGTTCAGGCCGTGTGGCGCATGGCATTTTGGAAATTATGAACCTGATGGGCATTCATGAAGTGGAACCGGAAGATTACCTGAAACGCCGCTTTTCTTATCCTGTGTACACACAACTGAAAGGCGCTGACCTGTATCGTCATAAAACAACAGGCGGCTATAGCCGGGAAGATTTTCATAATAACCCGGAGAACTATGAATGTAAGTTTTTGCCCTATGCCGCACAGACAGATATTTTAATGAACGGTGTGTTCTGGGATAAAAATGTGCCGCGGTTGTTTGAGAAAACAGATGTGAGTTCAGAAGACTTCATTATTCAGACCATTGCAGATATTACAGATGATGTGAACGGCTCTGTGCCCATCAATATCGGAGATCAAACCATCGAAGACCCGGTTTATGGTGTAGATAAAAAGACATTACAAAAAACTGCGCCTTATCTGGAGAGTTCTGTTGATCTGATGGCCGTGGGCAACCTGCCCAATGAATTGCCAAGAGATGCCAGCCGTTATTTTGGTGAACAACTGATCAAGTATGTGCTGGATGATCTGCTGAAAGGAGGATCAGAAATAATTGAAAGGGCTACGATGACAGAAAATGGTAAACTGACAACCCACTACGAGTATCTTCAGGATTATGCAGAAGGGAAGACCAGTTAATTTGTTTTTAGTGGCTACAGGTAGAGGTAATAATCTTTCAGCAGCGAGACAAACTCAGTTGTGTATTGATGTTTTTCATCCCAGATGCTTAAATCATCAATAATTGTTTCGGCGCTTTCTCCACGATTGAGTTTTCCTTCAATCATGATTCGGAAAAAATCATGCTTTACTGATTGCCTGACAAAAACAATTTCAGAAATGTCAAATTCATGTTCCAGCAGCAGGTCTTTGATCTCGGCATTTCTTTTATAGGGCAGCAGCAGGAAGAACCTGCCGCTGGCTTGCAGGTTATTTTTGATGATGGCCAGCAGCTCCTGCAATAACAATCCTTCATTGTGATGGGCTACATTCTTTTTCTTGTCATCGCCCTTTAATTCATTTTCATAAAAGGGGGGGGTTGCTGATGATGATATCATATTGCTGAGGATATTGAAATGTTCTTGCATCGGCCTGGACCAGGTTGATATTGTTTTTCCACGGGGAAGAGCCGATATTTTCTTGGGCCTGCTGAGCCGCTTCTTCATCCATTTCAATGGCATCAATGGTCAGCGAGGGATTCTTTTGGGCAAACATTAAGGAAAGCAATCCCGTGCCGCTGCCAACATCCAGTGCCGTTCGAATTTCTGACTTCTGATCTCTAACTTTCTCACTCACCCATGCCCCGAACAAGCAACCATCCGTCGTAACTTTCATGGCGCATTTGTCCTGGTTAATGGTGAACTGTTTAAACCGGAAATAAGAATTGCTCATTTGAAGAAGTGCTTGTAAAATAATTGACCACCCTTCGGCAAGCTCAGGGCTGCATCAGCATCACCACTCTGCCCTTGCTGTAGCACTGACGGATAAGTCAGCAAAATCACCGGCGAGGTATTTATAATAGCCGGTAATCGCAATCATCGCTGCATTATCGGTGCAATACTGGAAAGCGGGAATGAAAGTGTTCCAGTGATATTTTTTCCCAGCTTCTTCCAATGCTTTCCGCAAACCGCTGTTGGCCGAAACACCCCCGGCAATGCAAATGTCTTTAATGCCTGTTTCGATAGATGCTTTTTTCAGTTTGTTGAGCAGGATGGTCACAATGCGGTGCTGAATGGAGGCGCAGATGTCATTGAGGTTTGAAGCAATGAATTGTTCCTTCTCTTCTTCAGTTGACAGGAACTCCTCTTTGTACACATGACTTTTGCCTGCATTCTGCAAAAAATATAGAATAGAAGTTTTCAACCCGCTGAAGCTGAAATCAAGACCGGGTATCTGCGGTTCGGGAAACTTAAAACGATCCGGGTTGCCTTCTTTGGCGTATTTATCAATCAAAGGGCCGCCGGGATAGGGAAGACCCAGCAATTTGGCCGATTTGTCAAAGGCTTCACCGGCGGCATCATCAATAGTTTCACCGATCACTTTCATTTTTGTTGCTGACTCACACAAAACAATTTGTGTATGACCGCCACTGACCGTCAGGCATAAAAAGGGGAATGAGGGTTTGGGATCGTCAATAAGATTTGCCAGCACATGCGCCTGCATATGATGCACAGCGATCAGTGGCTTATTCAATGCCAGTGATAATGATTTGGCGAATTGTGAACCCACTAATAATGAACCGATCAGTCCGGGTGATTGGGTAAAAGCTATTGCATCAATATCTTTTATTCCATAACCGGTATCCCACATTGCCGCTTCCACCACCGGCACGATGTTTTGCATATGTGCCCTCGAAGCTAACTCAGGCACCACGCCGCCGTATTGCTCATGCACTTTCTGGTTGGCGATGTGGTTGGAAAGAATTTTTCCATCCACACACAGCGAAGCAGAAGTTTCGTCGCAGGAAGATTCTATGGCGAGGATTACAGTTGACAAGTTGATAACGTTAATGTGGTTAACAGGGAACAAAAATACTTCTAATCCTTTTCAACCTTTCGACTATTTACTCCTTATCGCCACCACCGGGTCCATTTTCGCTGCCTGGGAGGCTGGAATAAAACCAGCGGCAATGCCGGTGACGATGCAGATGATGATAGCCAGGATCATATTATTGGTAGAGATGAATACCGGGAAATTCAGTGCTCCGCTGAGTACAAGTGTCAGCAGGAAAACCATCAGCAGTCCGATCAATCCGCCGATGATGCAGAGAAAAGCGGATTCTAATAAAAACTCAGCGAGTATCACCCTGTTCTTGGCACCGATGGCTTTTTTCAATCCTATCTGGCTGGTTCTTTCTCTCACTGACACAAACATGATATTGGCCACCCCAAACATGCCGACAATCAGGGATAGCAACGCAATGGCCCATCCTCCCATGTTAAGCCCGGCAAAAGCAGAACTGATGGCATCGCTGAAATCATTGATGTCGTTCAATGCAAAATCATCATCCTTGGTAGGGCTTAGTTTGTGAATGGCCCGCATGGCGCCGGTCAACTGGTCTTTGAGCGCCTTACTGCTGAGGCCATCCTGTCCCTGCACCATGATAACGGGATCACCTCTTTGTTCGTTGATGATGTTGCGGGCAAAACGGTAGGGAGTGACAATACTCTGGTCAAATTCCCAGCCGCCGATCATTTGTTTTCCCTGTTTGGTGATAACGCCAACCACCAGCAGTTTCTTACCTCTTACCTCCACTTGTTTTTCTACAGCCAGTTCGGGGGCGCCAAACAATTTTTCCGCCACTTCATATCCCATAACGACAACAGGGCTGCCCCGGTCAAACTCGGCATCAGAAAAATATCGGCCCTGCAGAATATTAAAAGGCTGAATATCTTCAAAGTCCTCGTTTATGCCATAAATATTCACATTGGAAATGATGCTGCCACCAAAACCGATATTATCATTGGCCCGGATGCGAAAGGCAATATATTTGGCAGACGGCACTCTTTCCCTGATCTGCCTGACTTCATTATACTTTGGCAGTGGCCTGTTCACATAGCGCCACCAAGGATAATCAGGGCCGCCGCCGGCGCTATAGTCCCATTTATCAACGTAGATAGTATTATTGCCCAGTGATCTTACTTCGTTCTGTATGTTTTTTTCAAGGCTGTTGACTACTGTGAGCACACCGATGATGCAAAAAATGCCAATGGTGATCCCAAACAATGAAAGGAAAGTGCGGAGTTTGTTTTTCCACAACTCCTGCAGCGCCATGATAAAACTGCTGCCTGTTATTTCTAATGAGCGGCGGATCATGCTGCGAATTTACCGATGAAAAACGGCCCGGTAAAGATTTTGTTTGACCACCAGGTAATAATCTATACCCTTACGGCCATCACCAACGGCTCTGGTTCATGCACACTCAGCGAAACGGCTTTATCATTGCTGATCTTAAAAATGATGTTGACAGAAGCGGCTCCTGCCGGAGAAAAAGCATTACCAGCTATTTTATTCAATTTCCTTGCGGAAGAACCCTTGCGGGCCAGTTGTAAAAAGCCAAGCCTGTGCAGATCTACAACAAAACTTTCATTTTCGCCATCCCCAAACCGGTATTCACCCAAATATTTTTTCTTTTCTTCCTCTGTTATGTCGAGGTTCTTTGGTTTTTCATCCGCCTTACCAACCGTTTCAAGGTAAGTGACCACTTTATTCACGTTGGCTTTATCTTCTGCTGTAATATTCTTATCCAGGAGCCGGTTTTTAGCATGTTGAAGCAAAGTGATGCCATGCGGACCGGGAGTGCTTTGAATGCCCGGAACTGTCTCCACTATTTCCTGCAAACTTTTATAAGCCCCCAGCATTGCAAAAGTGAAAATATCAGGTCTTGCGCCATGGCTCATCAGTAATTCAGCAATATCTCTTCTGCCTACATGCGAGGCAGCGCCTAATGCCGTTTCCCAATCGCCAAAACCCCAGTCCCACGCAGCGCCGGCCAGTTCGGGTCGTTTGCTGACGAGTTCTTTCACTTTGTCAAAATTGAAATGAGAGGCGCCAACAATACCGCTGACCATTTCATCATCCATGCTCGGATAGCGATAAAATAGTTTCTTATCCCCGGGTAATGTCATATGATTGTTTTCGCCGGCATTGGTAAAACCAAATGTTGTTATACCCATTAAACCAAAAGCGGAACTTTTGATAAAGCGGCGGCGGGCAAATGAAAGATCGTTCATGACAAGAGTTTTTATTGTGTAATTAAATTACAGCAATTAGCAACCCGTTTGAAATGATATAAGATGACTGGCTTAAAATAGTTACTGGTGGCAGAAAGCATCATTCCTTCGTGGCAAGATCAGTAGGCAATCCGTCCAGGCTTTTGAGGTTGTTCTGCTGAATATATTCCAGCAAACCATCAGCGCCTTTCTTTTCGGCCCATTCAAAATGAATGTCCCGGTGACCAGCGAAATCGAACAATGGCACACCAAAGCCGCAGGATGTTTGAACGAGATCAATATCAGCAACGATGAACTGTCTTGTGCTGGGATAGATGGTGAAATGCGGGGCCAGTTCATCCCATTCTTCAGTGCCCGGCAGCACGGCATGACCTTTTCCATACAGCCGCAAAATATTCGGCGCCCCTTCAAATGAACAGAACATGATGGTGATGCGGCCATTTTCTTTGGTGTGGGCAGACGTTTCGTTGCCGCTGCTGATCAGGTCCATGTAGGCCACTTTGTGTTCGGATAAAACACGGAAACAATCCAATCCTTTTGGTGAAAGGTTCACCCGGCCATCGGCGCTGAGCGGTGCGGTGGCTACAAAAAACAGGTGCTGCTTTTCGATAAACTCTTTATGCGCCAGTTTGATGGAGTCGTGGAGTTTGCCCATGAATATTTTTCTCCAAAGTTAACGACTGTCTTGTTTCCTGTCATCTGGGAACAAACCTTACCTTTGCCGCCTTTAAAAGATAGTCGTAAGGTATGCCATACTTTAGAAGTATGGCATACCTGCAAAAGAAGCAGCCAGCATGAATTATCACAACGAAATAAAAAAGCGCAGAACATTTGCCATCATTTCTCACCCCGATGCGGGAAAGACAACGCTGACAGAAAAATTCCTGTTGTTTGGCGGCGCCATCCAGGTGGCGGGTGCCGTGAAGAGCAATAAGATCAAGAAACATGCGACCTCCGATTTTATGGAGATCGAAAGGCAGCGGGGTATCTCAGTAGCCACCTCTGTGATGAGCTTTGAGTACAATAAAATTCTCATCAACCTGCTCGACACTCCGGGTCACAAGGATTTTGCAGAAGATACATACCGGACACTGACAGCGGTGGACAGCGTTATTTTGGTGGTGGATAGTGTGAACGGGGTGGAAGAACAAACGAGAAGGCTAATGGAAGTGTGCCGCATGAGGGATACACCGGTGATCGTTTTTGTCAACAAAATGGACCGTGACGGTAAGAATCGTTTTGACCTGCTGGAAGAAATTGAAAAGGAGTTATCCATTCACCTGCACCCGATGACATGGCCCATCAACAGCGGCAAGGAGTTCAAAGGTGTTTACAATCTTCATGATAAAAGTTTACTGTTGTTTACGGCCAACACAAAGGCTGATGACGACAGCATTGCCATTTCTGATCTGTCTGATAAAGTGCTGGATGAAAAGTTGGGTGAGAAAGATGCTGCCCGGTTGCGGGAAGATGTGGAACTGGTGGATGGTGTGCACGGCGAACTGAAAGTGGAAGATTATTTGGCGGGAAAAGTGGCGCCGGTATTTTTCGGCAGCGCCATCAACAATTTCGGAGTGAAGGAAATGCTGGATACGTTTATCCGTATTGCCCCGACGCCAAGAAGCCGGGAAACCACCACACGATTGCTGGATGTGGAAGAAGATAAGATGAGCGGCTTTGTTTTTAAGATACATGCCAATCTTGACCCTAAGCACCGTGACCGCATCGCTTTCTTCCGGGTATGCTCGGGTAAGTTTGAACGGAATAAATATTTTCACCATGTACGCTTAGACAAGGATATCCGTTTCAGCAATCCCTATTCTTTCATGGCAAGGGACAAAAGCATCATTGAAGATGCATATGCAGGCGATGTGGTGGGTTTGTTTGATACGGGTAATTTTAAGATCGGTGATACGCTGACAGAAGGGGAAGAATTCTATTTTACCGGCATCCCTTCTTTCTCTCCCGAAATATTCAAAGAAGTGGTGAATAAGGACCCGATGAAAACAAAGCAACTGGAAAAAGGGTTGATGCAATTGACCGATGAAGGGGTGGCGCAATTGTTCACCCAGTTTGGCGGCAATAAAAAAATCATTGGTTGCGTAGGTGAACTGCAATTTGAAGTGATACAGTATCGTTTGCTGCATGAATATGGTGCATCGGTGGTGTTTAATACGTTGCCTTTTTACAAAGCCTGCTGGCTGACAAGCAAGGATGAGAAAAAACTACAAGACTTTCTCCGATTCAAGCAGGCCAATTCTGGAGAAGACAAAGACGGATATCCTGTGTACCTGGCGCAAAGCGAATGGTTCCTGAATACCGAAAGGACCAATAACCCGGATATTGAATTTCATTTTACATCAGAGATTCACAAAGAAGAAGCCCCCTAACCTGCCTGCCGGCAGGCAGGTCCCCCGCAGGGGGACTTTGGAGTTTTATAGATGTTAGTGTATTAGAGAAAAGGATAACTCCAATTGTATTGTTCGTTTATCTTTGAATTTGTCAGCAACTATAAAATTTAAACGACCCATAAGCCCCTCCTGCGGAGGGGTTTGGGGAGGCTGTGTATGATATTTAATACTGAAAGACTGATCGTTCGCCGCTATTTGCCGGTTGAGTTTGAAAATTTTTTCCGGCTCAATGGTGATGCAGATGTGGTGCGTTATATCCGGCCGGTACAGAACAGGACAGAGGCGCTGGATTCATTTCAAAAATTATTGGTGGCATATGATGAACAACCGGGCCTGGGCCGCTGGGCGGTTCATGATATTATCAATGGAGAATTTGTCGGCTCGTTTGCCATCATTCCGCTGCCATGGGATCAGGATAAAATACAAATGGGCTATGCTTTTCCCAAAGAAAACTGGGGAAAAGGGTATGCAACAGAACTGACGAAGAAAGGGCTGGAACATTACTGGCAAAATTTTTCTGCAGATGAAGTGTATGGGGTGACAGAAGTGCCGCATACTGCTTCACAGAAAGTGTTGCTCAAAGCCGGGTTTGTATTTAGTCATGTATTTACCCACGAAGAAATTGACCTGAATATCTATCATTATCGTCGACCCCGTTAACGGATAGCTTTGCCAAGCCTGTATTCGTCCACCCTATTTCCATTACTTCTCCATATCCTTAATTTTTGCTCAGGCAAAGCTTCGATAGTGTAGGTGCCATTCAGCACCAGCGACCAGTCGAAATTAGCAGTCCATGCACAGCTGTCTGTGAATATGATCTTGTTCCCGTCAATGGAAAAACTACCGGCACAGATGGCCGGGTATTGTGCTATTGCACTATTGCCTTCAAATTTATTTTCGGAGAACAGCAGGCTCACCCACACAGAATCCATGCCGGTGCGCTGGAAATAGCCAATATAACGGCCTTTTAGAGTACTATTTAGTGTGTTTTCAGCAGCAGGTTTGCTGCAAGCCAAAAAAAGGGACAACGTCAATGCTGCAATTACTATCTTTTTCATAACCTGTTGTTTGCATACAACAGGCAAATACTGTGCAAAAAAGATATTGAGAGTATTAGAATTTTGCAGCGACGCCGGTATAATTATGCGGGGTGATCTTTTTCAGCTCTTTTTTCACTTCATCACTCACTTTCAGTCCTTCAATGAACTGGTGAATTGCCTTTTTGTCAATGGCATGATTTCCTCTTGTCAGGTCTTTCAATGCCTCGTAGGGGTTGGGGTATCTTTCCCTGCGCAGGATGGTTTGAATGGCTTCGGCCACCACCGCCCAGTTGTTTTCAAGATCATCATGAATTTTTGCATCGTTGATAACGAGTTTGCTCAATCCTTTTTCGATGGAACGGATAGAGATCATGGTATGTGCAAAGGGAACGCCGATATTGCGCAACACAGTGGAATCAGTGAGGTCTCTTTGCAGCCTTGACACCGGCAGTTTGGAAGAAAGATGTTCAAAGACGGCATTGGCAAAACCGAGATTGCCTTCGGCATTTTCAAAATCAATCGGGTTCACCTTGTGGGGCATAGCAGAGGAGCCAACTTCGCCTTTTTTTGTTTTTTGTTTGAAATAGTCCATCGAGACATAGCTCCAGATATCCCGGCAGAAATCGAGCAGGATGTTATTGATGCGTTTGATGCAATCAAAATGCGCCGCCAGGTTATCGTAATGTTCTATCTGTGTTGTGAATTGCTGCCTGCTCAATCCTATCTGCTCTGTGAATTCGTTACCAAATTTCACCCAATCCATTTTTGGAAACGCCACATGATGTGCATTGAAATTGCCGGTGGCCCCGCCAAACTTGCAGGTAAAAGGAATGCCGATGAATTGCTCCACCTGGCTTTCGATCCTTGCTACAAAGACCATGATCTCTTTACCGAGTTTGGTGGGACTGGCCGGTTGCCCGTGTGTGCGGGCCAGCATGGGTATTTCTTTCCATTCCTCAGCCAGCAGTCGTAATTGTTTGTTCAAATTGAGCAGGGCGGGCAGGTATTCATACTCAACAGCATGTTTCCACAGCAGCGGCACAGCGGTATTGTTGATGTCCTGCGAAGTCAGTCCGAAATGCACCCATTCTTTGGCCTCTTTAGCGCCGCATTTTTCTAATTCATTTTTCAGGAAATATTCCACCGCTTTCACATCATGGTTAGTGGTGAATTCGATCTGCTTTATTTCCTGTCCGTCTTCAGGACCAAAATCTTCAGCCAGTTTTTGCAGGTGTTTGATGGCTTTGTTAGAGAGTTTGAAGAATTTTTTTCTTTCCAGGAAAAGCAGGTACTCAATTTCCACCAGCACCCGGTATTTCATCAGGGCATATTCGGAAAAATATTCATCCAGGTGCTGCACCTGTTTGCGGTAGCGGCCATCAATCGGAGAAATAGCGGTGAGTGCGGTGAGTTCCATGATAATTGCTGGTTGCTGGTTTCTTGTTAGTTGTTGTTCCTTTACCTTTGCCCGGCAAAAATAGCTCAATTGGAGAAGATAAGAGTTGGTATTGTTAATTACATGAACACCAAACCGCTGATTTATGGTTTGGAAAGACCACCCATCTGTGAGCAGATCGAACTGGTAGGCGCCTACCCGGCCAAAGTGGCGCAGCTGCTGGCCGAAGATAAGGTGGATGTGGCACTGATACCGGTGGCAGCAATTTCGCAGTTATCTTCTTACCATATTGTGGGCAACTATTGCATCGGCACTGAAGGGGAGATCGCATCAGTGGCATTGTTCAGTGAAGTGCCCATGCAGGAAATTGAAAAAGTTTATCTCGATTATCAAAGCCGTTCATCAGTTGCGTTATTAAAATGGCTGATGAAAGAATACTGGGGCATACACCCGGAAATTGTGGAAGCTGCAGATGAAAATTACCGTTCTGAAATTAAAGGAACCACTGCCGGCCTGGTGATTGGTGACCGGGCCCTGGAGCAACGCAAGATCTCCACATTTATTTATGATCTCGGCAGCGAATGGAAAGCTATCACGGGCTTGCCCTTCGTGTTTGCAGTGTGGGTGAGCAAACATAAACTGCCGGATGAATTTGTGCGGTTATTTGATGAAGCCAATGCCATGGGATTGCAGCATATTGATGAAATTGTGGCCTTGTTACCGGATGATTTGTATGATATGAAAAAATATTATAATCTTCATTTAAGTTATTGTCTTGATAGTAGGAAGCAAACAAGTATGAAGAAATTTTTAGAATACCTGTCTAAATAGAGTGTTATTAAAAGGCTTCCGTATTTTAATTCTTCAGCGTTTTTTTTTATTTTGTGGAAACAAGCAGCATCACCTTATCCTGCAAAGTAATTTACATGAGACTAACACTCATTTTCTTTTCTTTTATTTTTTATTCTTTTATTTTTTTTAGCCCTGCAATTGCGCAAACATGTGATAACTGGGTATTTACTCCAAACCTGGGATCCAGGGTTGAAGTTGGTGATATTGATATAGCAGGCAACAAATTGACAGTCGAAGCTCAAATTAATTTATCAGGTAATCCTGCATTTGGAGGTGCAAATGGAGGAAAAGTTGTATCAAAGCATACCACCTTTACCAATGTGAATTATTCCCTGCTCGCTTCAGGCTGTGAAATAACTACCAGTTCAAGCGGGTACAAAATCATTACTACTTGTTTGCCGGAACGAAATAAAACACATCATGTGGCAATGGTTTATGATGGAGCTATGCTTAAGTTTTACACGAACGGCATTTTAATGGGGGAAACTGCTTGTACAGGTAACATGGCTACAAATAATCTTCTGACAACTATAGGCCAGTTATCGGGAGCACATGATAGAGATTATGATCAGTTTGGCGGACACATCAACGAAGTCAGGATATGGAACATTGCCCGTTCAGTTGAAGATATCAGGTCTTATATGAATGGTAGCTTGCCCAATCCAACAGCGCAGACTGGATTAGTTGCTTATTATCGGTTTAATGATCTTGTTAATAATCAGGGAAATGCTGCATGGAATGGCAATCTTGTTTCTGGTGCAGTTATTAACCAGGTTAATCCGAATTGTGCACCTGTGACACCTGACTCATGTAATATAAGGGTGATGCAGGATGTTATTGTAAACAGGTATACTGAAGCGTTATCATACAATATATGTTCAAATTCTATCTCTGTTCAGAATAGTGCAGATTTTTCAATTGGCGATACTGTTTTATTAGTGCAAATGAAAGGGGCAATAATTGATAGCGCAAACAACGTGTCCTATGGTAATATTACCGATTATAGAAACGCTGGCAACTACGAGTTTAATTATATCAAAGCTATTAATGGAAACAGTCTCGAGTTGTTGAATAACCTGGAAAGGGATTATGACTGGGCTACAGGTAAGGTTCAGTTAATAAGAGTTCCTTATTACCAGGACATGACAGTGACAGATAAGTTAACCTGTTTGCCCTGGGATGGTTCGAAAGGAGGGGTTTTAGCTGTAATTGTTGAAAATGACCTAACGCTAAGCGGCGCCGGTGAAATTGATGTGAGCGGAAGAGGCTTCAAGGGGGCAACACCACACAACAGTTCGGTTGTTACATGTAATATGCCGGGATATTTTTACACACCGGCTTCGAATAATGGCGGAAGAAAAGGAGAAGGCATTTACATGGTGGCCAACAATAATAATTTTGGAAGAGGATCTCCGGCGAATGCCGGAGGCGGAGGTAATGCTCATAATGCAGGCGGGGGCGGCGGCAGTAATGCAGGAGCAGGCGGACATGGAGGAAATCAATGGAATGATTGCGGCACACTTGCTGAGAACATAGGGGGAAAGGGTGGTAAAGCATTAGCAAATAATGTAACGCTTAACAAGCTCTTTTTAGGCGGTGGTGGTGGTATGGGGCATGGCAATGATCAGAATGAGTATCCTGCAGGTCATGGCGGTGGTATTATAGTTATACAGGCAAATTCCCTTATTTCAAATGGCAACGGTATCAGGGCAAATGGAACAGAAGCACAGGTTTGCCCAGGTTCGAGTGTCTGTAATGACGGCATGAGTGGAGGTGGAGCCGGGGGGAGCATTTTATTAAATATCCCTACTGTAAACGGTAATACCATTGTTGAAGCAAGGGGCGGAGATGGCGGCAATTCAGAATATATTCATCCTGTATTCACAACTTTTAAAGTTGGGCCGGGCGGAGGCGGTGGTGGTGGTTATGTTGCCATAGCGGAACCGGCTATCAGTGCTGACCTTTCTATTAATACCGATGGCGGTGCTAATGGAATCTTGCTTCTTCATGCTAATGACCCTTATGGTGCAACTTCGGGGCAGGGTGGTACTGTTTTGACTTCCTTTGACCTGTTTTTTGATACAGAGTTGTTTCGCCCAAATATTGATTCTGTCAGGATAAGGGAGAACGCCATCAGTTGCAGCAGTTTTGATTTTGAAGGGGAGGCTTATATTAATCATGCTGCAGTGAACACCTGGCATTGGGATTTTGGGGACGGCAATTTCTCTGCTTCTCAGAATACCTCGCATACTTACAACAACTCGGGCACCTATGATGTGAAACTTGTCGTTACTGACTTAAATGGTTGTAAGGACAGTATCACAATACAGGTTTCTCCAACCGTGCTAAATGTAGATTTTTATTACAGCATAGACGTTTGCGACCCGCTGTCGGTGCAATTTACCGGAGCCGGAAATGTAGCTCCGGGAATATTCTGGGATTTTGGCGATGGCAACAGCGCTACCGGGGTCGCTGATCCTTTGCATGTCTATGCAACAGCCGGAACTTATATTGTGAAATATGCACTTACAGACGGCCCTTGCAGCGATACAGTGACCAAATCTATTTTTATTGGTGTTTTGCCTGCTGATATTATTATTACATCGGATACAATTATTTGTTTTGGGACTTCATTGCAGTTGAGAACCGTTCCTTCGCTAAGTTTTTGCTGGTCACCGGCCACTTATCTCAATGATCCGCAAAGCCCGCAACCCATCAGTTCAACCCCGGAAAGCATCACTTATTATTTTACAGCAGAAATAGCAAGCAACAACCTTATTGTGAACGGAAATTTTTCGCAAGGCAATACGGGCTTCACGTCAGGCTACCAGTTTGCCAACCTTAACGTAACAGAGGAACAATATTTTGTTGGCTCCAATCCACAGGCGTGGAATAGTTCTTTAGCATCCTGTACCGATCATACAGGAGCTACCGGCAACATGATGCTTGTAAACGGGTCGCCGGTTGCGGATGTAGAAGTGTGGGAACAAACAGTTGCTGTCACACCAAATACTAATTATGTATTTTCAACCTGGGTTCAGGCTCTTTGGGCAGCCAATCCTGCACAGTTGCAATTTTCCATCAATGGATCGGAATTAGGAGTGCCTATCATAGCCAGTTTGCCGGTTTGTAACTGGACACAGTTTTATACAACCTGGAATTCCGGCAGCGCTACCAGTGCTGTTATTTCTATTGTGAACAAGAATACTACAGTGTCAGGCAATGATTTTGCCCTCGATGATATATCCTTTGCCCCCGTCTTTATTCAACGTGACTCTTTGCGGGTCACGGTTGATACCGCATTTGTAAACATCAGCAATAATGATACAACTATTTGCAGTGGCGCTTCTGTACAACTCAGTAGTTCCGGTGCGATGCAATATAACTGGTCACCCATTGCAGGTTTATCTGACCCGTTTGTCAATAACCCGGTAGCTGTTCCCCATGGCGCTACAGAATACATTGTTACCGGGACAACAGTAAATGGCTGTGAGGCATATGATACTGTATTTGTAGATATTCATGCTGTGCCCGTACTCACGGTTTCAAATGATACTGCTATTTGTACCAATTCTTCTGTCCAGTTGCTTGCAGCCGGAGGGTTGAATTATAACTGGTCGCCTCCGGCAACATTAGATGATCCGCAGGTAAACAATCCGGTTGCCACACCTACTGACCCGACAAAATATTTTGTACTTATCACAGATAATAATAATTGCCACTACTTAGATTCTGTAATGGTTGACTTCAGACCGCCTCCGGTCTTTAGCATCAGTCCAGATGCCCAGGCCTGCCAGGATGACCCGGTGCAATTGCTGGCATCTGGTGGTGATTTATATGAATGGCAACCTTCAGGAACGCTGAGCAGCAGCAGTATTCCCAACCCGGTTGCCAACCCGACAGCTAACACTGCTTATACTGTTACCATAACGGAATCAACCTGCAATGAATCTGCGGTACTTTCTACAAATGTGACAGTGCTTCCTTCCCCGCAGTTGCAGGTTTCCAAATCAAATGATATTGATTGCAGCAATGACAGAAGCCAGCTTTCTGCTACCGGGGCAGTTCAATATAGCTGGTCACCTGCGGGTACACTTAACAATCCTTCCATCCCCAACCCGTTGGCCATGCCGGTGGCTGCCACCCAATATACCGTTACCGGAACGGATGCAAACGGCTGCAGCAGCACGGCATCCCTTATGGTGAATGTAGAGAATATCAACCAGGGCGGCTATCATATGCCAACGGCTTTTACTCCGAACAATGACGGGCTAAATGATTGCTATGGGATAAAATACTGGGGGATAGTGGAGGAAATTGATTTCAGCATTTTTAATCGCTGGGGAGAAAGAGTGTTCCATACCAGTAACAGCCGTCAATGCTGGAATGGTATTTATAAAGGAGTGCCGCAGAATGCCGGGGTTTATGTGTATATGATAAGGGCGAAGACAAGTTGTGATGCGAATGTTTTCCGGAAAGGGACTTTTGTACTCATTCGGTAATCAGTGAACAATGAATTACATTTGCCCCAAATTCAGCTCTCAGCATGAAGAAAGCCCTTATCACAGGCATCACCGGACAGGATGGCGCCTATCTTGCAGAATTGTTATTGGAGAAAGGTTATGAAGTACACGGCATCAAACGGAGAACCTCCCTTATCAACACCCAAAGAATTGATCACCTGTACCAGGACCCCCATGATAGGAATATCAGGATGACTCTGCATTATGGAGACCTGACCGATTCCACCAATATCATCCGTATTATTCAGCAGGTGCAGCCCGATGAGATATACAATCTCGGGGCCATGAGCCATGTCCATGTAAGTTTTGAAGAACCGGAGTATTCTGCCAATACAGATGCCCTGGGCACACTGCGCATACTGGAGGCAGTGAGGATCCTTGGGTTAGAGGAAAAAACCCGCATTTACCAGGCATCTACCTCAGAGTTATACGGGAAAGTGCAGGCCATTCCTCAAAATGAGACCACGCCTTTCTATCCCCGTTCGCCTTATGGTGTTGCGAAACTTTATGGCTACTGGATCACGGTCAACTACCGGGAAGCCTATGGTATGTATGCCTGCAATGGTATTCTTTTCAACCATGAAAGCCCTATGCGGGGTGAAACCTTTGTGACAAGAAAGATCACCCGTGGAGTGGCTGAAATAGTGCTGGGCTTAAAGAAAAAGTTGTGGCTGGGTAATTTAGCAGCCAAACGTGACTGGGGTCATGCCCGTGATTATGTGGAGGCGATGTGGCTCATGTTGCAGCAAGAGGAGGCTGAGGATTTTGTTATAGCCACGGGGGTTACCACTGCCGTAAGAGATTTTGTACATTCTGCTTTTGCCTGTGCCGGTGTGAGTGTGGAATTTGAGGGGCAGGGTGAAAAAGAAAAAGGCATTGTAAGAACAGTTGCTTTGCCTGAAATTCCCCTGAAACCGGGTGATGTAGTGGTGGAAGTGGACAGCCGATATTTCCGTCCCACAGAGGTGGATCTTTTGCTGGGTGACGCAACTAAGGCGAAGGAAAAATTGGGATGGGTTCCTAAATACAGTCTTGATGCACTGATAAAAGAAATGGTGGAAGCCGATATTGAACTGTTCCGGAAAGATGTGGTGCTGGGAGCATCAGGGTTTAAAACTTTAAGACAATTTGAATGATGGAGAAGGGAAAGCGAATCTATGTGGCCGGGCATAATGGTATGGTGGGGGCCGCAATCACCAGGAAATTGCGGGCAGAGGGTTTTGACGATCTGCTCCTCCGTTCTTCCAAAGAACTTGATCTGCGTAACCAGGCGGCTGTGAGTGATTTCTTTGCCACCGAAAAACCGGGTTATGTTTTTCTTGCTGCTGCAAAAGTTGGGGGCATCGTTGCCAACAATACTTACCGGGCCGATTTTCTGTATGATAATCTGCTGATAGAGGCCAATATCATTCATGCGGCTTTTCAGCATCAAGTGGAAAAACTGCTTTTCTTAGGCAGTTCCTGTATTTACCCGAAGTTGGCGCCGCAACCGCTGAAGGAAGAATACCTGCTGACAGGCCTGCTGGAGTCCACCAATGAACCGTATGCCATTGCCAAGATAGCAGGGATCAAACTCTGCGAGTCATACAGGGATCAATATGGCTGCAATTTTATTTCGGCCATGCCCACCAATCTTTACGGGCAGGGTGATAATTATCACTTGCAAAATTCCCATGTGATCCCGGCATTGCTGCGGAAATTTCATGAAGCAAAGGAAAACAACGTTGCGGCGGTAGAGATATGGGGAACGGGTTCGCCACTGCGGGAGTTTATGTATGTGGACGACCTTGCTGATGCCTGTTTTTTTCTGATGCAGCAATACAATGAAAAATTATTCATCAATATCGGCACCGGCGAAGAGATCAGCATCAGGGATCTTGCCCTGTTGGTGAAAGAAGTGACAGGTTTTGATGGGGAGATCAGGTTCGATACTTCCAAACCCGACGGCACTCCCCGCAAGCTGATGGACAGCACAAGACTTCATCAGTTGGGCTGGAAGCACCGCACAGGGCTTAAGGAAGGACTGGCCATGGCTTACCGGCATTTTGTGACTGAACATAAGAAGTGAAGATTCTCCTTTTAAAAATTTTGGAATGAGGAAAGCAATTCGAAAAATATTTAGAAGGTTTGGCTATGATATTATTAAGTTTGGCAATCACTATTCAGCCGGAAAATTAGATCAGAATTCGGTTGTGGCAGAGTGGAATTGGATCAAAAAGTATAGTTTTAACACAGTCATTGATATTGGTGCTAATGAGGGGCAGTTCTCTGATAGAATCAGGATGCTTTTTCCCGACTCTATGATATATGCATTCGAGCCTATCAACAGGTCTTTTGAGCTGTTACAAAAAAATTTTGGAAAAGATAGTAAGTTCAAGTCATTCAATCTTGCACTTGGAGATGCTCCCGGGAAAACTATTTTTAATGTCAATGACTATTCACCGTCATCTTCCGTGCTTCCGCAAACTGAAAATTTATCTAAAAATTTCTCTTATGCATCAACTACGAGAGAAGTATCTGTTGATATAAGTACACTTGACAATGTTTTTTCAAATATTGAATTCGATTTGCCTCTTCTTGTAAAAATTGATGTTCAGGGATTTGAGAATAAAGTGATTGCAGGCGGGAAGAAGGTTATTTCAAAAGCAGCTCTTGTTCTTTGCGAAGTTTCTTTTGTAGAGCTTTACAAAAATCAGCCTCTCTTTGATGAAGTATATGAAATGCTAAATGATATTGGTTTTTCATATGCGGGTAGCTCGGAACAGCTTCGGTCTTCAGAGTCTAATCAGGTTCTGCAAGCCGATGCTATCTTTATTAATAAAGCTTTTTTTAATAAATAGTTAGTTGCCTCAGGATTATTTATGACCTGGTTAAAAGCAATATGGTGGTATTTTAAACGTCAGAGAATCAGCAAAAAATCCTTCTCGCAATGCGGCGAGGATATAATTATTGATTACATCTTTCAATTACGTGGCATTAAAAGACCAAGATATATTGATATAGGCGCAAACCATCCATATCGATTTAGTAATACGGCTTATTTTTATCATAAGGGAAGCAGGGGCATTAATATTGATGCGGATCCGGATTTAATTAAATTATTTAAAATTCTGAGACCAGGGGACATGAATCTTAATGTTGGGATACATTCGGATGAAGGGGAAATGGATTTTTATGTTATGCAAGATCGGACATTAAGTACATTCTCGAAGGAGGAATATGAGGTGTTACAGAATAATGGTAAAAGATTAAAGGAAATTAAAAAAGTACGGATTACAACAGTTCACAGTATAATTGAGAATCATTTTGCTGGCAAGTTTCCGGAATTTCTTAGTCTTGATGTCGAGGGTCTTGATATGGAAATATTAGCATCTATAAATTTTGACAAGTATTTTCCATTAGTAGTTTGCGTGGAGGCGGCTACATATTCCTTACATGGGAGCGGAACTCGCAGAGGTGACATTATTGGTTTTTTGAGTGATAAAGGATACTATGAGTATGCAAATACTAATCTTAATGCCATTATGGTAAAGAGAGAGTTTTGGTTTAAGCATTAGGTTGAATATTTTATTCGAAGCTCTGGTCAGATACTTCAAGTTAAGAATGAATCGTCCCTTTTTTTCAATAATAGTCGTCACTTTTAATGCAGGGGAGCATTTGCGACGAGCATTGGACAGTATCCTGCTTCAATCCTTTACGGATTGGGAATTATTGATTGTTGATGGGCTTTCTGCTGATAACACTTTGCAAATTGCAGATGAATATCAAAGGCGTTATAGTTCTATTCATACATTTTCTGAAAAGGACAATGGTATTTACGACGCAATGAATAAAGGTGTGAAATTGGCAAGAGGAGAGTGGTTATATTTTTTAGGTGCAGATGACTGGCTAAAGGATAAAACAGTCCTGCAAAAAGTGGCTGAAGAAATCAGAAGGGAAACTGCTGATATTATTTATGGGAATGTGCTAATGTTGTCTCGAAAATTACCTTATGACGGTGCCTTTTCTATGAAAAAACTATTGCGCCGGAATATTTCTCACCAGGCGATATTTTACAATAAGTCAGTATTTGCTAAAATCGGGAACTATGATACTCGCTTTAGAAAACATGCAGACTGGGACTTTAATCTTCGCTGTTTTCAGGATAAAACTATTTCTGTTCGGTATATTAAAGTGATCACTGCTGTTTTTACACATGGCGGCACAAGCTTTGGACACGATAAGGCATTTTTGACAGAAGGACTTTTGCCATTAAAACTCAATTTTATCATTGAAAATCCGACATTGCTCCGGAATATCGTAGAGTTTGATGATTGCTGGCGGCTATTCCGAAATGCCGGCGCCATTAATATCGATGATCTTAAAAAAAGCAGAAATGTTCTGGAAATTCCATCAATTATAAGGTTTATGCTTCGTTTCCAAAGCAAGATTCCTGCTTCAGTCTTAAAAATCGGATTTTTTTCTAAACTCTTCATGTCTTTGAGTTATGTTCGCAGCCTCTTTATTCCCGCCAGGTAATGGAGCTAAGTATTATCATAGTAAATTATAATTCTCCGGGATTTGTCATTGACTCACTCATGACCATATATGCCCAGCAGCCCTCCCTTGCATACGAAATTATTGTTGTAGATAATTGTTCTTCAGATAACAGCTTTGAAAAAATTACATCCAGTTATCCCGGGGTAATTTGGTTGGCCATGGGTTACAACGCCGGGTTTGCCAGGGCCAATAATGCCGGTATTCGGATCGCAAAAGGAAAATTAATCTTGTTATTAAACCCGGATACACTTGTGCAAGAGAATGCTGTAAATGATTGTGCAAGTCGATTAGCAGCCTCGTCATATATTGCTGCTGGAGTTCAATTACTGAACGAAGATGGTTCGCCACAAATCACGGGAAATTTTTTTATTAAAGGTGGCCTAAATCAATTGATGGCTCTTCCCTACGCAGGGAAATTGATAAGGTGGTTTGGTCATCTGTTTAAAGTTAAAAGAACTAACTTACCTAAAGCAGAAGGAACAATTGAAGTAGATTGGATCAACGGGGCGTTTTTAATGGTAAAACGGGAGGCTATTGAAAAAGCTGGAATGCTTGACGAGGATTTTTTTTTATACTTTGAGGAGATAGAATGGTGCAGTCGTCTTAGGAAAACGGGAAGTATGTGTGTCTATGGCGATTTGCATGTTGTACATATCCAGGGAGAGTCGGCTGGTAAAGCTTTTGGAAAAGTTGTCAAAGGATACTACAATTTGTATAACAGGCAAGGACTTCAGATATTAATCTCTGGATTACTCAGAATCAGAAAGCAGTATGGCGTTGGATGGTTTCTGTTTCATTTGTTACTTTATTTTCTGACTATTCCTTTTTTTTTAATTTGCTGGATTGTAACCTTACCATTCTATCGAAAATACTCTTTTAGGCAATTTTGCAATTATATGGCAAACACAATAAGGGCTTTTGCGCTGGCTCCTGCAATCATCAGGAATAAACCAAGGCTCTATAAGTTTTTGTAGAATAAGTGATTTCCAGACATCACCTCACAAAAACATCCTTTTTTAAGAACCCCTTTAGTGTAAACCATTGTGAAAGGAAAACATAGCGGCCTTTGATGGCCTGGCCTTTCAGGACAAATAATAGCCATATCAGGACTGCTGCCCCGGTTTTAAAAACGAATTCAGCAAATTTTTGAATAACTGCCCCTTTGCCTTTTTCTGTCCGAACCCTGATCTTTTCCTCATTACCTGTTTTCAAAAACAGTTTTTTGAAGCTGGCTAATGAAAGACGTTCGCTGTCTATATTATGATACAGCATAGCCTGTGGCAGGTAATATATTTCCTTACTCAGTTTGTTCACCTGGTGAAAAATATATTTATCATCGCTGCGAAAAGTGAGCTGGCTGTTGAAGCCGCCTGCCTTTTCAAGTATATCTTTCCGGTAGGTCATGTTGCATCCAGCCGGGTATTTCATGGATTTATCAAATTGTTTGGGTTGATTGCCATAATCCAGCAATCCAACGAAGCCATTCAGGTATTTGCTCATCCAGCGGGGTTCGCTTTCTTCAGAATAACGGGGAATCACTTTGCCACCAATACCGGTTGTTTGGGGGTGGGTTTTGAAAAACGCAAGTATCTCCGCCAGAAAATCAGGTACGGCTTCCGCATCATCATCAATATAGGTAATGATCGAGGATTTTGCTTCCTGCATTCCCCGGTTGCGGGCATAAGATAAACCCCGGTTGGTCTCCAGCACATACCGGGTATTCAGCTCCGGGTGAGCGGTGATAAAATTTTTACTGATGGAAGCCGTGTTGTCCGTACTGTTATTGTCTACGACAATAATCTCAAACAGGGCAGGAATGAGGGTTTGCCGGGCGAGGCATTCTAATGCAGCGCCGATGAATTTATCACGGTTGTAGGTGCAGATGACTACTGATATTTCCGGTTGACTATCGCCTGGCATCTTTATTAATTATTGCCGTAAGGGTTTGAGAAAGCCGCTGTACATTATTTTGCCAGCTAAAATACTCGAAAAATGCCGGAGGGGTTGGTTCTTTCGTTAAAAGGGCACGACTAACAGCTGCGGAAAAGTCATTCCAGTTGCTGTTTTCAGCAATGCTCAATTTTCGGCCAGTCAGTTCAACAGGAATGCCAGCCACCATTTTCTCAAAGCACACCACGTTGCAGTGATGGGATAATGCGTCAAGTGTCTTGGTTTGTATGCCTGCGCCGGAAAGAACCGGGTTGATGAAAGCATCTGCCGCCTGGAAATAATTCCCAATATCCTGAACTTGCCCGGCCTTGATCACTGATGGGTGGGCTAATTTGTTTAAATAAGAAAAAGATTTTTTATTATTTCTGCCGCAGACAATGATCCTGAAAGCTATTCCTTGTTTTTCAAGCCCGGGAACAAGATACCTGTAAATATTTTCGACTGCATCGGCGTTGGGACTATAGTCTAATGTTCCGGCAAAGAGTAATATTTTTTCTGTTTCATTTATGCAATGTCTTTTCCGGATAATGTCGCCTGCTGCTGCGATTGGTTCTGTTTGTTCAATGCCATAGGGTAAGACGATACATTTACCAGGTTGCAGTTTAAACGTATGAATTGCAAAATCTCTGTCAATTTCTGTTTTAAACAGACTGAGATCAGCTTTCCGGTGAATCCAGCCTTCATATTTGCCCAGCAATTTCCACCACCATTTTCCAAGTTCCCGGAACCGTTCTGATTCGATATTGTGCGAATGCACAACCAATAAAGCGCCACAGACTTTTGCTGCTTTTTTGGCAGCGATGCCATGATAGGGATGTTCCAGGATAATGCAGGAAGGTTTTTCTTTAACGGCAACAGACTTTATTTTGCCCCAGGTAACCGGGTTCAGGAATTGTCTTTTGTTTAATGGTAAATAGGGGAGTGCCTTGTAACCAAAATCTTCTTTTACTACATTATTACGGGAGCAAAGACAAACCAGGTCAAAATGTTTTGCCAGTTCTTCGTTGAAATGTGCAATGCCTTTTTGTCCACCAAACACCGGCGGCAGCACTTTAGACCACACAATGCTCAGTACTTTTTCCATGCCGAAGCTGCGCCGTTTATCCGACGGCTTTCAGTTTATTCTTTTTCCCTTCTCTCCATGCCATAAAAAAGCCACCTGCCACCAGCAACAGGATAATATAAGAGAAAATATATGAGATATTGACACCTTTCTTATAGCTGTCCGGCTCAAACACAAATCGAATGTTGTGCTTACCGGCAGGCACCAGCAGTCCACGCAATAAATAATTGGTCTTTACATAATTGGTCTTTTGACCATCTATATATGCATTCCAGCCATAGGGATAATAAATTTCGCTGCATACCATGAACTGCGGTGATGCTGTGTTTACTTCATATTCAATGGCATCGTTGTCATATTTTATCAGTGTCACAGATGCGGCAGAATCCCATTGCGGCTGGGAAAGACCTGTGGCAAAGGCCTGCTGCACTACTGCAGTATCCTTCAGGTTTGTTTCGCCGATTGCCAGTATTTCTGCTGCATCGTCTTTTACAAATTTTATGTTTTTAACCAGCCAGGCCGGACCATAACCTCCCTGGTTAGGTAACAGCATTTGCTGACCATTCTGCGGGTTGGTTGCTATGATATATTTTGTATTCAGCATATTCAGCACCTGTTGATTGGCGCCGGCTGACAAATACTTTTCAATAATGTCCTGGTATATCCTGAGTTTAGCCGGATGATATCCGCCAATAGAACGGTGAAAAGTGGAAACTTTATAATCGCTGGCGCTGAATCGTTCCGGGCCTGCATTATAAACCCTGAAATGCGGCTCTTTATCCGACAGTATCTCCTGGTCTATGGCTGTTTTGGTAAAGTTTTCATACTGCACTTCATCTTTTGAAACATAGTTATCTTCATTCAGGTATTTTTTTCCAACGATGAGCAGATCACCAACCGCAACCACGGCAATGATCGCTATTGCAGCAATTGGTTTCAATGTGTTGCGGAGATAGAGCCATAATACCAGCAGCAACAAAGCTGCAAAAGCAATGGTGCGGAATAGTTGTCCCCCGAACATGGCATACCGGTCGGCTTTCAGCCCGGCAATTGTGAGTCTTGCAATTTCATCATCGGCACCCATGCGTTTAATGTAATCGCTGATCATACCATCACTGGGTGAACCATAATCCATCATCAGCCACATCAGCGCCAGGAAAAGAATGAGGCCGCCGCTTGTGTAAAGCAGTTTCCTGAAGTTTGCCCGCAGGTTTTCCCGGCTGTTATTTGTGAAAAAGAGTTGATGCGCTGCCAGCACAGCCACAATTGGTAATGCGATCTGGGCAATCACCAATGCCATCGAAGGCGCTCTGAATTTATTATAGAACGGCAGGTTTTCAAAAAGGAAAACATTAAAGGCCGGGAAGAATTTTCCCCATGTCATCATCACCGACAAGATAGAGACAACCAGTAATCCCCAACGGGCCGGGTGTTTGAGCAATACAAAACCAAACAATGCCAGCAGGCATATAAGTACACCAGAGTAAGGGGCGCCGGAAGTGCTTTCTAATCCTCCCCAGTATTTGGGAAGACTGCCTGCCACCTGCATCGCCTGGTTTTCCTGGATGCCCCTGCCTACAAGTTTTTTCACCACGTTAGAATTTTCATCAAGAGTGTTGCCACTGCCGCCGCCGAATGCTTCAGGCATCAGCATGACGAGAGGCTCTCCAACTTTCATGCTGTATTGAAAGGCATAGGAAGTGTCAAGACCGGAGGTTTTTGTTGTCTTAACAGAGTCACCCTCAATACTGATACTCTTCCCGCCGCGGATGGTGGCCTTTGAATATTCACGGGTGATCAGGAATGATAATGAATTCGCCATCAAACCTACTACTACCGCTACTAAAGAAATGCCAATTGCTGTTCCCAGGTGTTTCCATTCCTTATTCCTGATCCAGTTGATAAGATAACTGATGCCAATACCTCCTAAAACAATAAATGTGTAATAACTTATTTGCGGGTGATTGGCTCCTATCAGCATATAAACACCTAATGTTGCCACGGCAAGCCCAAGCCAGTATTTTTTTTCAAATGCCAGAATAAAACCTGCCAGCATCAGTGGTGCAAAGCCGATGGAATACATCTTGGTGAGGTGTCCCGCACTGATGATAACGGGGTTGTAAGTGGCAAACGCATAAACGAATGCACCAAAGACAGCTACAATTTGTTTTACCCGGAGCGAAAGACACAAAATATAAAAGCACAAACAGGCAATAAAGAAAAAGCTGATAGGCTGCGGCAGGCCAAGTCCAAACACATTTTGTAAATTGGGTAGAATGCTTTTGCCATCCAAAGCAATCATATAATTGGGCATACCGCTGAATACATTGGTATTCCATAACGGGAAATGACCAGCTGTGTCTTTGTATTCAAATGCATTGTTGGCCACGCCTCTCCAGCCGGCAACGTCATGTTGGTTCAGTACATTGCCTTCCAGGGCCGGTCGGCAAAATAATATTGAAACTATAAGGAACAGGAGGATTGCAACAACGTGGGGAACTATCTTTTTTACCAGTTCGTTTTTCATGTATGTAATTTTTCAAATGCCCGGGAAAATGGATCGTGTATTTCCGGGTATCAGGCTGACAAAATAATGCTATTTTAGACGAAAATCGTCCATGCGCTGGCTTTTATTTTTGTCAAGACTGGCCTTCATTTGCGGCATTTGTTTCCTGTTGTCACTATCTATTTTGTTGTGGAACTGGACCCATGAACAGCATATCATCGGCACCATTGCCACCATCGGTCATTTTATGGGGATGCTGTTAGTGCCTCTCACGCTGCTCTGCTATATTGTCGTTGTGATACTCAAAAGAAAACTGACAGACACCGTTCCAGTGTGGCTGGTAATCAGTAATATCTTTTTTCTATTTGTGTTGCTGCTGTATATAATCATCAACAATGGTCAAAACAATCATTCAGCATAAACCCACCCGCCTTTTCATCGTCCTGGGAGGATTTTTTATTGCCAATGCCCTGATCGCCGAGATCATGGGAGTCAAACTTTTTTCAGTGGAAAAAACATTCGGATATGAGCCGCTAAGCCTGCGCATCTTCGGCAATGAATTTTCTTTTAACCTCACAGCCGGTGTTTTGTTATGGCCGGTGGTGTTTGTGATGACGGACATCGTCAATGAGTATTACGGGAAAAAAGGGGTGAGGTTTCTTTCTTTTCTCACCATCGGGCTGATTGCTTATACATTCATTATGTTTTTTGGGGCTATCCGCCTGCACCCGGCCGATTTCTGGGCCACCAACTATTTCCCGGGTGTGCCGGACAGTGATAAGGCCTATGCAGGCATTTTTGGCCAAAGCCAGGCCATCATCATTGCTTCGCTAACCGCTTTTCTCATCGGGCAATTACTGGATGTATATATTTTTCATCGCATCAAGAAACTTACGGGAGAGAAAAAGTTATGGCTGAGAGCAACCGGGTCAACACTTATATCGCAATTGATTGACAGCTTTGTGGTGCTTTTCATTGCATTTTATGTTGCGCCAAGGCTATCGGGACAATCTTCTCCCTGGTCGTTTAGTTTGGTGATGACAGTTTGCGCAGGCAATTACTTATACAAATTCATCATTGCCATCTTGATGACACCTGTTATTTACTTAGTTCATCATCGCATAGAAAAATACCTGGGGAAAGAGCAGGCCACAGAGATGAAACAGGCAGCGATGCAGGAAAGTTAAAATCTTTCTTTGACCATCCTTGCAACGATCCTGTCAATTGGAAGAGACAGAATATCTTCGGAGAAATCATGCCAGTCAATAAACCGGAAAGTTTCTGTTTCTCCAGTGGCGGCATAGGTTTTTAATTCCCGCTCATCAAAATCAAAAGGTTTATTGCGCAGCGGCGCTTTTATTTCCTCAAGAGCTTTGGCAAAATAATAAACGGAGATGATCTGGTGCTGCGGGTTGAAAGCAGATAGCTGGAAAAAGTCAGTAGTGTAAATATGATCGCCAACTTCTACGCTGAGATCCATTTCTTCTTTGAATTCCCGGGCAAGGCAATTTCGCAAACCTTCACCAAACTCAAGGCCACCACCGGGAAATTTGGTATAATAATTTCCCCGGATTAACTCTTCACTCACCAGCACCTGCTTTTGCTCATTCAGTAAAATACCATATACACGGATGTTGAAGCGGTTCATACGATCAGAATATCTTTTTGCGGATGAAAAGCCAGCCGATCACCAGAGCAATGATCAAGGAAAGAAACACCACCACATAAAAAGCATAAGGTGAATGTTCAAAACCACTTCGTACATTCATTCCAAAAATACTGGCGATCAACACAGGAAAGGTGAGTACTATGGTGATCACTGCTAACTTTTTCAACACTTCATTCTGGTTATTGGCAATGATGCTCGCAAAGGCATCCATTGTGCTGGAAAGGATGTTGGCGTAGATATTCGCCATTTCAAGTGCCTGTGAGTTGTCTACGATCAGGTCATTGAGAAATTCTTTTTCATCTTCATTCAGCCCCAGGAAGTTGGTTCGTTCTAATTTCATCATCAGCATTTCATTGGAACGGAGTGCCGTTACAAAATAGACCAAACTTTTTTGTATGCGCATCAGTTGCAGCAGTTGTTCATTCCTGTTGGATCCATAGAGTTTTTGCTCCAGCAGGTTGCGGCGCAGGTTGATCTCCTTGAGGTGTTCCATAAAATTCTGAACGATCTTTTCAAATATTTTCAATACCATCATGTTCCGCTTGTCCGGGTGGCGGTTCTGGAAAGTGCTCAGGAATTTTTTAATAGCCGTATTCTCGAACGAATTAACAGTGACGATCTGGTTGTGGGTAAGGATGACGCAGATCGGAATGGTAATATAAAAAGCATCACTCTCGTTGAAGGAATTGTTTTCGGTTGGCGTTTTAATTACAATGAGCTTCACTTTGTCTTCTTCCTCAAAGCGGCTTCTTTCATCTATATCCAATGAATCGGTAAGGAAATCAATCGGTATTTCCAGTTCGGCAGAAAGTTCGGAGAACTCTTCCTGTTTCAGCGGGGGCAAAACATTCACCCAAATCCCGTTTTCGGGTTTGTCAACCTGCACCGTTTGATGGCTGATATTTTTAAAATACTGGATCATCAGGTGGCGCAAAGTTAGGGCATTAGAGGAAGCCGGGAATCAGGACTTGTGATAATCGTTCAGTCGTTCTTTGATGATGGCAAGGTGATGCATGCTGTGATAAATTGTAAAATAGCAAAGTTCCCTGTGTGTTATTTTACCGAGCAAGGGATGAGGGGCTATGTACTGATCGAGCTGATCGTCCTTCCATTTTTTTGCAATGGCATTGCATAAGCTTTTCATAACCCTGTCATAATCCAGTAACCATTTTTCTTTTTTCCCGTTTGATGAAATTTTTTCCGGGATAAATCTTCCGCTTGCTTTCCCTCCCTGCTGCAGCTTCAGTTTGTATTTGTTTATCAGTTCATCATAACTGCGTGAAGTGCGGTTGGGTTTGCCGGCATAAATCCTGACAATGAATTTGGGCAGTGTAAAAGCAAGCCTTGTAATCCTGGCTGAAGTAATGAGGTGTTTTACATTCTGGGCAACAGACCATTTTTCAGCGGGTTGCCTGAAAAATGATTCCTGATCAATTGATGCACAAAAATGACTGAAATCGTGTGAAGCAATCTCCAGGTTTTGAATGATTTCATCTTTATGCATGGTTACAGATTTATTTTACCTCTACAATTCCTTCATACACTTTTTCGGCGGGGCCGCAAAGCCAGATATTGATGTATTTTTCTTCATCCAGCCGGTCATATTCTACCGATAAAGTTCCGCCAAGTGTTTTTACCTCCACTTCATTAAAACCATTTTCATTGTGGTAACAAACTATAGCAGCAGCAGTGACACCGGTGCCGCAACTATAGGTTTCGTCTTCAACACCTCTTTCATAGGTACGCACCATGATCTTGTCAACCCCTTCGCCCTGTTCTACAAAATTTACATTGATACCTTCCTGTTCATAATCCTTGCTGTAGCGGATGTCACGGCCTTTTTTATATACATCCAGTTCCATCACATCATTCACCAGTTTCACATAGTGTGGTGAGCCGGTATTCAGCACAAAATCACCGTGGATTTTATGAAGACGGTCAACATCTTTCATTTTCAGCGAAACAATTCCATCCATATCAATTTCTGCCTCGTGGTCGCCGTCTGAAGCAAGGAAGCGATAAAGATCCCTGTGTATGCCCTGGTGCCAGGCAAATTTAACAATGCAACGGCCACCGTTCCCGCACATGCTACCTTCTCTTCCGTCGGCATTATAATATTTCATTTCAAAGTCATAACCTTCTTTGTTATTCAGCAGCATCATCCCATCGGCGCCAATACCAAAACGCCGGTCGCAAAGTCGCCTGATCTGGTCTGTGGTCAAACCAGAGTATTCATTTCTTCTGTTATCTGCAATTACAAAATCGTTACCGGTGCCCTGGTATTTATAAAAATGAAGTTTCATGTACAGTCTTAAATACTTTCTGAGAAAATGGTTAAAAATTTTTTTATAAGGTTCTCTACAGCTGCCTTGCCGTCTTTGGAGAATTCTTTCTTCACCCGGTTGGCAACAATGGCATTCAGGGCAAGACAATTATGCCCCAATAGTTTTCCCAATCCATAAATGGCCGACGTCTCCATTTCAAAATTGCTGATACGATGCTGACCGAACCGGAAATCGGTGAGCCGGTTAACGAATTCGGGATTACGGATGCCCAATCTTAGTATTCTTCCCTGTGGCCCATAGAAACCCGGGCAGGTGACTGTGATGCCGTGATGAAAATTTTTTACAAAATGCTTGATCAGTGAAGCAGCGCAACTACTGATATAGGGGTTGCCGATTTGACCATGTATCTGTGTGTGGGTGTTAAAGGAATGCAGCAGTTGTTTTTCCTCTTCATTTTGTTCATGTCGATAAAAATTAAGCAGGTTATCTACGCCAAGTCCGTGTGTGGAAGCCACAAAACTGTCAACAGGTATATCTGCCTGCAGGGAACCCGAGGTGCCGATGCGGATAATGTTGAGTGACTTCAATTGCGGCTTGATCGTTCTTGTGCTGAAATCAATATTGGCCAATGCATCCAGTTCGTTCAGTACAATATCAATATTATCGGGCCCGATGCCGGAAGAAAGAACGGTGAGTCTTTTTTTACCCACCCTGCCGGTATGGCTGATGAATTCTCGATGTTGTCTTTTCACGTCGATAGAATCGAAGTGTTTGCTCACTTCGGCAACACGGTCGGGGTCCCCAACCGTGATGACAGTTCCCGCAATTTCTTCTGGCCGCAGGTCCAGGTGATAGATGGCGCCGCGGTTGCTAATGATCAGTTCTGATTCGGCAATACGACTCATAACTATTTCTTTTCAAATGAATAAACAGAATAAACAATCTCAAAAATATGCTTTATTTTCGCAGCTATTCAACTGGTCCTTTGGCCGAGTGGCTAGGCTCAGCTCTGCAAAAGCTGCTACAGCGGTTCGAATCCGCTAGGGACCTCAGCACAAAGCCGTTCACTGCAAGTGAGCGGCTATTTTTTTAAAAGCTATTGCTCCACAAATGCTTTGCCCCATGCCGGGGTGTAGATAAAACGAAGGGAATCTCTTATCCTGGCAGTATCTGCCGGCGATGCAGGTAATAAGAAAAACAGTTTGTAATTGACAGAATCAGCAGTTTCCATTTTTACATCCAGTCCAAATCCTTTTAGCTTATTCAAGCGTTCAACGGCACGTTGCTGCCGGGCTACTTCTACTATAAATTTATAGTTACCTGGCGGAGCAGCAGTGATTGCCGGAGGTTGCGGTACCGTAATGATAGTTGAGCTGTCAACCGGGTTTGAGCTTTCTTCTACGGGTTGTGTCACAGGAATGGTTTCATCTTCTTTCACTGTTTCAGTTTTGACATCAGCGCTGTCTTTCTGATTATTTTTATATAGTGTATAACCGCCCCATATTGCGATGCCAATGCCGGCAAGCACCAAAAAAGCTATCAGAGGTTTATTCCAGCTTTGTGACCCTGATTTAGTTTTTGAAAGATTTGTATAATCCTCATAAGATTCTTCTGATGTTGATTGTGCAGAACTTTCTTTAGCAGCAATTTCTTTTAATTTTCCCGGCATGATTTCGCCTGCTGTAAAACTAAACTCGCCGGCTTGCAATTTGGTGAGTGTCCCTATGCCTTCAAACAGGAAGGGTTTGCCGATATTCAGGAATTGTTGCGCCAGTTCAAGATGTGAATTCAGGTCGGCAGCAGCCAAAGCTTTCATTTTACCCGTGCTGGAGGAAATAAATGACACCAGTTCAGGCGACTCAGCCGTTGAGGAGTTACTTTCAAACCGGATGCCTTCACTGAAGGAGGAGGGGTATTTGCCGGTATCGGCTTCTTCGGATGCGCTGCTGTCAAGAGTGAAACTGCCTATGCCGGGCAGATCGAGCTTTTTATGAGTATAAAGAAACCGGGCAAGTAGTGGTGCTAATTTCAAGGTTTGGATATTAAGACTCACAAGATAACTAATTTGGTCTGCAGGTGCAATAGGCAAAACCGCTGTCCTTAACTTTGCGACAATATGCTGACAAAAGAAGAGGCGCAGTTTGTGGAATACTGGAAAGAAAACCGCCTGCGGCGGAAAAAAGTGTGGAAACAATTAGCGCTGGGCCTGCCTTTGGCTTCGGTGCTGATCCTGGCCATTTTCATCAATTTTTTTTCAAATTGGTATAAAAAGGCGGAAATGGTGCGAAATGAGGCCGTCAGAAAGAATGATGCATCCCTTGTATTGGTCTTGCTGGCAGCAGCTATACTTATTACTGTTTTTGTTGTCATATTCAGTGTCAGGCACAAATGGGACATCAACGAACAACGTTACAGGGAATTGATTTCAAAAGATAATTCAGGCTGATTATTTTTGCGGCCATGCAGCGGGAAAGACCCCGCTGTTGTCAAAGACAATTAATTATTCATCAAAGTAATGTGTAAATGAAAAATTTGTTTGTTGGTGCTTTGCTAATTTTCCTTGCTTTTGCTTCCGGTTCCTGTTTAAAAGGTGAAACCTGCAGACCGGCGACCCTGCAGAGTGAGATTACCCAGATCGAAGGTTATGCGGCAACCAATGCAATGAACGGAACGCTTGATCCAACCAACGGAATGTATATTCAAGTGCTTGATGCAGGCGATATCGCTGCAAAACCTAATCTTAATTCAACCATTTATATCCGTTACACCGGCAAATTCCTGAATGGGACCATTTTTGACCAGGTAACTGATCATGCCCAGACAGGTTGGGTGCTTGGAAGCCTGATTCCGGGCTGGCAGATAGCTTTACAAACAGTAGGTAAAGGCGGGCATATCAAAGTGCTGATACCTTCATCGCTTGCTTATGGATGTGCAGGCTATGGTACCATCCCCGGTAATGCTATATTGTTTTTTGAAGTACAACTCATCGATTTCTTATAATAGCGCCATTGCTATCTGCTTTGCTGCACCCCGGCGTTATCGCCGGGGTTTTTTCATGTACTTTTGTTTCAAACTCTGTTTGCTTGACCTACGAACCTATTTCCGTTTTCGATATTTTTAAGATTGGCGTTGGGCCTTCCAGTTCGCATACACTCGGACCATGGCGGGCGGCACAACGATTCGTTCAAACACTTTCAGAAGCTGGCCGGCTCTATGAAGTCAGAGCATTAAAAGTTTTGTTTTACGGTTCATTGGCAAAAACCGGGAAAGGGCATGGCACCGATGTGGCGGTGCAATTAGGATTGTGCGGTGATGACCCTGTAACTTTTGATGTACATAATATCCAGGCAAAAATTAATGACATAGCTGCGATGCATAAATTGTTGCTGGGAGGTTTGCATGAAGTGGAGTTTGACCCAAGGGAGGATATTGAGTTTTTAATTACTGAAACCCTGCCTTATCACTCCAATGCACTTACCTTTTTAGCCACTTTTAATAATGATGAATCAATTGCCGAAACCTATTACTCCATTGGTGGCGGTTTTGTGAAAAAGGAAGGTGAAGAAACCTCCTCTTTACAACAGGTGCAATTGCCTTTTCCTGTCAACAACTCTGAAAACCTTCTTCACTGGTGCAGGAAAACGGGAATGAGTATTCATGAAGTGGTGATGGAAAACGAAAATGCGTGGCGGACTGAGCAGGAAACAAAAGAAGGGTTGCTGAGCATATGGCAGGTGATGAGTGATTGTATTTACAAGGGATGCCATACCGAAGGTGTGCTGCCGGGTGGATTAAATGTGAAAAGAAGAGCTTCGGGATTAAATAAAAGATTACTTGGCATTAAAACATACAGCAATGCTGTGGAATGGATGAAGACCATAAAAGAAGGGGGAAACGATTTTAAATACATTCTTGACTGGGTCAGTTGTTTTGCTCTTGCGGTGAATGAAGAAAATGCCTCCTTTGGCCGGGTGGTCACAGCGCCAACAAATGGTGCGGCAGGTGTGATCCCTGCGGTATTGCAATACTATATTGTTTTTTGCGATGGGGACAGCGAGGATAAGATCATAAAGTTTTTGCTGACAGCATCCGAAGTGGGGAGCATTTTTAAAAAAGGCGCTACTATTTCCGCTGCGATGGGTGGCTGCCAGGCTGAGATCGGTGTTTCATCTGCTATGGCAGCGGCTGCGTTAACAGAAATGAACGGAGGCACACAGCGGCAGGCATTGATGGCTGCCGAAATTGCTATGGAACATCACCTGGGCATGACCTGCGACCCGATTGCCGGGCTGGTGCAGGTGCCCTGTATCGAAAGAAATACTATGGGTGCAATAAAGGCGATTACCGCATCACAGCTTGCGTTGCAAAGCACACCTGATTTTGCCAAAGTTTCCTTAGATGCTGTGATAAAGACGATGTGGGATACTGCAAAAGATATGGATCATAAGTACAAAGAAACTGCCGATGGGGGGCTGGCAGTGAATGTGCCGCTGAGTTTGCCGGAGTGCTGAAAAGAAAAACTCCGCCTTGCTTTGCAAAACGGAGTTTGAATACATTTAGTAAATGAGTTGCTTAAATATGCGACTCGATCTTTTTTACAAAATTTCCTTTGGGCTGTGCGCCAACTAATTTATCCACCACCTGCCCGTTTTTAATGAACAGGATAGCCGGGATAGAAGTAATACCATAGTTCATGGATACCTGTGGATTGTTGTCCACGTTCACTTTTCCGATATTCACTTTGCCATCATATTCTTTGGAAAGTTCTTCGATCACCGGCCCGATAGCACGGCAGGGACCGCACCATTCTGCCCAGAAATCCACTACGTTCAGTTTGTCAGATGCCAGCACTTCGTTCTGAAAGTTTGCATCATTGAATTCTTTAGCCATTGTATTGTATTTATTTTTTGTTTTCGGTTTGCTTAATGCAAGGGTGCAAATTTAAGCCCGATATGAATAACAGGCAAAGTTGGCAGAAAGTTGTGTAAAAAATGTTACTGCATCTGTCAAACGATTGACAAGCCTGCAAAAACGGCGCTACTTATCAATTCGTTAACACCTGCACCTCCAGTTCGGGTTTCGATTCCAGGAATTGGATCATTTCTTCATTCATCTCAAAACCATGGCCTGCCGTCACCAGACTGATCTTCAGCTTATTTCTCGGCTCTTTTAATATAAAACGCAACCCGGCGTGACCCGGAAAATTCTTCAGGTTCTTTTCTACAAAGCCGATTATTTCCGGGCTGATGTCCTGCGGGTGCACTTCGATATTGACCTGTTTGGTTAGTTGTTTTTTCATGGTTTCCGCCAATGAAACCGTCAGTACTTTGAATTCATGCTCATCACGGTTATACCGTTGTTTGAAATATCCTGTCATATACACCGAACTGCCCTGTTGCAGGAAAGCAGAAAGACGGAGATAATCTTCGCTGAAGAGGATGATGTCGGTCTTTCCACTGTAATCTTCAATTACGAAATTTCCATATTTATTCCCGCTGCGGGCAATCTTGTGCTGTGCTTCTGCCACCAGCCCCATAATGCGAAACATCCTGCCGGGATTTGGATGCAATTTGATAGCTTCTTTAAATTCATTAAAATCAGCAATAGGTGTAATCCCGTAGTGCTGCATTTCAAAACGGTAATGATCGAGCGGATGACCACTCAGAAACATGCCGGTCACATCTTTTTCATGATCCAATTGCACCGTCAGCGGCCACGGCGCACATTCTGGCAATCTCGGTGGTGGTATTTCCATCGTCACCGGCAGATCGCCAAACAGTGTATTGGCTGTAGAAGCATTTTGGGTGGTGATCACCTGCCCGTATTTTATCACTCTTTCCAGGCCATTGATCATTTCTCCTACCGGAACGTGGAAGAACTGTGCCCGGTGGTGTTCGGAAAAACAATCAAAGCCACCGGCATAGGCGAGGCTTTCCAATGTTTTTTTGTTTACAGTTCTTTGATTGATGCGTTTGATGAAATCAAATATCTCGGTGAAAGAACCTTTTTTCTGCCGTTCGCTGATGATGCTTTCCACGGCAGCTTCTCCCACGCCTTTCAATCCGCCCAACCCAAAACGTATCTCACCTTTTTTGTTTACGGCGAATCCCTTTAGTGATTCATTGATGTCCGGTCCCAGCACTTTTATACCCATTCGTTTGCATTCTTCCATAAAGAAAGTGATCTTATCAATGCTGCCGGCATTGTTCAGCACAGCAGCCATATATTCGGAAGGATAATGGGATTTTAAATAGGCCGTCTGATAAGCGACAAACGCATAGCAGGTGGAATGTGATTTGTTGAATGCATATTGGGCAAATGCTTCCCAGTCGGTCCATATCTTTTCTAATTTATCGGCAGGTAGTGATCGGGCAGCGGCGCCGCTGATGAACTGCGCCTTCATCTTGTTTAGCACAGCGATTTGTTTTTTACCCATCGCTTTCCGCAGCACATCCGCATCACCCTTGCTGAATCCGGCTAACTTCTGCGCCAGCAACATTACCTGTTCCTGGTAAACGGTGATGCCATAGGTTTCTTCGAGATACTCCTTCATTTCAGGCAGATCATAAGCGATAGCCTCACGTCCATGCTTACGGTCAATATAGTTGGGGATATAAGCGATGGGACCGGGCCGGTACAAAGCGTTCATTGCGATCAGATCACCAAATTTATCTGGCTTCAGCTCCCTTAAATATTTCTGCATACCCGGACTTTCAAACTGGAAAGTGCCGATTGTGGCGCCGTGCTGGTATAGTTCAAATGTTTTGAGATCATCCAGCGGGATATTGTCAATGTCAATCTCCACGCCGTGATTTTGTTTGATAAGGTTCAGCGCATTTTTGATGATAGTGAGGGTTTTCAACCCCAAAAAGTCCATTTTGATAACACCTGCTTCTTCGATCACATTGCCTTCGATCTGCGTGACCCAAAGCGGGGAATCTTTGGCAATGGCAACCGGCATCAGTTCGGTAAGGTCTTTTGGTGCAATGATGATTCCCGCAGCATGAATGCCTGTGTTGCGGACAGAACCTTCCAGTCTTTCTGCTTCATGCAAGACTTTGCTGGCAGGTAAATTTTCCTGGTTATAAATCTCTCTCAGCTTTTTCACATTCTCCAGGTCATCATTACCGAGCCCATCTTTTTCCTCGAGCGATTTTTCGCCATCTTTTGATTTCATCGGGGCATGCAATACCCGTTTCAGTTCAATTCCCGGTCTGTCGGGAACCAGTTTGGCCAGTGCATTGGATTCCGGCAAAGGCAGGTCCATCACTCTTGCCACATCTTTGATGCTCATTTTTGCAGCCATCGTGCCGTAAGTGATGATCTGCGCCACCTGGTTCTTACCGTATTTGTCAACAACGTAATCAATCACTTTCTGTCTTCCTTCATCATCAAAATCTGTATCAATATCCGGCATGGACTTCCTGTCCGGATTGAGGAATCTTTCAAACAGCAGGTTGTATTTGATCGGGTCAATATTGGTGATGCCGGTGCAATAAGCAACGACAGAACCCGCCGCCGAGCCGCGGCCGGGGCCAATGAACACACCAAGATCTCTTCCTGCCCTGATAAAATCACTTACGATCAAAAAGTAGCCCGCAAAACCCATGGTGCGGATGGTGAACAATTCAAAGTTTATCCGCTCTTCAATTTCGGGTGTTATTTCATTATATCGCTGTTTAGCGCCTTCCCATGTCAGGTGTTCAAGATATTCTTCCTGCGAAGAAAATTCTTTAGGCACCTGGAAAAAGGGCAGCAGTATTTCCCGTTTCAGGTTCAGCAGGTCAACCTTGTCAACAATTTCATTGGTATTATCAATTGCTTCGGGAAGATCACTGAATACTTTGCTCATTTCGGCCGTGGTCTTGAAGTAGAACTGGTCGTTGGGAAAGGCAAAACGTTTTCCTTTTGCCGATACATCATCATCTGTAAACTCTGTCAGTTTATCAGTAGCGAATTTTTCCCCGGTATTGATGCAAAGCAAAATATCATGTGCGTTGTAATCGTCTTTATCTACATAATGTGAATCATTGCTGGCAATGATCTTCACATTATACTTTCGGGCCAGTTTTATAAGCACTTCGTTCACTTTATCCTGCTCGGCCATGCCGTGACGCTGCAGCTCCACATAGTAATCATCCTGGAAAACATTCAGCCACCATTTGAACTCATTTTCGCCATCTTCTTCGCTTTTTTTCAAAATTGCCTGCGGCACCATGGCGCCGAGACAACAGGTGGTGGCGATCAGTCCTTCGTGGTATTGTAAAATGAGTTCTTTGTCAATCCGGGGATATTTACTGTACATTCCCTCGATAAAACCGAGAGAAGTGAGTTTGATAAGATTTTTATAGCCCTGTTCATTTTTTGCCAGCAATATTTGGTGATGACGCTGGTCTTTTTGTTCTTTGGTAAATGTTTTCTGGTGGCGGTTGCTGGTGATATAGAATTCGCAACCTACAATGGGCTTCACTTTTACCTTGCCGTTCTCGTCTTTGTGTTTGTAAGCTTCAGCCACAAAATCAAAAACGCCAAACATGTTTCCATGATCAGAAATAGCAAGGGCGGGCATTCCGTCAGCAATGGCTTTCTTGTATAAATTCTGAATGGAAGCAGCGCCATCCAGCAGCGAGTATTGTGTGTGTACGTGAAGATGAGAGAATTTCATGGTCAATAGTCAATAGTCTGGATAAAGCGAACAACAAATTTCCGATTCTTTTAGCAAGGAAACTCAGGTGTTTATTTCTTGTTGAAACTATACACACTGATGGAGCCATTTGAATAACTGCACACCCATGCTTCCAGTTTTTCATCATTCTCAAAAATATCCACACCCACGGGGTGGCCTTTGCAGGGCAGCGAGGTTACTTTTTTAAAACCTTCATCTGTTATCTTAAAAATGTCCACCATGTCACTGCTGTAGCAGGTCACAAACAGGAATTTGTGATTTTTTGAAAGCATGATCGTTCTTGGCTGTGCATGGGTGGAAGTGGTGAAAAGGGTTTTGCCGGTGAGACCATCAATACAGGCCACTTTTGCAAGCCGGTTATAGGAAACAAATAAGCGACCACTGCTGTCAATCACAATATGACGGGGGTTGGAAGCCACTTCAATATCATCTTCTTTCATCCATACAGAGTTATTAATGACCCGTATGCTGGATCCGCCCATGATGGCAACGTAAGACCGGCTATTTTTATCATCCACAGCAACACCCCTCGGAATGGCCGGCGCAGGCACCGTGCTGATGACCTTTGCAAAAGGATACTCTGCATCATTCGTTTCCAGTACACTCACATTGTAGGAATGCCAGTTACTCACCAATAGATGTTTGCTGTCTGCGGTCCGGGAAATGATCTTGGGAGTTTTTCCTGTTTTTATTAAAGGCACGTCAAATGAATCTTTCCGGTTGCTGCCGGGGTAGGTGACGGTGATCTTTTTTACCGCCTGTTTCATTTCCGCAGGTTTTTTATTGGCAGCAAAAGAATCAATATGCATGGGCACAATTCCTTCTGCATTGTGAAGCGATACCCATAATATCTTGTCATCATGACTGAAACAGGCTTCCACCGGTTTTTCCTGGAAAGAGGCAATAGGTTTTTCTCTCACATAGTCCCAGCCTGTGCCTCTTGTTGGTTTGAATTTGAATTCACGGATCACTTTTCTTGTGGGCTGATCAAACTCATAGATGCTCATGCCTTCAAGGTTCATGGCATAGAGCCTTGAGCCATCACTGTTGAACAAAACGGATTTAGTACCCGGAGCTGCCTTGAGCAATTCTGTTTTAGTATAGACAATATCATCGTAAGGCTTTAATGATGGAGGGGGCGGGACTTCAATGACAGGTCTGAGCGTATCGGCCTTAACAGCATTGGCGGACTGCTTTTTTTCAGCACTGGCCGAATGATGGCAACTTGTGTTGAATACAAAAAAACTAATGACCGGAATTACTAAGTGAAAACTCATGGATCAATATTACGGAAATATGGTTTTATATGTCTTTATTCATTGTATATCAATGAATAGTCGGGTGTAAATTACTTGAAAACAAGAACTTATCGAAGTGGCAATTTTTATTTAAGAATTTCGTTTAAAAACGAGGTTATTTTCAACCATTATCCTATATTTTTGCACACCTGCATTGGAGGTATGGTTTTTGAAGGTACCCGCCGAAATCATCCTGAAAAATCAAGTAAATGGTTAAGAACATTATTCCAGCAGTTATCGTCATTTTCTTGTTTGCCAGTTGTTCCAGCCTTAAGCCGCTGGGTATAGCCAGCAACAAACAGGTGATAAATGCCGCACCCGAAACAAGCTCTCAAAAAACGACAACCAAACCAGCCGCAGCCAATTCCCAGGTTAAGTTTATTGATAATATATCGGTCACTCCCCAGTCCACCACCACGGTGACGAATTCCCGCATCACCCCGCCTGCAGGTGGTGATAAGTTTGATAAAAAAGAAACTGTAAATACAAGAGGACTGAATATCGCCGAAACAAATCCGGCACCGCCGCCAGTTTCTTATTTTGGCGACCGTTCGGCAGTAGTTGAAGCAGCTTCGCGGGTTCAACTGAAGTATTCCGTTTTGCTCAACACCGAAGTGGAGCAATTGCAAAATAAAGTATTGCTGGAAAGTGTTGATGAGTGGTATGGCACAAAATACAGGCTTGGTGGTACCACTAAAAAAGGGATAGATTGTTCTGCCTTTGTGCAGGCTGCTTTTATTTCTGCTTTTGGCGTGACTCTTCCCCGCACAGCGAGGGAGCAATATAAAGTGGTCCGCAAAGTGTCCCGTACAGAATTAAAGGAAGGTGATCTCGTTTTCTTCAATACCCGTGGCGGCGTATCACATGTCGGCATTTACCTTCAAAACAACAAATTCATTCATGCCTCCGTATCACAGGGTGTGGTGGTCAGCGATCTGTATGAACCCTATTACCTGAAAAAGTATATCGGTGCAGGCAGAATGGAGAATCCGGGAACGGAAGCATCTGCTTCCAACTATTGATCTTTTTTTAATCCTAATCTTTTTTGAATGGTCTGCATCACCGGCCTGATGTCGGGTGAAAGATTTGTATAAAATGCAATACCGGCGTATAGCATAACGAAAACGGCGCTTCGCAATAACATACCCGGTAATCCTGTCATTGAATTGAATCCAAAATAACATACTGCATAGCAGGCCCCGGCCAGAAGTACTGTATAGAGTGATTGCCTGCTAAAAGGGAATAGCCTGAATTTTTTCCAGAGAAAAGCAATACGGATGCCGTTATAAATACTGATGGAAATGAGGTTGGCAATAGCAGGCCCGATAAGCCCCAGTTCAACGGTTAATACATATGTAAGCGGTAGCATTATGAGCAAAAGAATGGCGCCGCTGACCAGTTCAAATTTCCATTGCGTGGAAGTGATGATGATCTGCGAGTTCACACCGGTTCCCATATCCACCACCCGCATCAGCCCCAGTAATATAAAGGCATTGAAACCGGTTAGATAGCTTTCCTTGAGGTTGAAAGTGTGAACGGCTTCTTTATAGTTGAGTGCTACAAGCACAAAAATCCCTGAGGCAAAAACGAGCTGGTTGATGGAGGACCGTTGATAAACCCGCTGCAGCAATGCCATATTTTTTTCTTTCCATGCTTTGGAAAGATGGGTGAGGGAAGATGCAATGATGGCCCTTTGCGGAGCCTGGATGATGCTGGCCATGATTTGCGCCAGCCCGAAAATTCCTGCTTTGGCAGTGCCGTCTTCTAATTTTGAAGCGATGACGATCGTATCAAAGACAAGTGACAATGTAAATATCAAAGTGCCGGCATAGAAGAAACTACACAGCCGGATGATCTTTCCCAGGAAACGACGGGTCACTTTGCTGATGCGTAAAGTAAAACGGACCTTGCCGGTGCTGATGAGGTAGATAAAAAGTATCAGCGCTATGGAAGGATAGCCTAATGCAAATAACTTAATGAACAGGTCATAGTCTTTGACGAGGCCTGTGATCAGGGCTACAATAATCACTGTGGTCCATAGCCGCCATTGCACTTCCCGCAAAAAACTGGTGAGAACAGCTTTGCCCATACCCCATGCATAAGCTTCGAGCACGGTATAAATCGTCAGTCCCAGTCCCATCGGGAAAAGCCAGTAATAGTAAGTGAGCAACAATGGTGAATTTTCTCCAAACTTTCGTATCACCAGGTCTTTAAAAAACCATCCGGCCAGCATCACCAGGAGAAACCCGAGGCTGCTTACCAGCAGCGACCAGGTGACCATATCATTTTTTTTGGGAGGGAGATGATCGTTATAGTAATGGTAGAATTTAAAAATAAAGGAAGGCATGGCCATCATGGAAAAAGTAGCCATCAAACTGGTGATGGCGATAAAAATACTGGTGAGACCATATTGCTCCTCGGTGAAAAGCCCTTCTTTGGTGAAGAAGTAAACGTTCAGCATACCGACAGCAAAGCCAAAATAGATCACTGCAGAAGAAATGATGCTTTGCCTCCGGATTGTGCTCATGGGTTAAAGGTAAGGGGTCAGTGGTGAATGGTCAACAGGCAACGCTGAATCTGAAAGTTTTTTTAGTCCCGTACTTTTCTTATAGTAATATACATGTTCTGATTTATCCTGAAATCATCAAGCAATTCCTTTGTGCCGGTCGTGTGTTTCCAGTCGGTGCTTGCTTTCAGCCATTCGCCTGATCTTTCCAATTGCACAGGCATATTAAATCCTTCTATGCAGTTTGTCCAGCGATAGGAGATATTGTCGCCGGTGATTTTATATTCAAGTACCGGGATGTCTGTGTTTCTAAGATATTGATCAAATATTTTAGAAAGATCCTTTCCTGATTTTTTACTCATATAATTCTCCACATCGGAAGAATTGATCGTCTTGTGCCTGAATGTGGCATTCAGTCCTCTTAGAATATCCCTGAATAAAGAATCATCATCAATCACCTGGCGGATGGTGTGCAGCAGGTTGGCGCCTTTGTTATACATGTCACCGCTGCCTTCCTGGTTCACACCATATGGACCAATCAGTGGTATAGTGTTGCTGATATTCCGGCGGATGCCCCGGCAATATTCATCAGCGGCTTCTTTGCCATACTGGCATTCTACAAACAACACTTCCGAATACATGGTGAAGCCCTCGTGTACCCACATATCAGCAATATCATTGGTGCTTATATTGTTGCCAAACCACTCATGCCCTGCTTCATGGATGATGATATAATCCCATTTTTTTCCCCACCCGCTGCCACTCAGGTCCATGCCGAGATAACCATTCCGGTATTGGTTGCCGTAGGCAATGGCGCTTTGATGTTCCATGCCAAGATGCGGCGATTCTACTAATTTGAAACCATCTTCATAAAAAGGGTAGGGGCCAAACCAGTATTCAAAACATTTCAGCATCGGTTTCACATCCCGGCCAAACTGTTCTTTGGATTTCGCCACATTATAATCCAGTACCCAGTAATCCAGCGAAAGGTTTTTTTCTGTTTCGCCAATATAACTGTCTGTCCATTGTGCATATTTCCCGATATACGGAACGATATTATAGTTGTTAATAGGATTTTTAACCTTCCACTCGTAAATACGTTTGTCATTTTGCTTTTCTGTTTTCAGCAGTTTGCCATTGGCGATAGCCACCAGGGTGTCAGGCACTTTCACCCGGATTGTGGCGCCAAGATCTGGTTCATCGCTTTGATGATCTTTGCAAGGATACCATACACTGGCGCCAAGTCCCTGGCAGGCTACCGTCATCCAGGGGCGGTCTTTTGCATCTTTGGTAAATATCCAGCCTCCGTCCCACGGCGGATTTTTAGCTATAACAGGTTTGCCGCTGAAATAGATGCGGATGGTATGCAGCGGAATGGCTTTTTCCTTTTTCACCAACGTCCTGGCTGCTTTGAATTCCATTTTACCGAAATCAATAAAGTAAACGTTGCCTTCACGTCTGAAATTTTTCAGTCTTTTCTTATTGAATACTATGCTGTCAATTTTCATCGGCTCCTGCAGGTCTATCTGCATCAGTCTTCCTGCGCCATCGCTGTTTATATCAAAAGCAATATCATTCCATCCCTTAATTGATTTGCTGTTAAAGTCAGGCTCAACAAACAATGTATAAGTTGCCACATCCCACCAGGCTCTTTCGGGATTGATGCTGCCGCGAAGGCTGTCCTGTTTTGTGAAACCTGTTTTTTTATTAAGCGGTTGCGAACAGGAATAATGAAACAGAAAACAAGTAAGCACCAGGCAAAGAAGGGAATGGGGTATGAATTTCACGATATATTGTTTTGTTGCTGTAAATTTAGTAGTTCATGAGTAATATGGTTGTTAAAAGAAAGGGTTGCCGGCTGATGTTTTGCATCACCACGTTGATGATAGCGCTGGCCGGCTGTCATTCCAAGAGAAGTAATGAAAAAAAGATATTTCATTACAATGAAACCACCGGCATTGCTTCGCTTGACCCTGCTTTTGCCAAAAACCAGTCCATCATGTGGCCCGTTCACCAGTTGTACAACACACTGGTTGAAATTGATGACAGCCTGCGAATCATTCCGTCGCTGGCCAAAAGCTGGACCGTGTCAGCAGACAGACTTTCTTATACATTTTACCTGAGAGATGATGTTTTTTTTCATGATGATGTTGCATTTCCCGGAGGTAAAGGGAGGAAACTAACGGCAAAGGATGTGGTGTATAGTTTTTCCCGTATTATTGATCCAAAAACCGCAAGTCCCGGTTCATGGATATTCAACCGCAAGGTGGACAGCCTGCAACCATTCACCGCCATTGATGACAGCACTTTTCAACTGCGGTTGCTGCGGCCCTACAATCCCGTTATGGGCATTTTGTCCATGCAATATTGTTCTATCGTTCCGCAGGAAGCAGTGGAATATTATGGTAATGATTTTCGCCGTCACCCGGTGGGTTCGGGCCCGTTTCAATTAGTGACATGGGAAGAAGGACAGGCATTGGTGTTGAAAAAGAATCCCAACTATTTTGAAACTTACAGCAACGGCAACCGCCTGCCTTATCTCGATGGCATTAAAGTAAGTTTTTATGACAGCAAGGCCACGGAGTTTTTATTGTTCAGGCAAAAGCAACTGGAGTTTCTCAATGATATTGATGCCTCTTTCAAAGATGAAGTGCTCACCAAAAGTGGCAGTCTGCGCAAAGAATGGGAAGGGAAGATACAGTTGCAGACAAGCCCTTATTTGAATACCGAGTATCTCGGCATACTTGTTGACTCCGCCAACGAACTGATCAGGGATTCACCGCTGCGGTTGAGAAAAATAAGACAGGCTATCAATTATGGATTTGACCGGCGAAAGATGATCCTGTACCTGCGCAATTCTTTAGGCACTCCTGCTGAATCCGGTTTTGTTCCCGCAGGCTTACCATCATATGATTCCGGTAAAGTGAAAGGGTATCATTATGACCCTGCCAAAAGCCGGCAATTGCTGGCAGAGGCAGGTTACCCGGATGGAAAAGGATTGCCCCGTATCAAATTACTTACTGTACCCATCTATGCTGATATGGGTGATTTTATTGCCAAACAATTGGAAGAATGTGGCATCCCCGTGCAGGTGGAAGTGCTGCAAAAAGCATTGCTGCTGGAGATGACATCCGGTTCAAGGGCTTTATTCTTCCGGGGAAGCTGGATTGCAGATTATCCCGATGCAGAAAATTATCTATCGGTCTTTTATTCCAAAAACCCGGCCCCGCCAAACTATACAAGATATAACAGTCCTGTGTTTGATGCCCTGTTTGAAAAAGCGTTGGCTGAAGAGAACGATTCGCTGCGTTATCATTTATACCGGCAGGCCGATCAGCAGATCATGTTTGATGCACCAGTTGTTCCTCTTTGGTATGATAAAGCAGTGAGGTTAGTGCAAACAAATGTAAAAGGATTCAGACCCAATGCGCTGAATTTGCTGGAACTGCGGAATACTATAATAGAATAATGAGTAATGAGTAAGTGAAGTTTACCAATTCTGGGAGAGTCATTAAGTTGGGTAAATTTTTTGGCAGGATTGGCAACCTTTTCTAACGATCAGCTTAGCCTTATCGCCTTGCTCTTTTTTTGCTCATCATGCCAAACCGGACACCACCTTCAATAAGCAGCATGGTGGTCTTTGATTCCCGCTGAGTAAAAAACACTTCACCGTTATTGTTGATATATGGATCAGTGAAATATTTGGTATTGCTTCCAAAAAGATAGGATCCTTTTACAGATATAGCCGTTTGCCTGTCTTTACTCACAGGTATTTCGATTCCAAGACCAGGTCCCCATACAAATGCCCAGTAACCTTTGGAAGAATTGCCGCCTGCATAGTCCGACTGGCCGAAGAATGTTTCTCTTGTCACTTCCACAGAAGAAAAGAAAAGATTGGTGCCAACGGTGCCATCCACATAAAGCTGAACCGCTTTTTCATGTGAAATAAGATCGGCCCTTGTTTTAAAAGCGAGAGAAATGATATTGTTGGCAGCCGTCACCCGGTAACGGTCATAAAAACCAAGAAAGAATACATCAAATACTCTTGAACTGCTGCCGTTGATCAGGAAACCCAGTTCGCCGCCGATGCTGATAGGAACATTTACATTGGGACGGGTAAGGATGTTCCAGCGGACGCCAACACCTGTTACATCATAAGTTTCCTTGTATTCTTCCTGCGGAAAACTTAATTGAAGGCTGAGGGTGGAAATGGTTTTTTGCCCGGATGAAGGAAGCAATAAGGTTAAAGCAAATATTACCAGGATAAGGTGTTTCATCCCTGCTGTTTTTACAAAGTAAATTAAAAATGAGGGACGGAACAGGCGACAGGTGTTAAAAACTGATTACAACCGGTTCAGTTCTTTTTCAGTTTTTCTTTGAACACTTTCCTGAATTTTTCCAGTTTGGGCTGGATGACGATACGGCAGTAGGGATTGCTGTTACCATTCACTTCATAATACTGCTGATGATAATCTTCTGCCGTGTAAAACTTATCGAAGGCAGTGATCTCAGTCACGATAGGATCATCATATGCGCCGCTTTTATCCAGTGCTGCTTTATATTGTTCTGCTTTTTGTTTTTGCTCTTCATTGTGGTAAAAGATAGCACTGCGGTATTGTGTGCCCACATCCGCTCCCTGCCGGTTCAGTGTGGTGGGATCATGTGTTTGCCAGAACACTTCCAGCAGTTTATCAAAACTGATCTTTTCCGGGTCATATACGACCTGGATGCATTCTGCATGACCGGTGGCGCCGCTGGTCACTTCCTTATAGGAAGGATTTTTTGTATGCCCACCACTGTATCCCGAAACAGCACTGATGACGCCATCCAGTTCTTCAAAAACAGCTTCGGTGCACCAGAAGCACCCATTGGCAAAAGTGGCTGTGTCGGTCTTGCCTGAACCGGTATTTATCGTTGCATTGCTCATAGTCTTATTGGTAGCCGGTGATTTTTGAGCACAGGACAACAGGCACATCACCAGCATGGCTGCACCTGTAGCCATTGTTTTCACCATGTTATTTCTTATCATAACTGCTGTAAATTTCGTGCAAATTACTGTTACCATTCTTTTTGTTTTGCCAGCTTGCTGACAAATCAGTCTGTTACAGTTTATAAAATAACAACAATAGCTACGGAAGGTTGAATCGGGCAGATGGAAATGAAATGTGAAAACCTTGCAATAAAAAACAAACCCGCTGAAACCAGCGAGTTTGTAAGATCCATGATGAATGAGCTTATTTTCTATCCAACGCATTATTGATGATAAAGAGCAGGTTAGCACGGTGGGCCCTTGTTTCCTCGTTCAGGGAAACAGCAGTAGCCAGTTGTGCTTTCAGCTTCTTCACGGTGTGCAAGGCTGCAGCTCTTGACACATCATCATATCCCGGGTTTTTGATGTCCATGATCAATGCTGCCTGTTTTGCAAAAGCGGTTTGCAGGTATTGACGATAGACATTCACATTTCCCTTCAGGTCTGCTTCAAAGCAGGCTTTTAGCAGGTCGTTCATCACATCGGCCACGCTGTATTGATTACCATAAAGGCGGCTGTTGGTGATGCGCTGCAGGGTGTTGGGGTGCATAATGTGTGCCAGCGAACTGTTTATCTGAACACCAAGAATATTGGCGGTGATGCGGTAATCATCCCCGGCGCTGTTTTGATTGAAACCACGACGTTGTGTGGCCAAATAAGGAAACACCTGCGCATCTCCATCAAAAGCATTGGGAGCAAAAGCATATTTGGTCAGAATTTCCATTGCTTTCTTTTGGGTGGCAAGGGGCACGGGTGTGTAGGGCTTCACTCCTGAATTTTGATCCGGTGTGCTGCGGTCAACATAAATGCCGCCGATAAAACGGCTCACCGATGCCAGCATACCGTTGCGTTGCCCCAGCAGGGCGCCATAGCGGCTGCGCAATTCTGCATAGCTCTGGCCGGGTTTGCTGTATTTCTTCACCAATTTACCCATCACACTGTTCACTAATTTGAAACGTTCTTCCGCATAAGCGATAGGATCATTGGTAAGATCATTTACGTTTACCCTCGGATCCATGGCTTTGCCGGGTGCCCGCATATCATCACCATCATTGCCAAAGGTCAGTTTGGGATCGGTGCTGCGGCTGAGGATCTTTGCCAAAGCTGCTTCTTCTTCAGCTTCGTTGAAAGGCGTATAGCCATACTCGATAGCCCAGTGGTCATAAGGACCGGCAACCGTTGTGTAATAGTCGCCCTGTTTGCTTTTATCCAATGCCACATTGATGGCGGGATAATCCATCACCGAACCGATAAGACCGATCTTGCGGGTGATCTCTTTGTTGTGCACTTCTGCAGGCGACAGCATCTGGCTGGCTTTCATGTTGTGATTCAGGCCAAGGGTGTGTCCCATTTCATGCATCACCAGGTAAATGAGAAACTGCTTGTGCATTTCTTTGATCTCATTAGCTCCTGCATCATGCACATCGGCAATGGTCATACCTGTCACCAATTGTGCTTTCAACTCTTTGGCCATAGCGCAGGTGGCATAGTGTTGCAGGTCCATCGTATGAGCAGGCTCTTCTGTTTTGAAAAGATTTTCCATAGATGGAGCGCTGAACAGTTCATCCATGATCGGTGTGGCGCTGCCGCTGAACCACTCGATGGTGATGTCGGCGCCGAGAATCTGGCCTGTCCTGGGATTTACAAAACTGGGCCCGATGGCGCCATAGTTCGGCTGTGCCGAAGCCACCCAGCGGATCACATTGTAGCGAATATCAGCAGGATCCCAGTCAGCATTGTCGGGCATAATCTTCATCTGCACGGCATTTTTAAAACCGGCTTTTTCAAATGATTCATTCCATTTCAATCCGGCATCCACAATGGTCTGGCGGTATTCATGCGGAGTGGTGTTCTCTACCCAGAAAACGATAGGCTCCACAGGTTCGCTGACGGCCGCATTCGGGTCTTTTTTCTTCAGGTTCCAGCGGTTGATCATGTCGCGGTAAGGAACAGGGCTGATGCTGGTCTGGTCAGTCACCTGCTGCATAAAGTAACCCACTCTCGGGTCATCTCTCCTGGGGCGAAAATCATTCTTTGGCATTTCTATCAGGCTATGCTGCATCCTCACCCTCACATAGCGGGGGTCGGTGATGTCGGGGCCGCCACTTACAAATGCATTAGGATTGTCATAGGCCATATCCACCACGATGTCCGTATTGTTGGGGAATGAACGTATATCGTGGTATTTTGATTTGGCAGGGTTGAGCATTCCCAGGCTGAAACTCATCGCAGCCTGCGGGCTGGGAATAGAAGGCGGTTTCACACGGTCCAGCTTTTCGCTGATAAAGATGCCGTCGGCAACAATGAGATAACCCGTTGAATCCTCAGCCGCTGCTTTTTCCGAGTGGAAAACCGTTTCAGGCTTATCCACATCCTTTGTTTTGCTCACAGGGTTTTGGGGATCGTAATAGAAAGCAGTGTTCACTCTTGAAAATTCCAGTTTATCGTATGCTTTCACCACTTTAAAAACAAAAGTGTTGCGGTGCATACTCTGGTTCAGGAAAAACTGTGTGGGGCCACTGATGGAAAAGCTCTGGTAAATGAACTCTTTTCCCAACTGGTCTTTTCTTACATACAGTTGCACACTGCCGGTGGCAGTGTCCTGGTAAAGGGTGAAGAGGCCGTCTATTTTCCGGCTGCTTTTCACTTTGTCAGTGATGCCGGCCGGTTTCTTTGGCTTGGAGCTGTCTGCAGCAGGAGGTCCTCCTGCATTTGTCGGCGTGGCGGGTCTGTTTTGTGCGGCAAGAGCCAATGATACAAAAAGACAAGGCAGGCCAATCAGGTGTTTACATTTCATACAACTTGTTTTTGGTTATTCGGACAGGTAGATTACAATTTTAGCACTATTGGAGAAAGAAAGGTAAGGAATTGTATGAACGGAATATTGCGGGGGATGAAAATCTGCCTGACGGGGGCAATCAGCCGGGCAACCCATTGCGAATATCTGTTATGTAAATTTCTGCATTGCCCTTTGTTTGATGGTTGGTAAGGAATCCACCAGTTTTGGGTTCACACAGAGAACGCCGGGTACACCGGGGCTATCATTAACTTTTTCCCTTGTGTAATCTGTGAACTCAGCGTGACATATGTCAAAACCGGGACATCTGCATGGCATCTCAATGCCGGATTGGTATCTGACCGTTGTGAATGCCTGTAAAACACGAAATTTGCCCTCCAAACAGAACAAGTGTGAGATTATTTCCTGAAGCGGCGGCATCACAATTAGAGTTTGACAAGATCAGGCAACTGCTGGCAGGTTATTGCCAGTCGGAACAGGGCCGTTCAAAGGCACAACAACTGCGGATCCACACCCGCAAGGAATTTATTGACCTGGAATTAAAGCAAAGCCATGAGTACCGCCAACTGCTGGACAATGGTATTTATTTCCCTGCTGAGCCATCCCCCAATCTTGCTGCTGAGCTAAAGTTATTATCTGTGCCCGGCGCTGTGTTGTCGGGTGAACAGGTGCTGCAACTGCGGAGACTCACTTTTACACTGGAGAACATCTTTCGCTGGTTTGATAAAGAAAGAAGAGAGGCTTATGATGCCCTGGCAAAAGTGACCGAGGGCACATGGTATGAAAAAGCGATCCTTCCCCTTATAGATGAAGTGCTGGATGAACAGGGACAGGTGAAGGACAACGCTTCGGACAGGCTAAAGCATATCCGCCTTGACCTGTATCGCAAACGCAACGAACTGAGAAGGGTTTTTGAAAAAGTGGTGGCGAAGCTTAATAAACAGGGCTACTTAGCGGAGATCGAAGAAAGTTATCTGAACGGCAGAAGGGTGCTGGCGGTGGTGGCCGAACAGAAGCGTACGGTGAAGGGCATCCTGCATGGTGAAAGCGAGAGCCGCCGCACAGCTTTTGTGGAACCGGAAGAAACTATTGAACTGAACAATGAAGTGTATGATCTCGAAAACGAGGAACGAAAAGAAGTGTATCGCATCCTGCGGGTGCTGACTCATCGCCTCTCGGTTCATGCTCCTTTGCTGACTGCATATTACCGCATTACCGGCGATTATGATTTTATCCGTGCCAAAGCAAAACTGGCCATGGAAGTGAAAGGCGAATATCCTGTTGTGGAAGAAAAAGCAGGTGTGCACATGGTCAATGCCATTCACCCCTTGTTGTATTTATACAATCAAAAAAGCGGCAAGCCAACAATACCTGTCCATATCAGCCTCGATGAAAACAACCGCATACTGGTGATCAGCGGGCCGAATGCAGGCGGCAAAACAGTTACTATGAAAACAGTTGGGTTGCTGCAAATGATGCTGCAGGCCGGATTGCTGGTGCCGGTGCATCCTTCTTCCCGCTTTGGCATTTTCAAACAACTGATGATCCATATCGGCGACACACAAAGCATCGAATTTGAACTGAGCACATACAGCAGCCATTTGCTGCACATGAAATATTTCATGGAAAACGCCAATGGCAAAACACTTTTTTTCATTGATGAATTAGGCAGCGGCAGCGATCCCGGCCTGGGCGGCGCCTTTGCCGAAGTGATACTGCAGGAACTGGCCCGCAAACATGCTATTGGCATTGTGACCACGCATTACCTGAACCTGAAAGTGATGGCGGGTAAAACAGCGGGTATTTTTAACGGGGCTATGGCTTTTGATGAAAAGAACCTGCAACCACTGTATCAGCTCATCACCGGCAAACCGGGCAGTTCCTATACTTTTTCCATTGCTGAACGTATTGGCCTTGATAAAGGGCTGATCAAAAAAGCAAGAGCCCTGGTAGATGAAGACCAGTATCGTTTGGATAAATTACTGAACCGTACCGAACAGGACCTGCGTCAACTGCAGCAAAAAGAAAAACAACTGGAGCAACTGATCAAAGAAAATGAAAAGCTGAAGAAAGAAATGCAGCAGGTGATGGATAAAGAAAAACACCGGCAGCAGGTGGAGGTATTAAAAGAGCAGAACCGTTTGTCGCAGGAAAAGATCGCTTACCTGAAAGACATGGAAAGAAAACTAAAGCAACTGCTTATTGACTGGCGGAAGGAAGAGGACAAGAAAAAAGTGATAAGGCAGATGGAAGCCTTGTTGTTTAAAAAGAAGGAACAGCAGGCTGCCGGTAAAATGCAAAAGAAGATTGAATCAAAATACAAGGAAGTGGGTGGTGATATCAAACCGGGTGATAAGGTGAAAATGAAAAAGAATCACCAGGTGGGGCAGGTGATGGAACTGCGGGGTAAAAGAGCTGTCGTAAAGATCGGTTTGCTGCCCATGCAGGTGGAACTGAAAGACCTGGTGCTGGTAGAGGAGAAAAAGGAGGCGGGGGGAGATTGAATTTTTAAGGTTGCCAACCCTTGAAGGGTTCTTACAGTTGGGTTAAAGTTTTTTGCAGGGTTGGCAACCTTTGGAAGAGTCTGAAGTTTGGTGGTTGTTGCCCGGAGTTTCCTTTTAAGGTTGCCAACCCTTGAAGGGTTCTCACAGTTGGGGTAAAGTTTTTTGCAGGGTTGGCAACCTTTGGAAGAGTCTGAAGTCTTGTAATCATTGCCTGGAGTTTTCTTTTATGGTTGCCAACCCTTGAAGGGTTCTTACAGTTGGGTTAAAGTTTTTTGCAGGGTTG
>CAYTGN010000003.1:0-282778 GCA_964437415.1 uncultured Chitinophaga sp. | reverse complement strand
GGAGGCAGGTTGTGGGATTCCCGACGCATTGAGAACATTTACCGAGCATATAACTGTACAAATAAAAAATTCAGTTTCTAATTTAAGTTACCAGCAACAAACAACCAGCAACAGGCAACTCCTGGCCACAGGTGGCGGCGCCTTCAATACATTCCTTATTGAACGATTAAAAGATCAATTATCAGAATCTGGAATTGAAGTGGTTGTTCCAGATGAAAAACTCGTCAATTTTAAGGAGGCATTAATTATGGCCTTTATCGGTGTGTTGCGTTGGCGGCAGGAATATAATGTGCTATCTTCCGTAACGGGAGCCAAACGGGATAGTATCGGCGGCGCCCTGTGGACCGGGCAGGAGGCCTGATCTTTTTCCAATACTTCTGAAAAGTTTTTGTACCTGCCTGAAAGCATAAAAGAATAAATCTTGTATGCAATGACAGAAACAAAAACCTCTGCTATGCCGGGTTCGGTATCTGAAGTGCTGCAGTTCAAAAAACTGCAGGCCCGATTCCCGCAGCAATTCGAAAGAGTATTTCCCGACAAACTGGCCCCACGAACCGTGGTAATCATCCCTTCATTATCCATGGACATTGAGATATTGTCCAAGATCAGCGGCATCAATCATTATGAAGAACGAATGCTGTGTATGCTGATGTTGCTGCGCATGCCCCGGACCAATGTTATTTACGTCACCAGCCAGACCATTGATCCCGTAATCATTGATTATTACCTGCACATGCTTCCCGGCATCACCGGCTATCATGCACAGAAAAGACTTACCCTGCTAAGCTGTCATGATTTTTCACCCAAGCCGCTGTCGCAAAAAATTTTAGAAAGACCAAGGCTGATAAAAAGGATCAAAGAATATATCCATCCCGAGCATGAGGTGCATATGTCCTGCTTCAACGTGACAGAACTGGAAAGAAAACTGGCTGTGCAACTCGGCATTCCAATTTATGGCTGCGATCCCGATCTCTATGACCTGGGCAGCAAAAGCAATGGCCGTAAGATATTCCGTGAATGCGGCTTGAATGTTCCGCCGGGCATCGAGGACCTGCATACAGAAGAGGATATTATTAATGCTTTGGTGTCATTGAAGCAACAGAACCCCACCTTGCGCAAAGCCGTGGTGAAAGTGAACGATGGCTTTTCCGGCGATGGCAATGCCGTTTTTCCATACAAGGATTCAGATGAAGCCGCTGATCTGAAAGAGTGGATAAAAGGGAGCCTTTCCCAAAAGCTGAAACTGGTGGCCGATGATCTTTCTTATGAAATGTTTTTGGAGAAATACCGGGCCATGGGCGGCATTGTGGAAGAATTTGTGGAAGGAGAACCTAAAGAATCGCCGTCGGTGCAATGCCGTGTCACCCCATTGGGCAAATGCGAGATTATTTCCACTCATGACCAGGAACTGGGCGGCGAAAGCGGCCAGGTGTATATCGGGGCACATTTCCCTGCTTCCGCGGATTATGCAGTTGAACTGGGCCGGATGGGCAAAAAAGTGGCCGAAGCCCTACGGAACAAAGGAGTGCTCGGAAGGTTTGCTGTTGATTTCATTTCTGTGAAAAATGAAACCGGCTGGACACATTATCCCATCGAAATCAACCTGCGCAAAGGCGGCACCACACATCCGTTCCTGATGCTGCAATTCCTCACAAACGGTGTGTATAACGAGGAAGAGGGACTGTATTATACCGTCAAAGAAAACCTTGTCCGCTATTATTTCTGTTCTGATAATCTGAAAAGTGAAAAATACAAAGGCCTCAGCCCGCATGACCTGATCGATATTGCCATGGTGAATGACTTGCACTATGACGGCACGTCACAGGAGGGAGTGATGTTTCACCTTATCGGCGCTTTATCGCAGTTTGGGAAACTGGGAGTGGTTTGTGTGGCCGGCACCCCGCAAAAAGCAAGAGAGTTTTATGCAAGGATTGTGAATGTGCTGGACAGGGAATGCTGAATAGGCTGTTCTTCTTTTTCTGATAAGGGAAATATATTCTTTAAATTCAGGTTTTTAATCCCCCGGCCCTTCATGACGACTCCACCATTTCAGCTATGAGGGCAAAATCAATCAAAGGAAAAACAACCGGAGAAATTCAATCGGCAGTTGAAGAAAGCTTGGCTGATAGTTTCAAACCCACACTGGCCATTGTGTTTATTTCTGTCAAACAAGACCGCAAAGCTGTCTGTGAGCTGCTGACCCGGCAGGGAATTGATGTTTTTGGCGCCACTTCCTGCGGCGAGTTTATCAATTGCCATCAAAGCGAAGGCGAAACAGTAGTTCTATTGCTGGATATAAGCCGGGAATATTATACCATTCTGATTGAAGAGTTGGAAAATGGGGATGTGCAAAAAGCTGCTTCACACCTTGCCGAAAAAGCCCTGCATCATTTTAAAACCCCGACATTTTTATTGTGCTGTAATGGCGTATATGAAAATGGTCAATATTTTGATGGCGATACCTTAGTAAAAGCATTGGTAAGAGAGTTGGGTGACGACTGTGTGTTTTTTGGCGGTATGGCCGGCGATGACTGGGGCATTATGAATAGCTATGTATTTACTCATCAAAAAGATTCCGGTAATGCTATCGCCGCTTTGATTTTTGATGCTACAAAAATTTCTTTACAGGGTATAGCTACCCACGGATGGAAGCCGTTGGGCATTGCCAGGAAGGTGACAAAAGGTGCAGGCAACAAAGTTTACAGTATTGATGGGAAATCTGCTGCAGAGTTGTATTTAAAATACCTTGGCATGGCAGATAAGACCGGGGATGAAAGTTTTGATATATTTAAAGGCCTGTCTATCCATTACCCTTTTATTGCTAAACGTAAAGACGGGGAAACCATCATTAAATCACCACGGTCGATAGATAAGGAATCTGGTGCTTTGATTATGGATATAGAAATGGAAGAGGGTTCTGAGTTTTACTTTACCACCCCTCCTGATTTTGAAATTTCAGAAGCAACAACTCTTAAAAATTCACTTGCAGGCAAGCCCGATGCCTTGCTTATTTTTTCTTGTGCCGGAAGGCCCCCGGAGTTAGGACCACTGACTACAGTTGAAAATGAAGGATTGGTGAAAGTCTGGCAGGTGCCTATGGCAGGTTTTTATACCTACGGAGAGTTTGGAAGAACAAAAAATGGTAAGCAGCATTTTCATTCTGGCATGTGTTGCTGGGTTGCATTAAAAGAAAAGTAAAATGAAAGCAAAGTCAATAAAAGGAAAATCACCGGCTGATATTCAAACTGCATTGCAACAATGTATAACTGCGGATTTCAAACCTACTCTGGCCATTGTTTTTATGTCAATCAAGCTTGACCTTGATGCTGTTTGTGCTTTATTGGATCAGCAGGGTATCCAGGTATTCGGCGCCACATCTTCCGGCGAATTTATCAGCAGTGAGATTGAAGAGGAAAGTATTGTGATCATGCTGCTGGATATACCAACAGACTGTTTCAGGCTGGCTTTTTTTGATGCTGTTGACCAGGGGGATTTTGATGTAGCCAAACAGCTTGGAGAAGAAGGGAAAAGAACGTTTACGAATGCAGCATTCATCATCACATCCGGCTGGGTCAATGATATTGACGGTGAGGAGATCATCAGGGGTATCGAAGCGGGGTATAAAGGGGCTGTCACCATCTTTGGCGGTATGGCCGGAGATGACCAGACATTGGTTGGCCCCAAGGTTTTTACCAAAGGCAGGCAAAGTACTACAGGCTTGTTGGCCATTATTATTGACCAGGATAAAGTGGATGTTACCGGCATAGCCACTTGCGGATGGAAACCGATCGGCATTACTAAAACAGTGACCAAAAGTGAAGGCAATGTGGTTTATACCATTGATGACCAGCCTGCGCTTGATTTAGTGATGAAATATTTGGGCCTTAGCCTCAGTGATGAACCTATGAATAATATGGTATTCAGTTTAGGGGCTTATTATCCTCTGCAATTGGAAAGGGAGAATGCACCATCGGTGATGAGAACAGCCATGCTGGGCAATACGGCTGACCGGTCTCTCGTATGCGCCGGTAAGATTCCACAAGGTGCCCGGGTACGGTTTTCGCTTCCTCCCGATTTTGATGTAATTGATACGGTGGTGGAAGATTGTAAACAGGTTAAGGAAGAAGAAATACAGCAAGCCGATGCGGTCATTGTCTTTTCATGTATCAGCAGGTATTTATCATTCGGTGTTATGACCAAAGAAGAAATTCAAAGGGTCAGCGATGTATGGAATGCTCCCATGGTTGGCTTTTTCACTTATGGAGAGTATGGAAAATCGGCAAAGGGACAACACGAATTCCACAACAATACCTGTTGTGTGGTGGTATTGAAAGAAAAATGAATATAGGCATGAAAAATCAGGTAAAGTTGTTTGAGCAGCAAAAAGTGAGAACTCATTGGGATGAGGAAAAACAAAAATGGTTTTTCTCCATTATTGATGTAGTTGAAATTTTAACAGGTAGCCCCAGGCCGAGAAAGTATTGGAATGCCCTGAAAACAAAACTTCAGCAGGAAGGAAGTGAACTGTCCCATAATTTGGGATAGTTGAAAATGGAGACAGAAGATGGAAAAATATGAAAATAGGTAAATAAATAAAACGCAGATAATAATGCAGGCAAAATCAATCAAAGGAAAATCACCGGAAGATATAAAGAATGCTTTGAAGCATAGCATGAGCGAAGGGTTTAAACCTACACTGGCTTTTGTATTCCTGACCGAGGTAAAAGATATCGATCCTGTTACAGCTATGCTGGATGCTGAGAGCATTGCCATATTTGGTGCCAGCACCTCTGAAAAATTTACTGAACATGGCTTAGAACCAGATGCGATAGTAGTGTTGCTGCTGGATATAGAGCCGGGTCATTTCAAAATTGTTTTAAGAGAGTTTAATGATGGGGCATCTGTATATGAAACGGCATGCCGGGTAGGTGAGTCAGGCAAAAACAGTTTTGTTCATCCGGCATTTATCATTTCCACTGCTGATATAAGGATTCCGGGTGAAGAATTGATCAGAGGTATATTAGACAAAGCAGGAAAAGATGTGCCGGTGATAGGCGCCAGGGTGGGAGAACATATAAACTTTACCGGGACCGTATTTACCAATCAATCAAAATCTGAATCAGGAATCATATCGCTGATAGTGGATGAGGATAAAATTGATGTAAAGGGAGTGGCGGTATCAGGATGGAAACCGGTGGGTACTGAAAAAAAGATCACTAAAAGCGAAGGAAACTGGGTCTATACGATAGACAATGAGCCTGCCAAAGAAGTAATAAAAAAATTCTTGGGCACCGATATGCTGACAAGTACTAAATCAGAAGGATTGGACAGTTATCCCTTACAGTTTCAGAGAGGAACAGGGAAACCCGTGATGAATCCAATTGTACTTTGGAATGAGGAAAACCAATCCGTCATGTTAGGGGCCCCTGTTACCGAAGGTTCCACATTTCGCTTTTCACTTCCGCCAGATCTTGAGGTGATCGATACGGTAATTGATAGCACAAAGGCTATAAAAGAAAAAGAATTACCCGAGGTTGACGCTATGCTGGTTTTTTCCTGTGTAGGCAGGCTGTCAACATTGGGCCCCATGGTGGCTTCAGAAATAGAAGGATTGGCTGCCACCTGGAATAAACCTATGGCAGGTTTTTTCTCATTGGGAGAATTTGGCAAGCTCGATGATACAACGCCGCAGTTTCATGGCACAACCGTAAGCTGGGTAGTATTTAAAGAAAAAACCCTAATCCCTAAAGGGGAATAATTTTTTCGATTATTAAAATGAGTAAATGAAAGCTAAATCAATAAAAGGTAAATCCACAGAAGAAATCATATCTGCATTAGCTGAAAGCATGGCTGATGGGTTCAGGCCAACTTTAGCCATTGTATTCATTTCTGTTAAACAGGACAGAGAAGCTGTTTCCCAATTGCTTCACGAAAAAGGCATCCAGGTATTTGGCGCCACCACAGCCGGCGAATTTATTGATGGTGAAATTGAAGGAGGCAGCATTGTTATGCTGCTCCTCGATATGAACCCGGTTTATTTTAGAGTAGCATTTATTGAAACAAGCCAGGAGACTGCTTTGGATGATGCAAAAAAACTTGGAATTATCGGTAAAGAAAGCTTTACCAACCCTGCATTTATAATAGCAAACAGCGGAGTGTCCGCAGATGGTGAACCTATTGTTGAAGGAATCATACAGGGTTTTGGAAAGTCTGCATCGTCGGAAAACGGCGAAGTAACTGTGTTTGGAGGTAAGGCGGGAGATGACCTGGCATTGGAATCAACCTTTGTTTTTACCAACGGGAAAAGTAGCGACTCCGCATTGGTAGCACTCATTGTTGATGAAGATAAAGTTGATGTTAAAGGAATAGCTACTTGTGGCTGGAATGCTATCGGCACCACCAAAACGGTCACTAAAAGCGAAGGGAATATTGTATATACCATAGACGATAAACCCGCATTGGATATGTTGATGAATTTCCTTGGTGTTGAGATAAAGCAGGATGGTGATAAGGAAGTGGTGACATTTCTCAGCTCCTGGTATTATCCCTTGCAGGTGGAAAGGGAAAATTCGGACCCTGTTATTCGCACAGCTATGTTTGCCAATCGTGAAGATCGTTCCCTTATTTGTTCGGGGAGAGTGCCGCAGGGCTCAAAAATAAAATTTTCGATGCCGCCGGATTTCGATTCCATTGATAAAGTCGTTGCAGAATGTAAAAGCATTAAGGAAAATGTACAACCGGAAGCTGATGCCCTGATCATGTTCTCCTGTGTCAGCAGGCATTTATCATTCGGGATGGTAATTAAAGAAGAAATAGAGCAGGTGCAAAAAATCTGGAATACCCCAATGGCAGGCTTTTTTACCTATGGCGAATATGGAAAATCCCTGCCTGTCCGGCAGGCAGGAAAAAATGACAAATACGAGTATCATAATAATGCCTGCTGCCTGGTGGTATTGAAAGAAAAATAACATCACTTTTTATCATAACTCAAAACATGAAAATTTTAAATCATGGAAAACGTAAACATTATCAAAAACATGTATCAGGCAGTGGCCACCGGCGACTTCCCCGGATTTTTAAACGGCATGGACGAAGCTATTGAATGGAACGAAGCAGAGAATTTTCCTTATGCGGATAACAATCCCTACATCGGGCCCGGTGCTGTTGCAGCGGGTGTGTTTGGTCGTATTGCTGCCGATTGGGAATACTGGACCTTGTCTGATCATGAGTACCATGATACAACCGGCGACAAAATTATTGTAACCGGCAGATACAATGCAAAACATAAGATCACAGGGAAAGTTATCAACGCCCAGTTTACGCATTTCTGGACCTTGCATAATGGTAAGGCAACACGTTTCCAGCAATATGCCGATACAAAACAGGTTACAGACGCTATGAAATAATAGTATCACCAGGGTTAAAAATCAAGTTCTATCATGAAAGCAAAATCAATAAAAGGAAAATCAACAGAAGAAATTAAATCTGCATTGGAGCAAAGCATGGCAGATGGTTTTAAACCCGCTTTGGCCATTGTTTTTTTATCTGTAAGCCAGGATAGGAAAGCCCTGTGCAAAATAATGGACGATTCGGGTATCCGTGTTTTTGGTGTTACTACCAATGGCGAGTTTACAGATGAAAACCCGGATAAATTATCCATCGCCATTTTATTGCTGCAGATGGATCCGGCCTTTTTTGATATTATGCTGGCAGAATACCCTGAAAGAAATTACCAGGAGGTTGCCAAAAACATTGCTGGCAAAGCAAAGGAAACATTTGCCCGGCCTGCATTCCTGATATCTTTCTCTAATATTGAAACAGATGCCGAACAGATATTATTTGGTATAGAAGAAATCGTTGGGAAAGAGGTAAATGTTTTTGGCGGTGGCGCAGGTGATGATTATGCATTTAAAGACCAGTTCGTTTTTACCAATAGCCACGAAACGAAGCAGGGAATGCTCGTGCTGGCGCTAAATGAAGACAAGATTAAAATAAAAGGCAAAGCCACCTGCGGGTGGAAAGCAATTGGTACGGAAAAAACAGTAACCCGGAGTGAAGGTAACCATGTCTATACAGTAGATGATGTGCCGGTGCTGGACCTTACAGCCAAGTATGGCGGGCTGGAAAATGTAAATCCGGATAACCCCAACTTGCTGCTGGAGGTAGCGGCCAACCTGCCCCTTCAGTTGCAGAGAGAAAAAGGTGACCCGGTAATGCGCCCCGGCCTTATGGTAGACTGGAATGACAGATCATTTTATTGCAGCGGCTCTGTGCCCCAGGGCTCTAAAGTACGCTTCTCATTGCCGCCTGATTTTGATGTGATGGAAAAAGTGGTAAAAGGTGTGGAAGAATTGAAGGCAACGGAAATGCCCGAGGCAGATGCATTGGTGGTGTTTAGCTGTGCCGGGAGAATTATGTCGTTAGGTCCATTGATCAACCAGGAAATAGAAGGAGTGAAAAAGGTATGGAATGTTCCCATGGTGGGAATGTTTTCCAATGCAGAATTAGGAAGGGCCACAGGCGGCAATTTAGAAATGCATAACCTTACAACCTGTTGCATCGCATTAAAAGAAAAATAAGATGAACCAGCATTTGCAGAATGTATTGAATATAGTTCAGCAGGATGAAAATTTATCGGCTGAGGGAAAAGCGGCTATCACAAAATCATTAAAGGACGCAGACAAGGAACTGGAGATAACCGCTTTTAAACTGGACCGGACAGAAAAGGTAAAACGGACAACGGCCATTTTGCTGGAAGAAACCATTGCTGAGCTGGAGTTGAAAAGAAAAGCGGTGGAAGAATCAAATGATGCATTACAAAAATCACTGGAAGAACTGAAAGCTGCTCAGCAGCAATTGATCCAGTCAGAAAAGATGGCTTCACTCGGAGAATTGACTGCCGGCATTGCCCATGAAATACAGAACCCGTTAAACTTCGTCAACAATTTTTCTGATGTAAGCACAGAGCTGGTGGATGAAATGAATGAAGAGTTAGAGAAAGGCAATGTGGAAGATGCAAAACAGATAGCACAGGATTTAAAAAATAATTTAGAAAAGATAAATCATCATGGCAAAAGGGCAGGTGATATAGTAAAAGGCATGTTGCAGCATAGCCGCACCAGCAGCGGACAAAAAGAATTGACGGATATAAATGCGTTAGCTGATGAATATTTGCGACTGGCTTATCATGGTTTGAGGGCAAAAGACAAATCATTTAATGCGGCTACCAAAACAGATTATGATGATAGTGTCGGGTTAGTAAAAATTATTCCACAGGATATCGGCCGTGTTGTACTCAATCTTATTACCAATGCATTTTATGCTGTAAATGAAAGAAAGAAATTGGACCCAGGGGGTTATGAACCCGTCGTTTCAGTGAGTACCAAAAAACTAAATGACAAAATTGAGATACATGTAAAAGATAATGGTACAGGTATCCCTCAAAAGGTATTGGATAAAATCTTTCAGCCCTTCTTTACTACCAAACCCACGGGCCAAGGAACAGGTTTGGGATTATCGTTGAGTTATGATATTGTGAAGGCACATGGTGGGGAGTTGAAGGTGGAGACAAAAGAAGGCGAAGGAAGTGAGTTTAGTATTGTATTACCTCTAAACGGATAGAGCCAGAAGCGGGCCGGGATGCTCAATGCAATAGGGCTGGCAGGAGAGAGAATGGATGAATGATTTATTTTCGGACACCTAAATATTAAATTCAGAATTTTTTAATTATTTGATCAAATCCCTTTGTAACATGAGAAAAGAAATATTATGTGTCATTTTTTTTGCAGCTTCCCTTTTTTGCCAGGCCCAGTCGAATGAAATAGAACGATTGAAAAAGCAAATCAGTGAACATCCGCAGCAAGATACTTTCCGGGTAAACCGGCTTCTTGAAATTTGCCGGACTGCTCCAACTGTCCCGATTGAAGAATATGAAAAATATGCGGCAGAAGCACTCAGTCTTTCACGTAAACTGAAATATACTTTAGGTGAAGGGTATGCGCTACTCAGCAACTCCAGGGCCAATTCGGTAAGACGAAATCATGAAGCAGCCCTCACCCTTGTCCGGCAAGCTGATTCCATTGCAAAAGTATTGGGTGATCAGACTTTGTTATATTGGGTTTTTTCAAGATATAGCGGATATTATGTAAACAGTGATATCAGGCTATCCCTGTCCTGGGATTTAAAAAGCGAGGAGCTGGCCCTGCAATTAGGTGATAAAGATTTGATTGCACGTTCCCAAATTGCTATTGCAGGAGATTATATTAACCTGGGAGATTATGCACTGGCGATGGAATACAGTATCAAAGGGCTTAGGATTGCTGAAGAATTAAATTCCCCCATTCACTTATACAATGCCTATGATAATATGGGATATATCTACTCATTGATAGGGGAGTACGATAAATCAAATACATATTACCAGAAACAGCCAGATTTATCCAAACAACTTGGATTTGAAAGCCGGGGGCTTGCTAATTTGTATATTTCGTTAGGTGAAAATTACCGGCTCGCCAAAGAATACCCTAGAGCCATCGAGTATTACAATAAAGGCCTTGCTGTTACAAATAGCCCATCTGATAGCGCAATAATCTTTAGTAACCTCGGCGATGTGTATGTAAGTTTAGATAGTTTGTCTCTTGCTTTTCACTATGCATTCAAATCTCTTGCCGCAATAAAAAAGATAAGTATTTCTCAGTTCGAACCCTGGGTTGATGGCATTCTTGCCCGGGCTTACTTAAAAAGAAACATGCCGGACAGCGCATTGTATCATGCTGACAAGGGCTACAAGTCTGCCTATCAATCAGGCATCATGGAATTTATGCTGGACAATTCAATGGCATTGGCGGAGGCCTATAAACTTAAAAATGATTTTAAAAATGCCTATAACTATCACAATCTATATATCAGTTTCCGTGATAGCATTACCGGCGCAGCTGTAAAAAATAAAACCACCGTGCTGGAGCATAATTATGAAATGGAGAAAAAGGAGGACCAGATCGAACTGCTGAGCCAGCAGAAAAAAGCACAACGTTCTTTCCTGGTCAGTGTATCCATTATCCTGGGGCTGATCGTTGTATCAGCCATTGGCATGTTGCGCAGCATCCGGCAAAAGCAAAAGGCCAATAAACTTTTGCAGCAACAAAAACTGGAAATTGATGAAAAGGCCCGCGAACTTTCTGTTCAAAAGGACAACCTGGAAAAATCCTATAACAACGTGGAGCTGCTTGGGGAAATTGGACGCAAGATCACCTCCTCGCTGTCGGTTGATAAGATCATGGCTACGGTATATGACAATGTGAATGCATTGATGGATGCATCAATCTTTGGGATCGGTATTTACCACGAGGACACTAAAACAATTGATTTTCCCGCTACTTTCGAAAATGGCCAGGTTTTACCAGCTTATTCAAATTCCATCTATGATCAAAACCGGTTTGCGGGACTGTGCTTTATCAGCGGCAAAGAAATTGTGATCAATGATCTCAGTAAGGAGTATAGCAACTACCTGCAACAACTGCCAACTCCTGTTGAAGGCAATCAACCCGCATCGCTGATCTACCTTCCGTTGAAGGTTAAAGAAAAGATGTTTGGTGTCATAACCGTACAAAGTTTCAAAAAAAATGCTTTTACTGATTATCATTTGTATATGCTGCGTACCATTGCTATTTATGCTGCAATAGCCCTGGAGAATGCAGAGTCTTACAAGAAATTAACTGAAACGGTTACTAGTCTTCAGGAAACACAAAAACAATTGATCCAATCTGAAAAAATGGCATCCCTGGGCGAATTGACCGCAGGTATTGCACATGAAATACAAAACCCGCTCAACTTCGTTAATAATTTTTCAGAAGTAAACAGTGAATTGATTTCTGAGTTAAAAGAGGAAATTAATAATGGCAACCTGAATGAAGTCAGATTAATTGCAGATAATATTAATGAAAACGAACAGAAGATATTATTTCATGGCAAGAGAGCTGATGCAATTGTAAAAAGTATGCTTCAGCATAGCCGTGCCAGCACCGGAAGAAAAGAGCTGACTGATATTAATGTGCTGGCTGATGAATACCTGCGGCTGGCCTATCATGGACTGCGTGCAAAGGACAAATCCTTTAATGCAAAGTTTGAAACCCATTTTGATGAGGCCGTCGGATTAGTAAATGTGATGCCACAGGAGATCGGCAGGGTTATTCTTAATTTGATCAATAATGCTTTTTATGCTGTCAGTGAAAAAGCGAGGCATCAGCACAACGGGTATCAGCCGGCTGTTGCCGTAAGCACAAAAAAGACAAATGGTAATATGGAATTAAATATTACAGATAATGGCGATGGTATTCCACAAAAAGTACTGGATAAAATATTCCAACCCTTTTTCACCACCAAGCCTGCCGGGGAGGGAACGGGTCTCGGATTGAGTTTAAGTTATGAAATTGTAAAAGCACATGGCGGTGAGCTAAACGTGGAAACCAAAGAAGGTGAAGGCACCACATTTATTATCAGCATACCAACTCATAACTGATGAAACTCACCAAAAAACAGGAACAGGAAGCCAGGAAAGTATATGAAAAATACTGGGACAGCTATATGAAAGGAGACCTTAAAGGGTTTTCATCCACCCTTGATGAGGCCTTTGAGATGATCGGCACTTCAGAAAATGAAGTTTGTCACAGCAAAGCAGATGGGATTAAATTTTACAAAGCCCAGATGAAGGAAATGGTCGGAAAGGCCGCAATGAGAAACAGGCGCATTTCAGTGAAACCTGTAAACGGAATGTTTTTGTTCAATGAAATTGCCGACATCTATATTTTGGGCAAACCGAAATGGACCTTTTATGCCAGGATACGCATATCAACACTGCTTCATGAAACAAGATCAGGCTGGAAAGTTATTCAGCAGCACGGGTCTTTTCCTGATATGCGGGTGCAGGAAGGGGAGACTATTGCTTTTGAGAAAATCAGCAAAGAAAACCTGGAACTGCGGGATGCAGTCAAAAGAGCTACTGTTGAACTGGAAACAAAAAACAGGAATCTGAAAACGGAGGCCGCCCTCGAAAGAGTAAGAGCAGTGGCCATGGGTATGAAAAAATCCGGCGACCTGCTGGCCGTTTGCAAAACAGGCTTCAGGGAATTAAAGAAACTGGGATTCGTTGATCTTCGGAATATGATCATTCATACCTATGTGGATGAGCAAAAATATTTTAATGATTATGACTATTCCGATGCGCTGGGAGGGGCCATAGCAAAAGTTCCTTACACGGGCAACCCGGTCATTGAAAAATTTATCAGAACAATACGAAAAGGAAAGTCTGCTTTCAGTGAAATAAAAATTACAGGAAAACAACTCGAAGACTGGAAAAAATTCAGAAAGGCCAACAAAGAACCGGTTGATCCAAGGCTGAACAAGGCAAAGGCACTCTATTATTATATCTACTCAGTGGGTTCTGGCAGCATCGGCATTTCCACCTTCAGCCCTATTGACGATGAGAAGCGGAATATACTTATCCGCTTCCGCAATGTATTTGATTTGTCGTACCAGCGTTACCTCGATATTCAAAAAGCCGAAGCACAGGCAAGGGAAGCGCAAATTGAAGCCTCCCTCGAAAGGGTTAGGGCAAGCTCAATGGGAATGCACAAGAGCAGCGACCTGCTTACTGTAATTAATTTATTAGCTGACCAGTTTCAAACTCTCGGGCTTAAAATCCATACGGCCAATTTCAATACATCTCACAAAGAAAAAGACTGGGATCTCTGGCTCTATTTTCCGGGTGAGCAGGTGCTTCCCGACAAGATCCATGTACCTTATATTGATCACCCCTACTTCAATCGTACATTGAAAGTTGTTGCAAAGGGAGGCGACTTTTCTTCGTTTGTTTTTACCAAAGAAGAAAAAGACAGTTTTCTGGACCACATTTATGCCAATACACCTTTGAAAAATGTTTCCGAGGAAAGAAAAAAATTTACCTACGACGCTCCGGGTTTTGCGTGGTCGGCAGCGCATTTAAAAAATGCGGTAATAACCGTTGCCAACTACGACGCCGAGCCATACACTGAAGAACAAAATTCAATTATCAGGAGATTTGGAAAAGTGTTCGATCAGGCATACACCCGTTTTCTCGACCTCCAAAAAGCCGAAGCACAGGCAAGAGAAGCACAGATTGAAGTGTCACTGGAAAGAGTAAGAAGCAAAACGATGGCGATGCACAACAGCAATGATGTGGGAGAAACGGTAGCGACCATGTTTGGCGAATTTATCACTCTTGGTATACACACAAACCGTTGCGGCGTATTAATATTTATCGATGATAACTCTTCTGAGGTTTGGACGGCAAGGCCGAACCCTGACGGAAAGACCACTCTTATTATTGGCAAGCTATACCTGGATACCCATCCGCTTCTCAGATCAGTACATAAAGCATGGAAAGCAAACAATTCATTTTACCGATACGATTTGCTGGGTGACGAGGTTGCCCGGTACTACGATGCGATCAACAGATCGAAAACGTATCGCAGCAGGTTTGACATGAGTTCCTTGCCTTCTCAGGAAATTCATTGTGACTATTTTTTTGCAGAAGGCGCGGTTTTTACTTTTAGCGCTGAACCTATAGCAGAAGAACATTCCAGTATCATTAAACGTTTTGCTGCTGTTTTTGGACAAACTTACCGGCGATACCTTGATCTGCAAAAAGCAGAAACCCAGGCAAGAGAAGCACAGATTGAGGCTGCTTTGGAGAAAGTCAGAAGCCGCTCACTGGCCATGCATAAAAGCGATGAGTTGCGGGAAGTGGTGCATACAGTTATCGAAAGATTAGCAGGATTAAATATTGAAGTATATACAACGATCATCATCACTTTCACAGAAGGTTCAAAAGATATAGTATGGTGGCTGGAAAATAAGATGAATGATCAGTTTCCACGCATTCTTCTCAAATATGCAGACAATCCTTACCTGAAGGACGTATTTGAAGCAAGGAATAATGGGATGGAGTTATTATCCAAATGCTATGCAGGCCAGGAGAAAAATAAACTCTACGAATATTTGTTTGACCATACAGATCTGAGGCATACTGCCGAAAAGCAAAAAGAATTTCTGTTTGGAAATGAGTTTGCTACAATAGCCGTAGCATTTGCAAAAAACACGGCGATCCATGTCACCAGCTACTCAAAAAGATCCTTTTCAGAAGAGGAAACCGATATACTTAAAAGGTTTGCAAAAGTCTTTGACCAGGCATACACCCGATTCCTTGATTTGCAAAAAGCCGAAGCACAAGCAAGAGAAGCACAGATAGAAGCGGCCCTGGAACGCATCCGGTCGAAAGTGACAGCGATGCAGGAGTCATCCGAGCTGCTTGACATTGTTGTTTCCATGCGCAGCGAATTTGTTGCATTAAGTCATGAAGCCGGTTATTTCTGGTACATGCGGTGGTTACCCGATAAATATGAAAAGGCCATGACCAGCGGCGATGGCAGCCGTATTGGTATGGTGATGACCTTGCCCCGCCATATTCATGGCGACATCAAACTGGTAGCTGATTGGGAAAAAAGTGATGAACCTGCCCTTGTTTTTCCGATGGATACAGATATGGCGGTGGACTATGTTGATAAGATGATTACACTGGGCGATTTTCAGCAGGTGGATCCACAGGCGCCAACGCTGGATGATATACGCCACATCGGTGGCCTCACTTTTATTATGGCCCGCACCACCCATGGCGAAATTGGTTATAGCCTGGCGGGTGTTGTCCCCAATCCCCCGGAGGAGGATGTAAACACATTGGTACGTTTTGCTGCGGTGTTCGACCTGGCCTACCGTCGTTTTGAAGATCTGAAAGAAGCAGAGAGAAGGAACCGGGAAACACAAATTGAGCTGGCACTGGAAAGAGTAAGAAGCCGTACAATGGCTATGCATAAGAGTGCAGAACTAAAAGAAGTGATAAAAGTGGTGTTGGAGCAATTTGTTCATCTTAATATCAATGTGGGACATGCCGGTTTTTATATAGATTACAAGGCCAATGAGGATATGCATATCTGGCTGGCCGACCCGAACCTTGAACCTTTTTATGCAACCTTTCCGTATTTTGACACACCCACCTGGAATAGTTTCCGTGACGCTAAAGCAAAAGGAAAAAACATTTTCACCGACCTGCTGGATTTTGAAGAAAAAAATAAATTCTATCAATCCCTTTTCAAATTATTTACGGTACCCGAGGATACAAAGAAATTTTATTTGGAATGTAAGGGGCTTGCCGTCTCAACGGTATTGTTAGATAATGTTGGTCTGTACATCGAAAATTTTGATGCAGTGCCATATTCAGAAGAGGAGAATAAAATACTGATGCGTTTTGGCAAAGTATTCCAGCAGACCTACACCCGTTTTCTCGACCTCCAAAAAGCGGAAGCACAGGCCAGAGAAGCGCAGATAGAAGCGGCATTGGAAAAAGTCCGTTCCCGGTCACTGGCCATGCAGCAACCCAATGAATTGACGGAAGTAGCCGAGTTGTTACGAAAAGAAATGGGGCACCTGGGTGTGGAAGAACTGGAAACAAGTTCCATTTACATCGTGAATAAAGAAAATGAGCAGGCCGAATGCTGGTACGCTATCAAGGATATAAGGCAAGAAAATAAAAGCCTGGTAAGCGATGAAATGACGATAACATTCGATGATACCTGGGTGGGCAGTGAAATGGGTAGGTTTTACCGGGGAAAGAAGGAGCAAATTTCCATTGTGATGAAAGGTGATAAAAGAAAAGAATGGATAAATTATTGTGCAGGAAAATCAAAAGTGTTACAGGGTTATTATGGTGATGAAATCCCGGAACGGACCTATCACCTGGTAAAGTTTAATGGTGGTTATATGGGGGCAGCATCACCGGGTGATATTTCAACCGAAAGCTGGGACCTGCTGCGAAGAGCCGCTTCCGTTTTTTCATTGGCATATACCCGTTTTAATGATTTAAAAATCGCAGAAGCCCATGCCATGCAGGCAGAGAAGGATCTGGTAGCCATTAAAGAAGCGAAACAAAAAGCTGAAGAAGCCCTGGGCGAACTGCAGGCCACCCAAAAACAACTGATCCAATCAGAAAAAATGGCTTCACTCGGGGAACTCACCGCCGGCATAGCCCATGAAATACAAAACCCGCTGAACTTCGTCAACAATTTTTCTGAAGTTAGTAAAGAATTGCTGGATGAAATGAAAGAAGAACTGGAAAAGGGCAATGTGGATGATGCCAGAGAGATCATGAATGATGTGATTCAGAATCTTGAGAAGATAAATCACCATGGTAAAAGAGCAGATGGCATTGTAAAAGGAATGCTGCAACACAGCCGCAGCAGTTCAGGACAAAAAGAACTAACGGACATCAATGCTTTGTGTGATGAGTATTTACGGCTGGCTTACCATGGATTGCGGGCAAAGGATAAAAACTTTAATGCAAAATTTGAAGCCAGTTTTGACGAAACCATTGGAAAAATAAACATACTGCCGCAGGATTTAGGCCGGGTTGTCCTTAATCTGATCAATAATGCCTTTTATGCCGTAAGTGAAAGGCTTCGGCAGGCTCAGTCTGGCAGTCACTATGAGCCAACCGTAACAGTGAGTACCCAGAAAGCCGGCAATGTTGTGGAGATTAAGGTGAGAGATAACGGAACCGGTATTCCGCAGAAAGCATTGGATAAAATCTTTCAGCCTTTCTTTACTACCAAGCCCACCGGACAGGGAACAGGATTGGGTTTAAGCCTGAGTTATGATATAGTTACCAAAGGGCATGGGGGTGAGCTGAAAGTGGAAACGAAGGAAGGCGAGGGTACAACGTTTATCGTTGTGCTGCCGGTGTGATATGAGTCGTGCCTACGCCACTGTGTGACATGCATGGTCTCTTTGCGCCGGACTGAAGTCCGCCGTTACGACATGGAACCGAGCCTATGGCTCTGGATACTGTGTAAATGATATATGCTTTAATACTATAGTGGCGTAGCCACGGTATAATCCAGTAACATGGGACTTTAGTCCCATGAAAAAAGCAAAACAAACAAAAACAAAGAGCCGTAGGCTCGATACATATATAATACTAAAAAGATAATCATGGCCAACAGCTACCACCAGATCTACCTGCAAACTGTCTTCGCAGTAAAGTACAGAGCGGCTGTGCTGGACAAATCATGGCGCAGCAAAGTGCAGGGTGTGATTGCCAACCTTATAAACGAGACGGGCTGTAAAACTATCATCGTAAATGGTGTAGAAGATCATATGCATTGTTTCCTTGGACTGAAACCCGTAGTTTCAGTTTCGGAGTTAATGAAAGTAGTAAAGGCTAAATCGTCAAAATATATTAACGACCATAATTTGACCAAAGAACGGTTTGAATGGCAGCCCGGCTATGGGGTATTTTCTTACCGGCAACGGGATGTGGACCAGATATATAACTATGTAAAGAACCAGGAATTACATCACCAAAAACAAAGTTTCAAAGAGGAATATTTAGATTTTTTGAAAGAGTTTGAAGTAGAGTTTGATGAACAATATATATTCCGGGATTTGGAGTGAGGTTAAATTATCATACCCTAAAAACTCAGGTGGGAGGGTAAGGTAGAAGCGAAAGAACAACATTCATTATTAAATTACCATTGCAATAACCAGCCGATGGACAGGAAAAAGAAACTTTCGATGTTCAGCACATTCAGGCAGTTCATGGAAACCTGCATGGTTTCTGATGGATCCGGTGCATTGCACAAAATTTTTGATGAAAAAATTTTTGGATTTGGAACTGCCATTGATGAAAAAATATTTGGCATTAAGGAAGTAAAGAAGCTGCTGAATAGCCAGCAAAAGCAAAGTAAAGGGCTGGATATAAAATGGAAAATCAAACCGGTTTCCCGTTTTATTACAGCAGATGAAAATACGGCGGTATTTGCCGACGACCTGCACCTGTCTATCCGTGCCGGAAAAGAAACGGTGAAAATGTATATACGATTTTCCGTAGTGCTAAACTTCATTAATGACCAGTGGAAAGTAATTCACTGGCATGGTTCCAAGCCGGAACAGGTGGAGAGTGAAAAAGATACATGGGGCGTTGAAAACTGGAAGCAAAAAGCGACAGAACTGCAGCGGCTGGTGGATGAAAAAACAGCAGACCTTATTGGAAAAAACCGGGAACTGGAAATTGAAACGGCACTGGAACGTACCCGGACCCGCAGCCTGCTGATGCAACATTCTGATGAGCTGCTGGACATTTCCAAAGTCTTTCACGAGCAGCTATTGCTACTCGGCATTGATTCAGCATTCTCTTTTGTATGGTTGCCCAACGAAGAGAAAGGCGATCATTTGTTCTGGGCTACCTGGATGGAGGAAAGGGATGGCAACAAACAATTTCACACCAGGGCGATCACCTATCCGTTGGATATGACCGAGCCCTATACTGCTGCCTGTTTTGTGGATTGGCAAAGCGGGGTTTCCGTTCATGAGCATTTTATTGCGCCAGAAAATATTGATACTTTTTTTGCCTCCTGGACCGAATTGCTGGAAGGGGCCGAACGATTGAAGCCTGCATTTTTCCCCGATGGCATTTATTACACCGAGGCATTTATGAAGTACGGGTGTTTTGGTATTGATATCAGGCGGCCATTAAGCCCGCAGGAAAAGGAGATACTTCATCGCTTTGCCATTGAATTTGAAAGATCGTACACCCGTTTCCTCGATCTGAAAAAGGCCGAAGCACAGACAAGGGAAGCCCAGATAGAAGCGGCGTTGGAGAAAGTTCGTTCCCGGTCTTTGGCCATGCACAAAAGTGATGAACTGGTTGCTGTAGTTAAAGTGCTTTTTGAAAAACTAAAAGACTTGGAGATTCCGGTTACCGCTGTTGGAATTAGCATTTATATAGAAGACTCAAAAGATCTGGATAATTTTACATGCGGACAGATTGAAAGCGGTATCGCCATCAATAATTACAGGCTGCCCTATTTCGACCACAAAATAGCCAATGACTTTTTTGAGATTAGAGAAAAGGGCCTCGAATTTTTTGAAGGCCATTATTCAAAAGAGGAAAAGGATAGTTTCTATGAATATGTAATTGAGCATTCTCAGTTGAAAGATGAATTGCCAGATGATATCAAACAATTTGTCTTCCAAAGTCCCTCTTACAGCATTTCGGTTGCTGCCACAAGGCATGCCATGATTACCCTCAATGATTTTGAAGGAAAATCACTGTCAGAAAATGAAATAGATATTTTAAAGCGATTTTCAAAAGTCTTTGATCAGGCGTATACCCGTTTCCTTGATCTTCAGAAAGCCGAAGCACAGGCAAGGGAAGCGCAGATCCAATTAGGACTGGAGAGGGTTAGGGCAAGAACGATGGCCATGCAAAAACAGGGTGATCTTTTTGATGTCGTAAATATTTTCGGTGAGCAATTGGTAGCATTGGGCTTAAGGGTGGATTATGTAACCTTCATTAACGGTGCTATTGTAAAAGGCAGGGATTGGGACCTTTGGGGATGTTCCCCCGGTTTGGAACTACCGGCGCAAAGGAATTTTATTCCATATAAGGAATTAGCCTATTTTACCAGAACAGCGGAAAAGATAGCTCTATATGAAAAAAGCGGTGATCCCATACAAGTAAAAAGCTTTACAAAAGAAGAGAAGGATGCGTTTTTAGATCATTATTTTTCCTACGCAGCATCTTTGCCTGATGAATTCAAGCAGTCTATATATGATACACCCGGATCTACCATCGTAGATGCTTTTATGAGCGAGGTAACTGTCTCAATTGTCAAGTACGAATTGGATCCCTATACACAAGAACAGGTTGATATTTTTCAGCGGTTTTCAAAGGAATTCAGGCAAGCCTATATCCGCTTCCTCGATCTTCAAAAAGCCGAAGCCCAGGCAAGAGAAGCACAGATTGAAGCTTCTCTGGAAAGAGTAAGGTCTAAAGCAATGGCCATGCACAGCTCGCAGGACCTTGCTGATACCATTGGAGTTTTTTACAAAGAGCTGCAATCATTCAGCATTACACCACGACGCTGCGGTGTGGGCCTGTTGAAAAAAGAAAACAAGGAAGGTGAAGTATTTACCTGGAATACTACAGAAAAGGGAGAAAGCCTTGAACTGGTAGGTAAAATAAAAATGGAAGGGCACCCGGTTTTGGAAAATGTTTATCGCGGCTGGCTGAATCAAACCGATTATTTTCCTGTACTCCGGGGGAATGAAATAAAAGAATATTACAAGATCATCCGGCCGATGATTGCCTTTCCGGATTATAACCATGATGAAGTGCAGTACGGTTATTTCTTTTTCTTTAAAGAAGGCGGTGTGTATGCCTGGACGCAAAGCGAAATGCAGGAAGATGAACTGCAAATTTATCGTCGCTTTACCTCCGTGCTCAGCCTTACGTATAAACGATATAAAGATTTACAGCAGGCAGAAGCATTGGCCGAGCAGGCCCGCCTTGACCTCATACAGATTCAAACAGAAAAGAAAAGAGCTGAGGAAGCACTGGCCGAATTACAATCAACACAAAAGCAGTTGATACAATCTGAAAAAATGGCCAGCCTTGGCGAATTGACCGCAGGCATTGCACATGAAATTCAGAACCCATTGAATTTTGTCAATAACTTCAGCGAAGTAAGTAAGGAACTTCTGGATGAAATGAAAGAAGCCATAGAGAAAGGCGATACAGAAGATGCAAAAGAAATAATGAATGATGTAATTCAGAACCTGGAGAAAATAAATCATCATGGCAAACGGGCCGATGGCATAGTAAAAGGTATGCTACAGCACAGCCGCAGCAGCAGCGGTCAAAAGGAACCAACAGACATCAATGCTTTGTGTGATGAATATTTGCGGTTGGCTTATCATGGCCTGCGGGCAAGGGATAAAAGTTTTAATGCAAAGTTTGAAACTGATTTGGATGCATCAATCGGGAAAATAAACGTGATGCCACAGGATTTAGGCCGGGTTGTCCTTAATCTGATTAATAATGCTTTTTATGCTGTGTCTGAAAGAAAGAAGAATGAGGAGGCGGGGTATGAGCCTACGGTCTCGGTTAGTACTATAAATCTACATGGCAATATAGAAATCAGGGTCAAGGATAACGGAACCGGTATTCCGCAGAATGTGCTGGATAAAGTCTTTCAACCTTTCTTTACCACTAAACCAACAGGACAGGGAACAGGATTAGGATTGAGTTTGAGTTATGATATCGTAAAAGCACATGGAGGGGAGTTGAAAGTGGAGACGAAAGAGGGAGAGGAAACTGTTTTTACGATTATTTTACCTCTAAAAGACAACGAATCAGACCAGGCTGGAAACGGTTAAATTTGTTTAACTTAGAAACGGGGATGATCATATTGCCTGATCCTTTGAACTAGGTACTTTATTCTGAAACTTAAACCACAGCGTTATGCCAAAATTTATCATTGAACGGAATGTGCCGCAGGCAGGCAGTTTCACTCCTGATGTGCTCAGGTCCATGTCGCAGAAATCCAGGGAAGTGTTATGCACCCTTGGGTCCGACATCCAGTGGATTCACAGCTATGTGGCCGGGGATAAGATTTATTGTATTTACATGGCCCCAAGTGAAGAGCTGATCCTGGAACATGCCCGGATCGCAGGTTTTCCTGCCAACAGCGTTACAAAAATTTCTACAGTGATTGATCCTATGACAGCTGAATAGATGACGGGAATACACTGTATTTATAAAAGTTTCGGGGGTGTAACGGGTTTATGATATTTCCTTTTGCACCCTTTCCTTTTGTTGCAGCAGGTTTGTTTTACTGAGTTTTGCCAAAAGATTTATGCCCAAGGACGAAATACAACAACACACTGATTCTGTTTCAGCACTTAAAAAAGAACTGGCTGAAAAAAACCGTAGTCTTGAAGTGGAGGCATCACTGGAAAAAGTACGGAGCCGGACCATGACGATGCGCAGCAGCGCTGAACTTTCGGAAACATCCACACTATTATTTCACGAACTGAAAGAATTAGGTATAAAGGCGATCCGGACCGGTGTAGGCATTTTCGATGATGCCAACGATGCGATGGAGCTATGGGTGACATCAGAGTCAGACAACAAGGATGTTTTAAAAGTACTTGATTACTTCAGTCTTTATATTCACCCGGTATATGAGAATCTCATACCGGCACGCAGGCAGCAAAAACCTTTCGCTTTAACCCGCTTGAAGGGAAATGCGTTACGGGAGTATTACCAGAGCATGTCCACCTATCTCTCCCTACAGGAGCAGTTTGCTCATGCCGAGGAAGAATTTTTTTATTCTTTCTTTTTTAGGCAGGGGACATTGAATGTGATTACCCGCCAGGCCCTGACAGATGAGGAGTGTGCGGTGATGGTTCGCTTTGCCACGGCATTTGGTCTTATTTATACTCGTTTTCTTGATCTGCAAAAGGCAGAAGAACAGACAAGGGAAGTAATGAAAAAAGCTGCCCTCGACAGGGTGAGGGCTGAGATCGCTTCTATGCGAACAACTGGTGATCTTGAACGCATCACTCCTTTGGTGTGGAGAGAACTGATAGCTTTGGGGGTGCCTTTTTTCAGGTGCGGTGTTTTTATTGTCATGGAAAATGAGCAGATTTTGCATGCTTATCTTTCCACTCCGGATGGAAAATCTATTGCCGTTCTTCACCTTGATTTCACCGGTAGCGAAATAACCGGCAAAATCGTAGAAAGCTGGCGCAACAGTCAGGTTTATAAAGATCATTGGACACAAGCACAATTTCAAGATTGGGTGCAATCCATGTTTGACCAGGGACAAATCAGCACAGCTGAACAATACCAGGCAGGCGAAGAATCACCTGCGTCACTTTCGCTGCAGTTCATACCATTTTCACAAGGGATGCTTTATGTGGGCAGTCATGATCCTTTAGAGGATGATGAGATTGAGCTGGTGAAATCACTGGCCGACACTTTTTCTGTGGCCTATGCCCGGTATGAAGATTTTAAACAACTGGAAGCAGCCAAGGAAAGGATTGAGGCAACACTAGATGAATTAAAAGCCACCCAATCGCAACTGATCCAATCCGAAAAGATGGCTTCGTTGGGTGAACTCACTGCGGGTATTGCTCATGAAATTCAGAACCCTCTGAATTTTGTCAATAATTTTTCAGAATTGAACAGGGAGCTGATAGCAGAAATGAATGAGGAAATCGCAAAAGGGAATTTTGAGGAGGTAAAAAAAATTGCCGAGGATATCGCAGAGAATGAAGAAAAAATAATTCATCATGGCAAACGGGCCGACGGAATTGTAAAGGGAATGCTGCAGCACAGCCGTAGCAACACCGGGCAAAAGGAACTGACAGACATCAATGAACTGGCGGATGAATACCTGCGACTGGCTTATCATGGTCTTAGGGCAAAGGACAAATCATTCAATGCAAAATTTGAGGCAAACTTTGATGCTGCTGCTGGAAAAATATCCATTGTGCCGCAGGAAGTGGGCAGGGTCATTCTGAACCTGATAAATAATGCCTTTTATGCCGTGACTGAAAAAAGAAAGCAGGACATTCCAGATTATGAACCTTTTGTGGTTGTCAGCACAAAGCGTTTGGCTGATAAAATTGAAATAGCAGTGAAGGATAATGGAAACGGGGTGCCTCAGAAAGTGCTTGATAAAATTTTCCAGCCTTTTTTCACCACCAAACCCACTGGAAAAGGAACTGGCCTGGGTCTTTCGCTTAGTTACGATATTGTAAAGACGCATGGCGGTGAATTGCAGGTGGAAAGTAAAGAGGGGGAATTTGCCCATTTCACCATTATTTTACCTTTATAAATCATACATTCACCTATAAACCACCAGTGCATGAAAATCCTTGTTGTTGATGATGAAAGAGATGTTCAAACCCTTTTTGAGCAACGCTTCCGGAAGGAAATGAAAAGCGGCGAAATGCAGTTTGCATTTGCTTTTTCCGGTGAAGAAGCGCTGCAATTCCTGACGGCGCATGAGCAGGAAGCTGTCCTGATCTTATCAGATATCAATATGCCGGGGATGAGCGGACTGGAATTGCTCCGCCGCATCAAACAGGAATACCACGAGCCGCCGCCGGTGGTGATGATGATAACGGCTTATGGCGATGCAGAAAATTATAATCAGGCTACACAACTTGGCGCCGATGATTTTCTGACCAAGCCGGTTGATTTTGCAGTTTTAAAAGAGAAATTAAAAACGATACACTGATGGCAAAGATCCTTGTTGTGGATGATGAGGCAGACCTGGAAACGCTGATCCGGCAAAAATTCAGGCAAAAGATCCGGGAGAACCAGTATGAATTTGTATTTGCCATGAACGGGGTAATGGCGCTGGAGCAACTGGAACAACACCAGGATGTGGATGTGGTGCTGAGCGACATCAACATGCCGGAAATGGACGGACTCACCTTGCTCAGCAAATTGAATGAACAGAACAGTTTGCTGAAATCAGTAATTGTTTCCGCTTACGGCGATATGGAAAATATCCGCACGGCCATGAACCGCGGCGCTTTTGATTTTATCACCAAACCTGTGAATTTTGAAGACCTGGATCTGACCATGCAGAAAACACTGAAGCATGTGCAGCAGATGAAAGAAACCATGAAGGCGATCAAGGAAAATAATATCCTGCGGATGTATGTGGATGAGACCGTGCTGAACTTTATGGGCGGAAGGGAATTTGAAAAATCGCTGCTGGAAAATGAAACGGTGGAAGGATCGGTGGCTTTTATTGATATATGCAGTTTTACAGCCATCAGTGAAAAAGAGAAACCGGATACCGTGGTGAAGTTGCTGAACAACTATTTTGATGTGATGGTGAAAGAGATCATCACGCAAAAAGGGTTTGTTGATAAGTTCATGGGGGATTGTGTGATGGCGGTTTTCAAAGGAGAATATCATTTGGACAGGGCTATAGATGCGGGCCTGGCTATCCGGAATAAAATTGACGCCTTGCCGGAAACGGAAGGGTTTGAGCCCAAAGTTTCCATTGGCATCAACAGCGGCGAAATGATATCAGGTAATATCGGGTCGGCCACATTAAAGCGGCTGGATTATACCGTGATTGGCGATGTGGTGAATGTGGCGCAGCGGTTACAATCTGCAGCAGCGCCGGGGCAGATCATTATCAATGAAACTTCTTATGAACAGGTGAAAGGATCATTCCATTGCCAGAAGGTGGGAGAGGTGGCGCTGAAGAACAAGACAAATCCTATGGTGATCTATGAAGTATTGGATTAGTTATTTTATCTGATTGGCTATGCAGTATAACCATGTTTATACATTCATCATGAACAGGCTGGAGTCTGAATTACCAACCTGGATCACCTATCATACCGCAGCACACACAAAAAATGTGGTGGCTGCTGCAGCACATCTTGCAGCAGCAGAAGGCTTGTCAGATAAAGATAAATTGCTCTTGAAAACCGCTGCGTTGTTTCATGATACCGGCTTTCTCGAAAATCACCAGAACCATGAATCAATTTCCTGTAAGCTGGCCCGCCAGTATCTTCCGGGATTTGAGTATAGTGATGAAGACATCTCGGCAATATGTGACATGATCATGGCCACCAAATTGCCGCAATCACCCCAAAGTCATGCGGCGCAATGTCTTTGTGATGCTGATCTTTACTATTTAGGAACCGATGAATATGCCATAAATGCTGAAAAACTTTTTGCTGAGTTTAAAAAAACAGGATTAGTGAAAACTGAAGCAGAGTGGTTAATAAAGCAGGCGGGTTTTTTATCCTCGCATCGTTATTTCACAGAAACGGCAAAGGCGGAAAGGGAATCAAAAAAGCAGGAGGTTTTACAGCAGGTCAAAAAGTCGGTCACTGACACTCACACACATTCCCACAAACCCTCTTTTTCGGAAAACCTGCAGGATGCTTTGTTCATCATCTTTGGTGTGGTGGCGGCAAGTTTTGCGTTGAAGGAATTTTTGGTACCCAACCATTTTTTTGACGGCGGCATCACGGGTCTTTCCCTGCTGGCACATGAATTATATGGGTTTAATCTTGCCGTTGCTATCATATTGCTGAATACGCCGCTGATCATCATCAGTTATTTTTCAGTTGGCAAAAGTTTCTCACTAAGAATGCTGATCAGTGTGATATTGTTAGGGCTTTGTCTGCAGTTTTTACCCGGCTACCCGTTAACATCAGACAAATTACTTATCTCAATTTTTGGCGGAGTTTTTCTGGGCATTGGCATTGGTCTTGTGATGAGGGCCGGCGCCGCATTGGATGGGATAGAAGTGCTGGCATTATATACTCTGAAAAGAACATCTTTCACCATTACAGAGATAATACTGGGAATAAATATTTTTATTTTCACTATCGCCGCTTTAAAGTTTGGAATAGAAACAGCGCTGTATTCCATTCTCACTTACTTTGCTGCTACCCGCAGCATTGATTATGTTGTTGAAGGGCTGCAGGCCTATACCGGTGTCACCATCATCTCCGGGAAAAGCGAAGAGATCAAGTATGAACTGGTCAACAACCTGGGCAGGGGTATTACTGTGTATAAGGGTGAACGGGGTTTCCTCCCAGGAAATTTTGATGTCAGTGCCGATTGCGATATTATTTTTACTGTGATAACAAGACTTGAACTGAGAAAACTGAATAATCTTGTTCACAACGTGGATCCCAAAGCATTTGTTTTTGCCAACACCATCAAAGAAGCTTCAGGCGGAATATTGAAGCGGAGGCATAAGCACTGATCTTTTATAATCCCAGGACAGCCCTTAGCTTTACATAACCACTCCGGCTAACCGGTACTTTGGCGCCTGTGCGCAGAATGGCTACATGATTATCTTTCTCGTAAGGATCAATTCTTGTTATTTGCTGCACATTCACAATATAGGAACGATGCGAACGGACAAAATGGTTGCCGTCTAATGATTGTTCAAAATGATTCATGGTTTTGTTTTTGAGAAAATAGCCTTCAGCTGTATGCACTTTCACATAGTCGTCAGCCGCTTCGAGATAAAACACATCATGCACGGGAATGATCTTGATCTTGCTGCCATTTTTCACTACAATACGGTTGCTTTGCGAGGGTGATTGGGCTGCAGTTTCGAGTAATTCCTGTGTGGCTTTCTCTGTGCTGCTGCTGCTTTTCTCTTTCCATTTGCTGATGGCTTTGTCAAACCTTTCCTGGTTGAAGGGTTTTAATAAATAATCCACTGCATGTGCTTCAAAAGCTTTGATGGCATATTCATCAAAGGCGGTGGCAAATATCACGGCTGGTGGCTGTTCGATCAGTTCCAGCATTTCAAAACCGTTAATCTTCGGCATTTGTATATCTAAGAATACGAGGTCGGGCTGATGCTGCTGAATGGCTTTCACCCCTTCAAAACCATCATTACATTCGGCAGCCAGCTCTATCGCCGGGTGTTTTTGCAAATATTCTTTTACTACACTTCTTGCCAGCGGCTCATCATCTATGATCACTACTTTACTCATAGTTATTCATTTATACCTGTGGAACCTTAACCACAGTTGTAAAAATATTATTTTTTGCATCAGTACTCAGCAGATCGGCCCTGGCAAAAAGCAGGTACAAACGCCGCTGCACTGATTTTAACCCGAAACCGGTTCCCTGTTTGGGTGATGATGTTTCAGGATCATACGGATTCATCACCTTAATGATAAGATCACCCTCTTTTTTTTCTGTCTGCAAACGGATCACCGTTTCACCAGTAGTATCATACAACCCAAATTTGATGGCATTTTCCACAATAGGCTGCAGTAATAATGCAGGCAATTTTAGTTGCTTGCTTTCCTCATCGCTTTCTATCATGGTGGAAAGGCGGTTGCCGAATCTTACTTTTTCTATGTCAAGATATAACTGTAAATACTGCAATTCTTCCTGTAGTGTCACCCATTGTGTTTCTTCTTTTTTTAAAGTGCCCCTTAGAAAATCAGATAATTGCTGCACCATTTTCCGGGCTTCTTCAGGCCGGGATCCGATCAGGGCATTGATCGAATTTAAACTGTTAAATAAAAAATGAGGTTGTAATTGCTGTCTTAATTTGAACAGTTCCGCTTCTTTGGCAAGTTTTTCAGCATCAGATTTTCTTAATTCATTTTCTTTTTGCTCCTGCTGGTTATACCAGAGAATGCTGATCATCGTCACACAGCCCAGCAACAGAAAGCCGATGCTGAAGCGTATCGGCAGTGAGTGATTGAGCATATCCGGGTATCCTGCATGATGGCCAAGGGATAGCTTTAAAAGCCATTTTGTCAAAACAAGCCATATGATGGAAAGCAATAAACAGATCGAGAAGATATTTATATACTGCTCTCCTTTGGGCAGGTAATAGCGAAGTATATTCATCACCAGCAGGCAGGCGAGAAATAAAATGGAATTACTGATAAGGCTGTCAATGATGGCAGCATCCCAGGGCAGGCCAAACCAGTGCATCACGATGATATAATCACCTGCCATCACCACCCAGAAGATGCCGAAGATGATATTGAAGCGACGGTTAGAGAAAAGCGACTTTGCCATACTTTACTTTCTCAAGCTAATTTCAAAAGTTGAACGGGTGGGGTAATAAAGAGATTTTCTGCCTTCTGGTTCACAGTGTAGATGTAGGCATCCGCATTTTCTTTCTCTTCAATCCTTGAGTATAATTCAGCCCCGTCGATCAGTTCCCTCAGCATATAGAGCTCACTGATATTTACAAACTCCCACTTCACCAATTGTTGCCTGTTGTTGTAAAATGCTTCTTCTTCGTTTTTACCGATTGATTGTGCTTTGCGAAATGCTTCCTCTTTATCATCCGCAGCGATCAGCCTGAGTTGTTCATCAAACTGTGCCAGGTGTTTCCCTTCGCCGCAAACAATGCGGTAAACTATTTTTGAGAGATACCAGTTCATAAAGTCGTTGGTTTATGTTTAGGTAAAGTATGCCATTCTTTCATCCCGTACTTAAGAACCACACTAAACTCCGAAGTATGGCATACTTATTCTATTTAAAAACTCTTGATATCAATGCCGCCAAAAATGACGGTTCCTTTCAGAACCAATATTTTTTCAGGGGTTTCAGAAGCCAGGGATATTTGGCGCTTATCTTCAATACCTCCAAAAACCGTTACTACTTCAGGTCTCACATCCCAGTTGGAAGGCACAATAAGCTTGGTGCCGCCAAAAATTGCTGTGATTTCCAGAACTGCCTTCCCTTTGATGTCTGCCTGGGACAGGTTCAGGTCTGAACCACCAAAAATGTTTACAACATTGCCGCCCTTGAAATTTTTTGATAGGATATTCTTATTACTCCCTCCGAAAATATCAGTGACGTCTATAAAATCATCGCTGTTAGGAGTTCTTCCTCCTGAAGATGTAAACTCACCTTCCATTATATATTCGTCTTTGTCATTGCTTACATTCCATTTCCAGTATTGGCGGCGTGGCCGGAAGATGAAAAACAATCCGACAGCAATCAGCGCCAGGGGCCATAGGTAGCGGCGAAAACGCAGTTCAGGATAAAGCTCAATTGCCAGGAACACCCCACCGATTATAATGAGGATGAACCAGGCAACACCCCGGAAACGATGACGAAGCCCGATGAATACACCCAATGCGATCAGTAATACCTGCCAGCTAAATATCCAATCGGGAAAACCCGCATAAGTAACTTTTAAAAGAGCGGCAACTCCGATTAACAGGATAAATATACCTGTCCAGATATGGCTGTTCCTGTCACCGGGTTTATAAAATCTTTCCCGCTCGTCTTTTTTTTCCTTCTTGTTATATTCTGATTCACTCATACGGCGATTTTGGTCAAAACTATGCGCATCAGAGTCTGCTTCCAATGATCTATGGGCTGCAAATGGCATAATCTCGGTGAACGGGGCAAAACAGGGGGTGAAATGCAAGGGCCGGAGTAAAAACGGGCTGTCAGGACAGGGAGCAACTCCAGATCATTTGATAAGGCTCTGTTTTTCCTTTGATGCAGGTGAACAGGAAGCAGGTGATAAAAGGCATATTGATATGCTCTTTAGTGTCACCGGAAAAAAACTCAAGGGCCATGGTTCCGCTTACAAAGGTTTCTGTTGAAGAAGTTTCGAGGGCCTTCAGACCGCGGGGCATCTTTTCATTACCATAACCCAGTTCATTGCGGCGGTAAGCAAGCCTTTCCACCATGCTTTGCAACAGTTCGGGCTGATCAAATGCGGCGCTGATATGTAAGCTCTTTTTCATGACAAGCTGATTGCCGGTAAAAAACCTTCCGTCCGCACTTTCCCGGTTACACCGGTTCTTTTTCCTGCAGGTAAGATGCAGCAGGAACTTTTTTGCTTAATAAGGAAATGTGAAAAAGCAATTCCTCTGGTAGCATCGGTCTTTAAGCGGTATAATAGGTTTAAATTATTTACCTTCAATATCTTTAAAACCAATGTTATGTTTTTTCAACGACTGCTTTTCATTCTTTCCGTTCTTTTCTCTGTTTCCTTGACTGCCCAGGAAAAACCCAAATGGGATGTCAGTAATCCCGAAGGGCCATATAAGGAGGTGGCTTTTACGGTGAAGGAAGGCACATGGATGAACCTTGATGTTTCACCTGATGGGAATGAAATCGTTTTTGATCTTTTAGGGGATATTTATTCGATTCCTGAAGCAGGTGGCGATGCCAGGCTGTTGCGGGGTGGTCATGCTTTTGAAGTGCAGCCGCGGTTCAGCCCCGATGGGAAAAGAATCTTATTTACTTCTGATGCCGGAGGCGGTGATAATATGTGGGTGATGAACCGGGATGGCAGTAATGCAAAACAAATCACCAGGGAAAATTTCCGGTTGCTCAATAACGGAGTGTGGAGTCCCGATGGTGAATATATCGTGGCGAGAAAGCATTTCACTTCCACCCGGTCATTAGGCGCCGGTGAATTATGGCTTTATCATATAAGCGGTGGAAATGGTTTGCAACTGACGACAAGAAAAAATGATCAGCAGGACCTGAACGAACCCTGCTTCTCTCCCGATGGAAAGTATGTTTACTATAGCGAGGATATGTATCCCGGTGGTTCCTTCCAGTATAACAAAGATCCTAACAACCAGATTTTTGTAATCAGACGGTTTGACAGGGAAAAAGGAACCAGTGAAACTGTAACCGGGGGTGCTGGTGGCGCAGTTCGTCCGCAACTGTCGCATGATGGAAAAACACTGGCTTTTGTAAAAAGAGTAAGAACAAAATCGGTGTTATATCTCCGCAACCTTGAAACAGGAGAAGAGTGGCCGGTATATGACCAGTTATCCAAAGACCAGCAGGAATCATGGACCATTTTTGGAATATATACCGGTTTTGCATGGAGTCCCGATGATAAACAAATCTATATATGGGCCAATGGTAAGATCAATAGAGTGGATGTAAATGCCTTTAATAAGGCTGCCGATGTTCCATTCACCTGCAATGTGAAGCAAAGGCTGTATGATGCAGTTCGATTCAAACAACAATTGAATCCTGACAACTTCAATGTGAATGTGGTGCGCCATGCCGTTACATCACCCGATGGAAAATGGTTAGTGTTTAATGCCGTAGGTTATCTCTGGAAAAAAGAATTACCCAACGGATCACCGCAGCGTATCAGCAATGGAAAAAGCTTTGAGTTCGAGCCATCTTTTGCTGCGGACGGAAAAACTATTGTTTATGTGACATGGGATGATACGGAGGCCGGGGCAATATGTAAAATGAATTTACAAGGTGGTTCGCCGGTGAAGATCAGCAATGAAAAAGCCATTTATCGTACTCCTTCTTTTTCTCCCGATGGAAAGCAAATTGTTTTTCTGAAAGAAGGAGGCAGCAATGCGATGGGGCCCGGCTATACATCAAAACCGGGTATCTATACTATTTCGGCCAATGGCAGTGCATCCGCTTTTGTAACGAATAAAGGGTTTGCACCCAAATTCAACAGCAAAGGTGACCGCATCTATTATCAAATGGGTGGAGGCATGAATGTAAACTTTGCCAGTTGCAAAACCGATGGTAGTGATGACAAAATTCATTTAAAAAGTACTTATGGCAGCCAGTTCACAGTTTCACCTGATGAAAAGTGGATCGCATTTGTTGACCTCCACAAAGCATACATAGCGGCTTTTCCGCAAACAGGAAAATTGATTGATCTCGGCAGTGGGACCACTGACTTCCCGGTGAAACAGGTGACCAAAGATGCCGGTTTCAATTTGCACTGGAGTGGCGACAGTAAACAACTGCATTATACTCTCGGCAACCAGTATTTTACTATTAATGTGGAAGACCGGTTTGAGTTTGTGGCCGGAAAACCCGACTCTTTATTCAAAATGCCGGAAAAGGGAGCGGATATTGGTTTATCAGTAGCAATGGATAAACCACAGGGACTGGTGGCTTTTACCAATGCAAGGATCATTACGATGAAAGGAAATGAAGTGATAAGTAACGGAACCGTGCTGGTGGAAGGAAATAAAATAAAAGCAGTGGGAAGAAATGTGAGCATCCCTTCGGGAGCAAAAGTGATCAACTGCAGCGGTAAAACGATTATGCCGGGTATGATTGATGCTCATGCACACGGAAATCATTTCAATTCAGGTCTTGCAGCACAGCAGTTCTGGCCTTATTATGCCAATCTTGCCTATGGTGTCACCACCATGCATGATCCCTCTGCCAATACAGAATGGGTGTTTGCACAAAGTGAATTACAAAAAGCAGGGATGATCGCCGGGCCAAGAGTGTTTTCAACAGGAACAATCCTGTATGGCGCTGATGGTAATTTCAAAGCAGTAATAAATTCTTTAGATGATGCAAGAAGTGCCATTCGCAGGACAAAGGCATTCGGGGCTTTTTCTGTGAAGAGTTATAACCAACCAAGAAGAGAGCAACGGCAAATGGTGATACAGGCAGCAAGGGAGCTCGGCATTGAAGTAGTGCCTGAGGGTGGGTCTTTCTTTTACCACAATACCAGTATGATACTCGATGGTCACACTACCATTGAACACAACATGCCAATTGCCACATTGCATGAGGATGTGATCCAGCTCTGGAAACATTCAGGTACAGCCTACACACCGACACTGATTGTATCTTATGGGTCAGTAAGCGGTGAATATTACTGGTACCAGCACAGCAATGTGTGGGAGAAACAAAGGTTGCTCAAATACACTCCAAGAAATATTATTGATACCCGCAGCCGCCACCGCACCATGTTGCCGGAAGAAGAATATGTCAATGGTCATATACTTGTTGCCAAACACATCAAGCGGCTGAATGATGTGGGTGTGAAAGTGAACATGGGAGCTCATGGGCAGATACAGGGTATAGGTGCCCATTGGGAAATGTGGATGATACAGCAGGGTGGCATGAGTAATCATGATGCGCTGAAGACGGCAACCATTAATCCTGCACAATCGTTGGGATTGGATGACTGGATCGGTTCTGTCGAAGCAGGCAAACTGGCAGACCTCATCATTCTCGATAAAAATCCATTAGAGAATATTCGCAACTCCGAAACCGTCCGCTTTACAATGGTCAACGGAAGATTATTTGATGCTGAAACGATGAACGAAACCGGTAATTACAACAAGCCAAGAAGCAAGTTTTACTGGGAACAGATGAAGAACTTTGAATATTTCCCGCTGATCAGCACAACAGAAACAGAGGAGACAGGTTGTTTGTGCGGGAAGCATTAAGAGGGTATATGTAACAGGTAATTGATAACAGGCAATCTTTGGATTGCCTGTTATTTTTGTTTTGGAAAACCGAAAAAAATAGTTAATCCGCAACAGGGTGCAAGGGATAGCCGAATCCTATACTGAATTGCAGATGCTTCCGGGTGTATTGCGGTAATAGATATAGCCCGGATGATCAATCTTGCGGACATTATACCGCTGCTTTGCTTTTTCCATAAAACAGGAGTCTTCGCTATACTGTATTTGCTTGTCAAAACCACCCAATGAATTGAAAATTTCTGTTTTGCCAAAAAGAGTAGGACCGATACAACATTCAGAAAGGTGAATCAGCTTACTCAGGTCATTTTTATCTTTCACATATTCATCCCCGATAATGATAGCGCCGCCTTCGAGCAAATCCACTTCCGGATTGGCTTTCATATAATCCACTCTTTTTTCTAAGTAATCGGGTTTATACTCATCATCACTGTCTAAAAATGCGATAAACTGACCAGCTGCTGCTTTAATTCCTGCATTTTTTGAAAGAGATAATTTGCGGTTGCTGTGTTTGATGAAACGGATATTGCTATGCGATCTCAGGAATTCGTTGACTACTATAAAAGTATCATCATCACTTCCGTCATCCACCACGATCAGTTCGCAGCTTCTGTATGTTTGACTGATAAAAGAAGGAATGCTGCGGGAAAGATATTCCGCCCGGTTATAGGTTGCCATAATAACCGAAACACAAGGGTTTTCATGTGTATAGATGTCAGGTGGAATGAATGACATGCTAATGCCGGGTTGTTTAAATAGTCAATGTATTTATTGTGTAAGAAAAAAATCTTATCAGGTTCGCTACTTCTCTCTCATCTCCACAACCCCCGCCTTATCTTCCGGTAAACCGGCATCCACTATTTGTTGCGTATGGTGGAAGAAGAACCTCGCAGTGCGATCAGCAGCATCGGCTTCCACCACTTTTTGAAAAGCTTTATAAGCTTTGTCAAAAGATTGTTCCAAATAATGTGTTACACCTTCGGTAAACAGCGGGAGGGTGGCCGATTTTTTTTCAATATCCGCTTCTGCATTCCCGCTAAAGCATTCATGAATTTTGAGGGACTCCTGTTTGCCTTTCAGTTGCACTAATCCCAGGTTGCGAAGATGAAAGCGGTCTTTGCTTTCTATTTGATCCAAACTAGCCTGGCTGAGAATGATTCCTGCTTTGTAATGTTTGGTCAGCCCCTCTAATCTTGAGGCTGTATTTACCGTATCAGAAATGGTGCAGGCGTCCATGCGGTGTTCATCTCCGGTGATGCCCATGATCAGCGGCCCGGTATGCATTCCCACACCGATCTGTATCGGTGACTGACCATTTAGTTTACGGGTAATATTGAATTGCTGCAATTCATTTTGCATATCCACAGCGGCGGCCAATGCATCAGCTGCATTGCCGGGAAAGATAGCCATTATGGCATCGCCGAGATACTGGTTCACAAATCCATTGTATTTGCGGATAAAAGGCCCCATCCGTTCATTAAAAGAGCAGACAAAACGGAAATTTTCTGCCGGTGTCAATAATTCGGCAATACTGGTGTATTCCCGGATATCGGAAAACAACACCGTTACAATTTTTTCTACCTGGTCGCCCAACTTTACATCAGTTATCAATTCATGCCCAAGTGAACGCAGGAACTCAAACGGCACAAATTTTCCGGTGGCTTCAAACACTTTCCGCATCGCTTCTTCTCTTTCACGGGCCTCCCGTATATTTTTTTCATAGAGCAAGGCACTTTCGATGGCAGCGGAAGATTGAAGGGCCAGTGCGGTAAGGAGCTTCAGGTCAGCCGCTGTGTATTGTATCTCTTCGTTGCTGGCAAGTATAACAGCGCCCATCACCCGGTGATTTACTTTGAGTGCGGAATATAAGACCGATTTGATATGCGGCAGCACAATGCCTACTCTTCTTAGTTCAACCGTATCAGTAATGATCTCAGATTGCCCGCTGAGAATGATGCTCAGCAATACCGACAATTCACTGTTGATCTTCTGCTCATCAAAGAATAATTCCCCGATGGATGCCATTACCTGCAATTGACGGTTCTTGTCATCCCACAAGACAATGACTCCATTATCCGAACGAATTACACGGCTGGCTTCTTCCAGTGTGGTTTGGGCAATATCTGTGGCGCCGATGGTTTTGGCAAGCTTATCGGAGAAATCAAACATCAGGTTCACTTCCTGGTAAAGGTGCAGCACTTCACTACCCAATTTTTTCTTTTCAGATTCTTTTAGCAGCAGATGTTTGAGCAGTTGTGCAATGAGTCCCGCTTTTTCATCGCCTTTCACAAAGCCAACGGTTTCTTCGTCTGTGATCAGCGGATAAGTGGAACTGGCAGTTTCTTTTGCGGCACCCAACAGAACTTTCCCGGTTTCATCTTCTATCCAGGCGCTGATCTGCAGTTGTTCTATCATCGCAAGGACTACGGATGCGGCTTCGTTTTTTTTGCCGATAATATTCTTTAAACTGACTTTTGCCATAGATGATCGGATTATTCTAATCCCAGCACTTCTCTTGCTTTAGTGAGGAGCACTTCGGGGTCAAAGGGTTTGGTCATGTATATATCAGCCCCTACTTCCTGTCCTTTTTGACGATCCAGTTCCTGTCCTTTGGCTGTTAATACAATAATAAATATGTTTTCAAGTTTGAGTTCCTGTTTCACCCGCCGGCACACTTCCATGCCATTCATTTTCGGCATCATGACATCGAGGAAAACTAATTGTGGTTTTTCGGCCTGGATGATCTCCAGTGCCTGTTCGCCGTTTTCTGCTGTCAGGAAGGTCACATCTTCGTCTTCAAGTTCTTCCAGCGTCTGCTCGATCAGCATCCGGATGTGGGCTTCGTCATCAACGATCAGTAATTTCTTTTCCATGCTGGTTCAATTAATTGAATAATCGGGTTTCGTTTACTGGTAAATAAGGAACAGAACATTCTCCAGCCCTTTTTCAAACCGGATGGTCTGCACTATTTCCTGCTTGTCAGAGAGCACCGAATTTAAAATGATAATATCTGGCTGGGTGGCGATGGCTTTTGCAAGCAATTCTTTTCCGTCTGATTCCATCACCTGGTATCCCTTTGTCTGCAACACATCAGCCAGTGTTTTCACAGCTTCTGTATCTTCATCTACCACCAGCACTTTTTTCCTTGACTTACCCTGTTCAAGTAATGAACCCACTTCAGTGAACAGCAGGTTCGTATCAATCGGTTTGGTCAGGTATCTGTCCACGCCGATCCGGAAACCTCTTGCTTTGTCCTGCACTATAGACAAAACGATAATGGGGATGTCCATTGTCTGCGGATCGTTCTTAAGTACCGCTGCTACATCAAAACCATTCATCTCCGGCATCATCACATCAAGGATGATAAGATCGGGTTTGTTTTTCCGGACACATTCCAATGCTTCTTTACCATTTGTTGCCTGCTCAATCAGGTAGCCCGCATCACTGAGTTCCTGCTGCAACAATGAGCGGATGGAATCATCATCATCCACTATCAGTATGGTGGAATTATTGCCATTCATCAGCAAGGGGGATTGCGCCACCTGTGCTTTCAACTGGCTCACCAGTGCATCAAGATGCAGCGGTTTGTTTTTTGGTGAACGGGTGATTGGTAATGCAAAGGAAAAAGTGCTTCCCTTGCCCACTTCGCTTTCAAGCCATATCCTGCCGCCGTGATGCTCAACGATCTCTTTGCAGATGGGTAAACCCAATCCGGTTCCTTTAGGTTTATCTGTTAACGTATCACCGCCTACCTGTTTGAATTGTTCAAACACAGCGGCATGATCTTCGGGAGCAATGCCGATACCGGTGTCGGTGATGCTGACGATCACTTCATCATTTTCGGAATATAAACGGCAGGTAACTGAGCCTTCATCGGTGAACTTAACAGAGTTGGAAATCAGGTTGATGATCACCTGTATCAGTTTATCACGGTCGCCGGAAATTTCAGATATATCCGTTTCGATTTTTCGGATGAGCTTGAGGTTTTTCTGGTCAAACAGGGAAGAAGTGGCAGCAATGGCTCTCTCGGCCACTTCAGGCATGGACACATTCTCCACATTCCATTCCATTTTTCCGGCTTCGATTTTGGCCAGGTCAAGTACATCATTGATAAGATGGGTGAGCCGTTCGCCTTCAGATATGACAACTTTCAGGTTGTCATTGATCTGGCGGATAGTCTTTTCTGTTTTGGGATCTGATTTCTCTACAACGGGAAATATTTTTTCATCTAACCGTTTGCGGATGATCTTGGCAAAACCCAGCACCGAGGTTAGTGGCGTTCTCAGTTCATGGCTTACGGTGGAAAGAAAAGCACTCTTTGCAGCATTGGCCTGCTCGGCCACTTTACTGGCAGCTTCCGCTTCCATTTTGGATTGCTGCACTTCTTCAAACAGCTTGGCATTGCGCAGAGCCACACCCACTGAGGCGGCTATGGTTGACAGCAGTCGCTGGTCACTTTCATTAAAACGGTTTTCCTGTTCGGTGCTTTGCACACTGAGCACACCGATGATCTCGTCGCCAACCGGTATGGGAACACCGAGATAAGAAGCAGCAGGAATGCCAATGGTCTGCACACCTAATTGTGCTCTTAATTCGCTGATGTCTTTATTGAATAAAAGAGGCTGGCCGGTAAGGATGATCTTTGATGTAAGTCCTTCACCGAGTTTGAGCGGGGCCATATCATCGCCATACTGATAAGGAAAATAAATGGTATTTGTTTTTTGATCCAGCGAAGCGATATAAACAATATTGGCTTTAAAAAGATCCCGTAACTGATCGCCGACAAGCCGGATAAGTTCCTCCGGATCCAGCAGAGATGCCAGCGCTTTGCTGATACTGTTAACCGTTGTCAGTTCAGAGGCTCTTTGTTTGGCTTCGGCCAGCAGGTGAGTGGTTTCATCAAAGAGTCGTGCATTTTCAAGGGCGACACTCATGCTGTTGGTCAGTGTGGTCAGCAGTCTCATATCGGCCTCACTGAATGCCTGTTCTTTTTCTACATTTTGCAGGCTCACAGAACCACGTACCACATCGCCGACTACCATGGGAACAAAAACGGCTGATTTTGGCGGCAGGCCTTTGGTAACCCCGGTTCCCCCATGTTTTTTTGCCGTTTCTTCATAATTCTCATTGATCAACAAGGATTGCTTTGTTTTTATCAGCAACTGGTTGGCCCAGTTAAATGGCCTGGGTTTGCTGTAATATCGTTCGCCTTTTTCAATCGCAAACTGCCATTCTTCATTGCCCGACTTATGATCAAACGTTCTGATCAGTACCGTTTGCGTATCAAATAATTCGCAGATGCGGTTGCCTACCAATTGATAGATCGCATTCATATCCATTTCCCGAACCAATCCTTCCTGCACACTGTTGATGACAGCGAGTTCGGCCTTGTGTTGCTCGGTTTCTTTGAGCAGGTGAGTGGTCTCGTCAAACAATCTTGCATTTTCCAATGCTACACTCATACTGTTGGTGATAGTGGTGAGCAGTCGCATATCAGATTCGCTGAACGCATTCTCCATTTCTACATTCTGCAAACTCACCGAACCTCTTACTACATCACCGACCACCATCGGCACAAAAACACCTGACTTTGGCGGCATACCCATTGACACACCGGTGCCGCCATATTTTTTTGATGTTTCCAAGTAATTCTCATTGATGATAATAGATTTCCGGTTTTCGATGAGGTGGCGGTTGGCCCATATCAGGGGTCTTGGCTCACTGTAATGTCTTTCACCTTTTTCAATTACATACCGCCAGTGTTCCAATTGCTGTTCATGGTCAAATGTTCTTATAAGTACTGTTTGGGTGTTGAAAAGATTGCAGAGTCTTTCGCCGACCAGTTCATAGATGGCATTGATGTCCATTTCTCTCACCAGGCCATCCTGCACACTGTTGATAACAGCCAATTCTGCTGTTCTTTGTTCTGTTTCTTTGAGCAGGTGGGTGGTTTCATCAAAGAGCCTTGCATTTTCCAAAGCCACACTCATACTATTGGTAAGTGTGGTCAATAAGCGAAGGTCAGATTCGGAAAAGGCATTTTCCTTGTCCACATTCTGCAGGCTGATGGAGCCCTTTACCATATCACCAACGATCATAGGTACAAAAACCGCCGACTTGGGTGGCTGACCTTTTGTGACTCCTGTTCCTCCATATTTCATTGAGATCTCAACATAGTTCTCATTGATGAGCAGGGATTGTTTTGTTTTTACCAGCAACTGGTTCGCCCAGATGAAAGGACGTGGGGGAACGTCCATTTTATTTCCTTTTTCAATGGCATACTGAAAGTGTTCCTGCCCGGTTTGATGATCAAAGGTCCTGATGACCAGGGTTTGCGTATCAGGAAAAAGATCACACAAACGATCACCCACCAGGTTATAAATGGCCTGTATATCAAGTTCACGGGCAAGTCCTTCCTGCACACTGTTGATGACCGCCAGTTCAGCGGTTCGCTGCTCGGTTTCCTTTAATAAACGGTTGGTTTCATCAAAGAGCCTTGCATTTTCAAGGGCCACACTCATGCTGTTGGCTAATGTTTCCAACAGGCGGATATCGGATTCACTAAAAGCCTGGTCTTTATCAACGTTTTGCAAACTTATATAGCTGGTGATCTTGTCGCCAATAATGAGGGGGACAAATGCTCCTGATTGCATAGGCTTGGTGCCGGGTAAAACTTTATTGCCAAACCATACAAAAGCTTCACCTGCATTGTTGATAACAACTTTCTGTTTTGTCTGAACAAGATGTTTCCTGAGTTTGTCAAAAGGCCGTGGTTCAAGATAGTACCGTTCTCCGTCTTCAACCGCATATTTAAATATTTCGTTCTTCGTTTCAAGGTCGAGGTTGGCAATGATGACAGCCTGTGCATCAAAAATATTGCGGATCCTTTCTCCAACGAGATCATAGATGGCCTGCATGTCTAATTCATGCGCCAGCCCTTCCTGCACACTGTTGATAACGGCCAGTTCTGCAGTCCGCTGTTCTGTTTCTTTCAGCAAACGGTTTGTCTCATCAAAGAGTCGTGCATTTTCCAATGCCACACTCATGCTATTGGCTAAAGTTTCAAGCAACCGGACATCGGCATCGCTGAATGCATTTTCCTGGTCTGCATTCTGAAGGCTTACATAACTGGTGATCTTATCCCCAATGATCAGCGGAACAAATACAGCGGATTGGGAAAGTTCGGTACCAGGCGCCACTTTCATCCCGAAATTGGCAAATGCTTCTTCAAAATTTTTATTGATGACAATTTTCTGTTTTGTCCTGATCAGGTGCTGTCTTAATTTATCCAGCGGCCGGGGATTCAGGTAAAATCGCTTCCCGTTCTCCATTGCATATTTAAAATGCTCTTCTCCCTTTTCCTGGTCAAGAGTGGCAATAATGACTCCCTGCGCATTGAAAAGATCACGGATACGGTCTCCCACCATATCGTAAATAGATTGGATATCCAGCTCATGGGCTAATCCCTCCTGTACACTGTTGATCACCGCCAGTTCAGCCGTCCGTTGTTCAGTTTCTTTCAGCAGGCGGCTGGTTTCATCAAAGAGTCTTGCATTTTCCAGCGCCACACTCATACTGTTGGCCAGGGTGGTCAGCAGTTTTATATCTGATTCAGGAAATGCATTTTCATGATCTACATTTTGCAAACTGATCATACCGGTAAGTGACCCACCGGCAATAAGTGGAACCAGTACAATTGACTTGGGATTTTCTCCGATCAATACTTCATTATCGTATTCCCGGCTCATTTCCTCCACCTTTTCATTGACAACCATCGTTTGCCGGGATTGGATCACATGCTTTCTGAAACCTTTCGGTGTTCTGGGCCCAAGCAGCGTACGGTCGCCTTTTTCGTATGAATACTGATCTTCGATCAGGTTCTTTTCCGGGTCATAAGTGACTATATCAATCACCTGGGCATTGAATATCTCACGGATCTTTTCACCGACCAGTTCATAAATGCCCTGGATATCCATTTTTGCCACCAGGCTTTCCTGCACACTGTTGATGACGGCCAGTTCTGCATTACGCTGTTCGGTTTCTTTGAGCAGGCGGTTGGTTTCGTCAAAAAGTCTTGCATTGGCCAGCGCCACACTCATGCTGTTGGCAAGTGTGGTCAGCAGGCTGATATCAGATTCAGAAAACGCTTCTTCCTTGTCGAGATTTTGTAAACTGATAACCCCGTTTACATTACTCCCCGATTTCAACGGCACCAGGATGATGGATTTTGGATGATCGCCGATCAGCACTGTATTGTTATAGGCGATGCTCTTTTCTTCATAGTCTTTATTCACTACCATCAATTCCCCGGTCTCCAGCACATGCTTGCGGAATCCTTTTGGTTTGCGGGGTTGTACGAGAGTCCGGTCGCCTTTTTCATAGGCATAACGGTCTTCGATCAGGTCGTTTCTCCTGTCATAGGTAACAATATCAATCACCTGGGCATTGAATATCTCCCTCATTTTTTCACCCACCATTTCATAAATGGCTTGTATATCCAGTTCTTTGGCCAGGCCTTCCTGCACACTGTTGATCACGGCCAGTTCTGCTGTACGTTGTTCGGTTTGTTTCAGCAGATTACTGGTTTCATCAAAGAGTCTTGCATTTTGCAGCGCCACACTCATACTGTTGGCAAGTGTGGTCAGCAGGTTGATGTCGGACTCCGAAAAAGCATTTTCTGTATCGAGGTTTTGCAGACTGATCACACCATTAACCCTGCCGCCTGCTGCGAGTGGAAAGAAAACCTGCGATTTTGACATTTCACCGATCAGCACTTCATTGCCATATTCCCGGCTTGCTTCTTCCACTTTTTCGTTGTGCCAGAGCATTTCGCCGGTTTCAATCACATGTTTGCGAAAACCTTTTGGTTCCCTTGGCCCCAGCATGGATCTGTCACCTTTTTCATAAGCATAGCGGTCTTCGATCTGGTTTGTTTTTGGATTATATGTTACAATATCAATGACCTGGGCATTGAAGATCTCTCTCATCTTTTCACCCACCAGTTCATAAATAGCCTGTATATCAAGTTCTCTTACCAGGCCTTCCTGCACACTATTGATGACAGCCAGTTCAGCCGTACGCTGTTCAGTTTGTTTCAGCAGGTTATTTGTTTCATCAAATAGCCGGGCATTTTGCAATGCCACACTCATGCTGTTAGCGAGGGTGCTGAGCAGGCTGATGTCAGAATCAGAAAAAGCATCTTCAATATCCAGGTTTTGCAGGCTGATCACTCCTGTTACATTTTGACCCGATTTCAGGGGAACTAATACAAGTGATTTGGCACCCTCACCAACAACAACAGTGTTGTCATATTCAGAACGAAGCTTTTCAACATCTTTATTGATAACGAGAGTTTGTGCCGTTTTTATAACATGTTTGCGGAAACCTTTGGGTTCTCTTGCCCCGACTAAAGATCTGTCGCCTTTTTCATAAGCATATCTGTCTTCAATAAGGTTTGTTTTTGGATTATATGTAACGATGTCTATTACCTGGGCATTGAATATTTCTCTCATTTTTTCACCCACGAGTTCATAAATGCCTTGTATGTCCAGTTCTTTGGCCAGCCCGTCCTGCACACTGTTGATCACAGCCAGTTCGGCAGTGCGTTGTTCAGTTTGTTTTAAAAGATTGTTGGTTGAGTCAAAAAGGCGGGCATTCTGTAATGCTACACTCATACTGTTAGCCAGTGTGGTCAGCAGGCTGATATCGGATTCGGAAAATGCCTGTTCATGATCCAGGCTCTGCAGGCTGATAATACCATTCACTTTGCCTGCGGTTGTGAGTGGAAAGAATACCTGTGATTTCGCCATTTCGCCAATCAGCACTTCATTGCCAAATTCCCTGCTGACCTCCTCTACGTTTGCATTGTGCCAGAGCATTTCCCCGGTTTCAATCACATGCTTGCGAAAACCTTTTGGCTCCCGTGGGCCCACTAATGACCGGTCACCCTTTTCATAAGAATAACGGTCTTCTATCTGGTTTGTGTTCGCATCGTATGTTACAATATCAATGACCTGGGCATTAAAGATCTCTCTCATTTTTTCACCCACCAGCTCATAAATTCCCTGTATGTCCAGTTCTTTGGCCAGCCCTTCCTGCACACTGTTGATCACGGCCAGTTCGGCAGTGCGTTGTTCGGTTTCTTTTAAAAGCAGGTTAGTTTCGTCAAAAAGTTTGGCATTTTCGAGGGCTACACTCATACTGTTGGCCAGGGTAGTGAGCAGGCTGACATCCGAATCGCTGAATGCGTTTTCCTTGTCAAGGTCCTGCAGGCTGATCATTCCTTTTACGTTATTGTCAATGATCATGGGCACAAACAAGATTGATTTTGGAAGTTCGCCATGAATCACCTTTGTATTGAAAGCAAGGCTTTGTGCTTCAAGATCTGTGTTGATCAACAGGCTCTGACCTGTACTGATCACATGTTTCCGAAATCCAGCCGGTTTCCAGCTACCTACCAGCGTCCTGTCTCCCTTTTCATAGGCATACCGGTCTTCCAGCATATCTGTCTCGGGGTCGTAGGTAGCAATATCAATTATCTGGGCATTAAATATGAGGCGGATCTCTTCACCCACCAGTTCATAGATGCCCTGGATATCCATCTTTTTGGCCAGCCCTTCCTGCACACTGTTGATGACAGCGAGTTCTTTGGTTCGCCGGTTCAGTTCTTCAGTTTTAAGGGTAAGCTCCTTTTCGAGATCAGTGGTCTTTGGATCGTTGATGGTCATGGTGGTCGGCATTTATCGAAAACAATAGAGGTTTCCCGTTCAGAAAGGATAAGAAGTTGTTTTCAATAAAACAAAGGGGTGAAGGATCGTGTAAAACGTTGGTTAGTAAATATAATACAATCCTTTATAAAACCCGCCGGTTTTTAAACAAAGGAAAAACTATCACCGTCAAACAGACCTTTGTCGCTCAATTTCAGGTGTGGGATGACCAGTAAAGCCATAAAAGAAAGGGTCATAAAGGGTGAGCCCAGCGTGGAGCCGGCTTCTTTGGCGGCTTTGTCTATCAGGGAGTATTGTTCAGCTACTTTATAACCGTCTTCGTTGCTCATCAGCCCGGCCACCGGCAGGGGAACGATCATCTCAAGGTCATCATTTACAAGACTCACTCCTCCCTTATGCTCTATGACCATGTTCACGGCTTTGCAGATGCTTTCATCATCCACACCCACAGCCACGATATTATGGCTGTCGTGGGCAACCGAAGAAGCAAGGGCACCATGCTTCAGACCAAAGTTTGTAATAAAGGCTTTGGCAACAGGGGCTTCGTTGTAGCGGTTGACGACTACTATTTTGAGAATATCGTCTTTTGTATTTGTTCGCAAAATTCCATTGCCATGGTCGCCAATCTCAGCATCAATTCTGTTTGTTATTAATTGACCATCCAATGCTTCTATTACCGGTATTCTTAATCCCTCTGGCCCATTATGATGCAACCAGTTTGATTTAAGGATTTCTTTATCTGACATTATTCTGATCTCAAAATCCTCAATATTCCTTTTGTTACAGGAAAAGTTGTTAATGACTCCTGACTTCTGACTCCTGACTAATGAATTGCCTTCTTCCGCAACCAACTCACCATTAATGAATGTTTTTGACACTTCAAACTGATTCAAATCATTCACCACAATAAAATCAGCCGGATCGCCTTCTCTTAATAATCCCACATCTAATTTGTAGTGATGAACAGGGTTGACACAGGCGGCTTTTAGTATTTTGAAAAGATCAATGCCTTTAGCAACTGCCCTGACGCATAGCTGGTTGATATGCCCCAGCACCAGGCTATCGGGATGTTTATCATCACTGCAAAACATGATCATATCCGGGTAGTCGTGCAACAGATCAATCAACGCTTCAAAGTTTTTGGCGGCGCTGCCTTCCCGGATGATGATCTTCATGCCGTATTGCAGTTTGTCGAGGGCTTCTTCTTTTGTGAAGCATTCGTGGTCTGTGCCCCCCCCGGCCTCCCCAAACCCCTGCGCAGGGGGGACTTGGGAGTCTGATGGTTGTGAGATTCTCTCAATATACAATTTAGCTTGTTCGCCTCTTAATCCCGGGGCATGGCCATCAACAGGTTTGTTCAGCCGATGTGCAGCAGCAATTTTTTTCATCACTTCCTCATCTTTAAAGAGCACACCGGGAAAGTTCATCATCTCACTCAGGTATTTGATATCGTCCCGCTGCAATAGTTTCTCTACATCTGCGGAATCTAAAGCAGCTCCTGCTGTTTCAAATATAGTCGCAGGCACACAACTTGGCGCCCCAAAATTGAATTTGAAAGGAACCGTATTCCCGTTTTCAATCATAAACTCAACACCTTCCATGCCGCATACATTGGCAATTTCATGCGGGTCGCTGATGGTGGCGACGGTGCCGTGCACAACAGCTAGTCTTGCAAACTCAGACGGAACCAGCATAGAGCTTTCGATATGGACATGGCTGTCTATAAACCCGGGGAGAATGTAGCCGCTGGTTACCGGTTGCTGGTTACTGGTTTCTTTAATGGATACTATTTTCCTGTTCTCAACTGTAATTATTGCCGGATAGATGCGTTGCTGGTGAACATCAACAAGATTGCCGCTGATAGAAAGTGAAGACATGTGATTGCAGTTTTGGACTGCAATAAAGATAAAAGAATCGCTTTAATTCAGGCTTAACCGAGAACCATACTGATCTCTTCGCTTATGGGAACATCATCATGTTTAACCGGTTTCATCTTCCGGGTTCGTTCTTTCATCACGGCAATGGCTTCTTCCCTGCTGCTGAACATACCGTTGATATTTACAAGATGGTCGGCCAGTTTATCGTAGCGTTTCTGCATCAGCCAGAGGAAAATATGTAGATAATGAATGCCATCGAATACGAGAACCTTCTGTTCTGCAAAACTGTCTTTGTTCTTCATGAATTCCACCGGGATCTCGGTGTAATGAAGGGCCGGGCGGACATGGTGCACGGCATGATAACCATCATTCCAGCAGGTTTGATTGTATTTGGTGTTGATACAATTGATGGTGTTTTGCTCCGGGTCGTCCACATGAATGAAAGCATGTTGTGCCCAGTTGCCAAGCATCATTACAATGCGGGCAAATACAAACGGGATGATAAAAATGAACAGCGTGGCTTTAAAATTCACAAAGCACATTCCCACACAGAAAGCATAAAATGACATTTCACCATAGGTGAGTCGCATATATAGTTTTTTCCGCTTGCGGTTAAAAAGATACATGAATGTGTCGCGGAAGCCGAGTACAAGGAAACGGGCCACATACTGAATAAAATTCCACAAGCTGTCCCGTTGATAGTTCATGGTGCTGCTGGCATCATCTTCATGATTATTCTCCACATGATGCATGGCCATATGGTGAACAAAATAGGTTTCAGGAGTGTGACCAAAGAAAGGGCAGATGGCCCAGACGATCCAGTTGTAGATCCAGGTATATCCTTTTTTAAAAAGTTTGCGGTGGCTGATACAATGCAGCATCAAACCAAAACGACCTTTGAAATAGAGTTGCGAAATATAGAAATAAGGGATATACAATAACCACCATTGCCAGCCCTGCAGCAGGGGTGTATAGAGAATGACGGCAGCCGGCAGCACCAGGAGGTGAATAGCCGTTAGCAGATGAATAAATGGAAGATCCCTTTTATCATTGATATAGTTCAGCCAGAATTTTTCATACCGGCTGAAATGTTCTTTTGGGATATAAACCGGGTCTGTGATAGTGGTCAGGGCCTTCATGAAATGCTATACTGATTTTTTTTATACTCCGCCAGGTGACGGTTCTTTTATGTTTTAACCAATTGCTACAATCCTTAACTAAAACGCCGTGAAATTAGCGTTTTCCTGCAATCTGCACAGTGATTTTCGTCAATTGTTGTAAGTGTAAACGGCTGAAATACAGCTAATGTTACACAAAACAGGTAGTTTGTACTACGGAGCCAGCTGTTTTGACCCGGTTTTTTCAATTTTCCGCACCCCGGTGCTGCCCCCGCCATCCAATGTGAGATCCAATGGCTTGTTTGCTTTCCATGAGCCCCGGGTGAAATCGGGAACATCCACTGTTCTTGATTTTTTGGCCACCGATCTTTCGCTAAGAGGGGCAACAGCGCTCCAAAGAGCTGCATCATACACATCCTGATCGAGCGGCAGGCCATTCCTAATGCAGTCAATCAGCCGCCAGTCCATGATAAAATCCATGCCGCCGTGACCGCCAACCTGTTTGGCAAGATCTCCTATATGTTTCACGATGGGAGGAGTATATTTTTTATATAACTCGTCGAGTTCCTCCTTTTTGATCCAGCCATGGCCAAAAGCAATTCGTTCCGGCGAAGGCCATTTGCTGGCGACGCCTTTGGTGCCGCTTATCAAATGTATTCTTGAGTATGGCCGCGGCGATGTCACATCATGCTGCACCATGATGGTTTTGCCTTTAAAGGTCTTGATCAGGGTAGTGTTCATATTGCCACGATAAGGCTTGTCAATAAACTCATTGTAAAATGAATCGGCAGCCGCTTTTTCTTTTGCAATGGCATTCATCATAAAATCGGCGCTGCTCATGGAAACCAGGTGTTCCATATTGTCACCCCGGTTGATATTGAGACATTGGGCAATAGGGCCGAGACCATGTGTAGGATAAAGATTGCCATTACGGGAAGCATTCTCTTTCAGCCGCCACATATCAGCATAGCCGGTTTTTGAAAAATTCAGGTCACGCAGGTCATGGATATAAGCCCCTTCGGCATGGATCAGCTCGCCAAACAGTCCTTGTCTTACCATATTTAATGTCAGCAGTTCAAAGAAATCATAGCAGCAGTTTTCCAGCATCATGCAGTGCTTCTTTGTTTTCTCTGATGTTTCCACCAGTTGCCAGCACTCATCCAGGGTAACGGCTGCGGGCACTTCCACAGCTACATGTTTCCCATTTTTCATGGCATACAAAGCCATAGGAGTGTGCAGATGCCAGGGAGTGCAGATGTAGATAAGATCCACTTCATTGTTTTCACACAATGCTTTCCAGCCATCATTGCCGCTGTATTCTTTGGCTTTCGGCAGGCCTGCTTTCTCTACAATTTTCTGTGCCGCTGCCGCCCTTTCAGGAAATTTGTCACACAGCGCATTTATTTCCAAGCCTTCAATAAAACTCATTCTTTCCACTGCGCCGGGCCCTCTCATGCCCAGTCCAATGATTCCGACCCTGACGGTTTCAAGCTTCGGCGCCGCATAGCCGCACATATTGAAACGTTGCTTATCATTTTGCAGTTGCAGCGACCTTTCTGTTTCTTCATCTGTTGCGGCAAAATTGCCGGCAAAAGAAGGAAGACCGGTGGCCATCATTCCGCCGCCAATAGCGATGCGGCGTAAAAATTTTCTGCGGTCGTTATTCATGCAATCAATGTTATGCTGTGCAATTTCCCAAATAAAAGAATAGGTTGGGATGCTGCTGAAAAATCAGGCAATCGTTTGATGAAGGATTTAATCTTTCCAGCCCCAGGGAGCTTCCGGCGCTGCAACAGGTTTTGACAGGTCGAACCGGATGCTGAATAACCTGTCGGTGCCCATCCGGCGAAGATTGTAGGTGAAATATTTACCTGGCGACAGCTCCACCCACCACATATTGCCCGCTGCAGCAGGTAATATGTTTACCGTTTCCTGGTCGGCGGGAAAATATTGAACAGTAGCCGATCCGCTATTACTGGTCCAGCCGCCATACTGAGTGATGCTGTCTTCTTTACCATCTTCATGGCGGTGATCATGTTTCAGCAATATTTTACCGTTTGTTTTGGTAAACACCCATGTTCGGGAACGGTTGTCGCCAACCATAAAAGGTATCCTGGTAACATTTTCTTTGCAGCTTCTTACATGCATCAGCAGTGTTTTGTTGCGGAAAGCTGTGTCATTGGCAGGCGCTGCTGCTATGCTGCCTTCATAGGCATTGCCGCAAAGTTTTTGCAGTTCGTTCCAGAAAATCTCCTGGCTTTCATTCGGGTTTACGGAGCTGCTGCCACTTTTTTGAGATGAATGGCAGGAGATAAATGTTACGAAGAGAAGGATAGCCTGGATTTGTTTCATACCTGCAATATATTGATTTCCGGCACGAGAAACCCGAAGGTCGTTTTTGTTGCTGTATTGATTGATTTTGTCTTCTTAAGCAAAGCGTAGAATTGCTTTTGCAAAAAGTGGTTTCCATTCGTATTTCCTGCGGGCTATATTTTACATCCCGCTTGTTATTATACCCAACTCGTAGAATTCCATTGTGGATAAGCCGCCGCTGGCAATAAAATTGTTTTTATTTAGTGGTATAACCAAAATCAGTACTTATGAAAACAACCATTGCAATCAACCTGCTGTTCATCCTGTGCTTTTATTTTATTCTCCTGGCAGTAGCATAAGAAGAAACAGCATTTGTTTACTGTTCGTCCAGCAGATCGGGCCTTCTTTTTTGCGTTCGTGCAAGCGATTGCTCATGGCGCCATTCTTCAATGAGCCTGTGGTTTCCACTCATCAGCACATCGGGCACTTTCCAGCCGCGGAAGTCTTCGGGTCTTGTATAAACAGGCGGGGCCAACATATTATCCTGAAAAGAATCAAAGAGGGCTGAAGTTTCGTCGTTCAGCACACCGGGCAGCAAACGTCCGATGGCATCTACTAAAATAGCAGCAGGTAATTCACCGCCGCTTAATACAAAATCACCGATGGAAATCTCCTTTGTTACAAAATGTTCCCGAATCCTTTCATCAATGCCTTTGTAATGTCCGCAGATCATCAACAGGTTTTCTTTTAATGAAAGTGAATTGGCTATTTTCTGGTTCAGTTTTTCACCATCCGGGGTCAGGTAAATGACTTCATCATACTTTCTTTCACCAGATAATTCTTCTATTGCCTTTGCCAATGGCTCACACATCATCACCATGCCGGCGCCGCCGCCATATTGGTAATCATCCACCTGGCCATATTCATTTACGGCCCACTTGCGAAGGTGCTGTACCTTTACTTCAAGCAAACCTTTTTCCTGTGCTCTTTTCATGATACTGTGTTGCAGGGGACTTTCCAATAATTCCGGTAAAACAGTCAGAATATCTATTCGCATGGGTCAAAGATAGACTGCCTGTTTTAATTCCTACGATAAACAGACTTATACAAACTAATCTTTTTTTAACTTAGAACTAATGCAACTCCAATTAGGGGTAGCTACTTTTACCAGTCCCGGCAGGAGTTGTTTTAAAGAAATCTTATGGCAGTAAAATCATTAGGCAGGAAACGGGTGAAATGCCGGAACATAACTATTGAAGACTACCCGGCGGTTTGCCAGCTTCAGTTAGCTTGTTTTCCGGGAATGAAACCCTGGAGCCGTGAACAATTTGAAAGCATACTTTCTATTTTCCCCGAAGGACAATTTTGTATAGAGTATCATGGAAAACTTGCCGCATCCAGTTGCAGCCTAATTATCCGGCGAGCTCAGTATTCAGACACTGCCAGTTGGAATGAGCTGACCAACCGAGGTTATATTACCAATCATGACCCCGAAGGTGATACGTTATATGGCATGGAGATCATGGTGGCTCCGGAATTCAGGTCTATGAAACTGGCCCGCCGCTTGTATGAAGCCCGGAAAAACCTGGCCAGAGAAAAAAATCTGCGATGCATCCTCATCGGTGGACGTATCCCCAATTTTTATAAGCATCAAAAGAAAATGAATGTGGAAGAATATGTGCAGCAGGTAATTGATAAAAAAGTTTATGACCCGGTGCTGACGGCTCAGGTTTCAAATGGTTTTGTGCTCAAAAGATTGTTGCCTGACTATTTACCGAATGATAAAGAATCATGCGGTTATGGCACTTTCCTGGAGTGGAATAACCTCTTATATACGGATAAAAATAAAAAGCCGGAGAAATCGGACCCTTATGTAAGAATTACCTGCATCCAATACGAGATGAGGATGATAAAGAATTTTCAAGAGTTTGCCGACAACTGCGAATATTATGTGGATGTGGCCTCCGATTACCGGTCTGATTTTGTCGTATTCCCGGAAATGCTGACCATGCAATTGCTCACTTTTCTTCCCCGCAAAAATCCGGCTGAAGCAGTGAGAGAGTTGCACCAGTTTACAGACCAGTATGTAGATATGTTTACCAAACTTGCCATCCGTTATAATATTAATATCATCGGCGGCTCCCATTTCGTCATCGAGGATGGCGATCTTTATAATGTTTCTTACCTGTTCAAGCGGGACGGAACCTATGCCCGGCAATTTAAGATCCATATCACGCCGCATGAAAAAAAATGGTGGGGAGTGAAGCCGGGTGATGAAGTAAAAGTGTTTAACACAGATTGCGGAAAGATCGCCATTGCTATTTGCTATGATATAGAGTTTCCGGAGATCAGCCGGGTGGCAGCCAGCAAAGGAGCTAATATTATTTTTGTACCATTCAATACAGATGTTCGGAGGTCTTATCTGCGGGTACGTTATTGCGCACAGGCAAGAGCTATCGAAAACCAGGTTTATGTGGTGATCACCGGCTCGGTGGGCAATTTACCAAAAGTGGAAAACCTCGACATTCATTATGCCCAATCAGCTATTCTTACTCCCAGTGATATAGAATTTCACCGGGAAGGACTGGCCGCCGAGGCCCCGGCCAATGTAGAGACAGCTATAGTGCAGGAACTCGACATGAATTTATTGAAGAGAAACCGGGAATTTGGAAGTGTGCAGACATGGGCAGACCGTCGTACAGACCTCTACCATATTGTATGTATTGATGGCGACAAACTGATAAAAGTATAATTCTTGAAAAGCAATAACTTATCAGATCATGCAGGATATTCATATACTCATAGTTGAAGACGAAAAGAAGATCGCAGATTCGCTGAAGCAGGGACTTTCGGAAAACAGTTTCCAGGCCGAAGTAGCCTACGATGGAAATATTGGGTTCAAAATGTTTCGCAGAAATCATTTTGATCTTGTCATCCTCGACATTAACCTGCCGGGTATGAACGGGTATGAACTGTGCAAGGCCATGCGCAGCATCAATCCTTCGGTGCCCGTGGTGATGCTGACAGCGATGAATGCCGTTGAAGACAAAATAGAAGGCTTTGATGCAGGAGCTGATGATTATATCATTAAGCCCTTTGATTTCCGGGAGCTGCTTGTTCGCATCCGGGCTTTGTTAAAAAGGATTCACAGCACAGTGGCAACAGGGACACTGCTCAGGGCCGGCGACCTGGTGATGAACCTTGACAGTAAGGAAGTGACCCGCAATGGCCTGCCGGTTTCACTGACGGCCAAGGAATTCCAGTTGCTCGAGTTTTTATTACGCAACAAGAATAAAGTATTATCCCGTGCCGATATTGCCCTGCAGGTATGGGATATTGATTTTGACACCCGTACCAATGTGATAGATGTTTATGTAAATTACCTCCGCAAGAAAATTGACAAAGGCTTTGAAGAGCCCCTCATTCACACGCAGGTGGGCATGGGCTATGTTCTGAAAGACAAAAATTAATGAAGCTATCTTTAAAGATCATCCTGCTTTTTACAGCCATTGTTTCAGGCATTTTGTTGTCTGTGGCGTTTATCATTTTCAATCTCAGCAGCAGGGAGAGCCAGGATGAATTTCGCAATAGACTGGCCACCCGTGCCTACCGTACTGCACAGCTTTACAGGGCATTCAGTGAAGACAGTACCGGGTTGATGAAATCGCTGGATGCATCCTCGCCACCGGCTCTGATGAACAGGAATATTAATATTTACGATAAGAACAGAAATAAATTGTACGAGCATCATGATGACAGCACGGATGTTTTAGAACCGGATACTTCATGGTTTGACAGACTTCAAAACGAAGTGCAGGCTTTTTATAAGTATGGTAGTAAAGATGTTTGTATTTACCGGGACAGAACGACAAGCGATACTTTCATTGTGATGGTGGCGGCGGAGAATGTTGCCGGCCGGGAATACCTGAACGACCTAAAAAGAATATTCCTGCTTTTCTTTCCTGTTGCCATTCTTTTTACTTTACTGACGGGGTATATGTTTTCACGCAGCATTATCAGGCCTGTAAGAGAAACCATTCGTGATGTGCAGTTAATTACTTCGCAAAACTTGTCACATCGGCTTTTTGTGGGTAAAAGAAAAGATGAACTGGCGGAGCTGAATGCCACTTTCAATGACCTGCTGAACCGGCTGGAGGAATCCTTTGCCATTCAGCGGCGTTTTATTTCCAATGCTTCTCATGAGCTGTCTACGCCACTTACATCCATGTCGAGCCAGGTGGAAGTGGCCTTGTTGCACAACCGGAGTGAAGGTGAGTATCGGCGGGTACTGCATTCTATACTGGAAGACGTGAAGCACTTGCACCAGCTTACCAAAACTCTGCTTGAGATCGCCAAGGCCGGAACACACGGCACCATTTCATTAGATAAAATTAGAATTGATGAAGTACTGATAAGGGCACATGGGGAAGTGCTGAAACAAAATTCAGTCTATCATGTAGGACTTGAATTTTCTGATCTGCCGGAGAATGAAGAAGAATGCCAGGTTTTTGGGAACTCTCAACTGCTACAAAGTGCCTTTAAGAATATTATGGAGAACGGGTGCAAATATTCTCCTGATAATACTGTGCTGGTTCAGCTTTTTTTTAAAGGGAGCTCTGCAGATATTTTGTTTTTGAATAAAGGGGACATCATCCCTGAAGAAGAAATGAGCAGGTTATTTGAACCTTTTTACCGGGGTAGCAATGCCGGGGGGAAGCAAGGCGTAGGTTTGGGTCTTACACTGACCAAACGGATTATAAATATTCATAAAGGAACATTAACTATGGAATCGCATCCTGACAGAGGTACAGTTTTAACAATCAGTTTGCCTACCTTATATGCCCCATAGGTTTTAATTTTTTTCTAATCGCTGAATATGCCATGTTCTCTCCTAGAGAGGTAATTTAACATGTTTTAGAGGCTGTGTTACTGACAATTCATGGAAAAACTGTTTAATCATATCCTGGTACCTGTCAATTTCAATCGCAATACAGAAATGGTGATGGAAAAGGCAATAGAAATTGCCAACCAGTTTGAATGCGACCTCCGTGTCTTATATGTTCAGACCCCGGTAATGGCTATTCCTTTTTTGTATGACGGGCATTTTTCCGGTACACTTTACAATAATAACCGGGAAGAGCTGGAAGAAAAGATGAACAATTTGGGGAAGCAATACCGCAGCCGTCTTGCTACAGGGTTAAAAATGACAACAGATGTAACAGCTGGAAACTGGTATGTTGTAGTAAAGGAACAGGTGATCAAAAGCCGGATTGACCTGGTTGTTATTCCCCGCAATGAAAAAAAATTTCTTGGCGCACTATTATACCGCATCAATATCAACAGGCTGACACTGCAAACCCAATGCCCCGTTCTCACCGTCACTAAAGATTTTGATATCACTCACCTGCAAAATATCGTTGTGCCTGTTGCCGATTTTCTGCCTGTGCGAAAACTGACCGCTGCCACTTATATGGCTCGTAAAATGAATGGGGTCATTCACCTGATGGGCAGATCCGAAAGCAACGGCCAGGATTCAGAAAAAGAAACCCGCCAACTTACCCGTGCCTATCAATTACTCAGGGATTATACGAATGTAAAAGTTTATTGCAGTTCAAGAACAGGGAACAGTTATGCAGAAGATACCCTTGCGTATGCACAAAAAGTGAATGCAGACCTTATCGTTGTAAATCCCGGCAAAGAATCCGTTTTTAAAGGCTGGATCGGAAAGCTGACCGGGAAATACATGTACAAGGAGTCAAACATACCTGTGCTTACAGTGGCGCCAAAGCAATAGGCTTTTCATCAATTGCAACTAATCAATACGGATGCATTGTTTTCATTGGCAGAATTGTCTTTCACCAGCAATTGTATCTTATACTGAATGCCGGCCTGGGCTATGAATGATTCGCTCAATGCATAGTTCGCAGAATTAGGATAGCGGTGAATATCCATCAGCAATGCTCCGCTTGTATTATTAGTAACATGCACATGTACTTCTGCTATTCTTTTGTTGTCTGTAAGTGTGGCATTGATCGTCACCGTTTCTCCGCCATTAAATAGCTGGTTATTGGTTGGGGAAACAATAACTATCGCCGGCAGTTCACTATCTTTTCCGCCATTATTTTTTGAGCAGGATACAAACAGTCCAAACAACAAACAGGTCAAAAGCATTTTTAGCATAACAGTAAAATTAATCAATCCGGGCGGGGATTAAAAATGAAACCCCCGGGGAACCGGGGGTTGTAATCGAAACGAAAACCAACGATTCCTGCCTAAGCAGGATCTTTTTCTTCCAGCGCCTTATGCTGGAAATATTTCATTCTTACAGCAAACAGCAGCGAGGAAATGAGCAACCCAACCACCACCAGGAATCCTATAAAGAATAAGTAGTCTTTTTGCAGGGTAAGCGGTTTGTAATCCTCTCTTTTCTTCCCGGGTTTTGCAAAGGGAGCTGTTTCTGCTGACTCTGGTTTGCTTTCGGCTTTGATATATTCAATAATATTTTTGATGTTTTCATCTGTGAGGTCTGGGTGATCCGGCATTGGGATGCGGTTGAACTGTTCATATACTGCAACTGCATCCTTATCCCCATTTTTCACCAATGCCTGGGATGATTTCACAAAACTGATGATCCAGTCAAGCGAACGCTTTTCATCAATGCCTGCCAGTGCCGGTCCCGTCATTGGTTTGTTTACATTGTGACAGGCAGCGCAACGGGTCATAAAAAGTGTTTTGCCTTCTTCTATCGGGGTCGCTTTTACAGGCCCGGCTATCGCTAATAATAATGTTATACCAGATATAAGCCACTTAGTTTTCATGTTTCAGTTTTTTTATGTCGGTTATCAATTGATCAACTTCTTTTTTGCTGGTGCCATCATAATAGCCTCTTATCCTTTTTTGCTGGTCAATCAGCACCAGGTTTTCACTATGTATAAAATCATCAGGGCCGCCATCGCCATCTGTAGCAACCAGCATAAAACTGTTGCGGGCCGTTTTATAAAGCTCCTTTTTATCTCCTGTCAGCAAGTCCCATTTTTTTGTGTTAAGTCCGAAACGGACAGCAAATTTTTTCAAAGTTTCCGGACTGTCTCTTTCCGGATCGACTGTGAAAGAGGCAAACTGAAGCGATAGTTCATCTGCAAAGGCTTCGTTCACCCTGATAAGGCTTTTGGTCATTTTGGGACAGATCACAGGGCAATGAGTAAAGAAGAAATTTGCGACAACGATCTTATTGCTCCATTTGTCAATACTTATTGCCTTGTCATCCTGGTTTACAAATAAAAAATCAGCTATACGATGAGCAGAGGTTTTCCCCAATACAGGCAACCGCTCAATCTTGCTTTCATACCAGTTGAGCAACAGCCATGCAATGGCAGGAAGTATGAAAACCGCCAGTATAAACCAACGTATCGTTGATATTTTTTTCATTGCCGGGTTTTGAGACTTGCTTCGGGAACAGGATTGTCAATACTGAACCTCGGTGCACCAGGGCCGCTGTTCTTGTTCACATTTAACAAAGCCGGGATATAAGCCAGCAGTATGATGATGATCATGGTGACTAACCATGGTTTGAACCTGTCAAACAGCGGAACTCTTTTTTCATCATGATAAGCTTCGCTGACCGGTATCTCCAAAACACCCTCTTCTTGTTTTTTGCGCAGGATAGTGCCGAAGAAAACAACAATGAATAACATTCCGGCTACAAACATGATGATGCCACCAAGCAACGCCAGCAATGTTGTGGGCACCCAGTCACTGCGGAATAATTCACTTTCCGGGTTCAGGTAAGTAGTACCCAGATTGGTTCTCCTGGGTTCTCCTCTCAATCCTCCCCAGCTCATTCCAAAGGAAAAGATCAGCATACCGATCACCCACAGGTAAGGGATGATGGTGTTGATCTTGGGCATAAATATTTTTTTACCACTCAGCCTTGAATAGATATATAAACTCATGCCCACTATACCGAGGAAAACAGGACCAGCGACCGTCATGTGAAAGTGACCGGGCATCCATGCTGTGTTATGAACCACATTATTTAATGAATATGAGGCATTGATGATACCGGTAACACCGCCAAAAACAAACAGTATCAGGCCGCCAATGAAATAGGCAAAGAGATATTTTCTTTCATCAAACCAGGGCAATTTTACCATCCAGCCAAACAATCCTTTGGCCCCTCTTTGTCGTCCTGCATATTCTAGTGAAGCTGCAATGGTAAAAGCAGTGATGAAACTGGGTATGGCTACCCCATAAGTGAGCATGCCGTGCAAAAATTTTACACCCTGGGTGATGGTGGGGTCGCTATACTGGTGGTGAACACCAACCGGGATCGAAAATAGCAGGAAAAGAAAGAGAGAAATCCTTCCCGCCATATCTGAATACAATTTACCCCCGGCAATTTTAGGAAGAATAGTATAAAACATTATGTAAGCCGGCAGCAGCCAGAAATATACAAGAGCATGGCCAAAGAACCAGAACAGTGTTCTAGCAAGGTTCACATTCACCGTATCTGTCCATCCCATTGACCAGGGAATCAATAACACCAGTACTTCATACGCAACAGCCAATGTGCACACAAACCAGATAATAAAATTGATAAGTGTACCGAGCACCGCCAACGGTGTTTTGGTTTGGGGATTTTCTTTTTTCCAGCGATTATACATTTTTGCCCAATCATATAAAGGAACCCAGGAGCCAATGATGAGTAATGCTGCGCCGAGATAAAATAAAGGGTGGGCTTTCAGAGGTGGATAAAAAGTGTATAATACAGACGCTTTACCAGCGATCATAGCCCATGCAGCCATCACGGTACCCGTCAGCATCAGCCAGAAGCTGAGCCACATCAGTTTTTTATTGGGCTCTTTTTTAAAGTAGAACGCCATGGTGATATGTCCAAAGGCAACTGCAAAAAATGTAGTGAGCACAATGGCGTTGATGACACCGTGCAATGTCAGCCCCTGGTAATAATCTAATTTTGCAAATGAAGTTTGTTGCAGCACACCGGCCCTGTAAATGGTTTGCATCAGGCCGTGATAAATGCCAATGGTGAGCAGCGCAACGGGAATAGCCAGTTCAAGAAAGATGACCCGTTTGAATGATTTGGATACTTGCATGTTTCGAAGGTTTTCGGTTTACTTAGCTTCTGGATAATTAACAATGACCTGTGCCCGCATATTCTGGTGACCCACACCGCAATATTCATGGCAAACGATATCGTAAACCCCGGGTTTATCAAACTTTACGGTGGTTTTGTTGATAGCGCCATACACGGCCATCATGTTGATGTTCTTTTCTGAAATATTAAATCCGTGCACTACATCTTTCGATGTGAGATAGAAATCCACTTCACTGCCAACAGGAACATATATTTCTGCCGGTTGAAACTGCCACATAGAGGCAACTGAAAACACCTGGTAGGTATTGGAATCGAGCTGGTTGATCTTCGGCTCCGTGTAAGCCTTATCATAGGGCAGACATTCAGGCACATCGCTTTTGTATTTGTTTTTGGCATAGAGCAGGGAAAAAACAAACAGGCCGATCAAAGCGAGGGTGATGCCCAATATCTTTTTTTCTGATTTATCTATTGTCATAGCGTTTGTTTTAGGTGCGTTCGATCATTAAAGCATATATACCATACCAAAAGGCAAGAGTGAGGATGATGAGCAATATGAAAAAAGCCATCGCTCCTTTGGGGATGAATTTTTTTTCCTGGGGTGATTCCATAAAGATTGTTTTGATGTTGCGGGGTCAAAAGTACCCGTGGGCCAAAAAAGGGGATATGACCTGCCCGAGGAAGGGGGGCTGATTTTCGTCAGGTGGACGAATGAGGAAGGTCACAAGCCGGGCACTGAGTAAATTGAAGGCCCGGACACTGTGCCGGGCCTTCAATTGTTTAATGCTGTTCAGGTAGTCAGTTCAGGCTTGTTTGCCTCAGTGATTTCATCAATTCGATTGCTTTCGGGAAAAGAATATTATTCTCTAAGTGCACATGCTGGTGAAGATCGATTTCAAATGCCTGTAGTGACGCATAGGTCAGCTGATAAGTAGTGCAGGCGTCAGCAGGCGCTTTATAATTATTACTCAGGGTTCTAATTTCTTCCATCAGGGAACCGGCATGGTCATGTTCCTGTTCCATTATTGTTACCGGTCCCTGCAGGTAGGAAATGCTGAGCCTGTAATTTTCTTCCGGTTCTTGTGCTGTTTTTTCTATTTCTTTTATCCGGGGAAACAGCACATCCTCTTCTTTTTGCATATGCAATTCCATTTCTTCTTTCAATGCAGTCACCAGTTCAAAGATTTTGAACAGCTCAGGATGCCGCCCGCCGTGCTTTGATGCTACCTTTTGTATATATGCGAATAATTGCGGCAGTTCTTTTTTTACATAATCATGGTGAGTACTTACAATGTACTCTGCGAGTTGTGACAAACCAAGTTTGTCAAAAGGAAATGAGGCCTGGCCGCCGTTAATGGTATTTGATGGCAGGTTTTTTAATTCATTCAGCAATTCATCGATAGCAATGTTCTGTTCAGTACAGGCCTGTTTCAGCGATCTTTTCCCTTTGCAGCAAAAGTCAAGATGATATTTTTCAAATATGGCTGCGGTGCGATGATTGCCGGTGACGATTTGGGCCAGGGTTTGGTTACTTAGTTCGTTCATGCTAATATATTTTTAGGAGAGTAAGTAATTACATGTCTTTTCGTTTAAAACTTTTCAGTGCCAGCCACAGTGGTAATGCGGCCCATAGCAACATGATGCCGGTTGTGAAAAGGATGCCGGTGCCGCTGCCAAAGAAATCTTTGTACAAAGCCCCCGTGTAGCCCATCAGGGCACTGATATCCATTTTCAGCATGATGAAAATCCTTCCAAGGTCAATCGGGTTTAGGGCAGAAAGTAAGAGGGTGAATTTTTCCATCGGGTAATCGCTGAACGCAAACAATATCAGCAATACCAGGCCATCGTATATTAGTGCGAAATAAAACCAAAGCAACAGCGCAAAACCTATTCCTCTTGTCTTGTCTTTTGATTTTACAGAGGCTAAAAACGCAATAGAGGTGAACACAACCGTCAGTGCCGTTCCGGTAAACAGCAAGGCAAATCCTGTTTCATCAGCTGAGAACAATAATACAGGAACACCCACTCCGATCCAGAAGGCGCTGAGCAGTGAGATGCAAACACCGCCAAACTCACTCAGAAGGATTCTTGTGCGGCTCATGGGCTGGGCTAGCATCAGTTCAATGAATTCATAGGAATTGTAATAGTGTATGGTGGTGAACACAAGACTAACCAGTGGCAACACGATGAGAACAATATTCAGCAGACTGAGCATGGCCCTGCTGCTGTTTTCTTCCATTCGGAACAAGCTTACTGATACGACGAAAAGAAAAAGCGTATAAACGAGAATGATCTTGTTACGCAGAATATCATATAAAACGTATCTGGATAATTTGAACATGGCTATTGTTTTGAACGTTCTTTCATTTCATTTACTGAAAATATTTTGTCCACCCATTTGCTGTCAGGCTGAAAGCCCTTCATCACTTTTGCAATGGCTTTGCCTAGTTTGATCTCACCGGTCTCTTCCTGCAATGTTTCAAGGTCTTTGATGAACTGTAGTTTCCCTTCCTGTAGGTACATGATATGAGTGGTCAGTTCTTCAAGATCACTCAGCACATGCGAGGTGATAAGTATGAGTTTATTTTTCTTCTTTTCTGCAATGATCTTTTCTTTCAGTATCTCTGATGAAAGCGGGTCGAGCCCGGCGGTGGGTTCATCCAGGATAAGAATGGAAGGATCAAACAAAAAAGCCAATGCCGCACTAACCTTTTGACGGGTTCCGCCGCTGAGGGTACGCATTGGCTTTTCGAGGATCATATGGATATTGAATTTCTCCAGCAATTCTGTGTCGGTCTCAGCATCTTTCACATTTCTGAACTTTTTCATCATTTCAAATAACTGGCCCACTTTCATATTATCCGGGTAGCGTCCGATCTGGGGCATATAGCCTATATCACTCCGATAAGCAGGATCATCAGTAATGAGAGTATCATTTACAATAATTTTCCCGGTATCTGGCCTGACCATTCCGAGGATGCATTTGATCAGTGTTGTTTTGCCCGAAGCGTTAGGGCCGATCAGCGAAATAACCTGGCCTTTATCAAAGGCAGCAGATATTTCACTTAGTGCTTGCAGCTTTCTGAATCGTTTACTAACCTGTTCGATGCGGATCATAGCTTTAAAAATTTCATCATGGGTTTATCGTCGAAAAGAGATTGCGGTGTTAATCCCGGAATGGCTTTTTCTGCTTTGTCCAGTAGAGAAACCAAAAAACTCCGGTATAACATCAGCGTTGTCGGGTTTTGTTCGATGATCATAGAGTACATACTGACCGGGTGATAGGACACATCGCCGATGCCGTCTTTGTTGATGTCATAGCCCTCATATTTATCCCAGTAGTTCTGTGAGAATTTGTTCAGCACCATGGTGCCATTGGTGCCTACATCAAAACTGTTGCCGGTGAAATTGTTGAATTGGAAAACATTGTCATCACAACTGGCCTGCACCTTGATAGCCCAGCCGTTTTGCTTAAAGAGGTTTTTCTGTATTTCAATCCGGCTGCTGCCTTCCATATGGATGCCTACTGTGTTTTTCAGGAATGTATTTTGCTCAATATGGCTGTCAGTAATATCTTTTAGCAGGATGCCATATGCAGAGGGCCCCCAGTTTAGTTCAAAATGATTTTTCTCCATCCACACTTTTTTGGAATACATCACAGCCACACCGGCGCCATTGTTCCGGAAAGTATTGTTCTCGTAGTGGTCATCATTGGAAAACATAAAGTGAAGCCCGTAGCGAATATTCTTTTCACTGAGATTATTCCGGATATGCGACTCGGTGACAAATTCAAAGTAAATACCATCCCGGTGTCCTTGTATATGATTGTTTTCAATTAAGGCATGACTTGATTTCCATAAATGGATACCATTGCCGCTAAGTTGTTCAGAGGTCCGGGTACCGGTTATTCTATTGCCCCGGACGACCGCATTTTTTGTATTGGAAATATGTACGGCAAAGTAGGCATTACTGATAATATTATTTTCAATCGTGATATTTTTGCAGTCAACCAGTTTCACAGAGGCAAAATCATTCATCGCTGAGTATCCTGAGTTTTGGAATTCAATTCCTTTAATGACTATGTTTTTTCCGCTGACAAGCAATATTTCGTATTTGTTTTCACCATCCAGTACCGGGTAGTCTTTTCCAAGTATGGTCAGCGACCTGGTAAGGGTGATGCTGCCTTCTTTATAAACAGCTTTTAGCAGGATAATGCTATCACCATCATTGGCGGCTTCAATGGCTTTTTTAAGACTGCTGTATGGCTGCCCGGGACCTACGGTAATGATTTTCCCAAAACAGGTGACCCCAACAAATAAGAACAGTATGGTGAAGCAGGTTTTCAAACTAATCATAATTTTTTCAGCAATTCACCCCAGCCAAGCAGAATTCCGGTTTTGCCTGTATTGAATTTTTCTGCTGCTTCTTTTGTTGCAAAGGCAGCTGCATGGCTGTTCATCGGGCTACGGATCTCTTTGGCTAATACAAAATGAGCTTTTTCCATATCGAGAAACTCATTTTCCTTTTCAAAATTGATGACCACGGTTTGTTTGATGTCTTTTTCCGGCACTTTTCCTTCTTCATAGAATCTTGCCAAACAGATCACATCGTCAAATTTGTAAACCTTTCCTTTGTGGGTGATCACCTCGCACCCGAATTTTGGATCCATGATGGTCATTTTGCAAACATGACATTCATCGCTTCCATACTTAAAGGGCTCAGGCTGGGCTGAACAGGATGAAAACAAAATGACAAGTGCCAGGGATGTTACCAGGTAATTCATTTGATCTGTTTTTTGATTTTTCTTTGTTTATACCATTCATATAACCAGACAGCAAAGGCAAGCAGTGCAGCCCCTACCACTATCCAACCTGCCACATCAGGAAATGAATAAGCATCAAAATTCAGTAAGCGTTTATGACCAAACAAAGGGGGTTGATAGGACAACCCCGGAACTTGTATAGCAGCTTTGGGATCAAGATTGTGGCCATAGTCATAGCCCCATTGATACAAATCATACATGGCCAGCGCCCCGCCAATAACAGTTAGAATTATATAGTAAAGCAAGAACCTGCGATTCCCGGTGATGGCAACCAGCATACCCAGCAGCATAAAGAAGGCTACCACAAATGGAAGAAATTTGAACTCGGGAAACATATCCACGGTGATATGCTTCATGCCGATATAGTGATTCAGTCCATTGATCACATCTACATCACCGGTGATATTATTCACCCAGATATACATGGTCAGTCCTTCGGGATATTGCGGAGCAAAGAGATCAATACGCCATGCAGGAAGAAAAAAGACAGCAATGAGGGCACCCGACGCAAAAGCCACAAGGATACGGGAAGGCACACTTAGTTTGTTGTTCATTGTCGTTGGTTTAAGTGCTTCCGGGGGGTTTAGTCCCCGGAAGCTTGTAAAAGTGAACTATAAAGAAAACGCAACGCCTTACTATTGTTTGGCCGGTGGCAGCAACACTGCATCAATCACATGAATAATACCATTGGTGGCGGGGATTGAAGCAACCACATTTGCTGTTCCATTCACCATCACCTTTCCGTCTTTCACATTGATGGTAAGATTGTCTCCGTTGGCCTGGCCAATTATTTGCCCATCTCTCATGTTCTCCGTTTTATATACGGCAACTGCAACATGATATTGCAGGATATTTTGCAGATCAGCTTTTTTATCATTTTTCATCAAACCATCCACCGTTCCGGCGGGCAGTTTGTCAAATGCAGCATTGGTGGGTGCAAAAACAGTGAATGGGCCGGCATTGGAAAGCGAAGTGACAAGCTCTGCCTGTTTCAATGCGGCCACCAGTGTTGTATGATCCGGGGAGCCTACGGCGATCTTAACCACATCTTTTGCAGATTCGTCATCCTGCACAGCCTCCTGTCCCCCCGTAGCTGCCACATCGCTGCTACCTGTTGTGCTTTCATTTGTTTTTTCGTTGTTGCATTGGCTGAATATAAGAGCCAGCGCAAAAGCAGGGAGAATAAGAATCTTTTTCATAATTAAAAATTTATGAATGAGTATTCGGTTTGAAAGAGCAACCCTTTTTTTACGAGGGTTGCTCTGAACAGTATTAATTGCCTGCTGTAGCTGCAGGTTCAGTTTCGCCAGTGCTATATTTCAATGCAACATTTGATCCGGCGGGGCTCACCCTGATATAGCCCTGCATTTCCTGGTGGAGGGCCGAACAGAAGTCAGTACAATACATAGGGAACACACCCACACGATCGGGCACCCATTTCAGCGTTTGTGTTTCACCCGGCATGATGAGTAGTTCAGCATTATTGGCGCCTTTGATGGCAAAACCGTGCGGAACATCCCAATCCTGTTCCAGGTTGGTGACATGGAAATAAACAACATCTCCCATTTTCACGCCTTCTATATTGTCAGGGGTAAAGTGTGAACGGATGCTGGCCATGTAAACATGCACTTCATTTCCTTTTCGTTCCACTTTGGCATTCTTCTCACCCAAAGCGGCATAAGGGTGTTTGTTATCTTCCAGCCTGTAGATCTTCAAACTGTTTTTCATAATCATTTCAGCCGGGATAGCTTCAGCATAGTGTGGTTCACCAATAGTGGGGAAGTCAAGAATAAGTTTCATTTTATCTCCGCTGATATCATAGATCTGGGCACTTTGTGTCAGTTCAGGACCTGTGGGCAGGTAGCGGTCTTTGGTGATTTTGTTATAGGCGATCACATACTTGCCATGCGGTTTTTTGGTGGGGCCTCCCGGCACACTCAGGTGGCCAATGGAATAATAAGTGGGAACACGGTCCACCACCTGCAAGTCCTTGACATTCCATTTTACGATTTCTGAGGAAACAAAGAAAGAGGTGTAGGCAAAACCATTTCCATCAAATTCTGTGTGCAAAGGTCCCAAACCGGGTTTTTGCACTTCGCCGTGCAATACGGCTTCATATTTCAACACCGGGATACCATCGTATTCACCATCGAAGGTTTTATCAGCAATAGCCTTTTCAATTTTGGTAAAGGAAAATACAGGAATAGTTGCAGCCAATTTACCACTGCCTACAATGTATTCACCGGTTGGGTCTGTATCACATCCGTGCGGAGATTTGGGACAAGGCATGAAGTAAACCATATCAGGACAATCAGCAGGATCCAGCACCAGCACTTCTGTTTTAATAGTTGAAGTGGCGGTGTGTGTATGCTCATCAAATTTGTTATGGGCATATTTTACTGATTTTTTCACTCCTTTACCGGCTTTGGCATATTCTTCGGCTTTCTTCCAGTTCACCGCCATGATAAAATCTTTGTCCTTTTGCGAAGCATTTACTTCCAGCAACGTATTGGCTTTTTCTGAATTATAGCAGCTGAAGAAGAACCATCCTGCTGATTTTCCTTTGCCGGCCCGGGCCAGGTCAAAGTTGATACCCGGCGTCAGTATCTGGAAGGCAATGTTCATTTCTCCTGATGTTTTATCTACAGAGAGAAAACTAACAGTACCTTTAAAATTTTCTTTATAAGAATTGATCGGAACATCTTGTTTGTCACCAATAGGAACACTGAAACGGGTGCCTGCTACAACATATTCGGTATTTTCTGTAATAAAAGGAGATGAGTGATTGCCGGCACTGTTGGGAATTTCGATAATCTCGGCTGTTTTAAAAGTCTTTAGATCCACCCTGGCGATACGGGGTGTGTTATTGGCATTCCCAAATACCCAACGGCCGTCATGTTCACTGGCAGTTGTGGACAAGGCAATGTGGTGAAGATCATCCCAGGGTACAAAACCATGCGAAGTATTCAGCATGGGCTTTGTTTCTTCACTGTATCCCCATCCCTTTTCGGGGTCAACAGAAAAAACAGGGATCACCCTGAACAGGCGACCCGATGGAATTCCATAAACAGACATCTGGCCGCTGAAGCCACCGGAGACGAAATTGTAGAATTCATCATACTTACCGGGGGCTACATAAGCTTTTGAGGCAGCATCTCCACCAACGGCAGATTGTGCACCTTTTGGTTTGCAGCCCTGCATCCACACTAATCCAATCGTCACAAGGGAAATTGCAAACAATGATCTGGTAAAAGATAGTTTCATTGTTAATTTTGTTTTTTGCAGTTAAATAAATTTTTATTCGACTGGTTGATTTTCGTGTTATTAAGGACACTATTTTTCTCCGTCATTGTTCCGCATGAACTCAAGCACCTGGCGAGCTTCGTCTTTGCTGATATTTTGATTGGGCATTCTTACAAGACACTGTTCTAATTGACGTTGTGCTTCTTCATCTGTTTCAAGCATTACTTCTACATTAGTGATCATGTTCATGATCCAAACCGGTTGCCTTCTTTTGGTAACATTCTTCCAGCCAGGCCCCACCAGCCTGTCTTCGGTCAGCCGGTGACAGCTTTGGCATTTCAGTTCGTACACAGCTTTTCCGGAAGCTACCATTGCCTGGTCCAGCGGGTTGCTGATGGTTACATCTGCTTCAGTCAGCAGGTCGCCATGAACTTCAGGTTTGTCTTTAGTGAGTTCAGTGATGTCAACCGGGTCTTTGTCCTTCTTTACGCCTTCTTTGCAGGCAACAAGGCAGACAAAGGCAATGGCCAGAATAGCAGCAATCGTTGTGTTGCGTTTCATGTTGGGAGGTTTTGGTGATGTAATTTAAAAAGATATATGTGTCTTTAATGGGCTCAAAAGTATTTGTGGCAACCCTGGTTGTTTCTGATAATCATCATTATTGTCATTGATATTAATCAGGTAATGAACTAAAGCCTGTCTGTAGGTTTGAAGCTCTTAATAAAGGTATGATATTATCTAAATCATTTGGCTATGCGCTGCGGGGAATTTTGTATGTAGCCATGATGAATGACGGTAAGGAAAAGGTGCAACTCCATGAAATGGCAGAGAGGCTTTCCGTGCCCCGGCATTTTATGGCCAAAGTGATGAAACGGGTTGTGAAAGTAGGAATCCTCGATTCTGTGCGGGGGCCGCACGGTGGGTTCTGTGTAAATAATAACACCCTGAACACTAAGTTGATACAAATTGCAGAAATTTCGGGAGACACAAGTGATTACCAATCATGTATTCTTCGGTTGAGAAATTGTAATGCAAATAATCCCTGCCCGATGCACAGCCAGGTGGATCAATTGCGCAGCCAGTGGCAAACGCTTTTAAATTCTACCACACTTGAAGATCTTTTAAAGAAGGATCAGCCTCAATTTATCAACAGTATTGCGGCGATCTGACGGGATGACGCAGGTCATTTTTTTTGGACAAGAATTCTTATTTATTTGTTTTCAGCTTCTAACAGATAAGGAAACGGCTATATGTTTTTAACTACGCTTGACATCAATCCGCAAACCCCTGTATCGGAAATAGTGAGCCGGGATTACAGGACAGCCGATGTTTTTCACAGGCATGGGATTGGTTATTGCTGCGGTGGTCGCTGGCCGTTAGAAACTGCCTGTATGACGAAAGGGCTTGATGTTACCCAATTGATCGGGGAGTTGCAGGATGCTTCCCGCATTCTTCAGTTGCCTGCTATGCTTCCTTTCGAAAAGTGGACACAGGAGTTCCTGGCAGACTATATCGTCAATGTACATCATCATTATCTCGATAAAACATTACCGGCATTTGAACCGGTGCTGGAGCATTTTGTGAATGAGCACCGGAAGAATTATCCCTGGCTCGAGGAACTGCAAAAAGGATTTTATCAACTTCAGCAGGAATTAGTACCGCACATGCGGGAAGAGGAGGATGTGATCTTTCCCTATATCAAACAAGTGGCCCGTGCCTGGAAAAACAAGGATTCTTATGCCAGCCTGCTGGTGCGAACACTCCGCAAGCCTGTTGTCAGTATCATGGACCAGGAACACAAGATGCTGTCAGGTATTATTTTTAAATGGCGTGAGTTGACCAACAATTATCAACCACCTGAAAGAGCCTGTGTCAGCCACCGGGTGGTGCTTTCACGACTCAGGGAATTGGATAATGACCTGGTGCATCACATGTATCTTGAAAACGAAATACTGTTTCCCCAATTGATCCGGATCGAGAAAGAGTTATTACACCAGGGGTAAAATTCAACTGCTAAAATCAGTCATCATTATGACAAACCTCATGCTTATCCGGGCAACAGCGGTTTAATTTAATTTATTCGTTTATTCTAAATCAAGTTTATGAAAAAGAATATGGGCGGGGCAGACCGCATTATCCGGGTGTTGATAGCCGCATTGATCGCAACATTGTTTTTCACCAATATCATTACCGGTTTTTTTGCCTGGGTATTGCTGGCACTGGCGTCAGTTTTTGTTATCACAAGCATGATAGGGAGTTGTCCCTTGTATTCTTTATTTGGGGTTAACACCTGTTCAATAAAAAACAAATAGCCATGAAATCTATGATCATTTACAAGGGACGATATGGCGCCACCCGCCAGTATGCAGGCTGGTTATCAGAAATATTGTCGGTTCCGGTGTTGCCTGCGGGCAGTGAAAACAAGAGCGGTTTGTCCGAAGCCGGTTATATCATCGTCGGAACAAGTGTATATATTGGTAAACTTCAGGTGAGTAAGTGGCTAAATGAGAATAAAGACTTGCTTCAGGGCAAAAAAATATTCTTTTTCCTGGTGTCGGGCACACCACCCGGCGAAAGGGAGAAACTACAGGCATATATCAACGCCGGCATACCTGCAGAGATATTGCCGCAATGTGAACTTTTCTTCCTGCCCGGAAGACTGGTAAAAAAATTGCTTTCATGGAAAGACAGGTTTATGCTGACAATTGGCGCAAAGCTGACCAGGGATCCCAATGAAAGGAAAAATATGCTGACCGATTATGATCACGTCAGGAAAGAAAATCTTGATGAATTAGTAATCGCTGTCAGGCGGTTTAGTACCGTTGATGCCGCATCCTTTGTTACAGTATGATCTTTCTTACACAAGCTTTTTTCTTAACAAACCGTTTCAGGTTGTTGCTTATATTTACTTTCTGATAGAATGTAAGCATAAGCCATGCCGAATATAGAACATATGACATCACTGTTTGAGAATGCTACGGAAGGAATCATTCTCACAGACGGCAAGGGAAATATTGTGTTGATGAATCCTGCTGCAGAAAGGATATTTGGCTACCTGAGTGACGAACTGACCGGCAATCCTGTTGAAGTGCTGATCCCTGATAAAGTAAGACCACATCATCATGAATTGCGTGAAGGGTTTTACAATAAACCTTCTAACAGGTCGATGGGACAGGGCAGAGACCTTTATGGGAGAAAAAAGGATGGTTCTGACATTCCGGTGGAAGTAAGCCTGAGCCATTATAACCGGGATGGCGAAATATTTGTTATTGCTTTTATTGTTGATATTACCGGCCGGAAGGAAATTGAACGCAATATGCTGCATCAGCAAATGGAACTTGAAAAAGTGAGCAATGAGATCCGGAAGCTGAATGCAGAGCTGGAGATGAAAGTGGAAGAAAGAACTATGATCCTAAAAGAAGCATTGCAGCGGCTGGAACAGTCGCAAACAGAATTGAGCGAAGCGCTGGATAAAGAAAGACAGTTGAATGAGATCAAAAGCCGCTTTGTCGCGATGGCTTCTCATGAATTCAGAACACCGCTAAGTACAGTACTTTCTTCGGCATCGTTGCTGGCAAAGTATATAAAAGAAGAAGAGCAGGATAAACGGAACCGGCATATTGACAAGATCAAAAATTCAGTCAAGCACCTGAATGATATTTTAGAGGACTTTCTTTCCCTGGGCAAACTGGACGAAGGAAAGGTGATGACGCATTGCAGCAGCTTTGATCTGAAGTCATTTATTGAGGAGACAGCAGATGAAATGAAGGGCCTGCTGAAGAAGGGTCAGCAATTGGTAGCAACATTCAGCGGAGAAAAAGAAATTCATTCTGATAAAAAACTGCTTAAAAATATCATCATAAACCTGATCACAAACGCTATCAAGTTTTCCGATGAGGGCAAAAACATTTTTATTAAAACAAATGTCATTAACGGGAGCGCAGCCATTGGAATCACAGATGAAGGCATAGGCATTTCCGAAGAGGACCAGGAACATTTATTTTCCAGTTTTTTCCGCGGGGCAAACGCCGTGAATATTGCAGGAACAGGACTGGGGCTGCATATTGTGAAGCGATATGTTGATTTGCTGCAGGGAAATGTACATTTGCAAAGCACTCTTAACGAGGGCACAACCATAACTGTTCATATCCCAACAAACAAATCAGTATTATGAAATCAGTATTAGTTATTGACGATAATCCCGATATCAGGGAAAACACCGCCGAAATATTGGACATGGCCGGGTATAAAACTTTTACGGCTGAGAATGGAAAAAAGGGAGTGGACCTGGCGCTGAAAGAAAGGCCGGATGTCATTGTGTGTGATATCATGATGCCCGAACTGGATGGATACGGTGTGTTACATTTATTGCGGAAAAACCCCGATGCGCAGCATATTCCTTTTATTTTCCTGACAGCAAAAACAGAAAGAACCGATTTCCGGAAAGGAATGGAAATGGGGGCTGATGATTATATCACCAAACCTTTTGAGGATATAGAGTTGCTTAACGCCATTGAAGTACGGCTTAAAAAAGCTGAGGTGATGGACCACCAGTACAGTTTATCCAGCCAGGGTATCAGCCAGTTTTTAAAGGATGTAAAAGATGCAGGGATGATCAGTCAGTTGGCTGAGCAGTATGACATTGAGTCTTATAATAAAAAGCAAACGCTTTACCAGGAGGGAAAACGTCCCAGGTTTCTTTATTACTTAGTTAAAGGAAAAGTGAAAGGTTTCCGCACACATGAGGATGGTAAAGATTATATCACAGACATATACACCGAAGGCGACTTTATTGGCTACCCGGCGCTGATCGAAGACAAGAATTACGATGACAGCACGGTGGTGCTCGAAGAGGCAGAAGTGATGCAGATTCCAAAAGATGATTTTCTGCAAATGATCTATGGCGATATCAATGTGGCTGCCAAATTCATCCGTATCATTACGCAGAATGTAAGAGAGAAAGAAGAAAGGTTGCTGAACCTTGCTTATAGTTCATTACGAAAGAGGGTGGCAAAGGCATTGGTGGATATCCACGGCAAATTCAATGTTTCCGGTGGCAGCAACCCAATTGAAATATCAAGAGAAGATATTGCACACTATGTTGGCACTGCCACTGAATCACTGATCAGGACACTGAGTGATTTCAAAGCCGAAAAATTAGTAGAAATAAAAGACGGGAAAATTTGCATTGTGAACCCTGACAAACTGAAAAACCTGCTTTATTGATATTCTCCATCCAGTCCGTTGCCGGCATTTCTTTGAGGCGGCATGGATAATTCACGACCATGTTCATTTTGCTTCTTAAGAGACCAATTGTCGGTCATGGTTGTTTCTAACCACAGGTTACCTGATTTGCGGTGCACCTGCACCCCAAGACCAAAAAGTGCAAGAAACTGGTTTTCTAACTGCGAAACGGTCATGTTCTCATCCACCATCACATCACCTTCCTGACGGCTGCGGCGGGCATTCTGCACGGCATATCTTCCCGGTAAGAAACGTTTAGCAGGGGGAATAGCGGCGCTTTCGTCTGCCCGGAAGAACTCTAATTTCAGAAATGGAAAAACAGTATTAAAGTCTTTCTGAATATCACCAAGTAAGCGGTTAGATGCAATATGCAATAACATATTCCTGATCGTCTTGAACATAATCAATAAATGAAAGTCATTTCAACTGCTAAAGTAGAGTTGGGCCGGGGCCGGGAGGCTGACTTGCAGGGGCGGGAAGGCTGATTTTTATCAGGCAGTATCAGTCATCCAGAAATTCGTCAAGGTCTCTTCTTTCTTTTTTGGTGGGTCGGCCGATCTTGCTGGGTCGTTTTCCGGTATGAAAGCTGGCCGCCTGGTATTGTATTCTTTCTATCTCTTCGGCCGGGGTGATGTCAATATAATATTTAAGGGCTTCCTCATATTTCACTCTTTTGTGCAGCAGCCCTGCCACTTTGATACGCCAGCGTTTATGCTCTGTTTTCACTTCATATTCATCGTCAACACAAACATGTTTAGCAGCTTTTGCAGCAGCGGCGTTGAATTTTACTTTGCCGGTGTCACATGCCACAGCGGCCAAGGTTCTTGTTTTGAAAAGGCGAATGGCCCAGAGATATTTGTCGAGGCGGAGTTTATCTTTTTCAGCCATGGGCCAAAATTAAAAAGTCAAAAGCTAAAACCTGTTCAACTTTTGACTTTTCATGTATAAAAAGAATAACGATCAGGCTTCTGAAAAATATTTATGGAAATAAGGAATTGATTCTATCCCCTTGTGATAGTTCTCGATATTGTACTTTTCATTCGGGCTATGCAGGTTGTCGTTGTCAAGACCAAAGCCCATAAAAACGATTTTTACCCCAAGTTCTTTTTCCAGTATGGAACAAATGGGGATACTGCCACCACCACGAACGGGAATTGGGGTTTTACCAAAAGTAGTTTCCAGCGCCCTGGAAGCTGCTTTATATCCCTTGCTGTCAATAGGTGTGAGATAAGGTTCTCCACCATGATGCAATTCCGCTTTTACTTCCACTGATTTTGGCGCAACAGATTTGAAGTACTTAAGCAAAATTTCTGTGATCTTTTCGGATGACTGGTTTGGAACCAGCCGGGCCGAAATTTTGGCATAGGCTTTTGAAGGCAACACCGTTTTTGCGCCTTCGCCGGTATAACCGCCCCAGATGCCGTTAACTTCAAGTGTCGGGCGGATACCTGTTCTTTCATAAGTGGTAAAACCTTTTTCTCCCCAAAGTTCTTTTACACCCAATTCTTCCATGTATTCTTTTTCATTATAGGGAGCTTTGTTAAGCAATTCCCTTTCTCCGGGAGAAGCCTGCAGCACATCATCATAAAAACCAGGGATGGTGATATGATTATTCTCATCATGACAACTGGCAATCATTTTGGCGAGGATAGTGATAGGGTTGCCAACAGCTCCTCCATATGTTCCGCTGTGCAGATCACGGTTAGGCCCGGTTACTTCCACCTGGATATAACTTAAACCCCTCATCCCGGTATCTAATGAAGGGTTTTCCATACTCAGCAGGGCGCTGTCGCTTATCAATATCACATCACATTTCAGCATATCCTTGTTGGCAGCAACAAACTCCGCTAGATTAGGAGAGCCCACTTCTTCTTCGCCTTCAATCAGAAATTTGATATTGGTCGTCATTGAATTGGTAGCTGACAATACTTCTAATGCTTTCACATGCATATAGAACTGGCCCTTGTCATCGGCCGATCCCCGTGCAAACACTTTTCCGTCTTTGATCACAGGATCAAAAGGGCCGCTGTGCCATAATTCAAGCGGCTCCGGCGGTTGCACATCATAGTGACCATAAACCAGCACCGTGGGTTTTGCAGGGTCAATGATCTTTTCGCCATATACAACGGGATGTCCGGCAGTAGAGATTACTTCTGCCTTATCGCAACCGGCATCCAATAAACTTTTTTTAACCGCTTCAGCGCATTTCAGCATATCTGCTTTGTGTTCACTTTTTGCGCTAACAGAAGGGATGCGGAGAATATCCAGCATTTCATTAAGGAAACGGTCCTTGTTCTTTTCATGGTACTCTTTCCAGGCCTGCATAATAATGTGATATTTTTTTAATAGCGGCAAAGGTAGGGAAACCTGCTTATCTCTCTTAATATATGATGAATGCTCATAATGCGCCAAATACCCGTAGCAGGGTATATCCGGCAGCGTATTTTACGGTTTATTTGAGACTTAAAATTAATTACGAGATGAACCGTTATTTCAATTTGCAGGTGATCATTACCTGTTCTGCTATTTTGTTTTTGTCATCCTGTTCTTCAGGAGGAGATAAACTGCCACCACCTGCTGATGTGAAACAGGTGCAGGAACTGGTGAAAGGTAAAAAGCTAAAGACACAAAAAACAGGGTTTTACAGCAACCTCACAGTGAACGGGAAAAGAGATGTGGAATGGGCAGATGCCGGGAAGGAAGAAAACAAGGTGATCAGGGATGCTATAAATGAAGAAAAACAATTTGCCCTGCAGTTTACGAATGACAGCACAGTGTTGGTTTATGCCAAAGACACTACCTACTCCGGTACATATAAAATTGATAACGAAACGGGCCAGTATGATGAAGGACAGGAAGGGGTTAAACTGAGGATCAGTTATGTTGATCCCTCATTTAAGTTCGGAACTATGGAGCCATCAGAGGTCACTTTCACCTATTTGGTCGCAGGCGCTGATAAGAAAAGCCTTTTACTGGAATTGCCAAGGACCATTAACCGCAGAAAGCTGGTTTCTTTGTTAGGTGAATAGACAAAGGCCGGGTTCAATTAATGAATTTATTCTGGTTTTTTCTTTTTGTTGAGCCTGGTAGTAAACTCATTGCCGCTGTCCTTTGATTGAGATGTAACAGCTTTTGTTACCAGTTTGCTGCCAAATCGGTCTTTGATTTCATCAACTGCTTTATAGAGATTGAGTTTTTCCACGTTGTTGTCAAACAAACTCATTTGCATGGTGATGGGTATCATGTGGCTGAAGCGGACACCCAGCAGTCTGACAGGTCTTCCTTTTTGCCAGGTTTTATTGAACAGGTCTTTCACCTTAGCGATCAGCACATCATCAAGGGCCGTGTAATCAACCGTTTCCTGTCTTGAAGTAGTTTCAAAATCTGAATAGCGGATCTTCACCGTCACACAGCCCGTCATCTTTTCGTCCTCCCGCAGGGAATAGGCTGTTTTTTCAGTAAGCCTTACCAGTTCTTTATATAAGAAGTCAGTATCTGTATAATCCTTGTCGAAAGTATTTTCATGGCTCATGCTTTTTTGTTCCCAGTCGGTAGTGATGTCGGCGCTGCCAACACCCTGTGCTTTGTGCCAAAGGCTTTCTCCCCATTTACCGGCATAGCGTTCCATCAGTTCGACAGGTGTTTTGGCAATGTCTTCAATCGTATAGATGCCAAAACTTTTCAGTTGCTGTTCGGTTTGCTTGCCCACACCGTTTATCTTTTCAATACCCAATGGCCAGAGAAATTCTTTTTCTTTTCCATGCGGGATTTCTAAGAAACCGTTTGGTTTGGCTTCATTGGTGGCCATCTTGCTGATGAACCTTGCGGAAGATAAACCACCTGATATAGGCAGCCCGGTTTCGTTGATGATATGCTGGCGCAACTCTTTGGCATATTTGCTAACGCCAAAAAACCTATCCATGCCCGAGAGGTCAATATAAAACTCATCAATGCTGGCTTTTTCAAACAACGGCACTTTGGAAGCGATGATCTCTGTCACCCATCTTGAATATTTGCTGTAATCGCTGCGGCTGGCATTGGTGACGATGGCCTGCGGGCACAACTGCATCGCTTTTTTCATCGGCATGGCGGAATGGATGCCAAACTTTCTTGCTTCATAACTGCAGGCAGCCACCACGCCTCTTTCATAGCCGCCAACCAGCACGGGCTTTCCCTTCAAGGCCGGGTTGTTTTTTATCTCCACTGAAACAAAAAAGGAATCGAGGTCAAAATGGGCGATATGTTTTTTTACTTCATCCACCCGGCAAAGGTAAAATATCTTCAAAGCATCTGTTCTATATTTGAGGTCAATTGAACCAGCTTGCAGCCATAGAGCAATTCCGCCAATTTATCGGCGCAGCTTACCCGCTAAAACCGGATGAACTGGATGCTTTGTCAGCCATCTGGCAGCCCTATGAATGTAAACGCAAAACAGTGCTCACCACTGCAGGTGAAACAGAACGCTATCTTTATTTTGTGCTGGAAGGAGTGCAACGGGCCTTTTACATTGGCGGTGAGAAACAGGAAGCTACTATTGTTTTTATGTATCCGCCTTCTTTTGCCGGTGTGGCGGATTCTTTCCTCACTCAATCTCCTTCTGCTTTCTTCTTTGAAACATTAACGACAAGCCGGTTTCTCCGGACAACCTACAAACAGATAGATGACCTGATGTGCCAATACCCCAATATTCAAAGAATGGTATTGCACCTGACAGGTTTTATTTTAAAAGGAGTTTTGGAAAGACAAATTGAGCTGCAATGTTTCAGCGCTGAAGAAAAATTCAGGGCTTTGCTCAAACGAAGTCCGCATGTGCTGCAGATCATCCCCCATAAATACCTTGCCTCATATCTTGGTCTTGATGCTACTACCTTCAGCAAACTGCTTGGTTCTGTAAGATTATAATCCTGTCTTCATTGAAAAATCTTGGTATTCGCCAAGATTTACGGAAAAACCGGCCTGTAGGTTTGTGTAAAATTTACAGGCATGAAAAAGTATAACAGTATAGATTTATTAAATCAGCTCCAGGCGGATATCCGCCAGCTGATCGCAGCGGCTGCCTTTTTAAAAACAAAAGACCCCGGTATTCTCCTGCAGCAACCGGCTCCCGGAAAATGGAGTGTGATCCAGGTGTTGGAACACCTGAACAGTTACGGTCGTTACTACCTGCTCGCAATAGAACGGTCTTTGCAGCAGGATAAACCGGCAACATTATCTTTTAAACCGGGCTGGCTTGGAAATTATTTTACCGGCATGATGAGACCTTCAGCAGAAGGTGTGATAAAGAACAAAATGCAGGCGCCCAAAAATCATCGGCCATCAAAACTGCTCGACGCATTCCCGGTGCTGAATACGTTTATTGAACAACAGCATTACCTGCTTGAATTACTGGAAACGGCAAAGGGTAAAAATATCGGCGTCATCCGTACACCTATTTCCATTTCACGGCTTATTAAACTGAAACTGGGTGACACTTTTCGTTTTTTGATAGCCCATGAGCAACGGCATTTTGTGCAGATCAGCAATACCCTGCAGCAGGTGAGACATGATAGGATTGACATTCGGTTTGTAAACGGGCAAATAAAGCAGGTTGTTTAAGTTGTTGAATTGAATGATTATTTTTAAGCCATGCAATTAGAATGGCTTAAAACAGGCATCTCGCCGCTGAAAGACCTGCTCACTTTTCTGAACAAGGAAAGCAAGACCAGCGATGTGTTGAAAAAACAGGTGATCCGGGAACTGCGGAACAACCTCAACATTTTTCACAATGCTTTCCTGAACAATGTGGATCCGGATGTGATGATTGATATGCTGGGCAACGAAGCGGTGAAAGAAGCGATCAAAAGTAATTTCAGGTTTAAAAAACTGAAGGCCGGCACAATAGAGCCTTATCATGTATTTGATGACCGCAATAAAAAATACATAGGCTGGGATGCAGAAAAGCTGCTGGATAAGATTGACGAAAAGATCGAGGAGCTCAAGAACATCAAAAAAATGAACGGCGGTAGTGTGGCAAAAGCAAAGAACAATGTTTCACTGATGTTGAGCAACTTGTATTACCGGATGAAGTTGCTGGCAGATTTTATAAAAGGACCTAAGTGAGATAAATATCCAGCAATCCCTCCGGTAATTCCACCATCACCTCTTTCTTTTTATGATTTACTTTTTTCAGGGTTTCTTCATGCAGCGGTATCAGCACTTCCTTTCCTTTTACCTCTAAGCGACAAAGCAACTGATGTGGCTGTTCTATCAATTCTAAAATTTCGCCAAGAGGTTCATTGTTATTGATAATAGTATAGCCCAGCAAACTTGCAGGCGCTGTTTTGGCCGCAAACTTTTTAAAATCAATTTCAGTCAGCCATATTTCTTTAGGAGTAAGTTTGGCGGCAGCTTCTCTTGTATCAACACCTTCCAGCTTCAGGTAAACTTCAGATTCGCTTTTGATCTTTGCTGCTTCTATAAACCAAGGGAGAAATGAATTCTTTTTCTCTTCAACAAAAATGGCCTGCAAGCCCTTCAACGATGTTTTCTTGCCTAATTCATGCTTCAGGATCAGTTCACCTTTGAGGCCGTGAACGGCCACCAGCTTTCCTATTTTAAAATATTCTGCCACGAATAGCCACGAAATTACACGAATAATGCTGCTGTGTAAACAGCCATTCCGTTTCGTGTTATTTTCTGTGTTTTCGTAACAAAAAAAATCCCGTCTTGTTTGAAACAAGGCGGGATTCATGAACTTTCAGGATCAGGATATTTTATTTATCCTTCACCACCACCGCTTTCGCTTTCAGTCCTTCTCTCAGGTCTGCGACCCGGCATCGGACGTCTTGCTCTTTTGTTGCGGTAGGCTTCTTCCTGGCGTTTTTTGATCTGGGCGTCATGTTCTGCGCTCCATTTCGTGAACTTCTCCATTGCTGTTGCATCATCAAACAGCCCGAGGCTTACGCCGCGAAGCAGGTGCTTCAGGTACAACACTCCTTTAAAGCTCAGGATACGGCGAACAGTATCGGTGGGTGTAGCACCTTTGTTCAGCCACTCCAATGCTTTCTGACGATCCAGCTGAATAGTGGCCGGAACGGTCAGGGGATTGTAAGTACCTAATTTTTGGATGAATTTGCCATCGCGGGGTGCACGGGCATCTGCAATAACGATGAAGTAGAAGGGTCTTTTTTTAGACCCGTGTCTTTGAAGACGGATTTTGGCTGCCATTTTAAATAGAAATTTAAAGGCGTTAAACAATAATTGTTTGAATCGTCCGGTTGAAACCGGGACGGCGAAGATAATACGGAGAAAGGAGAATCCCAAAGGAATTTGAAAAACAGAAGGGATAAATAACGGGTTCAACCACTGAGTTTCTTGCTATTTCCTCATTCCCGGCATCATTTTACCAAACATACCGGCTTTGTTCATGCCTTTCATCATATCCCGCATTTGTTCAAATTGTTTCATGAAGGCATTTACATCGGCAATATCTTTTCCGGCACCCCGGGCAATGCGTTTGCGGCGGCTTCCATTGATGAGGTCTGGGTTGTTTCTTTCTTCAGGAGTCATAGAGTTGATCATTGCTTCAATTCCTTTGAAAGAATCATCATTGATATCAAGGTCTTTTATCTTGTTGCCCATGCCGGGGATCATGCCCAGCAGGTCTTTCATGTTGCCCATTTTTTTGATCTGCTCTAGCTGCATCTTAAAATCTGCAAAATCAAACTTGTTCTTGCGGATCTTTCCTTCCAGTTTTTTGGCCTGTTCTTCATCAAACTGTTCCTGTGCTTTTTCCACCAGCGAGGTAATATCTCCCATTCCGAGAATACGCTGTGCCATTCTTTCGGGATAGAACACATCAAGGGTATCCATCTTTTCACCACTGCTGATGAATTTGATGGGTTTGTTCACCGTGTATTTGATGGAAAGAGCCGCACCACCTCTTGTGTCGCCATCAAGCTTTGTCAAAACAACACCGGTAAAATCGAGCCGGTCATTAAATGCTTTGGCCGTATTTACAGCATCCTGGCCGGTCATGGAATCCACCACAAACAATATCTCCTGCGGATTCACGGCGCTGCGGATATTGGCTACCTCGGTCATCATCACTTCATCAATGGCGAGCCGACCGGCGGTATCTATGATGACAACATTCTTGTTCTTGCTCCGGGCTTCTTTCACGGCATTTTGTGCAATGGCAACAGCATCCTTATTCTCCAACTCGATATGCACATCTACATTGATCAGCTCACCCAGCACTCTTAATTGTTCCATCGCTGCGGGGCGATAAATATCCGCAGCCACCAGCATGGGAGAGAGGCCTTTCTTTGTTTTCAGGTAATTGGCCAGTTTGCCGCTGAAAGTGGTTTTACCGCTACCCTGCAAACCAGCGATTAGTATGACTGCCGGATTCCCTTTTGCATTAAAACCGGCCTCCTGCCCGCCCATCAGTTCCGCCAATTCATCTTTGACGATCTTGGTCATCAACTGGCCGGGGGAGATGGCGTTGATCACTTTTTCGCCAACCGCTTTATCCTTTACTTTATCGGTAAACTCTTTGGCTATTTTAAAATTGACGTCTGCATCCACCAATGCACGGCGGATCTCTTTTATCGTTGCGGCCACATTCAGTTCAGTAATACGGGCCTGGCCTTTGAGATTCTTAAAGGCCGATTCTAATTTTTCCTGTAAACTATTGAACATATATCACGGTGTTTCCTGTTTCACAAAACAAAAAGTGAACATAATAATGTTCACTTTTGAAAGAGTTGCAAAGATAATGTAGAAGTGTAAAGTTTAAATCAGTGTGATCTGGTTTAATTTAGTTAAGCACCCAGGTAAGTTCTCAGTATCCTTGTCCGGGTGTTGGTTTTAAGTTTAGTGATGGCCTTGTCTTTGATCTGGCGAACCCTTTCTCTTGTCAGGTTGAATTTTTCGCCGATGTCTTCCAGGCTCATGGGGTGGTCAACGCCAATGCCAAAGAAATAGCAGATCACCTCTTTTTGCCTTTCGGTCAGGGTTTTCAGGCTGCGGTCAATCTCTGTTTTGAGCGACTCGTTATGATCCAGTTCCTGGTCCGTTTTTTCGGCATTGGGATTTTCCAGCACATCAATCAGGGTGTTTTCTTCCCCTTCTGACAGCGGCGAATCCATGCTTACATGGCGGGCATTGATGCCAAGGGTAGAGGCCACTTCTTCCAGGTCCATTTCCAGCAGTTCGGCCAACTCTTCAGCCGAAGGCTCTCTTTCAAACTGCTGTTCCAGTTGGGAAAAAGCTTTCTGAATGCGGTTGGTCAGCCCCACTTTATTCAGCGGAAGGCGAACGATCCTTGACTGTTCGGCCAATGCCTGCAAAATGCTTTGGCGGATCCACCAAACGGCGTAGGAAATGAACTTAAAACCACGGGTTTCATCAAAGCGCTGGGCGGCTTTGATCAGCCCCAGGTTACCTTCGTTGATCAGGTCAGGCAAAGACAAACCCTGGTTTTGGTACTGCTTGGCTACAGACACCACAAAACGAAGGTTGGCTTTGGTCAATCTGTCCAATGCTTTCTGATCGCCTTGCTTGATGAGGGTTGCTAATTTGACCTCTTCTTCCAGGGTAATGAGTTCGACTTTGCCGATCTCCTGGAGGTACTTTTCTAAACTTTGAGATTCACGGTTCGTAATCGACTTGGTGATCTTCAACTGTCTCATGCTCATAGGTATGGCTTTTGAATGGTGTATTTTAAGGGTTTAGGAATAATTTGTTTTTAGTCAGCTCGGACTCTAAAAATACCCACCACGGTTTCTCTTTCTATTCAGAACATATTGAACTTCAAGGCAATTTATGCATTTGGTTAATATGTGCCAAAAATAATTTTGGTTTTACTTTAACGCTGCCTTCTTCATTTTATTTTTCAAAAGGTCTATAAACCAGCCAAAAAGGAAAAATAAATTCCAAAATAGTTTGGCGCAATCATTTATTTTTTATTATTGCAGCGGTCGCTAAAGATTATATTCAATACCCAGAGATGAGCAAGCAGCTATATACATTGGAGTTTCCGGTTCGTTGTTCCCCGTCTATTTTATATGAATTTCTTTCCACCCCGGCCGGCCTGGGTGAATGGTTTGCAGACAAAGTGGATGAAAGGGATGGGATTTATTATTTCGGCTGGAATGGTTCTTTTGATAAAGCAGACCTGCTTGAAAGTGAACAGGACAAATACATTCGTTTTCGCTGGCATCATTCTCCCAAAGAAGAATATTTTGAATTTCGCATTGAAAAATCCGAGATCACCAATCAAACGATCCTTGTGGTGAAGGATTTTGCTGAAAAAAAGGAAATTAAAGACCAAAGCCTGCTGTGGGATCACCAGGTAAAGGAACTCTTTCACCGGCTCGGCAATTAATCAACAAGCAACTCTGTTATGAAACTGAAATCTGCAGCCAGCAGGTTCGCAGCATCATCCCATCGGGTAAGCGGTATCTTTTTGGACAGTTTCAAAAACGACCTGTTCTTCATCTCCTTCTCATATTCCTTTTTTGTCATGGTCTTTATCAGCCGGTAGTTATCGTTTTCAAAATGATGCTGCCAGGGATCATCATTGATGCAGGCATAAAAATCATTGGCGGCAAGCTTCGGGAAGGCAGCGATCATATTCTTTTGAAATTTCTCCTGATAAACACCGGAAAGTTGAATACTGGTGCTGAAGAAATTTCCCCACCAGAAAAAAGTACGGATTGCCAGTGTCTCGTCTTTGTCAAAACATCTTGGATGATCAAGCACCAGGTAGGGAAGCCCACGATAGTTCTCTCCCTTTGATATCTTGGGCGAATGCTGCAGTGCTTTTTCGGGAATGTGGTGCCGGGTTTGCAGCATGATCTCCTGCTGCAATATGCAAACGTCCACCAGCAGTTGCCGGGCCTTTTGCATGATCGTATTCTTCATTAAAATCCACTCAGCATTCGTAACAAGTTCTGTCTCCTTTGGCGAAAGCCGTATTTTTGCTGCATTCATATTTTAAAGGTAAGTGTTCAAAAAATTAGATAAACTCGTCATCCGGGCTTTCATTGGTCCTTTCATAGCCACCTTTTTCATTACCCTGCTGGTGCTGGTGATGCAGTTCTTCTGGTTATACATTGATGACTTTGTGGGCAAGGGACTTGACACATCAATCATTCTCGAATTTATCTGGTATCAAAGCGCTGCACTGGTGCCGCTGGCTCTTCCGCTGGCAGTTCTCCTTTCTTCGCTGATGACTTTTGGCAACCTTGGAGAGAGTTTTGAACTGGTAGCGGTCAAATCTGCCGGTATTTCATTGCTCAGGTTCATGCGGCCGCTTTTTATTGTCACCATTCTTATTTGCGGCATTGCTTTTTTATTCTCCAATAATATCATCCCGGTGGCTAACCTTAAATCAAGAACCCTCCTGGGCGATATTGTTTCCGCCAAGCCCGCCTTTGATCTGAAAGAAGGGATTTTTTATGACCGCCTTCATGGTTTTGCTATCAAGATCGGGAAGAAAGAAGCAAATGATACCATCATCCGTGATATCATCATTTATGAACAAAACAACCCTCTGCAGGACAATTTCATAATTGCACAAAAAGGGATCATGCGGGTATCTGATGATAAGCGTTACCTGGAGTTCAACCTGCTGGATGGCTGGCGCTACCAGGAAAAAGGAGATAATCTTGGCGGCCCCAGGACGGAGTTCATCCGCATGGGGTTCAAAGAGTATAAAAAACAGTTTGATCTCAGTTCATTTGGCATGGGGAGTCGCACACCGGACAGCCTTAACCGAAACAGCTCGAAAGTGATGAGCATGCGCCAACTGGATAAAACCATTGATTCGCTGAAAAAAGAAAACGCAAGACTGATCAAACAACAACAGGAAAGCCTGTTTTATTCCTTCGCCTTTTCCCGTTACAAAGACAGCACATGGGCAGGCTATACTGTTCCTGACAGCGGAGACATTCTCAAAGTAAAAACTATTGCCAACCTGTTTCCTGAACCTGCAAGGAATATTGCGGCTGATAGGGTGAAAGGACAGGTCAGTTCGGCCCGGATGAGTCTTGAAACGGTGCTTACTACGCAAAAGGAAAGAGGGTCAAACCTGCGCAGGCACCAGATCGAATGGCACCGTAAGATTTCTTTGTCGGTGGCATGCCTGGTATTATTCCTGGTGGGGGCGCCGTTAGGATCCATTATCCGAAAAGGCGGCCTTGGCACACCTTTGATCTTTGCAATTGCGTTTTTCATGCTGTTTTATTTTTCATCCACTTCAGGTGAAAAACTAGCAAGGCGTGACAGCATAACTCCTTTTACCGGTATGTGGCTTTCCTTTTTTGCGCTGGTCCCTGTTGGCCTTTTTCTGACGTACAAAGCCATGCACGATTCACAGCTTTTCAACAAGGAATTTTATTACAGGATTGTCCGCGGCCTGCGGAGTTATTTTAAAAAGCGGGGCTGATTATTTCAGTATTTTCGGTAAACATAAGTTGCAAATATGAAGTACATCTTACTGCTGGCACTGCTTTACCTTATCATTAGCTGTAATTCATCAGCGGATAATAAGATACCGGTGAATAAAGCAGGTGATAACAGCCGGTTGGTTGCAACAACAAGTGATACTACGGCAATTGCTGTTACACCACCTGCTCGCTTAACCCCGGAACAAGTCCCGGTTTCCATAAAGTTTAGGGGCAATTTGCAGGAGGCCTGGCAATGGAATGACCGGTTGGGAGAGAATATTTTAATTACATCTTTGGTGCCGCCCTATCCGGATAAAGAAAAGAATGAATATGGAGAGGAAGAGGAAGGAGAGTCATCAGAGCTTTATGCTTTTCATTTTATCAAAAGGGATAACAGTTATAAAGTATTGTGGCAGATCACTGATGCTGAAAAAGCCTGTCCTTTTGATCTCACCGTGTCTTTTTTGAAGGACGGGGTAGTTATTTCAGATCTTGATGGAGATGGGATCGCAGAAACCTGCATTCAATATAAAAAGGCCTGCCGCAGCGATGTGTCGCCGGCTTATATGAAGGTTATCATGCATGAAGACACTCTCCAATACACACTTCGGGGGCTTATGTGGGTATTTGATGGAGGTAATGGAAAATTTAATGTCACAGAGGCAGATGTAAATCTTGAGAAACAGCCCAAATTAAAAGAGGAAGCTGCACAAATGTATCAGTTGTATGGACGATATCAGACAGAAAAAGAATTTGCCAATGCGCCGGCTGTTTTTCTATCGCATGCCCGGTCACAATGGTTGAAATTCGCCAAAGAAAGTTTCGATTAATTAGTAGCGTTTGAAGCAACAACTACAAAACCTTTCAGTCCAGAAATGGGTGGCCGGCATCTCTGTTATTTTGCTTGCCATAAAGATTGTTGCATATTATTCCACCCGGTCGGTATCTATTTTGACCGATGCACTCGAAAGTATTGTGAATGTTGCTGCCGGTTTCATCGGTCTTTATAGTTTGCATATAGCCGCCAAACCCCGTGATGCGGATCACCCATATGGACACGGGAAAGCTGAATTTCTTTCTGCTGCGATCGAAGGAACACTGATTGGCTCTGCCGGCACCATCATTTTATACAAAGCGGTGCAGCATCTTATTCACCCGGTTGAATTGCATAAGATAGATTACGGGATGATATTTGTTGGTTTTACCGCAGTGGCAAATTTTGTGATGGGTTTCTTTTGTTTGCAAACCGGGAAACGAAACAATTCAGCAGCGCTTATCGCCAGCGGCAGGCACCTGCAATCTGATACATGGTCAACTGTTGGGATCATTGTGGGATTATTATTGCTTTACCTGACAGGTTATAAATGGATAGACAGTGTTGTCGCTATCGGTTTCGGTGCCTTCATCATGTTTACAGGCTACCGCATCATCCGTAGTTCTGTGGCCGGCATCATGGATGAGGCTGATAAAAAGTTGCTGGAAGAAATGGTGGAATTGCTTAATGCCAATCGCCGGGAGAATTGGGTTGACCTGCACAATCTCCGTGTTATAAAATATGGCAGTGTGTTGCATATTGATTGTCACCTCACTGTGCCCTGGTTCCTCAATGTACATGAAGCACACCGGGAAATTGATGCATTAGCTGCATTGGTCAGGGAAAAATTCGGAGAATCGGTGGAATTTTTTGTCCACTCAGACGGATGCCTGCCCTTTTCCTGCCGCATTTGTGAAAAAGCTGATTGTTCCGAACGAAAACATAATTTTGAGCAGAAAGTGCAGTGGACACCGGATAATATTTTAAAAAACAAAAAGCACCAGTTATCAGAGGCATGAAGACAGTAACAAAATGGTTAGGCAATCATCTTTTTGAAAGCGATCACGACGGCAACAAGATCAATATTGACGGCAATAAGAAAAAAGGACACGGACCCAAGGCGTTGTTATTATCGGGGCTGGCGGGTTGTTCGGGCATTGATGTGGTGGATATTTTGGAAAAAATGCGGGTAAAGTTTTCAGATTTAACTATCGAAGTAGAGGCAGAACAAACGGCGGAGCACCCAAAAGTGTTTAAAGACATTCTGATCACTTTTCGCCTGAAAACGGAGAAGGACAATGATGATAAAATCAGAAAGGCCATTGATCTTTCATTAGAAAAATACTGTGGTGTTTCTGCCATGTTGCGTAAAAACTCTGCGATAAGGTATAAACTTGAAATCCTGAAATAGCGATATGCTTTCCAAAAAATCACAATATGCTTTTAAGGCGCTGACCTACCTGACCGAAAAATTCGATGAGGGGCCGGTGCTTATTTCTGAAATTGCCAGGAAGAAGAAAATTCCACTTAAATTTTTGGAAAATATTTTGCTGGAATTAAAGAAGGCCGGTATCCTCGAAAGTAAGAAAGGGAAAGGAGGGGGTTATTTTCTGAAACAGCGGCCCGATAAGGTGAAAGTGGCCACTATCATCCGCCTGGTAAATGGCCCTATTGCCATGCTGCCCTGCGTAAGTCTCTATTTCTATGAGAGATGCAAGAACTGCAATGAAAAACATTGCGGACTGCATGATATGATGATAGAAGTCCGGGATGCCACGCTGAATATTGTGGAGAACCGCACCCTGAAAGACCTCATCGTTTAATTCAATATCTTCCTGACAACAATTGTTCGTAATCAGGGCCCTTCTGAAAAGTCCACCAACTTGGTGGGGTAAATTTTTAAACCTATTTTTGTCACCTGTAAATTCTGTTTTATGGCATTACATCTTGGGGATGTGGCTCCGAATTTTAAAGCCCAGACCACTGAAGGAGAAATTGATTTTTATGAGTATCTCGGCAATAACTGGGGTATTCTTTTCTCTCATCCTGCTGATTACACACCGGTTTGCACCACTGAGCTGGGTAAAACAGCCTTACTGAAAGAAGAATTTGCCAAACGAAATGTAAAAGTGCTCGCCGTCAGCGTTGACCCGATTGACAAGCATGAGGGCTGGGTGAAAGACATTAACGAAACCCAGCATACAACGGTCAATTTCCCTATCATCGCCGATCCCGACCGGGTGGTAGCTTTTTTATATGACATGATTCACCCCAATGCTTCGGAAACATTTACGGTCCGTTCATTATTTGTGATCGGCCCGGATAAGAAGATAAAACTGATGATCACTTACCCGGCTTCAACCGGAAGAAATTTTGTTGAAGTGCTGCGGGTGATAGATTCTTTGCAACTCACTGCCAACTACAGCGTGGCTACGCCTGCTGACTGGAAGGCTGGTGAAGATGTGATCGTTGTGCCGGCTGTTTCAACGGAAGATGCAGTAAAGAAATTCCCGAAGGGAGTGAAAGTGGTGAAACCTTATTTGCGCTACACACCCCAGCCCAACTTATGATTTTAACGGAAGAAAAAATACAGGCGGTTGAAAGTGCTTCTTTGCCGGAAGCGCTGAAGCTGGTAGCCGAATGGTTTCCGGGAAAAATTGTTTTTTCTTCTTCATTGGGCCAGGAAGACCAGGTTATAACCGATGCAATTTTTAAAAACAACCTGCCGGTAAAGATCTTTACGATTGATACAGGCAGGCTGTTTAACGAAACCTATGAGCTGCTCGACAGGACCATTGCCCGTTATAAACAACCGGTGCATGTTTACTTCCCGGATGCCGGTGATGTAGAAACCTTTGTTTTGAACAAAGGGGTAAATAGTTTTTACGAATCAGTAGAGAACCGGAAAGAATGCTGCCATATCCGCAAAGTGAAACCATTGAACAGGGCGTTGCAGGGAGCGGCAGTGTGGATAACGGGGCTTCGTGCCGAACAATCGGACAATCGCAAGAATATGCCGGTGATAGAATGGTCTGAAGAAAAACAACTGTATAAGTTCAACCCGCTGCTTCACTGGAGTTACGATGAAGTGCTGGATTACCTGAAAAAATACAATGTTCCGTACAACCCGTTGCATGATAAAGGATTTATCAGTATCGGTTGTGCACCTTGCACCCGTGCCATAGAACCGGGCGAAGATCCGAGGGCAGGAAGATGGTGGTGGGAAGCATCACACAAGGAATGTGGGCTGCACGAAAAAGTAGCAGCAGGTAAGGAATAAATTTTTTTTGATTAAATAGTCTACTGAAAAAGTAGGAAATACAAAATATGAGTAAATATCATCTCGATTACCTGGAGCAATTGGAGGCGGAAAGCATTCATATTTTCCGTGAAGTGGCGGCACAGTTTGAAAAGCCGGCTTTGTTATTCAGCGGTGGAAAGGATTCCATCACCATGGTGCACCTGGCGAAAAAGGCATTTGCTCCCGGAAAGATCCCCTTTCCATTGGTGCATATTGACACCGGGCACAATTTTCCTGAAGCATTGGATTTCCGTGACTGGTTGGCCAATCAGGTGAATGCCACCCTGGTTGTAAGAAAAGTAGAAGACACGATCAAACAGCGCAGCCTGACAGAACCGAAAGGAAAATTTCCCAGCAGGAACTGGTTGCAGACCTACACTTTGCTTGACACGATCGAAGAATTCAAATTCGATTGTTGCATCGGTGGCGCCAGGCGGGATGAAGAAAAAGCAAGGGCTAAAGAGAGAATATTCTCCGTGAGAGACGATTTTGGTCAATGGAATCCCAAACTGCAAAGACCCGAACTATGGAATATCTATAACGGCAGGATTCATAAGGGAGAAAATGTAAGAGTGTTTCCCATCAGCAACTGGACAGAACTGGATATCTGGAATTATATCCGTAAGGAAAAAATTGATCTTCCTTCCATTTATTTTTCTCATGACAGGGAGGTGATAGAACATGAAGGACAACTGGTGGCTGTTTCTGAATATGCCCGGATTGATGTAACGGATAAAGTGGTCACTAAAAAAGTTCGCTACCGCACCGTAGGCGATATGACCTGCACGGCAGCGGTGGAATCAACGGCGGCAACATTGGATGAAGTGATCAATGAAATAATTTCAACCAGGATCAGCGAAAGAGGAGAAACAAGGATTGATGATAAAGTGACCGAAGCGGCAATGGAAGACAGGAAGAGAAACGGATACTTTTAACCACTTGGTCTTACAGGTATGTAAGACTGATACAAACTAAATTCCCCTTTAGGGGACAGGGGCATGGACTTACTACGATTTATAACTGCCGGCAGTGTGGATGATGGCAAAAGCACTTTGATAGGCCGTTTGCTGTATGACAGCAAAAATATACTGATAGACCAGTTAGAGGCGCTGGAGAAATCAACAAAGAACAAAGAGAACGGAACTGTTGACCTCGCATTGCTCACCGATGGCCTCCGGGCCGAACGGGAGCAGGGTATTACAATTGATGTGGCCTATCGCTACTTCTCCACTCCCAAAAGAAAATTCATCATCGCTGATGCACCAGGGCATGTGCAATATACCCGCAACATGATCACCGGCGCTTCCAACGCCAACCTCATCATCATTCTGATTGATGCCCGGCAGGGAGTAGTCGAGCAAACCCGCCGGCACTCTATCATTGCATCATTGCTGAGAATACCGCATGTGGTGGTGGCCGTGAATAAAATGGACCTGGTGAATTATTCGCAGGATGTGTTCAACAATATTGTGATTGATTACAGCGAAGTGGCAAAGCAATTAGGGTTGACTGATATTACTTATATCCCAATCAGCGCTTTGGACGGCGATAATATCGTGGATAAATCAACGCATATTAAATGGTATAGCGGCAAGCCCTTGCTGGAATTTTTGGAGGATGTGGAAATTGACAATGATATTAATCTCATCAACCCCCGTTTCCAGGTGCAGTTTGTGATCCGTCCGCAGACAGACGACCTACATGACTACAGGGGCTATGCCGGCAAAGTGATCAGCGGTGTTTATAAAAAAGGTGACAAAGTAAAAGTGTTGCCACAAGATTTTGAAACAACGATCTCTTCTCTTGAAATTGCCGGCAAAGAAGCAGATGAAATTTTTGCCCCCCAAAGCGCCGTGATACAACTGGCCGATGATATTGACATCAGCCGGGGAGACAGTATTGTGAAAATTGATAACCTGCCTCGTGTAAGCAACGAACTCGAAGTGCTGCTCTGCTGGATGGGCGATAAGCCGCTTATTCCCGGTAATAAATACCTGCTACAGCATAACAGCCGCCTGGTGAGGGCTGTAATAAAAAGTGTGGAGTATAAGATTGATGTGAACAGCCTGCAACAACAACCGGTTGACGGAGCTGTGAAATTAAATGAAGTAGTGAAAGCCACTATTAAAACGGCTGCACCCCTAGTGTATGATAGCTATGAAACACTTAGTGAAAACGGCAGCGCCATCCTCGTTGATGAAACCAGCAACAGCACAGTGGCCGCCGTGCTTATCAAAGCATAATGAGTAAAGAGCTTACTATAGGGAAAGTGATATTGGCGGGGGCCGGTCCCGGTGACCCGGAACTGATCACAGTGAAATTAAAAAAGCGTCTGGCCGAAGCAGATGTGATCATTACCGACAGGCTGGTCAATCCGGCTATCATCAGGGAGAATGCAAGAGCTGATGCAGAGATAATTCTGGCCGGCAAACAGGGTTATAACGATGCATCGGTAACAAGAGAACAGATCAATGCATTGATGACCACCCATGCTTTGTTGGGCAAAACAGTATTGCGACTCAAAGGCGGCGATGTGGCTTTTTTCAGTAATGTGCTGGACGAGCTGATCGCCTTAAAACAGCATAGTATCCCTTTTGAGATCATTCCCGGAATCACAGCTGCGTCCGGGGCATCCGCTTATGCCTCCATTCCACTCACTGCAAGAAATCATTCACAGGGAGTGCAATGGCTGACCTATAATCCCAACAGCCAGTTTACAGAAGAAAAATGGAAAGAACTTGCGCAGAGCGGCGACACACTTGTGTTTTATATGGCGGCAAAAGGTGTCTGCGACCTTGCCACGAAGTTGCAGGAATATAACCCCGGTATAGATACGCCGCTTGCAGTGATCGAACAAGCCACTACTGTTTACCAGCAAGTGCATTTATCTTCTTTAAAGAACTGCTGTGCTGATTTTGCAGTGAAGGAATTCAGTTCTCCTTCGCTTGTCATCATTGGCAAGGTGACCACCTTGCACAAAGAATTTGCCTGGTTTGATACGGCTGCTGAAAAAGGCTCAGTCTTCCACGAGCTATAGAATTATTTTTCTGCCAGCACAGCCTGCTCTCTCCACTGCTTTGAATAAACAATAAAATCTTTAGCCTGCTGCAGGTACTCAACGGCAAATGTTTCAGATGGAGCTGTTTCATTTATCCGCATCACAACCGATTTAAAACTTTTTGATGCATTGTAAAGCCCATTGTCAGTGAAATGTGTATCAAAGTCTTTCAGGATGCCATGCTGGGTGTTACATTGCACTCCCTGTTGCAGCAACAGCGCTTTGGCTGCATGAACCTGCGCCGCATAGGCATTATAAATGCCATCAGCCCATTGTGAATTAGAAAGACATTCTTCCGCAGCGGTTATTTTTTCTTCCGCCTCCAGGATAAGTGTCGCTACGAGGTCAATCATCACACCTGCACATTCACCCACACCGATAGCAGTGGAAAATTTTTCCTCTTGCCCCCAGTCTATAAAATCTTCTGCCTGTAATGTTTCAAGACTGGCTAATGGTTTCAGCAGTTCATAATAATATCTTTCGCCATTACGGTGACTGTAATCTTTAAAAGATTCACCGGGCTGTCCATTTGTTTTATAATCAACAAGGATCGTCCTTATCACATCCGGGCCACGTTTACTGGGCACTTTGATCACTTTATCGGCAATTCTGCCTTCACCACTGCCCAATACAGCGCCGCCTACCAGCACTTGTAGTGCAGGCATCACCTGTCCTTTTGCTTTCAGCGAACTGCCATGAAATCCGATGGAAGCCATACCATGCTGGCCGCAACTATTCATGCAACCGCTGATCTTGATGGCTAATTCTTTGTTGTATAAATATTCAGGGAATTCCTCTTCTATCACTTCGCCTAAAGCTAAAGCAATGCCGGTGCTGTTGCTGATGCCCAGGTTGCAGGTATCGGTTCCGGGACAACTGGTGACATCCGCTACGCTGCCAAAACCGGGAGCAGCAAAACCTTCTTCTGCCAAAACGCTGTACACATATTCGAGATGTTCGGGCCGGATAAAGCGAAACTGCAAACCCTGGTTGATCGTAACCCGCACATCATCTGCAATAACATCTTTTAGTTTTTCAATAAGGCTGCGGCTTGTCACTGAGCTAATATTTCCATTAGGCACACGGACATATACCGCATAGTAACCTTCTTGTTTTTGTTGGAAGACATTGGTGTTTTTCCAAAGCTGGAACTTGTACGGGTCAATGGTGAATGGTGAATGGTGAATATTGAGTTCGGTGTTGGAAATTTGTTTATTGCCTTTTGCCCCTGCCTGTCCGGCAGGCAGGAATTGCCCATTCACATCCACTTTATACCGCTGATGCGTCAAAGCTAATTGCTCCTCTGCCACCAGTTCACTAAAAGCATCAATACCGATCTTTTGAATCAAAAATTTAATTCTTGCCTTATGACGGCTGTTGCGTTCACCATGACGATCAAACACCCGCAGCACCGCTTCGAGATAGGGGATGAGCAGGTCTTCTTCGAGGAATTCGTGGGTTGCGATAGCAAGATGGGGTTGGGCGCCAAGGCCGCCGCCTACCAATACTTTGAAACCTCTCACTTCTTTTCCGTCAATGATCTTTATTCTGGGAATGGCCCCAAGATCATGCATAAAGGTCAGTGCCGTATCTTTTTCACTGTTGCTGAAAGCGATCTTGAATTTTCTTCCCATCTCCTGGCAAACAGGTTTGCGCAGGAAATACTCAAACATGGCATGGGCATAGGGAGTCACATCAAATGGTTCATCCGGGTCAATGCCTGCTGTGTCGGATGCAGTGATATTTCTTACTGTATTGCCACAGGCTTCTCTGATCGTAACATTATCCTTTTCCAGTTCAGCCCACATTTCAGGGGTGCGGTCAAGGCTTACAAAATGTATTTGTATATCCTGTCTTGTTGTCAAATGCAGGTTGCCAGTGGAGTATTCATCCGAAACAACTGCAATACGTTTCCATTGGGCAAGGGTCATCTTTCCATACGGCAATTTGATGCGTACCATCTGCACCCCGGGCTGCCGCTGTCCATATACACCACGGGCCAAACGAAGGCTGCGGAACTTTTCTTCCGGCATCTTTCCTTCCCGGAAAGCCCGGATCTTTTGCTCCAGTTCAATAATATCTCTTTCAACAAGGGGATTTTCCAGCTCGGTTCTGAAACTCTGCATAGTCGTTGATTTCGTTATTTATTCTACAAATTGAGTAGACTAAACAAAAATAAAGCTGATTAGGCAGCGGGCAAAATGTTTTTAAGGATAACGAATGTAAGTATTGAAAATAATAGTCTATAAAACTTGTAGAGAATATTTATATTTGCCGTATTCTGTGATGAATATTTAATAAATGGATAGCCAGGCAGAGAACAACAACGGATCATTTAGGGAACTGCAGGCCGGAAAGAACAGGCTGTACCCGGTTTTTTTAAAACTGGATCAGTTAAATATTCTTTTGGCAGGGGCCGGCAATGTGGGGTTGGAAAAACTACATTCCTTGCTGGCAAATTCTCCCGCTGCTAAGATCACAGTTGTGGCTCCTGTTATTAAAGATGAAGTCAGGAAATTAGTCTATAAGCATCCTTCCTGCTGTATTGTTCAGCGGGAATTTGAAGAGGCTGACCTCGATAACAAAGACCTTGTCATATTGGCAACTGATAATCATGAACTTCATAAACAGATAAAAAAACTTTCTGCTGAAAAAGGCATCCTGACCAATGTGGCTGATACTCCTGATCTCTGCGATTTTTATCTCGGGAGTATTGTGCAAAAGGGAAATCTGAAGATCGCTATTTCCACCAATGGGAAATCACCAACTGCTGCAAAGCGTATCAAGGAAGTGTTGCAGGATGCATTGCCGGGTGAGTTGGATGAAGTAATAGATAACCTCCACAAGGTCAGAAATAAACTCAATGGAAATTTTGAGTATAAAGTGAAAAAACTGAATGCTATTACCAAATTACTTGTTGAAAAGGAGACACTAAATACAGAGAGAAGGTGGAAGAAAATTGCAACCTATTCTTTAGTTGCTTTTGCATTGATGATCGTCGGGCATTTCGTTTTATCCTACCTGCCGATGAAGGAAATGGCCGGTGACGTAGCGGCCTGGTACAAGACATTGGACAAAAATTTTCACTGGATGCTGCTGGCCGGTTTCCTGGCACAAATGGTGGATGGTTCTTTGGGAATGGGATATGGAGTTACCAGTGCTACGGTGTTGTTGTCAGCAGGCATCAGCCCGGCAGCCATCAGCGGCAGCATACATACTGCGGAAATGTTTGCTGCAGGAGCCTCAGGTTATAGTCATTATAAGTTTGGCAATGTCAATAAGAAATTATTCAAGGCGCTGGTGATACCGGGTGTGATCGGGGCTATTATCGGCGCAATATTGCTGGCAAAACTGGATAACAGCAACGGGGAGTGGTTGCGGGCATTGCTGGCTTGTTACACTTTTTTTCTGGGTATCAAATTTTTGATCAATGCATTCAGAAAACAACGGCCACAAAAAAAATTCAAACATCATGGCTGGCTGGCAGGGGCTGGCGGCTTCTTTGATTCTTTTGGCGGCGGCGGGTGGGGGCCGCTTGTAACTACCACACTTATTAATAAGGGCAGAAGCCCCAAGTATGTGATCGGCTCGGTGAGCCTGACAGAGTTTTTTGTGACATTAGCCAGCGCTTTCACATTCTTTACACTTTTAGGTGTCAGTCACTGGCAAACGATACTGGCCCTGATCATCGGCGGCGTGATAGCGGCACCAATTGCAGCAAAGCTCACCGGCAAAATGCCCCGTAAAACGGCATTCATTCTACTGGGCATTTTAGTGATCATCTGGAGCATACGGATTTTAGCAAAAGTGCTTGGGTAGTTTTTTTAAAATAATAGTCTATAAAATTGGTAGAGTATATAAATAGTCCATATATTCGTTCCTTCGAATAATTGCCGCAGGTTATCCTGCTTTCCTTAATCAACGATTGTTGCTTTTTTTTCAGTATTTAGTCTATAAAAATGATAGACTAATAATTATTTACAAATCAAAACCAATCGCATGAAACAGTTAGCTTTACTTTTAACCATTTTGACGCCGGTCCTGGCTTTTTCTCAAATCAGGGGCCGTGTTGTTAACGAAAGAAATGAAGGGGTTCCTTTTGCAAGTGTAACCGTAAAAAACAGCAGCATTGGTGCCACTACCGATTCTTCAGGCAACTTTTCATTGCCTGCCCCTGAAAAGATACCTTTTACAATCATTGTTTCATCTGTGGGGTTCCGTTCGCATGATCTTGTCGTAAGGAGCAGCCAGTCTGAAAATATATTAGTGATACTGGAAGCCCTTTTCCAGTTTCAGCGGGATACGGTGATCATTACTTCCCGGCGCCGCAGGGAAGTGCTGCAGGATGTTCCCATTCCGATTTCGGTTGTGGGTGGCGGGCAGATTGATGATGCAGGGGCTTTTAATGTAACCCGCATAAAGGAAATTGTTCCTACCGTTCAGATGTACACATCCAATCCACGCAACACCGGTGTGAATATTCGCGGCATCGGTTCGCCGTTTGGCTTAACGAATGATGGATTAGATCCGGGTGTTGGATTTTATATTGACGGTGTATATATGGCCCGTCCCGCTGTGGCCACTCTTGATTTTATAGATATAGAACAGGTGGAAGTGCTGCGTGGCCCGCAGGGCACTTTGTTTGGCAAAAACACAACTTCAGGCGCCTTTAATATCACCACAAGAAAGCCATTGTTCAAATCCGGCGCCACTTTCGAAACAAGTTTTGGAAATTATGGGTTTGTGCAAGCGAAAGCCTCCATCACAGGTCCGTTCAACAAAAAAATCGCCGGACGTTTTTCTTTTTCAGGCACCCAGCGTGACGGCACAGTTTATAATACCCGTACACTCCGTCATATCAACGATATAAATAACCTGGGTTTCAAAAGCCAGTTGTTATTCAAACCTTCCGATAATGTTTCTTTCAATTTTGCTGCTGATTTTTCACGTCAGCGACCCGATGGGTATGCACAGGTGCTCGCCGGTGTGGTGCAAACGCAAAGGGCCGCCTATCGCCAGTTCAATGCTATCATTGCTGACTTGGGTTATACACCCCCAAGTCTAAATGCTTTTGACCGGCTGGTGGATCATGACACTCCGTGGAAATCCGGCAATGATCTTGGCGGCGTTTCGCTTAATGCAGATATCAAACTGGGTCCGGGCACTTTGACCTCAACCACGGCATGGCGCTATTGGAACTGGGATCCGTCAAATGACAGGGATTTTACAGGTTTGCAGGCCCTGGCAAAATCACAAAATCCTGCGAAACATAAAAACTGGTCTCAGGAAGTCCGCTATGCCGGTGATATTTCCTCAAAGCTCAGTGCTGTGGTTGGTTTATTCTTTATCGGGCAGGAAGTGAATATTAACGGTACAGAAGAATCCGGAAATGCACGGTGGCGTTTTTCAAGAAGCTCAAATAGCTCATTGTGGCAAACCCCGGGACTTTTTGAAGGGTATGGCATTTATACCAAATCATCCATCAAATCACTGAGTGCCGCTGTATTTGCCAATGCTGACTGGGAGATAGCAAAAGGGCTGCATGTGCTGCCCGGTCTGCGTTTTAACTATGATGAAAAAGATGTGGTATATAACCGGGTGGCGGCAGGGGGTTTGCAGACCACGGACCCGGCTTTGATTGCGTTAAAAAACAGTGTGTACAGCAGCCAGGCTTATGTGGCGGATGCGCAGGAAAGAAATCTTACTTACCAGTTGACAGTGGCATACAGGCCAAACAGCAGGATCAATGCTTTTGCAACGTATTCCACCAGTTTCAAACCGGTGGGGGTGAATGTGGCGGGCCTGCCTAACGTCAACGGGCAGCCGGCGCTTGACCTGGCCGTGATCAGGCCAGAGTATGATAAACATTACGAAATCGGTATCAAGACCACCCCGGTTGATAATTTAACATTTAATGTCACTTTCCATAATTCAGACATCGATGACTACCAGACCAATGTGCAGGCGGCCGAGCTGGGAGTGAACCGCGGTTATATTGCCAATGCGGATAAGGTAAATGTGAAAGGAGTGGAAATAGATGCCAATTTCAGGGCCAGTAATCATTTCACATTTTATGGCGCCCTGGCTTATACGGAGGGCAAATATGTGAAGTTTACCAATGCCCCTTTGCCCCTGGAAGAAACAGGTGTACCGGTGTCTTTTAAAGATGTTTCCACCGGTCCGCTTCCGGGGATCTCTAAATGGGCCGGTTCAGCGGGAGGAGAGTTCTCCACTCCGGCGGTGTTCTTAGGCAATGTGTCAAGATTTTTTGTGGCGCTGGATGGTTTTTCCCGATCTTCTTTTTCTTCCAGTGCTTCCCCGTCTGCCTACCTGAATGTAGCTGGTTATGCCTTGTTTAATGGCAGGATAGGTTTCAAAGCCACCCGTGGACTTTCTGCCTATGTATGGGGACGTCACCTGTTTGATATAAATTATCATGAACAACTGCTGGTGGCCGGAGGCAATGCCGGTCACTATGCATCTGTGCTCGGTGATCCGAGAACGTTTGGAGTAACACTGCGCTATGCTCTCTGAGAATTTGTGTATATGCTGAGAACAGACAAGATCATTTATTCCTAAAAGCAAAGCAAGCCTGCCTGCCGACAGGCAAGCAATCGTTAGTGCGGGGGCTCTTTCTGCAGTCCCTTTTTACGTTTCTCGTAAATAGTGCAATGTATCTTTGCCCAATAAGAAAACAGGAAACCAGCCCATGTCACAGCAACGACCCGAAACCAAAGCGATACGTTTACAAACTCCGAAAACCGGAGAAAAAGAACATGCTACCCCATTGTTTCTAACCAGCAGTTTCACCTATGAATCAGCAGAAGATATGGCCGAAGCATTTGCTGATGATTCACTGGATGTAAATATCTATTCCCGTTTTTCCAATCCCACCGTGGATGAGTTCATTCAGAAAATTGCCGCATTGGAGGGAGCAGAAGATGGTGTGGCTACCGGCACCGGCATGGCCGCTATTTTTTCCACCTTCATGACCTTTTTAAAAAAAGACGACCATATCATTTCTGCATCGGCTGTGTTTGGTTCTACGCATACAATACTCACAAAGTATTTACCTAAATGGGGAATAGAATTTTCTTACTTCAATATGAACCAGCCGGAAAGCATTGAAGCATTAATAAAACCGAATACAAGACTGCTCTATTTAGAAACACCCAGCAATCCAGGCCTTGATATAATAGATATTGAATTTGTCACAGCACTTTGTAAAAAACATAATATTCTTTTTGTAGTGGACAATTGCTTTGCCACACCCGCAGTGCAGCAACCTATAAAATTTGGCGCTGACATCGTTTTACATTCTGCAACAAAATTTATTGACGGGCAGGGAAGAGTGCTGGGCGGAGTAGTGGTGGGTAAAAAGGAACTCATCAAAGAACTTTACCTGTTCATCCGGAACACAGGGCCTTCGTTAAGTCCTTTCAATGCATGGATATTGAGCAAAAGCCTGGAGACACTGCATATCCGCATGGACAAACATGCTGACAGTGCTTTGAAGATTGCGAAGGCTTTACAAAACCATCCAAAGATCAGTTGGGTGAAATATCCTTTTTTGGAAACTCATCCGCAGTTTGCTATAGCCAAAAAACAAATGAGCAATGGCGGCGGCATTATCACCTTTGAAGTGAAGGGTGGTGTAGAAGGAGGGAGAAAATTTCTCAATGCCCTGCAGATGCTCTCCATGACCAACAACCTTGGCGACAGCCGCAGTATTGCGTCACACCCGGCTTCTACCACTCATTCCAAGTTATCAGAGGAAGAACGACGGGAAGTTGGAATCACACCCGGTCTTATCCGTATTTCCGTTGGCCTCGAACATCCCGACGATATTCTTGCTGATATTTTACAGGCTTTAGAAAAAAGCTAAGAGTTCAAAGGTGTGGAAAGAGTAAAAGAGTTTATTCGTATAGAACTGTTGTTTGCAAACAGTTTCCCTGCGCCTTTCTTTTGCGAATTAAAGTTGATGCTATGTTGTGTTACTATAGGAAAACTCTTTAACTCCTTTTCTTTTTCACCTCTTAGCCTTCCATTTTCTCAACTGCTGCAAAGTAGCGCTGAGATCTTTGGTCAGCGGCGCTTCTAATTCAATCACATTTCCATTCTGATCAGTAAAGCTTAGCTGGTATGCATGCAATGCCAGGCGATTCAGCAGCGGCCTTTCTTCGAGTTCATTTTTGGAGAGCTTGAATTTTTTGTGCTTTATTGAAGAAAGTAAAACAGGCTTGCCGTCACCATACAGGTTATCACATACAATCGGGTGGCCGGTTTCTTTTGCATGAACCCTGATCTGGTGGGTGCGGCCGGTGTGAATACGGAACTGAATGCATGAATAAACGCCAAAATCTTCCAGCACTTCGTAATCCGTCAAAGCTTCTTTTCCTTTATGGTGGACGATCATGCTGCCATTTTTCGCCGGATGCTCAGCGATGGGGGCATCCATGCTTCCTGTTTTGTTTTGCAGCGAACCATTCACCAGCCCGAGATAGATCTTTTTTGTCTGCCTTTCTTCAAACTGTTGCGATAAGTGTTTGTGTGCTGCTTCTGTTTTGGCAAAAATGATCAGGCCGCTGGTGTCTTTATCCAGCCGGTGCACGGTGAAAATCTCACCATACTTTTCTTTCAGCAATTGTTTGAGTGAGGTTTCTTTTCCTTCACGGTCGGGAATGGATAACAGACCCGAAAGTTTATTTAAGGCAACCCATTCTTCGTTTTCAGAAATGATCAGATCAGCAATTTTCATTTTGATTTTTTCGCCGGGCTAAAATGTTTTAGTGTTCTTACTTCTTTCTCCGTCAGGAATCGCCACTTGCCCCTATCCACATTTTTTTTGGTGAGCCCGGCAAACACCACCCTGTCCAGGCCTTTTACATCATAGCCAAAATGTTCAAAAATGCGGCGTACAATGCGATTGCGGCCACTGTGTATTTCCACACCGATCTGTGTCTTGTCTTTTGCATCCGCATAAGCCAGCACATCTACGGAAGCCGGGCCATCTTCCAGCACAATCCCTTTGAGTATTTTATCAAAATGATCTTTCTCCAGCGGTTTGTTCAGTGTTACATGATATACTTTTTTCACTTCATTGCTGGGGTGTGTAAGTTTTTGTGCCAGTTCACCGTCATTGGTAAGCAGCAAAACACCCGAAGTGTTTCTGTCAAGACGGCCAACGGGATAAACCCTTTCATTGGTGGCCCGGCCAATGATATCCAGCACTGTTTTTCTTTTCTGCGGATCATCGGTGGTGGTGATATAGTCTTTGGGCTTGTTCAGCAGGATGTAAACAAGATTCTTTGCAGGGGATATCTTTTTTCCGTTTACCCTCACGTCATCTTTTGCGGAAACCTTGTGCCCGGGCTCTGTCACCGGTTCATTGTTAACTTTTACCAGCCCTTTTTTAACCATCTCAGCGGCTTCACGTCGGCCGCAGATCCCGGCATGGGAAATGAACTTGTTAAGGGGCATCTGATCATTTGATACCGGCCGCTGGATAGAGGCCGGGCCGGTTGCAGAAGTTTTGCCATCAGGACGCTGCTGACCTCTTGACTCAGCTTTCTTCTTTTCAAAATATTCTGCTCGTTCTTTCTTGTATTTCCTTTTTTCCTGCCTGAATTGCTCTTTGATGGCGGCGTTGCTTTTCTTTTTGATGAACTTGTCGAACTGGGTTGCTTTCTTTTTCATTGAAGTGGGTTGCTGTTTTACAACAGTAATTTGATGAGGGGCAAAGGTAGTCAAAAACCCCGCCTTACACAGTAAGACGGGGTTGGGTATATGCTGAGGGATATTATTCAGTTTCCGTCAGATTTTTTTACCGGGTCTTTTTCTTTCTTTCATCTTTTGCAATTGTTCTTCTGTGAGCACTGATTTCATGACTTCTCTTTGCTGTTTCATCAGTTCACGGCTTTGTTCTCTTTTTTGTTCCGGGGTCAACGACTGGTTTTCACGGATGGCTTTCATCTTTTCTGCCGTGGATTTCCTGCTTTCTGCCAGTTTTTTGGACTGTGCATCTGTCAGGTTAAGCTGTTGTTTCACCCTTTCACCTCTTTTTTCTGTCATCGCTTTCATTTTCGCCTTGCGTTCTTCTTTGTTTTTTTCGATCTGTGCTTTTTGTTCTGCGGTCAGTATTGATTGCACTTTGGCCTGGTGTTCTTTGCGCAGGGAAAGCATTTTTTCTCTTGATTCTTTCACCGTGATATTATCCTGTTTGCGGAGTTCGGTCATTTGTTTGCGGTGAGCTTCATTCAGCGATTTGAATTGTGCTTTTTGTTCTTCACTAAGGTTCAGGTCATGCATCTTGTTTCCGTGATGTCTTTTCATGCCCTGGTGTTTCTTAAAACCCTCATGCTTTTTTCGCTGGGGAATTTCCTGGGCCTGGATAGCTGTCACCGTAAATGCAGCGACGAGCATGGTTACTACTATTTTTTTCATGGTAATTTGTTTTAGTGTTTAGATGTCCTGCCATGGCGCAAACCTTTGGCAGGAGTTGTTAAAAAAATTGTGAACGAAAAAAAGACCCGCAGTATTCCTGATGGTTTAAAATAAAGTATGAAAAATTTCGTACAAGGTTTAGGCCCCTGATGAACGGCAATAAAAAAGCCCACGATTTTGTCGTGGGCTTTTTTATATCGTAGTTAAACTTAATTTGTTGCTTTCTTCTCGAGGTTGTGTTTTCTTTTATCTTTTAATTTCTCTGCTTCCTCCGGGCTCAATACCTGGCCGGGTTCATTGTTCATTTTTTTCAGCAGCTCTTTTGTTTTTTCTTTCTTTTGTTCTTCAGTAAGGTTGCTGTCTGACTGAATAGCTTTAATCTGTGCTTTCAATTCTTCTTTGTTGTTGGCAGCCGCCTTCTCATTCTGTCCTTCAGCAGCAATTGCTTTTTCCTTTTTCAGTTTTTCTTCTTTGCCGGCTGCTTTGTTCTTTTTCCAGGTTTCTTTCTGCTCATCGGTCAAAACAGACATTATCTGGTCTTTCTGATCCCTGCGCACCGCATCAATTTTTTCCTCAGAAGCTCCCTGTTTTTTCAGTTCTTCAAGCTGGGCTTTATGCTGCTCTTTCAGAATTTGAATTTTTTCCTGTTGTGATGCACTCAGGTTCAGGCCATCAAAGCTATTATTCATTGCCTGTTTTGGCTTATCCTGTGTTTGTTTGGGAGCACCGGGTTGTTGTGCATTCAGCATCGTTGCAGAAAAAGCTGCGATGAGTGCGGTAAAGAATATTCGTTTCATATGTCTTATTTAAATTTTTGGAGAACCCGAATGTATAAAAATTCCCGTAAACGGGTTAAAAATACTTGAACCGGCCTAATGCCCTTCTTTATTGGCCAATTGGCCACAGGCAGCGTCTATATCCTTGCCCCGGCTGCGCCGAAGCCTCACATTCACTCTGTTCTTTTCCAGGTGTTTCATAAAAGCTTCCACCTTTTCTTCGTCGGGTTTTTCAAACCTGGCAAAATCAATGGGGTTGTATTCAATGATGTTCACCAGGTCGGCGGGCACCTGCCGGTAAACTTTGATCAGTTCATCGGCATCCTTCAGCGAATCATTAAAATTTTTGAACAGGATATATTCAAAAGTGATCTCGTTGCCGGTCTGCTTGTAAAAATAATTAAGGGCATCCACCAGTGACTTGATATCGTTGCTGTCGTTGATCGGCATGATCTCATGCCGTTTGGCATCATTGGCGGCATGAAGGGAAAGGGCCAGTTTGAATTTCACTTTATCATCGCCCAGTTGCCTGATCTGTTTGGCCACACCTGCTGTTGATACCGTAATGCGCCGCGGACTCATGCCCAGCCCGTCCGGTGAAGTGATCCTTTCTATGGCCTTCAGCACATTCTTATAATTCAGCAAAGGCTCCCCCATGCCCATGAAAACAATATTGCTGAGTTTTTTATCGTACACTTTTTCACACTGCCGGTTGATCAGCACCACTTCATCATAGATCTCATCAAAGTCAAGGTTTCTTTTCCGGTCTATGTAGCCGGTGGCACAAAACTTACAGCTTAATGAACAACCGATCTGCGATGAAACACAGGCGGTGTATCTGGTAGCCGTAGGAATCAGCACCCCTTCCACCAAATGACCATCCCATGTTTTGAAACGGCTTTTGACAGTTCCATCGGCGGAATATTGTGTAGCATCAATGGTCAGGGCGGGTAGGGTAAATTCTGTACCTAATTTTTGCCGCAGTTCTTTGCTCAGGTTGGTCATATCGGCAAAACTCATCGCCTGTTTTTGCCAGAGCCATTCATATACCTGACGGGCACGGAATTTTTTTTCGCCAAGCGTTTCAAAGTATTGCTCCAGGTCGCCCAGGGATAAATGACGGATATTTTTCTGTTTTGCTTTCATTCGCCGCAAAGATAGCTGTAAGCCGAGGATTCGCTGGATTCACTGATATTTGCGGCAAACAAACCGGACTGATGAACTCTGTTTATGTAATTGATGCGGTAAGAACACCCATTGGCAAATACGGAGGTGCCCTGAGCAGCATCCGGCCCGATGATCTGCTGGCGCATGTGATCAAAGAACTGTTGAAGCGAAACCCCGCTGCAGATGTGAATGCGATTGAAGATGTGATTGCCGGTGATGCTAACCAGGCCGGTGAAGATAACCGCAATGTGGCCCGGATGGCAGCCTTGCTGGCGGGTCTGCCGGTGACAGTGGCGGGCAATACGGTGAACCGGCTTTGTGCTTCCGGTTTGCAGGCCGTGATGGATGCGGCGAGACAGGTGATGTGTGGCGATGCAGAACTGGTGATTGCCTGTGGTGTGGAAAGCATGACAAGGGCGCCTTTTGTGATGGCCAAAACCTCATCAGGTTTTCAGCGCAATGTGGAAATACATGACAGCACTATTGGCTGGCGGTTTACCAATAAAAAAATGGCGGAAATGTATCATCCTTACAGCATGGGTGAAACAGCAGAGAATGTGGCACGGCAATGGAAAATTTCAAGACAGGAGCAGGATGAATTTGCGCTGGCTTCGCAGGAAAAATATTTTGCTGCACTAGCAGCGGGCAAATGGAAAGATGAACTGGCGCCGGTGGTGATCCTGGGAGCTAAACAGGAGCAGATATTATTTGATACAGATGAACATCCAAGGCTAACTTCAATGGAGAAACTGGCGGCACTGAAACCTGCTTTTGCCAAAGACGGATCTGTGACAGCCGGCAACTCTTCAGGTATCAACGATGGCGCAGCGGCCCTGTTGCTGGCTTCGGAAAAAGCCGTAAGAAAATATGGTTTGAAGCCGTTAGCAAAGATCAGGTCTATGGCTGTGGCCGGTGTTGACCCGGCCATCATGGGCATTGGCCCTGTTCCTGCGACGCAAAAAGCGCTGCAACGGGCCGGGTTGTCAGCCGCCGATCTTGATATAATTGAATTGAATGAGGCATTTGCTTCGCAATCGCTTGCCTGTTCCAGGGATTTAGAGTTGAACCCGGCATCCGTTAATGTAAATGGAGGTTCCATTGCCATCGGCCATCCGCTGGGTTGCAGCGGTGTCCGCATTTCCACCACTTTGTTGCATGAAATGAAACGGACAAAAGCCGGGTTAGGACTGGCCACCATGTGTGTTGGAGTGGGGCAGGGGGCTGCAGTGATATATGAAGGGGTTTAATGATCTTTTTTCCGGTCTGTAACTTTTTTCTATTTTCAGCGTAAATACAAAAAACCATTATATGAGAAAACTTTTCCTGGCCATCCTGGCACTTGCGGCTTTTATTTCTGTGCAGGCACAATCTGATTCTACACTTCAGCAATATGCAGGGAAGTATAAGTTTCCCGAAGGCAGTGCAGTGACAGAGGTGGTGGTGATCCTTGACAACGGGGTGTTGTTTGCCACTTCCGTCATGGGAAATGCAGAGTTAAAAAGATATGAAGGAGATGTTTTTGAAATTATGGGCTTCAATGGCATAGCCAGTTTCAAAAGAAATGGTGATGGTAGGATAAGTGGAGTAAGGATTGAGGTCGGAGAAATTGTGCTGGAAGGAAATAAAGAGAGTTAGCAAATTCAATAGTCGGTTTAGTTAAAATTGGTACACTTCTGTCAGCAATCCCATATGTCATCGGATTATCTTTTTTAGGAATATAACGGGACCACCCTGAAATTCTATGTTGTCTTCCCGACCACAAATGCTGCTAGTTTCGTTTTCGAATAGAAAGGTTGAAAATATTGTTCAAACTAATGTTCAATCAATGACTTATCTTTTTTTACCGTTCATAAACATTTTTTGCCTTTTAAAGCACTATCCCCTTATTTTCGTGCAGCAATAATTAACAATTATTTGTCTGTGTTTTTTTCTGTCCCGATGATTACAGGTTAAGGTAGTATTTGGTGACCGTATTTAATTGATATACAGCTCTATTTACTTTCTTTCCGTTCCTTATCCCTTGAATTCGTTAACTACAAACTAAAAAAAAAATCACATGAGGAAACTGACAATGCTCCTGCTGGGAGTACTGTTTATGGCAGTACATCCATTTGCCCAGCGAACTATCACCGGAAAGGTGACAGATGAAAACGGGAATCCCGTAGCCGAGGCCTCCATTTTAATTAAGGGTACAAGAGTAGGAACTATCAGCGGCGCTGATGGAAGTTTCTCCCTGGCATTGCCTGCCAACGCCAGAACACTCGTTATTTCTTCCGTTGGAAAAGCGGAAAAAGAAGTGGCCATTGGCTCGGCCAACACTTACGCAGTGGCTCTGACCACAGCCAGCGCTGATCTTAGTGAAGTGGTGGTGGTAGGTTACGGTACTGCAAAGAAAAAAGAAAATGTAGCTGGTTCGCTGACCCGTGTTGCCGGCGAAGTAGTTCACGACAAACCCACAGCCAACATGCTGGATGCCCTTCAGGGTAAAGTGGGTGGTTTACAGGTTTATTCTTCTTCGGGAGAACCTTCTGCTACGCCTTCAGTTCGTTTGCATGGAGTAGGTTCATTAGGTGCCAGCAACACTCCTTTATATGTTTTGGATGGTGTGCCTGTTGGCGCCGGAAGTATCGTTTCTCTCAATCCTAACGATATCGAATCTATCACAGTATTGAAAGATCCTTCCACTACATCTATTTATGGTGCCCGTGCCGCCAACGGTGTAATGCTTTATACTACCAAGCAGGGAAAGACCAACACTTCCCGTCTTACGGTGAATGCACAATATGGGGTATCTAACCTGGTGGAAACAACCGAGGATATGTTCAATTCATTAATGAATACACAGCAGCTGACAGATTTCTGGATAGCTACCGGATACAGGACGCAGGCCCAGGTAAATGCATTGCTTACACAGTATCCAAACGATACTAAATGGTATAAAACATATTACCAGCAAAACAGACCTACTTATCAACTGGATCTCAACATGAGCGGTGGTGGCGGAAAAACCACTTATTATGTTTCAGGTGGCTACTTCAAACAACAAGGGTTGGCTTACAGGTCAGATTTTGAAAGATATACTTTCAGGTCAAACATTCAGTCAACTGTGAACAATTGGTTCAAGTTTGGTTTAAATTTATCAGGTGGTGTTGACAATCGTCAAACAAATCCTTATGGTACTAATAACACTAACAGAGGTCTGGCTCTTTTAGCTGCTCCTTTTTATTCACCTGTTGATCAGAACGGAGTTGAATATCCTGATATGATCCCTGGCTGGGGCCGATATAACCCCAAGTATCTTGCAGATAAAGTCCGTGGAAACAGCAAAAACGTACAGTTTAACCCAACTGCCTACACAGAGATCACCCCTGTCAAAGGTTTAACGATCAGGTCGCAGGCCGGTATGGATGCGTATGATTTCACCACAACCACCGTACAAATGCCTTCTTTTGTAGGCTCACCTAATAACGGTTCTGTGGCTGAGTCTTTTGAAAGAGGAACTATCAGCACTATTACCAATACCGCTGAGTATAAATTTAAAGTAGCTTCTGATCATGATATTACAGCCCTCGCTGGTCATGAATATATCAAAAGCGTTACGCAAGGGTTCAACGGTTCATCAACAGGACATACTGATGACAGGCTCTTGCTGATTGGTGCCGGCCCTAATAACAGGAATGCAGGTTCTTCAAGGACAGAACATGCTTACCAATCGTTTTTCGGAAGAATTAACTATAGCTGGAGAGGTAAATATTTTGTAGACGGTTCTTTACGCCAGGATCAGTCTTCCCGCTTTGGCAGAGATAACAGAACGGCCAACTTTTGGTCTGCCGGTGTTCTCTGGAAAGCCAAGAAAGAAAAATTTCTGGAAAACGTAAACTGGCTGACTGATCTTGCGCTGAGAGTTAGCTATGGTACCAGTGGTAACTCATCTATTGGTGACTTTGCCAGCCTTGCTACTGTTGGAACTGGTCAGTATGATGGACAAACCACTTTTGGTATCAGTACAGCAGGCAACCCGCAACTTTCATGGGAAAGCCAAAAACAGGCGAATATTGGTCTTGATGTTTCGTTGTTCAGAAAAGTTAACCTGAAAGTTGACCTGTATCAGCGTGATACAAGAGGTCAGTTGTTTAGTGTTCCTTTCCCTTACACATCTGGGTTCTCTTCTGTACTGTTTAATGTTGGGTCTCTCCGCAACACAGGTATTGATGTGGAGATGAATGTAAATGCACTGAGAACAAGAGATGCTTACATCACTCCTTTTGTTGCCTTGAACTATAACAGGAACGAGGTTACAGAATTGTTCCAGGGAAGAAATTACTGGGTTATCCCTAACACCGGTGTCAGCTATGTGATAGGTCAGCCGGTTTCATTCCTGTACCCGATCTGGGCCGGTGTCAATCCTCAAACAGGAGATCCTCAATGGTACCTGCCGGATACAGATCCTGAAAATTTCGTTTATACCACAAAAGATCCAACAAGGGTAACTTCCGTTTTCAACTCAGCAGTATTGCAGCAGGGAACAGGTATTCAACGCTACGCACCCTTTAATGGTGGTTTTGGCCTTGATGCCGGTTACAAAGGTTTTTATGTGAATGTTAACTTCAGCTTCTCTCAGGGAAAATACCTGATCAATAACGATGCTTATTTCTTTGAAAATCCTAACCAGTTTCCCGGATTCAATCAGTCAACCAATATCCTTGATTACTGGAAACAAGCTGGTGATGTGTCCCGTTTCCCAAGATATGGGGTACAATTCACGCAGTTTGATTCACGCCTTATTCAAAATGCTTCTTTTATGCGTATGAAAGGGCTGACTGTTGGGTATGCCTTACCCAAAACAGTGCTTGACAGGATAAAAGTGATTAAAGCTGCTGATTTCTCAATCACCGGACGCAACCTGTGGACCGTTACCAATTATGGCGGACCTGATCCTGAGGTTGATTCAAACCTGTCGCTCGGGGCGAATCCAAACACCAAGCAAGTTGTGGTAGGTCTGAGATTGGAGTTCTAAAATTGTTCAATTGAAAATAGCAGTCTACTAAAGGAAACTGTTATTAACTATAAAATGAAAACAGTATGAAAAAAATAATTAAAAGCGTATTGATAGCTTCGGGGATCGTGGCGGGTTTTTCTTCCTGTGAGAAGAAACTTGACCTGTTTCCGTATAATTCAATTGAGCTTTCGCAGTCTTTTAAAACAGTAAAAGATGCACAGGCTTATGATAATGGTATCTTCAGTAATTTCCGTGGAAGACTTTATGGTCTTTACATGTTTTCACAGGATGTTCAGGCCGATCAGTTGAATGCATCATTGGAATATGGAAACAGGAACGGTAACCCGCATCGCTGGGGTTCCAGTTTTCTTGCAGATGATTATACCATTCGGGATGTTTGGTCTGGCTACTATTTCATGATGAAAAATGTGAATGCGGCTATCGCCGGGTATCCGACCATTACTGCCAGTACTCCTGCTGATCAGGCTTTACTGGATCGTTACCTCGGTAATGCCTATATGGCCCGTGCTTACCTCTATTTTGAGCTGATTATACGTTGGGCCAAGCCTTACGATCCGGCAACTGCAGCCACCGATCCGGGAGTGCCACTGGTACTGACCTATAATCCTGCTGAGCAACCTGCAAGAGCAACGGTGAAGGCGGTTTATGACCAAATCATCAGTGATATCAACCAGGCCAAAACCCTGTTAGCTGGTGTAGCGGGAGTTAGAGGATCTACAAGATTCACTATCCATTCAGCAAGATCTCTTGAAGCAAGAGTGAGACTGAACATGAGAGACTGGCCGGGTGCCCGTACAGCCGCAGATGAAGTGATAAACTCAGGTGTTTATACGCTTTATAATACTGAAGCTGGTTTGAAATCCATGTGGAGAGATGATGCTGTTCAGGAAACCATTCAGCAGGCATTTGTTAGCCGGCCAAATGAACTGGCTAATACTAATGCGATTTATCTTGGCTTGGTTCCGGCTACAGGAAAATTCAGACCTGATTTCATTCCCAGCCAATGGGTAGTGGATAAGTATGATAATGCCGATATTCGTAAACCGGTATATTTTGAGCAAAAGCTACTTGATATGCAGGGTATTGATTACCCTAATATCTGGCTGGTGACAAAATATGAAGGCAATCCTTTACTGTTTACAGGTGCCACTACCAACTACCAGCAGGCGCCTAAGGTTTTCCGCCTGGCGGAATTATACCTGATCGCTGCAGAAGCAGCAGCAAGAGAAGGTGGCGCCCAGGAAGCTACTGCTCTTGCAAGATTGAATTCACTGAGAACTGCAAGGGGCCTGACTGCCTTGGTTGGCATAACCGGTAATGCTTTAATGACAGAGATCAAAGATGAACGTTTCAGGGAGTTAGCTTTTGAAGGTTTCCGTCTTTGGGATCTGAAACGCTGGAATGAGGGCTTTACCCGTTCAGCTCCGCAAAACCTGAATACTATCCAGGTGGGTGCCAACTATGAAACTTTGAGCATACCCGCAAATGACCCCAAGTTTATTTGGGCTATCCCAACAAATGACATGACCACTAATCCAAACCTGGCAGGTACTCAAAACCCCGGCTGGTAATTTGGAACTCAAGAATTGGAATAATAGTAAATGAGGCCACCTTTAAGGTGGCCTCATTTATGAATTACAATGGCATGCAGAGAATGAAAAAACAAATAGCTAGTGAGTATTTTGCGTTGTATTTAAAGCCCTAATACAATTGCTGCCATAGCGAAATGGTAACCGTCATATACTCCCCTGTTAAAGTCGTTACTTGAGTTCTGGTATCCTTGAATTTGTGTATAAGTCCCACTTGCCAGCAAAGTGTTTACCGCTAACATTGCAGCCGTTGTTCCTCCTTCAGTAGCCACAAAGCCCATAAACCTGTTTTGAATATCATGGTTATAAAATGTGTAACTATCAACCGTATAGTATCCCGATGCATAACTATCTCTAACATAATAAGCCTCTGCAAAATTCATTGCCCAAAGGGGGTTCTCTAGTATTATGTAATGATATGGTGGCTGCTTCAAAGCCTGCATTGTTGCCTTCCTGGTATCCAAGTTGTGCATCAGCTTTGTTTACAAATGACATACTTAAAATTGTGAGTGAACATAATAGAATAAGCTTTTTCAGTTTTTAAATTTTTGAGTGAAGAATTTGTTTTAAAAATCTATTGTTAACCATCCCTTTACCATTCTAAAGCTAATTAATTTAATCGTAACCTTTCCAAAAACCAAAAATTCATAATGTGGTTTTATTTATGACAAAGACAATCCCTCAAAGCTTATAGAAACTTTACCTTCACTTGCTATCCTGAAGGAAAACCCGGTAGCGAAAGCCCCCTGTTATACCTTTTCACTAGTTAGGCTAAACAATAGTTTTTTTACCAACCGGTAATTCGTCATAGCTGAAAGTGCTATCAGCAATAATGCAAACAATATGACAAGCCAATGAACAAAGGATGATAGTTCAGGACGGCTATACATGGCAAATTGGTGAAAGGCCCATTGCATCAATTGTGTGATGGCCAGCGCCAGCAAAACGATAGTGATATATACAGGGACAAATCGTTTTGAAAGATTACGGCCAAGCCAGGCGGGTGAATAACCCAGGCCGATGAGCAATACCAGGCTGTCTTTGCTCCGGGCTATTACCAACTGCAGGTAAAAAGAGAACAATAACAAAGCTAAAAGCACCACCAGCAGGCCAAAAATGCCCAGGCCGCTGAATATCCCCTGTATCACCATCTTATTGCGGCCCAGCAGTGTTTTGTCTTTATTGACCTTGTATCTTTTTTCATCGAGGAAACGAAGCAGTGCCGGGTTATTGGCATCTTTGGTTTTGATGAATACACGTCCAGCTTCCACCGCACTGTTGCTGCCAAAACTGGAATTGGCCCAGTCCATAAATGTTTTGGGCACCAGCACCGAATTGATACGGTCGCTGAACGCAACGATCTTTCCCGTAAAAATTCCCTGCCGCCCGTTGCCATAGCAGGTGATCTGGACTGGTATGCTGCTTGCTGTTTCTTTTGAGAGTTGAGGTAATTCCTGTCCCGGGGCAAATACATTGTATATTTCAAAAAAATCAGAAGAAAGAATGATAGGAATATTGATTTCACCTTCCTGCCAGCTGAAAGAAGGCGGGATGGTATCTATAAAATCATTCTCCAATGTTTCTAAAAAAAGGTCTGTGCTGAATGGCAGCATATTGCCGGCACTGAGCTGCACCCTGAAATCATTGGCGATCAGCGGAGCGGCTCCTTCGATGAAGGGATGTGCTTTCAGTTCATCAATATCGGCCTGCTGAAACAAATTCTTTTGCGGCTGCCCCATTGTTTCATTGGTGATCGTTTTGGTTATGGAAACAAAATCAAAACCATCTTTCCGTACACTGCTTTTGCCCAGCAATTGTTGAAAATTGACAAACATCTGGGCTGAGGATAACAACAGCAGCACCCCAACCCCTAAGCCGATATAAGAGAACCAGCGGGATATAGCGCTGGCGCCGGTTTGCATCAATGGCCGCAAAGGTTTGAATGATAATGCCAAAACGGGTTATTTATAAATGAAACAATCGGGTGAACGGGAAATAATCAATTCGTTCCAGGTCGGCAAACACAACTGTTGCATTGCGCAACCTGCTTTCTTCTAATATCAGCTCCATCGCTTTTTGTGCATTTTGTTCATCTAAATGACTGAAAGGCTCATCAAGCAATAATATTTCAAAAGGCTGCAGCAGGGAACGGATGATAGCGGTTCGTTGCTGTTCGCCATAAGAACAAACTCTTGCCTTCGTCTGCAGGCGGCTGCCAATACCTAACCGTTCAGCCATTTCGCTGATCTTTTGTGCCGGATGAAAAGGATTGAGCTGTCGTTTTATTTCCAGGTTTTCAGCTACGGTCAGTTCCGGAAACAAACGCATATCCTGGAACACTACACTAACATGATCTTTGCGAAGCCGGGCTGTTGCTTCAGCATCAAGAGCAGCAATATTGTTGCTGTCATAGCGGACTATTCCTTTAAAATCTTTTCTCAGGCCATACAGAAAATTGATCAGCGAGGACTTGCCACTTCCGGATGGAGCGACAATCTTTATAAGTTCAGCCTTATTAATAAGGAGATCTTTACCCCATACCTCCGAACGTTCTTTGACGCTTTCATCAAACCATGCGGGCAATATTCCTTCTAAGTGCAATTGCATACTACAATAATAAAGAAAAGTGATTATCCAGGCATATCTGCCGTCCAGCCAGTCCCTCCTGCTGAACTTATTCGAGGTTGCTGCCCTCTTGAGCAGAAGAGGGCTGAGGTGAAGAAAGCGACGGGGTTTAGCAATGAAGGTTGCCAACCTTACAAAAGACTTCACCCCGCCGGTAATGAACTATCAAAGGTTGGCAACCTTTCAAAAAGGAAAAATCAGAATGCTTTTAATTCTTTTCTTTCTTCATACCGATTCTTTGTCCTTTCAGCTTTATAGATGACAGCCATTTTATCCAAAAAGGCATTGAGTTGTTTCAGGCTGTTGGTTTGCTTGTCAGCAAGGTTGATCTCGGCATACATTTCTATTGCTTTGTTCCTGTATTCGCCTCCCCATGCAGTGATATCTTCCCATGTGTTCAAAGCTGCATCCAGCGCTGCTTTTGAACTGCTGTCTTTTGTTGTTGTTGCTGCTGCCGTCATGACTTTTTTCAGATCAACAAAGAAACCCATCGGGTGCCCGCTGATCTTTGCAGTGAAGGCTGATTTTTTACTTTCTCCGGCAAGAAATTTTGCCACCTGTGCAGAATCATTACCAGCAGCAAACCAGTTGTTTTCTAATTTGTAGCTAATAGGCGGAAGTTCTTTCATAGGCAGGTCTTTGGTTTGATCCCATAGCACGGTGATCAGTTTTTCAAATGAAGCTTTATCTTTTACAGATGTGGCAAAAAGCACTTTGGCATCGGGTTCTGTTGTTGAATAGGAAGTTTTTTTGCCATTGCCCATTTCAAACTCTTCTGTTTTTTCTTTGATTGAAAAATCAGTAACGGCCAGCAGCAGGTCGCCTTTATTGGCTTTTACAAAATCATCAGTGCTGAATCCACTTTGTGCCAGCAGCACATTCACAATTCCATCCACTTTTATCATCTTCAGCATTTCGTTAAGGCCATCCGGCGGATAGTTCATCACCAGGGCGGCAGCTACATTGTCAGAAGGAATGAGCCCGGCCATTTCTTCGCTGATGGGCTTTGACTGGTATTTTGACACCAGTGCATCCATTTCCTTGCCATAGTATTGTTTTGAGGTCATGGTAATTTTGCCATCTGCAAAGTTGATGGAAGAGGCAGACAGGTTTCCATTTGTGAGTGCAGCCAGGTTGCCAAACATGGACATCATCGGGCCAAACATATCACCATAATATTTTTCAGTGTTCATCCACAGGTGCATGTCGCTGCCGTCTTTGATCATTTCTGCAAAACGGCTGTCTTTATCTAATCTTTCGCTGTTTTTCAGGGTGAGCACTTTTTTACCAAAAGCTTTAAGATCGTCGGCGGAAATCGAGCTGTCAGAATCACCATCGTCTTCATCTTCTTCAAAACCATCACTGTCTATATTCATGAAATTGCCGGCATCAGGCATAGGCATGGCTGCCACAAAACTGAAATGAGTGGCATTCCATGCCATCACGGTTTTATCCTTGTAAACAGCAAATGACAGGTTGCCATCCTTGCTGATTGCAGCATCCTGGTCCATGTGTTTGCTGAAGTTTTCTAAAGCCGCTGCATCTTTTACACCGCCATTGATAACCAGGTAGCCGTTCTTTTTTTCTTTTTTGAGGAAAAGCACAAAATCACTTTTTGTATCAATGCCGGATGCGGAAGGGTCTTCTAATAATTTTTTGCCCCATTCATCGGCAACATCGGTTCCCGCTTCCCGGAACCACTGGCTTTGTTTGATATCTTCCCAGCTCAGCTTTGACGAAAGCGATGCATTGTTAATATGAAAAACAATGGCGGCATCTTCCGGAACCAGCAGGCCGGTTTTCCCCCCTTTGCTGCAGGAAGTAAATGTAGCAATAACAATGGCTGCCGCTGCCATTAACGGATAAACTCTCTTCATGTCTAAGGTTTGTAGTTTATGATTAATTGAATGTTGTTTGCAAAAGTTGCCCTGCTGACAGTGTCTGCTGTTCGCCGGTTCGCAGGTCTTTTAGTTTGCAGTTGTTGTTCTTTATCTCTTCTTCACCGATTATTACAATATACGGGATGCCTTTCTTTTCAGCATATTTGAACTGCTTGTCAAATTTACTATTCTCGTGGTAGAGTTCTGATCTTACACCCCGCTGCCGCAACTGCTGCATCAAGTGAAAGGAAGTATTACTTTCTGTTTCGCCCAGGTTAAAAAACAATACCTGTGTACCGGTTTGCACAGCCTCGGGAAAAAGATCCAGTTCTTCCATCACATCATAGATGCGGTCAACACCAAAAGAAATTCCCACACCGGGAATTCCGGGCACACCAAACAGACCCGTGAGATCATCATACCTGCCGCCACCACCGATGCTGCCCATCTGAACTTTTTTGGCCTTTACTTCGAAGATGATGCCGGTGTAATAGTTGAGTCCCCTGGCAAGAGTGAAATCAATCGTGGTTCCGGAATTTGCAACCAAATATTTAATTTCCTCTATTCCTTTTTTTCCAGGCTCTGTATGCCCCAGCAGATTTATTATTTTTTCAATCTTTTCAGCATTACTGCCATTGATGCTGAGATATTTTTCAATGATGACTACCTGCTCTGCAGCAATTCCTTTTTGCAGCAATTCTGCTTTCACTTTATCAAGTCCTGTCTTGTCTAATTTATCAATGGCGACAGTGATAGCCGTCATCTTTTCAATACCCCCGCAAATTTCTGCCAGCGCTGTCAATATTTTCCGACTATTGATCTTTATTTCTGCTTCAATGCCCAGTGTGCCAAAAACTTCTGAATAAATAGAGGCAAGTTCCACTTCGTTCAGCAATGAATAGCTGCCCACCACATCTGCATCGCATTGATAAAACTCCCGGTATCTTCCTTTTTGCGGTCTGTCGGCTCTCCAGACCGGCTGTATTTGATAACGTTTGAATGGAAAGGTTAGCTGCTGATGGTTCATTGCCACATAGCGGGCAAAGGGAATGGTGAGATCGTATTTCAATGCTCTTTCAGTAATGCCCTTTACATTTTTTCCCTGCAATACTTTTTCAAAATCATCTCTTGCCTGAGTTTCCTTTTCAGGATTGTCAAGACCATTATTAAGAATTTTGAAGATAAGTTTATCACCTTCTTCGCCATACTTCCCCATCAGCGTTTCAATGTTTTCCATCGCCGGTGTTTCCAGCGGCTGAAAACCATATAGCTCAAACACATTTTTAATGGTGCTGAGAATATGATTTCTTTTCCGGACCACTTCCGGCCCGAAATCTCTTGTTCCTTGTGGTAAAGTTGGTCTTGCCATGAATACTTCTACTGGCTGGTTGAATAGCAGGAGTTCAATACAGAATATTTTTCTACGATCACATTACATACTTCGTCGATCATATCAAACACTTCATGATAGCCGGGTTCTTCTCCATAATAAGGATCAGGAACATCCATGTTTTTACCGGGATGCAATTCATCCATTAGCAAAATGGCTTTTGAGCTGTCAAATTTATTCCCGGCGATTTGCCGGATATCGTCCAGCACATCTGCAGCCAGTGCATATATTTTGTCGTAGCGGTCAAAATCCAGAGCCTTGAACCTCCGGGCTCTTTGAGTGGAAATATCAATACCCTTTAACTGGGCTACTTTTTGAGAAAGGGGGTGGGGTGGTTCCCCGGTATGATAGCTGTTGGTGCCGGCGCTTTCCACATTCCAGTTCAACCCGGCTTCCGCTGCCTTTTGCTGCAAAATGCCTTCAGCCAGGGGGCTTCGGCAGATGTTGCCGAGGCAAACCATTAGTACTTTCATGCCGCAAATATAGTTCGGGGCTATTTGTCGGCCACAAAAGCAGCTACATTAATTTAACCCTTGTCTTTTCAATTGTGGTATAACTTATGGATTTACAGGCCTTGTTGCATCTAACAGTCATTAGTTTGGAAGAGTCAGGAATTAAATTTATATGAGAATCAGGCCGGGTATTTATCAGGAAAAGAGGAATACTGATCGCTGTAAAGCACTGCCATCAACAATTGTAGCAATGACAGGAAGGATGATAAAAATCATTCACAAGGGGGTGATTGAGATCAATGTTGGTAATTGCCGGGAGAAAAAACCAAAAAATGTATAATTTGCCACACCCTGACACTAACCTATGTTTGAGGAATACGAAAAGAAAAAAAAGAAACAGGTTTCACTGATGAGATCACTCCTTGATTATGGGATGGGAGTGCTGATAGTGATGGCGGGTTTTTTCTTTTTTTTCAGGGCAAAACTTGATTTGCCGCTGAATGAAAGGTTTCCGCCTAATGATACGGATAAACTATTCGGCGCTATTTGCCTCTTATATGGCGGATGGAGGATATACAGGGGTTATAAGAAAAATTATTTCAGATGAACAGGGGCGGGGCTCTTTTAATTTACGGGTATGCATTGTGGCTGTTTATTGTTATGGGTTGCAGATCATTTGAGGAACAAAAAAATGCTTTGCCGGACACAAGGGAGAGGGGTTCAATTCATGTAAGTGCAGATGAATCATTCAAACCCATCATTGATGCGATGGTGCAGGTGTATGAATCCAATTTTCCCGGCACAAAGATCAATGTGCAGTATAAACCGGAAGCAGAGTGTTTGAAAGATTTTGCCACCGACAGCATCAGGGTCATTATTGCAACAAGAGGATTCAGCGAAAGCGAAAAGAATTTCATGGTGGACTCGATGAAAGTTTCGCCGGAAAGGATGACGGTAGCAAGGGATGCGATAGCAGTGATCGTTCATCCCAAAGCTGCAGATTCGCTTTTTACAATGGATGAGATAAAAGATGTATTGACAGGCCGTTTTAAGAAAAATTTAATCCCGGTGTTTGACGGCACCAATGCAACCAGTACGGTACGTTTCATCATCGATTCAGTATTAAAAAATGAAACATTGACGCCGGATGCTGTGGCGGCAAAGACAAGTGAAGGAGTAATAGATTATGTAGCGAAGAACCAGCAGGCGGTCGGTTTCATTGGTGTAAGCTGGATAGGAAACAAAGAAGACAGCACACAGATCAGTTTTTTGAAAAAAGTGAAGATGGCACAGTTGGAAAGTGTAGACCTGGAAGGCTATTATGTGTTGCCGGTGCAGGCCAATATTTACATGAAACGTTATCCTATGGTACGGGACTTGGTTTATGTAGTCAAAGAAAATCACAAAGGGCTCGGACATGGATTTGTTGATTTTATGAGCGGAGAGATCGGGCAGTTAATTTTCAAGAGGGCTTACCTGGTACCGGCGAAAAAAGATTTTCGCATCAGGCCGGTCCGGTTGAGAGAGTAAAAATCAAAGTAGCAATTTTTTTCAATAACTAAAGTGAAAAGAAATGAAGAAAACCATCATCAGTTTTTTAATTACCGGGGTAGTAGCAACTACCGGTTTAAAGGCTCAGACGATCCAGGAAGGGATCAATCATTTGTATGCCGACAGGTTCAAAAGCGCCATAGGCATTTTTGAAAAAATGCTTGCGGCAAATCCCAATAATATTGAAGCCACATACTGGCTGGGGCAGTCCTATTTTGAAATGGATGAATATGCCGGCACCCGTATGGTGGCGGCCCGCCAGTTGTATGAAAAAGCGCTGCAAACAAGTTCAAATGCACCCCTCATACTGGTTGGTATGGGACATGTGGAACTGAAAGAAGGAAAAACAAATGAAGCCCGCCAGAAATTTGAAGCAGCCATCACAGCTACCCGCACCAAAAAAGGTGATAACCCGGAGATATTGAATGCTGTAGGTCGTGCCAATGTGGAAGCTAAACAGGGTGATCTGGCCTATGCCATTGAAAAATTGGAGGCTGCTTCCAAAAGGGATGAAAAGAATCCCGACATTTATCTTAATCTCGGTAATGCTTATCGGAAAGCGAGACCCGGCGAAGGGGGTGGTGATGCTTATAAGAATTATCACAAAGCCATTTCCGTAAACGCCAGGTTTGCCAGGGCCTATGTTCGCCTTGCCGCTTTATTTGAAGCACAGAAGAACTGGGATCTGATGTATGAGAACCTGTCAAAAGCTGTGGAAGTGGATCCCCAGTTCACCAAAGCGTATTATGAGCTATTCTACTACTACTGGTTCCTGAAGCAAGATTACCCGGAGGCTGAAAAGCAATTGAACAAATACATTCAGAGCAAAGCTCCTGAAACCGATATACAAGACCAATTTATGTATGCTCAGCTTTGCTATGGTAAAAAAGATTACAACTGCGCCATTCAAAAAGCGCAGTCTGTGGTTAATGATATGGGAGAAAGAACCAAACCAAAAGTGTACAGGCTCCTTGCCTATGCCCACTTTGATAAAGGAGAATATGCTCAGGCATTAAAGAATAGCGACATTTTCTTTGATAAGAAAAATCCGGAAGATCAGATTGCTATGGATTACAAATTAAGGTCTGACATTCTGTCTAAAACCGGCGGCACACCAGAACAAATGCTGGAGGCCTATGTGAAAGGGGCTGAAATTGATACGGTAATGGATTCCAAGCTCAGTTTCTTGAAAGACGGCGCCACTTTTTTTGCTGAAAAGAAATGGAGAAGCCAGGAAGTTCCGTTGCGGGAGATGATCATAAAGTTGAAGCCAAACCCTACTATCAACGATTACTTTTCCCTTGCCGTAGCTAATTATTTTGACAGCAACTATGCGAAAACAAGGGATGCTGCCCTTACAATGATTGAGAAATATCCTAATGAGATATATGGGTATGAATGGGCCTATAATGCCAGCCAGGCTTCTGATACCGTCCGCAAAGACAGTATCGCTGTACCTGATGCGATAAAACTATCTGAATTTGCATACAAGGATACGACTAAATACAAAAAACAGTATATAAATGCTGTGAGATACCTGGCAGCTTATTATATCAATGATGCTAAAGACAAGGAAAAATCGCTGGAATATTTCCGGAAATGGAAAGATATTGACATAGCCAATGCTGAAGCAATCCAGGGATATATTGAACAGATCGAAAAAATGCAGGTGCAGCCACCCAAACCAGCTTCACCAAATGGCAGCGGCGGCGCTAAATCCAGTGCATCAAGAAATCCCTGACAGCAATAAACATATTTAAGTCGGTTTTCTTCTTTTACTTTGATATCCCCTGCTGTAATGGCGGGGGATTTTTCTTTTTTGTAATGTGAAAGGAAGCAGGCCGGATAGACCCCGATTTTTAAGGTAATTTGATGCAGCAGTCTTATTTTTGCCGACCAGTGTAAAGGCTATGATTTATTTGCTGCAAACCAACCTGAATCCCAATGATGCCGGCGCTTTTTTACCGGTGGGTCTTCAATTCCTCATAGCCGGGGGGCTGGTCACTTTTTTGATGTTGCTCACCCACATGCTGGGGCCCAAAAGAAGGACTTCTGACAAGTTGCAGACCTTTGCCAGTGGTATCGAATCGCATGGTGATGCCCGCCAGCCGGTTGCTATCAAATATTTCCTGGTAGCCATTTTATTTGTGTTGTTTGATGTGGAGATTATCTTCTTTTATCCCTATGCGGTAAATTTCAGGGAGCTTGGCTGGAGCGGTTTTTGGGCCGTATTGATGTTCGTTGGATTCTTCCTTTCCGGGTTTATATATATCATTAAGAAGGGTGCGCTGAAGTGGGAGGAATAGAGGATCGGATAATGGGTTATTGAAAATTGAAGATTAAAGTGAACACCGGGATTTGATGAACTGTTTATTATATTAAATCTTCAATCAAAAATCTTGAATAAAATGGATCGTCCTGTATCATATAATCTTTTCAAAAAGCCGCTGGAGACTGACATCAGCAGGGTAGATATGCCGGAAGGCAGCATGGGCGAAGGTTTTTTTGCCACCAAGCTGAATAGTGTTATTGGTTTGGCAAGAAAGAATTCTATCTGGCCTCTGCCATTTGCCACTTCCTGTTGTGGTATTGAATTCATGGCTACGATGGGTTCCCATTATGATTTGGCAAGATTTGGGTCGGAAAGAGTGGGTTTCTCACCTCGCCAGTGCGACCTGCTGATGGTGATGGGAACTATTGCCAAAAAAATGGGACCGGTGGTGAAGCAAGTTTATCTGCAGATGGCCGAACCCCGCTGGGTGATTGCCGTTGGCGCCTGCGCATCGAGCGGCGGCATTTTCGATACATATAGTGTGTTGCAGGGCATTGACCAGGTGGTGCCGGTGGATGTATATGTGCCGGGCTGTCCGCCAAGACCCGAAGCGATCATTGATGGTGTTTTAAGAATACAGGATCTCGTAGGCAAAGAAAGTTTGAGAAGGAGAAATGGTGAGCAGTATAAGGTATTGCTGGAAAGTTATGGCATTCAATAAGAATCTTTGATTGCTGTCCCGATGATATATCGGGATTGGGTTTTAGATTGACAAAATCTAAAACCAAAAATCCAAAACCAAAATCAGGATGGGATTGACGAACGATATAGTAAAACAAAGACTGAAAGAGAAGTTTGGCGAGCAGGTTTTCAATTTTGAAGAGCCATATGGCATGCTGACGTTTGAAGCGCCAAAAGAACTCAACCTGAAAGTCCTCAATTTTCTATACGATAATGAAGAGTTGAAATTTCGTTTCATGACCGACCTGACTGCAGTGCATTATCCCGGTCAAACCGGCAGAGAACTGGCAGTGGTTTATCACCTGCACAATATGGTTGACAATGTCCGCATCCGGTTCAAAGTTTTTGCAGATATAAATAAACCGGATGTTTATACGGCCAGCGGATTGTTTTCGGCAGCTAACTGGATGGAGAGAGAGACCTATGATTTCTTTGGGGTGAATTTCGTGGGGCACCCCAACCTGAAACGAATTTTGAATGTGGACGAAATGGATTATTTCCCGATGCGGAAAGAATTTCCGCTGGAAGACCAGACCAGGATTGATAAGGATGATGAAATGTTTGGAAGATAGCCTGGAGATTTGAATATGCTTATTACCCCGTAGGGGTAAAATGTATATAGAAAATGTACAAGAACCCGTAGGGGTTCAACAATAAATAATTTAAAGACAGCAATGTCAGAACATCACATAAAATTACCGGAAGGCTCCATCGGGAAGACTACCACCACGCTGAACCTGGGTCCCACCCACCCGGCTACGCATGGTGTGTTTCAGAATATCCTGGAATTAGACGGTGAACGAATTGTTTCTGCTGAGCAGACTGTTGGGTATATTCATCGGGCATTTGAAAAATTAGCTGAACGCCGACCCCTTGCACAGATCACTACACTCACTGACCGGTTGAATTATTGCTCTTCTCCCATCAATAATATGGGCTGGCATCTTACCTGCGAAAAGCTGTTGGGTGTGGAAACGCCAAAAAGAGTGGATTATCTCCGGGTCATCATCATGGAACTGGCGAGGATTTCTGATCATCTTATTTGTAATTCTATTGTGGGTGTGGATGCGGGTGCATACACAGGCTTCCTGTATGTGATGCAATACCGTGAACTCATTTATGAGATATATGAAGAAGTTTGCGGTGCAAGACTTACAACTAATATCGGCCGCATCGGTGGTTTTGAAAGAAATTTCAATGACATCGCTTTTCAGAAATTAGAGAAGTTTCTGAGAGAGTATCCCAAAGTGCTGAAAGAGTTTGAAAATCTTTTCCAGCGTAACCGCATTTTCATGGAACGGACACAGGGCACAGGGGCCATCAGTGCAGAACGGGCATTGAATTATGGTTTCACAGGGCCGAATCTTCGTGCCGCCGGTGTAGACTATGATGTGAGGGTGCACACACCCTACAGCAGCTATCAGGATTTTGATTTCAATATCCCTGTCGGCACCACGGGTGACAACTACGACCGATGGCTGGTCCGCAACCAGGAAATGTGGCAATCATTGAGCATCATTGAGCAGGCTTATCATAAGGTACAGGAGTTAAAAGGAGCAGAGGCGGAAGTATATCATGCCGATGTTCCTGAATATTATTTGCCGCCCAAGGAAGATGTTTATACCAAGATGGAAGCGCTGATCTGGCATTTCAAGATCATCATGGGAGAAACAAAAATTCCGGCGGGTGAAGTGTACCAGGCTGTGGAAGGAGGTAATGGAGAATTGGGGTTTTATTTGATCAGTGATGGCGGACGGACACCTTATCGTTTGCATTTCCGCCGCCCCTGTTTCATTTATTACCAGGCTTACAGTGAGCTGACAAAGGATTCGATGCTGAGTGATGCGATCATAACGATGAGTTCACTGAACCTGATTGCAGGGGAACTGGATGCCTGATATTTTAGAATTTTAATTTTTGATTTTAGATTGAAAGCACACCGTTGGTAGGTAATAGTCTAAAACCAAAAATCCAAAATCAAAAACCGACTGATGAAATTTTCGGATGTTAAATTAAAGGAAGTACAACGCATCATCTCTTTTTATCCCGAAGGGAAACAAAAGAGTGCGGTGATACCGGTGCTGCACCTGGCGCAGGAAGAATTTGGCGGCTGGCTGAGTGCGGAGACGATGGACTATGTGGCTTCGCTATTGCAGTTAGAGCCTATAGAAGTGTATGAAGTGGCCACTTTTTACAGCATGTATAATTTAAAGCCTGTTGGCAAATACATGTTTGAAGTTTGCCAGACCGGGCCCTGCATGATCAATGGCAGCGATGATATTGTAAAGTATATCTATGATAAGTTGGGTATCAAACCCGGTGAAACAACAGCAGATGGTATGTTTACATTGAAAACAGTGGAGTGTCTTGGCGCCTGTGGTTATGCCCCGATGATGCAGTTGGGAAATAACTACAGGGAACACCTGACAAGGGAAAAAGTGGATGCCATCATTGAAGAGTGCAGAAAAAGTGCGGTTGCAGGCAACTGAACTTAAAACTTGCGATATGAAAAAGATCATCCTTTTTGCGACGATCCTGTTCTTTGTTTTAACGGCCTGTAATAATGCAGGAGACAAAAAAGATAAACCGGCTGATTCGGCAGCAGTTGAGACCGTGAAGAAAGAACCGGTGGTGACGGCCAGCTACACTGCAGTTATCCCTTGCCCGGATTGCGATGGCATTGAAGTGATCGTAACGCTGATGGATGATAACAGTTATACCAAGAGAGATCTTTATATAGGACGAAAATCAACCGGTGCCGGAAGCAATGAAATTAGCATGCAGGGTAAGTTTATGATGCATGGCGACACATTACACCTGCTCGATGTAACAGATGGAGCGGATCAATATTTAAAGACCGACTCCACCCTTATTCAACTGGGACCTGACGGCAAAAGAATTTCCGGAAACCTTGGCGATAAATATGTATTGAAGAAAACAAATTAGATGAAAAAGATTGTAGCAGTTCTTGGATTGCTTTTTATAAACCTTGCAGTAGTTGCGCAGGCGGGGGATGCGAAACTGACAGCAAAGATCAAAGAATTTCACCAGGCGTTAGTGAAAAAGAATACGGTTTCCATCAACCAGCAAACAGATAAAGCGTTGAGTTATGGCCATAGCAACGGTTGGGTGGAGACCAAAAACGAATTGCTCAGCAACCTGGAAACAGGTTATATGAAATATAACAGCTACAAGGAAGATAGTTTGCAGGTGATCCTTAACGGAAATATGGCGAATGCAAGGTTTGTGGCGGATATATCAGCAACGCTGAACGGAAATGAAGGAAAGTTCCGGCTAAGGGTGCTGGAAGTGTGGGTGAAGAAAGGAAACAGGTGGTTGTTGTTTGCTAGGCAGGCAGTAAGAGGATGATATTAAACAAAAAATTATTTCCCTTCAGGGGATAGGGTATATGGGAAGAAAACTATTATTAGACAAAGCTCATGTGGATGGCATCCGCTCTTACGATGTATATCGTCGTGAAGGTGGCTATCGCAGCGTCGAAAAGGCATTGAAAACGATGAGTCCTGATGCGGTGACGGAAGAAGTGAAGAAAAGCGGTCTCCGTGGCCGTGGTGGCGCTGGATTTCCGACAGGAATGAAATGGAGTTTCCTTGCCAAGCCGGAGGGAGTGCCCCGTTATTTGGTAGTGAATGCAGATGAATCGGAGCCGGGAACATTTAAGGATCGTTATTTAATGGAGTTCATTCCGCATTTGCTCATTGAAGGTATGATCACATCTGCTTTTGCATTGGGATCTAACAGAGCTTATATCTATATCCGTGGCGAATATGCATGGATCGTTGATATTTTAGAACAGGCCATAGAGGAAGCAAAGAACAATGGTTGGCTGGGGAAAAATATCCTGGGCAGCGGCTTTGATTGTGAAATTTATGTGCAGCGTGGCGCCGGTGCTTATATCTGTGGTGAGGAAACTGCTTTGCTTGAATCACTGGAAGGAAAGAGAGGTAACCCGAGGATCAAACCCCCGTTCCCTGCGGTAAAAGGTTTGTGGGATTGCCCAACCGTGGTGAACAATGTGGAAACAATTGCTGCGGTGGTCCCGATCATAAATGATGGCGGTGAAGAATATGCGAGGATCGGTATTGGAAAATCAACAGGCACCAAGCTGATCTCAGCCTGTGGTAATATTAAGAAGCAAGGTGTATATGAGATTGACATGACCATTTCGGTTGAAGAGTTTATTTACAGCGATGAATATTGCGGTGGTATCGCTAATGGAAGAAAACTGAAAGCCTGTATCCCCGGAGGATCATCTGTACCTATTCTACCGGCGAATCTTTTGTTGAAGACTGCCAAAGGCGAAACAAGAATGATGACCTATGAGAGTTTGGCCGATGGTGGCTTTGCAACAGGTTCCATGATGGGCTCAGGTGGTTTTATTGTTTTAGATGACACGCAGTGTGTGGTGAAACATACTTATACACTGGCAAGATTCTATCGTCATGAAAGCTGTGGTCAATGTTCACCCTGCCGTGAAGGAACCGGCTGGATGGAAAAAATATTACTGAACATTGAGAATGGAAAAGGCAAGATGAGTGATATTGATCTGCTGTGGGATATTCAGCGGAAAATAGAAGGCAATACAATTTGTCCTTTAGGTGATGCGGCAGCATGGCCGGTGGCAGCAGCGATCCGTCACTTCAGGGATGAATTTGAATGGCATGTCAATAACCCGGAGGAGTGTTTGAGAAGGAATTATGGTTTGGCGCATTATGCAGACCCGATACCCCCAACCCCTAAAGGGGAGTTGGCTGGTGCTTAAAAGAAATTTGATTAACATTAAAATTCCCCTTTAGGGGACAGGGCATGGCTGAAGAGAAAAAACTTTTTAAAGTAACCATTGACAACATCACGATTGATGTGGAGCCGGGAACAAGCATCCTGCAGGCAGCACGACAGATCGGTGGTGATGTGGCGCCACCCGCCATGTGTTACTATACCAAACTGAAAGGAAGTGGTGGCAAATGCCGTACCTGCCTGGTGGAAGTGGCGGCTGGTTCTGCAGCTGATCCAAGACCTATGCCTAAGCTGGTGGCCAGTTGCCGCACCAATGTAATGGACGGCATGGTGGTGAAGAATATCACCAGCGAAAGAGTGATTGATGCAAGAAATGGTGTGGTGGAATTTTTGTTGATCAATCATCCACTCGATTGCCCGGTATGTGACCAGGCCGGCGAGTGCGATCTGCAGGACCTGAGTTATAGTCATGGCACCGAAGGCACCCGTTTTGAATTTAAAAAGCGGATTTTCAAAAAGCATGACCTTGGCCCTTATATACAACTGCACATGACAAGGTGCATCCTTTGTTATCGTTGTGTGTTCACGGCTGACCAGGTGACGAATAAGAGAGTGCACGGTGTGCTGGACAGGGGCGATCATTCTGAGATTGCCACTTACATTGAAAAGAGCCTGGATAATGATTTTATCGGGAATGTCATTGATGTGTGCCCGGTAGGAGCTTTGACCGACAGAACATTCCGGTTTAAAAACCGTGTATGGTTCACTAAGCCTGTAGAGGCACATTGCAGTTGCGATAAATGCAGCGGTAAAGTGCGGCTGTGGATGCGGGGTGAAGAAGTGTTGCGGGTAACAGCAAGAAAAGATGAATGGGGTGAAGTGGAAGATTGGATCTGTAACACCTGCCGCTTTGAAAGAAAGAAAGTGAGTGACTGGACAATTGAAGGCCCGACAAATGTGAACAGGCATTCAGTGATCTCGCAAGGACATTATGTTGAAATGGTGATGCCTAAGGAAACGTTGCCGGATGTGATGGGTGGAAGGGCGCCGAAACTACTGATGGATATACATAGTATCAGTGATGTGAACTCGGTAGAATTAAGTGCATTACCCGGACCGGCGACCAGTAAAACATTTGAGAAGAAAGATCAATAATAACAGAACATCATGCATTTATTGACAATAGATTGGTGGTTACTACTTGAAAAGGGATTGCTGATTGCAGTGATCATCGGCCTTTCTTTCTTTATTGCGATGTACACAACGTATGCAGAAAGGAAAGTGGCGGCCTGGCTACAGGATCGTCGTGGTCCTAACCGGGCAGGTCCCTGGGGCATTTTGCAACCTCTTGCCGATGGAGGCAAGCTTTTCTTTAAAGAAGAAATCATACCGCTGGCATCTTCTAAAATGCTGTTCATTATCGGTCCTTCATTAGCCATGATGACTGCTTTGCTGACCAGCGCTGTTATTCCCTGGGGCAGCACATTGGACATTAACGGAAGACAGGTGCCGCTGCAAATAGCTGATCTGAATATTGGTATTTTATATGTATTTGCAGTCGTGAGCATGGGAGTATATGGTATCATGGTTGGTGGCTGGGCTTCAAACAATAAGTTCTCCCTGCTGGCAGCGCTTCGCGGCGCTTCGCAAATGATCTCTTACGAACTGGCAATGGGTTTATCGCTGATCGCAGTGCTTATGCTGACGGGTACATTGCAAATGAGCGGCATTGTCAATAACCAGATCGCTAATGGAAGTGTGTGGCATTTCTTTTTACAGCCACTGGGCTTCCTGATATTTTTCATTTGTGCACTGGCTGAGTGTAACCGTACGCCGTTTGACCTGCCCGAAGCGGAGAACGAGCTGAACTTTGGTTATCACCAGGAGTATTCATCTATGAAACTTGGATTTTATTTATTTGCTGAATACATCAACATGTTCATCAGTAGTGTGATCATGGCCACTTTATTCTTTGGCGGCTATGACATATTGCCGTTTGTGGACGAAAGCAAATGGGGATTGTCGCAGAATTTGATGGCTTTGCTAAGTTTTGGGGCATTGATGGCCAAAACATTCTTCTTCCTGTTTGTATTTATCTGGATACGGTGGACGATTCCCCGTTTCCGTTATGACCAATTGATGAAATTGGGCTGGAGGAAACTGATCCCGCTGGCATTGATCAATATGATCATCACAGCGGCAGTGGTGTTGTGGCTGAAGAAATAGGAGCCTCCTCATCCCGATATTTATCGGGACCCTCCGCAGGAGGGGCTTATGGAGTCTGTATCTTGAAAATGGTTTTTAGTTTTGAAATCACCAGGGCTGTAGATATAAGTGCAGAACGAGTTGCAGTGGTATTGAACAAGAACCCATAGGGGGCTAATATTGGTAGAAATAAGAAATTTTTTGATATGAACCCCGGAGGGGTTCAACAAATGATGATAAGCGAACCAAACGACGAAGAGTGCCCCGAACATTCGGAGTAACAGGCGATGACAAGAATTCTTCGGCAGGTTCAGAACTGAAGCTGGGAACATAAACAATATATTTGCGAAAATTTTTAAAAGCTGAAAAGCTTTATGCAATTAACACAACGAGCAAAACAGGTGGACCGCAGTCCCATGACATGGGTGGAGAAACTCTACCTGTGGAATATAGCGAAGGGGATGGCGATCACGTTCAGTCACATTTTTAAAAAGCGACCGACGATCAATTACCCGGAGCAGAAAAGGACTTTCTCCCAGGTATTCCGCGGTCTGCATGTGCTGAACAGGGATGAAGAAGGTCGGGAGCGTTGCACCGCCTGTGGTTTGTGTGCGGTGGCTTGCCCTGCCGAAGCCATCACCATGGAAGCAGCTGAACGATTGCCGGAAGAAGAGCATTTGTACCGCGAGGAGAAGTATGCAGCAAAATACGAGATCAACATGCTTCGCTGCATCTTCTGCGGTTTGTGTGAGGAAGCCTGTCCGAAGGATGCGATCTACCTGTCACAGACCTTTGCGCCGGCCAATTATGGAAGAAAAGGATTTATTTATAAAAAAGAGGATCTGTTGATACCGAATCCGCTGACACAGCCCGAAGAATATAAAAAAGCTTTGGGCGAAAGGGCGGTAAAGGAAAAGGCAAATTAACACCAGCAACAGCATCAACTGCTTTAAGGAATGAACATTACGCAAATACTTTTTTGGGTTTTATCGGTTATGGCCCTTTTCAGCGCACTGATGGTGATCACCAGCAAGAACCCGGTGTACTGTGTGCTATGGCTCATCGCCACTTTCTTTGCTATTTCCGGTCATTATATTTTACTGAATGCACAGTTTTTGGCTATTGTAAACATCATTGTTTATGCTGGCGCCATCATGGTGCTGTTCCTTTTTGTCATCATGCTGATCAATCTGAACAAGGAATCGGAACCGCAAAAAAATAAATGGCTGAAGCTGGCAGGCGCCGTTTCAGGAGGATGTTTGATGCTGGTGATGGTAGCAGCATTGAAAAATGTGGCAGGGAAGGAAGACCTGGCGCAGGTGAAAGAAGGAAATATCGGCCTGATTGAAAATCTCGGAAAAGAATTGTTCACCAATTATGTGGTGCCGTTTGAGATCAGCAGCATTTTGTTCCTGAGTGCTATGATCGGTGCGGTGGTGATCGGGAAGAAAGAATAGCTATGAGGCTTGAGCCATGAGCAACGAGTATAAAACTCCGGCTCACTGCTCGTAGCTAATAGTTCAAAGCTTTGTTTTATGCCTATAACGTATTATATATTATTGTCAATCGCACTGTTTGTGATAGGTATCGTGGGAGTGCTCACCCGCCGCAATGCCATTATCATATTTATGTGCATTGAGTTGATGCTGAATGCCGTGAATTTGTTGCTGGTAGCTTTCTCAAAAATGCATCATGTGCAGAACGCTGCCACCAATGCAGTTGCAGGAACAGACGGGCAATTATTTGTATTCTTTATCATGGTGGTAGCAGCAGCAGAAGTGAGTGTGGGGTTGGCAATTATTGTAATGATGTATAGAAATATTCATTCGGTGGATATTAACTTTTTGAACAGGTTGAAGCATTAAAAGCCTCCCCAAGCCCCTCCGAAAGAGGGGTTATTGGGTCGTTTAAATATGAAGAACGTATTGCAATTTGTGTATTTGATTCCCTTACTGCCACTGATCGGTTTTTTGATCAATGGGCTGGGAAGAAAACATTTATCCAAACCGGCCATCGGCGTTATTGGCAGCGGGGTTATTCTTGCGTCTTTTGTACTGAGCATCCTGGTGTTCATGCAGGTGAGAGGAATGAGTTCTCCTTTCGTAGCCGACTATTTTGATTTTATCGTTGTTGACAAGCTGAAGATTTCTTTTGCCTTTCAGATTGACCAGCTTTCTTCTTTATTCCTTTTAATCATTACCGGTGTCGGTTTTCTCATTCATGTCTATTCCACTTCTTACATGCATGAAGAAAAGACGGAGCATTTCGGCAGATATTTTGCCTATCTCAATCTCTTTGTGTTCTCAATGCTGTTGCTGGTGATGGGGGCTAACTATGTTATTCTCTTTATCGGCTGGGAAGGAGTGGGGCTTTGTTCTTACCTGCTCATTGGTTACTGGTTCAAAAACCATGAGTACAATAAGGCAGCTAATAAAGCCTTTATCATGAACCGTATCGGCGACCTTGCATTCCTGATCGCTATCTTCTGGTTCATTGCAAAGGTTGATTCGGTTTCATTTGCTGATGTTTTTGCAGCAGAGAACCTGGCTAAACTTTCTTCAACTGATATTACAGTTATAACATTACTGCTTTTTGTAGGCGCCACAGGTAAAAGTGCCCAGATACCATTATACACCTGGTTGCCGGATGCGATGGCGGGGCCCACACCGGTTTCTGCATTGATCCATGCCGCCACGATGGTGACGGCAGGTATTTATATGATTGCCCGCAGCAATGTGCTCTATTCTTTGTCGACTATTACAATGGATGTGGTGGCTTACATCGGTCTGGCGACGGCATTAGTGGCTGCTACGATTGCTCTCAAACAAAACGATATCAAAAAAGTGCTGGCTTATTCAACCGTCAGCCAGTTGGGATTCATGTTCCTTGCATTAGGAACCGGTGCCTATTCAGCCGCTGTGTTCCATGTGATGACACATGCATTTTTTAAAGCTTTGCTGTTCCTCGGCAGCGGTAGTGTGATCCATGCTATGAGCGGGGAACAGGATATCCGCAATATGGGCGGGCTGAGTAAAAAGTTGCCCATCACTTATTTCACTTTTCTTATTGGTTGTATTGCTATAGCAGGCATTCCTCCGCTGAGTGGTTTCTTTTCCAAAGATGCAATCCTGCTCGGCGCATACCTTAAAAATCCCGTGTTGTACGGCATTGCATTGTTCACAGCCTTGCTGACAGCTTTCTATATGTTTCGCTTGCTATTTATTACGTTCAATGGCAAATTCAGGGGAACGCATGAGCAGGAACATCATTTGCATGAAAGCCCTTCTGCCATGACCATCCCACTTATCATTCTTGCTGCACTTTCTGTGGTCGGTGGATTTGTAGGAGTGCCGGAAGCCATCATACATGGCGGTGATAAACTAACAGCATTTTTATCCCCGGTGATTGCCAAAGGCGAGGGTCATCATATTTCTCATTCTGAAGAATACATGCTGATGGGCATTTCAACAGCATTGGTGCTGGGAATGATATTTTTTGCCTGGACAAAATTCAGAAACTACCAGCGTAGCGAAGCAACAGGTTTTGGAAAAGTACTGGAGAATAAATGGTATGTGGATGAACTGTATGATAAAATAATTGTGCAGCCACTTCATCGCTTTGGCGGATTCCTGAAGTCGGTGGTTGAAAAAGACGTTGTGGATGGGATAGTGAATGGAGTGGGCAGAATGGTACAGTATGGCAGCCGTCAGTTGCGCTTGCTGCAAAGCGGCCAGGTTGGCAACTATGTATTGTTGATGGTATTGAGCATGTTGCTGGTGTTTGTAGTACAATTCTTTTTAAGAAAATAGTTAGGCGAGATTAATATCATGATTCCTGTTTTACTCATACTGATCCCTTTGCTGACCGGAATGATTTCTTTTTTCATAAAAGAAGAAAGGTCAGCACGGGCCTGGAGTTTATTTGCATCATTGGCAACACTGGCTGTTTCACTGCTTGGTATTTGGGTCTTGAACGATAAGCAGAGCCTGCAGCATCAGTCTTCCTGGATGAGTATGCTGGGCAGCAGTTTTGCAGTTAAGCTTGATACACTCGGCCAGGTACTTTGTTTACTGACAGCCGTTGCCTACCCACTGATCTTCATAGGCACCTGGAACAGCACCTATAAAAAAGCCAACAATTTTTTTGCGCTGATGCTGCTTTGCCAGGCGGGAATGATGGGAGTGTTCCTTGCTATGGATGCACTGCTCTTTTATTTTTTCTGGGAACTGGCTCTGATCCCTATGTATTTCCTCTGCTCGCAATGGGGCGGTGAAAAAAGAATCCGCGTCACCTTCAAATTCTTTATCTACACATTTGTGGGTTCACTACTGATGCTGATCGGCATCATCTATTTGCAATCGCTGACACCAAACAGATCATTCAGCATTGAATCATTCTATGCACTGCAGTTGGGTGGCAAGGAACAAACCTGGTTGTTCTGGCTTTTCTTTGTGGCTTTTGCCATCAAAATGCCGATATTTCCTTTTCACACCTGGCAGCCCGACACCTATGAGCAGGCGCCAACAGCCACTACAATGGTGCTAAGCGGTGTGATGGTGAAAATGAGTTTGCTTGGATTGCTCCGCTGGTTGCTCCCGGTGATGCCTGTTGCTTCTTACTCGTGGGGAGATGTGACCATGTCGCTGGCAGTGGCCGGTATCATTTATGCTTCGCTGATCGCCATCAGGCAGGATGATATAAAACGGTTGGTGGCTTATTCATCCATTGCACACATCGGACTGATGTGCGCCGCCATTTTTGCCGAAAGCAAAAGCGGTATGCAGGGAGTGATGATACAGATGTTTAACCACGGCATCAATATCATTGGTTTGTGGATACTCGTGGAATTGATGGAAAAACAGTTTAACACAAGAAAAATTTCCGAACTCGGCGGCCTTGCTCAAAGGGCTCCGGCTATGGCCATCTTGTTTGTCATAATAGCACTTGCGAATATTGCGTTGCCACTGACCAATGCTTTTGCCGGCGAGTTTTTGATGTTTAATGGCATACTGCAGGCAAAATCACAATACAGTATCTGGTTTACCTGTTTTGCCGGTGTTGGGATCATTCTGGCGGCAGTATATACGCTGAACATGATCCGGAAAGTGTTTTATGGTGAGTTGAGTGCGGCCACTGCTTCAGCGCAGGATATTGGCTTAAATGCAAAATTTGCTTTAGGAATAATCGTTGTGCTTATTTTCTGGCTGGGAGTATATCCCCAGGCCCTGCTGGGTTATACGGATGAGATGTCTCAGGAAATCATGAACAAAATTGATATCAGCCATTTGTTCAACAAGCAATAAGAACATGAAGATATGAATGCGTTAATATTATCGGCAATATTGGGAGTAGTGATGATGTACAGCGGTATTGTGCTGAAACAGAAATCAGCTGTCCGCAATATCGCTATTGTGGGAATGTTCTTGTTGCTGATCAGTAATATCCTGGAAACCTACGGCACTGTTTTCTTCCGGGTGAACACGGAAGGTATGATGTACTTTGACAGGTTTGCTTTGCTGTTCAATTCCATTATCCTCTTTGCCACTTTTTTATACTTTTTGCTGTCGGCAAGAGATATGGAAAAAGTGGGGGTGAACTATGCTGATTATTTTGCGCTGATCTTCTTCATCACTTGTGGTATCATTCTCGTTTCTTCTTTTAAGTCATTGCTTATTTTGTTTCTTGGCATTGAGATCATTTCCATTCCGCTATATATACTTACGGGAAGTGATAAAAGAAATCTCAAAAGCAATGAAGCAGGGCTGAAATATTTTCTGCTGGGATCATTCTCAACCGGCCTGATGCTGATGGGAATTGCCCTGGTATACGGGGCAAAGGGAAGCTTTAGCACAGAAGTGATCGGCACTTTCAGCAACCAGCCATCGGCACTGCTGATCGCCGGTATGCTGCTGCTGCTTTTTTCCATGCTGTTTAAAGTGTCAGCAGCGCCATTTCATTTCTGGACGCCTGATGTATATGATGGTGCCCCAACGGTATTCACTTCTTTCATGGCCACTATCGTGAAGGCGGCGGTCTTCATTGGTTTTTTGCGTTTGTTTGAGGAGAGCTTTGGCATGTTGCAAATACAATGGAAGTTTTGGATGGCTGTAGTAACTGCTGCTACACTCTTCATTGGCAATATTACGGCTGTTTTCCAGCAAAGTGTCAAGCGGATGCTGGCCTATTCCAGTATTGCACAGGCAGGATTTATGTTGCTGGCTGTTTTTGCAATGAGTGCTGAGGCAAAAGAGGGTCTATTATTGTATGCAACAGCTTACAGTCTTGCAACGATTGGCATCTTTGCTGTGCTTGCCAAGATGAAAGATTATACATTTGACGGTTTCAATGGGCTGGCCAAACAACAACCACTGCTGGCGGCTACACTTACTGTTTTCTTGTTGTCCCTGGCAGGTATTCCGCTGACAGCAGGGTTTCTGGCAAAATTTTTCATGCTGAAAGCAACCCTGGCTTCGCCAAAGGGATTGTGGTTAGGCATCTTTGCCGTGTTGATGGCAGCGGTCAGCGTTTATTACTATTTCAGGGTGATACAGGCCATGTTCTTCAAAGAGGGAGATGCAGAGCTTGCAGCCACCACCCCGGCATTTCGCGGCACATTAGTGGCATTGGCAGCACTTGTCATTTTATTGGGCATTTTCCCCAACCTGCTGTTGTATTGGTTCTATTTCTAAAAACTGTTCATCACATTTCAACCCCTTTTCTTTGCTTCTTTCTGTAATTTAGAGGCAAGTCATCCAGATGAATTTTCGTGACACATTATCACTGGCCTTTCAAACCGTTCGCAGCAATAAACTGCGGACAGGCATTACAGTAGCCATCATCGCATTCGGCATTATGGCGCTGGTGGGTATCATTACGGCCATCAAGGCCATGAATCAGAAATTCACCGAAAGTTTTTCCACCATGGGCGCCAACGCTTTCACTGTACGTTTTAAGGAAAGAAATATTCGATTTGGAGGTGGTAATAACAACGAGATCAAAGTATCTAAAAAGACAAATGCAAGAAGGCAAAAGCAATCCAATCTTGACAGACGTATCACCAAGGAGGAGGCTGAAATGTTTGTCAGGCAATTTAGTTTCCCCTCCATTCGCAGCATTTCCATTTTTGGCAACCGTAATAATATTGTCTCCTTTGAATCTAAAAAAACAAGCCCGAATGTGACCCTGTTTGGCGGTGATGAGAATTATTTATTGTTGAACGGTTTTACCCTTTCCTATGGCCGGAACATCAACAGGATGGAGGTGGAAGCGGGCCGCAATGTGTGCCTGCTTGGTTATGATGTGGCCAAAAATCTTTTCAAAGAAAAAATAGAAGGAGCAGTTAATTCAGTAGTAAGGATCAATAATATTCCATTCAGGGTGCTGGGAGTGCTGGAGAGCCGCGGTTCTGCATTTGGCTTTAGCAGGGACAATATTATCATCACTAGCTATACTAACGTTCATAAAAATTTTCCGTCTGGTTTTTCTTTTGTGATAGCGGTTATGACCAACGATCTGCTGCAGGTGCCGGCAGCAATGAGTGAGGCAGAGGGAAGATTTCGATCCATTCGCAAACTGACCACTACAGAGGAGAATAATTTTGTTCTGGACAGAAGCGACAGCATAGCCGAAAAAGCCATGAACAGCCTCGGTTTTTTGACCATTTCAGCCACCATGATCGGGTTTATCACCCTGATAGGCGCAGCCATTGGGTTGATGAACATTATGCTGGTTTCCGTGTCAGAAAGAACCAAGGAAGTGGGGCTTATCAAGGCTATTGGTGGAAAAAGCAAAATGGTGAGACGGCAATTCCTGCTGGAAACGATTCTGATCAGCCTGATGGGGGCGATTTTCGGTATTATCCTCGGGGTGCTGGTGGGTAATCTTTTTTCCATGGTTCTTGATACAGGGTTTGTAGTGCCCTGGAACTGGATAGTGTATGGTATTGTCATTTGCAGCCTGGTGGGGTTGCTGGCCGGTATTTATCCAGCCCTGAAAGCCGGCAGGCTTAACCCCATAGAGGCCCTTCGGTATGAATAGGGGATATTGCCCTTGATTGTTTCTGACGGGAATCAAATTATTTACAGGCAGCTTGCGCATATGAAAAAATCCTTAACTTGAAGTCCTTTCCTGTAAAAAAGCAATGCCAGGGAAAATTTGTAAAGACTTTTTTATTAGCATTGTGACTCCGAATTCTGGATTAGTATATTAAAAATTAAAAAACACTAAAAAAACAAAGATCATGGCAGAGACTAAACCAACTGCATCCGTTAAGGCTACATCGGTTCAACCAAAAAAGAGCAGCAATATGATTTCATGGGTCGCCCCCGTTGTTTGTATATTGGCTGGCTATTGCATCTGGCGTTTTATGATGGGTGCTTCTAGTGGATTTGAAGCTCCTTCTTCTGAAGGCTGGTTCTGGCCTGAGCACAAAAAACCAAAAGATGCATTCCACAGGATATACGAAGGTGGAATCATTGTACCGCTTTTGATCGGTATGTTCCTGATGGTGATTGTATTTTCCATTGAACGCTACCTAACAATTCGCAAAGCTTTAGGCAATGGTTCAATTTCTGACTTTATCCGTAAAGTGCAGTATCACCTGGCCAATCGCAATGTAGATGCCGCTTTGTCAGAGTGTGATAAGCAAAGAGGTTCTGTTGCTAATGTAATGAAAGCAGGTCTCCGTCGTTACAAAGAAATGATTGGTGAAGGGGGTCTTGATACAGAGCAAAAAGTAATGTCTATCCAAAAGGAAGTGGAAGAAGCCACAGCCCTGGAACTACCGATGCTGCAAAAGAACCTGGTGTTCCTTTCTACTATTACATCAGTTGGTACACTCGTTGCCCTCTTGGGAACGGTAATCGGTATGATCAAATCATTTGCTGCCCTTGGTGAAGAAGGCGGTGCCGGTGCGGCCAGTGAACTGGCGGTGGGTATCTCAGAGGCACTTTATAACACAGCACTTGGTATCGGTACATCAGCCCTTGCTCTTATTATGTACAATGTGTTTACAACTAAGATAGACTCAATTACTTACGGAATAGATGAATCAGGTTTCACCCTGACCCAAAGTTTTGCTTCTCTGTATAAATAAGCTGAGTTTCAACAGCAATTTATGTATGGAAAAGCCGAACTAATTCATCTAATTCATTAAACTATTAAGTGCATGCCAAAGGTTAATATACAAAGAAAGAGCACCGATACGGACATGACACCTTTCGTGGATGTGGCATTTCTGATCCTTGCCTTCTTTATTATGGCTACCAAATTCAAACCACCGGAGCCTGTGGAGATCACTACACCAAATTCTGTTTCTTCGCAAAACCTGCCGGAGAATGATGCGGTGATGGTTACTATAGGTCCGGACAACAAGGTCTATTTTTCAATACTTTCTGAAAAAGACCCGGCTGTATTTGACCAGATCATCAAAAACATTAATGAAAAACAGCAGTTGGGATTAACTGATGCAGAAATGGCTAATTTCAGAAAAACAGTTTCTGTTGGCGTTCCGTTTTCGAAATTGAAGCCACTATTAGCGGTTCCGGCTGAAGAGCATACGAACATCAAGCAGGAGGGCATACCCGTTCTTGATACACTGAATAATGAACTGGTATGGTGGATAGCTGAATCCAAAAAGGCCTTTGCCGGAAAAGTGCTTAAATACCTCATTAAGGGAGATGGAAAATCCACTTATCCCACGTTTGAAGCTGTGGTGGCAGCCCTGAAAAAGAATGAGGAATTCAAGTACAATCTGGTGACAGCACCGGAGGATGTTCCGTCTGGTTCAGAACTGGATTTGTACAACCGGAAACAGAACCGGTAAACTAAAAATTAATTCATTAAAAATCATTTAGTATGGCAAGTATCGATTCTGGCGGTGGCGAAAGCAGCCATAAAAAAGGTCCGGGAGTGAAAAAAGCCAAAAAGCTCTCTACCCGTGTGGATATGACCCCAATGGTGGACCTGGGTTTCCTGCTTATTACATTCTTCATCTTTACGGCTACTATGAGCAGTCCTACTACCATGGATCTGAGTATGCCTAAGGATACAGAAAAGGATGAAGAAAAGAACCAGGCCAAAGAATCAGGAGCTCTTACAGTTATGTTGGGAAAGAATGACCAGGTTTATTATTATGAGGGCCAGTTAAAAGTAGATGCGGCAGGTAATAATTTTCAGCAGACAACTTTCAAGGGTATCAGGGAAGTGCTTATCAACAAGAAAAGATCAGTAATGGCAAACCATGTCCATGACGAAAGCTGCAAAAAGGAGTGGGAGAAAAACAATGGGGATCAGAAATCATGTCTTGACAGAGACCTTGTGGTGGTAATCAAACCAAATACGGACGCTACCTACAAGAATACAGTTGATATTCTGGACGAAATGACAATTAACCAGATCAAGCGTTTTGCGATGATAAAGATTCTTGACCAGGAGCTAGAACTTATAAAGGCCACTGAACAGTCATCCGGGCAATAAATTAATCCCGTTTCAGTATGGAAACAAATCGTTTAGGCATCTAATTTTAAACAACTTAACAAATGGAAGCTAATAAAATATTGTCGGCAGATATCCTGGACCTGATCTTTGAAGACAGGAACAAGGATTATGGGGCATACCAGCTTCGGAAGACTTATAATAAGCGCATCACTACTGCTTTGATTATCACAGCATCCGTTGCCTTGTTGGCTTTGCTGGGTTCTGTTTTGGCTAGCAGTATTGATAATAACAAGAACAACAAGCTGGAGATCAAAGAAGTGACCCTGCAGGATATCAAACAGGAGGAGGAAAAGAAATTTGAACCCCCTCCACCCCCTCCACCCCCCGTTGAACCCCCAAAAGTGGAAATGAAGCAGTTCACCCCGCCCAAGATCGTAAAGGACGAGGAAGTGCAACAACCACCCCCACCCGTAGAGGAACTTAAAGAGGCTAAAATTGATCTCAAAGACCAGGAAGGTATCAAAGATATTGGCATCGCAGCCCCGGTAGAAATAGATCAGGGTAAACAGGTGATCGAAGAAAAAAAGGAGGATGATCCAAATAAGATCTTTGAGAAAGTGGAGATTGAAGCATCATTCAAGGGTGGTGAAGGTGCATGGAGAAAATTCCTTGAAAGAAACCTTAACCCCAATACACCGGTTGACAACGGAGCTCCGGAAGGTACATACACTGTTTGGGTTCAGTTTGTGGTGGACAGAGAAGGCGCAATCAGCGATGTGAAAGCCCTCACCAGCCATGGCTATGGTATGGAGCAAGAAGCCGTTAAGGTTATCAGCAAAGGCCCGAAATGGGAAGCTGCTGTACAAAACGGAAGAAAAGTAAAAGCATACCGTAAACAGCCGATCACTTTCGTGGTACAGTCTGAATAAGCAATTTGAAACCAGATATGCAAAAATCTTCCCCAGCCGGGGAGGATTTTTGTTTTTATAACCTGCTTTGTCAGGTCTATTTTTGAACGATGAATCAAATGGCAGGTTGGGATGATACGATTGTGGCACTGGCAACTCCGCCCGGCGTTGGCGCCATTGCGGTTATCCGCCTTAGTGGGAAAAAAGCCATTTCAATATCTAATGAACTTTTCCCGTCTAAGGACCTTTCTGCTCAGGCATCACACACACTTCATGTAGGCATATTAAAAAATAACGAATCTGTTTTAGATGAGGTAGTACTGTCGCTGTATAAAGGGCCCCGTTCATATACAGGTGAAGATGTGATTGAGATCAGTTGTCACGGCTCTCCATATGTGCAACAGCAGATCATCAATGCCTGCATAAAGGAAGGAGCCAGGCTGGCAAAACCGGGTGAATTTACACAAAGGGCATTTTTAAACGGAAAATTAGACCTTGCCCAGGCTGAAGCTGTAGCCGATCTGATAGCCAGTAATACATCAGCTTCGCAAAAAGCAGCTTTACATACCATAAGGGGTGGTTTCTCAACTAAACTCAGTGAACTGCGGGAAAGAATGATAAAATTTTCGGCACTGATTGAACTGGAGCTCGATTTCAGCCAGGAAGATGTTGAATTTGCCGACCGCAAAGAATTTTATGCTCTTATTGATGAAATGACTCTTACAACCGCAGCACTTACATCTTCTTTTCAATTAGGTAATGTTGTTAAAAAAGGGGTGAGTGTTGCTATCATTGGAAAACCAAATGCCGGGAAATCCACTTTGCTCAACTCCTTGCTGAATGAAAACAGGGCTATTGTCAGCGAAACTCCCGGAACGACCAGAGACACTATTGAGGAGGTAATCAACATTGATGGCATATTATTCCGGTTGATAGACACGGCCGGCATCAGGAAGCATACCAGTGATGTAATAGAGACGGCAGGCATAGAAAGAAGCCTGGAAAAAATGAAGCAGGCCGACCTGGTACTTTATCTCTTTGATGCAGGGGATGATAAATCAGATATTGCCGGAATGAGAGCTGAGTTCGAAAAGCAACAATTACAATATTTGTTGGTTGCAAATAAGATTGATCAGTCAGGCGAAGAAAAAGCAAGAAATAAATTTGGGGACCAGGACAGTATCGTTTTCATATCAGCCAAACAGCATCTTCATATGGCTACCCTGAAGGAAAGAATGATGGACACTGTATTGCAGGGAAAAGTTCAGACAGAAAATACCATTATTACCAATGCCCGTCATTATCATACTTTGAAAGAAGTGGAAAAATCACTGGCAGATATTAAAGCAGGGCTCGACAGTAAATTACCCGGCGACTTGCTGGCCCTTGATATCCGCCGTTGTTTGCATTATCTCGGTGAGATCACCGGTGAAGTGAGTAATGAAGATATGCTTGATTATATCTTCTCAAAATTCTGTATCGGCAAGTAAACCGATTTCCAACTTTAACCGCACTATACTGATCTTGCTCACTTCCAGAGCGTTACAAAAATCGATTTTGGTCATTTGACCTCGCTTTCCTTCTTTTTTATTGCTTTTTTGTACCTCACTTGTACCTTTTTCTGATAACTTGTTAGAAGGGTAAAAAGGGTCAAAAAAAGTTGAGCTGATGGCAGTGTCAGTCAGTGTCTGGCAGCTACAGGCAGTTACTGGCATTTTCAAAGATCAAATAATGACAGCATGAGCAGCAACATTCAGATAAAGCGGATTTGTGAGCATTGTAATGCCGTATTCATGGCGAAAACCACCGTCACCAGGTTCTGTTCGCATCGGTGCAATAGCAGGGCACACAAAGCCAGGATCAAGCAGTTGAAAGTCCAGGTTTCAAACCAGCAAACTGGTCAGGCGATTACAGGAAGTGCGTCCGTTATAAATGACCTGTTGGGTTCCAAAATGCTGATCAGTGTGAAGGAGTTATCGGCCTTGTCCGGTTTGAGCCAACGCACCCTGTTCAGGGTGATGAAAGATGAAAGTTTTCCAAAATTGAAAGTCGGCAAGCGCTTACTATTCCCCAAGGAGTCTGTTATCAATTACATGAACTTAAAATATGGTATCTTATGAAAGCGAAACTGAGAGAGAAAAAATTGAGGACCGGAAAGATCAGCCTGTATATTGATTACTATCCCCCTGTTTGGAATCCATCCACTAAAAAGTACACAAGAAGGGAATTCCTGAATTTATATATCATCAGTAATCCAACCAGCAATTTTGAAAAGCAGCAGAATACACTGAATGCGGAGCTGGCGCAGAAGATTTACCTGAAACGGCTTAATGCGCTTGTGCTGGAGGAGAACAGGATTTTCAATAAAGATATTCTGGAAGGAGATTTCTATGTATATGCACAGGCTTTTATGAGAGCGAAGCAACGGGAAAATATTGATGTGAACCACTATGATGTTGCTATTAAGTACCTCCGGAAGTTCACAGGCGATAACTGCAAGTTTCGGCACATTAATGAAATTTTCCTGGAGAGGTTCAAAGAGTTTCTTTTAACAACTCATACCATCCGGCATCCGCAGCAACAAAAGAAACTTGATACAAATACTGCATCTTCTTATTTGGATAAAATGCTGGCTATTGTGGAACGGGCATTCAAGGATAATATTCTTCCGGAGAATTATGTGTTAAAAGTGGATCGCATAAAAAATATCGAAGTCAAAAGAGAAGCACTTGATCTGGAGGAAATAGAAAGTTTGATTGCGAACAAACCTGAGGATGAAGAAGTATATAAGGCTTCGCTTTTTTCCATCCTGACAGGTCTTCGATTCGGTGGCATAGAGATCCTTCGCTGGAAGAATCTAAAGCATTCCAGGAAGCTCGGCTCATCCTATCTCGATATGATCGATCCAAAAAACAAAAGGCCGTTCAAGCATTATATCAGCCAGCAGGCCGCAGACATCTTGGGAGAACCCGGCAATCCTGAATCCCTGATATTTCCCACGCTGGATTACAATCGGACATTAGGAGTTGTACGGGACTGGGTAACGCAGGCAGGAATTACCAAGAAGATTACCTTCCACAATTTCCGCCATACTTACGCAACGCAATTGATCAGCGGTGGAGAGAGCATCTATGTGGTCAGCAAGATGCTAAACCATAAAAATGTAAAGACAACAGAGATTTATGCGAAAGTGGCCGACCCGATAAAAGCAAATGCAGCTAAAGTTGTAAGAATATAAAATGTGTAATATGGAAACGAATGAAGTACTAATGGAGAAGAGGTTTTGTGAAATCCAAAAGGAGCTGAACGAGATTAAAGTAATGCTGACTGAAATTCTGACATACCAGCAGTCCAATTCCAAAGAGTCCACACTGGATGTAAATGAACTTGCAGAGCTGTTGAATTTGGACAAGCATATAATTTATGCGAAGTGTGGTAATGGAGAGATTCCATATTTCCGTGTCGGTAATCGTTACAAATTCAAAAGGTCAGAGATCATGACCTGGTTAAAGAACCAGAGTGGTGACAAGTCAATAGATATGGATGACTATGTGAACCGATACATGCAAAAAAAGGTATTGAGAACATAGTCCACTCTTTACTGATCTTTCCGATTGCGTTAAATCGTATTTCTCCAATTCACAAATGATCATCTTCATTTCACAAACCCGGCATTGGTAAGCCTAAGTAAATTGCATGGGAGTGTTGAACTGATAAAAAATGTGAGTATGGGAGATGTGCAGATGCTCTTTCCGATGGAGCCTAAAGAGTTTTGGCAAAAACTCAAAGCAATAGTTGAACAGGTGGTGATCGAACACAACAACTCTGTTCCGATTCTAAATGCAATAGACAGGAATGGGCAGCGTCCTCTTTTGAAAGTAAGCGAGGTCTGTGCCATTTTCAAAGTGACCAAACCCACCTTATACGAGTGGATGAAACAAGGTCGCCTCGCCTCCGTAAAGATTCAAACAAGACGATACTTCAAATGGGAGGATGTCGAAAAGCTGATTGAAGAAAGCAGGTACAAACCACCTGTAAATCCTGGACAAATATAATTTCAAAACAAGGAATCAGACTGCCCGTTTCACGCAGTCAGCAAGATGTACGTTTGTGTCACAAACGGGGCATCTTGCCCTTCACTCGGAACTCGTTGCGGGATCAGGACAGAGGAATGTGAATATGGCAAAAGAGAGGAGAAACAAGTGGAAGAATATCCGGTTTACAGAAAAGGAACTGGAAAGCCTGCAAAAGAAATTCAGGAGTTCAACCAGTTCGCAACTCAGCCATTACATGCGGGAAGTTTTATTGGGGAGGCCGGTTGTTGTTAAATATCGCAATGAATCCCTGGATAGCTTCATGGAGGAGTTAATAGCAATCAAGCAGGAACTGAACGCTATTGGTAATAACCTGAACCAGGCAGTAAAAAAATTGCATACGTTGAAACAGATCCCGGAGTTCCGGAGTTGGATCGTTCAGTATGAATCAGTACAGGAACAGGTGAACAAAAAGACAAAACAAGTAGAAGAGCGAATTTCAAAAATGTCGGACAAGTGGTTGCAAGAATAAGAAGCGGTAAGAGTTTGAAAGGAGCGATTAACTATAATGAGCAAAAGGTAAAGGCTGGGCAAGCCATGTTAATCATGGCGAAAGGTTATCCAAAGCAGGAAAGCGATTTGAATTTTCATGATAAGCTGAACAGGCTGCAGAAGCTAGCTGCATTGAATACAAGGGCCGAAACAAATTGCCTTCATGTCTCTATCAATTTCGATATAACAGAAAAACCTTCGCCTGAAAAGCTTAAGGCCATTGCAGAAGTGTATATGGAAGGTATAGGCTTTGGCAAGCAGCCTTACCTGGTTTACCAGCACCATGATGCCGCGCACTCACACATACATATTGTCAGTACGAACATTCAAAAGGATGGTAAACGCATATCGCTTCACAACATGGGGCGTTTGCAATCGGAGAAAATCCGGATGGAAATAGAGATAAAGTTTGGTTTGGTAAAGGCAGGTGATCGACAACAAAAGCAACTGCATCCGTTAAGACCGGTTCACATAGACAAAGCTGTGTATGGTAAATCTGAAACCAAAAGGGCAATTACAAATATTGTGAATCAGGTAATCGCTCAATACAAGTTTTCATCGCTCCCTGAGTTCAATGCTGTATTGATGCAATACAATGTAATCGCCGACAAAGGAGCTGAGGGAACAAAGATGAATGAAAACGGAGGGTTGCAATATTCTATTATAGATGATAAGGGTAATAAGATAGGAATTCCAATTAAAGCCAGCAGCATCTATGAATCTCCAACGCTTAAAAGACTACAATCCAAATTTGAAACAAATAAAAAGCTGAAGGAGACTCATAAAGAGATAGCCAGAAAGATGATCGCAGCGGTAGTCCACGATAGCAAATCAAGAGACGAATTTTTGAGACGGCTTAAAGCCGGAGGTATTGATGTTGTTCTGCGGCGAAACGAACAGGGATTTATTTATGGAATTACTTATGTGGATCATAAATCCAAATGTGTGTTCAACGGAAGTGATTTGGGAAAGGAATTTAGTGCCGCTATGATCAGAGATAAATGGGCGGATAAACCGGCTGCAGCTAACACATCAAGAGTGCAAACAAATGTGTCCCAGGCAAAGGACCAGTCACCAAATGATTTCGATAAGACGATACTAAGCGAACTCAGCAGTGGCCATCCCACATATAATGGCCAATTACCTTATCCGTTCAGGAAGAAAAGAAAGCGAAAGAACCCAAAAATGTAAGCAATGCATACAGGAGAGAACGAACAGGGGCTAAGAAAGATTTTGGACTTTACAAGGTTGGCTGCTATGCTGATCCTGTTTCTACATATATATTATCACTGCTACCAGGCTTTCAAACTTTGGGGATGGACAGCGGACATATCTGACAATCTGCTGAAGAATATTAAACGTACAGGTTTGTTTGATTCGGTAAACAGAAGTAAACTGATTGCACTGGCTTTGCTCATCATATCGTTAATTGGAGCAAAGGGAAAGAAAAAGGAGAATATCAGGTGGCAAACAATTGTAGCTTATACATTAATCGGCCTGCTGCTTTATTTCGGCAGCTACTTTGCGCTGGCAATTGATAGCGATATGGAAACAGTCACCGGGATTTACTCCGGGGTCACGATCCTGGGCTTTATACTTATTCTGTCTGGGGGTACATTACTTTCACGTTACCTGAAACTCAGACTAAGCAAGGATATTTTCAACCAGCTCAATGAAACCTTTCCGCAGGAAGAGCGCCTGCTCGAAAACGAATACTCAATCAACCTGCCGGCATTGTATAATTTGAAAGGGAAGGTCCGGAAGTCGTGGATTAATATCATTAACCCTTTTCGCTCGTTTCTGGTGATTGGTTCTCCAGGCTCGGGTAAATCATGGTTTGTTATTCAGCATGTAATCAGGCAGCATATCGAGAAAGGATTTACCATGTTCGTCTATGACTTTAAATACGACGATCTTTCCCGGATAGCTTATAATCAGTTGCAAAAGAATAAAAGCAGGTATAAAAAAGTGCCGGAGTTTTATACTATCAACTTCGATGATCTTTCCACTACGCATCGTTGCAACCCACTCGATCCTTCAACGATGTATGACATAACGGATGCAACAGAATCATCACGCACGATCATGATGGGACTTAACCGGGAGTGGATTAAGAAGCAGGGAGATTTTTTTGTGGAATCTCCAATCAACTTTGTAACCGCCGTTATCTGGTTTCTTAGAAAGTATGAAGATGGTAAATTCTGCACACTCCCTCATGTGATAGAGTTGATGCAGGTAGATTACGAAAAGCTGTTTCCGGTTTTGAAAACAATTCCTGAAATAGAGGTGCTGATCAATCCTTTTATTTCTGCTTATGAGAATGATGCAATGGAACAACTGGAGGGACAGGTTGCTAGTGCGAAGATCGGCATGGCCAGACTTTCATCCCCCCAACTTTATTATGTTCTGTCTGGAAATGACTTTACTCTCGATATTAATAATCCGGAAGCTCCTAAGATTGTCTGCATGGGAAATAACCCGGCCAAACAGCAGATTTATGGGGCTGTGCTTTCGCTTTATATTTCGAGGCTGATAAAGCTGGTGAATAAAAAGGGTCAGGATAAGTGTTCACTGATATTCGATGAATTCCCTACCATATATTTTAATGGGATTGACAGCCTGATCGCAACGACGCGGTCAAACAAAGTGGCAACCACATTAGCTGTACAGGATTTCAGCCAGCTCAAGAAGGATTATGGTAAGGACCAGGCCGAGGTCATCATGAATATAGTAGGAAACGTGATCAGCGGTCAGGTAACAGGGGAGACAGCCAAGCAATTGTCAGATCGCTTTGGTAAGATTATGCAGGATAGGGAAAGTATTTCTATTAACCGCACAGATACATCAATTAGTAAATCGAAGCAATTGGATGCTGCCGTTCCACCATCCCGCATAGCATCTCTTTCAAGCGGTGAATTTGTCGGTACAGTAGCTGATAATCCAGATTGTAAAATTGAATTGAAAACATTTCACTCTCAAATTCAAAATGACGCACAAAAATTAAAAGCAGAAGAGGATGGCTATAAGGAAATACCCAACATTCGGAAATTATCAGAGGAACATATACAGGACAACTACCTACAAGTAAAATTGGATGTCCAGCTAGTGATACAACAGGAAATGGAAAACCTGCGAGCCTTAAAAAAGAAACAAACAAAAGAATAAAATAGGCCGGATTTTAATGGCCGTGCCTGATCCGCCGACTGGGGGTCAGCGAACACTCTTTGATGAAATGACGATTTAGGAAGGATCTTCCATCGTAGTTTCTCCATAATTACACTTAAAATTGGGACGAGAATCCCAAAATATTTAGTAAATTTAGCCATGCAAAAAAGGTGTGATTTGGATGGCTACATTATCCGGTATGTTGAAACGGAAAGGGAAGTGAATTTTGAAATACTTGATCAGGAAGGCTATGTCTGTAGGCTTGTCCCAGCCCAGGTTGGATTTAACCTTTCGCCACTTGATTTTGCGCTAGGAAACACGGGTGCGCTTCCATTGGTCGCCCAATTCAGTGATTACATTTTAAACAGAGATGCCTGAACTGTTTGAACAAAAAGACAAGACCTTTAGCTTCGAGTCACACAACGTTAAGCTGACCTGTGAGCGGCTGGAGCTGCCGCGGTACGTGGCCTTCCGGGTCGTGTTCAGCAGCGGGCGGGAACCGATTGTGGTGGCGAGGGCCAAAGGAATGGATCGGCCATTTTTTTGGACATCGATCCCGGAAGGAAGACAAAAGGAGGCGGAGGGAGTTGGAAAACTGATCGAAGAATATTTACTCGATAAAGAATAAACCATGTGTTACTATAACGGACAAAAAGTTTCCCGCGACGAATACATCCGGCTCAAGAACCTGGAAAAGCTAGTGGCCAACTATAAATTCCTGAACCGCGATGTGGAGGTCGGTTTTGATTTTGGCCCTACTGTCGTGCTGAAGCCCATCCCCGGCAAGCAGGACTTTGAAATCGTCACCATGGAATGGGGATTTATTCCCGATCCGCTCGGATGGCCATTTGCTGAAACAAGGGAACAGATCAATAACTTCAGGCGAGGCTACAAGGATCACCGGGGCAATTTCGTGAAGTATGATTTTCTCAATGCTGTCTCGGAGGAACTACTCTTAAAAAACAAGGTGTACAGAAAAGCTGCACTGGAACGTCGCTGCATTATCCTTTCTACCGGATTCTATGACTGGCGGCATATTTTCCCCTTGAATAAACGTACCGGTGAGCCAAGAAAAACTGCGGAGAAGTATCCGTATCGTGTCATGGTTAACGGGCGTGAATACTTTTGGATGGCAGGTATCTGGAACCCCTTTGAAGATCCTGATACAGGTGAATATGTGGAGAGTTGTGCGATCGTTACTACTGCGGCCAATGAAGTGATGGAGCAAATTCACAACAGTAAAAAGCGGATGCCCACCATGCTCAACGATGAACAGGCATTTGACTGGCTATTCAAACCTATGAATGAAAAAGAAATTTCTGAACTGGCGCAGACGCAGATTCCTTACCAGGATTTGAGTTATTATACCTTGAAAAAGGACTTTTTAAATTCAACTGATCCTTTGCAACCGTATTTCTATTCGGATTTGCCGCCACTGGATGTACCAGGAGGAGATAAGAATACTGCGGTTGCTATAGATACAAATGACGGAGAAAAGCAGTTGGGGTTGTTTTAGAATTTGGATAATTACAATTCTTGCAATTAAAAGCGTCTCCTTCGGCGGCGGGCAAACAGGGCTCGATTAAATGCCAGGCGGTTGGCTTGCCCCTGTAATTCACGTTTCGCTTTCTCCCGTGCGGCTGATAATTGCTTTTCTCTTTCTAATTCACTCATTAATTTCCCAACCCGGTCAGACCATTCTCCACTGATGATTGATTTAATAAATGCACTGCGTGATATTTCAGCAATGCAGGAGTACCTGCCACTTACACGTTGTGGGAATAGACAATAAAGAGGTTCTCTTTCCGGGCTATTATCTTTCAGTCCAACACCCAAAAAATCGAAGATAACCGGGACAGTACATTCAAGCCAAACCGACGGAAGACACCAATCTATCAGGTCAACTCGAAATATTTTCGGATTGTCTGTATTATAAAAAATTGTATTCTCAAAACCGTTGTTTTTCCCTTTAAGAAAACGAGGATAATCTCTTTTTAGACGTGTGCCGTCAACCACCCATACCATGTTCTTGTAAAAGCGTTCACGCGATCGCTGTTCTTTGGGATCAATATGAGAATGCTGGAATTCGATCACCATGTTATCGATGGTCCTGATATCGGCAATATGCAGTTCGCCTGTCTTTTCATCACGCAGGCAACTTTCCTGCCACTCAACGGAGAATTTATTTTTCCAGCTACGATGCCATTCTGTTTCCGGTTCCCACCAGGGATCGCAATGCTTACTTCGGTGGGCCCAGTGATGTATTCTTTTCTCACCACATTTAGCAATAACTGGCTCGTTGCACCCCGGACAAACTGCTTTTAGTTGCGGGCTTGCTTCCACCTTAATATCACCTGCCAGTGCAAAACGCATACAGCAAATTAATTTTTAGACCTCGGATTTTTTCATTTAGCAGCTTGCTTTGCTAATAACAGGAAGTTAAGCAAAATTTAACCCTGCTCCTCTTCCCAATTTCCCCTCTCCAAACCTTTTTTTGATATGATCGATGGATTGATACAGCTTGATCGTTTCCGCACTATCCTCGAACATATCAATCTGCTTCACCCCCGGGATGAGGTTTTGGAAGCGAATCCCGATTAGACGAATCAGTAACCGACGGGTAAAGAGTTTGGTAAAAAGCTCCCGAACGGCAGACAGCAAGATGTGATCAGTATTATTGTATAAAATAGATCGCTGAGCAGTATGGGTATCTCCATCGGTGTAACGGATCTTAACGATGATACATCCGGTCAGCCGGTTTTCTTTTCGCAATGCAAATCCAAGCTGTTCGGTCATTCTTACCAATTGTGCTGTTAACAAGTTCATGTCGATAGTATCCTGTTGAAACGTATGTTCTTTAGATAAGGCCTTTTGTTCGGAGAACGGAACAACAGGTGTCTCATCAATGCCGTTAGCCCGCCGCCATAACTCGTTACCGGATGCCCCCACCACATCACAGAGCATTTCCGGTGGTATCTCACTTAGCACTTTAATTGTTTCCACACCCATCTTGATTAGCTTGAAAGCGGTCTCTTTTCCGACACCCGGGATCTTCACCACACTCAGCGGCGCAAGAAACCCTTTCTCATTTCCGAAGGGAATTTCTAATTGTCCATTGGGTGAAACCTGGCCGGCAGCCACTTTCGACACCATTTTATTGCTGGCAAGGCCATAGGTAGATGCAAGCCCGCTTTCACGAAGAACTTTTTTTTTCAATTCACCGGTGAATTTCACGCAGCCAAAAAACTTATCCATTCCGGTGAGATCAATGTAAAACTGATCCATCGCAGATTTTTCTACAAGGGGTACGGAATCACGAATTACCTCCGTTATTAGCTTCGACTGTTTCGAGTATTCTTCATAGTCCGCTTTCACCACAGTAGCATATTTGCATAGCCTCAATGCGGTTCTCATGGGCAGGGAAGGATAGATGCCAAACTTGGCTGCTTCACTGCTGCAGGCGGCCACAATGCCGCGATCGCCATTACCGCCGATTAATACAGGACGTCCGGCAAGCTTCGCATTGCGAAGCCGCTCGACAGAGACATAGAAATCATCCATGTCCAGATGTGCGATATGTCTGTCATAAGTCAGCATAGCGTCTTTGCCGGTATCCCACGGTTTCCATTTTACTCACTTCCAAACTGACTACGCCAAAGTCCAAGGTTACTTTGCCGGTGGCTTTGAAAAAACCTGAACTATGAATCGGGTAATTCCTCGCGGATTCGGGGAAATGAACCGTGTCCACCCAATCGAGATTTGAATCGAGGAAAGTGCCAAAATACATTTCCTCCCCGTTTTTGGTGGGCACCTGCTTATGGGCAATAAAATAGATTAATACAGTGACGATCTTATTTTCAAATTTATGAAGCTCCTTTGCCGCTGTGTACTTTGATGGGTCTTCATCAACAAGCCCGAATGGATTGCACAGCGGAAATCCGAGTAGTTCCATCTGGTCATAAATATCATCCAGCGGATGATCAGCCAGGTCGGGCAGATTAAATTGCAAGGGCGGCTCATGGAAAAGTGGTTGGATGTTTTGTACCTGCAATTGATGTTTCTTATGTAGTGAATGGGCTTCCCATAACAATTGCTTTTTTGATTTGCCCGTAAACCGGAAAGCGCCGATGAGTATTAATAATTTCAGTTGCTCGATACCGGGATTGATACGTTCGATAAAATCCTGCAAGTGCAGGTAAGGGCCGCTGGCCTCGCGTTCCTCAAGCATTTGCTCTTTCAGTTTTTCACGCAGTCCTTTGATATGCGTGAAACCGACATACACATCCGAGTCGATGATGTTGGTGAGCAGTTCACTTTGATTGATACAGGGTGGAAGTATGGTGCCACCGGACTTGAATAGTTCAATAAAATATAATTCGGTTGAATAAAAGCCGCCGAAATTATTAATGACAGCCACCATGAATTCCTTTGGATAATAAACTTTCAGGTACAGCGACATATAACTTTCAACAGCAAAGGAGGCTGAATGTGCTTTATTAAAACTATAACCGGCGAAGCTTTCCATTTGCCGCCATACTTCAGCGGCCAGTGTATCCGGGTGTCCGATGGCGGCGCAGTTCTTGAAAAATTTATCCTTGATATACGAGAACTTGTTATTCGCTTTATATTTTGTCGTGGACATGGCACGACGGAGTATATCCGCTTCCCCTAATGACAACTTTGCAAAGTAGTGAGCGATTTTGATGACATCTTCCTGGAACACCATGACACCAAATGTTTCTGAAAGATGTTCCTCAAATAGCGGATGCAGGTATTGTATCTTGTCGCGGTTGTGATAACGGTAAATATACTCCCGCATCATGCCGGATTGTGATACGCCTGGGCGGATGATAGATGAAGCAGCAACTAACGTGAGATAGTCATCACAGCGCAGCTTCATCAATAGGTGTCGCATGGCAGGGGATTCAATATAGAAACAACCGATGGTGTTAGCGTTTTTGATCTGCTGCGCCACATTGGGATCTTTCTTGAATTTATTGGTCTCATGAATGTTAATGTCAATGCCGCAGTTTTGTTTGATCAATCGTAAGGCTTCCCGGATATGGCTTAATCCCCGTTGGCTTAGTATATCATATTTATTTAGACCGATATATTCGGCTGTATACATATCCATCTGGCAGGTCGCCATTCCTTTCGGTGGCATGAATAAGGTTACATAGTCGGTGACCGGCTTTTCTGAAATAAGAATACCGCAGGCATGAACAGAGCAATTAGAGGGAAAGTCACGCATTAAACTGCCATATTGCAGCACCAGTTTTTGTATATGATCCTTGGCCTGATGTGTTCGTTGCAACATCTTTATTTCTTCATCAGGTAGCCCGAATACTTTGCCCAGTTCACGAATGATGGAATCACTGCGATAGGTGGTGAATGTCCCCAACAGACAAACATTGTCTTTACCGTACCGCTTGAACACATAATCCATCACCTCATCCCGGTCATGATGCGAGAAGTCTATATCGAAATCGGGTGGGGATGTGCGTTCCGGATTTAAGAAGCGTTCAAAATATAAGTTAAGTTCAATCGGATCAACATCGGTAATGCCCATGCAGTAAGCGACGATAGAATTGGCGCCACTGCCACGCCCTACATGATAGAAACCCCGTGATGCAGCACGTTGTATATAATCCCAGTTGCAGAGAAAATAGAAGGTGAAACCCATGCTTGAAATGATACCAAGTTCCTTATGCACCCGTTCGAGTGCTGCCTTGTTATTTTTTTTATAACGGGAGGGAAAACCATCCATTGCCAGTTTCTCCAGTAATACTTTATCACCCTCGACAGTGCCAGTATAGGTTTGTTTCCCTTTATCGGTATGAAAATCCATTTCAATTCTGCACGCATCCATCAGTTTGTACGTATTCGCGATCATGAACGGGTATTGCTGGAATCGCTGCATGAGATGAACAGGCTCGGCAAAAATTTCTTCCTCGCCACATTCAATTTCTTTAGGAAGCTGGGACAACAGAACATTCTTATCTACGGAACGTAACAGGCGATGAAGGCTATGATATATTTTATTTTGTATTGTTACAGGATGACGGATAACAAACTTTTCTTCATAGTCACGCCAGTCGGTACCAAATAATTTATTTAGTTCTGAAGCTTTGATGCCGATACGCTCATTAATGCGAAGGTCTTTGTATTCCTTTGCTGCTGGCGGGTAAATAACAAAACCGTCCCACCCATCTTCAAAAAAGTGAAGTTCAGGAGAGGGTTCAGGAAAATCCTTTTTTGCGATGAGGTGATCAGATAGAAAGCGGTTGATCCAGCCAAATCCCTTGTTGTTTGCGGCGATCAGCACATAAAGAAATTTATCACCGTTTCGCACTTCGACACCCAAAATAGGTTTGATCTTTTTTTCGCGGCAAAGCCTGACAAACTCCCAGGCATCATACGTGCAGTTGATATTAGTGAGAGTGAGGCTTGTAACGCCCTTTCCTTCAGCAGTTTCAACCAGTTCCTGGGTCGAAAAAGTGGCGTAATTAAAGCTGAAATATGTCTTACAATTCAGGTACATATTGACACAAGACTACTAAAAAAATTAGTTTAAATAAACTAAATTATTTAGTCATTGAAATTCAACCCGTTCTAAGAGTGATTGGTGATTACATGAGAGGATTATTTTACATTCGTTGATATGAAATCTCCTGTTTTAAATATGAAAGGTGGAGCTTTAATAATTGGATCGTTGCTTTGGCAAGATCATTTGTGGAATGAGGACGATGACATCCGAAAAAATTGGCGAAAGCAGCATTTGTCAATCAAAGACAAAATTCCAGTAAGTGTGCCGATAAGATATGGACGTAGATCGGGTAAAGGTATCTATACGATGACCTATGCAAATTCGACTAGGTCAAAACCGGGAACAGGCTGGATAGCTCCTTTTAAAAACTATTGCAAATCCTTTTCTGAGCTTCTTGAAGAAGCAAAGGCCATGTCAAAAGCTGAAGGGATGAAAGGGCAATTGATTAAAGAGACGGAGAACGGCGACGTTTGGTCAATTGTTTGCTTACTGATTAATATCAACAAAATATCAGCAAAGGAAAGAGTATTTATCACTACCTCATGGATCAAGGAATTGAAAAAGGAAAGGGCCTACAAAGAATTTAATAATAAGTCTTTTAGGCATGGCTCCGAAACTCCATCTGTTAAGGCTAATGGTATATTAAATATTCCTTGGTGCAAAGCAGTGATCAAAAAGGACTGGGACAAACTGAATAGCTATGACTTTTTATTGGCAACTGCGACTGTGCCGACAGGAAAAGCTTACCCAACAATTGATAACTTAGCGAATGGAGTAATAGCAGACAACGACCGGGAATACTTTAAAAAAAACCGAAAGGATTCTATAACTACATTCCAGGATCAGAAAATAATAAACCGCATGATAGCTATAATGAAAGCAAAGCGAAAAAGGTAAAAATCTTATTATGGCGTTTAACAGAAAAACCCCACTCGAGAAACTAAAAACTAAAGTGACTAAACTGGTCGCCGAAAAAGGTTTCCGAAAAGTAGGCCAGGAGGTGAAATATAAAAGGAATATCCTTTTTGAGTATGATGAAAAAAGTATTCGATATGGAACGCTTAGATGCTTTGTTACAAAAATTGACCCTATTGCCGAGGACGATTTTTCCGTGTCTGTTGTTCTGAGTAACGAGAACTTACCTATTCTCAGCTCCAACATTACCAACCCGCCTGGTCCTACACGTTACATGATTGATCTGTTTCGACAAGCTTTAGAAATAGACCTAAACCATATTGTCCTTGGAAGTGCCAAAAATAGAATAAGGGGTAAGACATTGCATATAACCAAAGAGCTTTATGACACAATAAAGAAAATTTGGGGAGAGGAAGGAAAAGACAAAAATGTTCGCTTCTTTAACCGAATGGTGCCCTTTTTAAAAGCCGAGTACAGTGCAGAAATAAAAGCAAAGGTTTCTGAAAGGGATCATGATTTGCTTTTGAAGGAACTACTCGCAAGTGGTTCAATCAATCAGGCAGATTTGTTAGCGCTGGCACAAAAACTGGAACCCGGTAATTTTTCAGATATTGTAATTAAACGACAGGTTCATAAACAGGTTGAATGGTTGATCAACACTTTGCAAGCTATCATCGATGAGCCTCATTTAACGACTCCGCTTGCAAAGACATTAGGGCATAAGCATTTTGGGTTTCTTAAAACAGAAATAAAAGGACCCGAACATCTAATGGAAATGATCTTGACAAAGTATGGTCAATACACCATATTTGGTGCTCCAGTTTTGTTGAATACAGATAAGTATGTTGTACACAAACTAGGTCTTCCTCGTAGTCAGTTTGATATCATACTAATTAACCACCTCTCCGATTTGGAAGTAGTGGAATTGAAAAGGCCAGATGCAATTGTTTTGGATTATGACGAAGGCAGGGCAAAGTTTTATCCCTCTAAAGATTTATCTATTGCTGTCGCCCAGGCGGAGCGATATATCTCAGCGGTACATAAGGATAATGATGAAGATTATAAAATTGATTCCTTAAAAATCAGGGAATATATTAATCGTGAAATTGGAGGTACTATGAACGTTGAAATTGTGCGGCCATCGGCACTGATAGTTATGGGAAGTTATCAGTCTTTGGCTAACGATTATAACGAACTTTCAGCCAAGTCAAAGGCCAAAACGACTTTAGAAAATTATACAAAAAATTACCTCCAAGCATATAAAGAACTGAAAAACTCGTTTAGAAATATTAGTATAACAAGCTATTCTGAACTCTTGGATAGTGCACGAACTCGGTTGATAATAGAGAAGGAAAGTGATAAAGCCAAATAAAATCTTTTTTGCAGCATTGTTGTTTAAATCAACGGCGAATCAATTTTATTTATACCATGGCGTCCGAGAATGACATTGAATTCCGTAAGCACCTTTCGCCTCATTTCATTTAAAGATTCTGGAACTTTTATTTTAACGTTCCATGGAAACTCAAGGATATTTCCTAGTTGACGAATATTTCCTTTTCCCATCTGATCTGTGGTGAAGTTCCTGATTTCCTGTAGTTCTTTTTTGATTTCATCTGTAACCTTTCGGTCAGCGTCTTCGCTTAGCTTGTCTGCCGAGTATGATGACGCAAGGATTTTTTTATCCCGGTCATACAATTTCCCAGTATTGAAAGCCCGCTGAGTATCTATAATGGCTTGAAGAAAATCGGTGCTATTGTTTTCGAGATGGAAGGGCGTAGTGAATGCTGGCCGTTGAAGAGCCGCCTTTAATAGGTACAGTATATGCTGGTCTTTATTGTATTGTCCGAGTGCCTTGAGTGTTTTCTCAAAATAGAGGTAGGCTAGTTCAATGTGATTATTGATTTCCTCCTCGAATGTTTCCCAGAACCAGATTTCTACAGGGAATAGACCTTTTTTGATTCCGTCCGTGTTCAATTTTGCGAGCTTGGCCTGGACTGATGTGTCACGAAAAGAAGTCGTCGCTATAATGAATCTGTTGAGTGGTGGTTTGAACCCACCTGCTTTTGAAATTTCATCTTCTATTATTTTTTGCGTAATAGGTAGATGGATCCTCTTGCTCTTAGGAGAATCTTGTTTCTTGTGTTTGCATTGAATGCCTATCAAGCGATAATCTTTGTCCATTCCGGTTATATCAACGCCATGCTGCTTTTGTCCCGATCTTCCATATAAATCGAAGTCAGTGTCGAAACGTTTGCGGGCAACTTCTTTTGTGAGAAGTTCAAAATCTTGCCAGTTTTTAGGCGGTGTGAATGATAGCACAAGTGACCCCATTGCAGTATTTTTTATCTCAAATAGTTCTTCCTTTCACTTTGTTCAAAAGTGTTACATATTTATCCGCGAGTCTCGGAGGAAGTTTCCCGGTAATTTGCTGATCTATTATCGGTTCATCAACGACTGGCATCCAACCAATGTGACCGTCCCACTTTTTTTGTAGTTCAGCTGGTGCCTCGCTCATTAGGTTTCGGAACATTTGCTCAAAAGCCTCTTTTTGTTTTGTTGTCAATGGTGGCTTATTCATCATAACTAGGGTTAATACAGGGTTGCAAAATTATCAGGGTTTGAGAAGAAGTCTTCTGCGACTTTTTTGGTAATCTTGATTTTGTCATTTTTTAAGATATGCCTTTTGAAGGATTGAATAAATAACTTATATCCTGATTTATCATATCCTTTTATTGTGCGTGGAAAACTGAAGTCAACATATTTGGATCTATGGGCTGGAGAACCACCTCGATGAACAGGTTTGTCAGCAGGCTCGATATCGAATCGGGCATATGTAAAGTTTGCAGGGTGAATTATATGTTCGACTTGCAGTTTTTTTGTTTTATTATCAGGTATTTTAACTGCACAGGCTCTTTCATTAAGCAGCAAAGCTTCCTTTTCAATAATTCCCTTTCTGTAAAACGCATTGTTTTCTATGGCCCAGAAGAAATAATCAGGGTCTGATAACAATACCTGGGGCAATGTCTTGCCTGAATATTTGCCGAAACTTAGGGAGGTCCATTTCATGTTGGCGGTGTCGGTAATTAGAAGTGTTATTCAAAATGCACAGTGCTCAGTTTATCCAACACTGCCTGTTCTTCTGCTGGATATGATGCATAAAATATTTGGCCTTTAAGAAAGCCCGGTTCATATACGCTATAGATTGAAATATTGATTTTGGGAGCCCGAAAACTTCTGCCTTCAAATGCATGAAGATTGAAATAATTTGAAAACTCGGGGGAAAAATAAATACTGGATTTCAGAATTTCTCTGTTCTTTAATACTTCAATTTTTTCCTGATCTATGTCGAAGAGTATGGTATCATTCCTGACAATAGATTTAGGATAGAGCGCCCTGACAGCCGCAAGAAGAATTTCATCTATTCTATCCACAGGATAATTTTTCTGTGCTGGAAATTCGGGAAAGAATTTCGCCAAAGAATCAGTTTGCTTATCACTTTCTTCTTGTTGCTTCTTTAAGTTGTAATCTTCAGTTAATGGCCTTGTGTATAGTATTCTCCCAATTTCAACCTCACCGAACTGCCTGTCGGAAACTATTATGATCTGTTTCAGGATTTTCATGTCTTTTATGTCAAGCCATTTAATATTTACATTTTTCATTTTGTTATTTTGATCATTTTAATTTAAGTGTACAGCCCCTGTTATCTCAAACTCAAATTCCTGCCCATCGATGTCAAATTGCTTCGGTAGCAGCGTCACTTCTAGGCATTCTTCAAATATCCGCTGGTTGGCTTCATTGGCGCACATCCAGTCATCCAGTTGTTGTTGCTGAACTTGGGTAAGTGTCTGGCTGAAATACCCAATGAGGAGTAATGTAACAGAATAGGGAATGGTGGGCATGATAAGGCTTTCACTAAAGTTCGCAAAATTTGGTTGAAAATGAGCGATTAATATTGCCGACTTCCATTTATTGAGAGTATCTATACGGCCTTCGACTGGCCGCGATTTTATAACTTAGTGGGCATGACAACCTTAGATTATTTTAATAGCATCGACCTTGCCGAGATCGAGCGATTTGTTGCCGAGAGGCAAGAGGAACACCTGACGCTGGAGTTCAAAACGGTCAACCACCCTAGCAATGTCATCGATCATGATCGAAAGAACTTTTCTATAGCATTATCTGGTCTTGGAAATTCAAACGGCGGCATAATAATTTGGGGGATTAAGGCAAAGTCGAACGAGCACAAACAAGATGTTGCTAGTGCAAAGGCACCAATCGCAGAATTAACCAAATTCCTCAATTTTCTAAACAGGACTGAGGGACAAGCTGTAATACCGCTGATTAGTGGTGTACTGCATGAGAAGATTGAGGAGGGAGCTGATACTGGTTATGTCAAAACGTTTATTCCACCAAGCAATAATGCTCCTCATATGGCTATAATCGGAGGGAAGCATTATTATAAACGTAGTGGGGACAGTTTTTATCAGTGCGAGCATTATGATATTGTCGATATGTTTTCACGAAAAAAATCACCTGATTTGATCTTGAAGACCAGGATTCTGCCGAGGTCGAATGCTTCTATGGGAGACAGGTACAAATTTGAAATAATATTGAGCCTTCAGAATAATGGAAAGGCTATAGCCAGGTATCCTTACTTATGTATTGATTGTAACCATCAATATCGGTCTGATGATTACGGGCTCGATGGGAATAAAAACTGCGGATTGCCGAAGGTAGCGAAGAATGAAGCCTTTCGGTGGTGCTATAGTGGAGGCAATCATACCGTAATTCATCCGGGTGTTACACTTGACATTGACAAGTACATGTCCGAAGTGTCCAAATCAGAGTTCCCCATGAATTTTGAAATTACGTATTTGATTTCGGCAGAAAACATGGAGAATCGTAGAGGTAATATCGTTCTCGATACAAGGGATATTATTCAGGATTCTGTTACAATCCCTCAATAAAAAAAGCAAAATGTCAAGCAGAATTAGATGGCATACATCCGATAATTTCTTTTTAGCATTTGTGGAAGCGGAATGTTTTCTCCGTATTTCTCAAATGGTAAAAGAGAAAACATATCTCAAAGAGTTTACCCGTCAGGAAACGGAACGGAGTATAAGCTTCCAATATGCTCGTCATGTCAATCATGCTTATGCCCTTGAACTATATTTAAAATGCCTGATGATTATCGAGAATGGAAAGTATGCAGAGGGCCACGGGCTTCTCGATCTGTTTGAACTTTTGAATGATACGAACAAACAGGAAATCGAGGAGTATTTTGAGGAAAATCATGCATTCATAAGACGAAATATGACCTATTTTGAAATTTTTGATAAACCTTCAGTTAGAGAATTGCTGGAAGAAGCTAACAGAGCTTTTATTGATTTCCGGTATTTGTTCTCCCGTAACAACACACCATATTATGAACTCGATGGCGTATTGGATTGCGTCAGGAACCAAATTTTTAAAGCAAAGCCAGAATTAAAGGAAGCCTGGTAAAAAAATAATTATGGAAATAACAGAGTTGATTAAACGATTCAAAGAACTTGATCTAACAACATATCCAAGAGAAGAAATATTGTCACTATTCAAACAGGTAGGAAAGATCGGCTATATAGTAATGTCCTTTCATCCTGGAAAATCAGTGATGAGAGCACGTCCGAATTTTAATGGAGAGCGATTCGAGAAGAAATCGGACTATTCATTTAAACCGCAGGAATATAATAAGACATATCAACGGGCGAGTACACCCAATCAAACAATGTTTTATGCTACGGCTATTCCCGAGAACTTGCAACCGGGCGAGCTGAATAATTTGCGTGTCATTGGAATTGCGGAAGCGATTCCCATGCTTCGGGACAAAACTAAATCTGGCTTTCAAAAGGTTTCATTCGGTAGGTGGGTGGTACAGGAAGATATTCATATGCTGGCCATAATTCAAAAACAGGAATTTGCAGCAGCGAGTAGTTACACAAAAGAATTGGCTGGAGCATATAACGAATTTATCGATACCACTCCCGCGGATATAGCTGGGCGATCACTTGCATTCACGAGTTTTCTTGCAGACGAATTTTCCAAAGCTGAGATTCGGGGTGACTTTGATTATCTCATATCGGCGTTGTTTTCGGAACTAACAACACAACGAGGTCTTGATGGCATATTTTATCCGAGTGTAAGAGTAGGCGGCCAGGGATTCAATATTGCCATTACACCCGAAGCAACTAAGAAATTGAAATTATATGTAGCCGGTGAATGCTCCATTTATAAAATAAAGGATCATACAGTGATGGGAAACGATGCAATTATTGAACTGGACGGAAATGAAGAGACTTTCAAATTACAGGAGTTAGAACCCGATCGTGATGCCTGTCTTGCACAGTTAGGCGTAAAAAGTATTGATGAATTGAAATGACGATTTACCTGCCATCATCAAACCAATCCTCTCACTTCTCATGAAAACAAAAAGTGCCGACAAAGCTGCTGATTATTTTTTCCCTTCCTTCCCCTCATTCTGCGCTTCTTTATTCGTTGCACGTTCGGGAAGTTCCCCTGCCTTTTGTGCATCTTCACGGGCCTGGTGCTCGGCTTCCCTGAATTGCTTGTTGCTATCAGGTTTATCTCCAGCTTCTTTTTGATGCTCTTTGGTAGCGTCCCAGGCATCTGTTTTTTTAGTACCCATAACTGTTGTTTAATAATAAAGAATACAAACCCCGTACCGGCCTCCGCCCCGGTAGCGCAATTCGCTCATAAAGCTGTCCCCCCCCCCCAATCCTATACAAGCCTCTATAGTTCCCTCACTCCCTGTCAATTATATATGCCCCAAGCAGCAATAAGTTCCTGCGAACAGTCGTATAATATAGAGTTTTCCCCTATTTTAGTCGCACAGAATAATTGCAGGGGAGCAGCGGATAGCAGACCAGCCGCAAGAAGAACAGCAGCCAACAACAGGCAGCGGATCAGCCAAAATCCGAACCGCCGCCAAAACAACCGGCAGGGCCACTATACCGACCCCGCCACAAAAGAACCCAAACAACCGGCAGCGGATCAGCCACCAACCGACCCGCCGCCACAAAAGTTACTGAACGAACGCCATGACCCGCTATACAGATGATACCGCCCTGATAGCTGCCCTGCACCGCGGGGAGGCGGCTGCGTTCGAGACCATCTACAATAAATACTTTGTGACCGTCTATTACTTCGCCAAACGCTTCGTGGCAGATGAAGCGGCCGCCCAGGATATTACCACCGATATTTTTTTAAAGGTCTGGTCCAAGCACACCGATTTCGGGAACCTCCGGAAACTGACATCGTTTCTGTACGTCTCCACCCGCAATGCCTGCATCAACTAGATCAATGCCGGCAAGCGCCATGAACAATCCAACATAGAATGGCTCACTTCAGGCAGAAGGAATCAGATTCATGTTCAGTGAAGAAAAGAGCTCTCCGGATGTACGCTATGAACTTTTCCTCAATCACTCCATCCTATACAAGCCTGTATAGCTTCCTCAAAATCTTTATTTTATACAGGGTAAAGCAGCACTTCAAATCGTATGTTCGTCTGAACGTATTTTAGCTTTTCATTACTTTTAGTCTTAAAGTAAATACTTACTTCTTTTGAACAATGGTCATCCATACAATGAAAAGGAACTCCTCCGGCAGGTGGCAGTTGGGGATGAAACCGCTTTCCATCAGATGTTTCAGCAATGGCATCAGCTACTTGCCGGTTATGTGTTTCGCATTACCGAATCCAGGGAACTGACTGAAGAGATCGTGCAGGATGTGTTCCTGAAAATATGGATGACGAGAGAGACACTCGGTGAAATTGAAAACTTCAAACACTACCTGCTGGTAGTGAGCCGTAACCAGTGTTTTGATGTACTGAAAAAGCAATTAAGACAGGAGCAGCAGAAGAGGGAATGGGAGAGAGACCATAAACTAAAGGCCGTACAGGAGGACCCTACCCCTGATTTTTCTTCCCTGATTGACGAGGCCATTGAGAGCCTTCCGCCACGGCGAAAAGAGGTGTACCTCCTTAGCCGCCACGAGCGGCTGACCTACCAGGAAGTGGCAGACCGGCTGGGGATTTCCAAGGAATCGGTAAAGACCCATTTGAAACTCGCAAGCGACTCTATCTCAACCTATATCCGCTCCAGGCTGATCTGCAGTATCCTTTTTTTGATAAGCCTGCTTAAAATATTTTAAAAGCCGTTCCCCCTTTTTAACCATTTTAAAGTCTCTCTGAATGAGGCGTTACGAAATCATTATGTTTTTATGAATCATTCCAGACTCCAGCACTTATTTGAAAGGTATTTTGATAAAACAGCCAACCTGGAAGAAAAGGACGAACTAGCGACCCTCTTACAGGATGAAGCGAACAGGGAGGAGATGATGCAGCTCTTTAACAAAGCCTGGGAAAGATACCAGGGGGATGGCGATATAGTATCTGTTTCAACATCGGATGAAATGCTGAAGCAAATCCTCACCCCGACCATCTCCACAATTGGAGAGGAGGAAAAGGCTCCAAAGATTCGGAGAATTTTCAAGTGGTGGCGGGTTGCGGCGGCAGCATCAATACTTGTTTTTGCAGTTGGAGGATATTTTCTGCTGAATAACAAAAAAACAGGTTCTGATCAACCAACTATTGCAAAAGTGGATGATGTTAATCCCGGTTCTTACAAAGCAAAATTGAGATTAGCGGACGGCTCGGAAATTATTTTGGACAGCGCTGCTCTCGGAGAGCTGGCAAAGCAGGGAAACACATCGGTTGTCAATAAAGATGGACAACTGGTTTATAGCGGAAATGGCGGAGAAGTTCTTTACAATACGGTTTCAACGGCGAAGGGTGAAACTTATGTGATGACACTGGCCGATGGAACTAAGGTCTGGCTGAATTCAGGCACTTCAATTTATTTCCCAGTTACATTCTCAGGTAAGGAAAGGAGGATCGAAGTCACGGGCGAAGTGTATGTAAAAGTTGCAAAGAATGTTGCACAACCTTTTATCGCTTCTGCTAATGGCATGGAAGTGCTGGCACTGGGTACGGAATTTAATATTAATGCATACGCGGATGAAGAGCATATAAACACAACACTTGTTGAAGGGTCAGTTAGAGTAAGCAAGGGATCTTCCTCAACTCTGTTGCAACCAGGACAGCAAACGGAGTTATCTGCAGAAGGCAAGTTAACGGCTGCAAGAAGTGTAAACATGGATGAAGTGATCGGCTGGAAAGAAGGTTGGTTCCATTTTGAAAGTGCCGATCTGAAAACCATTCTGAGGCAGTTTTCCAGGTGGTATGATGTGGAGGTGGTATACGAGGGGCCTGTAACTAATCGCCGGTTTTTCGGGATTGTGAAGCGAAGCAGTACGCTTAAGAGTGTTTTGGAGATGCTCCAGGATAATAATATCAAGTTTACAATCGAAGGGAAAAAACTGATTGTCAAATCGAGTTAAAAAAAAGCTCCTGCGGAAACAGGAGCTGAGTTCAGATAAATTAACAAGGGTCGCGAAACCTTTTATTAACAACCTAAACAGTGCAAAGCTATGCATTTAACTGCTATTTTCCGTTCCGCTAGCTGCAGGAACGGACTAACCCCCTGCCTCGGGCGGGATAAACTCCAAGTTTTAAGGGTTATGAAATTAACAGCCATCCTCCTCACATTTGCCTGCTTGCAGGTATCGGCCCGGACTGAAGGACAGACTGTGTCGCTGAAAGTGAAAGATGCCCCATTGAAAGAGGTATTCCGGGCAATTCAAAAGCAAACCGGGCTTAATATCCTGGTTGATGAAGGACTTCTTCAAAAGACAGGCAGGGTCACTCTTGACGTTAAAGATATTCAAGTTTCAGAGGTGCTGAATATCTGTTTTAAGAATGAACCATTGACCTATATCATCACCGAAGGAAGGATTGTGGTGAAGGCCAAACCATTTCCGGCACTGCAGTCTGGGGATAATATTCCCACAGCTCCACCCCCGCCGATTGATGTGAAAGGACGTATCGTGAATGAAAATGGTGAACCTATTGAGGCTACAATAACTGAAAAGGGAACTAAGAATGGTACGACTAGTAATGTCAACGGGTATTTTGAGTTGAAAAATGTAAGTGAAAATGCCACGCTAGTCATTAGCGGAGTGAACATTGAAGGCTACGAAGTAAAAGTAAATGGCAAAACAGATCTTGCTACCTTAACGGTAAAAAATAGGATAATATCAGGTGAGGGTGTTCAGATTCTAAGTACTGGCTACCAACAAATACCGAAAGAAAGGGCAACAGGGTCTTTTGAATTCGTTGGAGAAGAACTGTTCAACAGGCGGGTGTCAGTGGATATACTGTCAAGACTTGAGGGGATCGTCCCTTCACTGATTAAAGACACCCGTAACAGCGGAAACAACTACAGCATCCGCGGCAGGAGTACAATCCATTCCAATGAGCAACCCTTAATAATCGTTGACAACTTTCCATATGAAGGCAGGCTGGAAGATTTTAACCCGGATGATGTGGAGTCGGTGTCTGTCCTTAAAGATGCCGCTGCAGCTTCAATTTGGGGAGCCAGGGCAGGTAACGGCGTTATTGTTATTAACACAAAAAAGGGACGTTACAATCAGCGTTTGCAGGTTGAATCAAATTCCAGCATCACCGTTGGTAATAAGCCAGACCTCTATTATTTACCTCGCCTATCATCAGGTGCATTTATTGACATGGAGGTTGAATTATTTGAGAGAAACTTTTTTATTGCCAGGGAAACTGCTGCTTCCAGGCCTCCGCTCACACCGGCATTGGAGATATTGGTGAACAGAAGGGCTGGCCTTCTGACAGAAGCTGAAGCAGCCAACCAGCTTGCTGCACTAAAAGCTTTCGATGTTCGGCGGGATTTCCAACAACATCTGTATCGGAATAGTTTGCTTAGACAGAATACCGTCAGCCTGCGGGGTGGCTCTGCGATGGCGTCTTGCTATTTTTCAGCAGGATACAGCAGATCAGACGGCCCAACACTAAGAAATCATAACGATCGAATCAGTATTCGCAGCGAAAATAATTTCCGCCTGTTGAAGAAATTGGACTTGGGGATTTCAGTAACCATGTTGCAACAAAAGATACAATATGCCCCATCGGCATTGGGTAGCATCTCAAACGGTCCTTACATACTCTACCCCTATGCACGTCTGGTTGATGAACAAGGACAGCCTGCATTTATTAATCAGCGGAGAAATTCATTCGAAGAGGCTGCGGCAGGAGCAGGTCTCCTCAACTGGCGTTACTATCCGATTGAGGAGATAAAGTTCTCTGATAATTCAGGCAGCGCAGGGAATATCCGGCTAAATCCTTCGCTTAGGTTCAATATCAGCAGGGAACTTTATATTTCTGCGCAATACCAGTTTCAGGCTGAACGTACGGAAAGAAGAACTCATCATTCGATTGAAACATATCATACCCGGAATATTGTTAACTCATTTACCCAGGTAAGCGGAGGTTCAATAAACCGGCCTGTCCCGGCACAAGGCATTTTGGATATGTCTGCTTCAAGGCAAATTTCACACAATGGAAGAATCATGGCAGGATACAGCCGTAGCCGGAAAGTTCATCAGGTAACAGCTATTGCAGGTGCAGAATGGAAAGAAAATTTTCAGACCACCTCAGGGAGTTACTTGTATGGGTACAATGATGAAATTGCCACATCCAATGCCTCACTTAACTATTCAATGCTATACCCGATGTATCAGAATATTGCTTCACCGTCAAGGCTGAATTCTCCGGTTTCTGCTCCTCGTTACAGGCTGGACAGGTTCACATCATATTTTGGGAATGCAGCTTATACATATGATAACCGTTACACTGTCTCAGTAAGTGGCCGTGCAGATGGGTCAAACTATTTCGGCGTGAAAACCAACCTTCGGGTGGTGCCGCTGTGGTCTGCAGGGATTCTTTGGAATATTGAAAAGGAAAAGTTTTATAAACTTCCCTGGCTCCCGGTTCTCCAATTGAAAGCCAGCTATGGTTACAATGGCAATATCAATAAAAATGTGGCATCTCAAAGTACGATATTATACCAAACCAGCAACCTGACCGGGCTCCCTTCTGCGAGAATACAAAATGCTCCCAATGATGACCTTCGTTGGGAAAAAATCAGGGTGAGCAATCTTTCATTAAACTTTGCCACTGTCTCCGATCGGGTTAGCGGAAAAATCGAATATTACGCTAAGAAAGGGATTGATCTGATTGGCAGGATTCCGCTTGACCCAACAACAGGAGTTTTTAACGCCTCTGGCACAAGTAGTTTCATCCAGGGAAATGTGGCGAACATGAAAGCCAGCGGCTGGGATGTTGAATTAGCTTTTAAAATTCTGAAAAGGAATCTGGGCTGGGATGCTGTAATGATCTTCAGTAGTAACAAAGATGTTGTAACAAAATATCTCCTCCCGGAAGCAGCTGCAGGGCCCTATCTGTCGTATTATGGAACAATTGCTCCGGTCACGGGACGTCCCGTTGAAGCGATCTATAGTTATCGTTGGGCTGGTCTTGATCCGCAAAACGGAGACCCCAGAGGTTATGTTAACGGAACGATCAGCAAGGATTATGCGGCATTGGTCAACGCAAAAGCAGAAGATTTGCATTACAACGGTCCGGCCATGCCCACCCGTTTTGGTTCATTCAGGAATAGCTTTTCATGGAAAGGACTTCAACTCTCAGTAAATATTGTTTATAAACTGGGGCATTATTTTCGGCGTCCATCCATTTCCTATACTGTATTATCTAATGCAAATTTTGCTCATCCGGACTATCAGTTTCGTTGGAAGCAGCCTGGCGATGAGTTGGGATCCAATGTACCTTCAATTCCCGCATTGCAAAGTAGTTCAAGAGACAATTTCTACAATTTCTCTGAAGCGTTGGTGATGAAAGCGGATCATGTCCGCCTTCAGGATTTTCAAATGAGTTATCAGTTAGAAAATATTTCTTTTGGAAACTTTAAATTTCGCACTCTTCAATTATATGGATACATCAATAATGCCGGGCTTATTTGGAAGGCTAACAAAAACGGGCTTGATCCCGATGCAGGTGCGCAATGGATGCCTGAACCACGGATGTATTCATTTGGAATAAAATTCATTTTTTAACGCCTAAATTAAAAAGTATGAAATACTGGGTATATTCACTTCTCCTCTTCATTTCACAACTGTATATAACGGGATGCCGGAAACAATGGCTGGATGCAAAATCCGATAGGTCACAGGTGATCCCTTCCACCTTATCAGACCTTCAGGCAATTTTGGATCATGATGTTAATATGAATGGGAGCATTACTTCGGGTGGTGGCACAACTCCGTCTCTCGGAGAAATGGCCTGCGATGACTATTACTTGCCATATAGTATTTACGTAACCAGGCCTGAGATCGAACGAAATACATACATATGGGCTAAAGAAGTATATGGAGGTGCCCCGGTGAATGACTGGAATTTTGTTTACCGTTCAGTATTCCAGGCAAATGTTGTTCTCGATGCTGTTAATAAAATAGAAAAAAATAATTCGAACGCAGAAGCCTGGAACAATTGCAAAGGAAGTGCACTATTCTTTCGGGCGATTGGTTTCTTCAATATTGCTCAGGTTTTTGCAGTACCATATGATAAAACTACTGCTGACACTGATCTGGGCATTCCCTTACGTTTGGATGCCAGTGTAACAACGGTATCTTACAGGTCTACTCAGAAGGAAACCTATCAAAGAATTATTGAGGACCTGGAAACAGCTCTGCCACTGCTTCCTGATCAGCCCAATTTTAGAACCAGACCCTCAAAAGCTGCCGCATACGCATTACTTGCAAGAGTTTATCTTGTTATGGGCGAATATAGTAATGCTTTGCTTTCGTCAGAAAAATGTCTGGCGATCCAATCTGATCTCATGGATTATAATACTCTTAACGGCAGCATTGCGTTCCCATTCCCATTGTTTAATAATGAGGTGATATTTTATAACCGGCTGATAAGCTATACAATCCTGAACACCCCTCGATGGAAAGTCGACTCACTGCTTTACCAGTCCTACCACAATAATGACAGAAGAAAATCACTGTTTTTTAAAACAGAAACTGATGGCACCTTTACTTTTCGTGGCGATTACACTGGAGCAGCTATCCATTTTGGAGGACTTGCGACTGATGAAGTTTATCTCATAAAAGCAGAATGTTTGGCCAGGCTTGGCCAGCTTTCTGAATCGCTGGGAGTGATAAACCACTTATTGCAGCATAGGTATATGACAGGAGCATTTCCGCCTTATGGCACTTCAGATGAAAACAACGCTTTGAAGATCGCCTTAGACGAAAGACGAAAAGAATTGGTATTAAGAGGACTCCGTTGGGCTGACCTTCGGCGTCTCAATAAAGAACCAGCATTTGCCATTACAATTACACGGGTCCTTGATGGTGTGGAATACAGTCTGCCACCTGGCCACTCCCGTTATGCTTTTGCTATTCCTGATGAAGTGATAACTCTAACTGGAATGCAGCAAAATGAGCGATAAGTGGCATTTCCATTGATTGAATGACCAAGCATGAGTGATCAAATGAAAAAAAGGGTATCTACAAATTGTACACCCATAGTTTTAAGAGATTTTACAATTTAATTTGTTTATTTAAATAATTTACTTTAAATGAGAATACTGATAATATTTATTCTAACATTATTATGGTCAGGGCTAAACATTGTTGCTCAAACACGAAAGGATAGAATTCGCCCACTTGTTGTTGGTGATACGCTTCCTTTTATAACACATCATCAGGTAATGAATTACCCAACAGATTCTTTAAATATGGCTGGATTCAGAGGCAAGCTGTTAATTCTCGACTTTTGGGCTACGACGTGCTACAATTGTTTTGCTGAGTGGCCAAAATTAAAGGAATTACAACGGGAATTCGACAACCGAGTACAGATATTGCTAGTAAACAGCGAACTTGGAGGTCGAAAGAAACTTGAAAATTTTTTTGATGGACCATTAGGCAGGAAGGTGCATCGTTTTGCCTTGCCCTCACTTATTGAAGACACGCTTCTTCGTAACATGTTTCCCCATCGTTCTATACCCCATGCGGCATGGATAGATGGTAAAGGAAAAGTAATAGCAATCACCGATGGTAGATATATTACACGAGATAATATTCAACTTGCGTTGGAAGGACGGCTTTCCCTACCCCAGAAACAAGATTCCTTATACTTGGATTTCAGCAAGCCTTTATTAATGGAAGGAAACGGAGCAGATGATATGCACTTTAAGTACCGGTCAATCTTAAGTCCCTTCATTAATGGATTACCGGCGGCATTTTCGCGAAAAAAGGGCGATAACGGCCATGTCACAAAAATAACGCTTACCAATACAAATATTGTTACCCTTTATAAAGCTGCATATGAGAAAGAAATAGACTCGTATGCTAGCAATGCTAATATTGACATTAAGTTGGAGGATACCATTCCATACACTATCCCAAAGTCTTTTGAAGAGCAGGAGAATTGGAGATTTGATCATCTATGGTGCTATGAAATACTTCTTGTAAGCCACGGAGACACGGGTGCTATCTATCGCATGATGCGCAGTGACCTTGATAACTTCTTTAGTATTTCATCATTTATAGAAAGAAGAAAGGTTCAATGTTTGGTATTGCACAAACTAGTTCCAGAATCATCAACGCTACAAGTAAATGGAAGCTCTGATAAAGTCCAGGTAGGGGTAAATCTGAAGTCCCTTGTGAGCAAGCTAAAGATGTTGAAAGGCATGCCAGTAATCCTTGACGAAATGAACGGTGATTATAGTTCATTTCCTAATCTAAAATCTGACTTAAAGAATCTAGAGGCTTTACAAAGTGAGCTTTTATCATTTGGAGTAAGATTAGACTGGCAGGAACGTGAAATTCCAGTTCTGGTGATACGAAATAATAAATAAAAGGCTATCAAACTAAAGTGTTTATGTCAAATATCGACTCCAGATCATGTAAGTACCCCATTCTTCAGACAGTAGTTATTAGAGTATTTTTTATTAGAACATAGATACCAGCCTCCCCTTTTTTTCTTTAAAATCAGTCTTTCTTAAAAATTAAGAGATGATTAAAAGGAGTTATTTACTGGCCATACTGTACATAGCGATGCCCTGCTTTGTCACTGCGCAATCGCCTGTGCAATGGAACTGGTCAGCCCAAAAGGTCAATGATAATGAGTACGAAATAAAGCTCACCGCCACGATGCAGCCCGGCTGGCATCTGTATTCTCAGCAGCAACCGGAAGAGGCCATTGTGGTACCTACGGAAATTCTGTTCAATAAGAATCCTTTGTTGGAGCTAAAGGACAAAATAATGGAACAAGGCAAACTGGAAAAATACCGGGATAAAACATTGGAAGTGGAGGCCTGGCAATATTCGGGCAAGGTTGAATTTGTGCAGCGGATCAAACTGAAAGAAAATGTGAAGACAACTTTGACTGGCACTGTGGAGTTCCAGGTATGCACGGATGAAAAGTGTTTGCCGCCGAAGAAGCTGGCATTTTCGGTGCCCATTTCCTGAGCAAGTTTTCTCATGTAAAGTCCAGTGTCCACGGAAGGATTGTTTAATCCTTCCTCATACACTTAAAAAAGAGAAGGGAGGTGGGCTAAAGTACCCTCCCTCTTTTTTAAACTAGGGTTTATTCTCATAAAGAAAGCCGTCTGATATCGGCAGTTAGTTTTTCGGGGAAAGGTAAAGCAGCTTTCCCCGTTTTTTAGGACAATAATGCGGGTTTCTGCTACCCGTTAACAAATAAGATGGAAAAAGAACTTACCATAGCGCAATTACAGACAATCCACCCGGCTGAGTCTTTTACGCTGATCTGTGGTGGCAGGGTGGTCAGGGTTATGTTTGCCGATATTGTTCGCATTGCCCGGTGCGGTAGCCAGGCTGTGATCTATACCAGTAGCAGTATTTACTATACGCACCGAAGCTTGCAGGACCTGCTGAATGATTTACCAGCACAGCAATTCTTCCGGGTCAACCGCTGCCATATTGTGGCATTGAATGAGGTAACCAGATTTTCCAAACGAAAGGTATTTATCCAGGGCCAAGTGATTCCATTGACTGACTATTACCGCAAGCAGATAGTCTCGGAGTTGCACTGGATACTGAACCGAGACATAAAATCCATGCTATATGAACCCCATTTATCAACCGCTTTATGAAGATATGCTGCAGGACATACACCGCTGCCTGGCGCTACCGCATGCAGAGAAAGACAATGTCGAAAATTGTTACTGGATTGCTCGGAATTACTGGGATAAGTTACAGGAACTCGTGGAAGAAAAAGGATTCGGCAGTGAAGGTATGGATCTGTGTTTTTTTAAGGAAGCCAAACCTGCTTTCACCAGTTATATTGAATATTTCAGCCTGCTGGCCGAAGGCCTGCAGTTTGAACCAAAGCTGATCGGGTTACCGGCTGAAATGAAGGGAAGAATGCGGGAGGAGGAGTGGACAAGGGCCCTCAAGTCAAACCAAAATGAATACTGGAAAGAGGAAACCGGGAGAATAGATCGGTTTTATAAAAAGCACCAGGATTTCCTGGATTACTGCGAAAGCAGTTGTACGCAAAGTGATGAACAGTTCTTTTTGCAACGGACCTGCTGCCGGGGCGATTTAACACAGCGCCGGCCGCATAACCGTGATACGGAGCTTTATACAGTGCACGAAGAAATTTTGACTACTTGGACAGCTTTTAAAAAGTACCAGGAATATATAAACCAGAAAATAAATGAACCTGCTCAAAGCTGAAGTGGTTAAACGGTCCTGTGCTTTTGTAATGCATATTTTGGAGCCGGTGGAAACCCTGCGTAAGCTGGCCTTGTTTTTCCAGGACCGCCGGATCGTGATTGATAACCTGCAGATGCACCGCTACCGGGATGGGGATGCCAATTTGGTGATTCATTGCCAGGTAGAAAAAGACAGGGTGCCAGGGACCCTGGAATTATTGGAAAAATTGCCGGGCGTGATGGAGGTTGAGATGTTGAAATAACGGCCCACCCAAACGTTCTGAAGAAAGGATTATAGCTATAAAGCTCTTTGATTTATGGGCAAACCAAATGTCTGGAACGTAATATTTTTCTCGATCTTGAATTTTTCGTAACCAAGGATAGTATTTAAAATGACTGCATTGCGGTATGGTCCTAGCGAAAGATCAGCGGCATTGAAGCCATGTGTTTGCTGTTCTCCGTTCTGGATAAAGATGCTGTTATTATTATCAATGGAGTAATTGCGGTTGGCCTTGTAAAGACCAGCACTGTCGAGTTGAATATAGGGCCTTATAGGTTTGATGCAATCAGGAACATGGGGCTGGTAACCGGTGGCGAGAAGAACAGCAACAGCCTGATGTGTGAAAGTCTTTTCTTTTTCGTTATGCAGGAAGGTCAGCGATAAACCAGCTGCGATCTTTTTTAGTTCACAGGCCATAAAGAGTTTTTTATCCGGCCTGTCCAGTTCGTACAGTAAATCATAAATATCGCTGATAAGCGCTGCATTGATGCCTTTGTATAAACTATCCTGGTTTCCAAGAATCTCTTTTCGTTTACGTTCAGGTAAGGAGAAAAAATAATCAATATAATCGGGTGTGCTCAACTCCTGTGACAGCTTGGAATAATCCATTGGGTAGAAACGGGCTGATCTCGTGTACCAGTGGAGCTCTCCCTGGTAGCATTGCAACAGGTCGTGAAAGATCTCTGCAGCAGACTGGCCGCTCCCGATGATTGTAATGTCGGGTTGTTGCAGCAATGCTTCTTTGCGGAAAAGATAATCCGATGAATGAAAGATATTGTTATCCTGTTTTTGCCCGAGTTGCGGAATAAACGGAACCGTACCCGCCCCTAAAATTATTTTCTGTGTGAGGTAAGCGCCTTTGTTTGTTTTTACACGGTAAAACTGGTTCTCTTTTTCGATGCTCAGGCAGTTGGTATCAAATTGTAGTGATGGTATCTGGTCACACACCCAACGACAGTAATCATTATAAGTTTTTCGTTTGATGAAAGAGTGATCACTGATCGCAAACCGGAATTTCCTTCCCTGCTCGTGCAGGTAGTTCATGTAGATGAATTTGCTGCAGGGGCTTGCCAGCGATACAAGGTCAGCGTACCAGGGTACCTGCAATCTCGCTGATGGCAGCATCATTCCAGGGTGCCAGTTGAAGGATGTATGCTGGTCAATGAACAGGCAATTCAGTTCCGGCAGTTCGGTGCATAGTGCGGCAAAACCTAAATTGAAAGGGCCAATACCAACGCCGATAATATCGTATACTTTTTCAGTGGGCATTCGTTTTGGAGATTGAATAAGTGAGTAATAAAGTGACGATTGTTACTCCGCACATCCATCCCACAGTTTCGGTAAGTCCTGATCGCATATAGCCGGTAATGCTCATGCACCAGCAGATCAGTATCCACTGGATAAAATAGATGATGGTGATATGTCTGCTGCAAAAACGTAGCAACCTGAAAAAATAATTGTCCCTGACTTTTTTGCTGATCCGGTGTATCACCGATAGCCACAGTAATACAAAGCCAAGGTGAAATAAGGTATCGGCGGGCTCTGTCCGGTAAAAAGAGGGCCAGTCCGTGACCGCAGTTGTAGCGGGAAATAAGCAGGACACGATGATAAGTCCCACGCCGGTTAACCCGGCATTTTGTAGAATAGTAGAAGTCTCATGCTGTTTTAATAGCCAGCCAAGGGTCAATCCTGTTAGCGGGTAAACCAGCCAGGGAAATACCGGGAAGAATGTCTGGGGAGGGTGACCGTTGAACAGGAGAATGAGCGAATCCACAAAAACAATTCCCGGTTTCACATCCCACACAAGCGGTGAAAGAACCATTATTGCAATCGCGGCGAGCATAGACCAGAGTGCATAGTGTTTAAGCCGGTGAAAAAGATATAGCAGGGGAAAGGCGATCGCAGCAAAATGAAGGATATCGCCCATGAATAGGAAAAGTGAAATCGCTTGCTCGTTATTGGTTAATTGAAATTCAGCAAGTAGGTTGTCTGGCAGAATGCCGAAGGAATACGGCACAATGAATTTAAAATAATTGAGAAGGTAGGCTCCAAAAAAAAGTAGCAAAGTTCTTTTGATAACATAGGTGGCCCTGATCCTTTTGGAAAACGAAAAGGATATACCCATAAGCAGCATGAATAGTTGCGCACCGGGTCCTTCCGCCAGAAAACGGAAAATGTCGGTTAGCAAAGTTTGATGGATGTCAGGACGGCCATACATAAGAAGCGTATGTGCGGCCGGCATAATGAACACGGTAAACCCGCGTGCATGATCAAGGCTGGTGATACGTTGCATAGAATTGTTTACGGGTGAACAGATAGAGGCTGGCGGCTTTATCACTCAGTATGATATTCCGGACAAACGAAAATTTACATTTTCCCAGCAGCTTGCAGGCTTTATGATTATGGATGTCGGGTTCGGCATACAGGTTCTCTGCATCAGCAAAAGAGAAATAATAATGCAAGAAGGTCTCGATGACCATCCTGCTGAGTTGGGGTACAGGGAATTTGGCCGGTGCCATAAGCAGATGGATACCGCAGTCGTTTTCCTGGTAGCGGATATAGCGGCCAAGATCTGCTGACTGCACCCGGTACAGGTCTATCTGGCAGACCAGCTGTTCATCGAGTGTGCCGATGAAAGAATGGGCATCAGGATTTTTAAGGATGCCCTGATAAATGGATTGAAGTTGTTCTTTGGGACCATCAAGTTGCCAGAATTGTTTGGCATAAGGCTCATTCACCCACTGGTGCAGGATATTTATGTCCTTTTTCAGATTAAGGGATCGTAAAACGAGACACTGCCCGGAGGGAAAGCAGTGCTCAAAGGAAAAGTTGGTCTTGGCAGATGGTTTACAGAACAGCATAGTAAAATGTTGGCCGCAAGCTATTATGAGCAAGGGCCTGTTTTAATGTGAAACGGCTTTGAATAATTGTGAAATTCAAATGATATGAATGAATTCAGGATACTCTCGCCTTTAAGAGAGCAAATACAGATTGTGCCGGCTTTGCCTGAAGAATTGAACGGGCATCGGCTGGCAGGAGCAGAAGCCATCATGGCGAAAGGCCTGTTTGGAAAAATGATCTTCCAGCATTTCAAAGGGGATGGCTTTGATATCTGGTTCAGTAACTACAGGCTGAAAGTGCCGATCCGGTTCTACGGCGGAACAGATGAGCCCTTGCTCGAATTTCATACACAATACACCAACAGTTTCAAAGCGCATTGGAAAGGGTTGCTGGATTCCAATTGTTACAACAGGCAATACCAGCTCACGTTCATGCGGGAAGTGGAGACCCTGGGAGAGTTTCCTTCGATGAAGCCCTGTGATACGTTTGATATTCATTTTCAAAAATCGGTGCTCCAGCCGTATGCACAGTATTGTCCGCGGCTGGCAAAGTTGCTCGAGAATGTAGAAGCTCGTCGTTCCTCGAATTTGTTGGAATTGGTTTGCTTCCTGTCAAAAGGAATGGAAGAAGCGATCCATGCGATGATCAATTATTCGATGTTTGATGGATTGGCCGGACAGTTCTTTACATCCAGGGTGCATGAATTGTTAGTGCACATGGTATATCATATCGGGCAGATTGATAAACTGCCGGAAATCGATCCCGCAGAAATAAAGCGGGCAGAAGAAGCACATAAACTGATTCTCTCGAACTTTTCAATTTATGATACCGTTGAGGAATTGGCAAGCAAGGTGGGAACCAAAGAGCATAAGTTGCAAATGGCATTTAAGTATCGTTACGGCATTACAGTCGCAAAATTTTCAAGAGAAGAAAGATTGAAGAAAGCGCAAGAAATATTACTGAATGGAAACGACATTTTGTTGTCGGTGGCATTAGCAGTTGGATATAATGATACCGGTAATTTCTCTACAGCATTCAAGAACTATTTCAAATATTCGCCCGGACAAATACAGAAGCGTATTAAGAGACACTAGGCGATTTATTTTAAAGGTGCCGGCTTTCCTGAGCAAGGATAAAGTATTTCATACATTTTTCTATAATAGGACGGATTGAATTGATGTCTTAGTGTTATTATGGCACGGTTAATTTTATTGTAGGTTGTTGTGACTGAACAGCCCAGTTTATTAGAAATGTCAGCCACTGCCTGTCGCTTCTCAAAATAAAGTGATAACGCCATTTGCTGATCTGCAGGCAGCAATTCAACGGCTTTCTGTAATGCATCCCTTTGAGCTTGGGAAGCTTTCGTCCCTCCTATTTCCAACACTGTCTCCAGTAAAGTTTTCATTAGAGAATAAAGGTAAACTTTCTTTAGAATTAGGCATACATGCCTAACTATTATTTTTGGGTTTAGCTGACTTTCACCCCTGATGAACAATACCAGGGATGATAAGAAAATGATTGCTTTTGGGGCCAATCTTAGGCGGCTTAGGAAGGCGGGCAAGCTCACTATGAAGGAACTTGCTTTTGAAGCGGACATTGAGCTAAGTCAGGTTCATCGAATTGAGAAAGGCCTTATTAATCCAACGCTGACAACTATACTTCTCCTGGCGGATGCACTGAAAATTCCAGCATCTAAGCTATTTGAGTTCAAATATTAGAGTGTTTTCTTTTTCACAAAAACCTGAATCCCTTTCATAACAACATAGGCTGACTGGCTTTGCATATTTGTGCTATCAAAAAATGATAGCTTATGTTCTCTGGAATATCTTGGCAGCAGTACCTACTCTTTCTCCTGACCGCAAATGCGGCTTATTATCTTTTTGTTTGGATTGTTTTTTATAAAGCAAAACTTCCGGTGCTTTCCGGCATCGGTCGTATCCGGTCTGTGTCGCTTCATCCGGAAGATCAGCCCGATGAGATCATGACCACTGCCCAGCACGTCATAGATGAATTGCGTCCTGTCTTCAATGGCCGGTCAAATAAGAATGAATTGATCCACGCTTTAAAGAGCAAACTGGGAAAGTACAACCAGTGGGACGAACCCGGTTTCCGGGAAACGATCAATAAGTATATCGTGGCCGAAGGCCATGCCAAATGCTCCATCCCGCTCAGTGAGGAAGATCAGCGTGTGCTTTGGTTATAGGCGCGGATGGAGCGCCAACAATTCTTACCCTATTATAGATGAATCAAAAATCGTGTGTGTATGAAGAAGTGTGTTTTGTTTTTAACTCTATTAGTTGTTGTAATCGCTGTTGATGCACAGGACGGAAACGCCGGTATCAACGAAGCCAATACCAAAGTGAGATCCTACTTCAATTCCGGTACTAACCTGATGTATGCGGTCGGTGCGGTGCTGGGTCTGATCGGTGCGGTCAAAGTCTATTCGAAATGGAACAGCGGTGATCCGGATACCGGGAAGGTGGCTGCCGCCTGGTTCGGGTCCTGCGTGTTCCTCGTGGTGGTCGCAACGGTGATCCGCTCATTCTTCGGCATCTAAAATCAATTGTTATGGTAAACCAGCTCCCCAAAGTAAAGATCGACGGTAAAGTGTATTACCAGGATGATCGCCTGCAGGAATACCGGCAGGTGACGAGTCCGCAGGACCGGATAAAGTATGAAGACATCGGCGATAAAGTGGTCGAGCCGGTCGAAACAAGAAAATCAATTACTCATAAACGAAAACTAAAGTGACGATGAAAAAACTTCTATTCCTATTGTTGGTTTCCGTATGCGTGCAAGTGAAAGCACAGTATATTGGGGTGCGTGCCCGTTACACAGAGACAAGACTGATCGATGATTCACCAAATCCTCCCAAACGGGAGAACCGGCTGATACTTTCTTTCTTCACCGTCACTTTTAATGGGATTGAAAATGTTTGGACACCGGCGGTTATGTCCAACTATGATATTTGGGTGTATAAGTCAGGCTTACAATATGGGAGCCCGGTAGGAGGTGTGCTTGATTCCACCGGGAATAATTATCCCGGTTATAGTTATACAGCACCCCGGGCAGTAGGTTACTATAATACGCTCGGACAAAACTATATTGACTGTGATCCCAATGCTGCTACGCATTACGTGGTGAACGGTCATGAACTGGATTGCGGATTTATTTTGGTGTCATACTGGGATGTGGACTGGGGAACAATGGTTCCTTACGAGGCGTTTACAGCTCCCAATATCTGTTTGCCGTTTTACTGGTTTGAACATCCTTATTATTTCAACCCCGGCAATGTGAACTTTGAAGGTTACTTCAGCAGCGGTCCGCCTTATAATATGTACAATTTCTTCTGCGGCACGGGTGTCCTCAACCTGGTCATGCGTGGCCTGCTGAATTATGATACAACGGTATCGGTAGTGTTGCCCGTTCGGTTTGCAAATGTTCGCGGCGAACTGCATGATTCGAATGCGACAATAGAATGGTCAAATATGACCGAAACTGATGTCGAAAGTTACACGGTTGAAAGATCAATTGGTTCCGGTAACTGGCAAACCGTGGGAACCATCATACCGACAAAGAATGATGGTAGCCAGGCCGACTATTCATTTCAAACCATACAGACAGATAGGGATGTCTATTACCGGGTAAAAGCAACTGAGCTTAATGGTAGTTCTTTTTACAGTAGCATCATAGTGCTGCGTAAACCTGCTGTCACACCGGGATCACCTGGATCAAATCCTGAATTGCTGATCTATCCCAACCCTGTAACAACTGACTATTTCAGTTTCCGGCTGAGCAATGCTCCCAAAGGAAGATATATCTCCACTATTGTTACACCGGATGGTAAAAGGATCAAACAGAAAATGATCGATCACAACATGAATGGTGATCTGGTTCGGCAAATTGAAATCAATGGACTGTTACCCGGCATTTACCGCCTGGTGATCCAGTCTGGCAGTTACAGGTACATCCAAACATTTATGTATGGCTATTAGCGTGTACTCGATCAATAAGGGGATTAACAGGCCGATTGAATTCAAAGGCTTGAAAGCCCAGTATATCTGGTATCTTGGGGGAGGGCTGCTGGCCCTCCTCATTTTGTTTGCCATATTATATATAGCAGGTCTCAACACCTTTTTGTGCCTGGCAATTATTGCCGGCAGCGCCACCGCGCTATTCATGCATGTCTACAAACTCTCCCGGAAATATGGTCAGCATGGAATGATGAAGGAACTGGCAAAGCGAAGTATTCCAGGAGTGATAAAAAGCCGCTCGAGAAAGTTGTTTACCGGCTTGGTAAAAAAGCCGGGACATCAGTGAAACGAACACTCGCTTATTTCTTCATTCTTCTTACAACTTCATTATACATGGTGATAAGGAAAGAAAAAACCCATTCAGGTATGAGGAGGAACATATTTTTTGTAAGCACATTAAAAAAGAACTCCACATCTGCTGTTTTAAAATTGATCACGAGCTCATATCCGGTGAAAGCCAGCCCCATTATTAATAGCGCCCAGTGAAGTTTTCTGTAGTGCTTCTTATTTATTTCCACAATGAACCCTCTTTCATCCAGGATGTAGAATTTAAGAATATAAACAGTAACATAATAAGTGAACAATGCAAAAAGAAATCCTATCGATGCTACTGTGAATCCGATGCTGGCAACATGGTCAACCTGTAAACCAAATATGGTTGATGCGACGCCGGCACCAAAAAACCGAATAAGGAGTAAGAGTTTGATCAGGTTCATATTCCACGGTATTACTTTATAAAATTAAAGCTATTTAGTTCCGAAAATTGGCACGTATGCATATGAAAACCATATAGTTAAAAGGTGTTTCTAAGGTTACGATAATCTATTCAAAACCTTCTGATAACCTTATCGGGCGATAAGGTTTTGATAACCTTATAACTATTTGTTGGAAGAAACTGCCGGATTAAGGAATTCATCAATCCTCAACTTTAGCTTTGATATCTAATTTCAAAAAATGCGTATAGATGTTGACAATATTGTTTTTGGTTACTCACCTGCAAAGACGGTCTTAAACGGAATTTCATTGAAAGGAGGTGAGAATAAAGTGATTTCGATAGTAGGAGCATCAGGCAGTGGTAAGTCAACCTTTCTCCGACTTCTTTGCGGGATCTTAAAAAAGACAAAAGACAATTTGTTTTCCGGCACTATAACAATAGACGGAATGACAGCTTCGGAATATGTCAGGAAAGGGAAAGTGGGTCTCATGTTCCAGGAACCCAACCTGTTGCCCAACCTTACGGTTAGAAAGAATATCAGCTTTCCATTAAAACTTCGCAAGCAGAATTGCAATGGCGAAGTGGATGCCTTGCTCCGTACAGTTTCATTACAGGAATTTTCTGATTACCTGCCTTTCCAGCTTTCGGGCGGTATGAAGACCCGGGTAGCATTAGCGCGCACTTTTTCAACAAAGCCGGATCTTTTGCTGCTCGATGAACCCTTTTCAAGTTTGGATATCCGTTGGAGGTTTACATTATACAGGGAATTGGTGACGCTCCAGCAAAAGTATCAGTCAACCGTGATCATGGTGACGCACGACATCCAGGAAGCGCTGTTGCTGTCCAATCATATATTGGTATTCGGCAGGAACGGCTCGGTTGTTTCAGAACTTCTGATTGATAAGCCCTTGCCACGTGTCTTCGAAGAGGATTCAATGAAATCGCTGCAGGAGGAATATCATTTTGTACAAGATCTGATCATGAGAAACTAGAAAACATGAAAAAAAAATACTTCATAGCTTATTTATTATTGATTGTGGCTCTGATCCTGCTATGGGAATTTTTTGCCCGGTATAAAACAGTAAGGTTTTTAATGAGTTCACCCGTTCATGTATTCGATTATTTTAGGGACCAGTTTAAACCCTTGATGGAAGCAACGTGGGTAACATTTTATGAAGCTGTGCTGGGATTGTTGCTGGCGGTCGGAGTAAGTTTTTTGACAATGATTATTTGCCTGTATATTCCCAGGCTGATGCGCTTTTTTTTACCAATCATGATCGCCTGCCAGGTAATTCCGGTGATTACTTTTGCGCCTTTTTTTATAATTCTGCTGGGAGTCGGACCGATGTCTAAGATCGTGATGGCGGCGGTGATATGTTACTTTCCGATTTTCATCAGTTTTGCAACCGGCATTAAGCTGATAAATAGCAATGTGCACGAATTATTGACAATAAGTAACGCCAGTAAAACCCAGTCGATAAGACTCGTGTTGATTCCGCTGGCACTGCCGAGCATTATGGCCGGATTAAAGATTGCATCCACCCTTGCTGTTATAGGAGCAATTGTTGGCGAATTCTCAGGCGCAGAATTGGGCCTTGGCCGCAACCTCTTTATCACCTCTATCCGAACAGACCCGGAACTGATGATGAGTAGTGTCATATTAGCAGCATTGCTTGGAGCAATTATGTTCAGTATAGTTTATTTTATAGAAAAAAAACTTGGTAAATGGTACCTGAAATCTTCTTAACCAATTAAAAATTTCAACATGAAAAAGCTAGTTTATTCCTTCCTTTTCCTGCTGGTCTTGGCCGCTTGTAAGAGCAAGCCGGCAAAGCAAGAACCAGGTGCATTACAAAAAGCCAGTTTAAGACTCAGCTGGATACCATCCGTTTCTGCTGTCGGTGAATATTACGGAATGCAGGAATTTGCAAAGAAGAATAACCTTGAGTTGAAAATTGATAATGGGGGCCCGGGAATAGATCCGATAAAACTTGTAACGGGAGGATCGAACACTTTTGGTGAAGCAGGAGCTGATCTCGTGCTGATTGCAAATGAAAAAGGTGCCGACCTCGTGATCATTGGTCTGGTTAACTATAACTCACCGGGTGTCTGGCTTGCTAAAAAGGAAAAGAACATTAATACAGTGACAGATGTAAAAGGCAAAAGGATCGGTGAATTTGCGGGGAGCGATATGATCTATCTCTATGAAGTTTTCCTAAAAAAGACGGGGTTGGTAAGGAATAAGGATTTTAAGCCGGTTCCGATACCATTCGATTTTAAGAATTTTATTGCAACAGATGAGTGTGACCTAAGACCTGTATTCATTTATAATGAGCCCTCAGAAATGGAGTTGAATAATTTGGCGTACACATTGATCGAACCGAAGAATTTTGGAATTCAGTTCAAGGGATTGTGTTATTTCTGTAAAAGGTCAACTGTAGAAAACAAACCCGAGCTTGTTCAGGCCTTTATTAATACAATGGCGGATGGTTGGACAGCTGCTCTGAATAATCCAGAGAAAGGTATTCAGATATTGAAGCAGCACGATCCTACGATCAGGGAAAATAAGGAACTACTAGCGCTGCAGAGATCCGGTGATTATTTTAAAGGTTATGATAACAAGCTATTTTACTCGGATATGGCATCCTGGAAAGTAATGATTGACGATTTAAAGAGCCTTGGATATTTAAAATCTGATCCCGACCTGAGTAAAGAACTTAATTTGAAGTTTGTCGAAAACTATTATAAAAAATAGCCCGACAGTATTTTTAATCTTAATAGTTAATCGACAATAATGGATAAAAAAGATGTCATTGGCGAAGCCGCAATGCAGCAATTCGCCAAAGAAATAGCTAACATTATAGGTATGGACGCAATCCTGGCAATTGATCTGTTTTCTGTGTCTCATTACCTGAATGAGCGAACGATAAGTTACAACTATGGCCGACCCGTGTATATAGATGAAATCCTGCCAGGTTTTCTGAATGAAAAAGGTTCCATTGGGCTTATCGACGAGCCTATAGATGAAGGGCATACCATTGGGGGAAATTTACCGAGCGAGCTCAAAAAACAACCGTTGAAGTATAAGCACAACGAAGATTTCCAGTTCAAAGGAAACTGTGAATTTGGAGATTATATTTCCTATTTGGAAGAAAAGCGGTTTGGCTCCTATTGTTTATGGCTGAATGACTTTATTAAAGATGAGTACGAGGACGATAATTTTAAGACCAATGTGTCCGTGCTGTTAGTATTGGATATTGTTCCTGATGAGAGTCAATTGGCAAAGCTCAGGGCATTGACCTATAAAAAATTATTTGGTAAGGGTTTCAGGATTACTGTAAAGGAGTTTATGAGGATGTACCGTCAGGTATCGGATCAGGAAAAGTTCTTTAAAGCATTGGACGCAGATAAGCAACATTTTGGACATACCATTCAAAACATTTTTCCGCAGGGACTTTCCAATGTGAATGCAGTGCTCAACGAATTAGATAAGAATGGAATAGAGTATAAAAAGCTCTTGTATGCTAAGAAGGATCTTACCATGTCCAAAGCAATATTTCAGAGTATATCTGGGCAGGAAATAAGGGAACTGAGTGATAAAAGTGTTTTGCACGTTTTGGAGTTTATCAGAGATAACAGCACATCAAGACATTTTGTGGATCTGGATTTAAAGCAGGCCGCCGCGTATAGAACAACGAAGGTCCCTGATAGTTCCATCGGTAACGTGGTGTTGATTCTTTGGAATTTTTTCCATAATGCGACAAAATATAGCGGAAGTCAGGAATTACAGGACGTATCCACGGTTTCTATCAGGGCTTTTGAGCTGGATGGGTTTTTAGTCATATCTTTTAAGAACAGGGGTACTACCTCTATCAAAACAAAGACAAAGGAGTTTCTTTGCGGTGACCGGGTAGAAGCAGATCCTGCGGATCAGAAGGGCGGTAAAGGAGGGTTGGAAATTGCAAAAAGAAGATTAAATATGCTGAATTGGAGAATAACGTTTCCTGAAGTGACGCCAGGCGAATTAGAAAAAATTGACGTTTACGGGGTTAAGATGGAAAGGCAGTATTTTGTTACGGATATTCTCCTTAAAACTGATATACGACTTCTATGAAAGTAATTGTTGTTGATGATGAGGAAATGAAAACATTGGTGGATGATTTATCCGAGTATGAATCATTCGGCCCGGGTAATGTTTTGAAATTTGGTTACGATATAAGCATCGTAAAGGAATTTCTATTGGAGAAAGGAGATGAAATTGATGTGGCAATAATAGATCAGTTTATCGGGGAACACAGGGGGACTGATTTTGGAGCATGGATCAATAGCCAGTTTCCTCACGTTATCTGCATATTGTTGACAGGTGGGGGTCCCGACAGGGCATCCAATGACCGGACCTTGCTGAATATTTGTAAGGATTCTATGGAAAAAGGATTTACTGCTTTTATGTTAAAAAGTCACGAGTGTTCAGATAAAAAAAATCTATTTGAAAGTCTCGATCGCATTTTACAATTGCCTAGCATCGAAGGCAAGCGAAAGGCAAAGCGTGATAAATTACAAGCTAAGACGCTTTCGGCAAGAATGTTCTCTCAATATGCTGAAAGTGACACCTACTCTACAGAATTTTGTCTTCATTGCATTGAATTGATTGCACAAGCCCATTTCCTAAGTCATAATAGTTATCCTTCGGAAGCGCTTTATTACAGCAGGTGTTTTAAACGAATTGAAAAAGAACTTCAGTACATTGATCTGAAGGAGTCTGATCCTCCTAGGTTCAGCTCGAAATTGTTGGGAAATAAGCATTCAAGGAAAAGATATGGACAAAAAATGTCGGAGATAAGAAAATACTTCCAGAATTTCAAAATGGATGACCTCAATGAACGGGCAAAGATTCTCGGCTCCGTTAGCGGGAAAGCAAATGTGTTGTACATGCATTTTAAAAAGGAACGGACCGAAGAAATTACTTATCGCCTCCTCTCAGAAAACCCGGATAGTTGGAAATTAGCTAGGCAACATTTTCCCCAGGTCAAGGCCATTGTCGAAAAATTCAGCTTGGCATAAAGCAGATTCCCTAAATCACAAACCTTTATTCCTTTTTCATAACGTTCCCGCCTTCACACTCGCCCATATTTGTGCCTTAATCGGTATAAGTGAGCACAAAGAATCTGGATGACATATTACCGCTGTTTGGTGTCGAACACGATTGCATACTCTCCAAGCAAGGCGATGTAACGATCGTGTATGAAGTTCATTTACCGGAGCTGTTCACATTAAGCGATGCGGAGTATGAATCATTGCACCAATCATTAATTCGTGCCCTGAAGATTCTCCCCGCTGGTACAGTGTTTCACAAGCAGGACTGGTTCGTTGAATCAAAAGTCGCCGCTGATTTTTCAGCGATTGGGGTAAGTTATTTGTCCCGTAGTTCGGAGCGTTTCTTTAACGAGCGTCCTTACCTCGATCACCAGTGCTATATTATGCTGACCCGTAAACCTGCTGGCCGGAAACCGGGTTCGTCATTATTTTCAAATTTGCTTCGACGCTCCATTGTCCCCGAACAAACGCTCAAACCCCAATTGCTCCAGGACTTTCTGGACAGTGCCGGTCAATTCGAACGGATCGTAAAGGATAGCGGTTTTATAGATCTCAGACGATTGACAAATGATGAACTGAGCGGCAATAAAAAATATTGCGGGCTGGTGGAGCGGTATCTGAACCTGCAACCGCATGAGCAGAGCTATATCTTAAATGACATAACCTTTAATGAGGGTTTGCAGGTTGGTGGAAAGTATTGTCAGCTATTTACGCTTGCGGATGCCGCTGATTTGCCCGCTTACTGCGGATCGAGGATCAACTATGACAAATACTCCACAGACAAAACAAAATTCTCGGTAAGCTTCGCCTCTCCATTGGGGCAATTGCTTTCCTGCAATCATATTTACAACCAGTACATTTTTATCGAGGATGCGCAAGCGACAATAAAAAAACTGGAATCAAAAAGATTACGCCTTCATTCCCTTTCTGCCTATTCAAGGGAGAATACTATATCCCGGGATGCGACAAATGATTTTCTGAACGAAGCAATTGCACAGGCAAGGCAGCCGGTGAAGGCGCATTTTAATGTATTGGTGTGGACGGAGACAAAGGATGAGTTGAAGGAGACAAGAAACCTGGTATCATCAGCCCTGTCCCAGATGGATGCGGTACCGAAGCAGGAGCTGTCGGGTGCACCGCAGATATTCTGGGCAGGCATACCGGGTAATGCGGCGGACTTTCCGATGAACGATACCTTCGACACTTTCGCGGAGCAGGCTTGCTGTTTCTTGAACCTGGAGACCAACTATCGTTCTTCCGTTTCTCCCTGTGGTATTCGCTTAGGGGATCGGTTGTCGGGTCGTCCGGTTCATGTGGACATATCCGATGAACCGATGACAAAGGGCTTTGTCACCAATCGCAACAAATTTGTCCTCGGTCCTTCAGGTTCAGGAAAATCCTTTTTCACCAACCACATGGTCCGTTCCTATTACGAACAGGGAACGCATATCGTGCTGGTGGATGTGGGTCATAGCTACAAAGGACTTTGCCAGATGGTAAAGGGTTACTATTTCACCTACGATGAAAAGAACCCCATACGCTTTAACCCATTTTATATTGGCGAAGGTGACACACTCGATACAGAAAAGAAAGAGAGTATAAAGACATTGCTGCTGGCATTGTGGAAGAAAGACAACGAGACGTTTAACCGCAGTGAATATGTCGCTCTTTCCAATGCTTTGCAGCTTTACTATGAAAAGCAGGTTCCCTTCCGATGCTTTGATTCTTTCTATGAATTCCTCCAGAAAGATTTTGTGGAAGTACTGAAGACAGATGCAGTGAAGGAAAAGGATTTTGATGTCTCCAATTTCCTGTACGTGCTGCGGCCGTATTACAAGGGTGGTGAATTTGATTACCTGCTCAATGCGACAAGGGATCTGGAAATGCTCAAAGAACGGTTCATCGTATTTGAGCTGGACAATATAAAAGACCATCCCATCTTATTTCCCGTGGTGACGATCATCATCATGGAAGTCTTTATCTCCAAGATGCGGAAGTTAAAAGGTATCCGCAAAATGATCCTGATCGAGGAAGCCTGGAAAGCCATTGCCAAAGAAGGAATGGCTGAATACATCAAGTATCTGTTCAAGACAGTCCGTAAATTTTTCGGCGAAGCGATTGTCGTAACGCAGGAAGTGGAAGATATTATTTCCTCTCCGGTCGTCAAGCAGGCCATCATCAATAACAGCGACTGTAAAATATTGCTTGATCAATCCAAGTACCAGAACAAATTCGACCAGGTGCAGGAACTCTTGGGCCTGACAGAAAAGGAAAAAACGCTGGTGCTCTCGATCAGCAAAGCCAACGATCCTACGAAGAAATACAAGGAGGTTTTTATCTCCCTGGGCGGAATGCTTTCCAAAGTGTACCGGGTGGAAGTGTCACCGCAGGAATACCTGGCGTACACAACAGAAGAAAAAGAGAAAGTAAAACTGATGAAACTCGCTGAAGAAAACGGAGGCGATATCGAAAAGGCAATTCAATTATTAACCAATAAAAACGAAGGATTATGATGAGAAGTTTTTGTGCGTGTTTTTTTGCGGCCATTCTATTTGCCTGCAACAAGAAAGAACCGGTGAGTGCGGCCGGTGCTGCAAGCCGTGTGGCAGTCGCTGCTGCCTGTGAAAAACAGGTCGTGGCAGATAAGCCGGTCAAGGTTGGCGAGACAGGGCTCATGTTGCCGGTGGGTACAAAGATCTGTATCACGGATGATCAGATGGAAGTGAGGGTGGAGCTGCCAAATGGCTTTGCCTTTCTTTCCAGGGATGATCAGAATGTAACGGAAAAGACGCTCCCGGTCTATGCGACCTACAGTTGTGGATGCAGCGCGTCGGGTTCGGCCTGCAACGTCTTTTATATTGACGGGATGGGTTTTGGCTGCCTGCAAAGTTCCTGCAGCGGTTCCTGCACAGGACGTTTTACCTACAAAGGGTACAGTGTGGACCGGGTGATCAACCTGGCAGACAAATCCTCTTTCTTCAATGATCCTTCCATCCAGAAGCAGGTGGAAGAAATTACCAAAGATGTTTCACCGCTTGAAGCCTATGGTAAGTTTTCCGTAATGGGCATTTCCTTTTACCTCGTGCAGGATGAAAAAGTATTTCTGGAAAAAGCAGCCTGTGACTGCGAAGGTACACAGGCTTGCAAGCTGAGAACAATTTCATTGCCGTTCAAATCAGGTACACAGGGAAAGAAAATCTATTTCTGTGAAGGTGGTTGCAATGGTTGCGAACTGACAGTGTAAGGCTTCCTAGTTATGGCCAATCGGACCGGGACAGACCAAGGACTACGCCCGGTCCTTCTTAAACTTATTACAATGAAAAGAATATTCCTGATAGTGTTTCTTGCACTATCCGTTAATGCCAATGCCCAGTTTGATATTATCGGAATTATCCGCGCCGGTATCAAAAAGGTGATCGTGGCGGTGGATTTGAAAATTCAGAAGCTCCAGAACAAAACGATCATTCTCCAGAATGCGCAGAAGACGATAGAGAATACCATGTCAAAGACAAAGCTCACGGAGATCACTGACTGGGTAACGAAACAGAAAGAATTGTATAGGGAGTATTTCGATGAACTCCGAAAGGTAAAAGATGCGCTGGCGTATTATCACCGGGTCAAGGATATTATTACCGATCAGGCGGCGATGGTCAAAGAGTATAAAGCGGCCTGGGCGCTTTTCCGTTCCGACAAGAATTTTACAGTGGATGAATTGAACTTCATGGCAGGCGTGTACAATGGAATGCTTTCCGAAAGCCTGAAAAATATTGATCAGTTGCTCCTGGTCGCCAGTTCCTTCACGACACAGATGACCGATGCAAAGCGGATGGAGATCATTGATGCCGCTGCTGATAAAATGGAAGAGACCTTCCTTGATCTGAAATCATTCAATAACCAGAATAAAGCAATGAGCCTGCAACGCAGTTATGAGCGTGGGGAAATTGAATATTCTAAAAGACTCTACGGTTTATGAAAAAAATATTACTGATACTATTGATTGTTCCAACAATGGGCTTTGGCCAGTCCCAGGAAGCAAAGCAATTAATGCTGAATGTCGAGAAGCTTGCACAATTAAAGCTGATGTTGTCGAACATGAAGAAAGGGTACGACATTCTTCATACGGGTTATACCACCATTAAAAATATCTCGCAGGGAAACTTCAATCTGCACAAAACCTTTCTCGATGGGCTGCTCGCTGTCAGTCCTGCCGTCCGCCAGTATAAGAAAGTGGCGGAGATCATAGACTTCCAGTTGAAAATTGTAAAGGAATATAAATCCGCCTTTTCCGAATTCAGGGAGTGCAAGCGCTTTACGGTGTCTGAGATAGAGTATATGGGAAAAGTGTACGGCAATCTTTTTAATGAAAGTCTGAAAAAGCTGGAAGAGCTGGCAATGGTTATTACAGCCGGAAGGCTGCGTATGTCGGATGATGAACGACTGAAAGCTATTGATAAGATCCATTCGGAAGTACTCGACCAGTACAGTTTCCTGAATGAATTCAATAATTCAACGGCCTTGTTGTCCGTACAACGGGATAATGAACAAAGAGAGATTGACCTGATGCGTAAAATCCACGGCCTGAAATGAAAAAACTGATCATCCTTATAATAATATTATCTGTACCCCAATTGCTGTTTGCGCAGGGCATGGTGCAGAAGATTCGTTCACTGAATGAAGTGCTCGATGTGCTCTATGATGATATGATGCCGCTTTGTTCGCGGCTGATCGGTGTTGGCCGGGGGATTGCCGGCTTTGCCGCAACCTGGTATATCGCTTACCGGGTATGGGGTCATATCGCAAGGGCGGAGCCAATTGATTTTTATCCCTTGTTCCGTCCCTTCGTGCTGGGCTTTTGTATATTAATTTTTCCATCCGTTATCGCGATGATCAACCAGCTCATGAAGCCGACCGTTACCGGTACGGCACAGATGGTAAAGGATTCCGATCTCGCGGTGGAGCAGTTGCTCAAAATGAAAGAAGAAGCGATCAAGACCACAACGCCCTGGAAAATGTATGTCGGGGAGAGTGGGCACGGTGACCGCAAGCTCTGGTATAAATATAACTATGGTGACAAGAAGGAAGGCTGGCTGAAAGCCATCGGCCACGACATCCGCTTCGCCTTTGCGAAGATGGGATACAACCTGCGCAACATGATCCGGGAATGGATGGCCCAGGTACTGAAGGTGATCTTTGAAGCGGCAGCGCTTTGTATCAATACCATCCGCACGTTTTACCTGATCGTGCTGGCCATCCTCGGTCCGCTGGTATTTGGCATCGCCGTATTCGATGGCTTCCAGCATACCCTGACTGTGTGGATCGCACGTTACCTGAATATTTTTTTATGGTTGCCGGTTGCAAACATCTTCGGCGGCATCATGGGCAAGATCCAGGAGAATATGCTGAAGGAAGACCTGCACCAGATCGCCACCCACGGTGATACCTTTTTTTCTACAACTGATACGGCTTATCTCATCTTCATGATCATCGGTATTGTGGGCTATTTCACGGTACCCAGTGTTGCTAATTATATCATTCATGCTGGCGGCAGTAATGCACTCTTGCAGAAAGTGACTTCGATCACGTCAATGTCTGTTCGTAATACCGCTTCCGGTGCGACAGGTATGGGCCGCGATGCTTTGGGTGGGGCGTACAACAAGATCGCCAACTCGATGGCTGATTCGAAAGCCAGTGACGGTTATTTCAAGGATAAAATCTCCGGAAAGAAAGATGTTTAGAAAGGCAAAAAATATTGATACGGCATTTAAGCAGGTAAGGCTTTTTTCCCTGGCTGTTATAGGAGGCACATTACTGTTAAGCTTTTACATTATCTACAACAGCTACCAGTTTTCCAATAAAGCACAGCAGCGTATTTACATTCTTGCCAATGGCAAAGCGTTGGAAGCTTTTGCCGCTGACCGCAAAGACAATGTTCCGGTGGAGGCAAGGGATCATGTAAGAATGTTCCATCATTACTTCTTTACAATGGACCCTGATGAAAAAGTGGTGCAGTCCAATATCACAAAGGCACTCTACCTCGCTGATGCGACGGCCAAGCAGCAGTACGATAACCTGAAAGAGAATGGCTTTTATTCCAACCTGATTTCCGGCAATATTTCGCAGGAAATTTTAGCAGACAGTATCACGATCAATACAAATTCTTATCCATACTATTTTCTGTACAAGGGGCAGCAGAAGATCATACGGCCGACGACAATCGTAACAAGGAGCTTAATTACTGAAGGCTATCTGCGCAATGTATCACGCAGTGATAACAATTCGCATGGCTTTTTGATTGAAAGATGGAAAACAATTGAAAATAATGACATCCGAATCGAACAAAGAGAAAATGGCAGGTAAAATTGCGAAAGGCATCTTGTCTTTCCAGGAAAAACTTTCCGGAAGAATGAATGCATTCCGTTATCTCAAACTGTTCCTGATACTGTTCTGCATTACCGCAGGTTCATTGAGCATTTACTTTTTCGTGGATGCTATCACATCCAAACCAAAATCCAAGATAAAGATTGACCGCATCCGTACACCCCGGCCTGCTTATGAAACACCGGAGGAAATGTATGATGAAAGAATTCCTGCTGAAATATACCAGGACATTCAGGACTATCGAAACTACATGGATAGCATCGGGCAAACGATAACTCCGGGACTCGCTGACTCTATGCGAATGCTGGAAGAAATGTATTTACAACAACAAAAATAGAAGCGTATGAAAAATGTGAAGCAAAGAAAAATGATGTTGATGCTGCCGGTCCTTATAATCCCGTTTGTTACAATGGGATTCTGGGCAATGGGTGGAGGCAAACGAAAAAAAGAAGTGGCAGAAACAAAAGGGCTCAACCTCGAACTGCCGGAGGCCAATCTCAAGGATGATAAAACCGACAAGCTTGGTTTCTATGACCAGGCTGATAAGGATTCGTTGAAGAGGGAAGAATTGATGCGTACCGATCCTTATTTCAGAAAAGACACAGTGCCGGAGTGGATGTTCGGCAATGAGCTGGAAAATTTCACCAGTGAGAGTAAATACGGCCAGCGCCTGAACACTTCGCTCTATGAGAAACCGCAGAACAATCTCGAGGAACAGCTCATGCAGAAATTGAAGTTGCTGCAGGATGAGCTGAATAAGCCTGCACCTCTTGAGACGGTGACAAAAGAAGAAAACGAATCCTATGATCAGTTGACCCGGATGAGTACGAGTGCAGAAGAAGATCCCGAGATAAAACAGCTCGGGGCAACGCTGGATAAGATACTCGATATACAGCATCCCGAGAGAGTAAAACAAAGATCACAGAAGAATAGAGAAGCGGCTTACGCAGTGAGAAAAGAAAAAGGAAGCGATACGCTGGTAAAAGGATTTTATTCATACAGCGATCCGAAAGAGTTCGAAGAACAGAATGCAGTCGAAGCGATCATTGCCGCCAACCAGACTATCGTGAATGGTGCGGTCGTAAAATTCAGAACGGTGTCCGATATCTACATCAATGGAAAACTGATTCCCAGGGACAACTTGATTTCCGGTATTGCTTCCCTCGATGGCGAAAGACTGGTGGTTGAAATTAATTCCATCCGTTGCGGAAAAAATCTGTTCAATGTAAAGCTGGAGGTATATGATATGGACGGTCTGCCCGGTATCTATATTCCCGGCACGATCAATAGAGATGTGGCAAAGGAATCGTTGAATAACTCTTTGTCGCTCGGCGATATGACCACGCTTGATCCTTCTTTCAAAGCCCAGGCTACTGCCACCGGCATCGGTGCTGTCAAATCGCTTATCAGCAAAAAAGCAAAACTCGTCCGCGTGCAGGTCAAGTCGGGCTATAAAGTATTACTCAAAAACAAAAACCAGGACCAATGAAAAAATTAATTATTCTATTATTAGTTTCAAATGTTTGCTTCGCCCAAACACCACTGTCGATCACGACCGACAAAACTACTTCACTCGTTTTCCCTTTTCCAATTAAATATGTCGATCGCGGCACAAAGGATGTCATCGTTCAACCTGTCAAAGAAGATGAACGCATTCTGTTGGTAAAGGCAGCCAGCAAACAGTTTCCCGAAACCAATCTATCGGTCGTCACCGGCGACGGCAATGTATATGAGTTCACCGTGAACTATGCGGCGCAGCCATCTGAACTTGTCTTGCATTTACAACCCAGCAAGAAAGGAACCGTTTCCTCTTATGCTAACATGATACTGAATAATCCGCCCAGGCGTATTGTCAAAGTGGAACATGCCGGTGTGATCACCAAACTGGTCGGGATTTATATTAAGGAGGACGTGATCTATTTCCAGTTGGAGATTCATAATCATTCACCACTCGATTATGATATTGACCTCCTGAAATTTCATATCGTGGACAAGAAGAAAAGCAAACGTACTGCTGTGCAGGAAAATGAACTGCTGCCCCTGCATATTGCCGGTAACAGGTCAAAAGTGAAAGCCTACAATTTTTCGGTGGTGGTGGTTGCTCTTGACAAGTTCACGATTCCCGATGCAAAGTTTCTCGGTATTCAGATGATGGAACGAAACGGTGGCCGTCACTTTAATTTGAAAGTGTACAACGGGCAGATATTAAAAGCAAGGGTATTACCCGACCTGCGATGAGTATGGATGCACTCGAAGAAAGGATGACCAAAGCCGATTGGTACTATGACTACACGGAAGATTCCCGGGTGTGGGCAAAAGGTAATGCGGAGATAAGAGCAATTATCGAAGACCTGAAAAAAGCAGAGCCATCCGAAGCACTAAGACTCTGGAACAAATATGTGCCGGAGCATTCCGTAAGCAAACCCGATTTTTTGATGCAAAATGAAAAGATCATGAATGAAAACAATTTAGCCTATTTGGAAAAACAATTGTTCAATTTAGGCTTCGGCGATCACATGAACGCCAAAATGAAATCACACATTGAGAGCGAACGTTCCGAGTTCAACCTGCAGCATACGTTTAAATATAACAATACCGATATGCTCGTGGACCTCTCTTTCCGGAGAGGCGAACAGAACGAAATGTATTTCTTCAACAGCTACCGCGCCACGTTGAAGGATGATCCCAATATGTCGCATACCTTTTATCTGGACAAGGGTAATGCGATCACGAGCAAGGAGGCATTTAATTTATTGCAAGGTCGTGCGGTGAATAAGGATCTGGTCAATAAGGAAGGCGAGAAATACAATGCCTGGGTACAGCTCGATATCAAAGGCGATAAGGACTTGAAACAGAATTTTAAACTGGACCGCTATCATGAGAACTACGGGTATGATTTGACCAAGGCCTTGAATGAGCTGGTCTTGAAACCCATGTCGGTGGAGGATGATCAGAAGCTGTACAATTCATTGCAGAAGGGAAATGTGCAGTCCGTTACTTTTTTGAAAGATGGTGAAGAAGTGAAAGGTTTCATTGAAGCGAATCCCAAGGACAGGACGATCAATATTTATGACGGAAAGATGGAGCCGCTGTCAAAGGAAGCGAAACAGGACTTCATCGATTATCATCCTGGTAAGGAAAAACAGCAGGTCGTGAATGGAAGGGAAGCAGGGAAGGAAAAGGAACAGAAACAGGAAGTGAAAACGACAGCCGCCGATGCTGGCGGTGACGATTCCCCCGAACTTAAAAAAAAACGAACCCGTAAACAGGGTAAAGGAGTGAAATTATGAATGATCATATCTATCCCGATGCTTCGACCCGGACGGGCACGATCGGCGGCACGCTGGTAGCGGTGCTGCTGAATATGTTTACCAATGACATCGTCCGTACCATCGGCTTCGCCGCCCTCGGCGCCACCGTATCGTTTTTCGTCAGCCTCGGCTGGAAATGGCTTATTCGGAAATGGAAGAAACGTAAAAACCGGCCCCGTACGGGACGACCGGCCTAATCCGGCCCCAGGGTCAGGGCTCCGCCAGTCTGTGCAAACAGACTGGCTTTTTTCATTAATAGGTTACCTGTAATTGCTTTTTTCCGCATATTCGTCATATTTTGCACAGTATCAACTGACTATAAGGAAAACTACTTAAGTCATGCCCCACCTGAGTGAAATTGATCTGCAAAAGCCATCCACAACCGGCCGGCTCTCCAATAATGATATATTATTTGGGCCGCAGGTTCCTGCAATAGATCGTCTCAAGATTATTTCAGCAGATGACTACGAAGCAGTAGTTAATGAATGGGGAAACGGGTTTTTAGTGCCGTTAGGAAAATATGTTTTAGTTAAAAGGTGTTCGGGTGCTGGTGACATGGGACGGGACATTATTGCGGTAGTCAGCAATGAAACGAAGGAATGGGATAATTATCAATGCAAGCATTATGACCATCCTTTGGCTCCTGGTGATGTTTGGATTGAAATCGGCAAGTTGCTCTATTATACATTCAAAGAGGAGTATACTGTTCCCAGGGCATATTACTTTGTGGCACCGCAAGGAATCGGTCCTTCGTTAAATCTGCTATTAGATAAACCAACTGATCTTAAAAGCGAGCTGTATAGTGTTTGGGATAAGAAATGTAAATCTGCTATAGTCAAGAATACTGCGATAGAAATTACCGACGATTTCAGAAAGCATATCGATAGTATCGACTTCTCGATATTTCATGGATACGAACCTCAGCAGTTTATTGAGGAACATAAATCGACCACGTATCATGCTACACGATTTGGTGGCGGATTGAAAAAGAGAAGGCAGGAGGCGGCTAAACCGCCGGCAACTCCGGGTTCTGATGAATTGGTATATACACACCAATTATTCGAAGCCTATTCTGATCACAAAAAGCAGGAAATCCGTGATCAGAATGCTTTAAAGCCTTTTGATGACCTGAACGAACACTTTACACGCCAAAGAGAGAGTTTTTATACTGCCGATTCGCTGAGGCAATTTAGTAGGGACAACTTACCTGAAGAAGTTGATTATTTTGAAGAATTAAAAAGCGAAGTATATACTGGTGTTATTGACGTTCATGGGTTGCCTTATCAGGACGGTTATGAACGGTTGCTGAAGACAGTCATACAGGCAAAGGCTATTCAGATTGGGGGCAACCCGTTGGTAGATTATATCAATATGAAGGATAGGGAAGGTATCTGTCATCACCTTGCAAATGACAAAAAACTAATCTGGGTAAAAAAATGAACGAAACCTTCGATAGGGAAGCAAGATTGTTCAACACGCCTTTAGAAATCGGGTTGAGATCTCTATTTATTCTTGGCCATTTTTATCCAAAGGAGTTGAGCCTTGAGTCATTGATATACTTGGACTATTTTGCAATTCATTCAGGAGATTTAAGAGAGGGTCAAAAGAGCCTACACCCAAAGTATCCATTTAGATCTTCGGAATTGGTGGTAAAAAGAGAGATTCTTCAAAAAGGGCTTTCATTGCTGATCAGTAAAGAATTGGTTGTCGTACAGCTGCGTAATGAAGGTATCTTTTATATTATTACAGATATTGGCAAACATGTATTAACGCTGTTTGAAAGCAAATACTCGACATCGCTTTCTAATATGTCGCTTTGGTTAAAAGAACGATTTTCAGTCTCTACCGAAAGTCAGTTGGCAGACATCGTATCTGCAAATATTGAGAAATGGGGTGGGGAGTTCAGTAACGAATCTAAATTTCGAGGTAAGCATTCATAAAAATGACCACAGGCTTTCATATAAACTTATTGCGCATTACTGGGAATCAAAAGAAACCCCAGGAAATAAGTTTTGGTCAAGGTCTCAATGTTATTTCTGGCGCATCAGACACCGGGAAAAGTTTCATATTTCAATGCCTTGATTATATGTTGGGAGCCCAGAAGATACCCAAGGAAATTGATGAAGCAAAAGGATATTCGATTTTCGAATTGCAGATAACGGCAGCTTCTGGGAATACATACACTTTGAAGAGAAACTGGCTTGGTGGTAAGTTTAGTATCAAGGAAGGGTCAATCGATAGCAATGCCGCAGAAGAGGAGTATGCCGAAAGGCTGACCGACGATCCCAAAAATATTTCTACGTTCCTTTTGGGTTTATGTGGATTTTCTGGCGTGGAGCTGAAAAAGAATCAGCATGAAAAGGTAAGGCTAAGTTTTCGCGATATTGCTGGATTAACATTGGTAGATGAAAAGCAAATTATAACGGAAGATTCCCCAGTTCACTCAAAAGGAGAAACGATTTATCGTACAAGAGAACAATCGTTGTTTTATTATTTACTCACCGGTCTTGATGCAAAGGATTTTAAGGAAGTAGAAGATCCAAAGACGATAAAAGGTAAAATTAATGGGAAGATTGAACTGATAAAGGAACTCATTGAAAAAACGCAAGATAAGCTGGGAGATTACAAGAACCAGAATGTGGATGACTTGACTAAGATTGTAAACGAAAACATAGATTCTCTTAGCTTGGAGTACAGCGAGCAAATTAAGAAGATTGATGAGCTCAAGACCAAACGAAACCAATATCATGTTCAGAAAACCAAAAAGGAGTCAATGATATTGTTTAAAAAGGAACTTTTAGAACGCTTTGAGCTTTTAAAGAAACACTACTTGAGCGACCTGGAGAGATTGACGTTTATTTCTGAGGGAAATTTTCTTCTCAATCAATTGAATAGTGTGAGTTGTCCAATTTGTGGTACCGCATTGAAGGATGAGCATTTGAATCATCTCATAAAGTATGAAGATGAGAATGTATTGTTGGAGCAGGCATCCAAAAGCGAATTGAGAAAAATCTCTCTTAAGCTGGAAGAACTAACTGCCGCAATTGAAACATTGAAAATTGAAATAAAACAAAATGATGATGCGGTTCAAAAATTAGCAGGGCGTATTTCAACTTCTGATGCTGAGTTAACACGAAATCTTACACCTATTACAGCAACACTGAAGCAGCGTATAAATAGTCTGTTTATTGAAAAGCAAAGATTGGCAGAGTACAACCGTTTAAGGGAGCAAATTACGTCCTATCAGCATCAGATCAACGACCTTAATCAACAATTAAAAAATAGAACAAAGCAAAACAAAGGAAGCCTTGCTATTAATAAAGGCTCGCTTGATCGCTTTTGTCAGATCGCGGAAGATACTCTTAGGAAATGGCAGTTTCCAGGGCTTACAACGGTTACTTTTGACACTAAACACGACACCTTTGACCTTATAATTAGTGGAAGAAAAAGGAGTAGTCACGGTAAGGGTATTCGGGCAATTAGTTATACCGCATTTTTACTTTCCCTTTTGCGATACGTATATGAAAGGAATACGCCGTATTCTTATAACATTGTCCTGGACTCCCCATTAACAACATTTAAGGATAAGGATGTGTCATCAGAATCTGGAGATAAGATTAGTCAAGAAACGGAAGATGCTTTTTTTAATGATCTCAGCAACCTTCCTTTGGGTGTTCAGATAATTATCCTAGATAACAAAGAGCCACCACTCGATCTTCGCGATAAGATAACCTATCATCATTTTTCTGGAAAGGAAGGGGTCGGGCGGCCTGGTTTCTTTGTTTGAAATTTTACTATGAGTATTCAATTAATTCTGTCTATTTGGGGTGCAGGTCTCTCCACCATATTGGCAACGGTGCATCTGGTTAATTTATACCGCAATAGGACACGGTTATCAACCTCGTATCACTTTGGCGCCAATGAAGGAACAACAGACGACATTATAGTTTACAATATTGGGAAACGGGATTTGTTAATTAATGACTACCAGCTATTTTTTGCCAAATCAAGGTATGCTTCTCAGCGAAAATATATTGAGAAGACATTTCCGGACGAATCGATCCATTTATCGCTGAAAGCAAATGATAAGATAGACTTGTCTTTTGCAGAACAGGATCGTATTAGCTTTCCCAAAACTGATGAGAATAACCTCTTTATTGAATTAAATATCGTGGGCAGGAGATCTAAGAAAGTTTTGAAAATAGCATGACCCTTTTAGGTTAACAAATGGACCAAACATTCTATACCTTACATGCCTTGAAATGGAAACCTCCTACTTGGGAAAGTATAAAAGCCACATTCACTCAAATCGCTAAGACCGATGAGCAAAGAAATAAGTTGATTAAAGTTGCGGATTTTTTCAAGGCCGAATTCGGGATGGGATTTTTTAATAACTGCGGCCAGAATCATCCGATCTGCTTAAGATTAACGGTCAATCTTCATTTGCTGGAAGAACTTATAGACTTTTCCGACAGCCTGCAAGAATTGAAAGTATCCAGTCCTTCAAATTATCAGATATTACTTGGCAAGCTAAAGCCACGCATAAAATGCCAAAAAGAGGGCATTCCTTTTTTGGATGTTTATCGAATGTTCCGGAGAACCGGCTTCAGTATCAACTTTGTCTCTGAATCGCAGCTTGAGCGTAACCCCGATATGGAAATACTAAATCCGGAAACAAATAATTCCATATTTATTGAGGTGAGCCAACTAGGTTTGAGTGACACCCAAACGGACATCCAGGATCAGCATCGGGAACTATCCAATACATTTATTAGCTATGGTTATGATTTGCCGAAAGCCTGTAAGCAGTTGTTACCATTGGAGGGAGAGGAGATGGTAAGGGTGGTTGATATTATTAAAACACTAAAGGACAGAGCGGCAAATGAGAGAACATTTTGCGCTTTTGAGGACAAATTCATTCAGGTCGCCGTCTCGCATGGAGATAGAATTGAAGAACTTGATAGTTGGTGCAAGGAACGAGAGATTCAAAGAAACAGTGTTAGTGGCCTAAATGTTGATTTTAATGACACTCCAAGGTTGGTGAAAAATAAGAAAATAGTTGGTGAGATCAAGCAATTGCCAAAGGATAAACCCGGTTTGATCTACATCCCTGTTTCTACACTGTATTTCTGGACGATGAATAAACCCGAGACAGGTATTGCGATCATGAAACAGTTGGAAGCTTTTCCCTTTTGTTATGGAGTAATTTTATATGTTGAATCTGTTGGCTCTTTAATTCCACAGCAAAGAATTTCAGAAGCTCATTTTATTTATAATATTGGGCTAATGAATGGAATTACTCGTCATCTTTTCTTCATTGGGAATCCTTGGTTTGTTGGGGATTTAGACAACCGGACTATCATGAGGTTCCGGGAATCGCTTTACTGATTATATTTATTATAGACTTCTCTCAGGAAGCTATGGCCTTGGCGACTGACGGTGTCGCAGATTTGATTGGCCGTTTCTTTTTGGCCATTTTCATACAAATAGACAACAAGTTTTTTCATCTTTTCAGATTCATAGTTCGTGTGGAGTGGTAATGCTGTTGATTTTACGAGAATTTTTCCAATATTTTCTGCTACTTCCGGGCTGTTGCGTTGTTCACCGAACCTGATTAGATCGTCAATAATTCCATGCCAGTGATAGTACTCAGTCATATCTTTTAGCGAAACAATAGTAAGCTCGGTGACTTCATTATTTAATTCAGGAGTAAGGGAAAGCAGCCCGGCGGCAGACGAGAGTGTTTTCTTGTCTTCTTCTCCTGCCGCGTCACAAAAACGGTTCACCACCATTTTCCAGACTGCGAGAATCTTGCCTTCAAATTCTTTTTTTTCTTCTCCCTGAAGTGTCTCATAATACTTGTCTTGTCTTGCCATAAAGCCAATCAGCTCCTGCACTGATTCTCCAGATGTCTTTTTAAGAAACTGGTACACTAACTTTTGTTCCGAAAGAGTTTCATAGCCCCAGAAATAATATGATACAAGGTGGTTGACGATTGTTCGCTCGTTCATCCTTGAAAAGACCATGTTTTTTGCAATTGCCCTTTCATAATGAGGATACATTGCATGGTAGACTTCCTTTGAATTGGGTGCTCTGCCAAACATAAATCCTCCCATAAATGCTTCCCATTTACTCTCTTCAACTTCAAGATTTACTGTGATTTGCTGGTTGATCCATTCCTTGTCAAGCCAGTAAAAATGCGAAAAATACATTCCCTGCAAGATATAACCGTCGATTATCCCCTTCTGTAAAGTTTGCTCAAAAAGAGCTTTTATCTCTGGCTCCCACTTATTTGGATCATCAGCTTTTAAATATAGCCGTGCCCGTCGCAGAGAATAATCAAATAAGGCTCGCAACACCTTCCCTGCGGTAGAATTCAGTGAGTAGGTGGGGTAATCCATGTTATCCCTTCGAATTTCTTTTGGTGGGTTTAACTGATTACCCAGTTTCATTAGTATTTCCTTTGCTTGGGGAAGGAGATTTGCGCTAAAGGCATGGTCATCAGATTGCAGACCGGAGGTTAACAATGTTGCAATGGAACCAGCGACCCATTCATCATCTGCGCCCCAACTATCCGATGAAAGTCTTAGTTCTTTGGTACTGAACCTTGGTTGATTGATATAGTCGTAGCAGAATTCTATTAACTTTTCCCAATCGAAGTGTAGCTTTTTTTTCCAGGCTTCGCGAAAGCCATTTAGCATATAATAGATATAGATATAATAGACATTTTTATATAGACGCATATGAGGAGCGAAATGGGTTGGATCGGTTTCTACAGCCTTGCCAAGCCGTTCTGCCATCCCGTCTATATTAGGTTCTTCCCACCGGTCTGTAGGATTGAAGTTTTCAATGAAACTGACAATTTCTTCATTGGGTTTTTTTAAAATTTCTTCGACTGTATAAGGTGATACTGAGCCAGACCTGACAATGACCTCGCCCTTGTTTTCAAATTTATCGGCAGTTATGTTAAGCTTTGCGGATAATGTTTCGTAATTCAACTTAAATTCAGGCAGTGACTTCAGCGCCGCATACCATTGCAACTGCCAATGCTCGATATAAAGTAGATCGATTTCTCTGGACTCGCCTGAAGGACCATCACTGATTATTTTTTCGAGTAAATTCTTTTCGTTCGTTGAAAAACTGTCTGCAATTGTACTCAGTAGCCAGTACAGTTCCTTTTCATAATCATGCACTGAGAATATAGCCTTTTCAATAGTCAATAGCTTATCAAATAAGACTTGTGCAGACGGCCAAGTCTTTCCTGTTGTGAATAAGATCACGCGCCTAAATAATGGTAGGCGATAATTCTCCCACAACTGTTCAAGCTTACTATTTGTTTTTAAAGGAAACTGTGAGTCATATTCCAGTAGCAGTTTTATTAGCATCAGAGAGAATATTGACAAGAGGCCATCTTCCTTATCGTCATTTGCCTCCAGTTTATGGATCGGAACATTATCCATTTCGTAAGACTTACCATGAAATAAGCGGACTCTGAGTGTTTCAAGATTGTAATCCTTATTTTCTTCTGCGACATAGTTGATACCGTGATTTTTCAGTACTTCGATAATGGTGGTGGTAAAATCTTTTTCTTCATTATAGTAAAAACCTGGAAGACGTGAAATTTGAACTGCATTGTTAGTGCCTGTCAGGAAACTCTTGATAATGACATCCTTACCTTCAATGATCGCTTCTACTCTGTAGCGATTACTGCCTTCATTTATAATTGTACTAATGCCGTCCCGGTAGTCAAGCAGCATTTGGTTTAGTTTCTCACATATATACCCTATCATCCAATCTGCATTTCCTGCAATTAGCTGCCGGATGACCCTATTTTCGTCAGGTACTTCAGCGAGATAATAGAGATATACTGGTGAGAAATACTCATCGGGAGTGTTATTGTTCCGCGTAATACGTTCACTTTTTTGTAGGGAGAATAGATGTTTAATTATAATAGCTACTTTTCTGTAATCTGCTAAGCTTGGATTTTCAGGACAGAATTTGATCAGGAGTTCTTTACATAGCAGCGAGCTTATCATACTGTAATCAAATGAGCCGCTCAGCCAGACTGGTATATATTCCAGTATGGTTTCCGGGACTAAATCATTAGGCAGTTTTTCAAGTATTTGAATTAAGAAATACCAGGTGCGGTTATTGTCTTTTGGATTTTTGCAGATGTCTTCTAGTATATCGATTAACTTTTTGCATCGTGCGGAATCATTTGTAAAATTGTTGTCACTTACTAAAGTGAGTAAATACATCATAGGCGACCACAATGGGATTGTATACCCACCGTTGCCAATGGCAACAGGGCCGGGATTATGCGAAGGCTTAAATGTTCCTCGGTCAATTAGGATTTGAAACCAAACATGAGTTTTGCAGTTCCTAAAAAAATAGTACGCATAACTATCATCTGATTCTATCAGATTAAGAACGAATAGAACTTGCTGGGTAGTAGGGGATTCTCTTGGAAGGATCAAGTCCAATGTTGCAATATTTTCTAAATACCCGTCCTTTGTACTGGTTAATGAGCTAGATACTGCAGGATTATAGATTTGTTGTTCTAGTTTCACTTTTATTCTCTCACGACGTATAGAGCTGAGGTCTACAGCAACTGGTAGTCTTTTTTTCAGGTCTTCAATTACAGGATCAAGGAATCGGGACTCTTTTATATTGAATTTATCAAAATCAGGCTTTAGGTCACTATGGATTTGATGGCTTCGGTCCGGAAGTTTTTCATAAAAATCCTCAGTATTGTTGGAAATGAATAAATATTCATGTCCCGGGTTTTGGGTGGCAAACTCGATTAGTGAAAGAATTATTAGGGTATCTGCAAGGCTGTTTTTCTTGTGATTTGGGGCTAATTTATCTAAGGTTCTCTGAACGGACTTTAACCGGATTGAATCTTCGATAACAATCTTGTCGCACAAGCCACCGATGAGGGTTTCAATCCTCTCAAACTGGTCATCTACAATTCGTTCTAGATTATCTGGTTTATTATATTGATCAATGAAGGCGGTTGGAATTATCTCCTGCGCCATATTAAAGAACTCCCGGATCTTTTTGACCCGCAGTTCCCTCTGTTTCTCTTTTAGTTTGTCCCATTCTGTAATTATTATATCGGGTACAAGAATCTTTACATGCTTTTCCTTTATCCAATGTTCCAAATGATCCAGCGGATTAGAGGCGGTCCAGGAGTTATCCAATAAATAGACCCAAATATTGCTATCAAAAGTGAGATAGATCATTGATTTCATTCCTCTCTATGTTGAAATCCTTTTACAACTTTAAAGGTGTCTAATTGGTAACCGGGCCGGTACCCATAGTCAAAACAGAAAGTATATTGATATTTTTGAACTTTAGAGATTACGAAGTGAGTATGATAATCAAAGTCAAAGCCTTCTTTTAATAAACGTTCCTTTGATATTTCATCCGCATCTTTTCTGCCTGCCATCTTTTTGAGAATCTTGCGGTTCTTGTCCAGTATTTTCTTTATTCGGGCGGTACTCATTTTGTCCGAATAACTCTCTTTATTGTGGTACTTGTTCTTGCATTCCACAGAACAGAACTTCCGGTCAACCCGGCCTTTTCCGACCGGGTCGCCGCATTCAAGGCAGAGTTTGGCGGTGGTTTCCATCCTCCTAAATTAAGAATTATCCGTTTGATAAAACGGAAGTAAACGAGTATCGTACCGATCCCGCCTGCGCCGCATACCACCTTCGTTTTCAAATCAAAGCGCATGAAATCACTCAACAAAGTACAGTTAATCGGGTGGCTGGGAAGCGACCCGGTCATTATTACCAAAAAGGACGGCTCCCTGATGGCGAAACTGAAATTGGCCACGGACGTTTATGTTCATCAGGACGGAAAGGAGGATAAGCAGGTTACGACCTGGCATGATGTAGTAATCTTCAATCCGAAACTGGCAGAACAGGCAAAGAACTATTTGCTGAAAGGAAGCCATGTTTTGGTGGATGGAAGTATTGCATATACCACTTTTAAAGACTTCGTGGATCATACCCGTTATATGACGGAGATCCGAGTAAACTATTTTGTCGACCTCGACCGCTAACCTTAAATCTATTGTATGAAAAGTTTTGAATACATGCAATCCCACAAAATTATTTATTGGGGCAGCACTTTCGATTCAATTTTGGAATTGAAGTACGCTATTTCAATTCAGGAAAAGTATGATTCGTTACGGGCGCACATTCCGATTTATTACGATCCGAAGACAAGGAAGCCGACTAATTATATCCGGGATAATATCCGCCGATACACGCCAGACTTTCTTATCCGGGATAAGCTTACTAATGAAGCATTTTTAGTGGAAGTAAAGCCTCGTGCCTTTGAAGGCAATCCGCAGCTTGCTATGCGAAAAGAAATAGCGGAGAACTTTATCAAATCAAGAAGATACGACTGGACATTTATTGTTGTGTATGATGATGAAATTAAGTTGAACTTTCAGCAACAAATAATTTTCGACCATTGCAAGAATCTGAAAAGGGAAACAAACCGCTTGCTTTCGTTTCAGGCCATGAATGATAAGTATGATGCCAGCCGACCATCCTTTTTCACCAGAGCTCCTTCTAATAAGATTATCCAGCATGTGATGTTTGGTACCAGCCGCAGGATTCCATAGCATCGCCTGTTGCGACGCTCCGTTCACCGTTCCGTTCATTAGTGTTCATGTCATAAATACGGCGCAGGACTTTCCAAAGGGAAACACCTGCGCCTTTAAATCATTACGCATTCAACGCCACTCCTCATTCTTCGTCGTGTCGTTCAATGCGATGACTTGTCAAGGGTAATCACCGTGAATGAAGTGGCTCCATTCTGTTTGTAAACAAACGGGGCAAATGCGAAAGCGAAGTTAGCGGCCCGCCACCCGCAACCAAATCGTTCCGGCATAAACACGGGGCCAGCGCACAAAGCCATCTTTTATACGGACGTGCGATTTGGTGTTTGCCAACGCCAGGCCGCTTTAATACTTGCTTTCTTTTTTCCCGTTTTTCTTTTACAAACATTTTTTATTCATCATTTAAAACTTAAAAACATGAACACAATCGTTGGAAGAATCACACGAGACGCAACGGTGAAAAACCTGAAAGACGAACGCCAGGTCGTTGAATTTTCAGTAGCCGTAAATGATTTCTACAAAAAGAAAGGAGACGAGAAAGGTGTAACCGTTACCACCTTTTACAACTGTTCTTTCTGGCTGAATGCTAAAAGTGCAGAACGCCTGAAAAAAGGTGCATTGGTGCAATTGTTTGGCCGCCTCACGGTGAATGCCTATACAGACTTGCAGGGAAATGCAAAGGCTTCTCTCAATTTCCATGTGAACTCATTTATCGTTCATCAGCAATCAAAATCAGAAACCGTAAACACAACGCCGGCCGGTATTACCGAGCCTGTCGATGATTTACCATTTTAATTAACCAAACCGCAGCAGTACCGCCTGCGGGATATAAGTTAAAGCTGGGTAGCTAATATGGCACATAACATCAATTACAATGACAAAACAGGAAAACACAGTTTCTTCTCCGTACAGGAGAAAGCATGGCATGGACTGGGACAGATCATAAAGGATTATCCCACGAGTGCCGAAGCGATCAGGCAGGCTGGCTTGGATTACACGGTAGAAAAAAGGAAGTTGTTTACGTTTGATAACGAGAACAACAACGGCAATCCTGATACCGACATCATTATCCCCGAAGTGGAAGTTCCGGGATTCTTCGCCACCATGCGCACCGACACCGAACAGGTATTGGGAGTAGTTGGGAAGGATTACCAGATCGTCCAGAATGTGGATGCATTCAATTTCTTCGATGCGATTGTCGGAGGTGATGGCATCCAGTATGAAACTGCTGGCGCACTCGGTAAAGGTGAAAGGATTTTCATCACGGCAAAACTGCCGGGTTATATCAGAGTTGGAAATGAGGATATGACCGAGAAGTACCTCTTCCTGACAACTTCACACGATGGATTCGGAAGCATCACCGCAGCATTCACACCTGTTCGTATCGTATGCAACAATACACTGAATGCAGCTTTAAAGAATTGCACAGGCAGTATCAAAATTCGCCACACTGCAAATGCTAAGGATAGATTGGCAGAAGCACACCGAGTAATGGGTATTTCCAATAAACTGTCTGACGAACTGGAAGGCATCTTCAATCAATGGTCAAGAACAAGGATCACCGACCAGCAGGTGCAAAGGTTGATACAGCTTGCAATGGTTCCAAACAAGGAAGTATTGCAGAATATACAGGCTGGTAATCTGGATGAACTGTCCACCGCTTTCACCAACGTATGCAACTCTGTGTACGAGTACGCAATGACTTCACCTTCCCAGCAGCAGGACACCACGAAAGGAACTGTCTTTGGTGCATACAATGCTGTGACAGGATATTTCCAGAATGTCCGGGGCTACAAGGATGGTGAAGCAAAGGTCAAGTCCCTGCTGTTTGGTGGCACAGCCCAACTGCGGGCGCAAAAAGCCTTTACACTTTGCGAAGATTTTTCACGCAGTGGTGAAGATGCATTTCAACTCAATTAATATAACCAGCCGTAAGGCACAAATCAAAAATTATGAACGCAATCAGAAATAAAGTACAGTTAATCGGAAACCTGGGAGCTAATCCCGAAGTAAAAACAATGGACAGCGGAAAGAAGTTCGCACAGTTTAATGTAGCTACCAGCGAATCCTATCGCAACGCCAAAGGTGAAAAGGTCACAGAGACCCAATGGCATAGGGTAGTATGCTGGGGCAAGCTGGCCGAGATCGCTGAACAGTATCTCACAAAGGGTAGAGAGATAGCCCTGGAAGGCAAACTCATCAATCGGAGCTATAACGACAAGGACGGTAACAAGAAGTATGTAACCGAAGTGCAGGCGCACGAACTCCTGTTATTAGGTTCCAAAGAGGAATAGGAAAATATAAGCAGGGATTCGTCCCTGCTTTTTTCTAAACTCAAAACATTTAATATATGCAAACAACAACAGTTAAAAAGGACAACACCAAGAAAATCGAATTGATCCCACAGGGCATAGCTGAAATACTATCAATTGATAAAATTGAATTCAGCCCCCTGAATTACAGAAAATATTTCAGGCAGGAGGATCTGGAAGCATTTGCAGAAGAACTCAAACTGCATGGAATCATTTCACCGCTTACCGTACGCAAACTGGAGAATGGAAAGTTTCAACTGGTAGCTGGTGAGCGAAGGTTAAGGGCTGCAAAGATTGCAAAGCTCCAAACCGTTCCTGTTATCATCCGTGATTTGACCGATGAACAGGTCACGGAAATTCAGTTAGCAGAGAACCTGCAACGGGAGAATCCGCACCCACTCGATGAAGCCAATGCAGTTAAGCTGATGCAGGACACCGGCAAGACCATTGACGAGATCGCACTTCGCCTGGGCAAGCCAAAACAATTTGTTTATGTCAGGCTGAAATTGCTGAACCTGATCGAACCTATCCGGGAAATGTTCTTTGGAGAAGTGATCAACTTACAGCAATCGCTTACCATCGCCACCATATCAAAGGACGGGCAAACTGAATTCTTCAATGAACATTGTGCAAAGTGGAAGCAGAAGAATTTCTCCCTGTCAAATCTGGAATGGTACCTGAGGCCATACAGGTATGATCTGCGCAATGCTCCCTTTGATACAAAAAATAAAAGGCTTGTGCCGGAGATAGGAGCCTGTACCGGATGTCAGTTCAATTCAGCTTCGGTGAAAAGCCTGTTTCCTGATTACGCTAAACAGGCGATATGCTCCAATACAAGCTGCTATAATAATAAGTGTACCGCGAGCCTGCGCATTGGCTTGATTAATGGCTTGCAGGAATTTCAGCCTGCGGCATTATTATTCAACGGCCTGCCTTCCGATAAAATGGTGGAACTGTTGAAGCTGATCCCCGAAGCCGAAAGCCTTACACGACATGACTACAACGAAATAACTGTATTGGAGCAGCCCGAAGAACCACAGGAGGAAGATTTCATGTTTGATGATGACGATGAAGGAGAGAAGCTTGACAGGAAAGCCTTTTATAGTGCCACACAGGACTATAAGGAAGAACTGAAAGTTTATGAAAAGAATATCAAGGGCGATAAGTACGAGAAAGGGCTGTTGGAAAAAGGAGGAGAGTTCTACATGGTTTATTTCAATCTTGAAAAGCCACGCCGCAATACTTATGATACCGGCGGCGGAAGACCAACAACCATGAAAGTGGTACAGGAAGCGATCAAATCAGGAACGGCGACTGCGGAGCTTTTGGATTCTGCAATTGATGGTATCAAACAACGTGAATCCAGGGCAAAGGAAATTGACAGGGACAAGGTGCAGAAAACCGTTCACCAGGAGTTTGAAGAAAAGGCATGTGATCCTACTGCTATCAAACGGCTGACGGATTGTGATAAGGTGGCAGCAAGGTTGCTCGTTTACCAGTCACTTGATTTCAGTAGCCGTGAAAAGGTGAATAGTGTGTTATTCAAAAAAGGAACCGGACATAGAGAGAAATTTTATGAAGCCTTAAAATCACTAACCGATGCACAATACAGTTACATGATAAGAATGGCATTGGCCGGTAAATCTGATAGCAAATATCCCAACGGGGAAACCGGAACCACCTTATATAAAGTTGCGGAGGCTGCCGGGATCGATGTCAAGAAGATAGAAGCAGATCAGCAGGGTAGAGCGGAAGCAAGAGCCGGAAGAGTAAAAGATAGATTGAAAGATTTGCAGAAACGAAAAGGTAAATTGACGAAAGAAAAGTAAAGATCAGTAAGGCAGCGCAAGCTGCCTTTTTTTATTTATTTGATTTCAATAAGTCATTTCTCAATAGTCTGAATAAGAGTATAATTCACGAAACATATCGTTAGCCAGGTCTTCATACGCGGCGAGCATGTCCGAAAGAGCATCAAACAATCTGAACATTTTTTGCACTACCTCTCCAAAATTTCGAAGATTAATATGAGAGATTGTTAGCAAGTTGTTTCCATTTTTATCTATTGGATAACGGAACGACATTGAGTTGGGGTCCACGTTCGCGAATTCAAGTATTAATCTCTCGGCATTAATAATTTCCTCTTGTTCAACGTTCTCACCAATAGCCGCTAAACCTTTCTTTAAATCTGCCCATAGTATATCAAGCTTATGAGTTTTTGGGAAGTCACTACCTAAACCCTGAACATATTTAATGGCAACTATCATTTCCTTCATCCTTAATTCGAAGTATTGTCTGGCGACAAATACAATAGGATATGCCAGTATATCATGCATTCTTTCTGTAGATATGCAGTTCTCGATAAGAATTTTTGCTCCTTCCCGGTAGCCATCGGCATAAGGAGGAAATTTTCCTGCGTTATAGTTAAGTACAGCATTGTTAACCCAGTCGGCCTGATCGCTTCGGAAAAGCTGGTCATCAGCTTCTGGAAATTGAACGTCCATAGTAATGTATTTTTGTACTAAAATTAAGTTTTATGAGCCAGCCTCAATGGCCGCTTTTTGATGCACCCCAGTTGGAATCTATATGCAGACTTCTTGGTGACACAGCCGAGGGGTTGACGGGCCCTCAAATTGGTGGTTATCTCGGACAGTGCGGAATAATTGATACAGATCCTGGTATCACTAAATGGAGACGTCTATTTAATGCCTTAGCTGCTTCTCAGAATACTAAAGGTAATTCTACCTTTATTTTGAAGTTTATTTCAACGGTTATGCAGCCCGCCAATTATTTCTCTAAATCCGATCAATTAAATTACAGATTGAATGAATTGAATAAGCGCCTTTCTTTAGTTGGATTGGAGTTGAGTGATGAAATCAAATTTCGGATTGTAAAGAAGGCACAATCATTATCAGAAGCAGAACTTCGTGCAAGCCGGTTTAGATTCAAACTCGAAAACCGAAATATCCATGAACAGGTAATTAAGTATTCTGAGAAAGAAATTAAAGATGAAAATTATTTTCATTCAGTATTTGAAGGTGTAAAAGGAATTGGAGATAGACTTAGATCAATGTCTAATCTTCATGCGGATGGTCATGCATTGGTTGAAACGGCATTTTTAATTTCAAATCCACTTGTTCGAATTAATCTTCTGCAGACGGATACGGAGCGCAGTGAGCATAATGGGCTTGCAAATTTGATAAAGGGTCTATTCAGTCATATTAGAAATCCTACAGCGCATGTAGCACGAATAAAGTTTATAATTCCTGAAGATGAAGCATTGGATGTTCTTACAATTGTTTCATTTATTCATAAGAAACTAGATAAGGCTTTATGATTTGCTAATTGTTATAGCTACCTTAATAAGTTTTCTCATCTTTATTGAAACAAAATAGTAAATTTGTTATCTGCTATTTTAGTTCTTTAAGAAGAAGTTAAGCGAAGTGAAACAACTCTAACAAGTTGTTGACCACATGTTGTACCTCTGGATCATTAAGAGGTTAAAGTCTAATCTGTTTTATTTTCTGTATCGGGAAATGATCTTGTTTCTTTTCCTTTTTAAATAAAGGAAGATTTTTCAATGCTACTACTGCCGTCAGCATAATGCCAATGAGAATGAGCAATGTCCATTCCTGTCGCAGGTTTTTTAGCCACCATGCTTCTGTTAGAATAAAACCATGCAAGCAACAAAGAACTCTTGCGGTGAAGGAATGACTGAACCCGCGGTTTGTCAGTAAATGATGGATATGGGATTTGTCAGCAACAAACGGCGACAAACCTTTCCAGATTCTCAATGAAAAAACCCTTGCGGTATCAAAAACGGGTAATAGGACAATGCTAAGAACAAATACCGGTGAGCCAATTGGTGACAGCGGGGGGTTAATTACATTTACCTGCATCAACCTTATGCACAAAACAGCTATGACAAAACCCACCAGTAATGAACCGGTATCACCCATGAAAATACGGGCGGGGTTCAGGTTGAAATATAAAAAGGCAAACAGCCCGCCTGCCAGGGCAAAAGCGATTAATGCTGTTTTTACATCACCACTCAATGTCAGGAACATTCCTAATGAAACTAAACTCATAAACCCAAGCCCACCCGCAAGCCCATCAATTCCGTCAATAAGGTTGAAAGCGTTGGTAATGCCGGTGATAGCAAGGATCGTAATGGTATATTGTGTAGCTAGCGGCAATTCATAGACGCCAAGGAACCCTTCAAAAGATGTGATGCGGATGCCGGCAACAGCCATCAGGCTGGCCAGCGCAAGCTGGATAGCAAGTTTATACTTTGCTGAAAGGTCCCGCAGATCGTCCATCATACCAAGCAAAAGCAATGCGGTGATGGAAAAAAAGAAACTGACCTGAATAACACTGCTTTCAAAGGGAAACCATAAAAACAGAGCGATGATCATACCGGCAAAAATGGCAATACCTCCCATAGTTGGTATAGGGCTGGTGTGTTCTTTTCGCATTCCTGGCTGATCAAAAAGGCCTTTTTTTTGTATATATTGATTCAGGGGAGGGATGATGATCAGCGTTACAACAGTTGCCGATAAAAAACTCAGCAAAGCAAATCTCAGGTCATTCCATGGCAGGTTCAATTGCAGCAGGTGGTAGTGGCTTTTCATCCGGAAAGTGGTTTTAAGTCAGGTTGTTTTGGATTTAAAAACAAAATAGCCGGATATTTGACTAAGTGCAAGCACTTAGTGGTTTGTAATGAAAAAATTGATGTTTCTTCCTCATCATCAGGCATTTTTAAATCCCCGGAAGGGATATTTGCGATACCAAAACCGTATTTTTTGCAACAATCAGCAACATGACGATTTTTTTATTTCTTTTTTGGTTTAGTCTCAGCATACTTTTCTACTGTTATGCAGGCTATGGGATGCTGTTGTATTTGTTTAACGGTGTCAGGAGGTTTTTAATAAGAAAGGATTCACATGAATCCGGAATAGAATTGATGCCTGTTACAATGATTGTTGCTGCTTTCAATGAACGGGAGGTATTTGAAAAAAAAATAGCTAACACATTTTCACTCGACTATCCGCCTGAACTGTTATCCTTTATTTTTATTACGGACGGCTCCACAGATGACCCGGCAACGATCCTCAAAAATCATCCACGCATCAAACACCTGCATCAGCCGGAGCGAAAAGGAAAACTTGCTGCGATCAAGAGGGCTATGCAGCATGTGCAAACTCCTGTTGTTGTTTTTAGCGATGCCAACACCATGCTGAACACCGATGCTGTCCGGCGGTTAGTTGCTCACTATGCAAATAAGAAGGTTGGCGGCGTGGCCGGCGAAAAGAAAATAGCAGAGCAGCAATCTGCTTCGGCAATTGGCGAGGCAGAAGGACATTACTGGCAATATGAATCTTTTTTAAAAAAGCAGGATGCCGGCTTTTATACAGTGGTGGGGGCAGCCGGAGAATTGTTTTCAATAAGAACGGATTTATTTGTGGTGCCACCTGACAATATGATATGTGATGATTTTATTATTTCAATGAAAGTGTGCCTGCAGGGTTTTCGTATCGGTTATGAACCCGGCGCCTATGCAGTAGAACTTCCCTCAGCGTCATTGCGTGAAGAACAAAAACGTAAGATCCGAATATCTGCCGGAGCCTACCAGGCAGCCCGCTATCTTGTTGAGTGCTTGAATGTGTTCAAACATCCATTATTATCTTTTCAGTATATCTCGAGACGTTTGCTGCGATGGATAGTATGTCCTCTTTTGTTGTTTTTTCTATTTATCAGCAATATTATTATTGCCTGCAAATTTGGTTTCAATAACTTTTACACCGTGTTTTTGACCGGTCAAATGCTTTTTTACCTGCTCGCATTGCCAGGTTGGTGGATGATACGGACAGGCAGGAAAGCCGGCTGGTTATCTGTTCCTTTTTATTTTGTCTTTATGAATTATTGCTTAATCAGGGGCTTCCTGCTTTTTATAAGCGGAAAGCATACCGTATTATGGGAAAAATCATTGCGGGAAACCAGCCGCTGATACCAACCCGATTCAATTAATTTTGTTTGAAACTGAAATTTATTCCTGCTTCATCTCACATATTAACCAGCCCGATAGAATACCTCAAAGGCGTTGGGCCGCAAAGAGCCGAGCTTCTAAAAAAGGAATTGAGTATTTACAATTTCAGCGATCTGCTCCATCATTTTCCCAATCGCCATGTTGATAAAACAAAGGTTAATCTGATTTCTGAGATAAAACCTGAGACAGATTATATCCAGGTAGCAGGTGTTATAACCGCTTTTGAAGTGGTAGGTCAGAAGTCGGGTAGAAGATTAGTGGCGCAGTTGAAAGACAAAAGCGGCTTCCTTGAGCTTGCCTGGTTCCAGGGTATTCAATGGATTCAAAAAACATTGCAAACGGGAGTGCCATACCTTGTTTTTGGCAGGCTTAGTTATTTTATGGGCAGGCCCCAACTTGTTCACCCGGAAATGGAAGTGCTGACACCGGGAAAAGAAGATGGGAAAGCATTTCTTGAACCGGTCTATCCTACTACCGAAAAACTGAAAGCAAAAGGGCTGGGGGGAAAGCAGATTGGCAAGCTTACCCAAACCCTGATGGCTCAATTGCAGGAAAAAGATATTCCTGAAAATCTCCCTTCCACGATTATAGACACCCTTGCTTTGGAAAACCGTTACCGCTCATATCGCCAGGTTCATTTTCCCAAAGCAGCAAAAGAGTATGACGAAGCGGTAAAACGATTAAAATTTGAGGAATTATTCATAGCCCAGCTTCGCATGAATATGCTGCGGATGGACAGGCACCGCTATTCTAAAGGAGTGATTTTTGATAAAGTAGGTGATCTCTTTAATGAGTTTTATAAAAATCATCTTCCCTTTGAACTGACAGCGGCGCAAAAAAGAGTGATAAAAGAAATAAGGTCCGACACTGCCACCGGCAGGCAAATGAACAGGCTGTTGCAGGGAGATGTAGGAAGCGGCAAAACGATTGTGGCGGTGCTCATCATGTTGCTGGCGGCTGACAACGGGTTTCAATCCTGCCTGATGGCGCCAACGGAAATACTGGCCCGCCAGCATTTTGAAACAATTAACTCACTGGTTGAAAAAATGAATTTTCCTGTTCGGTTATTAATAGGTTCCACAAAAGCGGCAGAAAGAAGAAAGCTGCTTGCAGAATTACAGGAAGGCGACATCAAAATCCTGATCGGCACCCATGCCGTAATTGAAGAAGTGGTAAAGTTTAGCAACCTGGGTTTGGTGGTGATTGATGAACAGCACCGTTTTGGAGTGGCGCAACGGGCAAGATTATGGGAAAAAGCAACGGTTCCGCCGCATGTTGTTGTCATGACAGCAACCCCCATCCCCAGAACACTTGCCATGACTGCTTACGGAGACCTTGACTACAGTGTGCTGGATGAATTGCCCCCCGGACGGCAGCCGGTCACTACTGTGCACCGCAATGAATCGCAGCGAAGCCGGGTAATGAATTTTTTGAAGGCGGAGATTCAGAAAGGCCGGCAGGTATATATCATTTTTCCATTGATTGAGGAAAGTGACAAGCTGGATTATGAGAGCCTGATGAGAGGATATGAGACGGTGAAGGGATATTTCCCGGAGCCTCAATACTGGATAAGTATGGTGCATGGAAGACAACCTGCAGCTCAGAAAGAACTAAACATGAAAAGATTTGTTGAAAAAGATACGCAGATCATGGTTTCCACCACGGTCATAGAAGTGGGGGTGAATGTCCCCAATGCAACAGTGATGGTGATTGAAAGCGCCGAAAAATTCGGACTTTCCCAACTGCACCAGTTAAGGGGCAGGGTGGGCCGGGGAGCAGATAAAAGCTATTGCATCTTGTTAACTGGTTCAAAAATGGGTAATGATGCACGGGAACGCATCCGTATCATGACAACTACCAGTAATGGCTTTGAAATAGCGGAAAAAGATCTTGAATTAAGAGGACCGGGAGAAATACAGGGCACCCGACAAAGCGGAGCATTAAACTTCCGGCTGGCCAGCATAGTCCAAGACCGGCCTTTATTAGAAATAGCCAGGTCTTTGTCAGCCAGTTTATTAGAAAATGATCCTGAGCTTGTTTCGGCAGAAAATTTGCAGCTAAAGAATTTCCTGCTGACACAAAAAGAAAAATCAGCCTGGGCCCGTATTTCTTAACACAAGTTTTTCACCGGCATTCTCGTTTATTTTAGTTATTTTAATGCAAATGAATTTGACCCTGAAACGCACCATACAGTTTGTATTGGCTCTCCTGATTCCGTCCCTTCTTCTCCAGGCACAGGATTATTCTAATATAGAATTCATTGAAAATAAAGGACAGTGGGACAGCAAGGTCAAATACAAGGGCGACGTAAGCAATGGCGCCTTTTTTATTCGTTCCGGCGGTTTTACCGTTTTGCAGCATCATCCAGAAGACAAAGACAAAATTTATAACCTGTTACATGGTCACGGGTCAAACGGGGCTGCTGCCAGAGAAAATAAAGACCTGGTGATTCGTTCTCATGCATGGAATGTTGATTTTATTGATGCCAATACATCTTTGCAGGTTATTCCGGATAAACCCATCTCTACTTATAACAATTACTTCATAGGTGATGATCCCTCAAAATGGGCTTCCAATTGCCGCATTTACCAGGGTATAACCTTTCAGAATGTATATCCCAATGTGGATGTTCGTTATTACACGAATAACGGGACATTAAAATATGACATCATTGTAAAACCCGGCGGTGATGTAAGCCGTATTGCTTTGAAGTACGACGGGGTAAACAAAATGCAGGTAAAAAATAAAGAGTTGGTGCTGGGCACATCATTTGGTGAACTCCGTGAGTCTTCTCCCTACACTTTCCAGGCAGATGGAATAGGAAGAAAAGAGGTTTCCTGCCGCTATGTTGTCAAGGACAATATTGTAAGGTTTGATGTGAGGGACTATGACCCAAATACTACTTTAATCATTGACCCTACATTGATCTTTTGCTCTTTTGCAGGCAGCGTTGCAAACAACTGGGGCTTCACAGCCACTTATGGACCAGACGGCAGCATGTTTGGTGGAGGTATCGTTTTTGGTTCAGGTTTTCCAACGCAAACAGGAGCTTTTCAAACTTCTTTCCAGGGGGGGGTCAATTCTGCCAATACCGGTGGCTTTGATATTGGCATTATCAAGCTTTCACCAAACGGTAATAACAGGGTTTATGCTACATATGTAGGCGGAAGCGGAAATGAACAACCTCATAGTCTTATTTGTGATAACCAGGGCAACCTTATACTTGCAGGAAGAACCAATTCCGGTAATTACCCGCTATTCCCTGCCGGTGATTTACCCGGCGGTGGTTACGATATAGTGGTAACAAAACTTAATGCAACTGGTACAGGTTTGATTGGATCAAGAATGATCGGTGGTTCAGGAAATGATGGTGTGAATATCGAGCCTGACAGAAACGGTGTAAATTCTTTGCAGCAGAATTATGGCGATGATGGCCGAAGTGAGGTGAACCTTGATGCCGCAGGCAATATTTATGTTGCTTCCTCCACACAATCACCTGGTAATGCACAGGGGCAAGGTCGTTTTCCGGTTACAGCCGGGGCTTTTCAATCCACATATGGAGGAGGATTACAGGATGGCGTTGTTTTAAAATACAACGCAAATCTTTCTTCGCTGTTGTTTGCAAGTTTCCTGGGAGGAAGCGGGAATGACGCAGCTTATGTTCTAACAGTAGGCCCCAATGGAAATATTTATGTAGCTGGTGGCACCGAAAGCACTCATACTTCTTTTTTGCCGGGTACGCAGGCCGGTACATTAAATCCCACTTCGCAGGGAAATATTGACGGATTTGTTGCAGAGATCACTTCTAATGGCAGTGCTGTGGTTCGATCCACTTTTATCGGAACCAGCGGAATTGACCAGGTCTTTGGAATTCAATTTGACCGCAATGGGTTTCCCTACATCATGGGCCAGACAACCGGTAACTGGCAGCCTCAGAATGCAGCGTTTAGTAACCCCGGTGCCAAGCAATTTATTGGCAAACTTCAGCCAGATCTTTCGGCATATGTTTATACAACCGTGTTTGGAACTGCGGCTTCGATTCCTAATATTTCGCCAACCGCTTTCCTGGTAGATCGTTGTGAAAATGTTTATGTATCCGGATGGGGAGGAACAATACCGGCAAGTTCTTACCAGAATGCCGGAACAACCGGAATGCCGGTGACTTCAGATGCTCTTAAACCTACGAGCACAGATAACTCAGACTTTTACTTTTTTGTGCTGGCAAGAGATGCAACTGCCCAGTTATATGGAAGTTTCTTTGGACAAAACGGAGGATTAGTTGATCATGTGGATGGAGGAACAAGCCGCTTTGATCAGAATGGTGTCATTTACCAGGCAATATGCGCCAACTGCGGAGGGAATGCAGTTTTTCCAACTACAACCGGAGCCTGGTCAACTGTAAAACCTGCCGCAGCACAGTGCAACCTTGCAATGGTAAAGATCGAATTCAATTACTCTGGTGTAGGCGCTGATGTGTTGTCCGCAATCGGAGGTGTGCAAAGAGATACATTCGGTTGTGTGCCGCTTTCAGTTGATTTTACAGACCAGGTTCGTAATGCACAGAGTTATATCTGGGACTTTGGTGATGGCACCCCACCAGTGGGTCCTTTACCTGCAAATGTTGGCTTTACACAATCTCACACTTATACTGCAACTGGTCTTTACCAGGTTATGCTGATAGCAATTGACCCTGCTTCCTGCAATATCAGGGATACATCCTACCTGAACATATTAGTGGGTGACCTGAGAGCTGACCTTGACTTCAACGCAGTAAAGACAGGTCCTTGCGATGCATTTCAATACCAGTTTAATAATCTTTCAGTGACCCCACCTGCCCGGCCATTTACAGATACTTCCTTTGTATGGAATTTTGGCGATGGGAGCCCTCCGGTCATCGGGGGCATGAATCCTATTATTCATAGCTTCCCTGCACCCGGAACGTATAATGTGATACTGACTCTGCGTGACAGTGTTTATTGTAATTTCCCCACTGCCGACACACTGGTTCTTAGCGTTGCTGCCAATGTAGATGCGCAGTTCACCACACCACCTGTCGGTTGTGTGCCTTATACTGCTGTATTTACCAATACCTCCATTGGCGGGCAAAGTTTTGAATGGTTTTTTGGCGATGGCAACACTTCAACACTGGCCAGTCCAACACACCTGTATCCTTCGGCCGGAACTTACAATGTGGTGATGGTGGCTACCGATCCTAATACATGTAATGTTACCGACACGGCAAGATTTACGATCACCGTTTTCGACAACCCGGTGGCAGGGTTCACTTACAGTCCGGTTGCACCGGTTACCAATGCCCCTCACACATTTACAAATCTTTCATCTCCTGATGCTGTTTTGTTCAAATGGGAATTCGGGGATGGAGACACATTGCTCACTGCATCACGGCTGCCGGTGCAACACCAGTATAACACTACCGGCACTTTTAATGCCTGTCTTATTGCTTATAATGCAGCAGGATGTGCTGACACAGTTTGCCAGCAGGTTTCTGCGATCATTAACCCGCTGGTGGATGTTCCCAATGCCTTTACGCCGCAGAGCGGGGATATCAACAGCATAGTGATGGTGAGAGGTTTCGGTATCAGCAAAATGCGGTTTATCATCTGGAACCGGTGGGGCCAAAAAGTGTTTGAAACCAGTAACCGCCTCGAAGGCTGGGATGGAAGAGTGAAAGGACAGTTGCAGCCCATGGATGTATATGCATATACACTGGAAGTGGAGTTTTTCGACGGGGCCAAAACAACTAAAAAGGGTGATATAACGTTAATAAGGTAGTGATGATGTTTAAATGCAGAAAATGAAGTATAAAATAAAAATATTCGTCGCAGCATTGTGTTTGGTTTTTGTGACATCATCACAGGGACAGAGTCTTCATTTTTCCCAGTTCATGAATTCTCCTTTGTCCACCAATCCTGCCAATACGGGGTTTATTCCCGATGGTGATTACAGGCTCGGCATGAATTTCCGCAACCAGTGGTCATCCATCATGTCCATTCCTTATAAAACAATGAGTGTTTTCGGTGATGCACAGGTGATGAAAAATGAAGACAACACAGGCTGGCTTGGAGTTGGAGGGCTCATCCTCAGGGACGTGGCCGGCAGCGGCAATCTCACTTCCACCAAAGTGTATGGATCAGTGGCCTATCACCAGATGATTGATGCAGGAAGTCTTGTCAGCCTTGGTTTCAATCTCGGTTGGGCAAATAAACAGATCAATGTGACCAATCTCAAATTTCCCGACCAGTTTGACGGACAATTTTTCGACAACCATCTACCGACTTCTGTTAACCTCGACCGCAACAATATCAGTTATCTTGATATTCAGGCCGGGGTGAATTATGCTTATTTTCCAACAGACCTCGTTTATATCAATGCCGGATTTTCCACGATGCATGTGAACCGGCCCCGTGAATCATTTTTCGATGCACAACCCGGAATTGACAACCGCATTTCGCTACGGCATAATGCATTTATCAACGGCAGTTTCAAACTGAATGATCAGTGGATCGTTAACCCCAATGTTTATTTTTCTTACCAGGCCAAATCAACCGAACTGGTTGGCGGCATGAATGCTCATTACAATCTCTCCGGTGATGGCGAGCAGGTGCTGATCGGCGGCTTGTATTACCGGCATAAAGATGCAGTGATACCTATGATCGGGCTGGGATACAAAGACTATATTTTCACATTCACCTATGACGCCACCATCTCTACTCTCCGGAATTTTAACGGCAGCCGCGGCGCCTTTGAATTTTCACTCATCAAACAGGGAGTGGTGGATCGCTACATGGGAAACCGCCGGGAATCCATGTGTCCCTCCTTCAAATATTGACAGGCCCGCATATTTCACTATCAACATTTGCCTGATATTTCCGATTTTTACAACATTCTAAGATTGTAAATCACTTTTAATGGAAGTAAGCGAACCGGCCGTAGTTACAACACAACTTGCAGAAGCATTGAAACAAATTGTTGGAGAAAACCATGTGTTTCTCGATGAAGAATCATTGGAGCAATATGCCCGTGACCAGACTGAGAACCTTCATTTTTTACCCGAAGTGGTGATAAAGCCGCGATCAACAGAAGAGATCAGCGCCATACTTCGTCTTTGTAATAACGAAAGAATACCGGTTACGCCAAGAGGTGGAGGCACAGGTTTGAGCGGAGGCGCCCTGCCCCAACTTGGCGGTGTGTTGCTCTCTACTGAAAGAATGAATACGATCCTGGAAATTGATGAACGCAACCTGCAGGTCACCACAGAACCGGGGGTGATCACAGAGGTGCTGCAAAATGCTGTAAAAGAAAAGGGATTGTTTTATCCTCCGGATCCCAGCAGCAGGGGTTCTTGTTTTATCGGCGGCAATATTGCAGAGAACAGCGGTGGCCCCAAAGCAGTGAAATATGGTGTGGTAAAAGATTATGTACTGAACCTAGAAATGGTGTTGCCAACTGGCGAAGTGATATGGACAGGTTCAAATGTTTTAAAGAATGCAACGGGGTATAATCTTACGCAGCTCGTTGTTGGAAGCGAAGGAACTTTAGGCATTGTTACAAAAATTGTTTTGAAACTCATCCCCTATCCGAAATATGACCTGCTGATGCTGGTGCCTTTCTGCAATCTTGAGCAGGCCGGTGAAGCGGTGAGTGCCATCTTCAGGGCGGGATTTGTGCCCAGCGCCATAGAGTTGATGGAAATAAATGCACTGAAGATCGTCAGCAAAATGGTTGACAGCACAGCCGTGCCTGTTACGGACGATACCGAGGCACACCTCATTATTGAAGTTGACGGTAACGATATGGATGTGTTGATGAAGGAAATGGAAGCTATTGGGGAAGTGCTGGCGCAATATGATATCGGAGAAATTTATTTTGCCGATGATGCACAGCAAAAGGCAGAACTGTGGAAACTGCGCAGAAGGGTGGCCGAAGCAGTGAAGATGGCGGGATACAGCATTGAAGAAGATACGGTGGTGCCAAGGGCTGAACTGCCGGCGTTGATCAGGGCGGTCAAAGAGCTGGGAAGAAAACACGATTTTAAAGTGGTGTGCTATGGCCATGCTGGTGACGGCAACCTGCACATCCGTATCCATAAAGATGGTATTCCCAACAGCTATGGCAGCGAAGCAATGAATGCAGTGCTCCGGGAACTGTTCACAGTGGTGAAAAACCTCGGGGGCACCATCAGCGGGGAGCATGGTATCGGGCTGATACAAAAGAGTTATATGGATATTGTGGTTGAAGAAGCAAGAATGAGACTGATGCGGGAAATAAAAAAGGTGTTTGATCCGAATAATATCCTGAATGCAGGAAAAATATTTGATGCATGACGAAACCATCCTCAACTATACAGGCTGACCTGAAAACGATGCGTGTCATTGCAGTTGCTTTAATGGGAGGAGTGTTAATTTTTGCTTTGATCATAATCCTGTTGCAGCAAGCCATGGCTGGTGTGGAGATACTTCAACAGTATAATGATATAGTTCTTGGTGTTGCCATAGCTATTGCAGCGATGCTTTTGCTTTTTGCCCGCAGTTTGTATGGCAAAAAAATACAAAACAGCAGAGATAGCGCTGCTGATCTTTCCGGGAAATTGAACTTCTATAAGTCTGCCCTTATCCTGTACCTGGCTCTTTGTGAAGGAACTGCTTTGTTTAGTATAATTTTATTTTTTCTTTCAGGGAATTACTGGCTTTTGTCAATCACATTTGTGCTGTTGCTGGCCATGGTGGCAAAATTTCCTGCCAGGGGGATCATCATCCATGACCTGCAGCTTGACTGGATGGAGCAACAGGAGTTCACATAAAAATCTAAAACCTTTTATATGAAACAAAAACTGTTACTACCGTTACTCTGTCTTGTTTTCTCAGTGCCATTAGCGGCGCAGGATGATGAAGAGAAAAGACCGGCGAAAGAAAACCTGTTCACTGGTGGCAGTGTTTCCCTTTCTTTTTTCAACAACACTTTTCTTGTCGGTGCCAGTCCTGTTTTTGGCTACAGTATCACCAACTGGTCTGATGCAGGCATTGTGGTTAACTATACCTACAGTTCGACCCGTGATATACAATTTTCCAATGATAAGCTAAGACAGACCATGTATGGTGGCGGTGGTTTTGTGAGGTTATATCCCGTTCGCTTCCTGTTTGCACATGCCCAATATGAGCACAATTTCATAAAGCAGAAATATATTCAGTCCGGAGGCGGTGGTTCTGTTTCATATCCCAGCCTGGATGTTGGCAGCTTTCTCATCGGTGGTGGTTATACTACAGGACGGCAGGGCAGGGGAGGCCAGCCTTTCTTCTATCTGTCTGTTTTGTTTGATGTGATGGGTGATGCCAATTCTCCTTATACTGATAACCTGGGACGAACCATACCGATCATACGGGGAGGTATACAGGTGCCGTTATTCCAGGGTGGGGGTATGCGCTGATCAGACGATCTTTCCGTCTTTCATGTGCAGCACCCTGTCGCTCAGGCGGGCCAGTTCCTCGTTGTGTGTAACAATAAGGAAGGTTTGATTGAACTGTTTGCGCAGATCAAAGAAGAGCTGGTGCAGGTCATTGGCATTGGCTGTGTCTAAGTTTCCGGTGGGTTCATCAGCAAAAACAATATCGGGCTTATTGATTAAAGCCCTTGCCACAGCCACCCGTTGTTGCTCGCCACCCGAAAGCTGGTTGGGTTTGTTCTCCAGCCGCTGACTGAGGCCAAGCATGACCAGCAGTTCTTTAGCCTTTTCCTCCACTTCTCTTTTTTTGCGGCCTGCCAGCCACCCGGGGATACATACATTTTCCAGGGCGGTAAATTCCGGCAAAAGATGGTGAAACTGGAAAACGAACCCGATATGCCGGTTGCGGAAAGCCGCCAGTTTTTTACCATTCAAAGCCCCGGTTTCTGCACCGTTCATGCTCACAGAGCCTGAATCGGCCTTGTCTAAGGTTCCCAGGATATGCAGCAAGGTACTTTTTCCCGAACCGGAGGGCCCGGCAATGGAAACGATCTCAGCTTTGCCGATCTCAATATTCACTCCTTTCAGCACTTCTACTGGGCCGTAACGTTTATAGATATTTTTTCCGGTGATCATGCAGCTAAAAACGGGTTTAAGAAATCAAATATCCATAAAACACAACCCCCGGCAAAACCGTTATTGAAAACAGGGCGGTCTTTTTAAGATTTTCTTCAAACCCGGTGTATAAGGCCGGATTTGGAAAATTCGTTAATACCGTTACTTTTGCGGAAAATTTGGGGGCGGGTCTCCATAATAAAAGAAACAAACCTTATTCAAAATTTTAAACCCTGAGAACATGTTTTGGACATTAGAACTGGCTTCCTATCTCGAAGATGCACCCTGGCCCGCAACCAAGGATGAACTGATTGATTATTCCATTCGCAGCGGGGCGCCTATTGAAGTGGTGGAGAATTTGCAGGAACTGGAAGACGAGGGAGATGTGTATGAGACCATCGAAGACATCTGGCCCGACTACCCGACACAGGAGGATTTCCTGTTCAATGAGGATGAGTATTGAGCGAAGCCATTAGCTGCGAGCCACGAGTATAAAAAAATAAAGCCTCCGGTCGGGAGGCTTTTCTTATTAAAGTCATTAATTGTTTTATTTCTCCATTTGTTCTATCACTCCCTGCGTCACCCCGGTGAAGCTGAATCCACCATCATGGAACAGGTTCTGCATGGTGACATATCGGGTCAGGTCGCTGAAGAGTGTTACACAATAATTGGCGCAGTCCTCAGCTGTCGCATTGCCCAGCGGACTCATGGCTTCGGCATAATTGATGAAACCATCAAAACCTTTCACCCCGCTGCCGGCTGTGGTGCGGGTGGGTGATTGGGAAACGGTATTTACCCTCACTTTCTTTTTGGCGCCGTAGTGGTAGCCAAAACTTCTTGTCACACTTTCCAGCAGGGCTTTGGCGTCGGCCATTTCATTGTAATCGGGAAACACCCGTTGTGCAGCGATATAGGTCAGCGCCACCACGCTGCCCCATTCATTCAGGGCATCCAAGTCCCAGGCGGTGCGCAGCACCCGGTGCAGGCTCATGGCAGATATATCAAGGGTTTTCTGGTTCCATTCATAGTTCATTTCTGTATAGTGTTTGCCTTTCCGCACATTCAGGCTCATGCCGATGGAATGGAGCACAAAATCAATCTTGCCGCCAAAATGTTCAATGGATTTTTCAAACAGGTTTTTCAGGTCATCCATATTGGTCACATCGGCGCCGATCACGGGGGCATTGCCGCAGGCTTCGGCAAGTTTATTGATCTCACCCATGCGGAGAGCCACGGGGGCATTGGTCAACACGATCTGTGCGCCTTCTTCATGACATTTCAATGCTGTTTTCCAGGCGATGGATTTTTCATCCAGTGCGCCGAAGATGATGCCTTTTTTTCCTTTCAGTAAGTTATTTGCCATAGCATTGATTTTGGGCGGTAAAAATAAGAAGTTCTTATCAAGCCTCCGGGAAGATAGTTTTTATCAGTAATACAATCAGAAATGTGTAGCCAAACACTAATCCAAAGCCTGCAATAAGATAAAGCAGTAATCGCTGCATAGATTCCCGTGGCCGGAGGATATTTTGAAGATATTTATGGAACAGGTAAACCGGGATCAGGGAAAGAAGAATGATGGATAGTATAATAAAAGCTTTTAGTTTCATTTGCGCATTGGCAAATTTTCTAATTCCCTACCATTTCTCTTGCATTCTCCATGGCAGCTGCCGTAGGTTTTTCACCGCTCAGCATTTTGGCAATAGCGGTTATGCGTTCATCCGTTGACAATTGCCGGATATTTGTTTTCACTGTATTCTTCACTATTTCTTTATAAACAAAGAAATGGGCATCAGCTTTACCGGCTATTTGTGGTTGATGGGTGATGCAGATAAGTTGTCTTTTCGCTGCGAGTTCTTTCATGATGATGCCTACCTGTCTTGCTGCTTCACCGGAAATGCCGGTGTCAATTTCATCAAAAATGAGGGTGGGCAGGTCAATTGATTTTGCCACCAGTGATTTGATGCAAAGCATCAGGCGGCTGAGTTCACCACCGCTGGCCACTTTGCGAACCGGCTGAAACTGGCCGCTCCGGTTGGCATCAAATAAAAACTCAATAGCATCAGCGCCTTGGTTGTTCAGGACTCCTTCTTTTATTTCCACTTTCAGTTTGGCATTGGGCATGCCCACCTGCGCCAGCAGCTTATTCACTTTTTCTTCTAATGGTTTTACTTGTTTTTTTCTTCCCTCTGTAATCTTTGCAGCAAGCTGCTTAGCTTTTGCCAGCCATTCACCGGTTTCTTTTTCTTTCTGTGCAATGGCATGGTCAATATCCAGCACCGCCTGCAGTTTTTCTTCTAAATGCTGCTGAATAAATAATAGTTCATTTGTTGTGCTGACCCCATGTTTTTTCTGTAGTTTATACCCCTGCGATAACCGTTCACTCAACTGTTCTATTCTTTGCGGGTCGTAGTGGATGTGGTCGCTGATATGATTTAGCTCTGAAGCAATGTCTTTTAGTTCAACCTGGGCGGCCTGCAACCGCTCCAGCAGACCCGGCAACTCTGTGTGATACGATGAATAAACGGAAAGCTGGTTGATGAGGCTTTTCAGATGCTGCACAATAGGGTTATCTCCTTCCTGCAATTCGTCCTGTACTTTGTCAAGAACAGATTTTATGCCCTCTGCATTGCTGAGCAGTTTCAGTTCGGCATCAATAAGCTCCAGTTCATTTTCTTTAAAACCGGCTTCTTCCAGTTCGGTATATTGAAAACGGTTGTAGTCGGCTTCTTTATCAAACTGCTGTTTTTGCTCTTTTAGTTGTTCTCCTTCTTTTTTCAGCAGTTGCCATTGCTGAAATGCTGATCTGTATTCTTCTATCGTGTCGCCATGACCGGCCAGGGCATCGAGCACCTGCCGCTGAAAATCATTATCGCCTAATTCCAGGGTATCAAACTGGCGGTGCAGGTCAACCAGCTGGGAGCTGAGTTGCTGCAATTGCGAAAGATTAACAGGAGTATCATTGATAAAAGCCCTCGACTTTCCGTTACTTCCGATCTCCCGTCGCAGCACCAGTTCATCCTCTGCATCCAGGTCGTTTTGTTTCAGGAAATCTTTGACGGCCTTTCTGCCTTCGGCGCTAAAAGTTCCTTCTACGATGCATTTCTTTTCTTTATTCACCAATACTGCAGAGTCCGCTCTTTCACCCAGTATCAGATTCAGCGCCCCGATGATGATGGACTTGCCGGCGCCGGTTTCACCGGTGATGACATTCATATTGTCCGAAAAACTGATCTCCAGTTCATCAATGATGGCGTAGTTCTGTATGGAAAGCTGCTGCAGCATTGCTGCTGCAAATTAAATGTATCGGGGAAATAATAAATAAAAAACCTCCCGCCTGTGGCGGGAGGAAAAGTATAGTCAGGTAACTGAAAATTTATTTTACCTCTACGGAACTGTGCAGGTCTTCATCCACAAGGATGCGGCCGCAGTTTTCGCAGATCATGATCTTTTTGTGTTGTTTGATCTCACTTTGCTTTTGAGGAGGAATGGCGTTGAAACAACCACCGCAGGCATCTCTTTCCACCGGAACAACTGCCAAACCATTACGATAGCTTTTGCGGATCTTTTCATAGCTGGTGAGCAGGCGGGGGTCCACATGTTCTTTTGCTTCGGCTGCCAGTTTATTGAAATGTTTTTCTTCTTTTTCGTTAGAAGCGATGATCTTTTCCAGCTCTGTTTTCTTGTTGGCCAGGATGCTTTCTTTGGCAGCAATGTTCTTTTTGGCTTTTTCCAGGTGCACAGCTTTTTCAGCGATCTCTTCCGTAGCGTCTTTGATGTGTTTTTCAGCCAGCTTGATTTCTAACTGCTGCATCTCGATCTCTTTGTTGATGGCCTCAAACTCACGGTTATTCTTTACGTCGTTGCTTTGCTTATCGTATTTTTTAATAAGGCCTTCTGCTTCTTTGATGGCTTCTTTTCGTTGAGAAATAAAATCCGTCACCCCGTTGATCTCTTCTTCGATGCGGGTTTGGCGTGCATGCAGACCGGTGATCTCATCTTCAAGATCGGCCACTTCCATCGGGAGTTCCCCTTTCAGGATGTGAACCTCATCCAGTTTGCTTTCGATTTTCTGGAGGGTAACCAGGGAAGTCAGTTTTTCTTCAACGGAAAATTCTTTGACGTTTGCCATTTTGTATTTGAAGTTTTTAAAAGCTTCAGCAATAATGAACCGGGTTGGTTCTTACGGCTGTTTTAAGGACGGCAAAGGTAGGGAATTTTTGCTCCAAAACTTCCTGCAGCAGGCTGATAGTGAACTGCTCGCTTTCGTAATGCCCGATGTCGGCAATCAGGATGCGGCCATCGGCATCGAAAAACTCATGGTATTTCATATCTGCCGTTACATAAGCATCTGCTCCTGAGGCCAAAGCCCTGAAAACGAGGAAACTACCTGCACCACCGCAAAGGGCAATTTTTTTAACCGGCTTTCCCCGAAGTGCTGTATGACGCACCATCTGCAGGCCAAAAACCTGTTTGAGCTTTTCCAAAAAGGCTTTCTCCTCCATGGGTTCGGCCCATTCACCAATGATGCCGGCGCCGACCCCTTGGTACAGGTTTGCCAGAGGAACCACATCAAAAGCCACTTCTTCGTAGGGATGGGCCGCCTTCATAGCCGCGACGATGGCTGGTTCAAGCCAGGCCGGAAAGATCACTTCTATCCTTGTTTCTTTTTCCTGGTGTTGCTCTCCCGGCTTGCCCACATAAGGATTGGAGCCATCGCCCCCGCGGAAAGTGCCGGTGCCGTCAACATTAAAACTGCATTCGCTGTAGTTGCCGATATGGCCGCCACCGGCCGAAAAGATCGCATCCCTTACTTCGGTTGCTTTGTCAAGAGGACAGAAGGTAAACAGCTTTTTGAGAGTATTTTCTTTTGGTGCCAGGACAGACAGATTTTGCAGACCCAGCATGGAGGCCATTCTCCCGTTCACACCGTTGATTACGTTATCAAGATTGGTATGGATGGCATAGATGGCAATATCATTTTTAATGGCGGCAATCACTGTTCTTTCTACATAGTTTTTGCCATTGATTTTTTTCAGTCCGCCAAAAACGATAGGGTGATGGGCCACCACGAGGTTACATTTCTTTTCGATGGCTTCGCCGATCACATTTTCGGTGGCATCCAAACAACAAATAATGCCGCTGCATTCCCATTGCGGCTGCCCGGTGATGAGACCTGCATTGTCATACGATTCCTGCAGCGAGGGATGGGCTAATGATTCCAGAAAGGAAATTATTTCGGCAATTTTCATGCTGTTGGTTTAAATACAGGTTGCAAAAGGAACAGTAGCAGGAACATTCATTCCTTCGGGCAAGTTAAGTAATTGTGGTTATCTGGTAACGGAAGGGCCCAGCGGCGGCCGGGGCTCATTAAAATACCAATGAAAAGTATTCAGCAATAACGCATGATGTTAAATAGCCGTCAGTGCAAAATACTTTATCGTAGATTTACCAATGTGCTAAAAACATAATTTGGAAATACGAAAACTTTTGTATCTTTTTGTTCCTTTCCTGCCCTTGGATAACTCCTTATCCGGATATTCATGCAATAGCAAAACAACCAAGGAAAAATGCTGAAACGAACCAAAGGTCGTCTGCTGCTGGCATTACTGGTCGTCACCGGTCTTGCAGGGACACTGAACTTTTCCTCGCTGACAGGCAAGGAAAGGAAGTTTGCTGTCAGTAATTTGAAAGAAAGCAGGAGCAATCTGCTGAAAGCCTGCAACGGGCTGTCGGAGAAACAACTTTCTTTCCGCAATGTGAAGAAGCAAAGCATACAGCAAAGCCTTTTCCGCCTTGCCATCGCCGAAAAAGAGCTCTGGAGCATTTTTGAAGCTACCAGCAAACAGCCTGCCACACCCGAAAAAAGAGTTACCGTAAAATTTGCCGATGAAGAGATAATGGAACTGGCTTCCAGCCGGCCGGTGGAGGAACTGCTGCCTGCAGTTATCAACGCCGCAACGCCACAATGGAAAACAGCAGCCGATGCTGTTGCCGGGTTTAAATCAGCAAGAGCGGCACAACTGAAATACACAAGAACCACTACGCAAGACCTGCGCAACCGCATCATCGAAATGCCTTTTGGCGCTGTTGACGGCTACCAGTTCCTGTTGTTTATATCGGCGCTGACAGAAAAATATACAGCGCTGATTATTGAATTAAAAAGGTCTCCGGGTTTTCCGGTTGCAAAATGACTCAGGGTTGAAAAACCTAAAGCCCCCGTTGTCCTTAGGGACAGGGGGCTTAACTTTTTCAGAAAGCTTTGGGTGCAATCACCTGTTCGATCATCAGCATTCTGCCGTCGGTGGTCATGCCTTCCACCACCACTTTGAAACTCTGGCTGCGGTCATTGTTATAAAAGCGAACGGGGATTTTTATGTTTTTCCCATTTACAAAGATGTCTGGTTTCCAGTGCAGGGTGATACGATGGTCAGGGGCATTGCTTTTGGAAGGAGTTGAATAGTCAGGCGAATAAAATTCTTTGATTACAGAGAAGCCATTGTAGGTAATGACATCACCCGATCTGGGCATGAAAGACCAGAGATCATCCCCCTTTTTTAAATAAATGGCAAGGGCTCCTCCCGGCGCATTTCCTGTTGCTCCAACAAAATAGCTGTATAATTTCACCATCGCCACCTGGCTGGGTTGAATAAAGATCAATGTGCTGGGATCTGTAGGCACTTCATCAAGGAAGACCGCCATTCCTATATTGCCTAATGAACTGATGGTTGGCATTTGACGATAGAATAAAGCAATATTGCCGTAATCGTCCCTGATGACCTGCATACCCGGAACGGTGGCTTGCAGGTAATCAAAAATATTCGTGAAAGCATACGCATCATCACTATTGGTCAGGTCCCATGTTTTTCTTGCATCAGAGGAAAAAGAGCCGCTTGTATATTTTTCTTCCAGTTCTTCAAGAGCAGTTTTCTTACGGGAATAAAGTGTGATTTCCTGAAGGACAGAGCCGTTTGTTTTTGCAATGGATTCGTATTCTTTTTTCCATTGTTCCGGGGTATAAATTCTTTGTTTAACCGAAAAGTCTTCATAGTTAAGATGAGGCAGTGAATAATGCCTGTTCAATGAGTCAGGAGATGGTTCTACATCAATGAACAGGTTTTTCTTTCCCCTGGTATCCGTGAACAGTACTCTTGCTTTGTCAAAAAAAAGCAGTGAATCCACTTTGTAATAGCCGTTTTTATCGGTTTTTGTCAGCTTCATATTGCGGCTTGAATCCGCTGCAACGATATATAGTAATAAGTCTCTTTCTGAAAATGGCTTTTTGGTTCCTTCTAAAGATACCTGGCCGGAGAGACTCACAAAAGCCGGGTCTTTATAAGTTGCTGGCGGTAACGGCTCTTTTAACAACTGTTCCCACCTGAAGCGCCGCCATCCATGTGTCATCATCAGCAGGTCAAGGGCATACCGCACAGTGTCGTTGTCCGAAGAAAAATACCATGCGGGATTGTGCACATATCCCTTCAGGTCAGAACTTAATAAAAACCTTGAATAAATATTTTCTTCTCTCACGGGATTGCTGTGAAAAGCAGGATCTGTAACAGATACAGAAAAGCTGCCGGTGACAGAATCGGGGAAAGCAAGGCTGAAATAATTTTTTCCCCTCGCAGAGAAATTAACCGTGTCTGCAACCAGTGTGGCAGTTTTGATATACTCTTTATTATTGACAAAACTCAGTCGTTCCGCCAGTGGCATTCCGTCTTTATTGAAGACCGTGATATGCAAAATGCCGGAAGACAGGTTGCCTGTTTGAATGGTGCCACTAAGTTCCGTCAATCCCTGTTTCAGCGGTTGTTTGAAAACGCTGTGATGCTGCATTTGCCCGATCATGTAAGCAGCCTGGAAAACCGGGTCGTTCTTTTGTTGGAAAATCTCAAACTGAATGCCATTGACAATATTCAGCAGGCGGAATACAATTCCCTTATCGGAAACAGGCGGTAAAAAATATCTTTTTTCTGCGTTATCATTTTTCAGCACCGCATAGTAATTGCCGCCAGAAGATGGATGGATGTCAAACATACCCATGCCGCCATGCAGGGATGAAAATTCCGCAACGACCTCATGCTGCTCATTTTTAACAGAGCCACTCACATCCACCGGCCAGCCATTTTCATCAATGGCTTTGAAGGCGATGGTATTGGGTTGGCCGGCAACAAAATTGCCACCTTCAGGAAAAAAATTCAGGACTGTTTCCTGCTGAGTTACTGCCGCAGCAATCTTTTTTTCTTTTCCTGTAACAGCAATACTACGCTTATAGATGAAGTCGTTGGAATGGTTCAGCATCGTCGCAGTATAAGCCCTCAGCAAATATTTCCCTTCAGATAGTGTGTCCGGCAGCTCAAATTGCCCCTGGGAAACGGCCCTCACCACCGGGAGTGATAATCGCTGTACCAGTGAAGAAGAACTGTTCAGTAATTCAACAAAAAGGGATGTGCTTTTATCATTTGGAAGAAAATCGGAGCTGAGATAAGCTTTTAGCCAGATGGTGTGCCCGGCAATATACTCGTCCCGGTCAAGGTGCAGATAGATCTTTTCAATGGGCTGTAAAGCGGACCATCTATTGATTTTTTGGTCCGGATCCTGAGCATTGAGCCGGAAAAAAACCGGTAATAAAAGACAAACAATGAGGCTTTGTTTCATAGCAGGCCAGTTGGCATTATGAAGATAAACCTGTGAGGGGGCAACTCCAAAAGCGATTGCTTAACAGGGCGTTAAAGGGGATTTCAGCCGTGTTGTTGCAAACAGCCATTCTGGTTGCTATCTTGTCGTGAAAACCAGCCTGATGAAGCGATTTTTACCTGTCCTTTTTCTTTGCATCTTCTTTGCCGGCTGTAAAAAAGCCGTTCAGAATATCCAGGAAGACCTTGTCATCAAGGCGATGACCAACGGGCAATGGATCGTTACTTCGTTTGTGCTGAACGGCACTACAATAACCAGTGATTTTTCAGCCTATAAATTTCAATACCATGCCAATCGTACGGTGGACGCCATCAAGAATGGCACGGTGGAAAAAACGGGCAACTGGGAAGGCAATGCATCGGCAATGACCATTTGGGCCAATTTCAGTAATGTTACAACCCCTCTCAGCCACCTCAACGGCACCTGGCATATTGACCGCAATAGCTGGACCTATGTGGAAGCCACCCTCACTGCAGGCGCTGATACCAAAAAGCTTAGGCTCGACAAACTCTGAGATCGTCTTCTTTTGTTTCTTTTTTCCCCATTTAAACGACTATATAAGGGGAATGTCTTACAAACTCCAAAGAAATGATTTGGTATCATATAAATTAATCTGGATTAATTCGTTACGGGAATAATTTTTGCACCCGAAAGACGTTAATTTGTAATATCATTAAACCAGCTGCTTTTGAAGCTTAGTTTTCATCATACCCTTGCGAAAGCCTCTATCTTTCTCTTTGCCCTGTTTTTTTCTTTTACAGGGACAGTTTTTGGCCAGGCGCCTACGGCAAATTTTTCTTCCAATACTACGGCAGGCTGTTCTCCTCTTATCGTTAGTTTCCAGGACCAGTCCACCGGCAATCCTGTTTCCTGGAGCTGGGATTTTGGAAATGGCAACACATCTTCCTTACAAAACCCATCAGCCACTTATTTCACACCAGGCACTTATACCGTAAGGCTGACAGTGACCAATGCATCTGGAAGCAATACCCTTACGAGGACTAATTATATTACTGTGTATGAAAATCCGGTAGTTGATTTCAGCGCCAACGCCACATCGGGTTGTTTTCCACTGCCTGTTCAGTTCACTGACCTGTCAACCGCAGGCACAGGCAACAGCAATGTAAGCTGGCAATGGGATTTCGGCGATGGTCAAACCTCCACTGTACAAAATCCAACTGTAACTTATACCAGCGCCGGTGTTTACACAGTAATTCTCCGGGTCACGAATGATAAAGGCTGCAGCCGCACATTCAGCCGGCCGGCCTATATCACAGTTACAAATGGTGTAACCGCCGTTTTCAGTAATACCCAGCCTGCGGTTTGCAGCGCTCCTGTATCTATCGCATTTACGAATACATCAACGGGACCGGGAACTCTTTCTTATCAATGGCAGTTTGGTGATGGCAGCACTTCCACAGCACAAAACCCTGTGCATATCTATACCAGCAACGGTAACTACAATGTAACACTAATTGTGTCAAGCACTGCAGGTTGCACAGATACAGCCCGGAGTGCTGCTCCGATAGTTATCGGAGGTATTACCACTTCTTTCAGCAGTCCGGCACAGGTATGTACCAATGACCCCATTTCGTTTACCAATACATCTTCACCGGCACCTGTGAGTGTGTTATGGAATTTTGGTGACGGAAATACTTCCACTCAACTCAATCCCACTCATATTTATTCAGCTCCCGGCAGCTATACCGTCTGGATGTATAATACCTACAGCAATTGTGTTGACTCATCGTCAGCTATTATTACTGTAAATGCATTACCGGTCGCAGATTTTAGTTCACCGGTGGTTAGCCGTTGCCAGCCCCCGCTGAACACCAGTTTCCAGGACTTGTCAACAGGCGGTGCTGTAAGCTGGCAATGGGATTTCGGCGATGGTCAAACCTCCACTGTACAAAATCCAACTGTAACTTATACCAACAATGGCAGTTACAGTGTATCGCTGATCGTTACTAATGGCAATGGTTGTCGTGACACAATTGCCAGGACAGATTATATCCAGGTGCAGCGTCCCGTTATTACCATTCCCTCACTGCCGGTAAGGGGTTGTATTCCTTTTATGATCAGCCCGGTGGCCAGTATCAATACATTAGACGCAGTCACTTCTTATCTATGGGATTTTGGCGACGGAAATACCTCCACTTCAGCAACACCGACGCATACTTACCCGGTCCAGGGCACTTACACTGTTTCACTCACTATTACCACGTCAACCGGATGCACAGAAACACTGACCATTCCAGGCGCTGTAAGAGTGGGATCATTACCGGTAGCAGATTTTTCGGCTTTGCCAACAACACAATGTGCTCATCAAACCATTCAGTTCACTGACCTTTCAGTTCCGGCTGATCAATGGTTATGGGATTTTGGCGATGGCAGTGGCACTTCTATTCTCCAGAATCCTGTTCATACTTATACTACTCCCGGTGAATATACTGTAACACTGATTGCTACCAACAATGGTTGCCCCGACACGGCTATCCGGAATAATTATATTACGGTGTTGCCTCCATCGGCTGCTTTTACTTTTGCAGCTAATTGCGCCAGCAGAACAGAGTTTCAGTTCACAGATATGTCAACAACAGACCCGGCACTACCACCGCTTACCTGGGACTGGGATTTTGGTGACGGAACTACATCTACAGCGCAAAATCCATTGCATAATTTTCCCTCTCTTGGAACTTATAATGTAACACTTACGGTGACCAACGGGAGCTGTTCACATTCCGTTACACAGATCGTCAGGGCTATAGATGCTGATCCTGATTTTACTGCAAGCCAGACAGCAGCCTGCAAACCAGCTTTCATTAGTTTTTTAGTAAGCAATATTTCTTTGCCTGACATAGCAGTTTACCAGTGGGATTTCGGCGATGGTTCGCAGCAAAATACCCCCGCTGCATCCATAGGGCACACCTATCTTACCTCCGGAGCCTATTCTGTGAGACTGATCACTACCGATATTAACGGATGCCGTGATACCATACTGAAGACAAATTATATCAGGGTGAACGGGCCTGTAGCCAACTTCAGCGCCACCAATACATCGGGCTGTGTGGGCCTCACCACTACTTTCAATGATCTTTCAACGGATGATGCTGTGAATGCTATAGTAAGCTGGCGATGGGATTTTGGTGATGGAACGGTGCAAACATTTAACGGGCCGCCTTTTGAACATACCTACAATACACAGGGCATCTATTCGGTAAAATTAGTGGTTACGGATGCTGCAGGTTGTGTTGACAGCATCACAAGGACTAACCTTATAGCAGCAACAAGACCTGTGGCTAATTTTACTTCTCCCAACACTCAAACCTGCCCGGGAGCAACGGTAAACTTAAATAACACCAGCACATCCACCTATACAGTGCTGAACAGCTTCTGGGATTTTGGTGATGGCGCCACAGTCAATTTAGCAGGCCAGGCTTCCACAAATCATGTTTACACGGCAACTGGTTTTTATGATGTGAAGCTACGGATCACTGATCAGTATGGTTGCTCAGATTCTATCACCCGTAACCTCTATATCCGGGTAGATGAACCGGTGGCTTCATTTACGGTGAGTGATTCGGTCAGCTCCTGTGTGCCGCTGCAGGTGCAATTCACTAACACATCTACTTACTTTTCTTCTGTTCTTTGGGATTTTGGTTTTGGCGGTACATCTACACTCAATAACCCGGTTCACTATTATTCAGCACCCGGTGTTTACACTGCAATGCTGGTAGCAACAAGCCCCGGTGGTTGCAGAGACACGGCTTATCAAACGATCACCTTATATGACACTGCCGGTTCGGTAATAAATTATTTGCCTGTGGGTGGTTGTCAGCCTTTGGATGTAAGCTTCGCTGCATCAACAGGTGCAGCTGTAACTAATTACATATGGGACTTTGGCGATGGCACCTCTGTCATTACAACAACACCGTCTGTTAACCATGTATATAATTCTTATGGTAACTATTTGCCGCGGCTGATCTTAGAAGATCCGAGCGGCTGTTTTATTCCCATAGCAGGTTTTGATACAGTGAGGGTGGTAGGGGCTATTGCAAACTTTGGGTTTGACCGTAATCTTTTATGTGATGCCGGCCCGGTCAGCTTCACGGACTCTACCACTTTCAATGACCCAATATCTGTTTATAGCTGGGATTTTGGTGATGGGAACTCTTCCACACAACAAAACCCCGTGCATCAATATATAATGCCCGGAAACTATACTGTGTCATTAGCAGTCACTACTCAAACCGGTTGCACAGATACATTCACCATTAATAATGCTATTAAAGTTGTGGCCAGCCCGGTGATTGATATCACAGGCAATACAGAAGTTTGTGTTGGTGATTCGTTACTTCATACCGGTATTTTTGTTCAGCCCGATACATCGGCAGTGGCATGGCAATGGAGTTTCCCCAATGGAAACACATCTGTTTTGCAACTTCCTTCTATGCAGCAATACAATGCAGCAGGAAATTTCACCGTATCTGCTGTTGCCATTAACAGCAGCGGCTGCAGGGACACGGCTACACAAGACATCATCGTTCACCCGCTGCCAACGGTCACAATGCCTCCAAGCATTACTATTCAGAATGGGTTTCCGGCTACTATACCCGCTACTTATTCTCCGGGGGTGATCAACTGGACATGGGTGCCGCCAACTGATCTCAGTTGCACTAACTGTCCTGCACCGGAAGCTGTGCCAAAAATTACGACCACTTACCAGGTGGCATTCACAGATACAAACGGATGCAGCAATACGGGTAATATTCAGGTTATTGTGATTTGTACAGGCAGCAATCTTTTTATTCCAAATACTTTTTCACCCAATGGTGATGGCAGCAATGATGTGTTTTACCCAAGAGGAAGAGGGCTGAACCGGGTGAGATCGCTTCGCATTTTTAACCGCTGGGGCGAAGTGGTGTTTGAGAAAAGGGATTTTCCTGTTAATGATCCAAACTCGGGCTGGAATGGTTCTTTCAGGGGAAAAAGACCGCAGCCGGATGTATATATCTACCAGGCCGAAGTTTTTTGTGATAACGGAGAGATCATCAAATTAGATGGAAATATTGCCTTAATCCTGTAACAATGAAAAACAGATTAATCATAGCAGTCGCATGTATGCTGGGAGTGATGTCCGGTCTTTTTTCGCAGGACATTCATTTTTCCCAGTTCTTTGAAACTCCGCTGTTGCGCAATCCATCACTGGCCGGAGTTTTCAAAGGCGATGTGAGAGCACAGGCTGTTTACAGGGATCAATGGAACAGTGTGACCAATGCCTATCGAACCGGTTCACTAAATGGTGAATATAAAATGCCTATAGGTAAAGCGAATGATTATGTAACACTTGGCATGCAAATGTTGTATGATAAAGCCGGCACCATAGGCTGGACATCCGCACACCTGATGCCAGTGCTCAATTATCACAAATCGCTGAGCAGTGACCGTAACCGTTACCTTTCCCTTGGTTTTATGGGAGGAATAGTGCAGCGCTGGTTCGACAGGTCTAAAATGACCACCAATTCCCAATATGACGGATTGGGCGATGGCGAAACGTTTCCAACTTCCTCTTTCACTTATGCTGATGGCAGCGTGGGGGCAAGCTATAATTCAGGCCTTGATGATAACCCGGATAACAACTATTTTCTTGGTGTGGCTTATCATCATTTCAACAGGCCGAAACAATCTTTTTATCGTAACGTCGCTGTTGAATTATATCCCAAATGGGTTTACTCCGGCGGTTTGCGGTTTGGTGTTTCAGAAATGGCGTATATAACCTTGCTTGCTGATCATTCCCGCCAGGGTGGGTTCACCGAAACAGTGGCAGGCGGAATGTATGGATTAAAACTCGGCGCAGACCCGGAGAATCCCGACTATATCGTTCACGCAGGCACTTTTTTACGCTGGAATGACGCCATCATCCCTGTGTTGAAATTAGACTACCGGCCTTTTGCCGTAACCTTAAGTTATGATGTAAATATTTCTTCGCTCAAACCTTCCAGCTATGGCAGGGGAGGGTTTGAATTATCTGTTTCTTACACCGGCTTCATCAGCCGCCTGGATAAATCCAGTTTGAACTCAGTGCTTTGTCCCCGGTTCTGAAATTATTTTCTGCTTGTCTGTTTCGCAACTATTTTCACACCGTGTTGTTATTGTTTTTACAGTAAAAAAAATTTTCATGAAGATCCAAATTGGTCAGCAGGCTCCCGGCTTTGCTCTTTATAGCGGTGATAAAAAACAGGTTTCACTTGACAGCTACCGCGGAAAGAATGTGCTTTTGCTTTTTTTCCCGCTTGCATTCAGCAGTGTGTGCACAAAAGAATTGTGCAGTGTAAGGGATAATATCAGTGTGTATAACAGCAGCGGTGCAGACGTGATCGGCATTTCTGTAGATTCCCTTTATGTGCTAAAAAGATTCAGGGAAGACCAGGGATTGAATTTTGAACTGCTTAGTGATTTCAATAAAGATACCTCAGCCGCATACGACAGCCTGTATGCAGAATTTGGCTATGATATGAAAGGCGTTTCCAAAAGAGCAGCATTTGTCATTGACCGAAATGGTATCATCCGCTATGCCGAAGTATTGGAAAATCCGGGCCTTGTTCCGGACTTTGAGGCCATTAACAGCATTTTGGCAACCCTTGCCTGAAAAAATCGTTAAAATATTCCACAAATACCTTGAAGGCCAATAAGTTAAAAAACGTAGTTTTCTTGCGGCAAATACTTTGCATATGTCAGAAAAAGCGTCTATAATTGGAAAATAAAAGTAAATTTGTTTCGTTGAAACGAGTTCTACCCATACTACTCATTTTATTGTTCACAGGTCTTTGCTCACAGGGCCAGGGTTCCCGCATTCCTTCGGGTGATGGTAATGACAAAGTGCTGAAGCTCTATCCGAATCCTGCAACAACATACATTACTTTCGATTTTCAAAAAGAACATGAAAAAGGGTTTTCTATCCAGGTTTTCAGTTTTCTGGGCCGCAAAATGTATGAAAGCCAGAATGTGAACCCCAGAACCACAATTGACCTCGCCGAATACAACCGCGGTGTTTATATCTATCACTTAAGAGACCAGTCTGGCAAACTTATTGAGTCGGGTAAATTTCAGGTTTCGAAATAATCACTACATTTTTCTTTACTATTATCATTGCACCTGCACAATCAAGAATTTTAGGTATTGTGTATTTTCTAAATTCCAGATAATGGGATGATCGGCCGCCTGGGCCTGGAAGCATACCTGTCTCAGTTTTCGGCGGGCATCTTTAGCGGCCATACCAATGATCTGCAGGAACATTTCAGGATTTACTAAACTGGTGCAGGAAGAAGTAACTAAGAAACCACCCGGTTTCACCAGCTTCATACCCCGCAGATTGATTTCTTTATAACCAGTAATGGCTTTTTGAATAGTTTCCCGGCTTTTGGTAAATGCCGGCGGGTCCAGCATCACCACATCATATTGTTTCCCTTCTTTGCCCCATTGTTTCAGCACATCAAAGGCATTGGCTGTTTCAAAACGGCAGATATTCTCCAGGCTGTTTAATGCTGCATTCCGGTTTGCCTGTTGCACGGCATTTTCCGAAATGTCTAAACCCAAAACAGATTTTGCTCCATAATGTGCAGCATGAATTTCAAAAGTGCCTGTATAGGTAAATGCGCCCAGCACATCGGCCCCTTTCACAATATGCTGAATGGATCTTCTGTTATCCTGCTGGTCTAAAAAGTAACCGGTCTTTTGCCCGTTTTCAATGTCCACATGAAATTTTAACCCGTTCTCGATGATGACGATCTTTGTATCAAACGGCGCCGATAAAAATCCTTTTTGTTGCGGCAAACCTTCCAGTTCTCTCACCGGCACATCATTTCTCTCATAAATACCTTTGGGAGAAAAGATAGTGTTCAGGGCTTTGACAATGGCCGGTTTCCACACATCCATGCCATAGGTCAGTGTTTGTATCACAAAATGATCGTTGAATTTATCAATGATAAGTTGTGGCAATGAATCAGCTTCTCCAAAAACAAGCCGGCAGTTTTCGGTATAGCCGATCTTTTTCCGGTATTCCCAGCATTGGGCAATGCGGTCATGAAAGAATTGTTCATTGATCTCATCTTTCTTATCCCTTGTCAGCAGACGTACTATGATCTGAGATTTTGGATTAATATACCCCTTGCCCGTAAATTTTTTATCATGGCCAAAAACTTCCACAATGCTGCCCGGCTCCACATCGGATATTGGAGTACCTGCTGCGTCTGCTATGGAATCCACTTCGTTGTTAAATATCCAGGGGTGGCCGTTGGCGATCCGGGCCGAAATCCTTCTTTTCAGGAAAACTTTGTTCATAAAGGGCTGCAAGGTATGCCATCCTTTCAAAGTATGGCATACCTGTTTTGCATACCAGCCAATTTGTCCCCGAACCCGCTATTGGCAGTATTCTTGACAACCGTACCTTTGCAGACAATTTGTACAAAATGGCAGAAAAAGATATGAAGGAAGAGACAAAAAACACCCCTGAAAGCAATGTGGGTTTTGACATTAACACTGATGAGAACCAGAGTGGAACCACGCATCTCAATGAACCAATTGGTGAAGAATCCGAGCTGGAAAGGCTGAAAAATGAACTGGAGGAAGAAAAAGATAAATACCTCCGCAAAGTAGCCGAGTTTGAGAATTTCAAACGCCGTAATGCGAAAGAAAGAATGGAACTGATCCAGACAGCCGGCAGGGATGTGATCACCGAATTGCTGGATGTGCTGGATGATTGCGACCGGGCACAAAAACAACTCGAAACAAGTGATGATGCTGCCGCCATCAAGGAAGGAGTGATGCTGGTGTTCAATAAACTTCGCCACACACTCCAGGCAAGAGGTTTAAAAGTGATGGAAACGGTGAGCCAGGAATTCAATCCCGATCTTCATGAAGCTATTACGGAAATACCTTCACCGGCAGAAGAACTGAAAGGAAAAGTGGTGGATGAAGTGGTGAAAGGATATTATTTGAATGACAAGATCATCCGCCATGCAAAAGTGGTGGTGGGAAAATAAAGCTATCAGCTAATGGCGAACAAAAGAGATTATTACGAAGTTTTGGGAGTGGGCAAAGGCGCAACGGCAGACGAGATCAAAAAGGCCTACCGCAAAGTGGCTATGCAATACCACCCGGACCGTAATCCCGGCGATAAAGCAGCAGAAGAAAAATTTAAGGAAGCGGCAGAAGCCTACGAGATATTGAGTGATGCGGATAAAAAAGCGCAGTATGACCGCTATGGACATGCGGGTGTAAGCGGGAATGGCCGTGGCGGCTACAGTGGCGGCGGCATGAATATGGAAGATATCTTTAGCCAGTTTGGAGATATTTTCGGCGATGATCTCTTTGGCAATTTCTTTGGTGGCGGGCAACAACGAAGAGGTGGCGGCCAACGCAGCCGGGGTGTAAGAGGAAGCAATCTTCGTATCAAACTCAAACTCACTTACGAAGAGATAGCAAAAGGTGTTACCAAAAACATCAAAGTAAAAAAATATGTTCCCTGCAACACTTGCAGTGGCAGCGGGGCCAAAGACAAAGGCAGTGTGCAAACCTGCGGCACCTGTGGCGGCAGCGGGCAGGTGAGACGGGTGCAGAATACTTTCCTGGGGCAGATGCAAACGGTGACGACCTGCCCCACCTGCAATGGTGAAGGAACAACCGTGACCGCCAAATGCGGTAGTTGCAAAGGCGAAGGCAGGATGTATGCAGAAGAAACTGTAGGCATTGAAGTACCCGCCGGTGTGCAGGAAGGAATGCAGTTAAGCATCAACGGGAAGGGCAATGCCGGTGAAAGAGGGGGCATGCCCGGCGACCTGATCATCCTTATTGAAGAAGAACCTCACAAAGAATTGCAGCGGGAAGGACTGAATGTAGCTTTTGAACTGCATATCTCTTTCACCGATGCCGTCTTCGGCACACAGGTGGAAGTGCCCACCATTGACGGCCGTGCAAAAATTAAAATTCCCCCCGGCACACAAAGCGGCAAAATTTTCCGGCTGAAAGGAAAAGGTTTTCCTGCCGTGAACTCTTACGAAAAAGGCGACCAGTTGATACATGTAAATATCTGGACTCCGCAACAAGTCAGCGCTGAAGAAAAGGCGATGCTGGAAAAGCTGAGTCATTCTTCCAATTTCAAACCACATCCCGATAAAAGCGATAAGAGCTTTTTTGATAAAGTGAGAGAGATGTTTTCCTGATTATTCCTAACGGGGCAGTAGCGAAGCCCCTCTTTTCTTTTTCACCTTCAGGTAAAGTGTTTTTGCCTGTTGCACCAGGCTGATAAATTCCTGTTGCAACAGGTCTTCGGTGTCAGATGCCTGTGTGGCAAGGGTGATAATATCATTCCAGTTCACATTTTTGGTGAATGAAGAGGACCGTAATAATGAACCAAACATTACAACCGAAGCGGCGAAGCGGTAGTTCTTTGGCAATTGCGCAAAGGGGGTGAAAGAAAACTGCGTACTATGGCTTGCTTCGAGACGGATACTGTCATGCGGGAGCCGGTATTGTATGTTGATGTCGGCCAGCTTTCCATCATAGAATATATCTTTTATCGCCGCTTTATTCAGATCAGTTGGGTCAATTTCAAAAACACCAACCATGGAATGCCCCGAACCGATCTCACCGCCTTCCACGATCGCCAACGAATCTTTCAGGGCACCAACACGGTTGTCAAAACCGATCAGCCGGTATTCTTTCACATAATCCGGATTAAAAACAATATTCATGTAGGCATCATCGGCAACAGAATATAATGTTTGGGTAAATTCAGTAAGCAGCACTTTTTCCGCTTCTTTGAAATTGTCCAGGTAAGCGAAATTGCCATTTCCCTTTTTCGCCAATGTCTGGATCTTTGAATCCTTATAATTTCCCATACCCACTCCGAGACAGGTGAGATAGATGCCTGTCTCCCGGTGTTGCGAGATCAGTTCATCCAGTTCTTCTTCTGTTTTCAGTCCTACATTAAAATCGCCATCTGTGGCCAGTATCACCCGGTTGTTGCCACCGGGGATGAAATGTCGTTTTGCAAGACTGTAGGCAAGCCTTATGCCGGATTCACCGGGAGTGGAACCACCAGGGGTCAGTTCATCAATGGCGTTTAATATTTTTTCTTTTTCAGCGCCGCCGGTGCTGTGCAGCATGATACCGGTGACACCGCCATACACAACAATAGCAACAGAATCTTTTTCCCTAAGATTATTAACTAGTAACCTAAACGCTGATTTCAGCAATGGAAGCCTGTTTGTCATATCCATAGAACCGGACACATCAATCAGAAAGACAAGATGGCTTGGGGGCAGCGTATCAATATCAACTTTTTTTGATGAAAGATTTACATAGAATAACTGGTTCTCTGCATTCCACGGACAGTTCGTGAGAGTGGTTTTGAAATGAAAGGTGTTGTTGCCTTCCGGCTGGTTGTAGCCGAGATTGAAATAGTTAAGCATTTCCTCAATTCTTACAGCATCGGGCGGGACTAATGAGTTTAATGTGATAAAGCGGCGGATATTGCTGTATGAAGCCCTGTCAACATTCAGCGACAATCCCGTGGTGGGAAATTTTTTACTGTTGATAAAACGGTTCTCCACAATGCTGGCATAGGTTTCATCACCGGCAAACCATTTTTTCTGCTCTTCTTTTTCAAGGTCTTTGGTAAAAGAAGACAGTTTGTCCCTCCGAACGGTGGCTACGGTTGATGGCAGCAGCTTCATTTTCACTGTAACATAATTGTCCACATTAGCCACCACCAGTTCATGGCGGTAGCCATCCAGGTAAAAGGTTAACGTGTCAGTTGTGTGAGTGGTGATGATGCCAAAAGAACCATAAGCACCTGTTTTGTACAAGTAGCCGGTGCGGTGTAATTTGATATTGACATTTTGCAAAGAGTTGCCGGACTCGTCTTTCACCTCGCCACGCAGGTAGTATTGTTGCGCAGGAACTGATGTAACAATCATCAGCATCAGCAATATGTGGCAAGCGGTCTTCAAGTGGATATTTTGGGCTGATAAGGTACAAAAAAACAATGGCGCGGCAAAGCTGTCATACCAGTTGGTAAATCTCTTTCAGGTTTCTTCCCAACCCATCATAATCCAGCCCATAGCCTACAACAAACTTGTTGGGAATGTCAAAACCTATATAATCCAGCGTCAACGGGTAAGTGGTGGCTTCTGATTTATGCAGCAGGGTAACAATCTTCAGCGATTTCGGTTGCTGGTGAAGCAGTTTGGGCAAGAAATTATGAAGTGTTTTGCCGGTGTCAACAATATCTTCAACTATCACCACTTCTTTTCCAAACAGGTCATCATCCAGCCCGATGGAAGTGACCACATTGCCTGAAGACTTCATCCCTTTATAGGAAGCCAATTTGATGAAGCAAAGTTCTGCTTCTATCTCAAGATGTTTGAAAAGATCGGAAGCAAACATGAAAGAACCATTCAGGATGGCAATAAAAAAAGTTCTTTTGCCTGCATAATCTTTATTAAGGGTTGCGGCCAGTTCTTTTATCCGTTGCTGGATGGTTTCTTCAGACAGGTAAGTTTCAAAAGTTTTATCATGCACTTTTATCAGGGACATATTAGCATCAGTTTTGTTTGCTCCATTTGTTGATCAATGTCGGTTGTTTGGGTATCACACGGGGCATATCCGGTGATTTACTTCTCAGGTATAGTTTTTCACCAATGACAGGCTGCATTTCCGGCTCCAGCCGGTTATATTCCAGCAGGGATTCAAGCCGTATGGCCTGCATTTGCGCAATATCATTCAGCGTTTCCCCGGCAACAACGATATGAAAATCCGTTTTGCCGGTTTTGCGTTTGCGTTGCAGGTAAACCAACTGGTCTTTTTCGGCTGCTTCGCTTTGCTCCATTTCGTTGAATTCAAAAATTCTTGCCAGCGGGATATTGTATTGCTGCGCCACCGACAACCAGGCTGTGCCGCTTTTCACAAATACCACTTTAGTTTCGTTGATATTGAATATGCCTTCAGGATAGCTGGGATGTTCACGGGTAATGTTGGGTTCGCTGTTCATCACAGCAACAGGTGTTGCGGCAACCGGGTTCTCTTTTTCCGTCAGCAACAGGGCACTCACCATACCCTCATCGGTATTTTTCTTTTTTCCCATGGCAATAAGGGTATAGTCCTGCAACTGGTAATCTTCCACCAGTTTGATGAGCACTGCGGGGTATTTGGGGTTGGTGGCGTAGCCGGCTTTTTTCAAACCATTGGCCCAGCCTTTATAATCGGCAGGATCCAATGTAAACAGTGATGCATAGCGGCTGCTGTTCTTTAAAAAATCGGAATGGTCACGGTAAGAATCTTCGGCGGCGGAATATTTACGGAAACATTCTCCTCTTTCATCATCATCGTGTGATACGGATTCACCTGTCCAGTTGGCTTTGCATTTGATGCCGAAATGATTATTTGATTTCAACACCAACTGGCTGGTGCCGGCACCGGTTTCATGAATACCCTGTGCCAGTTTGATGGCGGCAGGCACACCGGTGCGCTGCATTTCTTCCATGGCAAGGTCTTTAAAGCGGCTGATGTATTCTTTCACCACTTCCTGCTGCTGCGCTTTTGCAGAAGAAATGGCGATGAAACAAAAACAGCAAAAAAATATCAGTACCTGCTTTTTCATTTTGTTGATCATAATTTCCGGATAAGATACAGACCATCCCGGATGGTCAGGATTACTTTTTCAATATCATCCCGGTTGCGGATAAACTCATTAAAATCACGGATGCCTTTGGCACTTTTTCCTTTCACCGGTTCTTCCAGTACCTGTCCATGGAAGAAAATATTGTCTGCTAAAATAAAACCGTTTTTCCGAAGCCGGGGCAAAACGAGGTTAAAATATGCCATATAAGCCGGTTTGTCTGCATCTATGAAAACAAGGTCCCATGTTTCATGGAGCGATGGTATGATCTCTAACGCATTTCCGGTATGTGATAGTATCTGGTGGCCACAGGCAGAACGGTCAAAAAATTCCCTTGCCTTATTTGCATCTGCCTTCCTCAATTCAATCGTATGAAGTTGTCCGTCGTCTGTCAGTCCTTTAGCCAGGCAAAGGGCACTGTAGCCGGTGAATGTTCCTATTTCGAGTATCCTGCGGGGCCGGATCATGCAACTGATCATCTCCAGCAGTTTACCCTGCAGGTGCCCGCTCAGCATCACATATTCTTTATGATGCTGCAGGGTGTAGTCGTTCACCTCTTTTAGCAAGGGATCTTCCGGTGAAGAATAATTTTCAGCATATTGCTGAACTAAGGAATGAATGAGTTCCAATGCGAAACCTTTGCTGCAAAGATAAACTTATGCAGGCTGTGCTTCCAATGTTTCACCTGCAGATTTCCGGGAGATCATCCAAAGACCGGCGAAAGTGAAAATGCCATTGATGAGTATAAGCTCATTGCCGATCCTGTAGCCGTTGAAAATACTGTCTGAAATGTTTTGCAATCCCAGTGACACATGCAGTTTGGCTTCATACCAGGCCGGGTTGCTGAGCATATCCACTGCCAATGCCAGTAGCGGGGCGATGATGCACACTGTCCAGATCAGTTTATTGTTTAGTTTTCTCTTGGTAAGGATGCCAAAAGCAAACAAACCTAATAGCGGGCCGTAGGTGATACCTGCAAATTTCAGGATGAAATCAATAATAAGCTTATCGTTGATCCATTTGAAGAGCAGCACCATCAAAAAAAACACAAGGGCAAAAGTAAAATGCACTTTCAGCCTGGTTCTTTTTTTCTCCTTTTCGCTGGCCGTTGATTTTTTGATACCCAAAATATCAATGCAAAAACAGGAAGTGAGGGAGGTAATGGCGCCGTCCACACTGGGGAAAAGGGCCGATATCAATGCAATGATGAAAATGATGCCGATCGTTCCGCTGAATGCATCACTCAGAGCAATCGTGGGAAACAGGTCATCCGGTGGAACGGCGATGCCTTTTGTTCCTGCATACAGGTAAAGCACACCTCCCAGCACAAGGAAAAGGAAATTAACGACCATCAGCACTGCCGTAAAGGTCATCATGTTCTTTTGCGAATCTTTCAGGTTTTTTACACTGATATTCTTTTGCATCATTTCCTGGTCGAGACCGGTCATGGCAATGGCGATGAACATGCCCCCAACAATATGTTTTAGTGCAAACGAACCCGCCTTCACATCCCAGTTGAATATCTGTGTATAGCCTTTGTCGGCCATCATAGACATTGCCCCGCCAAAATCAGTACCCAATACTTTTATGATAACAATGATACAGGCCACCAATCCCACCAGCATCCCGGTGGTTTGCAGGGTGTCGGTGTAGATGATCGTTTTCACACCTCCTTCAAATGTGTAAAGAAGGATCAATACCAGGATCACAAGGGCCGTGGCTTCAAAAGGGATACCCAGCTTGTTAAAGATGAATATCTGTAATACGCTGATGACAAGGTATAACCTGGCTGTGGCGCCAACTGTTCTTGAAAGAATAAAAAAGAAAGCTCCTGCTTTGTGTGCATTGATGCCAAATCTTTTTTCCAAATAAGTGTAGATGCTGGTCAGGTTCATCCGGTAGTACAAAGGCAACAGCACAAAAGCAATGACAATATATCCCAGCAGGTATCCCAGCACTACCTGGTAATAAAAAAAGTTACTGCTACCGACCCCACCGGGCACACTCACAAAAGTGACGCCTGACAGTGAAGTGCCGATCATGCCAAAGGCCACCAGCATCCAGTTGCTACTCTTGTTACCGATAAAAAAAGATTCGTTGTTCGAGTTTCGGGAAGTGTACCAGGCAACGACCAGCAACAAGACAAAATACCCGATCACAAAGGAAAAAAGCAAAACAGGGCTCATACAGTTGATTTCTTTTTAAAGGCAAACGTCTCCGGATACAGAATCGTTTCTTTTTTTGTAATGTGGACTAAACAATTTTGAAGATAGATAAATTTCATATCCCTTTGCTGCAAATTTATAGGAAACATGTCCATTCGTTCATTTGCTGTTTTTTGCGGGTCGCAGAAAGGTGCAAACCCTTTGTTTGAAGAACATGCTGCCATGTTGGGAAAATTGCTGGCCCAAAAAGAAGTTTCACTTATTTATGGTGGCGGCAATGTGGGGTTGATGGGGGCCGTGGCCAATGCAGCCATCGGGCATCAGGGAAAAGTTATCGGTATCATTCCAAAGGTGCTGGTGGAATGGGAGAGGGAACATAAGGGAGTGACACAACTGATCATAACAGAAGACATGCACAGCCGCAAAAAAATGATCTATGAAATGTGCGATGCCGCCATTGCCTTGCCGGGTGGTTTTGGCACCCTGGATGAATTGTTTGAAATGCTTACCTGGAACCAGCTTTCCATACATGACAAAAGAATTTTTGTGCTCAATTCGGCAGGGTTTTATGATCACATGGTATCTCATTTGCACAAAATGGAACAGGAAAAATTCCTTTATGATAAGATCAGCGACAGGGTGGTGGTGATCAATGAGCCTGCACAATTGCTGCCCTGGCTATAGATCAGATGCGGGGTTTCCAGGGAATTTCAATGCTGTTGAACTGGTGAGCTGTGAACCTTGCCAATACAAAAAGATAATCGCTGAGACGATTGAGGTATTTTAATATCACCTGTTCCACTTCCAGGCTTTCCAGTTCTAATCTCACACAGCATCTTTCGGCCCTGCGGCATACACAACGGGCAATATGAAGATGTGAAACGGTGACATGACCACCGGGAAGAATAAAACTTTTCATTGGCGGGATCGCTTCATTCATCCTGTCAATTTCCTTTTCCAGCAGCAGCACATCCTCTTCTTTCAGGTCGGGTATCCTCATTTTCGATTCCTTGATAGGGTCGCAGGCAAGAGAAGAACCAATGGTGAAAAGCCTGTCCTGCACTTCCTGCAGAATATAACGGCAGTTTTCATCAGTCAGTATTTCGCGGCAAAGTCCGATATAGGAATTTAATTCATCCACCGTGCCATATGCTTCGATACGCAGATGCGATTTGGGCACTTTGGTGCCACCGATAAGGGAAGTGGTTCCTTTGTCACCCGTTTTAGTATAGATTTTTAATGCCATGCCTGTCTGCAGATTCTTTTGAAACAAATTTCCCGAAAGAAAAGTTGACCAGCGGTCGGCTCCGCTTAAAGTTTTGCACAATTAATGACGGGTATACATGCCCACATTTTCATTCTTCTTGTCCGTCTCGATCACTCCATCCCTGAGCCGGACGATCCGGTGAGCATGGTTGGCAATATCTTCTTCATGCGTTACCAGCACAATGCTGTTGCCGTTGGAGTGAATATTGTTGAATATCTCCATGATCTCGTAAGATGTTTTTGTATCAAGGTTGCCGGTGGGTTCATCGGCAAGAATGATGGAGGGGTCATTGACCAATGCCCTTGCAATGGCCACCCGCTGGCTCTGTCCGCCGCTGAGTTCATTGGGTTTGTGATGACCCCTGTCGGAAAGACTCACCATATTCAGCACATGCCTGGCTTTTTCAAGACGTTGTTTTTTTCCCATACCGGAATATACCAGCGGAAGAGCTACATTTTCCAAAGCCGTAAGTCTTGGAAGCAGGTTGAATTGCTGAAAAACGAAACCAATCTCCTTGTTGCGTACATCTGCCAGTTCGTTGTCTTCCATCTTACTTACATCTCTCCCGTTCAGAACATATTTACCTGCGGATGCTGTGTCTAAGCAGCCAATAATATTCATAAGTGTACTCTTGCCGGAGCCGGAAGGTCCCATCAGCGCCACATACTCATTTTTGAAAATATCGAGAGATATTCCTTTCAGCACTTCCAGTGCATTGCGGCCCATGAAATAGCTTTTGCGGATATTTTCAAGATGAATGATTCCACTAATCCCTGAAGGGCTGCTATTAGAATTTGTTCCTGTTAAGGATGTCATTTCACTACCGGATATATTTTAAAACAAAGCTGTTCATTTATTCTCCTTAAGGGTTGGGGGCTGTATCACTTTCGGTACTTTGAAAAAAATGTTGTCATGCATTGGCGCATTCTTCAAGGCTTCATTCCGGTTGATGGAACCCTTCACCTCATCATCCCGTAGTACATTCACTTCTTCACTCATATGCAGGAGAGGGGCCACACCGTCTAAGTTCAGTTCGTTCAGTTTTTCTACAAAGCCAATCATTTGCTGCAGGTCAGTTGTGATGGCAGCTTTTTCCGATTCTGTAAACCGAAGTCTTGCCAAACGGGCCAGCTTGTCCACTAATGCATCATTCACTTCCATCCGGCAAATATAATTTATAGTTGGCACCCGATAGCTATCGGGTTTTTGGTTTGTAATTGGTTGCAGTTTAACCCCAACTATAAACCATAAACTCTTTTTATCTTCGCCCCCTTATGGAAAAGAAGAAGGAGAACACGACTGCCAGCAGACCGATAGTCATGAGCGGCATCCGCCCTACAGGTTTTTTGCATTTGGGCAACTATTTCGGTGCTGTACAAAACTATGTTCGCATGCAGGAGCTATATGAATGTTATTTCATGGTTGCCGATCTTCATTCCCTCACCACTCACCCCGATACCAAAGAGCTGAAGACAAATGTGCACCGGGTATTGTCGGAAAATATTGCCTGTGGTCTTGATCCTGACAAAGCGGCCCTTTATTGCCAGAGCCATATCTATGAAACATCGGAGCTATATCTCTACCTGAATATGCTGGCCTATCTCGGAGAGTTAGAAAAGACAACGACTTTCAAGGACAAGGCCCGTTTGCAGCCTGACAATATCAATGCAGGATTGCTTACCTATCCTGTATTGCAGGCGGCTGATATTATTTTGCACAGGGCTTTGTTTGTGCCGGTGGGCAAGGACCAGGAACAGCATCTGGAAATGGCCCGCAATTTTGTAAAACGCTTTAATCACCGTTATGGAGAAGTTTTTCCTGAACCACAGGCTTTCAATTTTGGCGGTGAACTGGTGAAAATTCCCAGCCTTGACGGAGCCGGTAAAATGAGCAAAAGCGAGAACCAGTATGCCACGCTGTATCTTTCAGACGATGATGACCTGATCCGCAAAAAAGTGATGAAAGCTAAAACAGACAGCGGACCTGCAGCACCTGGTTCTCCAAAACCGGATTATATTGAAAATATTTTCCTTTTGATGCGGCTGGTGAGTCAAAAGGATGTTATCGAAAAATTTGAAGCAGATTATAATAACTGCAGCATCCGCTATGGAGATATGAAAAAGCAATTAGCTGAAGATATGATTCAGTTTATCAGCCCCATCCGGGAAAAGGCCAACGCTATCCGGAACGATGAAAAATACCTGAAAGAAGTGATGCAAAAAGGAGCTGAAAAGGCCCGTAAAAGCGCAACAGCCACCATGAAACTGGTGAGGGAAGCCATCGGGCTGAACTATTTTTCCCACTCCCGATAGCTATACGGACCTGAAGAGGGCAAGTAAATTTTTTCCTTAGGCAGAAATCAATACTTTTATCGCCGCTTCATTATTTCAATAACAAAAAATTCTCCGCCGGTTGGCGGATTTGGGGCATGGCAAAAGCAAAAAAACCAAAACACATCGCAGTAGCCGGCAATATCGGCGCAGGGAAAACAACGCTGACAGAAATGCTGAGCAAGCATTACAAGTGGATACCCAACTTTGAAGATGTGGATCACAATCCTTATCTCATGGATTTTTATGAGGATATGCCACGCTGGAGCTTCAACCTGCAGATATTCTTTTTGAACAGCAGATTAAGACAATTGGTGGAGATCCAGAAGGGAACAGAAACAGTGATACAGGACAGGACCATTTATGAAGATGCTAACATATTTGCGCCTAACTTGCATGAGATGGGTTTGATGAGCAAGAGGGATTTTGACAACTACTTTCATTTTTTCCAGACACTCAAAACCCTGGTGCAGCCGCCCGACCTGCTTATCTACCTGAACGCATCAGTGCCTACCCTGGTGGGACAGATACAAAAAAGAGGGAGAGAATACGAAGAAAATATCAGGCTGGATTACCTGAAACGACTGAACGAGTACTACAACAAATGGATAGCTGACTATAAGGAAGGAAAACTGCTGGTGATTGACGTGGATAAGAACAAGTTTGCAGAAACGGATGAGGATTTTGGCGAGATCATCCGCAAGGTGGATGCAGAACTCTACGGTTTGTTTTGATACCTCGCCGCATTTGATAACATAAAACCGGGTCAGATGAAAACATTATTCCTGCTGTTAGCCCTGTCACTTACTATGGGTTTGCAAGCCCAGAAAACACTAAAAGATGCCCTCTATGGTGGCCGGCTAAAAAACGATTCAGGTTCGGTAGTAAAAAAATCAGATGACCTGGCATCAAAAATTGACACCAGCCAGAAAAAGACCCTGGAAATTAAGGCGAAAGATTCAGCGGCAAGGGCAGTGGTCGTTGCCGATTCCATGAAACAGGAGAAGATCAAGGAGAATGTGGTGGAGGCGTCCAAAGAGATCAGCAAAGACAACAGCACTCTCTGGAAAGAATTCATGGACAAGCTTTCGGACGAGATACGAACAGAAGTCCTCACTTCAAAGAAAATCAAAAAAGGCACTTACTCTATCCTGGTAGACTATGAAATAGGCATTGATGGCCAGGTGGGGGTGAACCTCGTATCGGCCAGCCCTGCCAGTTCCTTCCTCGAAGGACAGATCAAAGAACGGATCATACAAGGCGCTCCGAAACTCACACCAGCGCTGATGAGCAACGGCAAACCGAGAGTTTCGATGAAAAAGCAGATGCTGACTTTTGCGAAAGAAGGGGATTGATGGATGTCTTTACTCTATGCTTTTTTTAATACCCGCTGTAAGTTTTATATTCATTGAGCAGCCCCGCAATCTTTTTTAGCCACTCCTCCTGCTTGTCTTTGATGATGCTGTGGTTGGTTTCAGCATCATATTGGTTTTGCATCTTTTCTTTCTCCAGCATCACATCATCATAAATTTTTTTCAGGTCTTTCTGGTAGCTGCGGGAATTGAATACATACAGCGACATTTCTTTGTTCAGTTTGCGGGCAAATATTTCAGCAATATCAAAGTGTCCTTGTTCATGTGCCAGGATATAATCTGTTTTGTGCAAACCCCATGACCTTGTTTTGGAAAAGCTGCAGGTGATCCTGAAACTGAAATTATTGTTCCTCATGCTGTACTCAATGCCGATATATGTGGCTGTAGAAGCCGCTGCATCAGAGTTTGTATCCGGCCTTCCTTTATAATCGGCCCAGGTGAGCTTGCGGCTTTCATTCCACGGGATCAGCTCATTGCTCCCGGATTGTGCTTGGAGAGATACAGGTAATAAAAGAATAAAAAGTTCCAAAAGCTTCATGATTGCGTTCTTGTTGTTCAACAACGTAAGGTCGTAATAAAAATTTTACGGGTTGCCAGTTTGGGGGTTAAAGAAAATAAAAACCGTTCCGCCAGGGCGGAACGGGTAGAAAATCGTCCAAAATCAAGTGATATTTTTCAAGGTTGCCAACCTTAGTTGATACTTACCGGTGGGGTGTAGGCCTTTCTAAGGTTGGCAACCTTTGTCTATGATATAATAACTAAGCTTTAGGCGCTGCAGCCAATATTTCTGCCGAAACCCCGTCAGCATATTTTTCAAAATTGCGTATAAACAATCCGGCGAGGTATTTTGCTTTTTCATCGTAAGCAGTTTTATCTTCCCATGTATTTCGGGGATTCAGCACTTCTGACGGCACATCCGGGCATGTTGTTGGAATGGACATACCAAACACAGGGTGTGTTTCAAACTCTACTGTATCTAATTTCCCTTCCAGCGCAGCCGTGATCATGGCCCTTGTGTATTTCAGTTTCATTCTATTGCCCACTCCATAAGGTCCGCCTGTCCAGCCGGTGTTGATCATCCATACACTCACCTTATGCTGCTGCATTTTTTCGCCCAGCATTTTGGCATACTGACCGGGGTGCAGTGGCAGGAAGGGGGCGCCAAAGCAGGCGCTGAAAGTAGGCTTGGGTTCGGTCACACCTAATTCGGTTCCGGCCACTTTCGCCGTGTAACCTGAAATGAACTGGTACATGGCTTGTCCCGGTGAAAGTTTTGAAATGGGCGGCAGCACACCAAATGCATCGCAGGTCAGAAAGAAAATATTTTTGGGTAAACCACCCACTGATGGTTCTAAAGCATTGCTGATAAAATAAAGAGGGTAGGATACTCTTGTGTTTTCTGTTACAGAGGCATCATCAAAGTTGATCTTGTTGGTGCCGGGAAAGAAGGTCACATTTTCCACCAATGCACCGGGGCGGATGGCATTATGAATTTCCGGTTCTTTTTCTTCAGACAGGTTGATGGTCTTGGCATAGCAACCACCTTCAAAGTTGAAGATATTGTCATTGGTCCATGCATGTTCATCATCACCGATCAGTTTGCGGTTGGGATCGGCACTTAATGTTGTTTTACCGGTGCCGCTTAAACCAAAGAAAACAGCCGTGTCACCATCGTGGCCCATATTGGCGCTGCAGTGCATGCTCAGCACATTTTTTTCATGCGGCAGTATATAATTTAAGATGGTGAAAATCCCTTTTTTGATTTCGCCGGTATAGCCTGAGCCTGCGATAAGGATCATTTTATGTTTGAAAGAAACAACAGTTGCATTTGGTTGGCGGATGCCGCATTCTTTTGCATCCAGTTTCAAACCGGGTGCGGAGATCACATACCAGCCGGGTTGAAAATTTTCCAACTCTTCTTCTGTTGGCCTTAGGAACATGTTGTAGGCAAATAAATTGTTCCAGGGTTTTTCGTTCACCACTCTTACATTCAGGCGGTAGCGGGGATCGGCACAGGCATAACAATCTCTCACCCACAATTCAGGCAGTTCGTTCAGGTAATCGGCGACCTTTTTGAAGATAGTATCAAAGTGTTTTGGCTCAATGGGAAGGTTAAATTCATTCCAATGAACACTGTCTGCTGTGATCTCATCCTTCACAATGAATTTGTCTTTTGGAGAACGGCCGGTAAACTCACCTGTCCTTATCACCAGGGCGCCTGTATCATTCAAAACACCTTCGCCAATACGGAGGGTATCTTGTATTAGTTCTTCAGGGGATGATTGGTAATGAATAGATTCTGTATTCTTAAGGCCGGATTTCAAAAGCTGTTCTTTGGAAATTCCGATGGTGGGAATTGACATATAAGCAAACGCATTTGTTTAGGCAGCAAAGGTAAGCCACAAAGCTTGTTTTATACAAACAGATGTTAGCCGAACACATTGAAAAGCATCTATTTTTTGTGTTATAAATCACTGTTCTTTTCACCCCTATCCATTGATAATTAATATTTTTCACTAATGTATTATATAAATTAAAAATTCTTCAATTTTATGCGGTTTTGCCAATTTTGTGCCTGCCGGCCGATAGCCGGGATATTTGTCCGTTATCTTTAGGCACTAAAAATCAAGTATGAAGTATTTGCCCCTCAACCCGGAAATTTTTGTCAGAAACCGGGAACGATTTGTTGCCCGCATACAGAAAAATTCCATTGCCATTTTTGTGAGCAACGATGAAGTGCCCAGCAATGGCGATGCGATCTATCACTTTAAACAAAACAGCGACCTGTTCTGGCTCAGCGGCATTACCCAGGAAGACAGCATGGTCATCCTTTTTCCCGACAACCCTGATCCGAAATACCGTGAAGTGCTGGTGCTGGTGCGACCTAATGAGCTAAAAGAAAAATGGGATGGCAAAAGATTAAGGGTGAAGGAGGCGCAGGAAATAAGTGGTATCAAAACCATAGTATGGCTCGATTCACTGGATGGATTGCTGCAACCGTGGATTCATCTTGCAGAGAATATCTATCTTGATAGTAATGAGAATGACCGCAAGGCCAGCTTAGTTCGGACAAGAGATTATCGCTTTATTGATGAAATGAGAAGCCGTTATCCTTTGCATAATTATTTAAGGGCGGCGAGGATCTTGAAGGAACTGCGTGGCATTAAGACGGCGCTGGAAGTGGAAGTGATGCAAAAGGCGATTGATATTACTGAAAACACTTTCCGCCGGTTGCTTAAGTTTATCAGGCCCGGCGTGATGGAGTACGAGATTGAAGCTGAGATCATGCATTCATTCCTTTCACAAAGGGCCACGGGGCAGGCATATGGCTGCATTATTGCCAGCGGCGACCGGGCCAGAACACTGCACTATGTTTCCAACAACCAGGAATGTAAGGATGGCGAACTGATATTAATGGATTTTGGGGCAGAATATGGCGGTTATTGCGCTGACCTGACAAGGACTGTTCCGGTGAACGGAAAATTCACCCGGCGGCAAAAAACAGTTTACAATGCCTGCCTGCATTTGCATGATTATGCCAAAAGCATATTGAAACCGGGCATCAGCATTGTTGATTATACAGAAAAGGTAGGAGAAGAAGCCACTCAGCAATTCCTGAAAATAGGGTTGCTGAAAAAATCAGATGTGAAAAATGAAGACCCTGAAAACAGGGCATACAGGAAGTATTTGTATCACGGCATCTCTCATCATCTTGGTGTGGATGTGCATGACCTGGGCACAAGAACTGAACCTGTCAAAGCCGGGATGGTTTTCACCGTGGAGCCGGGTATTTACATTGAGGAAGAACAAATGGGTATCCGCATTGAGAATAATCTTTGGATAACCCGGAATGGAAACAAAGACCTGATGAAGAATATCCCCATTACGGTGGAGGAGATAGAGACGTTGATGAAGAAATAAGAATGTTCATAGTTCATGGTTAATAGTTCATAGCGTTTTACTATTATTGTACGATTGAGGGCTATTAACCATGAGCCATGAACCATGAACCTAACAAACATGAAGCAAATCCCCAACCTTTTCACCCTTCTCAACCTTTTCTTCGGCTGCATCGCCATTGTATTCGTTTTACAAAACGGCATTGAGATCATTACCGACACAAATGGAACCCAATTGCTCATTTTGCCGGAAAAAATTTGGATGGCCTCTTTGTTCATCGGGCTGGCGGCTGTTGTTGATTTTCTTGATGGATTTGTAGCCAGGTTATTCAAAGCCACCTCAGAAATGGGAAAGCAACTTGATTCACTCGCTGATGTGGTGAGTTTTGGGGTGGCGCCGGGACTGATCCTTTTCCAGTTTCTCCGGCTGAGTATGGCCCGGCAGGAAGATGGCCTTGATGCATCCATCATCTGGCTGGTGCCGGCTTTTGTTCTTTCCTGTGCGGCGGCATGGCGACTGGCCAAGTTTAATATTGACACCAAACAGGATTATGGTTTCAGGGGAGTGCCTACACCGGCTGTTGGACTATTGGTTGCTTCATTTCCGCTTATTTACTGGCATGTGCAGGAAGAATGGGTGACGAATATTCTGCTGGGAAAATGGATATTGTATGGGATCATTGCGGCATTGTCTTACCTGATGGTATCTGACTGGCCGATGCTGAGTTTTAAATTCAGGGATTTTAGCATCAAAAACAATTTACCCAAATATCTTTTGCTACTGGTTGCTATTGTGGCCATACTTCTTTTGAAATGGCTGGCTGTTCCGGTTATTTTCATCGCCTATGTTTTGGTATCTTTGTTCTTCAAAAACAAAACAGCATGACCTATACAGTTCAGATAAAAGTGATGCCGCTGAAAGAATTACTCGATCCCCAGGGAAAAGCGGTGATGGGTGGCTTGCAAAACCTTGGTCTCGATGGCGTGGAAGATGTTCGTGTCGGCAAAAATATTACCCTGCAGGTGAATGCTGACACACCCGACAAAGCCAAACAGATCGCAGAAGAAGCCAGTAAGAAATTATTGGCTAACCCGGTGATGGAATACTTTGAAGTTTCGGTTAATTAGTTGACAGGTTGATAAGTTGACAAGGGAAACCATACTTATCAACTTTCAAACATATCAGCTTATCAACTATGCTTTATCTCGTTCCCACACCCATCGGCAATCTCAAAGACATCACACTCCGGGCTTTGGAAGTGCTGAAAGAGGTGGACCTGATCCTCGCTGAAGACACCCGGAACACAGCAAACCTCCTGAATCATTACCAGATTGTCAAACCGCTTTCTCCCTATCACCAGCATAATGAGCACAAAGTGCTGCAGCATTTGGTGAATCAGCTTCTGGAAGGAAAGAAAATGGCAGTGGTCACCGATGCCGGCACACCCGGCATTTCAGACCCTGCTTTTTTATTGGTAAGGGAATGTATCAAAGTGGGAATAGCGGTGGAATGCTTGCCTGGCGCCACAGCGTTTGTTCCCGCTCTTGTCAACAGCGGAATTCCCTGCAATCGTTTTTGCTTTGAAGGATTTTTACCTCTCAAAAAAGGAAGGCAAACGCTGCTGAAACAACTGGCCACCGAAGAAAGGACCATGATCTTTTATGAATCACCTGTTCGGTTGCTGAAAACCCTGGAAGAGTTCATCACTTATTTTGGTGAAGAAAGACAATGTTCCGTCAGCCGGGAACTCACTAAAATGTTTGAAGAAAACAAAAGAGGAACACTGCGGGAGCTGTGTGATCATTTCAAAAACAAAACAGTAAAAGGCGAGATCGTTATTGTGCTGGCAGGTCTTGCATAAATATACTTCCAGGATTTTGGCATAATATTTTGACTGGCTTTCTCAACTTTGCAAAAAATCTGATATGAAAAGAATAGTGATCGCTGCCGTTACCATCCTGCTCGGTGTAACGGCTATGGCGCAGGTGAGGGAAATTCCGAAAATAGTGGAAGAAACATTTGCCAACCAGTATCCTTCTGCCGAAGATGTGGACTTCAAAGACCAGTTGCTGAAAGTGGAAGTGCATTTTACCTGGAAAGGGGAGAAGATGATGGCCACTTACACGAACAAAGGCCTGTGGAAAGGAACAGAGAAAGATTTGGACTTTGAAAAGCTGGCCGAAGAGGTGAAAGACGGGTTTGAAAAAAGCAAATTTGCCGACTGGGAAGTAACGGAAACAGCGGTGCTGTATTTACCCGGCGGCAGTGAACAATACAGGTTCAGGGTCCGCAAAAGTGATGTTCAGAAGAAATATCTCTTCTTCAATAAATCCGGCCGCCTGCTGAGAGAAGCTATCACACTTTAATTTAATTTGTTATAACCGATATGCCGGGTGCTAACCATCCGCCATATTTATTTTTTGGATAACAACCTCTTTACCGATTTTTGCGACTTTACCTTGTTAAACAACCCTGCGCCCATGAAGAAGTTTAGCTGTTTGCTTGTCCTGCATTGTAGTGTTCTTTCTCTCATTGCCCAGCCTGACCGCTGGCAGCAAAAGGTAAAATATGTGATGGATATTGATATGAATGTGCAGACCAACCGGTTCACCGGCAAGCAAAAATTAGAATATTGGAACAACTCTCCCGACACTCTCACCAAAGTATATTACCATCTTTATTTCAATGCTTTTCAACCCGGCAGCATGATGGATGCAAGAAGCCGGAGGCAAGGTACAGTTGCACTCAGGAATGATAGAAACGGCAATCCTGTGGTGGACTGGGACCAGCGGGTGAGGGATCGGATCGCCAACCTGAAACCTGATGAGATCGGGTATCAGAAAATCCTTTCCCTGAAGATGAATGGCGTGGTGCAGAACTACAAAGTTGAGGAGACCATACTGGAAGTGAAACTCAGCAAACCCATTTTGCCCAAAACCAAAGTGGTGTTTGATATGGAGTTTGATGCACAGGTGCCTTTGCAGATCCGCCGCAGCGGAAGAGATAACCCCAATACAAAGGTTCGCTACTCCATGAGCCAGTGGTATCCGAAAATGTGTCAGTATGATTATGATGGCTGGCACCCGACTCCATATGTAGGCCGGGAGTTTTACGGAGTGTGGGGCGATTTTGAAGTGAAAATCAGCATTGACAAAAACTATATCATTGGCGGCACTGGCTATTTGCAAAACGCCAGTCAAATTGGTTATGGGTATGAAGAAACAGGAGTGAAGGTGAACCGCCCGGCAACGGAAAAGCTCACCTGGCATTTTGTGGCGCCCAATGTGCATGATTTTATGTGGGCTGCCGACCCGGAGTATCGCCACCTTACCCGTAAAGTAAGAAAAGACCTCACTCTTCATTTGTTGTATAAATCAGCAGAGCCTGACCCAAGATGGGAGAAGATTCTGGATGATGCAGAGAAAGCACTTCCTTTTATGGAAAAAACATTCGGTCCTTATTCTTATAAGCAATACACTTTCATTCATGGTGGTGATGGCGGAATGGAATATGCCATGGCAACCCTGCTGGCAGGCCCCGGCGCCTGGCTGCATGAATGGTTGCACAACTGGTATCATGGTGTGCTGGCCACCAATGAATCATTGTATGCCTGGATGGATGAAGGGTTTACCAGCTATGCGGAAGACAGGGTAACGGCATTTTTAAATAACGAAACCGGGGGTTTTCAGCAATCAGGAAATTATAATGGTTATTATAATCTTGCCCGCAGCGGCAAAGAGGAACCTCTCACCACTCATGCAGATCATTTCAATACCAACTATGCCTACGGAGCCGCTGCTTATTCAAAAGGCGCTGTTTTCATGGAGCAGTTAGGATATATCGTAGGCGCTGATGTAAGAGATAAAATATTGCTGGAGTATTACCGCCAATGGAAGTTCAAACACCCTACAGTTCATGATCTTGTTCGGCTGGCAGAAAAAGTTAGTGGCATTGAACTCGACTGGTACAAAGAATATTGGGTCTATTCTACCAAAACCATTGATTATGCCATTGACAGTTTGTGGGAAGAAGCCGGAAAGACAAAAGTGCGGCTAAGCCGCCAGGGATTGATGCCTATGCCGGTTGACCTGCAACTGACTTTTAAGGATGGCTCAAAAGAAACACATTATGTTCCGATGAACCTGATGTATGGCGCCAAACCTGCGGAAGATACTATTCTCCGAAAAGTATATGATGCCTGGAAATGGACACACCCCACTTATATCATCGAAACAGACCGCAAACTCACGGATCTTGTCATTGCTGAGATTGATCCCTCGCAGCGGATGGCTGATATGGAAAGAAGAAATAACAAGCTGGAACTCCGCTGGTAATTTTTTAAGGGTGTATAAAAAAATAAAACCATCTGCACATAGCTGATGGTTTTGTTTTGATTAGGGCCCCTCATTATCAACGACTGCTTATCATGGGAGCGAAGTAAGGTAATGGTTATTGGCTTAGTGCACTCAGGTGTTGATTTTCCTAAAGCCGTAACGAAGGTAGCAGGGCTTAACATACCGGCCTATACCACTTTTGTGGTATTTTTCCCCTATTGCATCAGAAAAGGCTGAATAACAGACGTTAGCGTCCGAAGTATTTGTTGACGGCTTCCACCCGATTGCTCACATGCAATTTTTCATATACATGATATACATGTTTGCGGATGGTGTCATGGGCAAGATTGAGTGCCGCAGCGATTTCTTTATACATCATTCCTTTAGAAAGAAGTTCTAGGATCTCTCTTTCTCTTTTGGTGAGGTTTTCAAGATCAGTGTCACCAGCAGCAGGGGGCTTATTGATAAATGCTGCTACCACTTTCCGGGCAATTTGGCTACTCATCGGCGAGCCGCCTTCATACAGGTCTTTGATAGCTTCCAGCATCCGGGTGGGTGCTGTTTTTTTGAGAATATATCCGCTGGCGCCTGCACTCAGGGCTTCAAATATTTTTTCATCTTCCTCATACACGGTGCACATCATAAAATTGGTGCCTGGCACTCTTGGTTTCAGGGCCCGCACACAATCAATACCACTTTCTTCACTGCCCAGGTTAATATCCATCAGCACCACATCAGGTTTCAGCAAAGGGATTTGACGGATGGCATCATCACCGCTGGCAATTGTACCCACACACTTATACCCTTCAGACATGCTGATGATTTCTTCCAGCGCATTACGCAATTCCTTGTTGTCATCTACTATGCAAACGGAAATCGGCCTCATCCGGCAAAGTTGAGGTTTCCGGCAAGAACAGCCAATACCACTTAGTGGTATTTTTTATCAGCGGGGAACGTAAAGAATATATTTTTCCCTGAAGAATTCTTCCTTAAACAGATCACTTATTTCCATTATACGGGGTTTCACGCCGCTTTCCTGTATTTCTTTGGCCAGGTCGCCACCTTTCAGGCAAACCAGCCCCGGCTGAAAAGCAGAATCGGTGAGGGGCTTGGTTTTCAACAGAGGTTTGCTCCATCGCCACAGGTCTTGCAGTGGGGCCACGGCTCTTGACACTACATAATCAAACTTTCGGTTCTTAATGTCTTCGATACGGCTATGCTGTGTAGTGATATTTTTTATTCCTGCACCTTCAGCAACAGCTTCCACCACTTTCAGTTTTTTGGCGATGCTGTCAACCAGGTGAAACTTTACGTTGGGAAAAAAGATAGCCAGCGGTACACCGGGAAAACCACCACCTGTTCCCAGGTCCACCACTTCGGCGCCATCGGGGAATTGGAATACCGCAGCAATGCCCAGGGAGTGCAACACATGTTTTTCATATAAGCTGTCAATGTCTTTTCGTGAAATGACATTGATCTTTTCGTTCCACTCCTTATATAATCCTTCCAGCTTTTGCAATTGATCAAGCTGCTGCGGAGTAAAATCAGAAAAATATTTTAAAACAATAGTCATCATTAAGATTTCAAACACTCCCTTTAGAGGTCTGGGACTAATTCCACGAAGCTCTTGGTTTGCGCCACAGGGCAGGGGCAAAGATGATATAATACAGGAACATCCATATGTCTAAGAAGAAAAACCAGGGCCATAGATCAGCTTCACCCATTTTCTTCATGGCATTTCGCCAGATGATGGCCTGCAGCAACAAACGAATTCCAAACATCGCCAGTGCATACCGCCAGTCATAAAAAAAAGCAACGGCAGCCAGCAACGGATAAAAAAGAAACTGGGTAACAAAATATGCTCCCAATAAAAACTTATGCTTCTGTTTGTAAAACCTTGCAGTGCTGTAATGTCTTGTTTTTTGCCGCAACCACCCCTTCCATGTTGTTTTGGGAACGGAACGGGTGATAGCATCAGGATCAATCACTACGGCCGTGTTATTTTTCGTGGCCACCTTGTTGATAAAAAGATCATCATCACCCCCGGGAATATGATTGATGGAAGAAAAACCTTTGTTATTCAGGAAAAGACTTTTTTTATAAGAAAGGTTCCGTCCCACTCCCATATACGGCACACCTGCCAGCGCATAGGAAAGGTATTGAAGTGCTGTATGAAAGGTTTCGAAACGGATGAGTTTGTTCAGTATGCCTTTGCTTTTATGATAGGCGCCATAACCTAAAACGATCTCAATATTTTCATCAAACCCATCCTGCATTTTCTCCACCCAATGCTCACTGGCAGGCACACAATCAGCATCGGTGAGCAGCAGCACTTCATATTTTGCCTCCCGGATGCCGATGGATAATGGATATTTTTTTCCGCTGATGTGTTTGGCTTCCTGTGTCAGCTCCACTACATTCAGTGATTTGAATGTTTTTTTCAGCTCCTGCAGAATGTACTTGGAATCATCCACAGAATTGTCATTAACCGCCACCACTTCATAGGAACTGCGATAGCTTTGCACCAGCACACCCGGCAGGTTGCGGGCCAGTTTTTCATCTTCATCTCTTGCACAGATGATAACAGAAACCGGATGCTGCTGTGATTGTTGTTTCTTCTTTGGTTTAAAAAAAGCAACACGGCTGAAAAACCAGGCATAATAAAAAACCTGTATGGCGGTTACGGCGGCCAGCGCAAACAACAAGATCTCTTCCCAATGGATCGGTGGCATAGCGGCGAAGGTAAACAGCCCAGCGGATTAGAAGGAGGAGTATATTTCACAGTTGTGGAAAAACAAAAAAATAAAAAAATGAAGTATGGGAATGCGATGACTGCCCGGTAGTTAATAGCAATAAGTAACCACCCTTTAATTTTTGAAAGGGTAGAAACTGTGTTTCTTCAGAGTATTAAAATATCAGGCGCAAAGTTCCACCTTAAACGCCAGGCTGAAATAGGAGAAATAATGTCCCTTTTGGTTATTACTATCGGCATTCCATTCATGCCCGAAGCTGAATGGCTGTTTGGTGCCTGCTGCCGCTTCGCCAATGGCCACTAAGGCGTTATTTGTATGTAACCTGAACCCATAATTTGTTCCTTGCTGCAAGGGGATAGCCGGAAGGTTAAACCGTATCCACTTGTTACTGTCATTTTTTTCTATTGTTAGCACCGCTTCGCACAAAGCAGGCCCCCAGGTTTTGGCAGCAACATCAAATTCATGTAAGGTCAGTGTCAGCTCACCGGGATATTGAACTGCTTCCGAATAGACCTGGATATTATCCAGCAGCCCTGCAGAGGGGCAGGTGAATGTTTGACCGGCAAAATGATCGGTCGGGTCGGTGTGCAGGTGCCCGATCCATAAAGTGGTGTTGTTTTCGGCCTGTGTGATGACAGGACGGGAGTGGCTGCTGTGCATAGTTGTTTTCATATCAGTATTTTTTAAATGAGCAATGCAGCAGCTTTGGTGTGTGCAAGAACTAAGGCAATAACTGAGAGATTCGGGCCTTTATTGTGCTGTCCATACAATTGTTAGCAGTTCCTGAATAAAATTCTCCACCAATGTGCGGATTTTTTCGTGTCAAACCCGCCGTTTTCAGTTAAATTGTAATAAGCTTTGGGGAGAAAAGATGATGTGGATAACCCTGCCGCAAGGGGTGAAAAAATAGTGCAGAAAGAAAAATTTTTTTTCAAACCGTTTTGCACTTTATTTCGCCTCATGGACTGCGGGAAACATTCCTTTAACCAAGAAATAATCTTTTCTTAAAATAAGTTTGGAATCACACCCTGGGGTCATTGGTCAGGAAATGATGTATTAACCTGTCTGCCGATGGCAGGCTTTTTATCGCTATAGCTGAACATGGATCTTACGAATATCAACAAGGAAAGGAAGCAAAGAAGAAAGTCGCAGTTAGACCTCAGCACCATGGTATATGGCAAAGTGCCGCCACAGGCAAAAGACCTGGAGGAAGCGGTGCTGGGCGCCATCATGCTGGAGAAAACAGCTTTTGATGATGTCGTCGAGATCTTAAAACCGGAGTGTTTTTATGTGGAAGCACACCAGCGTATTTTCAAATCCATGCAAAGCCTCTCCAACAAGAGCCAGCCAATCGATATCCTGACAGTGGCGGAAGAACTGCGCAGCAAGGATGAACTGGAAATGGTGGGCGGTGCCTATTATGTCACCAAGCTTACCAACGCCGTTGTTTCATCTGCAAATATCAAAGCACATGCAAGGATCATTTTGCAAAAATTCATACAACGGGAACTGATCCGCATCAGTGGCGAGATCATCGGCGATGCTTTTGAAGATACCACTGATGTATTCGACTTGCTGGATGATGCAGAAACAAAACTCTTTGAGATCACCAACAATCACCTGCGCAAGAATTATGACACGATAGACTCTGTGTTGGTAAAAACCATTCAGCGTATCGAAGACCTGCGCCATAAGAATGAAGATGTGACGGGTGTGCCCAGTGGTTTCAGTCATTTAGACCGCATCACTTACGGTTGGCAGAATACTGACCTGATCATCCTTGCAGCAAGACCCGCTGTTGGTAAAACAGCTTTTGCCCTGAACCTTGCCCGCAATGCCGCCATGCATCCTTCCAAGCCCACACCTGTTGCGTTGTTTTCACTGGAGATGAGCGCCGGTCAGTTGGTGCAGCGTATTCTTGCCGCAGAAAGTGAGATATGGCTCGAGAAAATTGCAAGAGGCAAACTCGAAGAACATGAGATGAAACAACTTTATGCAAGAGGCATTCAAAAACTGGCGCAGGCTCCTTTGTTCATTGATGATACGCCGGCCCTGAACATTTTTGAACTGCGGGCCAAATGCCGTCGTTTAAAGAACAAGCATAATATAGGGATGATCATTATTGATTACCTGCAGTTGATGAGCGGCACGGGTGAAAACCGCAATAGCAACCGTGAACAGGAGATCAGCAATATTTCCCGAAACCTGAAAGGCCTTGCCAAAGAACTGAATGTTCCCATCATTGCTTTGTCGCAGTTGAGCCGTGCCGTGGAGCAGCGTGGCGCCAAAGAAGGAAGCCGTGTGCCGCAGCTGAGTGACCTTCGTGAGTCAGGAGCCATTGAGCAGGATGCGGATATGGTAATGTTCCTCTATCGCCCGGAATATTATGAGATGACCACCAATGCAGAAGGAGAAAATATCAAAGGTCTCACCGAAGTGAAAATAGCCAAACACCGTAATGGTATGCTTGATACGGTAAAACTGAAAGCATTGCTGCATATTCAGAAATTTACCAACTGGGAAGAAGATCCATATAGCGGTATCGGTCTTCCCGGCGGCGGCTGGAAACCGGTGTCTGATGCAGATGGCGGTGGTGAGAAATTATACATACAGACCGGCAGCCGCATGAATGATATAAATGAAGAAGATGAACCCTTCTGATCAAAATGCGGTTTAAATAATGATAGCTCCTTATTTTCGGGGAGCTTTTTTTATAACATGAACCTCCCTTTTTTCTATATCAACGGATACACCGGTCAGCAACAACTGACGCTGGATGAAGACAACAGCCGCCATATCGTGCAGGTGCTGCGGATGAAAGAAGGCGAAATGCTCAACCTCACCGATGGGAAAGGAAATTTACTCACCTGCGAGATCACCGATCCCAATAAGAAGCATTGCGGGATCAGGATTACTACAACCAGTGACCAGCCACGAGCAACAAGAAACATTACCATTGCCATCTCCCTGCTAAAAAACAGCAACCGCTTTGAATGGTTTTTGGAAAAAGCAACAGAGATAGGAGTGAGTGAGATCATCCCGCTGCTCTGCGAAAGAACAGAAAAAGAAAAATTTCGCCACGACAGGATGAACACCATTTGCATCAGCGCCATGCTGCAAAGCCAGCAATGCTGGTTGCCGGTTTTACATCAGCCTGTTGAGTTTGCTCAAGCTGTAAAATCATCTTCGGCGAATCAGAAGTTCATAGCTCATTGTGATGAAGGGGCAGCAAAAAACAACCTTTCAACTTTTCAACCCTTCAACTCTTCAACTTCCATTCTCATCGGCCCTGAGGGTGACTTTACAAAAAAAGAAATAGAATTGGCCCTGCAGCATGATTTTGTACCTGTTAGTTTGGGTGAAAACAGGCTGAGGACAGAAACAGCGGCGGTGGTGGCTGCGGCACACTTTATCTTTAATACCTAATCTTCTCACCGTGTTCGAGAGAGCCTGTGTGTTATGCACATTGAACTTTTGCAGCATATGCTTACGATAGGTGTCCACGGTGTAGTTGCTCAGATAAAGACGAGTGCCAATTTCATGGCTGGTCAAACCTTCGGCGAGTAATCCGAGTATTTCCTTTTCTCTCCGGGTCAGCACAGGAAGTGTCTAATTTCCTGGGCAGATGACGATAAGAATATATGAATGAACTTAAGAATATACTTGCAGATAACAAGACGACTGCACAAATATTATATCAGTATTTGGAGAATTAGCATCAGAGAACCTTTATAGACTTCTATCTGTTAATTCGATTTATGATCGATAGTTGCATCACTTGTTTATCAACTTGAAAACCGTACATTAGAAGACCAAAACTTTGACAAATGGGCACCAGGCTGTCTTTTCGATGGCGAATCATCATCCTGTTATGGATGATGGTCGGGCCTGTTGTATCCTTTTCCCAGCAGCACCTCTTCAGTCATATTACAACAACCCAGGGATTATCTTCCAACAAAGTGCACCAGGTGCTGCAGGATAGCAGGGGGTTTTTCTGGATTGCCACAGCCAACGGACTCAATCGCTTTGACGGATCTTCTTTCAAGGTTTTTCAGCACCACAAAGATGATAGCACATCCATCGCAGATAATTTTTGTACTGGCTTGCTCGAAGACAGCCTGGGTAACATCTGGGTGAGTACTTATGCCGGTATCAGCATCTATATAAGGAAAGAAAACAGGTTTAAGACTCTTTACTTCCATCATAAAGACGTTCCGGATGAAAAATTAAATAAAATTGTCTGGATCGTTGCAGACAACCGGAGCAATATCTGGATTGCAGGTGGATCATTGTGCAGGTATAATATCCAAACCGAAGAATTTACCGTTTTCAGGCACCGGGAATACGACAGCACTTCCATTGCCGATGATTCATCACCCAATTGCCCGGTTTATGATACTGTGAATAAAGGGTTATGGTTTTTTACAGGGAAGGGTCTTCAGTTTTTTGATAGCCGAAGCGAACAATTCCATCACCAGCGTTATAACCCCCGAAACTGGAAAATATTCCAAATGGATTTATACGTCCAGGTAACACCCGATAAGCTGAACAGGCTTTGGTTTTGGAAAGACGACACACGAAGACTTTATTATTTTGATGCGAGCAGGAATCAGGTAACTGAAACCGCTTTGTCTTTTAACAAAAGCGAATCAGTCAGGCTGCTGCAGTTTGATAACCAAAACAGGGTGTGGGTTGGGTTCTGGAACAGCAGGGCTAAAATCTTTGATCCTGCCACGGGAAAAACCGACACATCTTTTTTTCAATTGCAGCACCGTCGCTCAGCCCTTCATGAAACATTTACAAACTTATATACTGACAAGAAAGGCAATAACTGGATAAGTTCTTATAGCGGTATCTCTGTCTATCAACCCGGCAGATCCTATTATGATCTTCATGAATTACATGTTCCGGGCCGGGGCTACGATAACCAGCAATTCATCATCATTGCAGTTGCAGCAACTGGAAATAAAACAGTATGGCTGGGAACCAATCATGGCTTGTTCAATTATCATCTTCAAACCCGTCGTCTTGAAAAAATTTCACTACCGGGTATAGAAGAGAAAGTAAACACCCTGCATCTCCAGAATGATTCAGTGTTGTGGATCGGAACTAGTCAGCAGGTGAGTCGTATGGATTGCCGTAGAAGAAAGATGACCGGCACCATTGCATTGAAACGACCCGTTGTGATCCGTTCGGATGAAAAGAAGCAAATATGGGTGGGCACCTGGAGTTCGGGGGTTTATCGCCTGAACGACCAGGCTAAATTGACAGCACATTATTCAGACAGTAATAAGATTCGGAGAAGCCTTCCTTTCAATGGGGTTCTTTCCATGAACTATGATCCCCGCAATGGTTTACTGGTTGGCCTCAACCGGAATTATGGTTTTGCAAGATATGATCAGACCAGTGATTCTTTTATTCCATCAGGATTTTTTCCCGGGGATAAAAAATATTTTACCGGAGGCACCATCAACGCCGTGTTGCCATTCGGCGCTGACAGCAGTTGGTTGGGCACTCACGGGCATGGCATTTACCTGCTTGATAGTAAAAGCAAACAGGCCCGCCATTTTTCTGTAAGTGATGGTCTCAGTTCCGGGTTTATCAACTCTATTTTAAAAGATATGCGGGGAGATATATGGGTTTCAACTTCCAACGGCATAGATTTTTTCAACCGGAAGTCACAACGATTTATTTCCGTGCAGTATGATATGGTGTTCCCTTATGATGATTATGTACCCAATGGTACCAACGGGGCTGACGGGGAGCTTTTTTTCGTTTGCATGAATAAGATAGTCCGGGTTTATCCTCACAAGTACAGCCTGGAGGAAGAGCCTGCACAGGTGCTCATCAGCGGGTTCAGGATATTTGAAAAGGAATCAATATTGCCAGATCCGGGAGAAACGATACGGCTTTCGCACCGGCAGAACTTTTTTTCAATAGAATACTCCTTGCTCCGCATTGCTCCGGAAGAAGAGATCAGGTATGCCTATAAGCTGGAGGGGTTTGACAAGGACTGGAATTATGTGGAAAGACGCCGGTTTGCAGCCTACACAAATATTCCCGGTGGAAAGTATGTGTTTAAGGTGAAGGCCACTAATACAAACGGCGAATGGAGGGATGAAATAACAATTCTATCCATCACTGTTTCTCTTCCTTACTGGAAGCAGACCTGGTTTATTATACTTGCCGTTATTACTGTCATTGCTATACTTTATTGTTTCTACCGGTACAGGATAGGGCAGTTGAGGAAAATGTTTGCTATGCGGTCAAAGATATCGCAGGACCTTCACGATGATGTGGCATCTACATTAAGCGGTATCCGGTTGTACAGCGAACTGGCCAAGCAACAAACCAGGGAGCAACATACAGATCAGTTATTGGAATCGCTGGATGTGATTTCGTCCAATGCAGCGGCTATGAAAAATGAGCTCAGTGACATTGTTTGGGCGGTGAACCCGGCCAATGACAATTTGAAAAAACTGCTGGACAAACTAAACGTGTATGCATCGGAACTTTCCCGTGCTGCGGGTATCCAGTACAGGTTTTTGGCTGAGGATATTATCCCTGAAGAAAAACTCAGCATGCAGTATCGCCGGAATATTTACTTAGTGTGCAAAGAAGCTATTCACAATGCCATCAAGTATTCAGGAGCAAAACAGGTGCTGCTGCAGGTGCTGATGACAGGCGGGATTGTTCGTTTTATTATACAGGATGATGGAAAAGGACTTGATACATCACTGGTTCATGCGGGCAACGGGATGCTGAATATGAAAAACAGGGCAGCGGAGGTGCAGGGTGAACTGGATATACAATCAGTAGCTGGAGAAGGCACTTCAGTAGCACTCAGTGTGAAGATCAGGTGAAGCATTTTGCTGCTATCCCCCTGTAAGGGGATGCTGCGGCGCTTTATATTTACTCAACTTTGCTACAGATGGAGATCCGTGTTGCCATATTTGAGGATAACAAATTAGTAAGAGATGCGTTTGAAGCCATCATCAATGGCACACCGGGATTTTGCTGCACAGGAAGTTTCAGCAGCGCTGCCGACCTGGTTCATGTGATGCAAAAAAGCCGCCCTGATGTGGTGTTGATGGATATTGAGATGCCCGGCATGAGCGGTGTGGAAGCTACCCGTATTATTCATAATAAATTTCCTGATGTTCGGGTACTCATTCAGACTGTTTTTGACGAGGAGGAAAAAATTTTTACCTCTATTTGTGCAGGTGCTTCCGGCTATGTACTGAAGGACAGCACACCGGTGCAGTTGCTCGGCGCCATCCAGGAAGTATATAATGGCGGAGCGCCGATGTCCCCGGTTATTGCATCCCGTGTGCTTCATTTATTTCAAAAATTTGCCCCGCTGGGAACAGACCCCGAAGAGTTCAATCTCAGTAAAAGGGAAAAAGAAATACTCTCACAAATGGTGAACGGGCTTTCTTTCAAAGAAATTGCCGTAAAGAACTTCATTGGATATGAAACCGTTCGCACCCATGTCAAAAAGATCTACAAAAAACTCCATGTAGCAACCATGACCGATGCAGTGGTGAAAGCAATACGGCACGGACTAGTCTAAAAAATTACCTCTTTTATTTCGATAAGTACGAAAAATCCCCCGGAGGGGGGATAGTCAAACACAGAAGTCATAGGTATGTTTAAACTTTAGTAATTGGCAAAAAACTGTGTATGAAATACTCAATACTTATTTTGAATCGGAAAATAGCCCGTTGCTTTATATTGCTGATTAGCGTCTTATTTTTTGGAGCTTGTGACCCTGATAGGGATGAGGATCCAAGTAACAGAATGGCAGCTGCAATATATCAAACCTGTAACTCAGGTGATAATTTTGTTGCAAATAACGTTTCTGCTACTTACGATGCTTTAACTGGCGAAACACGATTTGGTGGAATTGGTGGAGTTTCAAAGGAAATACAAATTAGTATGCAATTGCCACCGGCTCTTGGCACTTTCATTAATGATATTGATGCTTCAGTGATTTATGGTGACGGATCGGGGAATTACTATGGAAGTTATAACCCAACTGCAGATGCCAGTGGAGGGACAATTTCAATAAATAACTTAGTTTTTGACGGTAATAAAATTACGTTTTTGAAGGCAACCCTTAAGGATGTCAAATTAGAAAGGGATATCGGTGCAGGAAGAGAAATAATATGTATTAATGCCGATTTTGCCATGTCACTCTAACGGAATGTTTGATATTCCAAATCAATTTATGCAGTAGTTGCTTTATATCCTTTATTGATCAGTTTCAACACCCCAGTTACATATGTTTAAAAAATTGTCAGAACAATTAACGCAAATTGTAAAACATTTTCATTTTATTTAAAATATGCAGTATGAAAAAGAATGTTATTCCGTTATTATTAATTACTTCTGCTTTAATTTCCGGTTGCTGTTCCAGTATAAATATCAGCAAGGGGAAAGCTGGCATAAGAAAAAAAGCCGAACGCCTGGTGGTAGTTCTGCAAGATTTAAAAAGCCCGGAGTCCCGGAATTAATGAATGGTCTGCAGCTATTCCCATTTATATTTTTACATGTTTTAAACTGATGATATGAAAAAAATATTTATAACTCTGGTATTTTCTTTTGCGGTAATTATTCTTTTTGCGCAAACAAAACCGGTTATCTCCGTAAATGCAGGGGTAAACTGTAATTGTGCCACAAATTTTAAAGAAGCAACAACAGAGAGTTGGGATGAATACCTGATTGATGTGGGCTCACCTGACAGGGTTTCAATGGTTGATATTAAAATGCCGTTGGGTATAAATATTGGGATAAACGTAAATTTTCCACTGAATGGCAAATGGAGAATGCAGCCCGGAATCCATTTTAACCAGAAAGGTGCAAAAGCTGAAGGAACATATGGAACAGGAAGCGCAGCCACTTCCTTTGGCCACCAGGAAAAATTTACTTATATAAATATTATTAGCCCTTTTCAATACTGGTTCAACGACAATCTGTATCTTGACCTGGGGCCTGAGTTTGGGTTAATGTTAGCAAGAAAATACAAGGAGACGGAAGCTGGCATGTCAGCCGAAAGTTCCAGTATGGAGGATTTCAAAAAATTTGAAATAGGGCTTGGCGGAGGAGTCGGGTATGTTTTCGGGAAAACCGGCTTTGGAATATTTGCAAAATATACATACGGCCTTACAAAAGTGGATGTATCTGAGCCCTATTACGAGAAGGTGAGAAATAATGTAAGGCAAATTGGATTTTTCTATAGGTTGCCCAGTAGCAAATGATTATTTCCTGTCGGAATATTCAATTCCTCTGCATATCCTCTTCACCACCCCCGGCCCTTCATAAATAAAACCTGTCCACACCTGCACCAGCGAAGCACCGGCATCTAATTTTTCTTTGGCATCGTCAGCAGTAAATACACCACCTGATGCAATGACGGGTATGCTGCCATTTGTTTTTTGGGAAATGTAGCCCACCACCTCTGTGCTTCTGTGTTTCAGTGGCAGGCCGCTCAAACCTCCGCCGCCGATTTTTTGTATTTTCTCGGGGCTCGTAGCTAATTGCTCACGGCTGATAGTTGTATTTGTTGCCACAAGCCCGTCCAGTTTTATTTCCATTGCCAGGTCAATCACGTCGTCAATCTGTTCCTGGCTAAGATCGGGAGCTATTTTCAATAAAATGGGTTTCGCCACTGCTTTGGCATTATTGATCATCTGCAGGTGCATCAATATCTTTCGCAGCGATCCTTTTTCCTGCAATTCACGAAGACCGGGTGTATTCGGTGAACTTACATTCACCACGAAGTAATCAACATAGGGGTGCAGCTCTTTAAAACAAATTTCATAATCTTTCCACGCCTCTTCATTGGGCGTCACTTTGTTCTTGCCGATATTTCCACCGATGATCAGTCGTAACTTTTGAGTGGTGGAAGGAGAATCAGTTTCCTGATATTGACGATTCACCATTGACCATTGACGAAGTCTTTCAGCCACCACTTTCACACCATCATTATTAAACCCCATCCGGTTGATAAGGGCCTTATCTTTTGGCAGGCGGAACAACCTTGGTTTGTCATTTCCTTTTTGTGGCAAGGGTGTCACAGTGCCGATCTCCACAAAACCAAAACCTAAGGCTTCGAGTTCTCTTAAATATTTTGCATTCTTGTCAAATCCGGCGCCCAATCCCACAGGATTAGGGAATTGAAGATTGAAGATTGAAGATTGAAGATTGCCCTTTGGTTTGAACACGGATGCGATGACCGGTCTTAACCCGATACTGCACAGCAACTTCAGGCAATTCATAGAAAAATAATGCACCCATTCCGGAGAAAATATAAAGAGGAAACTTCGAACTATTTTATACATAACGTTACGAAGATAGCAGAACTTTTATGCTCATTTTTGGTTGGTATGGAAAGAGGGTTTACTTTTGAAATAGAAAGTTGCATAAACAACTTGTTTGGTTCATGGCAAAAGTTTCATAGTTCATTGCGATATGATCTCGCCGTCAACCATGAGCTATAAATCATTAATAAATAATTCTTCACTATGCAGGAAGCCTATATCGTTGCAGGATACCGTACCGCAGTTGCCAAAGCAAAACGTGGCGGTTTTCGTTTCTATCGTCCGGATGACCTGGCGGTGGATGTGATTAAAGCTTTACTGGCTTCTGTGCCGCAACTCGAACCCAAAAGAGTAGATGATGTCATCGTTGGCAATGCAGTGCCGGAGGCCGAACAAGGTTTGCAGGTAGGCCGCATCATTGCTGCCAGGGCCCTGGGTTTTGAGGTGCCGGGCATGACGGTGAACCGTTACTGTGCATCGGGATTGGAAACAATAGCTATTGCCACTGCCAAAATAAGAATGGGCATGGCCGATTGCATTGTGGCCGGCGGCACAGAAAGCATGAGCCTGGTGCCCACAGCAGGGTGGAAGACGGTGCCGGCTTATTCCATCGCCAAAGAGGAACCGGATTATTATTTAAGTATGGGTTTGACAGCGGAAGCCGTGGCAAAAGAGTTTAACATCAACCGCGAAGCACAGGATGAATTTTCTTATCATTCTCACCAGAAAGCGATCGCTGCCATTCAAAATGGGTATTTCAAACCCGGCATTCTTCCCATCAATGTGGAAGAAATATATTTGGATGCCAAAGGAAAAAAACAAAAAAGAAATTATACCGTAGATACGGATGAGGGTCCGAGAGCCGATACATCATTGGAAGCGCTGGCCAAACTGAAACCGGCTTTTGCAGCAGGCGGTGTGGTAACAGCCGGCAACTCTTCACAAACCAGCGATGGTGCTGCTTTTGTGATAGTGATGAGTGAGAAAATGGTAAATGAATTAGGCTTGAAACCAATCGGAAGATTAGTGGGTTCTGCAGTGGCCGGTGTGCATCCCCGCATCATGGGCATTGGCCCCGTGGCGGCCATTCCAAAAGTGTTGCAGCAAACGGGAATGAACTTATCACAGGTTGATTTAATTGAATTAAACGAAGCTTTTGCTTCGCAGGCACTCGCAGTGATCCGGGAAGCCGGTTTGGATCCTTCCAAAGTGAATATCAACGGCGGCGCTATTGCACTCGGCCACCCGCTGGGCTGCACAGGTTGCAAACTTACCATCCAGAACCTGCATGATATGAAGCGGCTGAATAAAAAATATGGCATGGTCACAGCCTGTGTCGGCGGAGGCCAGGGCATTGCCGGCATCATTGAAAATATTTCCTGACACACATGCACATGAGAAAGCAGGATGACCGGGAGTGAATGCTCCCGGTTTTTATTTGCTGACAGTGAAACGGAATGCAGTATTTTCAATACACAATTCAGTTTATGCGAATACTTGTTTCATCCCTGCTTTGTCTGATCATGCTATCGTTTACCGGCAATGACAAAGGCAATAAAGACTGGGTTTCACTTTTTGATGGCAAAACACTTGATGGCTGGAAAGTCGGCGCCAATGCTGAAAGCTTCCGGGTGGAGAACGGGATGATTGTAGTAAATGGAAAAGTGGCCCATTTGTTTTACGATGGCCCTGTGGCACAGCATGATTTTAAAAATTTTGAATTCAAAGCCGATGTGATGACCATGCCAGGGTCCAACTCAGGTATTTATTTTCACACACAATACCAGGAAAGCGGCTGGCCGCAAAAAGGCTATGAAGTGCAGGTGAACAATTCACATACCGATTGGCGACGCACAGCAGGACTCTATGCTGTGCAGGATGTGCGGGAAGCTCCGGCAAAAGATGAAGAGTGGATTACAATGCACATTTCCGTAAAAAACAAACAGGTCAAAGTGAAAGTAAATGAAAAGCTGATAACCGATTACACCGAACCGGCTGATGTGAAAAGGGAAGAAGGGATGAAATATCGCCTGCTGACCTCCGGCACTTTTGCTTTGCAGGGGCATGATCCGAAAAGTAAAGTGATGTATAAGAATATTATGGTAAAGCTGCTTCCGGATTAATTGCAATCCGTAAAACATAAATTATGATTGTGCAGTAACTTTTCTTTTTCTAACAGCATCAGTAATTGATCTCCACCACTTTTTTCCTGTTCAGTTTTTGCATGGCTTTGGGCACAATGTGCAGTATCTCTTCTTTCAGTGTCTTGATCAGTTTTGTTTTCAGGTGATCCCGGTGCGTCACCAGGCTCACTTCCCTGGCCGGGCTGGGCTCTTTCAACCGTTTCACCTGGTTCATTTGTGGTTTGCTGAATTCCATCACTGCCAGTTCGGGCAGAATAGTAATGCCATCGCTTTTGTCCACCATTCTTTTTAAAGTTTCAATATTCCCCGTTTCATATTTAAAGTGCAAACCCGAATATTTTTGCAGTTCACACAGGTTCAGTATCTGCGAACGGAAGCAATGCCCCTCTTCCAGCAACCAGAGCTGGTCGGGGTCAATATCCGTAGGCAACACATATTTTTTATTGTGCAGTGCATTGTTTTTTGAAACATAAACAAACAGTTCTTCATAAAACAACGGGTCTTCTTTGATGGAAGCATCTTTCAGGGGAGTGACCACAATGCCACAGTCGAGCCGGTTTTTCTTTAGTTCCGCAATCACTTCTTCGGTGATGATCTCCCTTACCTGCAGGTGCACCTGCGGGTATTTTTCACGGATGTTCTTAAACAACGGAGGCAGCAGGTAAGGAGCCAGGGTAGGGATGATGCCGATCCTTATTTCGCCGGTCATAGTATCTTTCTGCTCTGTGATCATTTCATGGATCATGCCTGCTTCATGCAACACAATACGGGCCTGTGCAATAATGGCGGCGCCGATCTCGGTGGGGATCACCGGCTGCCGGGCCCGGTCAAATAACTTCACACCCAGTTCATCTTCCAGTTTCTGGATTTGCATACTGAGGGTGGGCTGGGTGACAAAACATTTTTCAGATGCCAGCGCAAAATGGCGCCAGGTATCGAGGGCAACAATATATTCCAGTTGAACCAGGGTCATAGACAATAACTATATTATTATAAATATAATCAATTAGATTTATTAGCAGCCCTGACGTAGTTTTGGAGCCCCTTGAAAAAATAGCTGGACATTCTTAACCTATTCAATTTTTTATCATGGAACAGAACACAACCGCAAACAATGCATCTGTCAATGGCAACGGAGCAGCCAAATGCCCTTTTAGCGAAGGCGCTATGAAACAGGTGGCCGGTGGCGGCACCCGCAACCGCGACTGGTGGCCCAACCAGCTTAAGCTGAATATCCTTCGGCAACATTCTTCACTCTCCAACCCGATGGGAGAAAATTTTAATTATGCCGAAGCATTTAAAAGTCTTGACCTGGATGCCGTGAAGAAAGACCTTACTGAACTGATGACTAACTCACAGGACTGGTGGCCTGCTGATTATGGTCACTATGGTCCGCTGATGATACGCATGGCCTGGCACAGTGCCGGCACTTACCGCATTCATGATGGCCGTGGTGGTGGTGGTTCAGGCAACCAGCGTTTTGCACCGCTTAACAGCTGGCCCGATAATGTGAACCTTGATAAAGCCCGCCTCTTGTTATGGCCCATCAAAAAAAAATATGGAAGAAATATTTCATGGGCCGACCTGATGATACTGGCCGGCAATGTGGCGCTGGAATCCATGGGCTTTAAAACCTTCGGTTTTGCCGGTGGCCGTGAAGATATATGGGAACCGGAAGAAGATGTTTATTGGGGCAGTGAAAAAGAATGGCTGGCATTGAGCAAAAATCCGCACAGCCGCTACTCCGGCGACCGTGATCTTGAAAACCCGCTGGCTGCCGTGCAGATGGGTTTGATCTATGTGAACCCTGAAGGGCCTGATGGAAATCCTGACCCCATTGCTGCGGCCCGTGATATAAGAGAAACATTCCGCCGCATGGCGATGAATGATGAAGAAACAGTGGCGCTGATCGCCGGCGGACATACATTTGGTAAAACACATGGCGCCGGTGACCCGGGCAAATATGTAGGCAAAGAACCTGCTGCAGCCGGTATTGAAGAACAAGGCCTGGGCTGGAAAAATTCATTGGGCAGCGGCAATGCGCAATACACCATCACCAGCGGACTGGAAGGTGCATGGACTACCACTCCCACCAAATGGAGCAACAATTTCTTCTGGAATCTTTTTGGTTATGAATGGGAGCTTACCAAAAGCCCTGCCGGCGCACATCAATGGAAACCCAAACATGGCATGGGTGAAGGCACAGTGCCTGATGCTCATGATCCCAATGTACGCCATGCACCATTCATGCTCACCACCGACCTCGCACTGCGCTTTGACCCGGCGTATGAAAAAATATCCCGTCATTTTTTTGAAAATCCGGATGCATTTGCCGATGCCTTTGCCCGTGCCTGGTATAAACTGACGCATCGTGACATGGGCCCCCGTGCCCGTTATCTCGGTAAAGAAGTGCCGGCCGAAGAACTTATCTGGCAGGATCCTGTTCCTTCTGTTACTTACAACCTCGTTGATGAAGATGATATAACAGCATTAAAGAAAACCATCCTTGCTTCCGGATTATCAGTATCACAACTTGTATCCGCTGCATGGGCCTCTGCTTCCACTTTCCGCGGTTCTGATAAAAGAGGCGGCGCCAATGGTGCCCGCATTCGTTTAGTCCCGCAAAAAGACTGGGAAGTGAACAACCCCGCTCAATTAAGTAAAGTGCTGGAGGCGCTGGAAAAAATTCAACAGGAATTCAACAGCAATGCACCCAAAGGCAAACAGGTTTCATTGGCCGACTTAATTGTTTTGGCCGGTTGTGCTGCTGTTGAAAAAGCAGCGAAAGAGGCAGGAGTGAATGTGAAAGTGCCGTTCATTCCCGGCCGTGCCGATGCATCGCAGGAGCAAACGGATGTGGAATCCTTTGCCGTGCTGGAACCTTTGGCTGATGGGTTCCGTAATTACCTGAAAAAGGGATTGACCGTTACGTCTGAAGAATTGCTGGTGGATAAAGCGCAACTGCTCACCCTTACTGCACCGGAGATGACCGTGCTGGTAGGAGGACTGCGGGTGCTGGGCGCCAATTATGATAATTCAAAACATGGTGTGTTCACCCAAACACCGGGCACACTCAGCAATGATTTCTTTGTGAACCTGCTCGATTTTGGCACCACCTGGAAAGCAGCCGATCCCGTGCAGCAGGGTTTTGTGGGCACTGATCGCAAAACCGGTGAAACCAAATGGACAGCCACCCGTGCCGATCTCATCTTTGGTTCCAACTCTGAACTGCGGGCCATTGCCGAAGTGTATGCCTGTGAAGACAGCAAAGAAAAATTTGTAAAAGATTTTGTAGCGGCGTGGAATAAAGTGATGAACCTCGACAGGTTTGACCTGGCCTGATTAATCTTATGAAACACTATATAGAGTGACCCGGCAACGGGTCACTTTTTTTATTGCCGGATTTTTTTGTGGATACTTGCAGGTGCGATGGATGAGAAGAAATTGAATACAATGAATTTTCGCCGACTGACCTTGTTACCAGCAGGTATTTGTTCTATTCAAGCAGTTTTTAGATGTAGTCGTGTTCCTGAAATTCTGTCGTATACGCTACTCTGTCCCTTACTAAAAACTATACTAACAAAGTAAATAAATACTATGACTTGTGGAATAATTAGAATTGTCAATGTCCAAATTGGTATTTCTCTTCCAACTGATTCATAATAGGTAATCCAGTGAACTCCCGTATGAGCAATTTCCCAAGGTAAATATTTCAACACATTTCTCAGCAAAACACTTTTAGTCGTCTTGTTTTCACAAGTCAAAACCATTAGATTAAGTGTTCTTTTTCCGATGGTTGCTTTCCACTTACTTTTCTCTGTCAAATACGAATAGGTTATTACAGGTAAGGTCAATGTAAAAAAACCGATGAGTTGCCCCAAATATGGGTTTAGGTTCCCTTGTTTAACCTCGAATAACAAGCTCGTCACCGTGAAAAGTAACACAGCATACAAAACAATAATCCCAAAGTCTATTGTCCAGGCTAAAATTCTATGTGTGAGCTGTCGGGTTGTCATATACTTGCTGGTACGTTTTTCGGCTTTGCGTTCGGGCGGGCTTTTTAGCACTACGCTTGATACGAAGAACCGCACTTCAATTATACACAAAATTGTCAATAGAAGCACCTCATCCCGCCTAACGCAAAACCGATGTGTGTGCCCTGCGAAGGTACAATAATGATGAGAGCAGGCCTCTCATTGGCGA
>CAYTGN010000002.1:0-315826 GCA_964437415.1 uncultured Chitinophaga sp. | reverse complement strand
TCTCTCCGGCGCAAAAGTAAGAGTGCAGCCATAAACAGCAAAATCAATTTGAAAAAATTCACGATGTTATCAGGCAGGCTTGCCAGCAATCAAATAACCCTTATTATTTCTTGTCACTACTCTAATTTTGCGCCAAATCATTTTCTTGAAGCATTTAAAGGCTCTCAATAAATATTTCTGGAAATACAGGGTGAGGCTGGGTGTAGGGATCCTGTTTGTTTTCCTGTCTAACTACTTCAACGTACTGGCGCCGCAAGTAACCGGTTTTGTAATTGATTTTGTACAGCGGTCATTGAACCTGCCCGGGTATAAACCTAAAACCATTTCCCCTGACTATGATGTACTGGTGCAAAAATTCATTCAGCAGGTAGAAGGAATGAGCAGTGTGGGTAAGGTAGTAGCACTTTGCGGTATAACCATATTGGTTCTGGCATTGATAAGGGGTGTATTTCTTTTCCTGATGCGGCAAACTATTATTGTGATGAGCCGGCATATTGAGTTTGATCAGAAAAACGAAGTTTATCGCCACTACCAACTGCTGGATTCAGCATTTTACAAAACCCACAGCACCGGCGACCTGATGAACCGTATTGCTGAAGATGTGAGCCGGGTGAGGATGTTTACCGGGCCGACCATCATGTATCTCAGTAACCTGGTTGCTGTTATTTCTCTCACTGTCTTTTTTATGTATAAAAGGGATCCGCTGCTTACCCTTTATGTATTGGCGCCATTGCCAATACTTGCCATAACGATCTACTATGTGAACAGCACCATTCACCGGAAGAGTGAGAAAATACAGGAATCTCTTTCTGATCTCACCACCAATGCCCAGGAATCTTATTCCGGTATCAGGGTGATCAAATCATTTGTGCAGGAAAAAGCCATGTTTGGTTTTTTTCAGAAAAACAGTGAAGAATACCGGAAAAATGCCATTGGTCTTGCCAAAGTCGAAGCAATTTATTTTCCTTCTATCACACTGCTCATCGGGATCAGCACCTTACTGACCATTATGATAGGAGGCTTGTATTATATCAATGGCGGTCATAATATAGGTATTGACACCATCGTGGAATTTGTGATGTATATCAATATGCTCACCTTTCCCGTCAGCGCCATCGGGCTAACTGCCAGCATGATGCAGCGGGCCGCCGCTTCGCAGAAACGCATCAATGAATTTCTTCAAACAACACCTTCCATCAGTGAACCTGAACAACCTGTAGCTTTTTCATTGCAGGGAAATATCCGCTTTGATAATGTAGATTTTATTTACAATCACACAGGCATACATGCACTTAAAAACTTCGCTCTTGAAATAAAGAAGGGGCAAAAGGTAGCAATAGTTGGAAGAACAGGCAGCGGAAAGTCAACGGTGGCGCAACTGCTGTTGAGGATGTATGATGCTACCAGGGGGAAAATAGAACTCGACGGAATACCCATAGATCAAATAAAGCTGACCAAATTAAGGGAACAGATCAGTTTTGTGCCGCAGGATGTTTTTTTATTCAGCGACACGGTAGCCAACAATATCGCATTTGGTATGGAAAATGCCGATGATGCAGCTATTGAAAAAGCGGCAAGGCAAGCTTGTGTACACCATGAGATCATGGGATTTTCAGAAAAATACCAGACCATGATCGGCGAAAGGGGAGTAACGCTGAGTGGTGGCCAGAAACAAAGGATATCCATTGCACGGGCTATGATCAAACAGCCCAACCTGGTGATCTTTGATGATTGTCTCAGCGCCGTGGATGCCAAAACCGAAAAAGAGATCATACATAACCTGAACGAATACCTGCGTGACAAAACAGCCATTATTATCACCCACCGCATATTTTCCCTGTTTGATTTCGACAGGATCGTGGTGCTGGAAGACGGTGAAATCGTGGAGCAGGGCACCCATCAGCAACTCGTCAGTATCAAAGACGGCTATTATGCAGGCCTTTATGCCCGCCAGCAGGAGCAGGAAAGACAGGGGGATCGCTGATTTCGGAATGCCTGCGTTTTTTTGCTTCCGATTTGGCTGTTTCCAAAACATCTCTATATTTGTGACTTCCAAAACCTAATGTGATTTTTTAAACTGCAAAACTTACAATTGTGGCGTACGAGAACAACGACAAGAAAATGGAGAGCATCTACAGCAAGAGGATTCGTGCCGGAAAGAGAAGGACCTACTTCTTTGATGTAAGAGCAACCCGTGGCAATGATTATTACCTTACCATCACCGAGAGCCGGAAACGTTTTGACGACAACGGGTATGACAGGCACAAGATCTTTCTTTACAAAGAAGATTTCAACAAATTCATCAAAGCGTTGAATGAGGCGGTTGATTATGTAAAAACAGAACTGATGCCTGATTTTGATTTTGATGCTTTCAACCATGATGAAGTGCCGGATGAAATGAACGGCGGTGAACCGGTTGCAGAAGTGACTGCAACTGTTGCAGAAAAGGCACCGGAGGCTGAAGTCGAAGCGGAAGTTACCCCCATAGCTGAAAGCAACAACACAGCAGCAGATAACAACGAAGAAGTTGATAAATGGTAAACCAAAACCGACTGCTTACCATTGTTTTGAAATGCTCCTGAAAGGGAGCATTTTCATTTATTTTATTTGATGTTCAGTCAATACACTTTCATTGCCTGTTCTGTCCACAGCCGTTACGGCTATTTTTGTTAGCGCCGTTTTATTTGCGTTTTCCCCGTTTGTTTTTTTCATCGTAAGCGATCTGTCATGCCGGTTCAGGATCGTCCATGTCCTGTTGTTGCCATATTGGTGATAGACCACCCAGCGGAAAACATCTTTTTCATCCGGGTGGGTCCATGAAAGGATCACTTCATCGTTTTTTTCATTTACCACAACAGCAGGGGCTACCGGGGCTTTATTATCCAGCCAGGCTGTGGCAGGCACCAATGCGCTATTCTTATAAGGCCCGTCAATCAACGCCTTTGCCATCGGCGGGTTGCGGGTAACGGATGAAATGCTCCAGTGCACCACGCCTTTGCTTTGCGGCAACATGCCGCGGCTGATCATCAACTGGCTCATGATCTCATTTACATTCCTTGCACTGGTATCTCTGCTCACGCTGATGCCCGGCCATAAATGTCTTTTCATCGTATTTTCTTCTGCCCACCATCCCAGCAACACGGGGAAACTTTGCGCCATCCGGTTGATGGGCCAGTAAAGCTGCGGGGTGAAATAATCTATCCAGCCTTTATTCAGCCACAGCTTTGCATCAGCATATAACTGCTCATATTGATCAAATCCCCCGATGGATTCGGGATAGCCAGGACGCCAGATACCAAAGGGGCTCAGCCCGAATTTTACATGCGGCTTTTCAGTTTTGATATTTTTATACAATCGTTCAATAAAAACATTCACAGCGTTTCTGCGCCAGTCGCCCCTTGACAGCTTGCCCCCGCTTTGCTGGTAGGCAGACCAACTTACCGAATCAGGAAAATCTTCACCCAAATTATAGGAAGGGTAGGGATAGAAGTAATCATCAAAATGGACACCGTCAATATCGTAGCGTTTCACCAGGTCCATCACCACAGCTGTGGAATGATCCTGTGTGCCCTGCTGCGCCGGGTCGAGCCACCAGTATCCTTCTTTGAGGTAAAGGGCCAGTTCCGGACGTTTTTTAACAATGGAATGTTCGGTTATTTCTTTCCCGTCTTTGTGATGGGCCCGGTATGGGTTCAGCCAAACATGCAGTTCCAGACCGCGGTTGTGGGCTTCTTCCACCCAAAATTCCAAAGGATCATAATAAGGAGAAGGCGCCTGGCCTTGTTTTCCGGTTAAATAATAAGACCATGGCTCAAGATCACTTTTGTATAAAGCATCACATTGCGGCCGCACCTGGAAGATGACTGCATTGAAATGGTGCTGCTGTAAAAAGTCAAGCAAAGCGACAGCTTCTTTTTTCTGCTCAGCTACATCCAGTCCCGGTTTGCTGGGCCAGTTGATATTGGCTACGGTGGCCACCCATGCCGCCCTGAATTCTCTCATTGCTTTTGGTGCTGAAGGCGGTTCTGTTTTATGAACTGCCACGGGATTTGAAGTGCTGCAGCTATAAAGCAACAACAAAAGAAAAGCAGAAGGAAATTTCATATGTCAAAACTTTGTGTAAGAAAAAGATGACTAAATGTAGTGTAAAACACAAACAATTCCTGCAGGTTTGTGCAGGGTGGGTACAATGCTAAGTTGTCCAGGAATTTTCGTGTTTCCACTTTTCATTAACCGTGCTTACATGATAATTCTTTTGAATCTGCTTCAACACAATCTTTCCTTATTTTTGATGACACCTTGCAGCATGAACAAGATCATCTTTACAGAAGAATTTTGTCAGCCGGAAAACCTGCATCCCTTCACGTTGACAAGGCAGATGCAGGACATACGGGTGGGCATTCTTACCATACGGGAGAAATGGGAACTCATGCTCGGCCTTCCTTCTTTTGACCGCAAGGAAGATGATTACAAAGACCTGGACCGGTCGGTGCATGTGTATGAAGCAGCCGAAGAAAATAATTATTGCCTGATGATACATGGCAATGTGCTGCCATCGGTGGCCCTTGTAAAAGCGGTACGCCGGCTCAGGGATGGGGAATTTATTTCAGTGAATGGCGGCTCAGGCATTATATTCCGCTTTACCAAAAAACAGATCAGGGAAAAACACAAGATAAAAGTGACCAGGGCCGTTGCTTTTGACAGTGAGGTAATAACCATCCAATATCCATGGGATATTTTTCAACTGAATGACCTCGCCATCCGCAATGATTTTGAATTACTGACAAGGAAAAGAAAATCGGCCCCGCTTTCAAAAACCAATCAATTCACTAAGCCTTCACAGGTTTTTATCGAAAAAGGAGCTAAGGTGGAACATTGTATCATCAATGCTTCCACCGGGCCTGTTTATATTGGTAAAAAAGCAGAAGTGATGGAAGGTGCCATCATCCGCGGGCCATTTGCCATGGGAGAAGGCGCCTGTCTGAAAATGGGAGCAAAGGTTTACGGAGCCACTACGCTGGGACCTTATTGTGTGGCGGGAGGGGAAATAAAGAATAGTGTTATGTTTGGCTATTCCAACAAAGCCCATGATGGTTATCTTGGCGATTCGGTGATAGGCGAGTGGTGCAACCTGGGGGCTGGCACCAGCAATTCAAACCTGAAGAATAATGCGAGCATCATCCGGGTGTGGACAGCAAAAGGAGAAATGAATGCAGGTTTGAAGTGCGGGGTGATAATGGGTGATTATTCGAGAACGGCCGTAAATACGTCCATCAACAGCGGAACCGTGATCGGTGTTGGCTGCAATGTGTTTGGGATCGGGCTCACACCCAAACATATCCCTTCTTTTTCATGGGGTAGCGAAGGAGTGAAGCGTTACGAACTGGAAAAGGCCATCACAGATATTGATGACTGGAAACAATTGAAAGGAAAACGTATCTCGGAAAATGAAAAAAGCATTTTGAAATATATCTTTGATCACTTTTAAAATAGCAGACCGGAAAAACGGTTTGTATTGCAAACGATAAAACCAACCGATGAGAAGACAGATCGCAGCAGCAAACTGGAAGATGAACCTCACTTTCCAGGATGGAGAAAAACTATTGGATGATATCCTCGGCGCAGGCATTCCCCTGCAGGCACACCAGCAGGTGATCTTTGCTGTACCATTTCCTTACCTGATCATGACAAGAAGCGAAGTGGATGAGGAAAACAATTATTTTGCCGCTGCACAAAATTGTTATCACAAATTATCCGGCGCCTATACAGGCGAGGTGTCTGCCGAAATGTTGCATTCTATCGGTGTCCCTTACTGTGTTGTCGGGCACAGCGAAAGAAGGGAATACTTCAGTGAAACCAATGCCATACTGGCCGACAAGGTGAACCTTTGTCTCGACAATAAGATCACACCCATTTTCTGCTGTGGCGAATCGCTGGACATCCGTGAATCCGGAAAACAAAATGATTTTGTGGCTGCACAACTTAAAGAATCCCTGTTCCGGTTATCTGCCCGTGAAGTCAAGGATATCATTATTGCCTATGAACCTATCTGGGCTATTGGCACAGGCAAAACGGCAACTTCAGGGCAGGCACAAGAAATGCATGCACATCTTCGTTCTGTATTGGCAGCACAATACGGACAGCATACGGCGGATGAAATATCTATCCTATATGGAGGAAGTGTAAAAGCCGGTAATGCAAGGGAGTTGTTCAGTTGTACCGATGTGGATGGAGGACTTGTCGGCGGGGCTTCGCTGGTTGCTACGGAATTTACAGAGATCATCAGGGCTTTGAAGTAGTTCAGTCTCCCAAATTTGCGCAGGTCTGTCGTGGTGCAGCGATCCTGATGTTCATCAATCATTTAGCTATACCTGCTCCCTATTATATCGTCATTAAAAGAACCAACCAGGCCTTGTTGAGTTTTTTATCAGTGAGGGTGGTGGTGAACAACAAACAAATCTATTCTTTGCCGGACAGTAAACCTGTAGTGATCGCCTTGAATGACGATCATTCCGAAGTGGTGGTGACAGACGGTTTTCATATCAGCAAACCGCTTGAACTTCGTTTTGAACGTCCCAGTTATTATAACCTCAGGCTGGTTTGCGCCATCAGCGATCTGCAATTGCTGGGAGGGTTTCTTTTCCTTGCTCTCTTCTACCTGCTGGGATTTGCTACCGGTTTCTTTTTGCTTAAATTGTTCAGTTTTGCACCGATATTATTTTTTCTTTTCTGGTATTATTTCAACAGGAAGAATTTTCTGCGGCTTATTCCTGCCTGATGTCATTATTTTTTGGATAACATGACCTGCTAATTCGGTGTATTGCCGTAATTTTCCGTATGGCAAAAATCCTGATCTTATTTGCACACCCTGCATTTGAAAAATCAAGGGTGCATCTCCGGATGGTGAAACAAATACGGCTTATGCGGACCAGCCTGGTCACTTTTCATGACCTGTACGAAGCCTATCCTGACCTGGATATTGATGTAGAGAAAGAGCAGGCGCTGCTGCTTTCCCATGATGTCATCATCTGGCAACATCCTTTTTACTGGTACAGTAGTCCCGCCATCATCAAACAATGGATGGACCTGGTCCTGTTGCACAACTGGGCCTATGGGCCGCAGGGAAAAATGCTGGAAGGAAAACGCATACTCAACGCCATTTCCTGTGGTGGCCGCCAGGAGGCTTATACGCCAACCGGACGAAACAGGTACACTATCCCGCAATTGCTGGCCCCATTTGAGCAAACGGCAAGACTTTGCAATATGCACTACCTGCCACCCTTTGTGGTGCATGGTACTCATAAACTTGAGAACCCGGATATTGAGCTTCATGCGGTGCAATACCAGCAACTGCTGATTGCGCTGGCGCATGATCGCATCAGTGAGGCTGAATATAAGGCCGTCACCTACCTGAATGATATCACACCTATTCCCAAACAGATTCAATCCTGATATATGGATAAAAACTCATTTTTTTTCCAGGCTTTGGTTTACCTGACGTCTGCAGTAGTGATGGTGCCTATCGCCAAGCGAATAGGGCTCGGTTCTATTCTCGGCTACCTGCTGGCAGGTGTCATCATCGGTCCTGCTGTACTCGGTTTTATTGGATCTGAAGGACAACACCTGATGCATTTTGCTGAATTTGGAGTGGTGATGATGCTTTTCGTCATCGGGCTTGAACTGGAACCTGAGCTCCTTTGGAAAATGCGAAAGACCATTTTAGGGCTCGGTGGTTTGCAGGTGGGTCTCACCACTGCTATTGGGATGCTTATTGCCAGTTTTTTTGGGTTACCCTGGCAACAGGCTCTTGCTGTGGGAATGATCGTTTCTCTTTCCTCAACAGCCATTGTGCTGCAAATGCTGAATGAAAAGGGGTTGATGAAGACAGTTGCAGGTCAGCGTTCATTTTCTGTGTTATTGTTCCAGGATATTGCTGTTATCCCGATGCTGGCATTTTTGCCTTTGCTTGCTACTGAAGCCAAAGTAACTTCTGATGATCATCATGCTGTTAGCACTTGGGTTGATGGTTTGTCAGGCTGGTTGCAAACATTGTTTGTTCTGGGATCTGTTGCTGCCATCATCGTGGCTGGTCGTTACCTTATAAAACCTTTGCTGCGGATGGTAGCCAAAACCCGGCTTCGTGAAATTTTTACAGCTACCGCACTATTGCTCGTCATTGCCATTACGCTGCTGATGACACAAGTGGGGCTTAGCCCCGCATTGGGAACTTTCCTTGCCGGTGTGGTGCTGGCCAACAGCGAATACCGGCATGAACTGGAAAGTGATATTGAGCCCTTTAAAGGATTGTTGCTTGGATTATTCTTCATTGCTGTAGGCGCTTCCATTGATTTTGGTTTTGTGCTGCAACAACCTTTTGTCATTCTTGGCCTGGTTGCGCTTATTATGACGGTGAAAGGGCTTATACTTTTTGTGCTGGGTAAATTCTTTCACCTCCGGCTCGATCAGAACATGGTGTTTGCCCATGCCCTGAGCCAGATGGGTGAGTTTGGATTTGTTCTTTTTTCTTTTGCCCTGCAGGAAGGAGTTTTACCCAAGAATGTGATTGATATCGGAATGGCAGTGGTGGCGCTGAGTATGGCGCTGACACCATTAGTGATGCTGATGAATGAAAAATTGATACAACCTTATTTTGGAGTAAAAGAAAAGCAGGAAGAAAGAGAAACGGAAGTGATAGAAGAAAAAAACCCCGTTATCATTGCCGGATTTGGCCAGTTTGGAAGCACCATTGGCCGTCTTTTGCGGGCCAACGGGGTGAAAGCCACATTCCTTGATATTGATTCTGAAAGAGTGGACCTTCTCCGCAAAATGGGATTCAAAGTGTATTATGGTGATGCCACCCGTCATGAACTGCTGCGGGCAGCAGGAGCTGAACAGGCAAAGATAATAGTGCTGGCAATGGATAATGTGGAAAAACGGCTGGAGATGATTGACGTTATCAAAAAGCATTTTCCGAACCTGCACATAATGGCGAGGGCGCTGAACCGGGTGGATGCGTATAACCTGATGAATGAAGGGATGATGCATGTGTACCGGGAAACGTTAGACACTTCGTTAAGGATGGGGGCCGATGTGTTGAAAATGATGGGGCACCGTTCACACAGCAGCCACCGCATGGCCCGGATATTCTTAAAGCATGATGAAGCTACCATCAAAAAACTTGCTTCCATCAAAGACCCCGAAGAATATGTGGCCAATGCACGGGAATCCATTGAAGAAATTGAACGGCTGCTCGAATCAGACCGGCATGATAAAGACCTGCGGCAGGACACCGGATGGGATGAAGATAGCCTGATAGAAGAGGCAAAGAAGCAAAATGCCGTTTGATCATTCTTTGATCATAATACCATCAGGCAAAGAATAATTATTTGGCAAAAAAACAATGTGATCTGATTCAATTGGTTTATCAAGAGATTTTAACAGCCCCTGTGTGATAATCTCATAGCCTGAATAACCATACTCTAGCAGAAAATCAAAAATATCAGTATGCCTGTATCCGAATTTAGAAAGCAGTTCATTCCTTACTTCTAAAAACAAAACCGGCCGGTGTGCTGACAGTGTTTTTTTCATGCCGCTGAGCAAATTCATTTCTGCTCCCTCCAGGTCAGCTTTAATGATACTAATCTTTGGAATATCATTTTGTGTTGCCCATTCATCGAGGGTGATGACAGAAACTGTTTCTGTTTTCCCTGAAAAGTTTTCCGGCTCTGAAAGACCTGACATGCCTGAGTTTTCCGGCATAGACTTGTAAAATTTCGCCTGTCCGATTGTATTACTCACTGCAAAAGGCTGGATGCTGACATTGTTACACTTGTTAAATGCTATGTTTTTTGTCAACAGTTCCCGGATGCCCGCTGATGGTTCAAATGAATAAATCTTTCCGGCCAACGGGGATGCAACCAGGGAATAATAACCGATGTTGGCGCCAATGTCCAATACGGTTGTTTGCCCGTTTATAAACCTTTCCCATGTAAGAATGCTTTCTTTTTCATAATAGCCGTACCAGAATATTTGCCGCTGGATATGATCCCCGGGGCTTACATACATGAACAGGCCATTGTGAAGTTTCTTGCGAAAAATCTTTTTTATCTGCCCTGTGGTTTTTAAGAAGCGGATAAAGAATTTAAGACCCCTGCGGGGAAAAGAAAACCTTTGTGTGTACCAGTTAATGATTTTATACAAGGGGATGAATAAATTGTATTTTTGAATGATGACAAACGTAATTGTAATTCCGCAAACAGCCAACGGATGATCGGGGGGAAATTACTGGCTGAAAATCTTATTTACAGGCTGCTGAATGTAGCGGTTGTTTTTGTCATCAATATTCTTTTGTCACGACTCACCGGTGTCAGCGGCTACGGGTTGTTGTCATTGCTCATTGCCAACGCAGGGATATTCAACCTTCTTTCTGCTTTTGGCGCAGATGCCGGGCTCACTTTTCATGCAGCATCAGGTGGAGTGTCATCCAGGAAGTTGTTGAGTTTTCTTTTGCTGATCGTATTGTTCCAGATACTGGCTGTTGGGTTGGCTGAAATGGCTACTTATTTCTTTACCGGTCATTTTCTTTTACTGAATACTGATGATATGCGGTATTGGTGGGCAGGCATCCTGCTTATGATCAGTCTTTCGCTTACTGAAAAATATACAGCTTTGCTTCACGGGCAAAAGCTTTTCAGCCGCAGCAACAGGGCATTACTGCTCAGTAATATGCTGATGCTTGTATGTTTTCTCATTTTTTTTCTAAACGACAAAGAAATTGATGTGTTGCTGTATATCGCTGTTTTTGTATTGCTCAATATGCTGCAAGCTTTCTTTCTTGCCGCCACTTACCATATAATTTCAAAAAATTCTTTTCAGCCGCAGAAGCCCGGGAGTAATGATGTCAGGTTATTTTTTTCTTACTCTGTTTTCAGTTTTGTTATTAATGTGATCCAGTTTCTGGCATACAGGGTTGACTATTGGCTGCTCAATTATTACAAAGGAGAGGAGGAACTGGGCTGGTATTCACTGGCTGTAAGGCTTGGGCAAATGTTCTGGGTGATACCTTTGTTATTTGCAGGTATCATATTTCCGGTTGTGGCAGGAAAGACTGCTGATTACGGAGAGGAAAAACTGCTGTCGCTTGTACGAAGTATGAACTTAATGAATATTGTAACTGGTTTGGTGGTTCTGCTGGTTGCTCCCTTTCTGATTCCTTTCCTTTTTGGTAATGAATACAACAACAGTGTATTCCTTTTACAGTTGCTGCTGCCGGGGGTTATACTTTTTTGCATTGTTACCTTGCTGGCAGCGTGGTTTGCCGGCCAGAAAAAATTACGGATCAATTTTGTGGGTTCATTGATCTGTTTAGCAGCAGTGCTGACACTTGACCTGGCGCTGATCCCGTCTATGGGAATGAAAGGCGCAGCAATTGCCAGCAGCATTGGCTATGGGCTGACAGCAATTTATTACATAAGTATATATTGCTATTTAAATAAAATTCCTGTAAAGAATATTTTCCTGTGGCGGGAAAAAGACTGGCAGTATATCAGGAATATTTTCCGGGTTGGAAATAAATGATCAGGCATGAAAACACTCTGGATGGCAAGCTGGTATCCCAATAAAATTTCTCCTTTCAATGGCGATTTTATCAAACGTCATGCGGAGGCGGTAAGCCTTTATACAGATATTCATGTTATTCATTTGGTAAAGGATGAAAAAGGTGATATGACCAAAGATGTGCTGGTTGAAGAAAATCATACCGGTCGTTTATCTGAAACAATTATTTATTATCATGTTCCCGGTAGCCTGTTTTCAATAGCGAACAAATTTTATTCGGCACAAAAGTTCAGCCGGTTGTATAAGCAGGCAATAAAAAAATATGTGAATGCGAATGGAGTGCCTGCAATTGTTCATGTGCATGTTGGAATGAAGGCGGGATTGGCGGCCCTATGGATGAAAAGAAAATGGAGGACAGCATTCGTGGTGTCTGAACACTGGTCGGGATTTTTGCCTGAAGCAACTGATAAATTTGCTCATCAATCACCAGTCATTCGTTATGGCTGGAAAAGAACGATGAAAGAAGCTGCGGGTTGCAGTGCTGTTTCGGCTTCGCTTGCAAAAGGGTTAGCTACACATTTTCCAATGCTTCAGTGCAGGGTAATTCCGAATGTCGTAAATAAGAGTATCTTTTTTCCTGCTCATGTTGATCCGGGCTTTCCGCAGTTCATTCATATATCCGGGTTGGATGAGCTGAAAAACCCGGTTGAAATATTGCAGGCTTTTCAAATGCTTAAAAAAGATATTCCTGCTGCACGGCTTGCCGTTTTTGGGTCTGTTAAACAAGAGATCGTAAATAAAGCAGCTGCACTGGGGCTTGCTGATGCAGTCAGCTTTCACCCTGAAGTGGCGCAATCAGTTTTAGCAGAGCAGATGAACAAATCTGCGGCATTGATCCTTTATTCTTCTTACGAAACATTCGGCTGCGTAATTATTGAAGCAAATGCCTGCGGGGTACCAGTCATCGCTAGCGATATTCCAGTGTTTCATGAAACAGTTGCTGATACAGTGAACGGTTATTTTGTGCCGCTGCATCAGCCGGGGTTGCTGGCTGAGAAAATGAAAATGGTTTTGCGGCAGCAAAACGTTATTGACCGCCACACAATGGCTGAAACAACCGTTTCAAAATACAGCTATGAAACAATTGGCAAAATGTTCAGCGATTGGTATAAGGAGATAATAAACCGGTCTTAGTTTCCTTTCAGCTTCTCTATCAGCGCCACATATTCATTCATCGCATCTTCTTTGCTTTTGCCTTTCAGGGCTTCCCATGCATTATGTTTGGCTTTTGCCACAAAGTCAAATGGGTTTGACGGCGGCTCTGTATTCACATCACCTTCGGAGGCCTGTTTATACAGCGAGTATAATTGAAGCAGCACATCATTGGCCGGTCTTTCAGAAAGGTTCTTGCTGTCCGCAACGGCCTGTTCAAATTTTTCTTTTAAGTCCATTTGTTATGATTTATTGGGTCCTTGCATTATCCATAAATATATTCTTCACCCTGTTCCTGTTTTCAATCGTTTTATAAAATTCTTCGAGGAAACCCGTCATTTCTTTTTTATTGCGATTGTTCAGCCATTGGCAATTGCTGATAAGGGCCAGCGTTTTTTCTTTATTGGCTTTAAAATTTTCAACAACAGGATCCAGTTCCTCCATACTCCGGGGGAAACCCCGGTACACTCTTTCTGTGACAGATTTTACATCAATCTGCTCAGGCGGCACAGCATAAGGAGCATTTACTAAGCCACAATAATCAAAATCGTAAGCGACAGCAAGCGGCAAGGCATTTGCCGGTTCTTTGGGGCGGATAAGCTTGATGTTATGCATGCCGGGAACTGACCAGTCAAGATTTCCGATCATATATTGAAAAATGGCTACTAATGTCATTTGCTGACGACCCGTTCCATTGGCGCCGGGGGCCGGGTTGTCCTGTTCGATGCAATTGTTCCGCTCGGCCAGGTCATCCACATCTTCTATCAGGAAACCGTATTGGGTGTAGGGCTTTTTCTTTGCTTTGGAATCTTCGTAAGTTATTTTCACAAGCCTTACTCTGAAGCTCATCGGGGTGAGCAGGTTGTAAATTTTGTAGGTGAGATATTCTTTGATGATGAGTTGTTCCTCGTCGGATGAGGACCCGCAACCGCAAACAAGTTTTAGCTTTTTTAAAGGTGATAACTGCGGTGATGTGGCGTTTTTGAAGTGGAGCATCAAAGAGGGCATATCACAATTGGCTAAGCGAAAAACACCTCTTGTTTGCACTCTTATCTCTTCAGCAATTTCAGTGTTGTCAGGAAAGGTAAGTTTGGCTGTAGCCGGCTGAAATTCTTTTTTGGCCCTTTTGTTCAACAGGTTTCTCATGTCCGTAGACAAGACCATTTCAATAGGAGTATCATCCTGGAAAAAGGCAGTCCTGTCAATTGCTTTCGCCTGCATCTGGGCATTGCCGGCAGTGTTTGTTATCAGCAACAGGAATGCAACAAAACAATAAAGCTTTCTCATGTCCGGTGATTTATAATGAGCAATAAATTATTTCATCACTTCTTCAATCACGGTACCTACAGATCCGCTTGGCATTTCAATCCTCAGCAATGCCGCAAGGGTAGGGGCGATGTCCATCATATAGGTCTCCCTGTTCAGTTTCCCCTGTTTGATGCCCCATCCATACCACAGCAAAGGAATATGTGCATCATAGGGATTCCACAAACCATGGGTGGTGCCGGTATTGTTGCCATAGGCTTCCATAAAGTTAGGGTGAAAAATCAATTGCACATCTCCATTGCGGCGGGGATAATATCCATTGGTCAGCATAGTCTTAATTTTTTCGGGTAGCGGTGTTTGGATCAGGTTATTGACGGCAAATACCCTGGCAATTCCCGGCTGCGGCGCCATAAAATCAATACACTGACGGATAATTTCTTCTTTATTGAGTTTGGCAGAATCAATGGCAGGATAATTCAGGTGCAACTGGTAGTTATCATCACTTACAACAAGGGTTTCTATGCCATAGCTGGCTTTTAAGTTCAGGTTCAGTTGTTTTACAAGATTGCCAAGCACAATTCTGCCACCAGGCAGGCGATTGTCATTCAGGAATCCTGGTATCTGGGAGACACCATGATCGGCGGAAAGAAAAACGGTGTATTGGCCTTTTCCCACCTTATTGTCAAGAAAATCAAGAAACTCTCCGAGCAATTTGTCCAACCGGAGAAAATTGTCTTCCTGCTCAATGGAATTTGGGCCAAACGTATGGCCAATATAATCAGGACTTGAAAAACTGACCGCAAGAAAATCGGTTATATCATCAGCGCCTAATTGCTCCGCTTCTAAAGCAGCTTTGGCAAATTCTGCGGTGTATGTGTTGCCCCATGGAGTGGTGGCGATGGAGCCATAGCTTTTGCCAATGAATTTTTTCAGGTCATACGGAAAAGCATTGCCAAATGGTTTTCCCTCATACGGGTTTTCATCAGCCGTACTTTGCAGATAAGTATTGATGGGGTAAAGTGTCTTCCAGCCTTCTGCATAATACTTGTCCACTAATTTTTTGCCGTTAAAATCTTTCACCCATTTTGGAAGATCGGTCATGTAATAGGTGGAACTGATCCAGTCACCCACTGTATTATCATACCAATAGGCGGCATTGGCGCTATGACCTGCGGGCAATATGCCGCCACGGTCCTTGATAGAAATGCCTATTACCTTGCTGCGAAAGTTGGTAGCCAGTCTCAGTTCATCACAAATGGTGGTGGTGAGCATATTCGCCGGGCTCATTTGTCCCAGATTGGAACTGCTGCCTACTGTTTTCACTGATTTATCTTCTGTACAATAAACGGTTCTTTGTTGTTCGTTATCCCACCAGTAGTTTCCGGTTATGCCATTGATTGCCGGAACAGTGCCGGTGTAGATGGATGCATGTCCGCAGGCAGTTACCGTTGGGGCATAAGGGATGAATGTATTCTCGCAGGTAAACCCCTGGTTCAGCATTCTTTTAAAACCTCCATTTTCATCATAGCGGTCATAATAACGATATAAGAAATCCCAGCGCATCTGGTCCACTACCAGGCCGACAACTAATTTAGGCCGTTGTAATGAGGATGTTTGTGCTGCAGCATTTGAGATAAAAACGACAGAAAAAAGAAAAGCAAAAACTTTTTGCATAGCTGTGTGATGTTTGAACAAATGTAGTAGATTCTTTATTGTGCTGGTTTGCAGACGCTCCTTCTTTGCTAACCGTTGCGCTGAACAGATCAATGAAACTAAAGCCGGAAGCAGGTTAGCCAGCTGATATTATCTTTTTATTTACTCCATACGACCCTTCCGATCTTTCCGTTGGGCCCGGCAAGAAAAACAGCCGAACCTGTTCTTGCAATGCGACAAACATGAAATCCTTCTTCGCTGATCCATTTCCAGTTCCTGCCGCTGTCTCTGGAATAATCCACACCATTGGGCCCGCAGGTGAGCAACTGTTCTCTTGACAAGTACTCCACCGAACTGCGATAACCATGTGGCGGTGTTTTTGGAGCACTCCATGTTTTGCCCCGGTTGTTGCTGATAAAACAATTCTTTTGAATACCTGCCGGATTTAGGTAATCACCGCCCACCACCACCATTTTTTTTCCGGGTTTACTGGGAATGCCGTCATCAAATATGTCAATGGAATTTGCCCCGGTGCTTTCTGAACCCTGCAATACAGGCAGTGGGCTGTTGTTACCAGGTGTAAATAGTCTTGACCTTAGCCCGCCGCTGACCATGAAATATGCCTTGTTGTTAAACAGCCGGATATTGCTGCCGCTGGCTGCAAAAAATGCTTCACCGGAATCAGCCGCTGGTCTTTTGTCTTCGTTCCATTCCTTCCATGATTCTCCGCCATCTGTTGTTTGGGCAAGGAAAATTTTGTTGTTGATGGGGTCTCCCACCACTATGCCATAAAGGGGTGTGGCAAAATCCATCGCATCCAGGAACATTCCCTTTGTTTTATTTTCATAAACTGATTTCCATGTTTCTCCGCCGTCTGTTGTTTTCAGGATCACTGCCGGTTCACCAACACCCATGATGATGGCAGTGTTGGCATCAAAGGCTTCAATGTCCCTGAAATCTCTATTTTGATAGCCCTTTACGTTGATCCATTTCCAGTTTTTACCTGCATTGCTGCTTTTGCCTACTGCCCCGTTGCTGCCGCTCACCCATACCACATTATCATTCACCACCGATAGGCCACGGAGGCTGCTATTGTGACCAGATGTAAGTATTTCTACATTCGGCCGCTGCGCTATACTGATATTAATTATCCATAGCAGGAAGAGAAAAAGGCTGATCTTTTTGTACATGTTCGGATGAAAATTATTCGTATGAAAACATGGTTCGTTGTGCCCGCCCGTCGGGGTGCAGTTCCATCACGGCATAGGCAGGGCCAAATTCACGGAATGCTCCTTTCCACCAGCCACCGGAAACGGCGCCGTTGCAGAAGTATTTAATGCCAAGATATTCCAGTTCATCCTGCAAATGAATATGACCGCTGATACATACTTTGATATTGGGATATTGCAAAAAGATCTTTTTCAGTTGCAGAAAATCGGTGTGCATAAGGTTTCGCTGAATGATGAGGTCGCCGTTGGGTTCATTTTTTTCAAAAAACAAACCGGCGCAGATGGAAAGCACAGGGATATGGGAAATGATGCAAATGAATTTGTCTTTGTGTGATTCCAGTTCCTGCTTTAGCCATTCGAGTTGTTCTTCATCCACCTTTCCGATATAGCCGCCATTGGGATTCAGTTGAGTGCTGTCGAGCACAATAAAATGCCAGGTGTCCTTACTAAAACTGTAATACCGCTTCTTCATTCCAAATTCTTCCACTACCCATACTTTACCATACAAACGATCCTGGTCGGGTTTACCTGCCTGGCCGGCAGGCAGGCTTTCTTTGATGAACCAGCCCCACACATCATGGTTGCCAATGCAGTGATAAACAGGCAAGCTGTTCTCTTTCTTCAAAATATTGTTGAAAAGGTCAAACTGGGTTCTCGTTCCCGCTTTGTCCACTTCAAGGGCATCAAAAATGGCATCGCCTCCGTTCATGATAAAGGCAAGGTCTTTTTGCTGCTGGGCATGGTGCAGGGCTTTTGCCATGCCGGTCTCCGGTGCCAGTCCCGGCTTCACATGAATGTCTGAAAGATGGGCAAAACGGATAACTGAATTGGTTTCACCGGCAAAAGAAGGCGCTGGTGGAAGCACCCCCGCGGCAGCAATGGCAGCAGTAGTTTTGAGGAATTCACTTCTTTTCATGCAGGAAAAGATATACAAAAAAGACCAACCATATTCTTTCAGGCAGGATTCTTGCTGATTTGCTGCAAAATATTCAGGCCGTTTAAACGTTTTAGTACTCATGTAGTTCTAAACACCCGTATCGCAATAAGTCGTATTTTTAGCCATTCCCATTAATTCTCCTTTTATGAAAAAACTTCTTGCTCTCCTTCCTTTGGCAGCCCTTATCCTTTTCAATGCCTGCCAGAAGGAAACCAGCTTTGAAGCCGGTAATAACCCTTCTGAAGGCTCCCTGCAGGCCGATGGCTCAGGTGACTGTTTACCCAAGACCGTAACGGGTGTTTATGTGCAGGGCGATGCACTGAGCGGCGCCAATAACCAGATACTGGTGGATATTGATGTTACAAAAACCGGTTCATATACCGTTTATACCGATACGGTGAACGGGGTTCATTTCCGGGTGACCGGGATTTTCTCCGGCCTGGGATTGACCACTGTATCACTCAGGGGTACCGGTACACCGTTTTCTTCGGGCACTTTTAATTTTGTGGTGCAATACCAGGGGCAGATTTGTTCTGTGCCTATCACCTTTCTTCCAACGGGAGCAGGCGGTCCGGCCACTTTTACGTTCAACAGCGCCTCAGGAAATTGTGCGAATGCTGTGGTCAATGGCAGTTATGCCATCGGGCAGGCGCTGAATTCAACCAACACGGTTGATCTTGAGATTAATGTTACGGCAGTAGGAACTTATAATATTACCACAACCCTTAACGGGATGACATTTATGGGCAGCGGTGTTTTTCCCACTACGGGCATCCAGATCGTGACCCTTAACGGAACCGGGACACCCACCAGCGGCGGAAGTTCAGTGTTTCCTGTTACAGCCGGTGCTTCCACTTGTAATTTCACTGTGACGATTGGCTCAGCAGGTGCCGGTACACTTGCCGGCAGCCCGGGTGCTTGTGCGCCCATCACCGTAAATGGCACCTATACTGTGGGTGCGGCACTTGCGGCCGGTAATACGGTTGAGGTGCAGGTGGATGTTACGGCAGTAGGGACATACGCTATCAGTACGAATACAGTTGCAGGATTTAGTTTTGCCGGCAGCGGAACATTTGCAGCCACCGGCAACCAAACGATAATTTTAACCGGAACCGGCAGCCCTAACGCCGCAGGTACACAGTCATTCACTGTTACATTCGGCAGCAGCACCTGCACTTTTACGGTGGATGTAGTAACTGCCATTATAGATTATTTTCCGAGAACGGCTAATAGTAACTGGAGTTATGAGTGGGATGACATCCCCAATGATTCATTACTCAGGGTCACTAATTCCATGTTAACAATCTCTGGCAATCCTTATAATGTTTTTAGAATTACAGATGATGCCTCAGCAGGGTTTGATTCATCCGGTTATTACAGGAAATCAGGGGGAAATTATATAGAGTTCATTGACTGGAAGTATATGTATGGTTCTGATAATTCATTTTGGACCGATTATATTTTCCTGAAAGACGATCAAGCCCAGGGACATAATTGGAAAAGTGCAGCATTTGCCGGCAATTTTACAGATCCTGGTCCTCCGCCAGTTCCTTTCTCATTGACGCTGCGGTTAAGCTATACAATAGTGCAAAAAGATGTTCCGGTTTCTTTAACCACATCAACAGGAACAGTTAACTACCAAAATGTGATTGTCGTTGAGGAAAAATGGGAGGCAGAAGCTACTCCGGGTGTGTGGCAGGATGCCAGCAGTCTTGTAGGCTATTCCAGAAGTTATTATGCACGGAATATTGGGTTGATAAAGTATGAGTATTTTGATGAAACCGGAACTTTGGATTCGCAATTTGAGTTGCGACGCTATCAAATATTCTAAAACATTATTATACAAAAAAGAGGCTGATCTTTCAGCCTCTTTTTTTATTGCACTTAAAACCCTTTCTTCTCTGCCGATTTCAGCGGAGGCAGTTTGAAATCATCCAATGCGCTTTTTTGAGAGATCATCTTTTCTATGTCTGCGACCTTCCTGGGGGCATATTCAGACAGTAATTCATAACCGCTTTCCGTTACGAGGGCATCATCTTCTATGCGCACCGCAATGCTCCACCATTTTTTGTCACAATCGCTGCCAGCCGGGATATAAATGCCGGGCTCAATAGTGAGCACCATCCCTTTTTTGATCTCGCCATAAGAACCCCGGTCATGCACATCCAGCCCGATATGATGACCCAGCCCATGCGGGTAGTATTTACCTACTTCTTTTTTGTCTTTGATAACGCCAAGTTTCAATAGCCCGTCAGCAATGGTTTCTCTTGCGGCATTGCTGATATCAGACCATTTTGCGCCGGGTTTCATTAGCCGAAAGGCGGCTTCCTGTGCATCATAAACGATCTGGTAAATCGCTTTTTCTGCCGCAGAAAATTTTCCACTGGCCGGTATGGTCCGGGTAACATCGGCCGTGTAGCCATGATATTCCGCCCCCACATCCATCAGGATAAGAGAATTGCCCACTTTTGTTTTATTGTTTTCAACATAGTGCAGCGTACAGCCGTTTTCCCCGGAACCAATGATGGAACCATAGCCCACATTTTCTGCCCCATGTTTTTTATGCACAAATTCATGCAGGCCCTGTATTTCTAATTCAGACATACCGGGATGAACAGCTTTCATCACTTCATTCTGTCCCTGGCAGGATATCTCAACAGCTTTGCGCAGCAAAACAATTTCTTCATCTGTTTTTATTTCCCGCAACTGCGCCGTAAGGTTGTGGTAAAGACGATTATCAAATCGTTTGTCTTTAGAATAGTCTTCCGGTATGGCTGCTTTTTGTCTGAACTGCTGCATCAGGTCGTAGAGGTCAGCCTTGTCTCTTGTGTTGTTGGGGACATCTAACGGGAAACGGTCAAAAATGATTTTGTCGAGTTTTGAAAAATCAATAGAGAAGGATTGAAACTCTTCACCATTAAAAGAATTATCTATACCTAATTTTTGCCTTGCGCCTTCTGCACCGAGTCTTTTGCCGTTCCATTGCTCGGCAAGGGGATTTCTTTTTTGTACAAAAAGCAATTCTTTAAAGCGGTTGCCTTTGTCGTCAGTTTGTTCCTCTTTAAAAATGAGTAAAAGGGAGTGTGGTTCTTTGTATCCGCTGAAATAATACAAATCCGGGTTTTGGTGATAAATATATTCCACATCATTGGAGTAGGTACGGGTAGGGAACGCAAATACGACCAACACTGATTTGTCGGGCATGATCTCCCTTAACGCATCCCTGCGGCCTGTATGAAAAGAGGCGCTGAGATAGTCTTTGGGTAATAGATCGTCTTCATGCTGTTCTGGTGCAGGTTGCGCTGCCACCGTGAAAAAACAAAGAACAGCAAAGGATAGTAAAAAGCAGTTTTTGAAAAATATTCGGAGCATAAAAAAAGGTTGATGAACTAAAAATAACTTGTTTCATCAACCTCTGTTAAGGAATTTACATGAATGGTGTGCCTGCATAATAAAATAGTACCAGCTATTCGTTTTTTCTGCTATTAATCGTCGTCGTCCTCTTCATAATAAGCATCTTCGCTGCTTTTGTAATGCTCTTCCCATGCTTTCACAGCTTCATCACTCAGGCATTCGACAATGTCGGCAAGCTGATCTTTTTTCAGTTTCCACTTTGTCTCTGTCGGATCATCAAAGCGCTGAATAAACAGGCAATGATCCGTTTCCACCGCCACTTTTATCAGTGTAATGGGTGAGTCTTCCTTTTCTCTGACCAGGTAATGACAACCCGGTTCCAGCAAATCATACGTATACATAGATCCTCCCTTTTTACAAGTTCAAAAATTCATTTACGGGTCAATAAGCCAGTCTGAAATGGGATAGTAAATTTGAATTTAACGGGTACTCATTTTGAGTAGTAATGGTGAGAATTTGATGGGTTAGGAGTATGGTTCAAAATTAGGGCTTTGCCCGAAACAGGAAGGGTAAAATTTGAGTTAAGGAAATAATCAATCAAGACCAGGTTTCAACTGGCAGAAAATCAATTATTTGGGAAACGGAAATATTATGAGGCGGGTCATTTTTTTCCAGTTTTTCACCCTAATACACAAAAAACCCTTCGCTCCGTGGGAGTGAAGGGTTGTACTGAAAAAGCGGCGTTTGGCTAACTGAAAAGACAGCGTTTCTTACACTCTTTTTTCTTTTCTTTCTTGTCCATCTTTTTCTCTGTTGCCTGCTTGTCGCTTCTACGGTTGCTGTTAAGGCTGGCATAGGCAATGGCAGTGATGCCACCTAGCAATACCATACCAATCAGTAGTTTTTTCATAACCGTATTTTTGTTTCATCAGTAATTTACTGAAATAAGACTTCATTCAGCATTATTTTTCGGCAAGCGGCAAGATTTCTTTTGCAGGGTTTACTCTATTTCTCCTTTTGGATTGGTTTTTATTACCCACAGGTTACCATCATTGCCACGACTATGCGTGAAGCCGGTAAAAGTATAGCCACCGTCTTTGTTTACAAGTACCCAATATCCCTGGTCGTTTTTATCTGCTTTCCCAAATGTTTTCATCCATTCCGCATCTCCCTTGCTATCATATTTCAGCAACACGGCATCCCAAAGATTTTGCCGGGTATCTGCACGGGTGAAACCTGTGCAGATGAAACCGCCGTCCGTTGCTTCCTCAGAATGCATCAGCCGCAGATCGTTTCCCGTGTGGTATTTTTTCACACCGGAGATAGCGCCGTTCTCGTCCATCTGCATATACAATCCGTCATGGATGCCGGGTTTGCCTGATTCAGTATAGCCGGTGAGTGTAAAGCCTTTTCCATTATTGTTGCGGCTGAAACTGTGAACGATCTCATGGATGTTTTCATTGCCCCAAGTCTTTTGCCAGAGCAAATTGCCATCCTTGTCCGTTTTAAAGATCAGCACATCTGCTTTTTCATTGGCGTAGGGCAGAATAAGACCAGAGATGAAGTAGTTGCCTTCTCCATCTTCTGCGGCATAAAATGTACGTTCAATTTTTTCGCTGCCAAAAGTCTTTTCCCAGAGAAGGGTTCCGTCCGGGGCAATCTTCAGCAGGTAGCTGTCAATATTTTTTAGTCCTTCCACGTTTCGCTGCCCGATAAGCAGGTAGTTGCCATCTGAAGTGGGGAAGATACAAGTAGCTCTTTCATAATTTTCGTTGCCATAGGTTTTATCCCATATCTTATTTCCATTTTCATCCAGCCGCAACACCCATATATCTTCATTGACAGAATCAATACCCTTTGATCCCATCAGCAAAAGACCCTTGTCTGCCATTTCGAGGATTTGCCAGCCAATATCGCTGCGGTTTTCACCAAAGTTTTTCTCCCATTGTTTATTTCCTTTTTCATCGAGCCTGAGCACATACAGGTCGTTGTTGTTGCCAAAACTGCTGCTATAGCCGCAAACAATGTATCCGTTACCGGATGTGAGGCTGATATGCATTCCCCTGTCGAAGCCGGTGCCACCATATATCCTGTCAAAGATTGACTGGGCAATGGTTGCCTGGGACATATATGCAAGAAATGCAGATAATATTACTATTACTTTTTTGTATGATGTTGGCATTTCTTTCTTTCACTCAATTTAGCCAACAAAATATGCTGTGAATATCTTTTTTCTATAAACGGCTGATGCCATACAAGGAGTTATGAAGAATGATGAAATTCTCCCCACTGGCAACCTGCGGCGTGCCGGGTGCCGATTTTTAAGTACATTAGTTATTGAAACGAGTAAGATGAGACTGCTTTTATTATCCTTTCTTCTGTTTATGATTCACTGTGCGGATGCACAAAAATTTACAGGCTACCGCCAGAAGGGCTATGGCCAGGTCTCCTTTAGCATGTATGGCAACAATGATGTGATCGCCAAGCCCGGGCTGAGTATCGGGGCAGGGGCACTGCTGGGTCATAATATCACCACGGGGGCAGGGTTTGATATCTATATGTTCAATGGTTTTAATAAAGACAGGCTACGTTTTTCACAGGGCTACGCCGATTTCAGGGTATGGTTTGCAGGTTTGGAAAGGGCGGGACCTTTTATCGCATTTCAACCGGGTTTTGTAATGCTGAAGAAGGAAGCGAACATGCAAGTGAAATCAGGCATGTCGCTCAATGCGCTGGCAGGCTATTTTGTAAGATTCAAAAAAACAGCTGGTATCACAGCTTCATTTGGCTATGGTCTGCTTACCTACGAAGTGAATGGAATAGAAGAAAGACAGCATGGGGTGAAATTCAATGTAGGGTTCTTCTTTTAGATCACTAATTTTTTCATGTATTCGGCACAGGTCTTTGCTGCATCTAATGGTGTTCCATTAGGATAGGCTTCCTGCTCCACGATGAAATATTCCATGCCATTCTCTTTTGCTGTCTTCAGCACTTTGGCAAAATCAATCACACCGGTTCCTAAGTCAACGGAATTCTTCCCGTTATCTTCCACAGGGGTTTTGCTGCGGTCTTTGATATGACAAAGACGGAAACGGTTTTTATATTTTTTTAACCAGGCTTCAGCGTCATGCCCACCGGTAACCACCCAATAAATATCCATTTCAAAATCCACCAACGAAGCATCGGTGCTGTTCATCAGCAGATCCTGCGGCAATTGCCCTTCCAGTTCTTTAAACGTGTAGTCGTGATTATGATACGCAAATTTTATCCCGTTCTTTCTGCATATCTCGCCTTTCTGATTAAAAGTTTCCGCATAACGTTTATAATCATCTAATGTTTTTTGTGGGCCCAGCCATGGACAAATAAGATACTTCATGCCAATGGCAGCCGCATCTTCCGCTTTCTTTTCAAAATTGGTATCCATATCGCAATGGCTGGCAACGATAGCCATGCCCAGGTCATCCATATACTTTTTAAAATCAGTATTGCTCATTCCCCAAAACATTCCTCCCGGCCCTTCATAACTTTCGATTTGTTTGTAACCAAATGAAGCCACTTGTTTCAGCATATTTTTTGGGTCTTTGGGCATATCATCACGCAGGCTGTAGAGTTGCAGTCCGAATGTTTCAAAACCTTTTGCAGCAGCGGGTTCTTCTGTTTCTTTCTTTGGCATCAGTTTACAGGCCATCGGACCAAGAGCAATAATAGCGGCCAGGTTCCCGCCTATTTTTAAAAAATTTCGTCTGTTATGACGCATGTTGATTTTATTTTGAAAGGGTCAGTTAAGTAAAAATTTTCAGATCATGCCCATGCTTTGTCCCCTTTTTTATAGGGATACGCACCGTCATATTTTCCCGGTACCGGGTTGTGCCGGAGTGCTTTTGTGACTCCCGCTTCAGACGTAAAATAGCCGAGCAAGGTAAGTTGTTTCACCATTGTATAATAATGCCTTGGCGAATCCACAAAGTCATAGCCTTTATCCTGCTTGTTCAATTCTTCACGGCGGGGTTTGTCTTTTTCATCCTGTGCTTTATTGAATTCTTTGGCTTCTTCTTCCAGTTTCAGCAGCAGTTCTTTCCGTTGTTCTTGGCTGCAATCCATGAAAGATTTGCTGTGCATGGCTTTGCAGGCATCTTCGAGTTCTGTTATCCCTTTTACAAAAGCATCCTGGCTTTCTGCAGGATAGCAATCCTTTACGATCAACTGCATGAATTCAGCCACTTTGGCTTCCTTAGCGCCGGGAGATGAAGTGGCAGGTAAAATGGTTTCACCCACTTCATCCAGCAGGGTGAGGTCGGAAGCAGAAAAACTAAGACCGGTTTTACCGCCGGATGTGCAGCCGGTCAAAAAAGTTTGTCCGCCTACCACAGTAGCCCCGGTGAGCACAGCGATCATTTTCAAAAGTTCACGACGATCCATATTTTATTTTTTAAAATAATTATTAAAGATTTCCTTTTCTCAATTCATTGACAGCATAATCTGCCGCCCTTGCCGTTAGTGCCATATATGTTAAGGACGGGTTTACACAAGATGAGCTTGTCATACAGGCGCCGTCGGTCACAAACACATTCAGCGCATCCCAAACCTGGTTGTTGCCATTCAGTACAGATGTTTTTGGGTCTTTTCCCATCCGGGCAGTACCCATTTCATGAATACCATGACCCATGGCATGTCCCGAATCAAAAGTCTTTACATCCTTTACACCAGCGGCTACCAGCATGGCTGTTAATTCTTCTTTGATTGCTGCCCGCATTTTTATTTCATTTTCTTTCAATTCGGCATCCGTAGATAAAACCGGTAAACCCCATTTATCTTTTACTTCTTTATCTAAGGAGATTTTATTTTCATGATAGGGCAAAATTTCCCCAAAGCCGGTGGCGCCAATTGTCCAGCCACCTGGTTCTGTCAATGCATCTTTGAACTCGCTGCCAATATTCATCTCTGCAATTGTCCTGCTCCAACCCTGGCGGCCGGCGCTGCCCTGGTATCCAAACCCTCTTAGAAAATCCCGTTTCTTGTCGCCGGGAATATTCGCAAACCGTGAAATATAAAAACCACAGGGACGACGGCCATATTCCATTTTATCTTCATAGCCTTCAATCTTTCCATTGGCGCCAAGATTATAATGATGATCCATTACATTATGACCCAGTTCATTGCTGCTACTACCTAAACCATCCGGCCATATATCAGTAGCAGAGTTAAATAATAACCAGGTGGAATTTAATGCAGAGGCACAAACAAAAATTATTTTTGCTTTGTATTCGTAGGTTTTATTATCCGACGTGTCCAGCACTTCTACACCACTTGCTTTTTTCTTATCCTTATCGTACAAAATTTTTGTTACCAGTGATAAAGGCCTGACCGTAAGATTATTTGTTTTCATAGCTGCCGGCAGGGTGGAAGACTGTGTGCTGAAATAACCGCCGAACTGGCAACCTTCCCAGCAACGGTTGCGAAACTGGCAATTCGTTCTTTCATTATGCGGAACAGTAATATTGGCCACCCGGCTGTTTATCAGGTGTCTTTCGCCGTTATAAAACTTTTTAATTTTTTCCGCTACATCTTTCTCTACAATGTTTAACGGAACGGGAGGTAAAAATTGGCCGTCGGGCAGGTAAGGCAAGCCTTCCAGTGAACCACTTATGCCCGCAAATTTTTCTACATGATCATACCACGGTGCAATATCCTTGTAACGGATGGGCCAATCTACACCGAAACCATCTTTTGCATTGGCTTCAAAATCCAAATCACTCCAGCGATAACTATGCCGGCCCCATAAAACAGAACGGCCACCCATACGATACACTCTCCACCAGGTAAAAGGTTTTACTTCAGTGTAAGGCGAATCTTTTTCATTGGCCCAGGCATCCATTACTCTTTCGTCAGCAGCCCAACCGCGATGTACAACCGGGTATTCTTCTCTTTGCTTTTGAGTTGTCTTGCCACGGTGTTCGAATTCCCAGGGCATTTTAGTGGCTGTTTTGTAATCTGTGATATGTTTATGTTCGGCACCACGTTCCAGCATCAGCACTTTGAGACCTTTTTCACAAAGTTCTTTTGCAGCCCAGCCACCGCTTATACCGGAGCCAATTACTATTGCATCATAAGTGTTGTCAGCCATTTTTATAGATTCCCTTTTTTTAATTCGGTTACTGCAAATTCCGCTGCTCTTGCTGTCAGTGCCATATATGTCAATGAAGGATTCACACAGGATGCGGAGGTCATGCAGGCGCCGTCTGTTACAAACACATTCGGGGCATCCCACACCTGGTTATTGCCATTGAGCACCGATGTTTTCGGGTCGCGGCCCATCCGGGCTGTACCCATTTCATGGATACCCATCCCCGGTGCATAGCCGGAGTCGTATGTATGTGGATTTTTTATACCTGCTATTTCCAGCATTTCTTTTGCATCCTCCATCATGTCCTTACGCATTTTCTTTTCATTCTCCTTTATCTCCACATCTATTTTCAGCACTGGCAGCCCCCATTTGTCTTTTTTATCCTTATCAAGTTTAATGGTATTTTCATGGTAAGGCAGCATTTCTGCAAAGGCAGTGATATTTATACTCCATTCTCCTGCTTCGCATAAAGCTTCTTTGTAATCGGCACCAAGCATTTCTGCAATAGGTACTCCGCGGCCGCGGCCGGCCCCACCCTGGTAGCCAAATCCCCGCAGGTAATCCCTTTTGTCATCATAGATGTTTCTAAACCTTGGAATGTAAATACCTGTCGGCCGATTACCGTAGGTGTAGTATTCCTCATATCCTTCCACTTTTCCACCGGCGCCACAGCGGAAATGGTGATCCATCACGTTATGTCCGAGCTCACCGCTGCTGCTGCCGAGACCTTCAGGCCATATGTCGGTGGCAGAATTCATCAACACCCAGGTGGAGTTGAACGATGAAGCACAAACGAAAACGATCTTTGATTTGAATTCATAGGTTTTGTTGGTTTCCGCATCAATGATCTCCACACCGGTTGCCCTCTTCTTGTCTTTATCATAAAGGAGCTTTGTAACAATGGAAAAAGGCCGCAGGGTCAGATTGCCGGTTGCCTGGGCTGCAGGCAGGGTGGCTGACTGTGTGCTGAAATAGGCTCCAAAAGGACAACCCCTCCAGCAACGGTTGCGATACTGGCAATTGGTTCTTTCATGATGCGGCTGGGTGATGTTGGCGCTGCGGCCAATAAACATATGCCTCCTGCCTTTATAATGGGATTTTATCCTTGCTGCCACATCTTTTTCTACGATATTCATATCCATCGCCGGCATGAATTCACCGTCAGGCAATACTTCAAGCCCCTCTTTGCTGCCCTGTATGCCAGCAAATTTTTCTACATAGCTGTACCAGGGGGCAATATCATCATAACGAATGGGCCAGTCAATGGCGATACCTTCTTTTGCATTAGCTTCAAAATCCCATTTGCTCAAACGATAACTCTGACGACCCCATAACAAGGAACGGCCACCAACATGATAGCCACGGTACCAGTCAAACCTTTTTACTTCGGTGTAGGGATTTTCTTTTTCGTTAGCCCACATGCCAAAAGTTTCTTCATTCAGCGGGTAGTCTCTTTTCAGCACAGGATAGTCCTGTATCATCTGCTGTGTCCGCTGGTTGCGGTGGGGAAATTCCCATACTTCTTTATTGGCATTTACATAGTCTTTTACATGCTCAATATTGCGTCCCCGTTCCAGCATGATCACTTTGAGACCTTTTTCGCATAGTTCTTTGGCTGCCCAGCCGCCGGCTATACCGGAGCCAATCACAATTGCATCATAACTGTTATCTGCCATATGAAATACTGTATTTTTTTGTTTACGGGATTGCTTATTTTTCTTTAGTTGAAAATTGATTACACATCACATATTTCAATGGCCTTTTTTAGAGCGGCTATCTTTTCGCTTTTTTCTTTTCCTGTAGGCATGAATTCCTGCGCCACATATCCTTTATATCCTGTTGCAACTATCGCCTGCATGATAGCAGGATAATATAATTCCTGTGATTCATCTATTTCATGTCTTCCCGGCACACCAGCCGTGTGATAATGTCCGAAATACTGGTGATTGTCTTTTATTGTTCTGATAATATCCCCCTCATTGATCTGCATGTGATAGATATCATAGAGCAGTTTAAAATTCGGAGAGCCCAGTTGTTTGCACAATTCAATGCCCCAGGCACTTTTATCACACATATAATCTTTATGGTCCACTTTGCTGTTGAACAGTTCCATCTGGATAATAACACCATGCTTCTCCGCAAGACCCATGATTTTTTTCAGACCCGTCACACAGTTCTTTAATCCGATACCGTCATCCATCCCGTTGCGGTTGCCGCTGAAACAGATAAGATTTTTATATCCTGCTTTGGCTACCAGCGGGATGGCTTCCGTAAAATCTTTGATCAGCCACGCATGGTGCGCCGGGCTGTTCCAGCCTTCAGTCAAACTAATTTTTCCCCCGGTATAACACATGGAGCAATGGATTCCATGTTTCTGCACCGTTGGCCAGTCTTTGGGTGGCAACAGGTCTATAGCAGAAATTCCGATACTTTTTACCACCACACACATTTCTTCCAGCGGCAGAAAGTTATAGGTCCATGAGCAGAGAGAGTGATTGATATTCCCTTTTAATTTTTTTTTATACTCTGTATTGTTTTCTGCGGCTAACGAAACAATAGGGTTGATGGCACCCATTGCCATAGTACCTGCTAAAATTTGTTTCAGTGCTTTTCTCCGGCTATTGTTTTCTGTCATGTCTGAAAAATTAGGACTTGTTCTTTTTGCTTTTCATATAAATATACAAACCTGCAAAAGCAACGATAAGTGCAATTGGGATAAAAAGGGTTGTATTTAAAATTTCCGGGCCTGCTGCTTTATTGGCTTCTGCGAGTGCAGCTTTCATTTCCGATGTAGCTTCAGCGGAATTGTACAATTTCAGATCCGCACCTGCCGGTAAATGTTTTGCAATTTTATTGTCGTAAACCCCACCCATTAACATCATATATAATGATACGGCAAACATACCTGCGCCACCTATCAGGTTGATGCCGACTGCACCGGTCTTTGGTAAATATTCAGAAACAAAACCTAGCATGGTGGGCCAGAAATAGCAGACACCCATACCAAATACCAGAGCACCAACAAATATCATATTGCCGGAAGTATTACCCAATAAGTATAACCCGATTGTTGAAACAATGGCGGACATCAATAGTACACCATGTGGCGCCAGCCGGTGAACAACAGGCCCAGCAAAAGCCCTGCCTACTACCATAACACCGGTTGAGAGTGTCAGGATGAGTATAGGATTATCGGTAATATTTTTTAAGAGAACATCAATCCACTGACCGGTAAATAATTCTGTGATGGCGGTGCCGAACATGCAAATGATCATGAAAATAAATAAGGGGTTCGCCAGCGATTTATACATTTCGGCCGTAGAAACACCACTGGCAACCCTTTCAGTAACCGGAAATTTTTGCCTCGAAAATATATAGCCATATAAAATGGCGGGAATGATCATCATTGCCACCTGGATTTCCCAGCCGATAGCAGCTTTGTTAAAGAAATAAACGATCAGTGTGCCTAAAACTATTCCTCCCGGAAACCACAGGTGAAAATGGTTCAGTTTGGTTGTTCTGTCGTTTGGATATAACGCTGTTACCAACGGATTGCAGGCTGCTTCCACGGTGCCATTGGCAATTCCTATTAATAAGGTGGAAATAAACAAAGACCAGAACGGATTGCCAAATTCTCCGGCAAAAATGGTTAATACTATACCAGCGATATGAAAAAGAAATGCTGCTACTAACAAACGTTTCATGCCGATAATATCTACTACCATACCTCCAATCACTACTGCAAGGGGGAATCCCCAAAATGCAGTAGCGGTAATAGTAGCCAGCTCTGCTTTGTCCAATCCAAACTCAACACCCAGGCCTCCCAATATGCCGGCACGGATACCAAACGACAATGATGTTACTAATAAGGCGAGACAACTGGCAACAAAAAGCTGGCTGCGGTTTACTGTGTGCATATCGTTAGATTTGTAGCAATGTTTAGAAAACTAAATGTACTATTTTTAGCTACACTAAATAGTTGCCTTAAAACATTTTAATTCAAAACTTTTACAAACAACCGTTAGATATGCAGAACAGGAAATTAAGAATGGGAATGGTGGGTGGCGGGCCGGGGGCATTTATCGGCGCAGTGCATCGTATTGCAGCCAATATGGATGGAGAGATTGAATTGGTATGCGGTGCCTTTAGCAGTGACCCTGAAAAATCAAAGCAGACTGGTGAAACCTTGAATCTTCCGCTGAACAGGGTTTATGGTTCCTATAAAGAAATGATAAGAAGTGAAACAGCATTGCCTGCAAACGAACGAATGGATTTTGTAAGCATCGTTACACCTAATCATCTTCACTTTGAACCAGCACAATTGGCTATAGACAATGGATTTCATGTTGTGTTGGATAAACCAATGACCTTTGACCTGGAGGAAGCGAAAAAGCTACAGTCAATTGCTAAAAAAAGTCAATTATTTTTTTGCCTCACACATACTTACACCGGCTACCCGATGGTAAAAGAAGCAAGACAACAGGTGCTGAGCGGTAAGTTTGGTAAAATAAGAAAAGTATATGTTGAGTATCCGCAGGGATGGTTGAGCCAGTTTTTGGAAGGCAGTGATCAGAAACAGGCAGCCTGGAGAACAGATCCGACTAAAAGCGGTATTGCAGGAGCAATGGGTGATATCGGCACTCATGCATTCAACCTGGCCGAATATGTCAGCGGTCTTAAAACAACAAAGCTTTGTGCAGACATAAACATAGTGGTGGAAGGAAGAAAACTGGATGATGACGGGGCTGTATTATTAAAGTATGATAACGGCGCCAGCGGGGTTTTGTTTGCAACACAGATCGCTGCCGGCGAAGAGAATAATGTTAAAATAAGAGTGTATGGTGAAAAAGGAGGCATTGAATGGAAGCAGGAGGATGCTAATACACTTTTGGTGAAATGGCTTGACAAACCCGCCGAAGTGTGGCGGGCAGGAACCGGTTATTTAAGTTCTCATGCATCGAATAACTGCCGCACACCGGCTGGTCACCCGGAAGGATATTTAGAAGCGTTTGCCAATCATTACCGCAATTTTGCGCTGTGTGTGAAAGCACAACTTGCCGGTGAAAAGCCCAAAGCCGAATGGCTCGATTTTCCCGGCATTGAAGATGGAGTGAGAGGAATGGCGTTTATTGAAAAAGTTATTGAGAGTGGAAAGAGTGATGCAAAGTGGTTAAGGTTTGAAATTTAGTAGCTCGCAACGGCGCAAAGCCGCAACGATGTAACTAAAACAAACCAATATGACTGAAAATGAATTGTCAAAGATTGTTCTTGATGTAGCTTTCCATATTCATAGGGAACCGGGGCCAGGTCTTCTTGAATCGGTGTATGAGGAAGTGATGCATTACGAATTGGTTAATGAGCATGGCCTGTATATAAGGCGACAAAAACCGATCCCCGTTATCTGGAAGTCGGTGAAGTTGGAGTTAGGTTTCAGATCCGATCTCATAGTAGAAGACAAGTTGCTCGTAGAATTAAAATCGGTTGAAATGCTGGCCCCTGTTCATCCAAAGCAAGTATTGACATACTTAAAATTAACGAGGATCAAACTAGGATTGCTGATTAACTTTAACGAAGCACTTCTAAAAAACGGAATATAAAGAATAGTCAATAACCTTTAAAACCGGCGTAGCGACGTTGCGCCTTTGCGAGAAAACTTATGACAACAATCAAAGGTCCCGCCATTTTCCTGGCGCAGTTCATGGGAGAGCAGGCTCCGTTTAACAACCTGCGATCAATTTGTCTTTGGGCAGCATCATTAGGCTATAAAGCTGTTCAGATCCCCACATGGGACAGCCGCTGCATTGATCTTCAAAAAGCCGCCGAGAGCAAAACCTATGCGGATGAAGTGAAAGGTATCATCAATGAATGTGGCCTGGCAATTTCAGAACTGTCAACGCATTTGCAGGGGCAATTGGTAGCAGTGCATCCTGCCTATGACAGTTTATTCGATGGCTTTGCACCGGAACATTTAAGAGGAAATCCAAAAGCAAGAAACGAATGGGCTATTCTGCAGGTGAAATACGGGGCAAAAGCATCGCAACATTTAGGATTGAATGCACATGCCACTTTCAGCGGCTCATTATTGTGGCACACATTTCATCCCTGGCCGCAGCGCCCCGCCGGTCTGGTGGAAGAGGGATTTAAAGAGTTAGGAAAAAGATGGACACCTATACTTGATTATTTTGATGAATGTGGTGTGGATGTTTGCTACGAAGTGCATCCCGGCGAAGATATTTTTGACGGCACTACTTATGAGATGTTTTTGCAGGAGGTGAAAAACCATCCCCGTGCCTGCCTGCTTTATGATCCTTCGCATTTTGTGCTGCAACAATTGGACTATATCGAATACATAGACCTGTACCATGAAAGAATAAAAGCATTTCATGTGAAGGATGCAGAATTTAATCCAACGGGGAGACAGGGCACTTTTGGCGGCTATCAAAGTTGGGGCAACCGGGCAGGCCGGTATCGTTCACCCGGCGACGGGCAGGTGGATTTTAAAACCATTTTCAGCAAACTTACACAGTATGGCTACCCGGGTTGGGCAGTGATGGAATGGGAATGTTGCATCAAACACCCGGAAGATGGCGCCAGGGAAGGAGCGGAGTTTATTTCCAATCATATCATCCGGGTGACGGAAAAAGCCTTTGATGATTTTGCAACCAGCGGAACTGATGAAAAAGCCAACCGTAAACTGCTGGGTTTGGATTAATAAAGTAAATTCGCATTCAATTACCAAAAAATTATATTATGAAAAAGCTCATCTGTTCATTTGTCATTTTATCTATGCTGGCTGCCTGCGGTGGCGGTGGTGGTTCCGAGAAAAAAGAAGAAGAACCGGAAAAAGAAGCAAAGGAAGACGTTACCCAAAACCCCGATTATCAGAAGGGGCTTTCTCTTATCGCAAAGAGTGACTGCCTCACTTGTCACAAAGTGGATGAAAAATTAATTGGCCCTACTTATCGTGAAGTGGCCAACAAATATGCGGGAATGCCTGATACTATGGTTGCACATCTTGCTGGTAAGATCATCAATGGTGGCAGTGGAGTATGGGGCGAAGTGGCAATGACACCTCATGCCGGCATGTCGCAAGAAGATGCAGAGGCGATGGTGAAGTATATTCTCTTACTGAAAAATAAATAAGGATCATGTTGAAATTACTGGTTGGCCTTGCAATGATGGCTGTCGTTACAAGTTCTTGCTACGACAACAGCTATTCAGGAAGAAAAGATGCATCAACTGACTCTACCATGGCAAAACTGACCGAAGAAGAAAAAAAAGACGGCTGGGAACTGCTGTTTGACGGCAAAACGACCAAAGGCTGGCATAAATACGGCGCTGATTCAGTTGGCACAGCCTGGAAAGTGAAGGAAGGCTATCTTTATTTAGATACATCCAATAAGGAAAACTGGCAGATAAAAGATGGCGGTGATATTGTGACTGATTCTGCTTACGGAAATTTTCACCTGAAACTGGAATGGAACATTTCTAAAAACGGCAACAGCGGTATCATCTTTTATATTCACGAAGACACAGTTTATAAACGGCCCTGGGAAACCGGCCCCGAAATGCAGGTGCTCGATAACGATGGCCATGCCGATGCAAAAATTATCAAACACAGGGCTGGTGATCTTTACGATCTGATCTCCTGCACCAAAGAAACCGTGAAGCCGCCCGGTGAATGGAACCTGGCCGAAGTGAAATGCGTGGATGGCAAACTGGATCTTTTCCTGAATGGTGAAAATGTTGTTTCCACTACCATGTGGGATGATGCCTGGAAGAAATTAGTGGCTGGCAGCAAGTTTAAAGAGATGCCCGCCTTCGGCACTTACAAAACCGGGAAGATTGGGTTGCAGGACCACGGCGATGAGGTGAAATTCCGCAATATCCGCATAAAGCGGTTGTGACCACCGGGTTGGCCTTAAGTTTTTGATTATCACACTCACTAATTAACAGCAGTTGATAATTTTCGGGCAATAAATACCCCTGTTTTTACGATTTTGAGTAAAACTCACTGTTATTGAGGGATTCGTGCCGGATATTACTGCTCCTGACCCTTGTTATGCTCTCTGTTGCGGGCCTGGCCCAGCAGCCTGTTTTGTCACCGGCATCCAATCTTCGCCAGAAAACATTGCCAGTTACAGATACCCTGCGAATTGACACGGTCAGCATAGTTCCCAACACTTTTTCAATAGAAGGTATTGCGGCATCGGATTATCATCTTGACATCATTAATGCAGTGCTGTTCTGGCATAAAAAACCATCTCTTGTAACCGTAACGCTTCGTTACAGGGTCTTTCCTTATAAACTGAATGCTGTCACACAACGCATGAATTATGACAGTGTGATGAATAAATTTTATGCAAAGCCTTTTGAGTTCAATACCGAACTAAGCGATCAGCAACGGGGCATCTTTGATTTTGGCACCTTGAAAGCAGAAGGAAGTTTCGGAAGGCAAATTGCATTTGGCAACAGCCAGGATGCGGTTTTAAATTCCACCCTCAACCTGCAACTGAGCGGCATGCTGGGCGACAGCATCGAAGTGCAGGCAGCGCTTACGGACAATAATATTCCTATTCAACCCGATGGCACCACGCAACAGTTAAATGAATTTGACCAGGTCTTTTTGCAATTCAAAAAAAAGAACCCGATGGGTATCGGGTGGCAACTGAACCTCGGCGACCTCGACATCCGGCAGAACAAATCTTATTTCCTCAGCTTTTACAAAAGATTGCAGGGTGTTTCTTTTCAGACCACTAACCCGGTTGGAAAAAATGCCGTTTCCAAAACATTAGCCAGCGGTTCAATTGCCAAAGGAAAATTTACCCGCAATGTTTTCCAGGGTCTTGAGGGCAACCAGGGACCTTATCGTCTCACCGGCGCCAACAATGAATTGTTCTTTATCATTCTTGCCAATACGGAAAGAGTGTTTGTGGACGGTGAACTGTACCAGCGGGGCGAAGACCAGGACTATGTGATCAACTATAACACCGCAGAGATCACTTTCACTCCACGGAGAATGATCACCAAAGACAGCCGGATACAGGTGGAGTTTGAATATGCCGACCGGAATTTTCTGAATGCCAATTTTTATTTGTCGCAGGAATTAGAGTTTAATGAAAAACTGAAATTGCGGCTTGGTGCTTTCACCAACAGCGATGCCCGCAATTCGCAGATCAACCAGGTGCTGGATGATCAGCAAAAGCAGTTTCTCGCAGGTGTTGGCGACAGTATTCAAAAAGCATTTTACCCATCTGCCGTAATTGATACGTTTGCCGCCGGTAAAGTGTTGTATGAAAAAATTTATGATCCTACACCCGGTATTGATTCTTTTTACAAGTATTCAACTGACCCGGCTGTGGCAAAGTACAGTCTTTCTTTTGTGAGTGTGGGGCAGGGCAATGGCAACTATGTGCCGGATTTTAATGGCGCCAATGGAAAAGTATACCAGTTCATTCCGCCGGTGGGCGGGGTGAAACAGGGCAGTTTTGAACCGGTCACCATTCTCGTAACACCCAAGAAACAACAATTGGTCAACCTGGGAATGGATTATGCCATTGACAAAAACACCTTGCTGAAAGCAGAAGTGGCCATGAGCAATTATGATGTCAATACTTTTTCAAAGGCAGATGACAGCGATGACCGGGGCTGGGCCGCTAAATTTCAATTTAGCAATAACAGTCCCCTGCAAACGAAAAATAAACTGCAGCTCAGCACTGCGCTGGATTATGAATATGTGCAGGACCGCTTCAAACCGCTGGAACGTTTACGGAATGTGGAATTCACCCGTGACTGGGGGCTGCCATTACAGGCTGTGCTTAAACCGGCAACGGAGAATATTATCCGGGCATCAGCAGGGTTGAAGGATAATAAAAATCATTCGCTTTCTTACCAGGTCACAAATTACCGCCGCAGCGATGATTATAAAGGATTCCAGCATGCTATTCGTCATGGCGCCGACTGGAAGGGGTGGAAATTCAACAATGAATTTGTTTCTACCGCTTCAAACAGCAGCACGGACAAAGCCGTTTTTCTCCGCCCAATCATTGATATGAACAAACAATTGAAACAACTCAGCAACTGGCGGCTGGGCTTCCGCTACACATTGGAGCAAAACACGGCCCGGCACCAGGCCAGCGATACACTGACACCATTGGCGTTTTCTTTTGATACTTATTCCTTATACCTGAAATCAGATGAAGGAAAGAAAAATAAGTATGGCATCACTTTCTTTTCCCGTTCAGATAAATATGCAGTGGGAAATGAATTTGTCCGTGGCGACAGAAGTCTTAACCTGAATCTGCAAACAGAACTGCTCAGCAACCCCAACCGCCAGTTTTACCTGAACACCACTTTCCGCAAGCTGAAAGTGTATGATCAGGCTGTTTCGCCGGAAACAGAAGATGAAACCATTTTGGGAAGAGCAGAATATGTGATGAATGAATGGAAAGGATTGCTCACCGGCAATGTGCTGTATGAAGTGGGAGCAGGGCAGGAGCAGCGCAGGGATTTTGCTTATTTCGAAGTGCCTGCAGGCACCGGGCAATTTGCATGGATTGATTACAACAGCGATGGTGTGCAGCAACTGAACGAATTTGAACTTGCCGCATTTCCTGACCAGGCCAAATTCATCCGGGTATTTACTCCCACCAATGAATTTCTGAAAGCCAACTACATAACGTTTAACTATAGCCTGAATGTGAACCCGAGAGTGTTGCTGAATAAACCCGATCTGAAGGGCATTAGGAAATTGCTGTCACGGATGAACCTGCTCACCTCATTGCAGGTGAATAAAAAATCCATTGCTAAAGGAAGCTTTGAATTCAGTCCTTTTAAGTATGGCGTGAATGACACAGCGCTGATCACTTTGAATACGGTTTTTCTGAACACACTTTCTTTTAACCGTTTCAGCAGCAAATGGGGAGTTGATCTCAGCAACCTGCGCAACAGTGGCAAGGCATTGCTCACCTATGGTTATGAAAGTCGCAAGCTGAATGACTGGAACCTGAAATGGCGTTGGAACCTGAGCCGTATGGTTGCTCTTACTGTGAACGGCAAGATGGGAGAAAATGCATTGTTCACCCCTCAGTTCAATAACAGGAATTATGATCTTGATATTTATAATGTGGAGCCCAATTTTACATATATCCGGGGCACATCATTCCGATTGGTGACAGGATATAAACTGGAGAATAAGAAAAACGATCCTGTATACGGGGGAGAAAAGTCAACCTCCCATTCACTGAACATCGAAAGCAAATACAATATTTTGCAAAGCACATCTATCACCGGCAAGTTCACTTTCAACAATATTGACTATAACTATCCTGCAAATACCACGGTGAGTTATATCATGTTGGATGGATTGTTGCCGGGGAAAAACTTTTTATGGTCGCTAAACCTTACCCGCCGACTGAGCAATGCGATTGAAATGAATTTCCAGTATGATGGCCGCAAACCCGGTTCAGGAAGAACCGTGCATATCGGAAGAGCAAGCCTGACGGCTCTGTTTTGATGAAGCCTGTTAAAGGCAGTAAGATTACACATTAAACCGGAAATGCATCACATCCCCGTCTTTCACCACATACTCTTTGCCTTCAATTCTTAATTTACCGGCATCACGGCAGGCCGCTTCAGAGCCGTAGTGTACAAAATCATCATAGGCGATCACTTCCGCTTTTATAAAGCCTTTTTCAAAGTCACTATGAATAACACCTGCGGCCTGCGGCGCCTTCCACCCCTGCTGTATGGTCCATGCCCTCACTTCCTGCACACCGGCTGTGAAGTAAGTAAACAGGTTGAGCAGTTTATATGCAGAATGAATCAGGCGGTCAAGGGCGGGCTCTTTCATTTTATATTCTTCCATGAAAAGCTGCTTGTCTTCGGGGTTCTCCATTTCAGCGATCTGTGCTTCTATGTTATTGCACATAACGATCACTTCGGCTTTTTCATCTTTCACGGCTTCTTTTAGCATTTCGGAAAACTTATTGCCGGTATGCATAGAAGCCTCGTCAACGTTTGCAACATATAAAACAGGCTTATCTGTCAGTAAGAACAGATCGGCGATAGCCACTTTTTCCTCTTTGCTTAGATCCAGTTCTCGGATGCTTTTTCCTTTTTCCAAATGTTCTTTGCAGCGCAACAGCACATCCAGTTCGGTTTTCAGTTTGGGATCAATCCTTGCCTGCTTCTCGGTTTTCTGGATCTTCTTTTCAACACTGTCAAGGTCTTTCAGTTGCAGTTCGGTGTCAATGATCTCTTTGTCTGCAACAGGATTGATGGCGCCCTCATCACGGAGGATGTTCTCATCTTCAAAGCAGCGGATCACATGAATCACAGCATCCACTTCACGGATATTCCCGAGAAATTTATTGCCCAGTCCTTCACCCTTGCTGGCGCCACGAACCAGCCCCGCAATATCAACGATCTCGATCTGTGTGGGAACAATACGGTTGGGTACTACTAATTCAGCCAGTTTATACAACCGGGGGTCGGGCACATCCACCAGGCCCACATTTGGGTCAATGGTGCAAAAACGATAATTGCTGGCCTGCGCTTTGGCACTGTTGCTGACCGCATTGAATAAGGTTGATTTTCCAACATTGGGTAATCCTACAATTCCTGCTTGTAATGCCATAAAATATCTGTCATATTGATCATAAAAGGCAAAGGGTCATTTTGCTGATCCATCCGCTTTTATGTTTGTAAAAAGAGGCGCAAAGATAAGCCATCAATGCCGAACGATAAGGCTTGTGAAAAGATGATTTTGGTTATTCACTAAAAATCTTCAATCTTCATTCTCAAATCAAAGATTACTATGGCTCTCAGCAGGATATGGACGGCTTTTATCATCATTGCTCTATTGGTGGCTGCAGGCAAATTCATATTTGAACCCGAGCAGGGACAGATATTTAGCCATTTGGTGACTGGCAAGAACACGGATACCACTTCAGTACGGACACTTGATCCGACGGCAGTTCCGGCCAGTGTTCATCAGCAACTGGAGCTGCAGAAAGTGGCGGTGATAGGAAAAGAAAAAGTATTTAAGACATCCGATAATACTTACAGGGCTTACAAACTTCTTCCCGCCAATGGCATTTTTGAAACCTGCAAAGATGCGGTCAATCTCTGTATTGCTTTGATAGGTATTATGGCTTTGTTTATGGGGTTTATGAACATTGCAGAAAGAGCAGGAGGCATTCGTTTTTTATCAAGGATCATCGGGCCTTTCTTTTCCCGCATTTTTCCGGATGTGCCGAAGAATCATCCTTCGATGGGGCACATGGTCATGAATTTTTCCGCCAACCTGATGGGGCTTGACAATGCCGCCACACCTTTTGGTATCAAAGCGATGGAGAGCCTGCAGGAGATCAACCCTGATAAAACGAGGGCTTCCAACCCGCAACTGATGTTTCTTTGTTTGCATGCATCGGGACTTACTCTGATACCCACCGTTATCATTGCCGACAGGGTGGCGATGAAATCAGCAAATCCAACGGATATTTTCATTCCCTGCATGATAGCTACGTTTGTGGCCACCATCGCAGCCCTGCTCATTGTGGCATGGAAGCAGCGTATCAATATATTTCAGTCTGTCATCCTTCTGTGGGTTTTGGGTATCAGCACTGCGATTGCAGCGCTGGTGCTTTATATCAAAACACTGGATGCGGAAAATGTAAAACTGTTTTCAGGCAGTCTCAGCAATGGCATCATCCTCGCTATCTTCCTGCTCATTGTGTTGGGGGGAGTATATAAAAGGATCAACATCTTCGATGCGTTTATTGAAGGGGCAAAAGGAGGTTTTGAAACCGCAGTAAGGATTATTCCCTATCTCGTAGGGCTGCTGGTAGCAATAAGTTTGTTGCGAAACAGCGGTGCATTTGAATTTGTGCTGGATGGTATCAAAAATCTTTTCATCTTTTTTGGTGGTGATACGAGGATTGTAGACGGGTTGCCAACAGCTTTACTGAAACCTTTAAGCGGCAGTGGCGCCAGGGCCATGATGATTGACACACTCAATGCACACGGGCCGGATTCATTTGCCGGCAATCTTGCATCTGTTTTCCGCGGATCGGCAGATACCACTTTTTATATCATCGCTGTTTATTTTGGGGCGGTAGGTATCAAAAATTCAAGATATGCAGTTGGTACTATGTTACTTGCCGACCTGGCAGGTATCATTACTGCTATTGCAATGGCTTATATTTTCTTCGGCTAAAGCAGACAACGCAGCATGTATTTTACGACCAGGCAGAAATATTTTTGCCATGAGATATATTGCCGGGTGAGGTACTAAACCTGCTGATTACAGGTACTGCTTCCCGGGAAATAACGATCGTTAATTTATGTAATATCCTACTCTGTGGTTTATTGGTAGCTTTTTGCCTGACTGATCAGATACCTTTAATATTCTGCTTTTAGCCTATATCTCTAAGGCATATTTCCATTTATTTTCTAATTAAAAACTTCTTGCTATTATGAAAAAGTCATTGCTTGCAATGACAGGCGCTGTATGCTGCCTGTTAATTATTTCCTGTCAAAAAAATGTCAGGGAGGACCTTCCTCCCGAAGAAGAACTGACCGAAGAATCGCATAAAAAAGGTAAACCTCACCAGGAGGGGCCGGGATATTTTGATCCCAATAACCTTATTGCTCCTTTTGCACAATTGACAACATTAGGAACCGGTTACAGCTTTACGGAAGGCCCTGCAGTTAACAAGTCCGGGGATGTTTTTTTCACTGATCAGCCAAATGATAAGATTTATAAATGGAACGCAAAAACCGGGCATATCTCTTTGTTTTTAACCGGCACAGGCCGTTCTAACGGTATGGCTTTCGACAAGCAGGGAAACCTGATTGCCTGTGCGGATATGTATGGAGAGGTCAGAAAGATATTTCCGAATGGCAGCCATGTTGTGCTGGTAAACAACTACAATGGGAAACTTTTAAATGGCCCCAACGATGTTTGGATCAATCCTAAAACAGGAGGTATGTATATCACTGATCCGATCTTTCCAAGAGACTATTGGGATGACAACGATCCCCGCAAGCAACCCTGGGAACCCATACATTCAGAGCAGGCAGCATCAGGCAAAGGAGGGCATGTGTACTACCTGGCACCGGGCAGCAGCACACTGGTCAGGGTAACAACGATGGCAGGATGGAATGCAGATTCATGGCCTAATGGTATTGTAGGGTCACCGGACGGGAAAAAATTGTATGTAAACCAATGGTCCTATAATGGCAGCGGAGGGATCTGGTCATTTGATATCAGGCCAAACGGAACGCTATCCAACATCAAAACCTTTGTAGCCTCACTGGATTTTTGTGATGGTATGTCAATGGACGACCGTGGAAATGTATATGTAAGCGCAGGACAGGGAGTGCTCGCCTTCAATCCAAAAGGAGAAAAGGTGCTGGATATTCCTACCGGTGGCGCCACCAACAATGTATTTGCCGGCAAAGATGAAAAAACACTTTTCATTACCGGCCCGGTAACTGCTGTATCATCCATTAGGATGAGAGTGAAAGGGGTGGAGAAATTTTAAGACAGAAATGGGGGATAAGATAGTTGCTGAAAAGTTCTTTGCAGACCATTCTGCAGAAATAGATCCGTTGATTGTTTCTTATTCAGCAATAATTTTCCTTCGGTAATGCAGGTAAAAATTTGATGCAAAAGGACTGTAGTTAAGCAGTCCTTTTGCATTTTAATTACAGCTCTCAATACTTTGTTACCGATGCTTCTCTCACCCTTGCCCTGTTTTTAGAGCAGGGGTCAAGATAGACCTGGAATCCGCCACAGATGCCAAAACGGCTGCTGCGGTCATCCTCATCTTCATATTTGAAAGACGAGTAGTCCAACCCGAACTCAAGGGCAACATTTCTGTTCAGGAAAATAGCGGTAGCAAGCGATAAGTTGAAATTGTTATAGCCGCTTCTTTCCTCGTCATCATCATATTTGTAGCTGCCAATGCTGAAACCGGCTTCGCCGAAAAAATTAGTTTGATGCGTGGCCGGAAGAAAATAATAACGACTGAAAACGCCAATGCCCATATCATTGTATTTTTCCGGGTCCATGTTCCCAAACTTGGTACTGGATGTTTCAAAATCTAATTTTCCGCCGATAGCCCATTGATCAGCGACAAAATAACCAAGGTTGGGACTAAAACGAAAAGAAGTGGTTTTGATCTTTTCATCACCGATATAAGGCTGAGAAGAAAATGCCAGTTTGGTTTTGCCACCGGCAAGAAAACTTCCTTTTTCTATAGCATAAATAGTTTGTGCAAGCAAACCACTGCTGCAACAGAGCAGGCTAAATACGAATACAATCTTTTTCATACACTTAGTTTTAATTGATGAAAAAAAAGTTAGCTATTAAATTTAAACATTCCTGCAACGGTTTCATAGCTGTTTTTTGCAAACAGGACTTAATGACCATGCAAAAGATAGATTGCCAGCATTTTCAGGAATTATCAACCTATGTGAATTTCACGATGCTTTTCGGCTGTTTTAAAACCCTTCCGTACTTTTATAAAAATTTTGAAGTGAAAACCATCTTGTCGGAACAACAATTAGCCATCACCATCAGGCGGCTGGCCCACCAGGTACTGGAAAATCATGCGGAACTGGGCAATACAGTACTGATCGGTCTTCAGCCAAGGGGTGTTTTTCTCTCCGACAGGATCGTGGAGGAAATAAAAAAGGAATGGCCGGGTGCTATTCCCTACGGTAAACTGGACATTACCTTTTATCGTGATGACATCCGCAAGGAATTGCATATCGCCAACCAGACCGATATTCCTTTTTCCATCGAGGGCAAAAGAGTGGTGCTGATTGATGATGTTTTGTACACCGGACGCACCATCCGGGCAGCCCTTGATGCCCTGCTGGATTTCGGCAGACCGGGAAAAGTGGAACTTTGTGTGCTGGTGGACCGCCGCTTCAGTCGCCAGTTGCCCATTCAGCCCGATTATACCGGCAAATCCATTGATTCTATCGTTTCACAGAAAGTGAAAGTGGAGTGGGATAAAAAAGAGGTCGTGCTGTACTAGGTATTGACGGCAATTTTCTTGTATCAGGCCCGTAATTGCCAATTCCTTATTTTCTATTAACTTCGCCCTTTAATGCAACTATCCACTCGTCATCTGTTAGGCATTAAAGACCTCAGCCCACAGGATATTTCCCTTATTTTACAAACAGCAGAGCAATTCAAGGAGGTTTTACAGCGGCCTGTCAAAAAAGTGCCTTCGCTGCGGGATGTGGTGATTGTGAATTTGTTTTTTGAAAATTCCACCCGTACCAGGATATCATTTGAGCTGGCAGAAAAAAGATTATCGGCAGATACCATCAATTTTACAGCATCTTCCTCCTCTGTTTCAAAAGGCGAAACCCTGCTGGATACTGTCAATAATATTTTGTCCATGAAAGTGGACATGGTGGTGATGCGCCACAGTGCCAGCGGGGCGCCGCATTTCCTGGCACAGCATATACCTGCTGCTATCATCAATGCAGGTGATGGCATCAATGAACACCCCACCCAGGGGTTGCTGGATGCTTTTTCCATCAAAGAGAGAACAGGCAGTCTTGAAAACCGGAAGGTGGCCATCATCGGCGACATCATGCACAGCCGGGTGGCGCAAAGCAATATTTACCTGCTGAAAAAAATGGGGGCGGAAGTGACCGTTTGCGGACCTCCCACACTGATCCCAAAATATATCCGTGATGCACTGGGCGTTAATGTCAGTTACAATATCAGGGAAACATTAGAGTGGTGTGATGTGGCCAATGTGCTGCGCATACAATTAGAGAGGCAAAACCAGGTTTTGTTTTCTTCACTGCGTGAATACAGTCTTGCGTATGGTATCAACCGGAAGCTGCTCGATAGCCTGCATAAAGAGATCGTCATCATGCACCCCGGCCCCATCAACCGGGGAGTGGAAATTGACAGCGATGTGGCCGACAGCAAACAATCCATAATTTTACAGCAGGTGGAGAACGGAGTGGCAGTGAGAATGGCAGTACTGTATTTATTGGCTAACCGTAACACAGCCTGATTTTTTAATTTTAGACCCGATAACTATCGGGTTTGATTTCCTGCCTGATCAAATCTAAAATCTGCAATACAATGCGTATCTGTCTTTTTCCCGGCACATTTGATCCCCTCACACTTGGACATGTGGACATCATCAACCGGGCCATTCCTTTGTTCGACAAGATCGTGGTAGGTATTGGTCTGAATGCAGCCAAAGCCCCGATGTTCAGTCCCGAGCAGCGTTTGCAATGGATAAAAGAGATCTACATTGATGAGGAAAGGGTGGAAGCGGCCGTATATGAGGGACTCACCATTGATTTTTGCAAAAAGATCGGGGCGCATTTCATTCTCCGGGGCATCCGCTACGTCAGCGATTTTGAATATGAAAAGACCATTGCCGATGCCAACCGTACCCTTGACAAATCCATTGAGACGATCTTTCTGACAGGTGAGCCGAAATATACTTCCGTCGCTTCCACCATCGTCAGGGATATTATCCGCAATGGCGGAAATGCCACACCATTTCTTCCGGAAGCGGTGGCCAAAACCCTGCAACAATGATCTGGTTTCAGAAAGAGCTTTCAGTTGAGCTATTGTCTTCGCTTGAAAAAGGCACCATGGGTGAACATATCGGTATTGAATGGACAGAAGTAGGGCCTGATTTCATCAAAGCGAAAATGCCTGTAGATCATCGCACCCGGCAGCCTTATGGCCTGTTGCATGGCGGCGCATCCTGTGTGCTGGCCGAAACTATCGGAAGCATTGCTTCTGCCATGGTAGTGGATCACAGTAAGTTTTACTGTGTGGGTTTGGAAATAAATGCCAATCATGTCCGCAGTGCTAAAGATGGTTTTGTAACAGGTGTATGCAAGCCACTGCATCTTGGCGCCAGCACCCATGTCTGGGACATCCGCATCCATGATGAAAAAGAGAAGTTAGTTTGTGTGAGCAGGCTGACAGTTGCGGTACTTACCCGCAAATCCTGATTTAATTTTCCAAAAAATGTTGCAGCACATCTGCCACAGAGGGGTAGGTTTTAGAAAGAAAAGAAGGAATATCTTTTGCAGCCACCCATTTTATCTCCTGTATATCTTCTTCTGTTTGCGGAATTAATGGCTGGTCTCCTTTAACAGACATCGAAAACCAGTGTGATTCTTTCAGAATGAACCTGGCACCTTCGTGGTAAGTATGATAAGTGGTGGTGAGCGGGGAAATAAGGCTCACGTTCTTCAGTCCTGTTTCTTCTTCCACTTCCCGCACAGCACATTGTTCCAATGATTCACCTTTGTCTAACTTTCCCTTGGGCAGGTCCCAGTTTCCCCGCCTGAAGATGAGCAGTATCTCTTTTTTTTCATTCTGCACTAACCCGCCAGCGGCCAATGCAAGGTTGAACTTTTTTATAAAAGCTTTTTTCAGCACATCAAGATCAGGATGAAAGAAAACCCCGGCATGCACTTTCTCCACCTGCATTTCATGGATCATGCTTTTCACTGTGTGTGGGTTCAGTTCATCAATAAAAACAGCATCATCATGGTGCAGGTAAGGTTCCACCGCTGTATCTATATTGTCGCAGAGGAAAAGAGGTTTGTTGCCGAAATAGATTTTAATGAACATTTAAAGACGGTGTTTTCAGTTTTCACATTCTCACTTTATCAAATTAGTTTTGCCCCATGACAAACGAAAAAGCTGTTGCTGAAAAATTACTTCAAGTTAATGCAGTTAAATTAAATCCCGAACAACCCTTTACCTGGGCCAGTGGCTGGAAAAGTCCCATCTATTGTGATAACCGGAAAGTGTTGTCTTTCCCATATGTAAGGGATTTTATCAAATCAGAGTTATGTAATGTGCTGTTTGAAAAATTCCCGGAAGCGGAAATGCTGGCCGGAGTGGCTACAGCAGGTATTGCATGGGGAGCAATGGCTGCTGATCAGTTGAAGCTGCCCTATGTCTATGTCAGGCCTAAACCCAAGGAGCATGGCCTGGGTAACCAGATAGAAGGCCATTATGAAGCCGGTCAGAAAGTAGTGGTGATAGAAGATCTTGTTTCCACTGGCAAAAGCAGCCTGCAGGTGGTGGATGTGCTGAAAGAAGCCGGTCTTGAAGTAGTGGGAATGGTTTCCATCTTCACATATGGGTTTCCTGTTGCAACTGAAGCCTTCAGTAAGGCATCATTGCCATATCATTCACTGACAAATTACCCGGTGCTTTTAGAACTGGCGATGGAAAGAGGAATGATCTCAGTAGTGCAGCAGGAGGTTTTGTTAAAGTGGCGGGATGATCCCGCCGGTTGGAAAGGCATTTAGTAAATTGCAATAAATCGGTTCAGATGAAAAGACTACTTCTTTCAATGCTGGTATTGACAACAGGAGTTGTTGTAGTCCATGCCCAGACCCCGGTAAAAGCCGTAATGACGGCAAAGATCCAAACCCCACAGGCCCTTTGTGAGAATTGCAAGAAAAGGATAGAGACCTACCTGAACAGGCACGACGGGGTAACGATGGTGACAGTGAACTTTCGTAAAGGGGAGACCCAGGTGAGATATGTAACTGACCGTATCAATATCGAAGAAATAAAGACCGCCATTGCCAATTGCGGCTATGATGCGGATGATGTGCCGGCCAATGAAGATTCTTATAAGCGGTTGCCAAAGGGCTGTAAAAAACCGGAAGATGGGGGCGGTCATCCCAAACCCAAAACTCCGCCTCCGGGCAACGGATAATTTTATTTCACCGGCTTATTGGCCGGTTTTTTTATGCCGCTAAAAGATTCAAAACTTCAGTAAAATGCTGTCTGAATAATCAACCGGGATGGTTTTGAAAATGCCTGCCTTGCTGACACGGGCGGTTCCTTTTATTCTTACGGCCGCAGCTTTTCCGATAGTGCAGCAATGCCTGAATACTTCAACAATTCCAAAGTGCTGGCCTGTCCCGAAACGGGAAGAATGAACCGTGCCCTTGCCGGCACCCTGACTTCTTCACTATTGCTGAACCGGCCCACATAACTGCTGTCAATGTATAGGTCACAATTAATCTGCCTCAGCCGGAGGCCAAATGAATTGGGGTTGTTGAAACGCAGGTCGGCCGAAACGGTTGTTTCATCCAGGCCTACCTTGCCCAGTTTCATGGTCTCCATTTCCTCAAATACGGGGTCTTTTAAATTCTTGCAGTTGCTGGCGACCAGTACCAGTAATACGAGAAGAAACGCTGTTATACGGACAGATGAAATCATCCTGTAAAGTAAGCTAAAGAAGCAGGCGGCAGTGCCCGCCCAAAAGATTCAGCAATTATTTAAGAATGTGGGTGATTATGGCAGGGTGGGAGCGGGAAGGGGTTGTTGCATAAAATTAAAGAAATGGGTTGTGGGAAGTGGTATATAGTAGCCCCATGTTTTGGTAGAAATTGTGCTAATTTAATTAGAAAAATATGATAATTAAGGTTCAACAAACTCTACTAAAATTATTGTTTTAAAATTTTATTCTAAATAATAGATTTTAAAATAATTAGCTAATATATCTAAACTTAAAAATTCGAATGTAATTGCTTAAGTTGAATCATTTGTAATAAAAGAGCCCAAATATTAAACAAAATGTAATTTTAAATATCAATTCATTGGATACCATATTTATATATCTATTTATGATAATTATGTTTTCGCAAATCATTTACATGCTGAATATTGATAATTCGTGAACTGGTTTTGTACTTCACACATTGAAACCGGGTGTTTCAAAAACCGATATTCTTTTTTGCAGGGTGTTATTTTGGCCTTGAATGGGTGGGTCTGTTTCGTAAGTTTACGATATGCCATAGCGACGGATTTTCTTATAAGGCTGAATCCAAACCGTTTGTTCACAGCATCCACATTTATCCCCCAAAGGCTTTCATTATTAGGGGCTTTTCATTAGATTTGAGCTCCCTTTTAATCTGGACTTGGATTCAATGAGAAATTTATCCCTGCTTCGTACCCTAATGTTTACCCTTTTCCTGTTTATGGGAAAGGCCGTTTTTTCACAGGACTTTTCCAACAAGGGAAAGGAATTCTACCTGTGCTTTCCTTCGCATGTTCCCAGTGGTGGCAGTTTGGCCGAAATGTACATCTTCATCACTTCAGACAAGGCTTCAAGTGGGGTGATTACCTACAATGGGCAAACTCAGAACTTTGTTGTAAACCCCAATTCCGTAACTACTGTTCCCATTAACAGGTTTGCAGCCTATATCAATGATGCAGAATCAGGTATGATTGTCAATAAAGGTATTCGTGTAAAAGTAGATGATGGCAAACCGGCTGTAGTAGTTTACACGCAAATTTATGCTGCTGCAAGAACGGCGGCTACTCTTGTTTTACCTACCAGCGTATTGGGCAGAAAATACCAGTCCATCAACTATTACCAGGCAGGTGGTGGCCGTTCACAGTTTAATATTATTGCTGTGGAACCCAACACCACCGTCCAGATTCAACGCAGGGAAAACGGCAATTTCATCGGCACATTCAATGTCAACCTTCCCAATGTGGGGGATGTTTACCAGGTGCAGAGCAATAATGACCTTACCGGAACTTATATTGAATCCATTGCAACAGCAACAGAGCCTTGCAAAAAGATCGCAGTTTTTTCGGGAAGTTCAACAACCACTATCAACAGTCAGAATTGTAGCGGAAGTTCCTCCGATCCGCTTTTTCAGCAATGCTACCCCGTGACAAGCTGGGGTAAAAATTTTGGAGTGGTCCCCATCCTGGGCAATAACGGTTTCCAGGTGAGGGTAATGGCCAGTGAAGACAACACTAATATCGTTTACAGGGGAGTGCCGGTAACATTAAATACCGGACAGGTTTATCCTGCTATTGCATCCAACCAGATGATAGAGACACAGCCCTTCTTTATTTCTGCCGATAAACCTATTTCTGTTTCACAATACCTGCTCAGCCAAAACTGTGCAGGCGGCCAGGGTGACCCGGATATGATCATTTTAAATCCTATTGAGCAAAATATCAGTGACATTACCATTTTCACTTCCACCCGGCAGAATATTAGTGCGCAGTTTGTGAATGTGCTGATACCGACAGCAGGCACAGCTTCATTCCGTATTAATGGCAATCCTGTTGGTGGCTTTACGCCAATGCCGACCAATCCGCAATTCTCTTATTTACGGCACCAGTTTCCCAGTGGAGATAATTCATACACTCTAACCGCTGACAGTGGTTTCAATGCCATTTGCTATGGACTGGGAAATGTGGAGACCTATGGCTATTCGGCCGGAACCAATGTAAGAGACCTTTATCAGTATGTTTCGGTAGATAACGGTTTTGCAGAAGTTGATTTTCCGGCAACCTGCAAAGGCACCACTTTCCAGCTTTCGATGACCTTTCCTTATGAACCGGCACAGATCAGGTGGATTTTCAACGGTCTTTTCCCGGACGAAACACTTAATAGCCCCGTTTATGATGAGACCTCTGTTGTGAATGGCAAAACGCTTTATAAATATATTTTGCCCGGCACCTACACTATTAATAATGCAGGCAGTTACCCTATCAGGATCATAGCACAAAGCACCAGCACTGATGGCTGTAACGGAGAGCAGGAAATAGATTACGAGATAAATGTGTATGAAATGCCGGTACCAAATTTTAATTTCAACAGCAGTGGTTGTGTTTCTAACCCCGTCAGTTTCACTGATAATTCAACCCTCAACGGCAGACCCGCTACTCACTGGCATTGGAATTTTGGTGATGGCGCCACTGTGGATGATGTTACTTCCACCAGCCATAGCTATTCAGGTCCCGGAGCTTATGATGTAAAATATACGCTTATAAATGATATCGGTTGTAAGGGTGACACTGTGACCAAGACAGTTATTTTAAACGACCCACCAGTGGCAGACTTTAGTTCAGCCGGACCCTATTGTGCGGGACGTTCTGTTAGTTTCACTGATCTGTCATCCGTTCCTGCGGGTTCAACTATTGCCAAATGGACATGGAATTTTGGAGACGGTTCACCCGCTGTAGTGGCCAATTCTAATGCAGCACAGAACCACACATTCGCTTCAGCCGGAACTTTTACTGTCACTTTACTTGTTGAAACTGCCGGCGGATGCCAAAGCGCTGTTTTCAGCCGGCAGGTAGCTGTTTCAGTAAACCCGGTAGCTGATTTCAATTTCCCGTCAGTCATTTGCCTGCCTTCAGGTGCAGCGCAGTTCAATGATCTGTCATCTGCAAACGGTGGCGCAGCGCTGAATACCTGGGCATGGAATTTTGGCGATGGGGGCAATGCCGCTGTACAAAATCCGCTGCATAATTTTACAGGTACAGGGCCTTACAATGTTTCTCTCACAGTAACATCCACCGCAGGTTGCAGCAATGTTATTTCCAAAAATGTCAATACGATCTTCCCTGAACCACAAGCTGCTTTTGTCGGACCCACACAGGTATGTGTTGGTTCTGTATTTGGATTTACCAATAACAGCACGGCAGGCGGAAGTACAGTAAGCCAATGGAACTGGGATTTTGGCGATGGCAATACTTCTACTTCACAAAATCCTGTACATAGTTATACAGCACAGGGATCCTATACAGTTACCCTCAATGTAACATCAGCGGTAGGTTGTCCCACTGTCAATCATGTTGCAACAAGTACGGTCGTTGTAAACCCGCTGCCTACGGCCAATTTCAATGTGTCATTGCCGGGATGTGTTACAAGAAATGTCGGCTTCACAGATGCTTCTGCTGCCAATGCAGGATCATTGATCAAATGGACATGGAATTTTGGCGATGGCAATACGTTGGTGGCAAATTCTGCAGCACCCCTCAATCATATTTATACTAACACTGGCACCTACAATGTAACAGTTGAAGTGGAGTCAGATAATGGCTGTAAGATCACTTCGGTGCCGCAACCCGTTGTTATTAATGTATTACCTGTTTCAGCATTCATTTCACCTGAAATATGCCAGAACGATATGCTGGCGCCCCTGACCGATAACAGTACAATTTCGACAGGAAGCATATCTTCATGGCAATGGAATTTTAATGATCCTAATGCCAATGCTGGCAACCCCAACACTTCCAGCCTGCAAAACCCGACACACCATTTTACCCAGCCGGGCACCTATTCTGTTCAACTGGTCACAACCAGCGATGCGGGTTGCACCGACACCCTTCGCCAGGATGTGCTGGTGAACGGTGTGGCCACGGCTGCTTTTAATACCCAGAACAACAGTATTTGCAGCAACAGGAATCTTGACCTTGTTGATGCTTCAACAATCACAGCAGGAAAAATTTTGAGAACGGAGATATATTGGGATATAAGCGATCCAACTATTCGCACTGTTGACAATAATCCCGTAGCAGGAAGAACCTACACCCATCAATACCCCGAATTTGCGTCTCCGGCAACACGGACAGTTACCGTTCGCTATGACGTTTATTCCGGTATCACATGCATCAGCAGTGTTACAAGGGATATTACATTGCATGCAACGCCGCAGATAGCTTTTGCGGCAGCATTACCTGTTTGCAGCAATTCACCGCAATTCCAGTTGAGCCAGGGGCCATTGGTTACCAATCTTACCGGAACCGGCGCTTTCAGCGGGGCAGGAGTGTCGCAAGGCGGTTTATTCAATCCTTCGACAGCCGGCGCCGGCACACATGTGATCACTTATACATTCACAGCAGATAACGGATGCGTCAATGCAGCCACTCAATCCCTAGTAGTTAACCCCACACCGGTGGCAAATGCGGGTCCGGATAAAGTAGTGCTGGAAGGTGGCGTAGTAACGCTTACTCCAACACTGATCACCAGCATACCCGTAACATATTCATGGTCTCCGCCCACCTGGCTGGATGATGCTACTATTGCACAACCTGCATCTTCTCCGCAGGCAGATATCACTTACACCCTGACAGTGACATCTGACAAAGGATGCATGACCAGCGATGATGTATTTGTCAAAATGCTGAAAGCGCCGGAGATACCGAATGTGTTCACCCCGAACAGGGATGGTATCAATGATACATGGGTGATCCGTTACCTGGAAAGTTATCCTGGTTGCACGGTGGAAGTATTTAATCGTTACGGGCAGCTTATTTTCCGCTCCATCGGCTACAGCCATCCCTGGGATGGAACCTTTAACGGCAAAGAAGCGCCGGCGGGCACCTACTATTATATTGTTGATCCTAAAAACGGAAGGCAGAAAATGTCTGGCTTCGTAGATATCGTGAGGTAATGATCATGAAAAAGAAACTATTCATCACAGCCGTTGCTGCTGTTTTCTTCCTGCAGGGAATGACACAGCAAAGACCGCACTATACCCAGTATGTGCTGAATCAGTATGTGCTCAATCCTGCTATCACAGGTATTGAGAACTACACAGACCTCAAACTCAGTATGAGGGATCAATGGGTGGGATTGAACGGGGCGCCGCAAACCTATTACTTAACTGTTCATGCGCCATTGGGAAAAAATGATTACCGCACCAGCGCCACATCCTACAAAGTGCCCGGTGAAAACCCAAGAGGTAAAGCTTATTGGGAAACGTATACGGCTGCCGAACCTCACCACGGCATCGGTCTTACTGTTGTAAACGATAAAACAGGGCTGTATAACCGCTTTTCTGCCAATGCTACTTATGCCTATCACCTGGGGCTGGATGCACAAACCAATTTGTCAGGGGGCTTTTCAGCCGGTATCAGCCAGGTAAGTTATGACCGTACAAAAGCAAAGCTTATTGATCCCAACGACCCGCTGGTGATTCAAAACAGCGCTGAGATCAACCGCATTCGTCCTGACCTTGGTTTTGGTCTTTGGTTGTACTCTGCCGATTATTTTGCAGGTGTCAGCGCCCAGCAGATCATTCCCCAACGGGTACGGTTTACTGATGATGCCAACATGGAAGGAAGCCGTTTGGTGCCCCATATTTTCGCCACAGCAGGTTACCGGTTCTTATTGAACGATGATATTAATGCTATTCCTTCGGTGATGTTTAAGTATGTGAACGGAAGCCCCACTAATCCGCAATTTGATCTGAATGTGAAATTTCAGTATCGTGACCTGATGTGGGCGGGAGGCAGTTATCGCTTCAAAGACGGTTATGCAGCAATGGCCGGTTTAAGTATCAGCAACACTTTCAATATTGGCTATTCTTACGATTTTACCACCACCCGTCTGAATACCGTCAGCAGGGGAACACATGAACTCATGCTGGGATTCCTGATCGGCAACAAATACAGCGAAGCCTGCCCGAGATGCTGGTAAAATAAATTGGAGAAATTGAAGGAAGAATTATAAGTGAACCACTTTTTTGGTTTTTACAGCCCTGATGATATTGATGGCCTTTTCCACCTCTGATTTCTTTTGCTCAATAGAACGAAGTGTGAGGTCAGTGTCAGGTATGCTGGTTTCATTCATAGCCTTCATTTCTTTTTCCACCTGGCTCAGATCGCTCAGCACACGGGTATAGAGTTGCTGAACACTGTCAAGAGCAATCTTCGACATGGCTGCGTTCAGTTCACCATTCACTTTTTCCCAGTTCACTTTATCATAAGCTATTTTCATGCTTGTTTCCCATTTGCTCAGATCAAGCTGTTTGTTCAGTTCTTTATCCATCTGGGCTTTCAGCAATTCTTTTTCCTGCATGGTAAACACTTCAGCTATCTTGTTTTCCACTGCTTTCCATTGTCCTTCTTTCAGCAATATTTTAGACGCAGCCAATGCTTCCCTGACCTGGGCTTCTTCAAAAGGAGCAAGCACAGGGATAACGGGTTTGAAAACTGAAACAGGAATGAATGGTTGTGAAGTTTTTTCTGTTGCATACGGGGTCATAAACTCAACAGGGGTAGCCGGGGCAATTTTTTCCGCTTGTGCAATTTGCTTTGACTCCTGTTCCTGTTGCTTTTCCTCACGGCTATGATTAACGATCAGTTCTTTTGTTGTCTCAGTGGCAGGTATGGCCGGAGTTGCCGGTTTTTTCTGCGCATCATCCACAAAGAAATAAAACGGTGAACTAAGTTCGGCAAAACCGGGTCCATAACGGCCCTCTGATGGTTTGCTCAGGATCAGCATGGCATTGAGGCCGATGATACAAAGCAGTCCTGCAAACACCGAGGCCACTTTATTAAAAGAAATAACCTGCTTTTTCTTTTGCACACCCATGATCCATTCGATGCGGTGCAGCAGGTCATTTTTCTTTCCTGCAGCGGCAACAGCCAGCGTTTTGGGGAGGTAATTGGTTTTTTCTAATTCCAGTAGGGCGGTGGCATAGCCATGCGGATCATACTGGAACTGTATCACCATTTCATCGCAGCTTTTTTCTCTTTCTCGCTCCACGATCTTAATAAAGGCCTTTACAAAAGGATTGAAATAAAGAACGGACTGGATGAATTTTATTATGAGATTAATGAAATAATCAAATCTCCTGATATGCGACAACTCATGAAGCAGCACGGCTTCCATTTGTTGTGTTGACAAATGATTTACTGCCGCCATCGGGATGAGAATAACAGGTTTTAGGTACCCGATAGTGACAGGAGAGGTAACCAATTCAGACACCCATACTTTCACCGGCTTTTTGATCCCTAACTGGGCAGCGATTTTTTTTACAAACATCCTCAGTTCCACATCAGCTTTGCTCAATCCATATTCACGGATGGCCTGCACATAACGGTAATTGCGGATAAAATGAACCAACGGAAGTATCAGTAAGATCAAATAAATGATAGAAGCTACGGGAAGTGTTTTGCGCAGCCAGTTATTCAGCTGGTCATTTCCTTCAACGGCCACAAGGGTTGCAGCCCCGGGTTCGGCCTGGCTGAACAGGATGGATGCAAAAGTGAAAAGAAACCAGCCAAAACCCGTCATCAGAAGGGCAGAAGCCAGCATACTTTTACCTGCAGAACTTATTTTCTTGTATAAACCGGTAACGATCTGGAAGACCACCCACAACAATGCCATCTGCCACAAGCTGTTCAGCACAGCCCATCCTAATGCCTGCAGAAAGTTGGATTCACCAAAAGCAGTCATGATGCTGATTTATTATTGTTTTTTCAAATCATTCAATAAAGCCTGGATCCTTTCTAATTCTTCAGGACTGGCTTTGCCTTCACCCAGCGCCTGGATCACCAATTGGGTGGGAGAGCCTCCAAACAGGTTGTCAATCATTTTTCCCAACAGGTGTCGCTGTGTTTTTTCTTTGTTCACTGCAGCCTGGTACACATGGGTTCGCATCGAATCATCTCTTTTCACCAAACCTTTCTCATGCATGATCTGCATCAGCTTCAGCGTGGTGGTGTATCCCACATCTTTTGTTTCAGCAAGTTTTTCATGCACTTCACGGACAGTGGCAAGACCTTTTGACCAGATGATCTGGAGTATTTCCAGTTCGCTTTCGGTGGGCTTTATAACTTTAGTATTCGACATAATCTTCAACATTTGGTTGAGCGAATATACGACCATTTTCGTATAAAGAATATTTGATAAGGATATTTAATTTTTTTTAACACTGGTTAACATTGAGACGCAGCGGGTTGGAAAAAGTTACAGCAGATGGATCACCTGCGCAGATCAGGGTATGAATTGTATCATTTCCGTACAGTGAAACCCTTAAAAGGAAATATTGGCAGGATGAATGTCAATCACATTCGTTCCGGCACCCTGATCCCCAGCAAACCCATCGCCGAAGCAATCGTATTAGCGGTCATTTCGCTGAGTTGAAGACGCAGTTGTTTCTTTTCTTCAGATTCTGCATTCATCACTGAATGTTCTGTGTAGAAAGTATTAAAGAGTTTGGCAACATTAAAAGCATATATAGCGAGCACCGAAGGATTATGTTCCGAACAGGCTTGTTCAATGACGGTCGGGTATTGTTCCAGCAGGATCACCAAATCTCTTTCCAGCCTGAGCAAATGATTTGTCGCTGTTTGCCCGCCGCCTGTTGCTTTTTGCTTCCGTAAAATTGATCTGATCCTTGCATGGCTGTATTGCACAAACGGCCCGGTGAACCCATGAAAATCTATGGATTCTTCCGGGTTAAAGATCATCCGCTTTTTGGGGTCCACCCGCAAAAGGAAAAATTTCAGGGCGCCCAGGGCAATGGTATCATACAATTCTTTCAGTTCCGCCTCGGTGAAGTCTTTTACTTTTCCCAACTCCTCCGTTTTCTGTTTTGCCACATTCACCATCTCATTTATCATGTCATCCGCATCCACCACGGTGCCTTCTCTTGTTTTCATCCTGCCCGTGGGCAGTTCCACCATGCCATAACTCAAATGATAAATTCCTGCGGCGCCGGGGATGCCCATCTTTTCACAGATCAGCTTCAGCACTTTGAAGTGATAATTCTGCTCATCAGCTACCACATAGATACTCTGCTCACAGCCAAACTCTTTTTGTTTCTGTTCCGCAAGCCCGATGTCCTGTGTAATGTAAACAGCCGTTCCGTCTTTCCGCTGCACCACTTTTTCATCTAAGCCATCCGCCGTCAGGTCAATCCACACACTGCCATCTTCTTTTTGCACAAAAACATTTTTGGCTAATCCGTCTTCCACCGCTTTTTTGCCTAACAGGTAGGTGTCGCTTTCATAATACACTTTGTCAAAATCAGCGCCGATACGTTCATAGGTAATATCAAAACCGCTATAGACCCAGCCATTCATTTTTTTCCAGAGTTCCATCACTTCCGGTTTGCCTGCTTCCCAGTCCACCAGCATTTGCTGCGCTGCTTTCATGATGGGGGCTTCTTTCTCCGCCTGTTCTTTCGTCATTCCCTTTTCAATCAGTTCAGCCATTTGCTTTTTTTGCTCGTTGCCAAACTGCACATAATAATCTCCCACAAAATGATCGCCTTTCACACCAGTGCTTTCGGGTGTGGCGCCATTGGCAAACTGCTGCCATGCCACCATGCTTTTGCAGATATGAATGCCCCTGTCGTTGGAGATGCAGGTCTTATACACTTCATAGCCGCTTTGTTTCATGATCTGTGCTGTGCTCCAGCCTAAGAAAATATTCCGCAGGTGACCAAGATGAAGAGGTTTGTTTGTGTTGGGAGAGGAGTACTCCACCATCACCTTCTGGTTCCGTGAAGGGCTATGGCCAAAACCTGTATTATTATAATTTTCCTGCAGAAAATCTGACCAGTATTGATCAGCAATAACGAGGTTAAGAAAGCCTTTGATGACATTGAAACCGGTGAAAAGTTCAGGATTGTTTTTCAGCAAGGCCTCACCCAGTTCGTTTCCCAATTGTTCCGGTGATTTTTTCAGTTGCTTTACAAATGAGAAAAGCACAATCGTGTAATCCCCTTCAAATTCAGGCTTGGTACTGTTGAGGGTCAGGTCGTTTTCAGCAACAGCATGGCCATACAGTTCCTTCAACGCTTCTGCCACCAATAGTTTTATCCGGCTTACAATACTCATCCTTTCTTTGTTTGACGGCAAATTTACGTCCTAAACAGCAATGCAGCCTTGATTCATTTCATATCACACCGCCCTGCTATTGATACAACTATTGCGGCGGATTTATTTGCGCCGCTGCGCCTTTTTGTGAAAATCACTATTTGGCCTTTGTCATTCTTTCAATTATTTTGCCCGTTTATGAGAAGGCATTTCCATACAGCAAGAGACCTGGTGCTGCCGCTGATAGATTTCTTCTATCCGCCGTTCCGGAAGATCATGCCGCTGCAAACTTTTCGCTATGCAGCTTCCGGCGGCTTCAACACCCTTTTGGGGCTGGCGGTATACTATGTGAGCTACAAACACATTTTGAAAGAACAGGATCTTCATTTTGAGTTCTATGCTTTCAAATCACATGTGGCAGCCCTGCTCATGGCCTTTTGCATCAGTTTTCCCGTTGGCTTTTTCCTGATGAAATATGTAGTCTTCAGCGATTCCAACATGAAAGGCCGGGTGCAGTTGTTCCGCTATTTCATGGTCTATCTCTTTAACCTGGCGCTGAACTATATCATTTTGAAAATAGGGGTGGAGTACTTCAAGCTCTATGCCCCGCTGGCACAGGTGATCACCACTGTTATCATCATTTTCTTCAGCTACCTGGCGCAAAGACATTTTACTTTCCGGGTAAAAAACAATGAAGAGGAGATCACAAACTGAAATCAACTGACTCCACCACCACGGAGAGGTTGCCGCTGCACTGGCTGCGCACCACTAAAAATTTTTCCATCGGGTGAATGCCCGCAAGTGTCAGTTGCTGAACAGAACCGCTGCTGCGGATGCCTTTTATCCATTCCTGGTTCAGTTGTTCATGCATACCAGCTTTGGCACTGTCAATAAAAGCGCTGAGATCATAGCGGGCATATTTGCTGATCTCGGCGGTGATTCGTTTGGTAAAAAGCCAGTCGGCCGTTTTAAGTAATGCATCTTTTGATTTGATATCAAAATCAATATCCTTTATTTCCAGCAGGTGGCTGTTGTTGTCATACACCGGTTTACCCAGCAGGTAAAGAGTTCCATCATCCGTGCCGGTAAAATTCACCCGGATGATCAGTTTTTCATTACCGGCGCCATATATTTTGCAGTCATTAAAAATGAATTTCTTTTTCACCGGTCCTTTGTTAAGGTCAAATTCCTTTCCTTCCACCTGCAAAGTGAGAAGGTGGCTTAATGAATCATAGTTCATTACGGCATCCAAGAAAATATTGAAACCTGGTTTATTGCTGAAATCAGTGATGCCAGGGACCCATGAACTGTGTTCCAGAGGTTTTTCAAAACTGATCAGGGGTCTGGCCGAAAGACCAAGATTTACATTCAGCGAATCATTGCGGGCAAAAATGCTGTTGATGCGTATACGCTGCGGGTTGATCTGCAGCCAGCCCAGGCCATAGAGATCATAAGCTTTGTTAAGTTGGTCCCATAGTTCCTGGAAACGGGGTTTCAGGTCAATGGTTCCGTACGTTTTGTCTAACTCCGCTTTGGCTGCATCCAGTTCTGCATTCAGTCCTTTCAGCACCTGTTTGGTGATATCCTGACCCCAGAAACATACTTCGCATTTATCCAGCGGCTGAGGTTCATTTCTTTTTATGTTCAGTTTCACTTTATAATCAGGCAACACCAGCAGTGAGTTGGTAAAGGAAACATTCACCCTTCTTTCCGGCTCGCTGAAACCGCAGCGGCAGGGTGGTGTCCAGGGTGAAATAGCTGTGCCTCTTACACAGGCTCTTGTTGAACCAATGATCTTGTAATAACCGGTGAATCCCAATGTCATCGTTGTGCCGGCAAAACGCATCTGCAGCGGGCTGCGGCGGAAACTATATTTATAGCGGGTGTCGCACCCGTCATAGATCCAGTCTTCGGGATAATTGGGTGATGTGAAAACCGTATCTACACTTTTTTCCGCCATTTCATACACAGGTTTCAGGTTGATCTGCACGGGGATATTGATCTCCGACAGCGGCAACGAATCAAGCCTGAAAGAAGCGGCGGACAGCGCAGGCCTTTCGGGATTTATTTTTTTGGAGCAGGAAGCAAGACAAATAACGGAAAAGCACAGGAAAACAAACTCCTTTCGTTTCAACATCAAAATGAGGTAAGCCATACTTTTTCAAAAGTAGGATATAAGGGGTTAATATTTTTATAATGGCGGTCAATCATCCGTTACAGTAGTATTATTTCTACAACGACGATGGAAAACCACAGACAGCACAATCGTATCCCTGTCTATTTTTCCCGGCATACTTTCTTCGTTTCTTTATGTTGTTAAAAGAAAAAAGAACACCTCGATCACATACCTGTAAAAAACCAATTTTTATGCTAACCGTCGCCATCCTCTCCCTTATCTGCCGCTCACCCAAAGGGCAGCGCATTGTCTTCCGCATTTGTGGTGTAACACCATTGGCCATCCGTTACTAATCTTTCACTTCTTACATCTCCTTCGGCTGAGTCATACTAAACCAGTTGCCGCAACCGTCTTTCACCACACATTCAATTCCGTAAAACTGTTCTTTTGGATCAGTGAGATCAACGCCTTTGGCTTTCAGTTCAGCATAAGCGGCCTTGCAGTCGGGAGTGTACATTACTCCGGCGCCCATGATCCCTTTCTCAAGTAACACCTTGAATGCCTGCCTGGTTTCTTCATCAAAACCATCTGGACAGCTCTCACTTTTGATCATGCTTTCATGCAGCACAGGCATCAGCACCACTTCCAGGTCGGGTTGTTCTGGCGGGTTCAATGTCAGCCAGCGATAGCCGTTTTCCATCGTGGCATCAGTGTTCACTTTAAAACCCAGGATGTTGACATAAAAATTAAAAGCCTTCTTCTGGTCCAGCACAAAAAGAGTGGTGTGGGAGAATTTTGTTACCATGTTTGTTGATTTAAGAAAGTGAAGATAGGAGAGTGGGGCGGTATGAGATTCTTGAATCTTGCTTTTTAGTGAATCGTCAATGGTGAATGGTGAATAGCATCCGACTGAAAGATTTGGTTACTTCTTGCTTTTTGAACTGCCCGATTGCCCATTGACCATTCACAATCAGCCCCCAACTTTGAATTGCTCAATAAAACAATGCGGCACAAACCGCTTCGGTTGTTCTTTCGCTAATTTCTTTTTCAACCAGGCAATATTGCGGTAATACTGTGGTGAATTGCCGTTTTGTTTACGGAAAAGAGTGCTGAAAGAACCAAGGCTTTCAAAACCAATACTGTTGCAAACATCGGTGATACTAATACCTTCTTTTGCTAATAGCACTTTAGCCGCTTCCAGTCTTGTTTGTGTCAGGTATTGATGCGGTGTCTTTTTGTAGATGCGGGTAAAGATGCGGTGAAAATGAAACCGCGACAAAAATGCCTGTTGCGATATCTGCTCCAGGTCTATCGGCTCATGATAATTTTCGTCAATAAATATCTTGGCAGCGGCAATACGTTGATATATGTCGGGTGTTAATTGCACTGTATCCTCAAGTTAACTTTTTTTTCAGGCAAATGCTTGTTTCCATTCCAACATACTGCCCGTAATTCGGGATCACTTCAAAACCCTGCTTCTGGTAAAGACGGATAGCTTCCGGCTGATTGTTTCCTAACTCCAGCACGGCTGCCCGGTGCCCCAATTCAGCCGCCCAATTTTCCAACTCACTCAGTATCGCAGCGCCAATTGCTTTTCCCCGCTGTTCTTCTGTCACAAACATCCTTTTCACTTCAACAGAAGTATCGTCAAATCTTTTAAAACAACCGCAGCCTGCAGGTTCTCCATTCACATAGGCGACTACGACATTCGGGATATTTCCGATTTGATTGAACTGATTGTAAAAATCCTGCAAGTCGCCGTACTGCTGCAGCAGGTAATTGTTCAGTTGTTCCACCAGCAGGTGGAAATCCTTATCGTTGCTATCTGTTCTTTTTAGTTTCATATTCCTGCCTCAGCGGCTGTTTAAATATTCCTCGGGTTCTTCCACTGCTTCGCCAGTCTCTCCAGTGTTCCCTCAATCCTTGCTTTTCTTGTTTCTTCTCTCTTTGCCGTTACGATCCATTCCACATATTCTCTTCTGTGTGAAAATGCCAGCGAATGAAAATAATCGCCAAGCTTTTTATTTTTCTTTAGTGCAGCCGCCAAATCATCCGGCAGTTTTATTTCTTTAGTAGCGGAATTGGCCCATTTATAAATTTCTCTTTCCTCTTTGGGTTTTGCATCTTTCTTTTTATCGGTCTCCGTTTTGGCACGGAAACCAAATGTGCTCCATGTGTCATCAAAAGAAATCAGGCTTATCCATGTCAGCTTATCAGCTTCTGCCAGCAAACAATCCCAGCCCTTATCTCTTGTCAGGTCGGTCTGGATTTTTGATGTGCCCTTGGGATAATATACCCACACCGTTACCCCCGGCTTCACCAATTTCATCACCCTGCTCATTTCTTTTTCCAACTGTGCCCTGCTGAGCAAAAACCAATGCACCTGGTCATAGGTCTTACCGGTCTCACTTACCGTTACGCCTTTGGGCAGTTTGCCCAGCCCTTTCTCAAAACCGGCAGGTGCATTCAGCGTCAGCAGCCTGAAGCCGGGTTTTATTTTCAGTTTTTCTGCAACAGGCGTAGCCATATGGGTTGTTTTATTATAAAAGTAAATAATCAGGTCCTTATTTGTTTATTGGATTTTGCTTTTTTACTGTCCGGGAAAAGCAGAACTTTATAAAAACACACCGTTATGAAACCTGTCCTGTTTTCCATCCTGACCTTCCTGCTGGCTGCAATGAGCGGCGATGCACAGCCTCAGCCCGATCCGCAGGCAGAGGCCTTTTACAACAAAGCCATGCCCGTCATCAACAAAAAACATGTGGCGTGGATAAAGCAAACGGCAAAGACAGTGAACGAAAAAAAGCTGGAAGAAGCAGCCGTGCGGCAATTGACACAGCAACATGCAAGAGGCTCATCACTTGGGAATATGGATATTGAGGCGCTGGTCATGCTGGTGATGATGGAAGCGTCCAAATCGGCACAGGAAGACCTCAAAGCCATCATGGCAAAGGTCAAAAGCATCAATAGTAAAAAGGAAACCCTGCGCAGCTCTATGAATCGGCTGAATGATAAAAGACAGCCCGCCCTTACCCGCCTGGAGTTGGATTCCATAAAACAATTGTCTGCCAATACAAATACCAACAGGCAAATACCCGCAAAAACTGTTCAAAACTCAAAGATCAGCGTATTGGATTCAACACAGGCCAAAAGAACGGCAGTGATGAACCAGCCGGCCACAAAGACAGAGATTGATGCAACGGCCGATAAAATAAAAAGCGACCTTGACTCCATGAGTGAAATGGGAGAGATGGAATCACTTCGCCTGCAGATGGCCATGGACAGGATGAATAAAATGATGAGCACTCTCAGTAATCTCATGAAAAAGATCAGCGAAACTTCTCAGCAAATCACTCAAAACCTTAAGTAAATAACCAGATTAAACTCGTTTCTTTCGCCGCAGAGGCGAAGAGACACCGAGTTTTACCCCAGCCCTCTGCACCTCAGCGGTTACCCAATCCCACCTCAAACGACCCACTCACGACCTGCCTACCGGTCACAGACTCTGTGAGCATGCAGGCTCAAGACTGACGACTCACGACTCCCGACATCCCCCGACCCTGACAATTTTTCACCCCAACCCCCAACGGCACAATCATTGACAACCAATAGCGAACTAATAAATAATATCATGGGAAAGATTATTGGAATAGACTTAGGGACCACTAATAGCTGCGTTTCCGTCATGGAAGGCAGCGAGCCGGTGGTGATTGCCAACGACGAGGGCCGCCGCACCACCCCGTCAGTAGTGGCTTTTCTCAAAAACGGCGAACGCAAAGTGGGTGACCCGGCCAAACGCCAGGCCATCACCAACCCCCATAACACCATCGCTTCCGTGAAGCGTTTTATGGGCCGTCGCTTTGATGAAGTGACAGAAGAGATCAGCCACTGGAGCTACAAAGTGGCAAAAGGTGACAATAATACCGTTCGGATTGACATAGATGGCAGACTTTATACGCCGCAGGAAATTTCGGCCATGGTGCTGCAAAAAATGAAAAAGACCGCCGAAGACTACCTTGGCCATGAGGTGACCGAAGCCGTTATCACGGTGCCGGCCTACTTCAACGATGCCCAGCGCCAGGCCACCAAAGAGGCCGGTGAAATTGCCGGGCTCACCGTCCGCCGTATCGTGAACGAACCCACTGCCGCCGCACTGGCCTATGGCCTCGACAAAGGCAAGCATGACCAGAAGATCGCTGTGTTTGACCTCGGTGGTGGTACGTTTGATATCTCCGTACTCGAACTGGGTGATGGAGTCTTTGAAGTGAAATCAACCAATGGTGATACCCACCTTGGTGGTGATGACTTTGATAAAGTGATCATGGACTGGCTGGCCGATGAATTTAAAAAAGACGAGGCCATTGACCTGCGCAAAGACCCGATGGCTTTGCAGCGTTTGAAAGAAGCGTCTGAGAAAGCAAAAGTGGAATTGTCTTCTTCTTCAGAAACAGAGATCAATCTTCCATATATCACCGCAGTGGATGGCGTACCCAAACACTTAGTGAAAAAACTGAGCCGTGCCAAATTTGAGGCGCTGGCCGATAACTTATTTGCCCGCTGCCTGAAGCCCTGCGAGGCTGCCCTGAAAGATGCCGGTTTATCTACTTCACAAATTGATGAAGTGATACTGGTGGGTGGAAGCACCCGTATTCCCAAAGTGCAGGAGATCGTAGAGAAATTCTTTGGCAAAAAACCAAACAAAGGAGTGAACCCCGATGAAGTGGTGGCCGTTGGCGCTGCCATCCAGGGAGCGGTGCTCACCGGTGAAGTGAAAGATGTGTTGCTGCTCGATGTAACGCCACTGAGCCTCGGTATTGAAACCATGGGCGGTGTGATGACCTCGCTGATACCCAGCAACACTACCATCCCGACCAAGAAATCAGAAGTGTTCAGCACCGCCAGCGACAACCAGCCCGGTGTGCAGATACATGTGCTGCAGGGCGAACGTCCGATGGCCAAAGACAACAAGAGCCTCGGTATCTTCAACCTCGATGGCATTCCGCCGGCCCCGAGAGGTGTGCCGCAGATCGAAGTGATCTTTGATATTGATGCCAACGGTATCTTACACGTTACAGCAAAAGACAAGGGCACCGGCAAAGAACAGAAGATACATATTGAAGCAGGCAGCGGCCTGAGCAAAGAAGAAGTGGAAAGAATGAAGGCCGAAGCAAAAGCCAATGAAGCCACCGACAAAGCCGAAAAAGAAAAAGTGGAAAAGCTCAACATGGCCGACAGCCTCGTATTCCAGACAGAAAAACAACTGAAGGAATATGGCGACAAGATTCCGCAGGATAAAAAGACCGTGATTGAGAACGCCGCCGAGCAACTGAAAGAGGCGCATAAATCACAGGACCTTGCGGCCATTGACACCGCCATGGCATCTCTGAATGCCGCATGGACAGCAGCGAGTGAGGATATTTATAAATCACAGGGAGCAGGCACTGAGCCTGGCGAAGGGGCTGGTGCGAATGCAGGACAACAGCAACAGAATGCAGGTGCAACAGCGGGAAGTGCCGACAATGTTACTGACGTTCCGTACGAAGAAGTGAAGTAATCAAATCCTGAGCCCGGCGAAGGATGCGATTAAATTTTATTGACAAAGCCCTTACGAAAATCGTAGGGGCTTTTATGTATAAATAATCAAAGCAGCACAGTTATGGATAAGAAAAAATCTTATAAGGAAAAACTACAACACGGTCAAGGATATGATCTTGAACCTAAGACACCGTGGGAAATCAAGAAGGATAAAAGCGATTCCAGAAACAGGGAGTTTGACGAGGAAAGAAGACTTAGTGGTGTCAATCTTGATCATTACTATAGGGATGATCAAGGATTAGGATCGCCTATTGATCATGATGACTATGGTGATGAATCTTTTGCCTAAGCTACTAATGCAAATTGATAACAAATTTTTTCTTATGGCAGTAAATAGAAAAAGCAGAACAGCCGCAATCCACGAGAAGACGAGGTTGCCTTTTCCTTATTATACTTATTCATATTGTTGGTTTAAGAATTACTGACACTATGGATTGATGGGCAATTCAAATTTCCCGGTTATCGTCATTGGCACTTCCGTACCTCCGCCATTGATTATCCTGATTACAGTTCCTGAAAATGTTGCTTTACATACACCAAAATCTGTACTTGAGCTTCCTCTTTGTATTGTGGATATAGTTACTGATACATTTCCTTTCACCAAGCCACTAATATCATGTGCGAAATAAGTGTACTTGTCTGGCCCTTCGGTGGTTTCAACTACAAAGTTCTGAGGCGTATAAGTGCCGGTCGACTGCCCAAGTATTTTCAGAGTGTGTAAAAAGCAGTATGAACCGGGGTCGTTGCAATGAAATGTTGTGACCAATGATTGGATTTCTGATGCTATTGAAATACTCCCAACACCTATTTGATTTGTCGTAGGATGTCTGAATTTTAGTTTTATGTTTTTGTTATCTACAGAACATTCAAAAATATATTCTCTTGGGTTAGGATCAGTTGAACTACCTGGGCTACAGGAATAACATAGAAAGACTAATAAACTCTTGTAGAATATATTTTTCACTCTAACGTTTTTACGCAATCTCATTCAAATATAAGGTTTTTACGCTTCGCTCCCGGTTCTCAGTTGTCCGTAGTCCTTCGCCCTTTTTCGCAGACGAGTCTTCCGCAGGAGACTCGTCGCCTATTTCTTCTCCACCATCTTCTCCAGCAACGCCACTTTCTCCCTTTCACTTTTTTTACGCCATTATTGGTGTTTCAGCTATCGGTGTTGTACTGCTATAAACGACTTTCAGCAACAACCTGGCTACAGATTATTTCGGTTGCAATGATAATCACCACAATGGTTCCTGGTAGGTATTAAAGATGCGGAGAATACTTATTGTTTCGGCTATTTCATCAACAGTGTACATAATGAGGTAGGGAAAAGTAGCCATTGGTTTACAGCGTACGTTCTTGTATCGAATAGCTGATGCCGCAGGTACGGCTGCTATGCGTACAAAATAATCATCCACCAAATCGGCAAAACGATAACCAAGGTTTTCTGCCTTGTTATTGTAGTAGTCAACAGCGGTCTGCAAATCCCGGAGTGCTGTTGGGGAGATATGAATTACAAAAGACATCAGGATCTTTTGAACTGCTCTTTCACTTCATTCCATTTCTTTAAGTAGGAGGGGTCGTTTTTCACAGCATCCAGTTCTTTGGCAAGGGCCTGCTGCTGGGCGGGGGTTAATTCTATATCACTGTCGTTTACGGTTTCAACAGCATCCAGTTTGATCAGGTCTTCTATCAGCGCTGCTGCATATTCTTTTTTAATTCGGATATGTACCGTTCCGGGCATAAATAATCTTTTGTTTAAAATTACTGATTTTTATTCCGTCCTGCAAATGGGTTTCTTTTTACTCAGTTGCTCGTAGTCCCCGGTTCTCCGGAGTCTTCAAGAAATAAAAAACTCTTCGAAGGTTGTCCTGATGTCTGCGACTCAGGACCAGCTTTGTAAAAGCTGTCAAACCTGACAAAAGAATAATTTGTAACTTCACTCCATGACCCAAATAGTAATAGACAAAAAGAGGTATGTGCTGGTGCCGGAAAAGGAGTACCAGGCATTGCAAAAAAAAGCTGCTTTAAAAACGAAGCCCGATAAAATATTGTCCATTGAGCAGGCGAAGGCCTACAGCAAAAAACTCATCCGCAAATGGGCTTCCGAAAAATTGTAGCCAGGCAGAGGGCAGCCTTTTCTCAGCCCTGCTTCGTTTGACTACAGATCGGTTCGGTTGGTGAAAAACACCAACCGAGGCGTAAAGTATAATCATTACGCTAAAGAAACTCTTCGCCCTGCCTCGTGTCCGTAAAGGAACGGAAAAAATGCCCCGATGCTGCTAGATCAATACTATTGAATGATCACTTCCTGTATGTGCTCAACCCTGCCATCTAAAAGCACATGTATGTAATATAATCCTTTAGCAAGTCCCGGAATATTGATCGTATGTTGCCATTTACCTGCTGAGGACAAAGTAAATTTCTTTTGGTCCACAACTTTGCCGGATTCATCCGTCAGCAAAATATCTGTTACCCCGTTTTGCTTTTGATTTATTTCAAACTGTATTGTATTATTTGCCGTTGAATGAATATGTATCAGCGACCTGCTGCCATCCATGGGGGCAAGGAATTGTCGCGGTGACAATTGCACGGATGAATCAATATTGCTTAAACGAAATCCTGCTACTCCGCCGCTGCCGCAGGGACCGGTCAATGCCCTGAACTCTGTGGTTTCTCTCGCAGTAAAACCATCTTGCAATACAACTTCATTACCACCCCGCATTTGCACTTTGGTACCGGACGAAGTTTTTAGCAAGGCCGTAGTATTGATTGAATTGGATGCTTCATAATATTCCTGGCCTTCTAAAGTCCCGGTTCTCCGGAGTCTTCAAGAAATAAAAAACTCTTCGAAGGTTGTCCTGATGTCTGCGACTCAGGACCAGCTTTGTAAAAGCTGTCAAACCTGACAAAAGAATAATTTGTAACTTCACTCCATGACCCAAATAGTAATAGACAAAAAGAGGTATGTGCTGGTGCCGGAAAAGGAGTACCAGGCATTGCAAAAAAAAGCTGCTTTAAAAACGAAGCCCGATAAAATATTGTCCATTGAGCAGGCGAAGGCCTACAGCAAAAAACTCATCCGCAAATGGGCTTCCGAAAAATTGTAGCCAGGCAGAGGGCAGCCTTTTCTCAGCCCTGCTTCGTTTGACTACAGATCGGTTCGGTTGGTGAAAAACACCAACCGAGGCGTAAAGTATAATCATTACGCTAAAGAAACTCTTCGCCCTGCCTCGTGTCCGTAAAGGAACGGAAAAAATGCCCCGATGCTGCTAGATCAATACTATTGAATGATCACTTCCTGTATGTGCTCAACCCTGCCATCTAAAAGCACATGTATGTAATATAATCCTTTAGCAAGTCCCGGAATATTGATCGTATGTTGCCATTTACCTGCTGAGGACAAAGTAAATTTCTTTTGGTCCACAACTTTGCCGGATTCATCCGTCAGCAAAATATCTGTTACCCCGTTTTGCTTTTGATTTATTTCAAACTGTATTGTATTATTTGCCGTTGAATGAATATGTATCAGCGACCTGCTGCCATCCATGGGGGCAAGGAATTGTCGCGGTGACAATTGCACGGATGAATCAATATTGCTTAAACGAAATCCTGCTACTCCGCCGCTGCCGCAGGGACCGGTCAATGCCCTGAACTCTGTGGTTTCTCTCGCAGTAAAACCATCTTGCAATACAACTTCATTACCACCCCGCATTTGCACTTTGGTACCGGACGAAGTTTTTAGCAAGGCCGTAGTATTGATTGAATTGGATGCTTCATAATATTCCTGGCCTTCTAAAGTCCCGGTAACAGTCAGATCAGCCGGACAGGTAGTGTACAGGTCACTGCTCCAGATACCCCGGCCAAAAGTGGCCGCCCGGATCCGGTTCCCCGCTTCCGAAATAACAAGCTCCGTTACGGGAACATAAGGAAGATTATTGTAGAAAGGAACCCAATCGTTCATGGAGGCTCCCCTGTAATATACACCGTTATCAGTACCTACATAGGCATTGTTATTATTGTCAAGTGCAATACAATTAACAGGCAGGTTGGGCAGGCTGCCGCTGCGATTTACCCAATTTAAACCGGCATCGTTTGAATAAGCAACCTTGACACCATCCGCAAAGCCGCCAAATGTAACCCACACCCTGTTAGAGTTTGTCGGGTCAACATTGATGCTTGTGATCTTTGGAAAATTATTGGGAAAGCCAGGAGAGGCACTTAACACATTTGCTATCCATGTTACCCCACCATCATCGCTTCTGCGCAAGGCGCCAATAGAGGAATTATAAGCATTACCACCAGCAGCATATATTCTGTTCCCGTTGCTTGGACAGGTGCGTAAAAACCAACCACCGGGAAGGCTGGTACTAAAGAGCCAGTTGGTCCCTGCATCTGTTGAACGCCATATTGTATCAGAACCGATAAACAGTCCGCCCGGTAAAGAAGTATGCACGGCCATGCTCATTGCAAAAGGGTTCGCCGTATTTGCGGGGGTGATATTTGTAAAATTGGTTCCACCATTGGAAGATCTGTTTATTGTCCTGTTCATAACAGCATAAATGGTATCCTCACTCGAAAGTCCATAGGCTACCGTAAAGCCGTCACAACATCCGATCTGGTCAAAAGTGGAAGTGCCATTGTTTCGTTTTTTCACAGCATTATCCTGCGAACCTCCGATCATATCCAGGTAGTCAATGGGACTTACCGCCATTCGATAGAACTGGGTAGTATTCATTCCTTCGAAATGAGATGTCCAGTTGGCGCCATTATCCACACTGCTGTAAACACCGCCGTCGGTGGCAGCCCATAATTTGTTATTCACCGGGTGAAAACCGAGGTCATGTATATCACCATGAATCCCCGGCCTGTTTGTCCAGGCACCGCCCCCGCCAATCGAACTATACCAAACCAGAACAGCACCTGAAATAACATGATTACTGTTTGCATTACTGACGGCAAGCGCCAGGTCATAATCTGATTGTTCATTGTTGTCGGTACCTGCAGCACTATTACCAAGAATGTTGGGTGAATTGGACATGACAGAAAAAGATTGTCCTTCATCCGTGCTACGTAACATCCCTTTAAATTGGAAAGGCCCGTTTGGCGTCACTCCGCCGGCTAGTAAATACACATTTGCAGGTGCATTGGGTGTAACGGCCAACTCAACCCTTGCAGTGGGGTTATTGATCTGGCTGAATACACTGCCAACAGTATCCCAGGTGATCCCCCCGGTGGTGCTTCGCCAGAAATGCATTTGAGAGAAATTGGCGTTGGAGCTTGTTGCATAGCAGATATTTCCGCTGCCGGGCCTGAACTTCATATTAAAGAACCGGCCGCCACTGCCATCAAGCCCCCCGTTTACCCGTCCCCAGGTTTCGCCGCCATTTAGTGTCATAAATATTCCCTGGTTGGTACAGGCATAAATTGTGTTATTGTTCAGCGGATTCATGATAAGCCTGTAGCCCACCAATGTTGAATAATCTGCCCCTGGAAATTCTCCCGTTATAGTCCAGTTGTTTCCACCATCTGTTGATTTTAAAACACCGATTGACAACCGCATGTATCCAAAACCTTCAACGAACCCGCCAAAATCGCTGTCACCATCGCCGGTAAGAATATAAATCGTGTTGGGGTTTACAGGGTCAACCACGATTCCACTGATGCCCCCCGAAGGAATGTCTGCTGTCAGGTTTGTCCAGCTTGTTCCCGCATCAATTGTTCTCCATAATCCCCCTGCGGTAGAACCGGCATACACGATGTTTGCGTTGGAAGGATGAAATGCCAGCCGGTCAACCCTGCCGATACCATTGGTAGTGTTGTTGGGACCAACAGGAGCCCAGGCGCCGGCAACACTTTCCATTCTGCTCAATTGGTTTCCCCGGCTACCGGTTGCTTCAAATATTTTTCTGTTGATGTTTACAAATTCACCGTTCGACCCCAGCCTGCTGCTCATATACCATTCATACCGTGCCCATTTTTTTAATTTTCTTTCAACATTGCCAGCCCCAAGCCGGTTGATCGTTGCGGGGTCTTTGTAATAGGCTTTTATCGTATTCATTATCTCATTCAATTGCTGCTTTCCCTGCAACTGGCGTTTTAGAGCGGTATCCGCTTGTGCATTGACCATCACCGGAAACATCAAAACAAAAACCCGGAGAAGAAAAATAATTTGTTTCATACAGATTGTATTTGGTTCAATAAGTGAGACCGGTTATTTCTGCTTCTTTAGATTATCAATTTCTTTTTTCAGCTCAATGATATACAAGGTGAGCTCTTCAATTTTTTCCATTTGCAGTCTTTGCATTTCCCCGACACTCATTCCGCTTTCTTCAATAGTTTTTGCAGAAGGAATACCGGGTAAATGATTATTCTTTTTGATATAGTTCTCTACTTCGTTAATGCTTCGTAGTTTATAATTTTTACCAAAAACATAATCCGGCCAGTTGTTTACCAGGCGAACCATCACTTCGCTGCAGATGATCTTTCCCTCGACCGCCAGCCTGTACCCCGAAGGATTTGGGACGCTTCCTACTCTCAGGTTGCCTGTAATAACTGTATGGCCATCTACACCAAGACGGTGTGCACTATTAAAGTTGGAAGCATCACCGATAAAAACATTTCCGCCGTTGTTTTGGAGTAATAAATTTGAAGCATTACCATTAGTGCGGGCCTGAATTTCATTATTATCAAAAACGAGGTTGGCGCTACCTACCGTTCCCAGCATCATAAATCCATGAGTATTGAGCGATGCATTTACCCCGCCAGTGATCTGGAATTTTCCAACCGGGTTTAGAATACCAACTCCGAAATTGCCATCAGGCGTGATAGCCATTCTGTCAACTCCCAAAGTAGTCAGGTAAAGATTACCACTGGCATTGGAATTATAGGTTCCAAACCGCATATGATTTCCTGATGATTGCAGAAAGCCTTTGGCTGAACCTTCATTTAGTAAACTTATAGCAGGGTTTGTTGCATTGATCGTGAGCTTTTCTGTCGGGCTGTTGGTGCCAATGCCGATATTACCGGGATTGGTATTAAAAACAGTGATGCCGCTCCGGTCCCAGTGCTTATCAAGGTTATGGAGAAATTCTACCCAACCGCCATTTACATCACCACGATAAATCCAGAAGCTGTAGGTGTCGGTATCAAAAACCATCAAACCAATAGCGGGTCCTGCAATACTTGTACGTTGCAAAGTGGTAAGCCTTGGGATCAGCACTCCTTTTGATGCTGATTTTACATCAAGAATAGCGGTATTGTGTGGTTGTGAACCATCTGTATTCACAGCTACACTTTGCCCAAATACTCCCATCGGCAATAAGGCAATTAGCAAGACAACTACTGATTTCATGTTTTTATAATTTATAAGTTGAAAATAAAAATGGTTTCCCGGCCGTTTAGCATGCGGGTTAGTTTTCGGTCAGTTCAATTGATTTTAAGGTTTATTGCTTAATGAGTTTTACGCTTTAGCTGCTGTTCAGATATCGGGGTCATACTACTATTGACTGCCTGCACCAGCAACCTTATACAGACCGATTCTTCGCGGTTTTCAATAGAAAGTAAGCCCTGATTCATCGCAACTTTTCGATTTCAGCCTGTCATAAAAATCAGCCTGTATGCCGTGTTTTAGACTTAGTTTACTCCGTACTTACAGTATAAATACTCCCTGCTTAAATTCTACATAATGCCAATCAATAGTTCCAATCAGTCAATTTGACTGTTTGGCATTTTACGGAATTTGGTTTACCTTTTACCAAACCAAAATTTACTGTTATGAAAAATTATTTTTTACTGCTGACTATTTCATCTGTCGTCACATTGATGTCCTGCAACAGCGGCGGCATGTCAGCCACCTCCAAAAGGAATTTAGAAGTGAATGATGCTATTATGAAGGCCTATGAGGCCGGTGACTTTGACAAGATGGGGGATTATATCGCTGTTGATGCGATTGATCATGCAGGTGAGACGGGGGATGTTGTCGGGCTGGATAATATAATCGCTGAGATGAAAAAATGGAAGGAGATGTCATCGGATATGAAATCTACAGAATCAAGAAGTCTTGCTGATGATGAATTTGTATTTACCTGGGCAACCGTTACAGGAACGATGAACGGAAACTCTGTGACGATGAAAAGCGTTGATATTTCAAAGTTCAAAGACGGAAAGGCAGTTGAGCATTGGATGTATATGGATCCTAAAGATATGGCAATGATGATGCCGCAGCCGGGTGCGGATACGACCGCAGCAAAAAATTGAATACATATAGCAAATGTTATCTTTAAGCATGAGCAATTCATCACGCCGCCAATTCATCAGCGCTGCAACAAAAACAGTTGTAACAGCAGGAGTCATATTACCTGGTTTTAAAAGCACATCTATGGGTGCAGAAAAAGGTCTTTTTGTACATCATGTATTTTTCTGGTTGAAAAACCCCGGCAGCAAAGAAGACTTGCAACAATTGCTGAAAGGTTTGCAGGAGCTAAGTCGCATACCATATATCAAAATGTTTCATATCGGTCAGCCGGCAGATACTAACCGGGATGTGATAGATGCATCTTACCAGGTTTCATGGTTGCTGCTTTTTAACAATAAGGAAGAAGAACAGCGCTACCAGCAAGATCCTGTACACCAAAGATTTGTCAATGAATGCAGCCATCTCTGGTCGAAAGTCCAGGTATATGATTCGATAGATGCTTAGTTCATATTCCTTTATTACTGCAACCGGCCTTTTAATATCATTCCCGGGTAATGTTACCTTCACCCGGGAATGATTTTTGTAGCATTGTTGTCTCAACCTGCAGTTATTGCTCTATTTATTTTTTGCGAATGTCCGGATGCTCAGGGAAAAAGAAAACCTGCCGATGAACAATTAAAGACTACCTGCCTCTGCTATTCTTTCACCAAAAAAATTTTTATCGGACGTTCAATTCAACTTGCAATGCTGGCATTAAATTCAGCTTTTATTATCACCGCCTGCTCATCATCTGCCGGGGATGCAGGCAGCCTTGTCCCGGAATAAGCAAAGAGCCTGCAAAATGCAGGCTCTTTGCGTTTAATCCAATCCACCTTTCCTTGTGGGTGATCTTTTCTCGGGCCATCTTCCCGGTTGTCCTGTTCTTTGATTCACGGGCAAAACCGCTTTTACTCTTGAAGTTTTTTCCGGGTCTTCACATGCCATATACACCAGGATAGCTGTAAGAATGGCGTTATTTCTTACATCATCAAAAACAATCTTGTCATAAGTATCAAGATTGGTGTGCCAGGTGTAGGCGCCATAGAGCCAACTGTTAGAGCTAAGCGAAAATGCAGGGGCCCCTGCGGCCACAAAAGATGCATAATCAGAACCGCCACCACCGGGACTGCCGGGAAAACGGGTTTCAATATGTTTGCGAACATCTTCGGGAACAGCAGCCAGCCAGCGACCGAGATAGTCATAGGCATGCAAAAATCCCTGGCCGGAAATATTTACCACCCGGCCCGTTCCATTGTCCTGGTTGAACAAGGCCTGCAAATTATCAACGATCTCCGGATGATCTTCCACAAAAGCACGGGAGCCATTCAATCCCTGTTCTTCACTGCCCCAGTGACCCACCAAAATGGTGCGTTTGGGATTGGGATAAACTTTTTTCAGTATTCGCATCGCTTCCATCATCACAAGGGTGCCGGTGCCATTATCTGTTGCACCGGTGCCGCCATCCCATGAATCAAAATGGGCGGAAAGCATAACATATTCGCCCGGTTTTTCAGTCCCTTTTATTTCTGCGATTGTGTTAAAAGTAGGTGCTATGCCCAGGTCTTTTGAGTCGGCCCTCAGGCTGATCTTTGGTTGCTGTCCCGATTCTGCCAAACGATAAAGCAGGCCATAATCTTCCAATGAAATATCAACGGTCGGAACTTTTTTGGTGTTGGCGCCAAATATTTTATTGGCTCCAAACGCATTTGACCAATAGGACATCAGCACTCCCGCAGCACCGGCATTTTCCAATGCTACAGGAAGGGTGCGGTTATTGTAACCTGTTTTGCTGATGCGTTTATTCCATTCTTCGGTTACTTTTGCTTTTTCTTTTTTTATTTTTTCCTGCGATTCTTCTGTTCCGAATTCTTTCCAGTTATATTCCGGTCTGCCGGTAGGCTGCAACTGTGATATCATCACAAATTTCCCTTTTACTGAGGGCAACCATTTTTGAAAAGCTACAGAGTCTTCCACATCAGCCAGGATAATCACATCTGCTGTGATAGTTTTTCCGCCTGTGCCGGGGCTCCATGCTAATTGCATTCCCTGCAATGTTTTTATCCGCGGATGCACCATATCAATATGTGTGATGCCCCGTTCCCAACTGCGCCATTCACCCCATTTTTCATTGCGGGCCTCAATACCCCATGTTTTGTATTTGGCCACAGCCCAGTCATGGGCTTTTTGCATCAGGGGAGTGCCCACCAGCCGCGGGCCGATGCCATCCATTAATTCATGACCCAGTTTTTCTAATTGAGAATTGCCGGTGGCTTCTTCAACAATACTGTTGATAACGGTTTTCTCCTTTACCTGTGCGAAGCCGGACATTGCAGGTAAAAAGAAAAGCACCAGGAAAAGAAATTTCAGTTTTTTCATAACGATTTATTGATTTGATTGCAGTAAAGCCCGAATATATTAAATGAGACTGAAGTACGGATAGTTTTTATTCCTGCGGAAAGAATGAATACCGGGATTAATTAATATGAGCAGAATTGCCCGGAGATGCAAAAAACAAAGACAAGTAGTGTTGCTTCAAACCTCATGCTGCCCGCAACAGGAAAGTCGGGGTATTATCTTTATCTTGACAAAATTATTATGCTACCGGTAAGCGATTTTCATTACCCCAACTATAAAAAAGCAGCGCTGATCAGTTTGTTGCTGGCAGCACTTTTGCTTGTAACAACCTTCATCGTGGGGAACCACAAATTCTTTCTTTCGCTGAATGCTGACTGGGGAAAAGCCGGTGATCTTTTTTTTAAATACTGGACCTATACAGGAGATGGTGTTTTATGGACGGCGGCCATAATTTTTCTCTGGGCAAAAAGAAAATGGTACCTCCTGCCTTTTTTTATTTCGGCAGTGGTTTTCAATACTCTACTGGTTCAGGTCTGTAAGAAACTGATCCTGCACGGTATGTTAAGACCTTATGCAGCTATCGGAGAGAAAGAACTTATTCATGTTGTTGAGGGGGTAAAATTACATTCCATGAACAGTTTTCCTTCCGGGCACACGGCTACTGCTTTTGCTTTGGCGCTTATCATTTGCCTCTTATCCCGGCAACGTTATTGGTTACTGCTTTCTTTAACAGCAGCATTGCTGGCGGGATATTCGAGAATTTACCTGGCGCAGCATTTTCCAATGGATGTGGGGGCCGGCATCATAGCAGCAGTTATTGCTGTCGGCGCCGCTATTTTAGTGCAACAAAAATTTCAGCAAATGAGAGAAAAGAGACCGCTTTAAAAATATATTTCTTTTATTAAGCTATGCTGATAGTTTTATCCAAATACACATCCTGTATGGCGTTTAAAATTGACACACCTTCATTCATTGACCGTTGAAAAGCTTTGCGGCCGCTGATAAGCCCCATGCCGCCGGCTCTTTTGTTGATGACCGCTGTGGTAACGGCCTCTGCCATATCACTTGCGCCGGAGGATGCGCCGCCACTGTTGATGAGACCGGCTCTTCCCATATAACAATTGGCAACCTGGTAGCGGCAAAGATCAATCGGGTGGTCAGTGGTCAGTTCATCATAAATACGTTTATCATTTTTGCCGTAGGCAGATTCTTTGGTGTTCAATGCAAGATAACCTCCATTGTTCTCGGGTAATTTTTGCTTGATGATATCCGCTTCAATCGTCACTCCCAAATGATTGGCCTGCCCGGTAAGGTCTGCCGATACATGGTAATCTTTTTCTTTTGTTTTGAAAGCCGGGTTGCGCAGGTAGCACCAAAGGATGGTGGCCATACCCAGTTCATGCGCCATTTCAAAAGCTTTGCTCACTTCCTGTATCTGTCTTGTTGCTTCATCGCTGCCAAAATAAATGGTGGCGCCTACAGCCGCAGCGCCAAGGTTCCAGCTTGCTTTGATAGAAGCGAACATCACCTGGTCAAATTTATTGGGATAGGTAAGAAATTCATTGTGATTGATCTTAACGATGAAAGGAATCTTATGAGCATATTTTCGGGACAAAAATCCAAGCCCGCCATAAGTGGTGGCCACTGCATTGCAACCGCCTTCTATCGCAAGGCGAATGATATTTTCCGGATCAAAGTAAATTGGATTTTTAGCAAAAGATGCGCCGCCGCTGTGTTCAATGCCCTGGTCAACCGGCAGGATGGAGAGATAACCTGTATTGGAGAGTCTTCCGGTTCCATACATGGACTGCAGGTTGCGTAGCACCTGCGGGTTACGGTCGCTGGAAGACCAAACCCTGTCAATAAAATCTGCGCCGGGCAGGTGCAACTGATCTTTTGAAATGGTTTTGGATTGGTGTGCAAGCAGGTATTCTGCCTTGTCGCCCAGCAGTTCGATGGTTTTTGATGAAGCCATTGCAATCGTCTTTTAAATGTTGAATAATCGGCTGAAAAAATGAAACACTAACAAGTGTTCGGCAAAGATAAGCGAAGGCTGTTTTCAGCAAAAATGAATATTGGAATTGGGAACAAAAAAGCCCCGTCGTGAGGACAGGGCAGGAAAAATTTTGTTTCAGCTATTTGATCAGGCATTGCGGTTGATGCAGTTGAGGTCTTCAAAAGCTACTTCGAGACGTTTAATGAAAGCTTCTTCACCTTTTCGCAGCCACACCCTGGGATCATAATATTTTTTATTGGGTTTATCTTCTCCTTCAGGATTGCCCAGTTGCCCCTGCAGGTAGCCTTCATTTTTCTTATAATTTCCAAGCACGCCTTCCCAAAAAGCCCATTGCAGATCGGTGTCAATATTCATTTTGATGGCGCCATAGCTGATCGCTTCCCTTATCTGCTGTTGCGGTGAACCACTGCCTCCGTGAAAAACAAAATAAACCGGCTTTGGCCCTGTCTTCAGTTCTTTTTCAATATGCACCTGGCTGTTGTGAAGTATTTCGGGACGAAGTTCTACATTGCCGGGTTTATACACTCCATGCACATTGCCAAAGGCAGCAGCAACGGTGAACAGGTTCCCGATTTTACTCAGCTCTTTATAAGAATAAGCTACATCTTCGGGTTGCGTATAAAGTTTTGAATTTTCAACATCGCTGTTGTCCACGCCATCTTCTTCTCCACCTGTTACACCGAGTTCAATTTCGATGCCCATGCCCAAAGGTTTCATTCGCTTGAAAAATTCAACCGAAGTATGTATGTTCTCTTCAATTGGTTCCTCGCTGAGATCGAGCATATGAGAACTAAAGAGAGGTTGTCCTTTTTCTTTAAAATATTGCTCACCGGCATCAATCAGTCCGCTTATCCAGGGAAGCCATTTTTTGGCAGCATGGTCAGTGTGCAGCACAACAGGCACGCCATAATATTTCGCCACATTATGAATATGCAAAGCTCCGGAAATACCCCCTGAAATATTGGCCTGCAACTGGTCATTGGGCATTCCTTTTCCGGCGATGAACTGGGCGCCGCCATTGGAAAACTGGATGATGACAGGTGAATTGACCTTAGCAGCAGCTTCAAGGGTGGCGTTAATTGTGTTGGTACCGATGGTATTCACGGCGGGCAATGCAAACTGGTTGTCTTTGGCGTCTTTGAGCAAGGCTTCCAGTTCTTCGCCAAACAACACACCGGCTCTGTATTTTTTCATGTTTTAGTTTCTGCTTTAGTTATAAAAAATGTAAGGCAGGCAACAGTCTTTTTAGCGCAGCGAATATAGCTGATTTATGCAAGCCCTGTCACGAACAGACGTTAGACTCACTCACTCACTTTTCCAAGGTTCTTCTGTATCAGCAAAAGGTTTTTGCGTAATGTTTGTTTAAGATGTGTTTTCACCACCTGTCCCATGGAATGACAGCGCAGGTAAGCATTGCTATGTTGTAATGCTGCCAGTTCATTTTTTAACTGTTCCACTTTTGCAGTCGGAGATATCTCATCTGTGGTCATAATATCAAGTAGTTCTTTTATACGATAGCGGGATGAAGCCAGCCGGAAAGTAATCATGGTTCTTTCTTCAAACTGGTATTGCTCGATGGATGCCTTATTGAGATGCGAAAGGCTTAGCTCAACAAAGGCATAATTTTCCTTAAAAAACTGTGGCAGGTAAAGATTTTTTCTTCCCTCATAAGACTGCTGGTCAAAATCAATGCAGCGGATGCGGTATTGATAGTCTTCAATATCCGGGGTGATGTCCACCACAAAATTGTAGCTGCGCATATCACCCAGCAGCCGCACAAAGCATCTTTCATTGAATTTTACAAACTCTTTAGCCAGCCTGATCTTGTTTGTTTCAGGGGCATTCATCATTTGCTGAATGAATACATCACCCGGAATGCCGGGAATATGTTCTTCCACCAGAGTGTTTTCATGGGTGAAAAAAGTGATACGGTTGGGAGAGAGGATATGTTCCAACTCAAGACCATAGATACGGGAAGCATCAGCGATCTTGATATAATAATGATCGTAGTTGTCATTGAATTTATTGACGATGCGGATGCGGAAAGGATGTGAGTTGCCGAAAGTGCAATAGTCAATGCGGGCTACATCCAGGTGGCTGATGAAACTGAAATCACCTTCTGTTTTCAAAATGGCATATATTTTTACCAGTCCTTCACGGATATAATCCCATTCCCGGCTGTCATAGGAGAGTTTTTCCCATAAAGTATCCTTCCCGGTTTTATCCTTTATCGGAACCGACCATTTGTAATTAAGCAGGTTGCTATAGGACACCGGCAGTTTCACTTCACGGCCATGAAGTTTCAGGTAATGACGTAAGCGATCACTCACCGGGTACATCGGTTTTTTCCTGGAGGGCTTATCAGCAGCATCTGTATGTAACTCCGGAAATTTCATTTGCTTTAAAGATAGGAAGATGGTGTAGTTGTTAATTTAGACCGGCTGACCGGGTTTATCATATATCAGTTTGTGCTCAATTGCTGTTGCAGAGATACAAAATACGCAGGAGCTTTTAACAAGCGGCTGCCATACCAACTGAACATTTCACCATCAACCAAAAACACTTTTGTATTGGGCAAACATTGTTCCCATTCCTGCACATGTTTTTCGCCGAAAGGAAAGGGTTCTGAGGAAAGAAATAGCAGGTCAGGTTTCATAGCCTGTAGCTGTTCGACTGAAACTTCAGGGTAACGTTTTTCATTTTCAAAAACATTGTGAAAACCTGATGCCTGCAACATGGCATGAATGAATGTGTCGCCACCAATGGTCATAAACGGCTTTTGCCATATAAGATAAACAGTTTTTAGCCTGCCGGCCGGCAATGCAGGTTTGTTGTAGATAGCCGGAAGTTCAGAGAATGCCGATTTTATGCGATTGATCATTTGCTCTGCGGGTTTATGTTTGCCTGTAATTTCTCCTATCTGGCCGATCATTGCAGAGGCATCTTCAAGATTGTTCACATCACTCACCCAAACGGGATAATGTTTCGCCAGTTCTTCCACCTGCTCTTTTACATTCTCTTCTTTGTTAGCAATGACGAGGTCGGGCTGCAGTTGATGTATCAGTTCCATATGCACCTGTTTGGTACCACCTATCCGGGGTTTGCTGCGATACCATTCGTCGGGATGAATACAGAATTTCGTGATACCGGCCACTTCATTTTCGAGCCCCAGATCAAACAACAATTCTGTTTGCGAAGGAACCAGCGAGATAATTCGTTGTGGCAAACGCGGAACAGTGACGATTCTTCCGGTCTGATCGTTAAAAACAGGCATAGTGCAGTTTGCTGCAAGATAATGAACCGGTAATGTTTGATGGAAAAAGAAGGAGAGAAGCGGAGCTTAGATCACCGCGCCTCCTGCTATCCTTCGATATACTCAGGATTGCAGGAGGGTTCCGGATACTTTAATGAGTTTCATTGGATTTGGACACGGTGAATCTGGAAATGGTTTTTTGGATCTGGATGATTTTCGGTCTTTCTTCAGGATTGTGGATCTTAATTATTTAGGTTTCTCAGAGCCTCTTTAAAAAAAGAAGAAGTTGACTGATACTGGACTTTGGATGGTTTTCTAAGGATTTGGTTTGCGTTAGTTAAGGACGGTTTCTCGTAATCGGGATATTGGATTTTCGGACTTAGATTGATTAGCTATCAATCAACTTCTGACACAAAAGTAATTGGCATATCATTATGAAAACAGAGCAAAAAGACTAAATTTTTTTACGACATTTTTTACCGTTTTCATCGTATTCACCACCTTCAGATTTTGCAGATTTCACCAGTCTGATTAGCGTATTTTTACGAAAATCAGGTCCGCTAACGTTTGCGTACTTGCTCAGGATCAATCCTGGCGGGTTATTGTGTCAGTTTCCCATAGCCTGCAGCACATCGTATTTGGTAACGATATGGTAGCTGCCCAGTTCGTCTTTGGCCAGCACAGCGCCGTTTTCTTTGTTGATCAGGTGGCTTAGCTTCTCTACGGGGGTATCAAATTCAACTATTGGGAACAGGGGCTCCATCACATCAGCCACTTTTGAGTTTTTTATATCGGGATTATCGAAGATCTTTTGAAATAAACCGCTTTCGCTGATAGCACCGGTCAGCCCGCCGCCATTCATGACAGGGATGTGTTCAATATCATATTTCTTCATGAGCCCCACTGCTTCGGCAACGGTCTGTTCCGGTTCAATGGTGACCAGTTTTTTAGAAATACCTCTTGCACTGATGATGTCTTTGAATGTCTTTACATCCATAAAACCTCTTTCCATCATCCACTGGTCATTGTAGATCTTGGCCACATAGCGGCTCCCATGATCATGGAAAATGCAAACTACGAGATCATCTTTTTTCAGTCGGCTTTTCAACTGCATCAATCCCTGGACACAACTGCCGGCGCTATAGCCACAGAAAATACCTTCTTCTTTGGCTAACCGTCTTGCCATCACGGCGCCATCTTTATCCGTTACTTGTTCGAAATGATCAATCACACTCATGTCATAATTCTCAGGAACAAAGTCTTCACCGAATCCTTCACTGATATATGGATGTACTTCATTCATATCCACTTCACCTGTGCGAAAATATTTTGTAAGCAAAGAACCATACACATCAATGGCCCATATCTGGATATCAGGATTTTTTTCTTTCAGGAATTGTGCAGTGCCGGTAATGGTGCCGCCTGTGCCTGCTGTACAAACAAGATGAGTGATCTTTCCTCCTGTTTGTTCCCATATCTCCGGGCCGGTGGTTTCATAATGCGCCAGCCTGTTGGCTAAATTGTCATACTGGTTGCAATGAAAAGAGTTGGGAATTTCTTTAGCCAGTCTTCTTGCTACAGAATAATAGCTCCTGGGATCTTCCGGTTCCACGTTGGTGGGACAAACGATCACTTCGGCGCCAACAGCTTTAAGAATATCCATTTTTTCTTTGGACTGTTTGTCAGTGGTTGTGAAAATACATTTGTAACCTTTCACCACTGCAGCAAGGGCCAGCCCCATACCCGTATTTCCGGAAGTGCATTCAATGATGGTGCCGCCGGGTTTCAGCTTGCCTTCTTTTTCGGCCACTTCCACCATCTTCAGCGCCATCCGGTCTTTGATGGAATTGCCCGGGTTAAAATAATCTACTTTGGCAGCCACAGTGCAGGGAAAATCTTTGGTGAGCTTGTTGAGACGAATAAGCGGAGTGTTGCCGATCGTTTCCAAAATGTTGTTTTTGATATTCATCGCAGGCATTTATTTGCGGCAAAGGTAAGATTTTGGCGCCGAGACCTTCTCTTAATAAATACAAAAACCCCTCTGCGAACAGAAGGGTTTTACCGGTCTGATGATACAGGATCATCAGGCTTTTTTGCGATACTCTTTTCTTTTATTGCCAAGGTAAACATCCAGCAGCACCAGTCCCAGCAGCACATTGATCATCATGAAAACATTTACCCAGGTATTACTGAAGAATTTGCTGTAATCAATACTGCCGATCTTTTGTGCAATATTGCTGCTTTCACCTGCCGACCAGTTTGCCTGGCCAAAACCATATACAAGGAACCCGATGATCATCGTGATGAAGAAAACCGCAAGACCGGTGATGATCTTTTTATTGATATAAGATTTTGTTGCCGGTGCAATATGCAGTTTGGCGATTTCTTCCATCACATTTTTACTGAAACGCATGGACGGCGCCTCCAGTTCAGATGATTGAAGCAGGGTATTCAACTCCAGCAGTTCACTGTATTTGGCCTTCCATGCAGCATCGGTCTCCAGCAATTTTTCGATCAATGTCTTTTCGGTGGAGGCTGCTGTTCCGTCAATATAGCTCCAGAGTCTTTCCTCCATGCCATTCATACTATTAAGATTTGCTTCCATAGCAAACAATTTAATTGTAAATATTTTTCACTTCTTCGCTAAAATGTTCCTGCATTTTTTCTTTCAGCCTTGTCCTGGCCCTGTGCAACCTCACTTTGGCTGCATTTACTGCGATGCCCATTACGGTTGCAACTTCTTCCAGGCTTTGTTCCGCCTTATAAAATAAAGTGATCACCTCCGCATCATCCGGGCTCAGCAGGCCGATGGCACTATTCACCATTGCCGATCTTGATTTTTGCTCTACCTGATTGGCCCGCATTCCCGAATCAACACTGTCAGCAATTTCAAATATCTTTTCGTTATCCAGCGAATGCACTTCCAGTTTCTTTTTCCGCAGGAATGAGATGCAGGTAGTGTTCACTATCGTATAGAGCCAGGTGCTGAATTTGGCATCACCCCTGAAATTTGCCAAATAACGGTAGGCCTTGATAAAAATATCCTGCGCTACTTCTTCAGCATCCTCCCGGCTTTTTATCATCCGGAGGGTAAGGGTGAACACATAATTCTGGTAACGGTTCACCAGCTCTGCGTATGCAGAGCTGTCACCATTCAGCACTTTGCTAATGATCTCGTTATCATTCAGTCCGGTCGGCATGCTGCTGATATGACTACAGCATAATTGATTTGGTTACAGTACAAAGTACGGTTATTTTGGGCCTGTCACAGCCTTGTATATTAAAAGATCAAAAGAGCTGTAACCTGATCTTTCCGGCGGTGGTCATAGTTTCTGTAATCGCTGTTTGAGAAACGTTCCCGATGACTGTAACCAAGGCAAAAAGCCGGTAGTCATAAAGAACAGAACCTTATTTTTAATTTTTAAACTTGATTTTATGCACGGCGCAGAAGCTTTAATACCTATTACCATGTTTGCAGGTGGGTTTGCCATGATCTTTGGTATCTATTATTTAAAAACCCGCCAGAACCTGGCCATGATAGAAAAGGGTATGAACCCCAAGGAGTTTGCCAACCGTCCGGCCCCTTACAAAAACCTGAAATGGGCATTGCTGCTCATAGGTGCCGGCATTGGGTTGTTCCTTGCCTATGTACTGGATAACTATGTACTGTATCATAACATGACCGGGAGGTACCATGATGATGGCCGCAATGCCCCGATATATTTTTCGCTGATCGCTATCGGTGGTGGCCTTGGTCTTTTCGGTTCTTACAAGATCGAAAAGAAATGGTGGGACGAGAATAAAGATCAGCAATAAAATTTTCTTCACTCATACAAACCTGGATTAAATACCGGGTTTGTTCTTTTATTTATAAGTCATGAAAAAATATAAGCTTTCTGCTTTTATATCCGGTTGTTTGCTATTATTTCTTTCCTGCCATTACCGGTCTGAAAACACAAAGCCCTCAATGCCGGTTACAACGATTAGCATGGATGACGGGGCTGTTTCAACCAAAATAGAGTATGCCGGCGATATCAGGTTCTCGGGTGATTCAACGGCTATCGAAAGTATTTCACCCGGCGGCTATTTGATTTACAGGAAAAACGAAATGAAACTTTTTGCAGCGAGCAACCCGCATGGACAGATCACCCTTGAGCTGCATGATGGCAATAAAAGTCTTGTGCTTAATGAAACAGGCAAGCATTTTATGGCGGAAGCAATAAAGGAAATGATTGCACAGGGATTTCGTCCTGCAGCAACGGAATGAGAACCTGTCACAGTCGTTTTAGAAAGTCTATTTAGCCAGCCATTCCAGCCCTTTTTTCACCATTGCATCATCAGCATTCAGCACCTGGAAAAAGCCGGAATTGCGCCAGCGATAGCGGGCCAGCAGGGCTTTGAGACGTTGCAGCAACACCTGTTTTTCAACGATACCTGTTGTGCTTAGATTCACAGAGTCTTTGGAAGCATAACCAACAAAAGAGGTCCAGTCGGCATCGCTAAAAGTAAAATCCTTTACAAAGACATCTGCCGTTGCATACTGTTCAACCTTCTTTCGGTTCTGCAGGTAATAATTATAAATGAAGTTGTTGAAACTTGTACTTGCCAGCAGGCTATTCACCTGCAGTCGTTGGCGGCTGGTATCAAGCGGAACAAATAAATCAGGTGTGATGCCGCCACCACCGTAAACTACCTTGCCTTCATTCGTTCTGAACTCTTTCCCGTTGTTTACTTTAATGGAATCAGCTGAAAGCAATTCACCACTGGAAAAACGCTCCCACAGTTCATCCATATAGATCTTTCTTCCTTTTTCATATGGTCGTTGAATGCTGCGGCCAAGCGGAGTAAAGTATCGGGCCACAGTAAGCCGCATGGCGGCACCGTCATTCAGACTAAACTGTTCTTGTACCAGGCCTTTTCCAAATGTTCTGCGACCAATGATGGTGCCCCTGTCCCAATCCTGCACAGCGCCGGCCAGCACTTCGCTTGCACTGGCAGAAAGCTCATCTACCAGGATCACTAATTTCCCCTTTTCAAACAGCCCGGGTCTTTTGCAGCGATATTCTCTTTTTTTACTGTTGACGCCTTCTGTATAAACGATCAGTTTGCTGCCGTCCAAAAATTCATCGGCCATATCCACCGCCTCATTCATAAAACCGCCCCCATTGCCACGCAGGTCATAGATCAGTTCTGACATGCCCTGCTGCTGCAATTTTTCCATCGCCTGCATAAACTCTTCATAGCTGGTTTCGGTGAATTTGTTGAGTTTGATATATCCGGTTGTCTTACTCAGCATATAAGCGGCATCCAGCGAAGGAACGGGGATGGTGCCACGGGTAACAGCCACCGTTAGTTTTTCAAGACCTCTCAACAATTGAATATCGGCCTGCGAACCCCGCGGACCCCGGATGGCATTCCTGATCTCGTCATTGCTGAATTTCTTCCCGGTCAGAGGGCTGCCATTTACCTGGAGTATTTTATCACCTATCTGTAACCCAGCTTTGTCCCCGGGGCCATTAGGCAGCACATACAATACATTCACTGTATCGCTGAAAATATTAAACTCAACACCAATTCCCTGGAAATTGCCGGCCAGGTCTTCATTGGCTTCCTTTAGCTCAACGGGGGGCAGGTAAACTGAATGGGGATCGAGCTCGTTGATAATGGCCGAAATGGCTTTTCCTTCCAGCGAATCTATGTGAACAGAATCCACATAACGCTGGCGGATCAGTTCCAGGGCTTCAGTGAGTGAACCAGACCTGTCTGTTTTAAAAAAACTCTTGCCACCCGCTTTGTCACGAAGCCGGTAACCAAAAAACATCCCCAGGATCATGACCCCGGCAAAGATCAGGGGCAACCAAACCTGCAATTTTTTATTCAGCATGTAAACCTTAATTATGTAATTTGTCGCAAAATAGAGAAAGTTGCCCGTATCTGATTGCTTGTTATTGTTATCGTGTTGTTGAATTACATTTTATAGCAGTTAGCCCATCATAGCAGTCATCATTTGCCGGCGACAGGAAACTGCAACCAGACTAATGCCCTCCACAGTAAAACTTATAGCAGACAGCGGCGCCACCAAGGCAGAATGGTGCCTTATCGGTGATGGGAAAAATAAAACGATCATCACTCAAGGCATCAGTCCTTACTTCCTGAACACTGAACAGATCAGGGACCTCCTTTTAAAAGAACTGAAACCAAAACTTCGCAATGCCCAACCGGATGAAGTCTGTTATTACGGAACAGGATGTGCCAATCCGGCTAATGCAAGGTCTGTGAAGAAGGCATTGTTACAGGCTTTTCCGGGTGCAAAGGCAGATGTGAACCACGACCTGATGGCGGCAGCCCGTGCCTTATGCGGCCGTAAAAAAGGAATAGCATGCATTTTAGGCACCGGCTCCAATTCCTGTTACTATAATGGAAAAAGCATTGTGAAAAACAGCCCCGGGCTGGGTTATGTGCTGGGAGATGAGGGTAGCGGTGCCTACCTTGGAAAAAAAGTGATTCAATATTATTTGTATGGGACTTTTGATGAAGAACTCAGGGGTCGTTTCGATCTCACCTACACCACCAACACTGCGGAGATATTGGAGAATGTATATAAAAAACCCTTGCCAAACCGATACCTGGCAGGCTTTGCCCGTTTTTTGGCGGAAAACCGCGGGCATTATATGATCGAAAATATTATTGAAGACGGGTTGAATGATTTCTTCTTCACCCATCTTTGCAAATACCGGGAAACATGGACTCTGCCGGTCAGTTTTGCCGGCAGCATTGCATTTGGATTTAAAGATGTGTTGCAGCAACTTTGTCACAGTTATGAATTCGAGCTTGGAAAAGTGATGAAGAATCCGATGCCCGGGCTGATAGAATATCATAGTTAAAACCGGATCTATGGCATTTCAAAAAATTACGGAACAATCAAGCAGCTATCGCCACCTCGAAAAAATGTTAGTGGGAGATTTGCTCATCAACATTAATAAGGAAGACCAGACAGTGCCGGCTGCGGTGGGAAAAGCTATACCGCAAATTGAAAAATTAGTGGAAGCTGTCAGCGATAAGATGCTGATGGGCGGAAGACTGTTTTATATCGGTGCGGGCACAAGTGGCCGTCTTGCGGTGGTGGATGCCAGCGAATGCCCGCCTACATACGGGGTGCCCTACGGCCTGGTAGTTGCTATCATCGCCGGAGGCGACAAAGCTATCACTACTGCTGTTGAATTTGCTGAAGATGACAAAGAACAGGGATGGAAAGACCTGCAGGAACACAATGTGAGTGATAAAGATGTGGTGATAGGCATTGCGGCCAGCGGCACCACACCTTATGTGATCGGCGCTTTGGAAGAATGCCGGAAAAGAGGCATTATCACCGGCAGCATTTCCTGCAATCCCGATTCACCGGTCAGCGCTGCTGCTGATTTTCCGATTGAGGTGGTGGTAGGACCTGAATTTGTTACCGGCAGCACCCGGATGAAAAGCGGAACCGCCCAAAAATTAGTTTTAAATATGATCTCTACTTCTGCCATGATACAATTAGGAAGAGTGGAGGATAATAAAATGGTGAACATGCAACTAACAAACGATAAGTTGGTTGATCGTGGCACCAAGATGCTGATGGAAAGAGTGAAGATCGGGGATTACAATACCGCCAAAGAATTGCTGCTGAAACACGGCAGCGTTAAAAAAGCTGCGGAATCATTTGTCAAATAGTTTGATTATTCAGCGTTGCAGTTTATCTTGTGGCATCGTTTCAACTGTGATACATTCTTTTTCGCATATCATTTCTGCTTCTGTTGTGAACTGCACAGCCACTTTGGCTATTACCACAACGACAACTACGATCCGCTGATCAGCGGATTGTACAATACCATATTATCTAAGGGGCGAAAGGCTGCATTCAGACAAACTGTCTTACATTCAGTCAGCAATTCATTTATTTTTTTCAAATCAATATATCAACATGCAGGTTTTAAAATTCGGCGGCACTTCAGTAGCCAATGCCGAAAACATCAATAAAGTATCTGCCATTGTAAAAAATGCGGCACTTTCAGAAAAAACATTGGTGGTGGTTTCCGCTCTTGGTGGTGTTACAGATCTGTTGCTGGGTGCGGCGGAGCTTGCTGCTGACGGAAGCGAAGTTTACAAAGAAAAACTGGCGCTGGTTGAGCAGAGACATTTAGAAACTGTGAAGCAACTGATACCCGTAGCACAACAAAGCCAGTTGCTGAGTCTTGTGAAAAAGTGCTGTAACGAAATAGAAGACATCTGCAACGGTATTTTCCTGCTGGGAGAATTAACAGCACGGTCAAAGGACAGGGTAGGCAGCTATGGCGAATGGCTGTCATCACAAATAATTTCTGCATCACTTAAAGCAGGGGGGCAGGATAATGAATGGGTGGATGCAAGGCAACTGATTACTACCAATTCATCATTCACAGCAGCAGAAGTTGACTTTGCTGCAACCAATCAAAAGGTCAATGACTTTTTTAACAGCAGTTCATCTTCTGTCTTTATTGTTCCCGGCTTCATTGCATCAAATAAAAACGGTATTACTACAACTCTTGGCCGGGGTGGTTCTGATTACACGGCGGCCATACTGGCAGCGGCTGTGCATGCCTCCATATTGGAGATATGGACAGATGTATCCGGCATGATGACTGCCGACCCGAGGTTAACAGCCAATGCCCGTATCATTCCCCATATTTCTTACCAGGAAGCGATGGAGCTTTCTCATTTTGGCGCCAAGGTCATTTACCCGCCAACGATACAGCCGGTGATGGGAAAAAATATTCCTGTATGGATAAAAAATACTTTTCGCCCCGATGATTACGGCACACTCATCACCAATGAATCTGTGGCTGCTTCTTCTTCCGGTGATAACGGAATTGTCCGCGGCATTTCCAGCATCAACAATATTGCCTTGCTGAGTTTGGAAGGCAGCGGCATGATCGGGATTCCGGGTTTTTCCAAAAGATTGTTTGAAGCGCTAAGCAATGAAAAGATAAATGTAATCCTTATCACACAGAGTTCATCCGAACATTCAATTTGTGTGGGTATAGAGGCGGCTTTTGCCGGCAAGGCCAAACTGGCCGTGGATACAGCTTTTGCCAATGAAATTGAGCTGGAAAAAGTGGAACCGCTGATAACGGAAACCGATCTTTCCATTGTAGCCCTTGTGGGAGAGAACATGAAAAGCCACCCGGGCATCAGCGGTCGCATGTTCAGTGCTATGGGAAGAAACGGGGTGAACATCCGGGCAATTGCTCAGGGATCATCGGAAAAAAATATTTCAGCGGTCATTTCCACATCGGATGTACGGAAAGCCATCAACGTTTTGCATGAGGAATTTTTTGAAACCACTTACAAGCAGGTCAATTTGTTTGTGGTAGGAGCCGGTAATGTGGGTGCAAAATTTCTGGGGCAGTTGCAGCAACAGCTGCAATTTTTGCAGGATCAAAAGCACCTGCAGGTGAGGCTGGCGGGGCTTGCCAACAGCCGCAGGATGTTGTTTAGTGATGACGGAATTGATCTTGGATCATGGAAAGAAAGCCTGAATGCTGCGCCGGTTTCAGACCTGCATCAATTTATTGAAGGCATCATTGACAGGAATCTCCGCAATTCCATTTTTGTGGATATAACTGCCAATGATAAAGTGGCTGCAGTGTATGACAGGTTGCTTCGCAAAAGTATTTCGGTGGTCGCCTGCAACAAAGTGGCTGCATCATCGGCCTACAGTAATTACAAACAGCTGAAAGATCTTGCCCGTGAATACAGTTGCCAGTTCCTGTTTGAAACAAATGTGGGTGCGGGGTTGCCGGTGATTGCTACTCTGAATGACCTGGTGCATAGCGGCGACAGGGTGCATAGGATTCAGGCAGTGCTGAGCGGCACACTGAATTTTGTTTTTAATAACTATGATGGTAGCAGGAAATTTGCAGATGTGGTGAAGCAGGCACAGGATGAAGGTTACACAGAGCCGGATCCACGACTTGATCTTGGTGGCACGGATGTGATGAGAAAGATAATGATCCTTGCAAGAGAAGCCGGTGTGAGGATAGAAATGGAAGATATTGTCAACAATTCATTCATGCCTGCCGATTGTATGCAGGGTTCTGTAGAAGATTTTTACAAAGCAATGGCAAAACATGAAGCTCATTTCAAAAAATTGCTGGATGATGCTGATAAAGCCGGGTGTAAACTAAAGTTTGTTGCGTCCTATGATGAGGGCAAAGCCTCAGTAGGTCTTCAGCATATTGATCCGAAGCATGATCTTTACCACCTGTATGGAAAAGACAATGTGGTGTTATTTTATACTGACCGGTACAAAGAGCAGCCACTGGTAGTGAAAGGAGCAGGCGCCGGCGCTGATGTCACAGCCAGCGGTGTGTTTGCCGATATTATGAGGGCAAGCAGGTGAATAAAAAGAAACGAGGAATAAGAAATTGGAAAGTTTGTTACTGAAAGAGGACCCTTTCTTATTCCTCATTTTACATTCTTTATTTCTCATTAAAACAAAATGAATAAAGTAACAGTCAAATCTCCTGCCACCATCGCCAATCTTGTCTGTGGTTTTGATATTCTCGGTATGGCCCTTAATGAACCGTATGACATCATGGAAGTGCAATTACTGGATGAGCCAAAGGTGATCATTCATAATAAAGATTCATTCAACCTTCCCGCAGATCCGGAAAAAAATGTAGCAGGAGTAGTATTGCTTTCTATTGTTGAGAAAATGGAAAATAAGATCGGGTTTGAACTGATCATTGAAAAAAGAATAAAACCCGGCAGTGGTCTCGGTTCCAGCGCTGCCAGTGCTGCAGGTGCAGCGGTTGCGGCAAACCATTTATTGGGTCATATATTTTCTATTGAAGACATGGTGCAGTTTGCCATGAACGGTGAGAAGCTGGCATCAGGTGTAAAACATGCTGACAATATCACTCCCTGCATTTTGGGAGGGGTTACGCTGATAAGAGCTATTCATCCGTTAGATATAATTCCATTAGCTGCGCCTGATATTTTTGTAACCGTTGTTCATCCGCAGATAGAAGTGAGAACATCTGATGCAAGACAAATTTTACGGCACCAGGTTTTTTTGAAAGACGCTATAAAACAATGGGGCAATATAGCCGGGCTTGTGGCAGGTTTTATGAAAAACGATCATGCCCTGATTGGCCGGTCTTTGGAAGATGTAATCATCGAACCCGTGCGAAGCATCCTGATACCCGGGTTTGATGAATTGAAAACCCGGTGCAAAGAGGCCGGAGCACTGGGTGGTGGTATATCCGGCTCCGGGCCTTCTATTTTTATGCTGAGTACCGAACGGTCAACTGCGGGATCAGTTGAAAGAATAATGAAAGAAGTGTACGAAAGGATAGGAGTGGAAGCAAATACCTATGTGACCACAATCAATAACAAAGGAGTAGAATTGATAACTGATTAAAGGCAATTTTCAAAGTCAAGTTCATTTTTCAATGCAGTATTACAGCACCAATAAACAATCACCGCTTGCAGGTTTTAAAGAAGCTACGATAAGGGGGCAGGCTCCCGACATGGGGCTATATTTCCCCGAAGTAATTCCCCGGATTGATCCTTCGCTCATTAACAGTATCACCGGATTTTCCAATGAAGAAATAGCATTTCGTGTAATCTGCCCATATATCGGCGATGAAATCCCTGAAGAAATTTTATTCAGCATTGTTTCGGAAACAATCAATTTCCCTTTTCCGCTGGAAAGAGTGAGTGAGAATATTTATTCATTAGAATTATTTCATGGACCTACACTGGCGTTTAAGGATGTGGGAGCAAGATTCATGAGCAGGTGTCTTGGGCATTTTGTCGGTAACGGACAGGCCGCTTTGAATTTAAATAATATTGAATTTTCTAAAAGCGGCCAACCCGTTACCGTATTGGTGGCCACCTCCGGTGATACAGGTGGTGCTGTAGCAAATGGTTTTTATGATGTGGAAGGAGTGAATGTTGTCATTCTTTATCCTTCCGGGAAAGTAAGTCCTGTTCAGGAAAAGCAACTGACCACACTCGGCAAAAATATCCATGCTCTCGAAGTGCAGGGAACATTTGATGATTGCCAGGCGATGGTGAAGCAGGCGTTTGCAGATAAAGCCCTGAACGAAAAAATGTTTCTTACTTCCGCCAATTCCATCAATGTGGCCCGATGGCTGCCACAGCAGTTCTATTATTTCTTTGCATACAAACAATGGGCTGACAAAGGTGATCCTCCTGTAATATCAGTACCCAGCGGAAACTTTGGAAATATTTGTGCCGGCATACTGGCGATGCAGTCGGGCCTGCCGGTAAAACATTTTATTGCCGCCTGCAATGTGAACGATGTGGTCAGCGACTATTTTCAAACACAACACCTGAAGCCGAAACAAGCTGTCGCCACACTCAGCAATGCAATGGATGTGGGCAATCCCAGCAATTTTGTAAGAATACTGGAAATATTCAAACACAAATTTCCAGAAATAAAAAACAGGTTGTCTTCTTACACTGTTACGGATGAGGAAACGATGGGAGTAATTAAGGATGTGTATGAACAGTACCATTACCTCTTGGACCCTCACGGTGCTGTCGGCTACCTGGCATTGCAGCGGTTTCTGCAAACCAATCCGGGTCAAAACGGAATTTTTTTAGAAACTGCACATCCTGTGAAATTTCCACAGGCGGTGGAAAAAATAACCGGTAAGAGCATTGACATCCCTTTTGCATTGAACACAATGATGAAGGCCGCCAAAAAAAGTATTCTGATAAAACCCGATTTTGATCATTTAAAGCAATACCTGCTTCAGTAATTGTCCGGGGCTTTTTATCTTTGCAGCGAAGTGTCATTTCATGCATAATATAGAGCCCTTTTACAACTGGCGCCACATTTACGTGAGTGAGGAAGATCAACGGTCACCTTTTTTCGGCCGCCAGTATTCTGAGTTTGAATTTTCCCAGACGGTTTATAATTTTTATATACATCCGCAATGGGATGAATTTGGCAGCCGCACCTTATATCTGAAAGTGTTACTGGCCGATTATGATGAACGCTATGCCGTCATTGAACTGATCGGAGAGTGGAACGACGCCGTGGAGAACGACATCATGGAACTGAAACGGGAGGTGCTGGAGAAATTTATGTGGGAAGGTATTCACAAATTCATTTTCATTGGAGAAAATGTGCTGAACTATCACAGCGATGGCAAGGATTATTATGAAGAATTGTATGAAGAATTATCCGATGAGAACGGCTGGGCTGTTTGTTTAAACATGCCGGAGCAGACGCAATATGACTTTAAACATGCCCACCTGAACCGCTATTTGGAACTGATGGAACTGGAGAACTGGCGAACCTATAAACCCTTTCACTTGTTCAAGAAAATTGACAACGAACTGTCCGCCCGATTACAGGCTTAACCTGTTGTCAGGCACCCGCTGCAGTGCCGTTATCAGTGAGAAGTAACCGTCAGGCAAGAAACAAGGAACTTTCCTGCTTTATTTGGCATCCGGTTAGTATTTTTGCGGCAAATTAGATTACTCTACAAGATCTGCATATATGAAATGGACTGAATTGTTTACTTCTTCGATCGGCAAAAAGTGGGTGATGGGTTTGACGGGTATTTTTCTGATTCTTTTCCTTATTATACATGTTAGCCTTAACGCTACCATCTGGGCTAACGATGGCGGTAAAATGTTTACAGCCGGGGCTCATTTCATGGGCTCAACGATTGTTCCCCGTATTCTTGAAGTGGGGCTGATAGCTGGTTTTTTATTGCATATCATCCAGGGACTGATGCTGGAATTTCAAAACAGGAGCAAGCGGAAAAAGGGCTATGCTGTTGTGATGGGCAACAAAGGAAGCAAATGGTACAGTCGGAGCATGGGTTTGCTCGGCACCCTCGTTTTATTTTTCCTGATCATACATGTTTCTCATTTCTGGATTCCCAACCGTACGAGCCAGGGATGGTTACTGGGAGAAGAAATCGATCTGTATGAAAAAATGAAAACAGTTTTTCAGAATGTCTGGGTGGTGATTTTCTATATCGCAGGTTGCATTTCATTGGCATGGCACCTGGTGCATGGGTTTCAAAGTGCATTTCGCACCATTGGTGTGAGTAATGAAAAGTACCTACACATGCTGAATGTTATTGGTGTTGGGTTTTCGGTCATTGTGCCGCTGGCATTTGCTCTGATGCCGCTTAGTTTTTATTTGGGATGGATTGAATGAGGAGCCTACCCAAACCCTGCCTGTCCGGCAGGCAGGCCCTCCAGGGAAGGGGCTTATGGTTTCCTGAGATTTGAAAGTTCTTTAATTTTTTTGCAGGGAATGTTGATAATATTTTGACATCACCACATGGCTAAATGCCGGTAACAACGATTGGTGATTTTAAGCGAGTCGGTAATGTTTTTTTGATATTTAAACAAGCCCCGGAGGGGCTAAATCTTGATAGAAAAAAAGTATAATGATTTTCAGAACCCCGTAGGGGTTCAATGTTTGACGAGTAGAATTGCTGCAGTATCCCGAAAGCATTCGGAATGCGACGACTGCCTGCCGGAAGTCAGGCAACGAAGACGATCATGAACCGAACCCAGACAACCATATAAATTCAGCGAAATAGGAAAATATGCTTGATTCAAAAATTCCTTCAGGGCCTTTAGATCAGAAGTGGACCTATTACAAAGGACATTGCAAACTGGTGAACCCGGCCAATAAACGAAAATTAGAGGTCATCGTGATAGGAACGGGTCTTGCCGGTGCATCGGCTGCCGCTTCATTGGGCGAATTAGGTTATAAAGTAAAAGCTTTCTGTTTCCAGGATTCACCCAGAAGGGCACACAGTATTGCAGCGCAGGGCGGCATTAATGCTGCAAAAAATTACCAGAATGACGGCGATTCTGTTTTTCGGTTATTTTATGATACGGTGAAAGGCGGCGACTACCGTGCAAGAGAAGCCAATGTGCATCGCCTTGCTGAAGTAAGTGTAAATATCATTGACCAATGTGTGGCGCAGGGTGTTCCTTTTGCAAGAGAATATGGCGGTTTGCTGAATAACCGTTCTTTCGGCGGCACACAGGTGAAAAGAACTTTTTATGCGGCAGGGCAAACAGGTCAGCAATTATTGATAGGTGCCTACCAGGCATTGGAAAGACAGGTGGCATTGGGTAATGTAGAAATGTTCAATCGTCATGAAATGCTCGACATAGTGATGATTGATGGCAAAGCAAGGGGGATTATTGCAAGAGACCTGGTGAGTGGAAAATTGGAAAGGCATTTTGGCCATGCCGTATTGCTTTGCAGTGGAGGTTATGGCAATGTATTTTATCTTTCCACTAATGCCATGGGCAGTAATGTTACGGCTGCATGGAAAGCACATAAGAAAGGTGCTTTCTTTGGCAATCCCTGCTTCACTCAAATTCACCCAACCTGTATTCCTGTCAGCGGTGATCACCAGTCGAAACTGACACTGATGTCGGAATCGCTTCGCAATGATGGCCGTATCTGGGTGCCCAAACAAAAAGGAGATAAACGTAAACCTAACGAAATACCGGAAGATGAAAGAGACTACTATTTAGAAAGAAGATACCCTGCATTTGGGAATCTTGTGCCGAGAGATGTGGCATCAAGGGCTGCCAAAGAAAGATGCGATGCAGGATATGGGGTAGGCACCACAGGCCAGGCGGTTTATCTCGATTTCAAATTTAATCTCATCAATAAATACGGAAAAGCAGAAGCCAATAAGAGAGGTATTCAAAACCCTGATGAAGACACATTGGTGGCCTTGGGTAAAGAAGTAGTGAAAGAGGAATACGGCAATCTTTTCGATATGTATGAAAAGATCACCGGTGAAAACCCCTATGAAGTACCGATGAGAATTTACCCGGCCGTTCACTATACCATGGGTGGTCTTTGGGTAGATTATGAATTAATGACGAATGTGAAAGGGCTATATTGTTTAGGTGAAGCCAATTTCTCTGATCATGGCGCCAACCGGCTTGGTGCTTCGGCATTAATGCAGGGGTTAGCGGATGGCTATTTTGTGATCCCTTATACTATTGGCAACTACCTCGCTGATGAAATTGCAGTTAAACCAATTCCAACAGATCATCAGGCGTTTGTGGAAACGGAAAAAGAAGTTGCTGACCGCATCAATACCCTGATGAATATAAAAGGAAGGCAAACTGTTGAAAGTTTTCATAAACGTCTTGGCAAGATCATGTGGGAAAAATGCGGCATGGCCCGTAATGAACAGGGTTTGCAAGAAGCCATCAATGAAATACAACAACTAAAAAGGGAATTCTGGAGTGATGTAAGAATTCCGGGAAGCATTGATGAAATGAATCCTGAATTAGACAAAGCAGGTCGTGTGGCTGATTTTATTGAACTGGGAGAACTCATGTGCAGAGATGCATTAAACAGAAATGAAAGTTGTGGCGGTCATTTCAGAGAAGAAAGCCAGACCGCAGAAGGTGAAGCAGAAAGAAAAGATACTGAATTTGCTTATGTCTCAGCATGGGAGTACAAAGGAGACAGCAGTTGGGAATTGCATAAAGAGTCATTGACATTTGAGGTGGCGAAACCGACGCAACGGAGTTATAAGTAATCGGAACGCAGATTATCATGATGGTTAAGAACAATGATGATCTGTGTAAATCATAAAAATCATAACAATCAGCGTTCTAAAATAGAAGTATGGAACACTACACAATGAATCTTACCCTTAAAGTCTGGAGACAGAAGAATGCAAATGATCGTGGCGGCTTTGAAACCTACCCCGTAAAGAACATTTCTTCTGAAATGTCTTTCCTGGAAATGTTTGATGTGCTGAATGAAGAATTGATTCGTGACGGAAAAGATCCGATCGCTTTTGACCATGACTGCCGTGAAGGTATCTGTGGTATGTGTTCGATGTATATCAATGGCCGTCCGCATGGCCCCTGGCATGCGAACACCACCTGCCAGTTGCACATGAGGGCTTACAAAGATGGTGATACGATTGTAGTTGAACCCTGGAGAGCCAACGCATTTCCTGTTATTAAGGATTTAGTAGTTGACCGCACTGCTTTTGATCGCATCATCCAGGCCGGAGGTTATATTTCAGTCAACACCGGTAATGCAGTAGATGCCAATGCGATACCCATTCAAAAAGATAAAGCCGATGAGGCTTTTGCAACAGCCGCATGTATTGGTTGTGGAGCCTGTGTGGCAGCCTGTAAAAATTCTTCTGCCATGCTTTTTGTATCGGCCAAAGTTTCACACCTTGCTTTATTGCCACAGGGAGGCCCCGAAAGAAAATCAAGAGCTATGAACATGGTGGCTCAAATGGATAAGGAAGGTTTTGGCGCCTGCACCAACACCGGCGCCTGTGAAGCAGTTTGTCCAAAGGAGATTTCAATTGATAATATAGCCCGCCTCAACAGGGAGTATATGCTGGCGGGCCTGGCTTCGGAAAAATAATTGTTTATATATACAAAAAGCCCGGCTGTTCATGACAACCGGGCTTTCGTTTTGGCGCAACTATATCATTCAACTTTTGATATCTTAAGAACATTGGTTGGCAGGTGCAGCGATACAGGAGTGCTGCCGGTGCTCACCACCACATCACCAGGTTTTAGGAACTTTCGGCTTTTAAGGACATCTATCTGGTCGGCAAAAATATCATCAAGGCTTTCTTCTTCGTTATAAAAAAAAGCTCTGACACCCCAGCTGAGAGTCAACTGGTTTACTAAGCTTCTTTCTTTAGTAAATATATATAAGGGTGAACGGGGCCGGTAACTGCTTAACATAAACCCGGTATAGCCACTTTGGGTCATTCCGATCAGGGCATCGGCGTTGCAGTCTTTTGATAAATGGCAGGCATTATAACAAATTGCATCACTTAGAAAGGAAGGGGAGTGTGGCTGTGGTTGCAGCATCTCCTCCAGGTTGTAGGGATAGTCGGTTGATTCAACTTCAAGGATGATCTTTCGCATGGTTTCCACCACCAGTGTCGGGTGTTTGCCTGTGGCCGTTTCACCACTCAGCATCACAGCGTCTGCTCCTTCAAGTACCGCATTGGCCACATCGGTGATCTCACTGCGGTTAGGTTTAGACCGGTCAATCATGCTTTCCATCATCTGCGTAGCGACGATAACAGGTTTGGCCCTGTGCAAACATTTGCGGATGATCTGTTTTTGAATTAGTGGCACTTTTTCAACAGGAAGTTCCACACCCAGGTCGCCTCTGGCGATCATAATGCCATCGGACTCGATGATGATGTCACGAATATTGATCAGCGCTTCAGGTTTTTCAATTTTTGCAATGATCTTGGTCTTGCTATCTTTTGCTTTCAGCCGGCTGCGAAGTTCGGTGATGTCCTCAACTTTCCTGACAAACGAGAGAGCCACCCAGTCTAATTGCTGGTCAATGATGAAATCAAGATCGGCCAGGTCTTTTTCTGTCAGGGCAGGTAAAGAAATTTTGGTATCGGGCAGATTAATTCCCTTTTTAGATGACAGGATGCCGCCAAGTATCACCTGCACCTCCACATCATTATTATCGAGCACTTTTGTCACTTTCACTTCTATCTTTCCATCATCAATGAGGATGATATTTCCGGGTTTCACATCATTGTGCAGGTTGGGGTAGGACACATAGATCCTTTCTTTGGTTCCCACCAGCTTTTCATTAGTGAAAGTGAGTATTTCGCCGGGTTCCAGGTTCAACGCATTATTCTCGATTTCACCCACCCGCAGTTTAGGCCCCTGCAGGTCGCCCAAAAGCGCAATATTATAAGGTTCGTTCTTGTTAATCCTTTGGATATATTCAATGATCCTGGCTTTATCTTCATGTGAGCCATGAGAAAAATTCAGCCGGAACACATTTACTCCTGCTTTTACAAGACCGAGTAGTTGTTCATAAGTATCGCAGGCCGGGCCAACGGTAGCCACAATCTTAGTGCGGTGGCTCGTATGAATCAGTCCTGCATCATTGTCCATTTGTTTGTGATAATATTTCTCTGCGTGTTTTGCCATTTTTAGAATTGAGTTTTAAAAATTGTCAGGAAGCAAGGATCTTTACAATCTTCATCCATTCATCGCTGATCTTTCCTTTGTTCTTAACAGCGCTTTCAAGAGGGATATAATTTACTTTATTGTTCAGTATGCCGACAAATACATTGTGCCTGCCTGTTATCAGGCTTTCTACGGCATGATAACCCATGCGACTTGCAATCAGTCTGTCAATGCAGGTGGGTGAGCCACCTCTCTGGATATGCCCGAGGATCGCCACTCTTATTTCAGCTTTGGGCAAATGTTCTTTCAAAACCTTTTGCACTTCGTTGGCTCCGCCAAAATCATCACCTTCTGCCACCACGATCAGGTTCACTAACTTTTTGCGCCTTTCTTTTTCCTGCAATGATTTTATCATGGCATTGATATCTGTCTTTCTTTCGGGTATCAGGATATTTTCTGCACCGGTGGCAATACCGCTGTGCAGGGCAATATAACCGGCATCTCTCCCCATCACTTCTATGATAAAGATGCGGTCATGGGCATCCATGGTGTCCCTGATCTTATCAATGGCTTCAACGGCAGTATTGACTGCCGTGTCAAACCCAATTGTGAAATCAGTGCCGTAAATATCTTTATCAATCGTTCCCGCCAGCCCGATACATGGCATATCAAACTCCTGGCTGAACTTCACCGCACCACGGAAAGAACCATCACCGCCTATGATCACCAGCCCGTCAATTCCTCTTTTTTTCAGGTTGTCATATGCTTTTTTTCTTCCTTCGTATTCGAAGAATTCTTTGCAGCGGGCTGTTTTTAAGATGGTGCCTCCCCGTTGAATGATGTTGGCCACTGAACGGGATTCCATTTTAAAAATATCTTCTTCAATCATGCCCTGGTAGCCCCGCATGATGCCATACACTTCCAGCCCATGATAAATACCTGTGCGAACGACTGCTCTTACGGCGGCATTCATTCCCGGTGAATCGCCACCGGAAGTAAGCACACCGATCTTAGTTACTTTATTTGCCATACTGTTGAATAAAAAGCCCCATCACACGGAATTTCAACACAATACGAACGGGTGTTTGATTTTCCAAAAGGATTGAGACTATCAAAAATAAGGTTTTGTTTTGATTGTGTTTTGCTGACACGGCTTTAGGTGTTTTCCTTTTTAATTGGAAAAATACCCGCTGGTACGGATAAAATGAAGGCAGTTTTATTCGTTTGAATATAAATTAAACGTTATGAAAAGGAGGCTATTCCTCTACTTGCTATGTTTTGCATCACTTAATGTTTTTGCACAAAAGGATACAGCAAAATGGGTAAGAGCTTTTCCAATCACCGATTATATTCTTGAATTGAATGACAGCACCCGGCTGGTACAATTATACCTGCCCAACGGACCACAGCTTGAAGAAAAGCAAGTCGGAATACTGAAAGGTGTGTACAGAAAAGAACATGCAGATACAAATATGATCGGTTCGGGACGCTGTCACCTGATCAAAGGGGACTATTATTATTTTTCTGTTAACAATAAAATTTCCGGCAGATCACCTGCAGAGAATGACCTGCTTTATACCATTACAGATCACCCGGGTGTTTACACCGGCAGGATAGTAAAGATCGCTTCTCATTTTATTGAACTGCAAAATGTAGAAGAGCAGGCCTTCTTCGACCGTTTTGAAGTGTTTGATACCTGGACGGTCGAAATGGAAAAAGCCAGTATTGACGCCATGCGAAAAGATATTCATTTCACTGGGCAATATTTCCTGGATAATGACCCCTCTATGAATGTAAAGATCGAAAAAGGCCGTTATAAGGATCAGATGGTGTTGAACCTGATGATAAAGATTTCCGAAGCTGATGTAGCAGACTTTCTTGACTACATGATTGCCCGGCCCAGACTATATGCAGGACAGGAGTGGAAAATATCAGAGCTGTTTGCCACCTGGGTCAATAGCGGAGCACCGACAGTTGTTGTAAAATAAGCCGGCTATCCTGTTGGCAGTCTTTTGTTTGTTCAAATAAATTTAGCATAGCAAACCTTTGAGAATTTATATTTTTAGGGTATGAAAGTGCTGATAACAGGTGTCAATGGTTTTATCGGACATTATCTTGTTTCTGAGTTTTTGAATAATGGGCATGAGGTAATTGCAACCGGAAAGGATGATAAGAGATTGTCCATTGACGCAAAACCAGGGTTTACATACCTACCCATGGATTTCACCAACCCGTTCGCAGTGCATGATGTATTTGAAGAATGCCTGCCTGAAGCGATTATTCATGCCGGTGGAATGACCCGTGCCGATGCCTGTGAAAAAGAACAATGGCAGGCTTATGTAACCAATGTGGAGGGGACTCTGAATCTGCTTACCAATGCAGAAGAATACAGTAGTTTTTTTCTTTTACTTTCCACCGAATTTGTTTTTGATGGCCAGAAAGGAGAGTATAGTGAAGATGATACTACTAACCCTTTAAATTTTTACGGCAAAACAAAACTGGAAGCAGAAGAAGCGGTACAGGAATATCCATGTGAATGGGCCATTGCAAGGACTGTTTTATTATATGGTCATCCTTATTCTCAAAAGAAAAGTTTTGTTTCGGTCATTGCTGACAAACTCAGCAAAGGGGAGGAGTTTCGTCTTTTCACCGACCAGTTGCGAACACCAACCTATGCAGGTGATCTGGCAAAAGGTATTGCAGGTATCATTGAAAAAAGAGCTAAAGGAATTTATCATCTCTCTGGCGAAGATCTGCTGACACCCTTTGATATCGGCTGCCGGGTGGCGGGTCAACTTGGTTTAGATGCATCGCTTTTGAAACCGATCACTGCTGCTGATTATACCGAGCCTGCCCGCCGCCCTGCAAATACCGGCTTTAATATAGGCAAAGCAAAAAAGGAGTTGGGTTATCAGCCATTATCTTTCAGGAAAGGTCTTGAAAAAACTTTTGCAACGCTAAGAATGTCTAAAGCAGGAAAGTAGCTGACCGTTCAGTGTTCTTTTCCAAACTTCATTTCCCCGGCCCTGATGGCCACATTCAGATCATTTTCTTCTGGAGGAAGCGGACAATTGTACACATCACTTACATAAGCGCAGTAAGGATTATATGCTTTGTTGAAATCAAGCATATAAAACCCGTTTTCAAGATCGTCAACAGTCATATCAATATAGCGTCCGTTTTCATAACTTTCTTCACCGGTAGTAAGGTCTGTGAAAGGTATGAAAAGATGATTTTCATATTCTTTCATACCCATCAGTTGCTGTGACTGAAAAACATGAAGCTTGCAAACGGTATCATTCAGTCTGAATTCAAGAATGGCATAAGTGCGGTACACTTTTCTTTCTTTGCCTGATGTTTCCATTTTAAACCAGGGGGCTTCATAGATCCTTTCCACTCTTGCCTGCACAAGGTATGATTTATCAGTAGGAAAGAAACGTAACAATTTTCTATCAGCGCCTTTTACTGCACCATGCGATTTTATGTAATTTTTCCTGTGTTCATTTATTTTACCGGCATAGTCATCCTGCTGGGCTAAGACTGTGTAGCCGGAGAATATTAAAAATAGTATTGGAAAAAGTTTCATGGCGATCAGTTCATCATTAACACATTCACACTTCGCTGCAGGATATTAAAAGCTATTTCCGCCATCAGGTTTTCTTTGTCCAATGTAGGGTTCACTTCGGTGATCTCAAAACAACAAACCTTTCTGTTCTGCATAAATTTGCTGATCAGGTCTTCCGCTTCTCTTTCACGAAGCCCGTTGTTCACCGGGGTGCCTGTTCCTTTGCTGATGGAGGAATCAAGACTATCCACATCAAATGATATATAAATATCGGTGCAATCGGCAAGGTGGCGTTGCACAGCTCTCACTACATTCTCAGGCCCCTTGGTCCGCACTTCTTTAGTGGTTATCACCTTCATTCCGTATTTTTCTATCAGGTATTTTTCCTCCTTTTCATAATCCCGGATTGAAATGAATACAATATTTTCAGGCGAAACCTTTGGTGCAATTTTGCCAATATTCTTTAAAAAATTCCAGTGACGGGCGGTGGCCTCATCCAGTTCATGCACAGCACATTCTTTATTGTCTTCGTTGATTGCAACCGCCAGCGGCATGCCGTGCAGGTTTCCGCTGGGTGTTGTGTAGGGTGTGTGAAGGTCTGCATGTGCATCAATCCACACCACACCTAACTTGCTTTTGGGCTTTGCCATTTTCAGCCCGGCAATGGTAGCGCCGGAAGTGCTGTGGTCACCACTGAGCACCACCGGGAAAAAATTATTCTTCATCGCATCACTGACAGCCTTACTAAGCCTTTCATATATCGAAGCCAGTCCTTTGATCCTTTTAGCATAAGGCGATTCTATAGGTTCATAGAGTAGCTTATTTTCAGTCTGTATCTTCTCGGATGGAAAGTGGATGAAGAAATTGCTCATGAAATCAAGGGCAGCAATCTTGATGGCTTCGATGCCAAGGCTTGCGCCACGGGTACCGGCGCCAATTTCTGAGGGAACTTCAATCAATTTGATATTTTTCATACGAGCATCGTTAAATAAACAGATCCGGGGTCACCGGTCATTAACAGGAACCAAGCAAATGGGAAGAATTCTTAACCTTCAGGTGAATCAGGGATATAGAAATTTGCAGGCAGTGATTGCTCTGCAAAACGGAATATGCATACTGCTTTTTTATTGGTTTGATGCATAATGTCTCAAAGATAAATAATAGTTAGCTGCCAGTCAAATGCTGACCTGGAAAGGTTTTAGCCTCAGTAAGCAGGAATTTTATTCATGCAGCGCCAGCACAGGGATAGAACTTTCATAAGCCAGTCTTTTTGTATGGCTCTTGATAAAAAGTTTTGACAACAGCGTATGCTCTTTATGAACGATGATGATAAAATCAATATTCTTGTCCCCGGCAAACTGGTTGATGGCCTCATCAATATCATATAGCCCGAGGAAATAAAATTCAGGATTGAATTCTTTGAATATTTCCAGCAATTTTTTCCGTTCGGCCTGGTATTCTTCTGTCAGCGCCACAAAGTGCTCACTGTCCACGTTGATGATATGAAGACCGGGCCGAAAGGCTTTTAGTATTTTCTTTATCGGCACAACGGGTGTAGAAGTTGCCACATTCTTAAAGTCGGATGTCAGCAGCACATTCTTTACATCACGGTAGTTGGCATCAGGCGGAATGATAAGCACCGGGCACACTTTTCTTTCCACCATTTTCAGGGTATTGCTGCCAATGAATGTCTGGCCGATTGGCGAACGTCCCGTGATACCCATAATAACGAGATCTGCCTGCTGATGGCGGGCAAGTCTATCCAATGCGACAATAAAATCGCTGTTTTCTTCTGCCAGCACATTGATCTTTACTATACCAATAGTCATCAATTCATCTTTTAGTTTGAGCAGTTTATCTTCTGCTTCTGCAGCCTGTGAAGGCTTTTCAAACACATGATGAAGTATCATATTCACCCCGTAATGGCCTGTGAGAAGGCGAACAGCATAGCGGGCCGCATTAAGAGAGGTTTCAGAAAAATCTATCGGGACAATTACTGTATTCATGTTGCATATTTATGCTGCAGTTTTTCGCTGCGATGAAAAAACTTTCGTTATCATTTTTACCGGGCAGCCAAAACCGGGATACGGCTTTGATATGCAAGCCGCCTGGTATGTGTGCTCTTCCAAATACTGGCCGAACCACTGTGATGCCGGGGGATGGTGATCAGCATATCAATATTATAGTCGTTAATAAAATTGTCCATCGCTTCATGAAAATCATTCATGCCGATAAAATAGAATTCGGTTTCAAAATCTTTAAACATTTCCTGCAGCTTTTCCTTTTCTTCTTTCACTTCATCGGTAATGGAAATATAGTGATCAGGATCCACATTCACGATATGCAGCTTTGGTTTGAACAAAGAAAGCACAGCATTGATCATCGGGGTAGGTGTAGAATCGGTCACGTTCTTAAAATCACAGGCGAAAGCAACATCACTGATATTTTCATAAACAGCATCGGGAGGGATGATCATGACCGGGTAAAGGCTCCGGTCAACTGTTTTTAACGTGTTGCTACCAATGAATTTTTGCTGCAAGGCTGATCGCCCCGTAATACCCATGGTAATAAGAGTGGCCCGGCGGGTGTGGGCCAGCCTGTCAAGGTTTTCGATCAGATCGCCGCCCTGTTCTATTTCATATTCCACGAAGGTATCTCCTTTTTCCAAAAGTTCATTTTTCAGGCTTTCGAGATAACTGATGCAGATATCCCGGTCCTTTTCGTCAGCATAATTATGATAAAGGATAGCCAGCGCATCTTTCTTGCCCGAAAGCATTTGTGCTGTGAACCGGGCAGCATTAAAAGAAGTATCGGAAAAATCAAGAGGAATGATGACTCTGTTCATGGTAGAAGTTTGGTTTCGTTTGACGGATAAATTTAAAGGATTTGGAAGGTAATTCAACAAACTTTTACCAACGCTTTGGAATATGGCAGGGGGTAAAGAGTCTTTTGCGGGGTTTATTCATAGTGGCCTAAAATAAAAAGACCCCGGCCGCCGGGGTCTTTACATAATATTAAAGAAGATTTAATTTTTCGTTTTTTCTTTTACATCGGATTTCACCGGTTTCACATTGCTGTTTCTTTCACCTTTGAGAGTGGAGGCTAATTTAACAGCTTCATAGGCATTCGCTATACCACCACTTTTGCTGATACTGCTGAGGTCAACTTCTTCACCTGTGCCCGGGTTAATTACTTTTTCACCGGGGCTTTTAGCTGATTTTTCAATCACATATTTCACCTGTTGTGCACTCAGGTTGGGATAGTATTGAAGAATAAGCGCAGCGAGACCTGCTACAACGGGAGATGCCATGCTGGTGCCCTGCAGGTTCTGATAAGTGTTGCCGCCCGGAACCGTTGCATAAATTCTTACGCCTGGAGCAAAAACATCTACTTCCTCCTTTCCATAGTTAGAAAAGCCTGCAGTGAACCCGCCAATTTTCGGGTCGCTGCTGGCACCCACTGTCAACCAGTTAGGAGCTCTTTTATTATCCTTTACAAAAACAGGAGAGGGATAATTATGGGCACTATCAATGTTCTTGGCATCGTTGCCGGCGGCATGCACGAGCAATACTCCTTTGCTTTCGGCATATTTAACCGCTTCGTCCACCCAATGTTTTTCGGGAGAGAAACCTTTTCCAAAACTCATGTTGATCACCTGGGCGCCGTTATCAACAGCATAACGAATGGCAAGAGCAATGTCTTTGTCATGCTCATCACCGTCAGGAACGGCACGGAGGGTCATTATCTTTACATTGTCGGCCACCCCATCCATGCCCAGCCCGTTGCCCCGGGCGGCTGCAATGATTCCGGATACATGGGTGCCATGCAGGGCAGATTTGTTACTTACCATAACATTGCCATTGCCGTAAAACTTATCATTAAAGTCACTGTAGTTGTCACCAACCACATCGGCACGGTATGTTTTCGGGGCTTTTTCAGAAGCTTCAGCTTTTGTTACTTCTCCATTCACATAATCGCCAAAGCCTTCGAGAAATTCCTGGTTGCTGGTCTCCATCATATCGTTGCCTTGCAAAAGGCCCAATAGCCCTGACTTTGCTCTTTTGACGTCTGCATCTGTAGTGGTAAACGCCTCGAGATCATTACCGGTGAATTTTTCTTTGCCCATGGCAACACGCAGTATGCTGTCACTTTTTACTGCATTGCTGTAAGCCCTTTTCAGAAACATTAGTTCCATGGTGTTCGTTGTTTTGGAACCCCCGGCAATCTCTTTTTCCGAACGACTCCACATTTCATACTCAAACTTTTCTTCTTTGGAAAATTTGCCTGCATCAATATCCTTGCCTTCGAACTTGCTTTTGTATTTATGATAAACCCTTGCAGCTTCATAGGAATCCTTTTCCACATTCTTTGAACCATCCCGGCTGCCCAGGAAATTCCAGCCATACACATCATCCACATAGCCGTTGCCGTCGTCATCTATACCATTGCCGGGTATTTCCTTTTTATTCCGCCATAGCACCGGCCGCAGGTCCTCATGTGCTGTGTCTATGCCGGAATCAATAACGGCAACAATAACGCTATTGCTTTTCAGTTTTTTTGATTTCAGAAATTCGTAGGCCTTGTCAATGCTGATGCCATAGTAACCGCTGGTTTCTTTGTCCATCATGTGCCAGCCTTTGGGCACATCTTCTTTTTGGGCAAACAGTGCCAGCGAAAAACAACCGCCAATGGCAAGCAGGGAGAAACGCTTTGAAAAAATACTCATTTATTATACTTTGTTTTAATGACTCAAATTTCCGAAATGTATCAAAATTAGTGTTTACCACTCATACATTTCACTAACAAAAACCCCCGCCGGGGTCACATACAGCAGGGGTTTTGAGCAGTTTTTTGACGACTGCCGGGTACTATTAGTTGCTTAGTTTAAGTTCTACACGACGGTTTTGTGCCTTTTCTTCATCAGTTTTTGCATTATTCAGTGGACGGGTCTGGCCAAAACCCTTGGCCGACAACCTTGAGGCTGCCACACCCTGTGAGATTAAATAAGCTTTTACTCTTTCTGCTCTTGCCTGTGATAAACGCATATTCGCATTAAAGTTGCCATCGCTGCTGGTATGTCCTTCCACGGCAATTTTTAGTGACGGGTCTTGTTTCATTATTTCTGCCACTTCATCCAGCACCTGGAAAGAGGCCGGATCGAGTTCTGATTTGCCAAAACGGAACTGTATCCTTCTTGCAGCGAAATTCACTTTTTCAACGATCTCTTTTCGTATTTCACCAACAGGACATCCTTTATTTTCCTTAACACCTTTTACTGTCGGACATTGATCTTCTTCATCATTGATGCCATCACCGTCTGAATCCGGTATCGGGCAGCCATCATATCGGCCATATCCTACAACATCGGGGCACTTGTCGTCTTCATCATTCACACCATCAGCATCTCTGTCGGGTATGGGGCAGCCATCATAACGGGCCAGACCGGGCACATCCGGGCATTTGTCTTTATCATCGGGCACACCGTCATTATCCCTGTCGACGGACAGAGCAGGACAACCTTTGTTGGCAAGGGTGCCGGGAGTATCAGGACATTGATCATCTTTATCAGCAATGCCATCTCCATCCCTGTCAGGGCAACCATTGGTGACCGCAGGCCCGGCCTGGTCAGGGCAATGGTCTTTATCATCAAACACACCGTCATTATCCCTGTCTTTTACTTTTTGGGTCAGCTCCACTGGCTTTCCAAGGTAAATGCCAAGCGTTCCGCCAATCAACTGGTGTTTGAAGCTGCCTTCATAATCTGCCGAACGGAAAAAATTATTCAATCCCCTGCTGTAATTGGCAGTAAGAAATATTTTGCCAAATTCAAAACCAGCCAACCCACTTACACCATAATTGAATACAGCATATTGACCGGGGTTTCCACCCACCGGCAGGTCATTATTTTCTTCTTCCTGGTAAAAACCACCGCTTCCATAAGTTTGCGAACTCTCTTTACCGTTATAAAAAAACGAAGCATAAGGCCCGCCACCGATCATGAATTTTGTTTTTCCACCCAGTTTGAACTTCAGCACTAAGTGCATCGGAATGTCAATGTAATTGATGTATTGGGTGGAATTGCGAAAAACCATTTCACTCCCCGACATCAGGCTGTCGGCATATTTTCTTCCTTTATTGGAAAAAAGAACAGCGGGCTGAAAAAAGAGTTTGGAACGGGATGAAAAAGGCAGATCGGCCACAAAACCGAAATGACCGCCGGTACGGGGCGAATAACCTTTTTTAAAATCATTAAAACCGGGAACATTGTTTTCTTCCAGCACATCAGCCTGGTGGATGCCACCGGCAATACCGATCCTTAATTGTGCATGAGAAGCTGCAAAAAAGGAGAAAACAGACAGGAAAACGAGGATGGATCCTTTCATGGGAACTGAATTGGATTTTATCATTTGGGTTCAGGATGTAAAAATTGCAATTATTTCTCAGAAATCATAATGAAAAGCCGCTTTCAGCGGCCTTTTCATCATAAATCAAATTTTATCCCCTGTGCCAGCGGCAACTGGTTGCCATAATTGATGGTATTGGTCTGGCGGCGCATATAATTTTTCCAGGCATCACTGCCGCTTTCACGGCCACCACCTGTTTCCTTTTCGCCGCCAAAAGCGCCGCCGATCTCAGCACCGGATGTGCCTATGTTCACGTTGGCAATACCACAATCACTTCCTGCAGCAGAAAGGAATTGTTCTGCTTCTCTGAGATTCAGGGTCATAATAGAAGAGGAGAGACCTTGCGGCACATTATTTTGCTTGGCGATCGCTTCTTCTATCGTTGCATATCGAATAAGATAAAGTATGGGAGCAAAAGTTTCATGCTGCACAATGTCAAAATAGTTTTCTACCTCAGCGATGCAGGGTTTTACATAGCAACCGCTTTCATAACCCGGCCCATCCAGCACACCTGCTTCCACCGCAAACAAACCGCCTTCCTCTTTACATTGTTTTATTGCTTTCAGGTACAGGGCTACAGCATCTTTATCAATCAGCGGCCCCACATGGTTTTTTTCATCCAGCGGATCTCCGATGCGAAGTTGCTTATAGGCATTGACCAGTTTCTCTTTTACTGTTTCGTAAATATCTTCATGTACGATCAGCCTTCTTGTTGTTGTGCACCGTTGCCCGGCCGTGCCCACAGCCCCAAACAATGCGCCGGTGATGGCAATATTCAGGTCGGCTTCTTTGGAAATGATAATGGCATTGTTTCCGCCGAGTTCCAATAATGACCTGCCCAATCTCGCTGCTACCGCCGCACCCACAGCCTTACCCATCCTGGTGGAACCGGTGGCGGAAACCAGCGGTACTTTCGTATCGTTACTCATCCATTCACCCACATCACGGCCACCAATGATGATGCCGCTCACTCCTTCAGGCACATTATTTTTTACAAATACATCTGCTATGATGTTTTGACAGGCTACGGCACAGATTGGTGTTTTTTCAGAGGGCTTCCAAACACACACATCACCGCATACCCATGCCAGCATACTGTTCCAACTCCACACCGCCACAGGGAAATTGAATGCTGAGATAATGCCGACAATGCCGAGAGGATGCCACTGCTCATACATGCGGTGAGCCGGTCTTTCACTGTGCATCGTGAGGCCATGTAATTGTCTTGACAATCCCACAGCAAAATCGCAGATGTCAATCATTTCCTGCACTTCGCCATATCCTTCCTGCAGGCTTTTTCCCATTTCATACGACACCAGTTTACCTAGCGGTTCCTTGTGTCGGCGCAGCGCTTCTCCAATTTGCCGCACTATCTCACCTCTTTTTGGCGCCGGCCATTGCCGCCATTCGTTAAAAGCTTCTTCCGCCTTTCTTATCACCGCTTCATAACTCTCCTTATCCGCTGAAGTAACAGAAGCAATTTTCTTTCCGTCAACAGGAGAGAAGGAGTCAATTATTTCTCCCTTCGATGCTAACCATTGAGTGCCGGTACTTACACCTTTGTTAAGGGAATCAACTTTCAGGGTTTTGAGAAAATCCATGGCAATTATTTAAGGATGCAAAGGTAAGCATCCATCAGGATGAAATACTTCGTACAGGATTCATGTAAACCGGAATATGTCAATACTGCTCATTCTCGTTGGGAAAGTTCTTATCTTTTACATCACTGATGTATTGCTGAACAGCTTTGGTCGCCTGTTCATGGATATTCAGGTATTGCCGTAGAAAACGGGGTTTGAATTCCGTATTGATGCCGAGCATATCATGCATCACCAGCACCTGCCCGTCGCAATGCACACCGGCGCCGATGCCGATGGTCGGGATTTGCAGGCTTTCGGTCACTTCTTTGGCAAGATCGGCAGGAATTTTTTCCAGAACAATGGCAAAACATCCCGCATCCTGCAGAAGGCGGGCATCCTTACGCAGTTTGTTGGCCTCATCTTTTTCTTTTGCCCTGACAGTATAGGTGCCGAATTTATAAATGGACTGCGGTGTTAAACCGAGGTGACCCATCACCGGGATGCCGGCTGAAACAATTCTCTTTATTGCATCCACCGCTTCCTGGCCACCTTCCATTTTTACAGAGTGACTGCCTGTTTCCTTCATGATGCGTATGGCAGAGGCCAGCGCTATATCAGAATTAGATTGATACGACCCAAAAGGCATATCCACCACCACAAGGCAACGGTCAATGCCCCGGATGACAGACTGGGCATGATAGATCATTTGGTCCATCGTGATGGGTAAAGTGGTTTCATGGCCCGCCATCACATTTGAAGCAGAGTCGCCGACAAGAATAACATCTATACCTGCACCATCAATGATCTTTGCAAATGAAAAGTCATACGCTGTCAGCATACTGATCTTTTCACCGGCTGCTTTCATTTTTCGCAGTGTGTTGGTGGTGACTTTTTTTATTTCCTTGTTTACAGACATCTTTTGATTTTAAAATTTTGGATTGGGAAATTGGGAAAAGTGTACTGCGGCTACTTTGCTTTATTTAGTTTGGTTGTCTTACTTGCTGGAGTGAAGATAGCTGTCAGTTCCCTTGCCTCTTTTAAAAGCGGGGCAATTTCTTCAGGTTTCGCATTTTTTGTATCAGGAGTAATATCAAGCCAAAAAACTGATTCATCAGCTTCTTCTTCAACAATCCCAATCTTGGCAATAAACTCAGCATGTGATCTGCCCCGGCAGGCTGCCCTATAATTTGCAGCAACAGAAGAAGCAGACCTGCCCAATTGATTGCCTAAAATATTTGCACTTCTTCTGTTTGGCAACTGGTCAACAAAATTTAATACATCAACTGCAAACTTTCTTGTTCTTATTTTTAAGTCTTTTTCTGTCATAAAATAAAGTTTGCTACAAAGTTCACCCATTTTCCCAATCTCCCAATTTTACGCTTTTACCTCTTCATACAAAGTGTGTATCAAGCCATCAGCCAAACCGATCTTGGGAACAAATATTTCTTCGGTATCTGCCCAGCGCATCACATTGATGTAAATGAGCAGGGCAGGAACGATCACATCGGCACGGTCTTCACGAAGTTTGTATAAACTCATCCGCTGCGGCAGTTCCAGGTTGCTGAACTCTTTAAAATAATCCCGCAACAGGTCAAGTGTCAGGGGTTTGCCTTCTTTTCTTTTAGAAATGGAAAATATTTTATTGATATTTCCGCCTGATCCGATCGCTGTCACATGATGATGCCCTTTTGTTTTGGTGCGGATGAACTCTTTCATTTCATCCCACTGTGCTTCACTCACCTGGTTCTTTAATAAACGGATGGTGCCGATGTTGAATGATTCTTTAAAGACCAGTTTACCATCACTGAAAAAAGTAAGCTCTGTGCTGCCGCCGCCAACATCTATGTACAGATAGGATTCTTCTTTGGCCATATTGTCAGCTACATGATTCTCATAGATGAGAGAAGCTTCTTCCTGTCCGGTAATGATGTGGATGTCAATACCGGTTTCTGTTTTCACCTTTTTTAATATCTCTTCGCCATTGACAGCATCCCGCATGGCGCTGGTGGCACATGCTTTCAGGTGCTTCACTTCATATACATCCAGCAACAGTTTGTATGACTTGATCGTTTTGAGGATTTTTTCGGTCTTCGCCGGTGATATTTCTCCTTTACCAAACACATCAAACCCGAGCCGCAACGGCACACGGACCAACGCTGTTTTAATGAATTCTGCTTTATTCTGCGGACCGGGCATCACATCACTAATCAATAATCTTGCTGCATTACTTCCGATATCAATGGCTGCCAGTCTCACTTTGGGTCAGTGTTTTTTTGTACAGGTAATTATAAGTTTCGACCTGTGAACGTATCTTTTTCCGGGTGGTTCTCACATATTCATTGTTCAGTTCATTGTCTAACCATCTTGCTTTCACATTATCCTGCAATTGTATATTCAATATCTCTTTAAGCTCTTCCTTTATCTCTTCATTCCACACAGGGCAGGTGGCTTCCACTCGGTGTTCCAGGTTTCTCAACATCCAGTCCGCCGAAGATAGATAAACTTTCTCTTTACCCCGGTTATGAAAAACCCACACTCTTGCATGTTCAAGATATTCATCAACAATACTGATGGCACGGACAGGTTGTTTGTATTTTTTGTTTTGCGAACGCATACAAAAAATGCCTCTTACGATCAGCCGGATCGGCACACCAGCCCTGGCTGCCTCATGCAATTTTTTAATCATATCGGCATCGGAGAGGGAGTTCATCTTTAAAGTGATACCGCAGGGTTTTCTTTTTTTGGCGCTTTTAATTTCATTCTCTATCAGGGTCAGCATTTCCTGCTTCAAAAAATGCGGACTTGGGATAACTGTTTTACAATCTCTCAAAAAGTGCAATCCCGTTTTTGGCTGTTCCAAAAAATTAAAAATGCGGATCACATCGGCCATGATCTTTGGATTGGATGTAAGCAAGCAATGATCGCCATATACCTTTGCCGTTTTTTCATTCAGGTTGCCTGTGCTTACAAAACCATAATGGATAAAGCTGTCCTTCGTTTTTTTTCGTATCACACAAATTTTAGAATGCACTTTCATGTTGGGTATCTCCACCAGCACTTTGGCGCCTTCTTCTTCGAGCCTGTTCTTCCATTCAATATTGGCCTCTTCTTCAAACCGTGCCCTTAGCTCCAGCATCACTATCACTTCTTTGCCGTTTCTCACGGCATTGATGAGTGCATTGACAATGCGTGACTGCTGCGCCAGCCGGTAGCAGGTGATCTTGATACTGGTCACATCAGGATCAAAAGCGGCTTCCCTGATCAGGTCTATCAGCGGCGTAAATGAATGATAAGGCAGGTGCAGCATCACATCCCTTTCCTGAATTACATCGGACACACGGTGTCCTTTCAACAAAGGATGATCAAAAGGTTTTTTTCGTTTTGTTTTTTCTTTAAACACCTGGTCGGGAAAATCTATAAAGTGGCGAAAGTTGTGAATGCGGCCACCTGGGATGAGATTATCCCGCTTGGTGAGATTTAATCTGCGGATAAGATATTCCAGCAGGCCGGGATCCATTTCCCTGTCATATACAAAACGTACCGGCTTGCCCTTGCGCCGGTTCTTTATGCCTTTTTCAATTTTTTGAATAATGCTGGTAGAAATATCGTTGTCAATATCCATTTCCGCATCTCTTGTCACTTTGAAAATATGCGACTGGTACTGATCGTAACCGAAATAGGAGAAAATATCAGGAAGGTTAAAACGGATGATGTCTTCCAGCAAAATGATATGATGTTCTTCCGGTTTGGAAGGAAGGATAAGAAAACGTCCCAGCACCCGGCTGGGTACTTCAATCAGGGCATACTTTTTCTTTAAGGCGCTTTCCTTTTTCCACATCACCACAGCGAGATAAATGGATTTGTCCCGGAGGTTGGGAAATTCAGAAATGTTTTCTATCATCAGCGGGATGAGATTGGAGCTCACTTCTTCATCATAATGCCGGCGAACAAATTCCTGCTGTTCATGGTTGAGTTCCTTTTCTGTTTTAAGAAAAATTTTCTGCTCCTTCAATTTCAGCTGCACATCTTCCCAGATGCGGTTGAACTCTCCCTGCTGGTTCAATACGATCATCTGTATCTCATCAAGAATGCTTTGCGGATCAGCTTCGAGGTGCATATTGGCTTTGCTGCCAAATTTCATCATCCGTTTCAGGGTGGCCACCCTCACCCGGAAAAATTCATCAAGGTTATTGGAGAAAATGCCGAGAAAACGGATGCGTTCACGCAGCGGCACAGTCGGGTCGCCGGCCTCCTGCAACACCCTTGCATTAAAAGAAAGCCAACTGATGTCTCGTGCAATAAGTTTGGGAAAACTTTGTTGTGTCATAGCATGCCTGGTTGTTCAGCGATAAGGTATGAAATTAAACAAGAACCGTAAATGACGGTATTAAGTTTTCCGTCAGGAAAAGGGTTACCGGTTGTTTCTTTTCTTATTGTACCAGGGGATGGCCAGGAAGCTGAAAAAACCACCCACCACTACCACGGCAGTTTGCGCCAGCCACAGCAGCCAGCCAAAGGCAAGAGCAATACCTTCCTGCAATCCATACAGATGCATCGTCTTTTGCAACAGGAAAGCATAGGCGCCAATGCCGCCGGGAGTGACGATCATGCCTATGCTGCCTGCCGAAAGAATGGAAAATGCTTCACGGATGCCGAAATGACTAGTTTCCTGCAAAGCAAAAAAACCGATATAGCCTCCTATAAGATAGAGTGACCATATCAGCACAGTGAGTATGATAAAACGACCTCTTTTTTTGAGATGCTGAATGGCGCTGACACCCTGCCATACTCTCAGGGCAATTTTTTTAAACAATTCAAAAACATCAGCCAGACGTTTCTTTTTAATGATCATCCAAGCTGTGACAGCGATAAGCACAACCGCCGCAATAATTCCAAAAATCAAAAGGCCTGATGCTGATTTCTCTTCTTCCTGACCCGGCTGAAAAAAAGTGTCAAGGAGTTTGGTATAGAGACCGGGCTGAATGACAAGGGTGATGCCAAATACAATTAACAGGCATACCGCATCAATGATACGTTCAAGGATTATTGTTCCGATTAATTTATCGGCAGGCACTTTTTCATAATTGGCCAGAACGGTACATTTCAGCACTTCGCCCAAACGGGGTACAGCCATGTTGGTTAAATATCCGATGAACACGGCAAAAACGGTATTGGCTGTCCGGGGACGATAACCCATCGGCTCGATCAGCAGTTTCCACCGGATGGCCCGGATATAATGACTGAGGAATAAAATACCGGATACAGGAATGATGAGCCAGTAGCGGGCATTTTTTAGCGCCTGCTTTATTTGCGACCTGTCATGTTCACCCAGGTCACGGATGGCCCACCACACCAGGAAAATTCCCAGCCCCAGGAAAAAACAATATTGCAGTATGAGGCGAACCTTCTTGTTCATTAAAACCGAAAATAGCGAGGCCTTGCTGAACTGCAAAACAACAAATGGTGAATGTCAGGGTCTGTTGCCTTCTTTTGGGAAAACAAGACGGGGTGAAAATGTTTTTGCTTCTTCAAAATCCATTTGTGCGTAGGAAATAATCACCACCACATCGCCTGCCATGCCGCGGCGGGCAGCCGGACCATTGAGGCAAACAACACCCGACCCCCTTTTACCTTTGATTACATAAGTTTCGAGTCTTTCACCATTATTCACATTCACTACCTGCACTTTTTCATTTCCAATGAGGTTAGCAGCATCCATCAGGTCTTCATCAAGAGTAAGACTGCCCACATAATGAAGGTTAGCCTCAGTTATGACAGCACGGTGAATCTTTGATTTTAATACTTCTATCTGCATAAGGGCCACAAAGTTAAAACAAGCATCAATTCAGCAGCATATTATCAATCAGCCGCACTTCATTATTATAGGCAGCAACAAGTGCTACTATTTTTTGCCTGCCATCCCATTGATTGACCAATGACAGGTCGCCTGCATCAGCGATTTCAAAGTAGTCGGGCCTCAGGCCTTTTTCTGCAAGCATGGCGATTGCTGCTGCCTTCAGTTTATCAAGATTGCCCGGCGCAATATTTTTCCTCGTATGATTTAAGGCTTTGAATATAACAGGAGCCCTTTCTCTTTCTTCTTTATTCAGCCGCATGTTCCGGCTGCTCATAGCAAGGCCGTCATTTTCCCTTACTGTAGGGGAGATGCGTAAGCTTACACGGTCGTCCATCCCGGTAAGTTGCAGCAAGCGACTTATTACCATGCATTGCTGGTAATCCTTCTGGCCAAGATAAAGCAGGCCCGGCTTCACCATATCCAGCAGGCGGTGCACCACCATGCAGACTCCCTGGAAATGCCCGGGGCGATACCGGCCTTCCAGTATAGTTTCAAGATATCCCAGGTCATATTGATTTTTGATATAACCAGCAGGATAGATCTCATCAACAGATGGAAGGAATAAAACATCACAACCCGCTTTTTCCAGCATGTAAATATCCTTATCAAGGGTGACAGGATATTTTTCAAAATCGGCAGGATCGTTGAACTGGGTCGGGTTAACAAATATGCTGCAGACGGTGATGCCGGTCTCCGGTTTGCTACCTTTTATCAATGAAATATGACCTTGATGCAAAGCACCCATAGTTGGCACAAAACCGGTTTTGTCCTGTGCGTCAAGGTAATTGCGGAGGTCTTTTGCTTTTTTGAATAAGATCATCTTGCAGGTTTTTGCCTGTTAAAATCGCTGTTTGGGCCGGATTTAAGCATAAAATGGCTACCTTTGCCACCTTTCGTAAAAACAGGTTAAACAAAACGGATACAAATGTCAGCAAAGAAAAGGATTCTGTTTATAGCAAATGAGATGTCGCCCTACCTGGAACTGACTGAATTTTCAGAGACCGTAAATAAATTAGCCATAAAAGCAAATGATAACGGGTTTGAAGTGAGATGCATAATGCCCCGCTTTGGCGTTATCAACGAACGCCGCCACCGTCTGCATGAGGTGGTTCGTTTATCGGGTATCAATGTTTCTGTGGATAATGATGATATGCCGCTTCAGATCAAAGTGGCCTCTTTGCCCAGCGCAAGGCTTCAGGTTTATTTCCTGGAAAACGAAGACCTTTTTAAACGCAAGACCATCTTTCACGATGAAGATGAAAAATGGTTTGATGATAATGGCCTCCGCACTGTTTTCTTTTGCAAGGGAGCCCTTGAAACAGTTAAAAAGTTTGGCTGGCCTCCTGATATTATCCATTGCAGTGGCTGGATGACAGGACTGATCCCTGCCTACCTTAAAACCTTGTATAAGAAAGAACCTGTGTTCTCTCACAGCAAAGTGGTCTATACAATCGGCCAGAATACATTCAAAGAAAAGCTTGGCAGTGATTTTCTCAAAAAAGCGCTGATCCATGCTTCGCTGAAAGAGAAAGATCTTGAAGTATTCAAAGAAGCCACTAACACAGCCATGTTCCGCGGCGGCGCAAGTTTTGCAGATGCCATTACGTTTGGAGCAGAAAAAATTGAAAAGAAGCTGTCGGATGAGTTCACCAAGGTGAGAGGAAAAAAGACATTACTGTATAATGGAGAGTCAGATTTAACAGACTATTTACAACTGTATGGCGAACTTGCCAAATAATCAATTTCTAACCCGGAATTAAACCTCATTTGTGAAGAAAAGACTGTTTGCACTGCTGGGCCTTATCATTTCCTCTGCTATAATTCTCTCAGCCTGCCGTAAGATCAATGATGCCACTGAATTGGGTGGTGACCTGATACCTGCGGTGGACAATATCAATACTTTCGATACTATCCTTACCGTTGAAACCTATAACGGTATCTTCAATCCATTGTTTGATTCAACCCGGTTGACAGAAGAGGATGAACATTTTCTCGGCATGATCAGCAATGATCCTGTTTTTGGCCAAACAGAAGCAAGGCTTTTCCTGGAACTGAAACCTCCCTATTATAGATATACGTTTGAAAATAAAAGCGACAGCCTCCATATTGACTCTGTGGTGCTGGTGCTAAGTTATAATAATACATACGGTGATACCAATGCTGCGCAAACCGTGAGGGTATATGAAATTGACAACAACGTAGAATTCAGGGCAGATTCGAACTACATGGTATCACAAAATTCAATCACTTATTCTAACCTGCTTGGTCAACGAACATTCTCTCCTTCCCAGTTGAAAGATTCAGTAAAGGTTCCCGGCGACACTACGGTGAACCAGTTGCGAATAAGATTAGATAATGCTTTTGGCCAGAGGCTGCTGGACTATGACACCAACTATTCGTCTGTAACCGGCGCTTATTATTCAGACTCCCTGTTCCGCACAAAACTCAGGGGATTTGCCCTGGAATCTGTAGCTGGTAATGCGATTATGTCTTTTAGCCTGACAAGCGTCAACACCAAGCTGGTATTATATTACCGGTACGATAAAAATGATACACTCAACTATGACACGACATACAGGGATTTTGGTTTCACCTTATTGTCGGCCAATGCAAATTATATAACGAGAACACATCCGGCTTCAATTTCCAGCATAGCAGGTGATAATACAGAAGATGAGATTGTGTATATTCAAAACACTCCCGGAACATTCACCACAGTGAAGATACCGGGTCTGGCTTCACTCAGCAATCGTGTGGTGCACCGTGCTGAATTAGTGATGGAGCAGTTGTATGATGGCAGTGATACGGTGTTTACCATTCCTGCCTCCCTGATGCTGGATGCATACGACCCTTCCATTTCTGCATTCAGAACTATACCCTATGACATGAGTCCGGATCAGAATGGAACATTATCACCATATAGCTTTGGCGGGCTTCCATTTAAGGGTACGGACGGTTCAAACAGCATCAACGTGTGGAGGTTCAATATTTCCCGCTATGTGCAGAATGTGGTGAATAATACATTGCCTGCCTACGACCTGAGAGTGTTTTCACCATTTTATATTTTTGATCAGTTTGGTATTCCCGGCAAATCAACAGATGTTTTACGGGGTATTTTTGTGAACCCGACTGTAGGCAAAGGCCGGGTGAGACTTGGCGGCGGAAACCACCCCACCCAGCGAATGCGGCTGCGTATCATTTACTCCAAAATTTAGTGGAAAAGCTGTCAAAATCGAATTGGATCGGGTGCTATCTTTGCACCCGATTTATTTTATACTAACCCATCATTAAAACGAATTACATCTATGCCTTACCTCTTCACCTCGGAAAGTGTTTCTGAAGGACACCCGGACAAAGTAGCCGACCAGATATCCGATGCCCTGATTGATAATTTTCTTGCTTTTGATCCGCAATCGAAAGTGGCCTGCGAAACACTGGTAACCACTGGGCAGGTGGTGCTGGCAGGCGAAGTGAAATCAAAGGCATATTTAGATGTGCAGGAAATTGCCCGTGATGTTATCCGCAAAATTGGCTACACCAAAAGTGAATACATGTTTGAAGCCAGTTCATGTGGGGTACTCTCTGCCATTCATGAGCAATCGTCGGACATCAACCAGGGAGTTGACAGAAAGAAAAAAGAAGAGCAGGGCGCCGGCGACCAGGGAATGATGTTCGGCTATGCCACCAGCGAAACGGAACATTTTATGCCCCTGGCATTAGACCTGGCACATGCTTTATTGATAGAACTGGCTGCTATCCGCCGTGAGAAGAACTCGAAAATGCCTTACCTGCGTCCTGATGCCAAAAGCCAGGTGACGCTGGAGTATGATGACAATAACCGCCCGGTTCGCATTGATGCGATCGTGGTTTCTACACAGCATGATGATTTTGATGCAGAGGCTAAAATGCTAGCCAAGATCAAAAGTGATGTCATCAATGTACTTATTCCAAGAGTGAAGGCAAAGTATAAGAAATATGCAAAGCTGTTTAGCGGCGATATTAAATACCACGTTAACCCTACCGGTAAGTTTGTGATCGGCGGTCCGCATGGCGACACAGGATTGACCGGCCGCAAGATCATTGTTGATACCTATGGTGGAAAAGGAGCACATGGCGGCGGCGCCTTCAGCGGAAAAGATCCTTCCAAAGTGGATCGCAGCGCTGCATATGCCACAAGACATATTGCCAAGAACCTGGTGGCTGCCGGTGTGGCCGATGAAGCGCTGGTCCAGGTTTCTTATGCCATCGGCGTAGCACAACCTACCAGTATCAATGTAAAAACTTTTGGCACTGCTAAAGTGAACCTTACCGATGGCCAGATCGGCAAGATCGTGGAGGGTTTGTTTGATATGCGACCTTACTTTATCGAGCAAAGGCTGAAACTGCGTACTCCGATTTATAGCGAAACTGCAGCCTATGGTCATATGGGCCGCATACCGCAGGTGGTAGAAAAAACGTTTGTTTCGCCTGACGGAAAAAAAGTGACCAAAAAAGTGGAGTTGTTTACATGGGAAAAGTTAGACTATGTAAACAAAGTGAAAAAAGCTTTTGGAATTAAATAAGTTGAGCATAAAAGAATCAGGAATGGCATGCCCGGGGTATGCCATTCTTTTTTTACCCCTATTTTTGACAGGTGAAAAATTTCAGGCAGCAACATCGTCCCAAAAAAAGTTCGCTGGTCATTGGCCGCAGCGCTGTGACCGATGCTTTGCAAACCGGGCAGCAATTAGACAGAATTTATCTTGATGCAAAAGCACAGGGCGCCGGGATCAACGAGATCAAAAAACTGGCTTTACAAAGCGGCGTACCGGTCAATTATGTTCCGGTTGCCAAACTGAATAGTTTCAACGTCACCGGTCACGAAGGTGTGGTGGGGCAGATCGCCAAGGTGCAGTACCAAAACTTGCAGGATGTCATTTCATGGGTTACAGAAAATGGCGAGGCTCCTTTGCTTCTTATACTTGACGGGATCACAGATATCCGGAATATCGGCGGTATTGCCCGGACAGCTTATTGCTGTGGTGTTCATGCCATTATTATTCCCGATAAAGGTGTAGGAGCTTTGAATGAGGATGCCATTCTCACTTCTGCCGGGGCATTGGAAAAAATCCCTGTATGCCGTGTCAGCAGCCTGATGAAGACGGTGGATGAGTTGCATCTGAACGGAATAAAAGTGTTTGCCAGTGAAATGAAGGCATCAAAAGATATTGCTGATTGCGATTTTACAGAGCCCTGCGCCATTGTAATGGGAAGCGAGGAAAAAGGTATTTACCCGGCTTTACTAAAAATATGCGATGAACAAATAAAAATCCCTATGAAAGGGGATTTTGAAAGCCTGAATGTTTCCGTTGCAACCGGGATGATATTGTATGAAGTGATGAAACAGAGAATGAAGTAACGCTGATAAAAATGAGTAAAAATAAAAAACGGGCACAATGGCCCGTTTTGCAATTAACACAAGTCGTTTATTTTTTCCCCTTCAGGAAATAGCCGATGCGAAGGCTGAAGTAATTGTTATACAATTTATCCTCATCTGAACCTCCCACAAAAAGCCTGTTGATGCCGCGGTTGTAACCGGCAGCAAGAAAAACACCCCCGTCAAACTCATACTCAGCAATAATGTTAATACCGAGATCCACCCAGTTCAACTCAGAATCTGTTTTATCGCCAAAATTGATATTGCTTTTTTGTTCAGTGCCGTTATTGACTTTCATTTTGTTTTTGCCGGAAAGGGCAAAAGCACCTGCCGGACCACCACCAACTCTTAATACGGAACCTTTAGTTGGGATATTGAACATAATATTGAAAGGAAATTCAACATAGTTCATGCTGCGAACCAGTTCAATATCATCGTTGCCGCTGGTATAGGTCTTCTTGTTTCCTTTCTGCACAAAATTCACCCCCGTCCGGAAGCTGCCATTTTTTTGCATGGCTACATCCACCATCACGCCGACAGTACCGCCGAGCCGGTAATCGCCGGAACTTTTCTGGTTGTTCACCTTTTCATACATATTGGCATAGGTGAGTCCCCCGGTGAAACCGATCCTGGTTTGGGCAAAAGAGATATTTGAGAAAAGAAGAGTAACGACGACTGCAAAGAGAATTTTTCTCATAAAGCTGTTTTTAATTATTACGATTTTGGTTAGGCAAAAATAGCCTATCCGGCTAAGTTAAGAATTTTATTTTTTTGCAAAAATATGCCCTTGTTTGGTCGAAAATCCGGGGTTGGAGTTAAGGAATAGTAATTTTAGTTCAGGGAAACCAATATCAACTCGTCCAGGAACTGGTTGAATATTTCCTTCAAACCGCTATCGGCATCCGTCCCGTAATTCACAAAGAATATGTGCAACACCTGCCTGTTGGGGAAATAAAAAAGATTTGCAGAATAGCCCAGGTCTCTTCCTTTGTGACCTATACCGGAATCAATTCCATTGTCCAGGTAAGATTTTTGCAAACCATACCCGTAATAGTTACCACCGTCCCGCTTGCCGTAGGTTTGCATGAGTGCCAGGGAGGATGGTTGCAGTAATGTCTGTTGAATGAACAGGGATTCAGCAAATTTCTTTAGATCAAAAATATTGCTGTACAATCCGCCGTAACCATTCCCGCTGCCAGTTACCAGGTTCGATACATTGATGATGCTGCCATTGTTATAAAGGTCAAAATAACCTTGAGCTACAGATGGAGGCAGCTTATCGTGCGGCTGGTAGTATGTATGCTGAAGGCCGAGTGGTAAAAATATATATTGTTTCAACAGGTCAGCATGTTTTCGTTTGGTCTGTGCTTCCATAATCATGCTGACCAGTACGGTATTGGTATTTGAGTAAATCGCTGTATCGCCCGGGCTAAAATCGGGTGTTTTGTTATAGATGTATTCCAGGAGTTCTTCAGCCTCCCATTTTTTGTTGGGGGTATTCAGCACGGCAAGATAAAACCGGTTTTCTTCTATCAGGTCCGGGATACCTGTTTCATGTTTGAGACATTGGCCCAAAGTGATCATATTCCCGTTGGGGAGTTTGTCAGTGATCCGCCGGGGCAGCCATTCATTCACTTTTTTGTGCAGAGCCAGAAACCCGATTCCGGTATTTGCCGAGTCTTCCATCATTTTAAACATTAATGTTCCCATAAACAGCTTGGTGATGCTGGCAGCTTTGGAGATGGTACCCGGAACAAAATCTATATTTTTCCGGATATCAGCTTTGCCTCTTGCTCCTGTCCAGGTGCCGCTGGCATCACGGATAAGCAGTGAAATGCCGGGAAGCCCTTTACGCTGGTATTTTTCCAGCAAAGCCTGGAATATTGCATGCTTAGGATGAAGCTGGCTGCTGTCGGCCCAGGGGATGGGCACACCGATGGTGGTGGTTTCTAATACCTGGGCTTTGCGGCAGCTGCTTGTTGCAAACAACAGGAAGGTAATTGCCGATACTATGATTACTGGTTTCATTGCTTTCAATTAGTATTGTTTAACGAATGGATTTTGTGATCCCCAACGCAATGCTGTTATAGGGCAGCAGCGGAACATAAGATCTGACAAAAGGTAACTGTAGTCTTTGCTGGTAACTGAAAAAGACCCGGCAGGGTTTTTCATCTTTAGGATTGATAAGATAACCGGCACCAATATCCCAGGTAACGGTGGCCTGGGCTCTGCCAATGCCTTTATTGTTTTCATAGTTCCCGTTCTCGTTTGCTTTCAAAACCGCTGTGGCCGGTATCGAATGCATATAACCTGCACCAAGAGAGGTCTGGGCCGATAACTTTTTGCAGTAGTAAAAACGATATCCCCCATTAATGGTCAATGGAAAGCTATGCTGAACAAACCGGTGAAAAAAATAACCCATTCTCAGCTCGCTAAACCAGTCATGCTTTTCGCCTGCATAAAGGGTTTTCCCATAACGAATCTCCATACCGGGATGGAAGGCCTCGCTGAATAATCCTGCAAATTTTCCAAAGGGCATTGCGGTTTGGGAATTGGTAAAAGCAAAGCCTGCATAGGCAGGTTTTTTCGTTACTTTTTTTGCAGGATACTCCTGCGCCAAGACGCACCTGCTGGCTAATAGCATAAGTAGTAATATCATCGTTGATCCTGGTTTCATGGTTTTGTTTTTAAGTTATTTGTATTATTTGTATAGCCCGGGCTCCAGGCGGCTGAGATTTTTTGCAATATCCTTTCCTGCAGCTTTCTTTGACAGGAAAGACCTGTTGCTCAGCACAAGGCTGCCATTATGATTTAGCATAACAGGGTTCACTTTTGTGAAACTTTTGTTCCTGGCATCATAACGGTTCCATTTACTTACATTTTCCCAGGCCGGTTTATAGCAAATATCCCTGAATAGTTTCCGGCCGGGAAATCCTGCCACAGCAGCTTTTTTGCGAAACAGGCCGGGTTTGGTCATCACCCAGCTTTCACTGGCGTAGATATTGGCCTGGTTGAAAATTTTTCCCAGGGAAATCATCAGTGAATCACCATTCATTCTTGTGCTGTCTTTATAATCAATAGATACCCTATGATAAGTGGCTCCGCCATAGCAGGAACCTATCACTACGTTTGTTTCATCGTCGGCATAGCCTGCGAGTTGCTCCAGCGCATCATCGTGTGAGCTGTCTTTTAGTGTTTTGTAGCTGAACTCATCCTTGCCGATCTGGAAAAGGGAATAGCCTTTCTTATACATGCCGTGAGAGTCAAACCAGATAGTGCCGATGCGGCCAACCTGCTGGATCAGTCTTTTCCTGATCTTTCTCGCTGCATGATTTGCATCACGGGCAACAATTGAGGTCAACCTTTTTCTCCGGAAGAAACCCTGGACCTTTGTTCTCAGGACATTAAATCGGGTAGCCATATCTAACTTCCCTTTTTTTATTTTGCTGATCACAAAGAAGTTCAGTTTCTGCTTTTTGTTTGCCTGGGATACAGTTACTTGATAGTCCCCTGTTTTTGCGGCAAGTATGTTGTGCAGGGGCTGGCCGTTTACTGTTGATATTACTACTGATAAAGTAATGATGATGATGATAGTTGGTTTCATGTTCGTGGTTTTTTTTTATCAAGTGATCTGAAACCAAAACTATTTTCAGGGGAAAGCAATTCGAAATGGCTTTTTACCTTAGCATCATGTGTATCTATGGTAAATCGTAAACTTGTTTGCGTCAGTGGGAGGAAGTCTCAAATTGCCGTTTCTTACCGGTAGATTAGTAGTTGGGTACGGGGAATTGCTAAAATGAATTCGGCTGTTACGGAATTTCCGTAATTTCAGGATCAAACTAACTGAATGAGCCCCATTGACATTCAAAAAAAGATTTTTGATCATATTAAGTCAACACTACCGCCTCATATTGCCCTGGCAGATGAGATCAGCAGTATTTTTAATATAAGCCATGACAGCGCCTACCGCAGGTTAAGGGGAGAAACCTTGCTGAGTTTGGGTGAGTTACAGGAGGTTTGTCATAAGTACAATATTTCGCTTGATCATTTCCTTAACCTGCAAAACGGTTCAGTTGTTTTCCGGGCCACGGATGTGCCAACCGGAAATGAAGGTTTCCTGGAATACCTGAAATCTGTGCTGGCACAAATGCAGTTTTTTAACCAGTTTAAAAACCGGGAGTTGTTTTATTTATGCAAAGACATTCCCATCTTTCATTTCTTTCACAACCGGGAATTTGCAGCATTCAAATCTTATTTTTGGATGCGTAGCATTATCAATGATACAAGTGTGCCTGAACAGTTTGACATTTCATCGGGTTTGTACACAAAATATTTCGACATCGGTCAGCAGATCATTTCTGAGTACAATAAACTGCCCTCAACCGAATTGTGGAACCCGGAAAGTATCAACAGCTCTTTTCACCAGATAGAATATTACAGGGAAGCAGGAATATTTGCCTCTGCCAAAGACATTGAAACTGTATATGATTCTTTTGAGCAGGTCATCAGCCATCTGCAGGAACAATGCAAGGCCGGTATTAAGTTTTTCTACGGCCGCCCGGCGCCACAGCAGGGGTTTGAATTCCGGTTCTTTGTCAATGAACTGATTTTAGGAAGTAATACCATTATTGCCAAAACGGATGACCGGGTGCTCACCTTTATCACTCACTGGGTGCTGAACTTTATGGGTACCACCGATCAGCAATATGGGGAAAAAGTATTAGCGGCTTTTCATAGCCTGGCTAACCGTTCCATGTTGGTGAGCAAAGTGGGGGAGAAAGAACGTAACCGCTTTTTCAACCGGCTGCGGGAACAGGTAAAATACTACCGTAAGCGAATTTAAAGAGCAGCCATCCTGATTTGCTAACTTCGCAAATTGTTATGACTGATTCCATCAAACTTATTGAATGTCCCCGTGATGCCATGCAGGGCTGGAAGAATTTTATTCCTAAGGAAAAAAAGACCGCCTACATTAATTCGCTGCTAAAAATTGGTTTTGACACAATTGATTTCGGAAGTTTTGTTTCACCCAAAGCCATCCCGCAAATGGCGGACACAGCAGAGGTGCTGAAAGGTTTGCAAGTTGATAAATTGACAAGTAAGCTTCTGGCCATAGTGGCTAATTACAGGGGGGCGGAAGAAGCCGTAACATATGATGAAATAACTTATCTCGGGTTTCCATTTTCTGTATCAGAAACTTTTCAGCAACGCAATACCAACTCATCCATTGAACAGTCGCTGGGCAGGGTGGAGGAGATACAAAACCTTTGTGTGAAGACAGGGAAAGAACTGGTGGTTTATATTTCGATGGGCTTTGGCAACCCCTATGGTGATCCTTATGATGAAGAAATTGTTTTTGAGTGGGTAAACAGGTTGGTGGCGATGGATATTGGTATTATCTCATTGGCTGATACGGTGGGTATAGCCACTCCTGAACAAGTTTATGACATGACCAGTTACCTGCTAGAATCATTACCCGGAGTTGAAATCGGCGTTCATCTACATTCAACACCTGCCAACTGGCAGGAAAAATTGGAAGCGGCGGTAAAAGCAGGTTGCAAACGTTTTGATGGCGCCTTAAAAGGCATCGGTGGCTGCCCCATGGCTGATGATGAACTGGTAGGTAATATGAATACAGAATTAATGATCGGCTATTTTGAATCAAAAGGAATATTGCCGGGATTGAATAAAGAGGCCCTTGCTGAAAGCTTGCAGATGGCCGGAGAAATCTTCATTTAAATCTATTTCTCTCTCATGGATTTCATGGTGAATATTGATATTAAAAAACTGCCTCACACGGTTTCTTATGGCGATAAGATATTATTGACCGGTTCCTGTTTCACCGAACATATCGGCAATGCGTTGGAAGAACTGAAGTTTTCTGTGCTGCAAAACCCCAATGGTATTTTATTCGATCCGGCCAGTGTTTGCAAAAGTCTAATTTCTTACATCGAAAATAAACAATACAGTGAAGCTGATCTTTTTCAGCTTAACGAAGTTTGGCATAGCTGGCAGCACCACAGCCGTTTTTCCAATATTGACAGGAGCGAAGCTGTTCGCATTATCAACGAATCTCAGCAAAGAGCACATCAGTTCTTAAAAGAAGCAGCCTGGATCATCATCACCTTAGGCTCTTCGTTTTCATACAGGCTCACCGAACTTTCAGGGTTCCCGAAAACCCCTCCTGCAGAGGGGCTTGGGGCCGCCGTTTCCAATTGTCACCGTGCCCCTGCCCAATGGTTCAATAAGCACTTGCTGGGTATTGATGAAACTATCTCAATGCTGGATAATTGTTATCACCGGCTTTTGCAATTCAATCCAAAACTGAAGATCATCTTCACGGTGAGCCCTGTGCGGCATATCCGGGATGGTGTAGTGGAAAACAACCGAAGCAAGGCAAGACTGATCGAAGCAGTGCATCATATGGTCAATAAGTTTGACAGCCTGTATTATTTTCCTGCGTATGAATTAGTGATTGATGTGTTGCGGGATTATCGGTTCTATGATATTGACCTGGCCCACCCCAACTATATGGCCACTTCATTTGTGCTGGAAAAATTTACAGAAAACTGCATTGATGAAAGATCGCAGCAGTTGATAGAAGAGGTGAGGAAAATCGTGACAGCAAGAAAACACAAGGCATTTCAGCCATCTACTGAAGCGCATAGACAATTTTTAAAGACACATGCTGAAAAAGCTAGAGAGCTGATGAAGCAATATTCCTTTCTTGACCTGCAGGAAGAGCTTCAATACTTTACTGCAGTGCAGTAACTTTGTAAGTCGTTTTGTGATAATATTTTTCTCCCGGTCTCAAAATTATATTTGGGAAATGCGGGATATTCACAGCATTCGGGTGAATATGTGTTTCGAGGCAAAAACCCGAACATGGACTATAAGGTGTATTATTCTTTCCCGTCACATCAGGAATCCACCTTCCTGAATAAAAATGAACTATTGGCTCAGTAGAAAAAACCTGCAGATGAGTTTTGGTTTTATCGCTCAGGGCTTCGGCTACCAATGAAATATTTTTTGTTTTCCCGTCAATCACAAAACTCTGGTCATATATCTCTTTGTCTTCCCATTTTTTGCCAATACATCTGAATTTCCTGAAATCAAACGGGCTGTCATCCACTGCCAACAGTTCCCCGTTCACCACCAGCCCTTCATCCTGGGCTAATATGGCGGATGCATAAATTTTTACTTTTTGATCATCAACCGTTCCTTCCCCGTTATTCAAATTGAAATAGCTGTGATGGGTGAGATTGACAAGTGTTGGCTGATCTGTTGAAGCATGAAATTCATAGCTGAGTTCATTGTCATTGTTAAGTTCAAATCGAAGCAATACTTCAAGGTTGCCAGGGTATCCTTCCTCACCATCGGGGCTGGTATATTTTAATTCAAGCGAAGCAACAGGGTTTTCAGAAAAGGAGACTACCTGCCAGACCTTTTTGTCAAAACCGCTGATACCTCCGTGCAAATGATCACTGCCTGTGTTTTTAGCGAATTGGTATTGTTTGCCATCAATAACAGCCAGTCCGTTCTTGATCCGGTTGGCTACCCGGCCTACGGCACAGCCCATCCAGGGATACTGTTTCAGAACGGGTTCAGAAAAATAGTCTTCCACTTTGTCAAAACCGAGTACAATATCATTAACGCTGCTGTCCGGTTGTTTCCATTTGAAAGAAGTGATAGTAGCGCCGTAATTGCTGATCACCACCTCTGTTCCATTCTTGTTTCGCAATGAGAACAAATAAATATCTTCACCGGAGGAATGTTTCAGGCAAAATTGGCGGCTATTCATCATATTTAATGAAAGTAATACAATTTTTATATGGTTGATGAATTAAGAGAAGAATTCCGCAATCGGTTTCATAAAGAGCCTGCTCATATTTTCTTTTGCCCGGGCCGGATAAATCTCATTGGCGAGCATATTGATTACAATGGCGGTGCGGTGATGCCCGGCGCCATTCAAAAGGGCACTTATCTCGCTGCATCAAAGACTACCGATAAGATATTGCATTTTCACAGTCTTCTGTTTCCTGAAGCGGCTTCTTTGCATTTGCAGAAAAGTTACAGCCGTACGGGTAAGGAATGGTTCAATTATCCATTAGGAGTCATCAACCTGTTTGCCGGGAGCGATCATGCACTTTCAGGTCTTGAATTGCTTTATAATGGCGATCTGCCTGTAGGAGCAGGGCTTTCCTCGTCGGCTTCCGTTGAAGTAGTGACCGCCTATGCATTGTCCGTGATGTTTGGGATTGATATTTCAGGAACTGAAATCGCTTTGTTGTGTAAAGAAGCAGAAAACGGGTTTATGGATGTGAACTGCGGCATCATGGACCAGTTTACAGTTGCCATGGGAAAAGAGGGTCATGCTGTTTTATTGAATTGCGATACACTGGAGCATGAATATATACCCTTTGATACAGGAGAATATTCGCTTGCTGTAATTAACACAAACAAAGAAAGAAAACTGGCAGAAACAAAATATAATGAACGCTTCTTTGAGTGTGGCAAAGCGCTGGCTGCTCTTAAAAAAGGATTACAACTACAACAGCTTTGCGATTTGTCTTTCGTACAGTTCTACGATCACAAACATTTCATCGCTGATGCTGTCCTGGAAAAGCGGGCACTTCATGTTATTACGGAAAATGAAAGGGTTAAGGAAGCGGCAAAAGCTTTAAAAAGCGGAAGGCTGGAATTGTTCGGTCAGCTTATGTATACTTCTCACCAATCATTGAAAGAAAACTATGAAGTAACGGGAAAAGAACTGGATACCATTGTTGAATTTTGTGAAACTTTTCCGGGTTGTATCGGCGCAAGAATGACAGGAGCAGGGTTTGGCGGTTGTGCCATCGCATTGGTCAGAACGGCGATGATGGATGATTTTACCAACGGGTTATCGCAATATTATACAAGCAAAACCGGTTATAAGCCCGGTGTGTTTGTAACGGGTATGGGAGAGGGGGTAAGAGAGATCAAACACTAAACTGGTAAGAAGTCTTAAGGAATGATTCCAGATTTTTTAATAACGTAAGCTGGTTAAAGGCACGGTCAAAATTCTGTTCAGGATGATCTGTCCGGTAGTAAGTGTCCCCGCCAAGATAGTCTGTCATGAACCGAAGGGTCTGCATATAAAACATGATGATGCCGGAAAAATGGATATATTTTTTTTCAGCAGCGGTTAGCTGATCTTCCAGCACAGACAGGTAGCCATCAACAATAGCTTTGTAAAAATCGTTTCGCAGTCCCAGTTCATCAAAAGCTTTGCTGTTTTCATCCTCACTGCAAACCATTGAGCGGATCATATCCCCAATATCTGAAAAAAAGTGACCGGGCATGGCCGTATCAAAATCAACCGGGCAAACCACATTCCCGGTCTCTTCATCAAAAAGGATATTACTTATTTTGGCATCATGGTGCATCACCCGGAGGGGGAATTCTTCCGATTCAATGATGACCTCATAAAAGCTTACATAACGTTCCCGTTGCCGCAGTTCTTCAATCAGCGGCGCTGCTTTGACAAGCCGTTCATAATTCCGTTTGTGAAGCGTTTCACTGAACTGTTTAAACCGGAGTGACAGGTCATGAAAACCGGGAATGGTGATATAGAGTTCATCGCAATTCAAATTTCTGAAACTGGCTGTGAAAGAAGCAAATGTTTCGGCCACCATCCTGGCCTGCGCTGTATTTTCGGCCACCGTATGCGTCTCCGTCCCTTCCACAAATTCAAAAACCCTCCAGCAGTTGCCTGCGCTGTCGTAGTAGAACGTGGTATTGTCAGCAAAATATTTCGGTTCGGGAATAAAATAACCTGTTTCTTCTTCCTGTAGGTATTTCCAAAGTTTTTCATAATTGGCCTGCACCTTTTCTGGATGTTGAAAAACGGACTGATTCATACGCTGCAGCAAAAAAGAATTGCCGTTCATTTTACTGGTGACCCTGAATGACTGGTTGATGAGGCCGTTGCCGACAGGCTCGACCGTAAATTCATGGAAAGGATTTCCATAGGCCTCCAACGCTTCCTGGTAAATGGCAGGTTTCATGGTACAATGAAAATAACCATTTATTGATTTGAAGAAGCGTTCAATCGTTTGCGTGAAATTAACTGAGAGTTGAAATAGGAAAAAAGAGAAAGAGTAAAATAGCAAACCTTACCGTTATAAACTCCTTTTTCTCCTTTGCTCTTTTATTCTCGTAGCCTAATGTATCCTGTCTCCTCTCACTTCTAATTTTTGCATGATCTCCGATTCATGTTCCAGCCATTCCTTCCAGCGGCGGCGGACTTTTTCTTTGTCAATATATGTTTCAGCAAGTTCAATGAAAAGAGTATAGTGTCCCGCTTCACTTTCCATAAAGCGGCGGTAAAAATTCCGCATGTATTCATCATTCAGCCCTTCACTCAGTCGTTTGAAACGTTCGCAGCTCCGGGCTTCAATCATCGCCATAGTGAGCAACTGATCCAAAAACCGGTCTTCAAAATTTCCGCCTTTTTTCTGAAAAGCCAGCAAAGCGTTTACATATTCATCTTTTCGCTGTTTGCCGAGTTTCATATTTCTTTTGTGCATTTCTGCAAGCACCAGCCGGAAATGTCCCCATTCTTCAGTGACAATGGGAGAAAGTTCAGTCACTAATTTTTCTTTATCACTATATCGCTGTATGAGTGAAATGCAGGAAGTGGCTGCCTTTTGTTCACAATATGCATGGTCGGTAAGAATTTCCTCCATTGATTTGCCAGCCAGGTTCACCCAGCGGGGATCTGTCGGCAGTTGCAGGCCAAGAATATTCTTTACATCTTCTGTAAACATTTCCATGAAGCATTTTTTGTTGTTCAACAGGCCATACCACCGTTCAAAATCATGGCACGGTTTAAAGATACAAAGATAGGAATGTGGGTTTCAGGGTATGCCATACCTTAGAGGTATGGCATACCTTTTTAAGAAATTAGATGAACGAAAAGTGCAAAACTCCCTGCGACTGTTGCAGTTGCCCAGGGAAGGGATGATTGATTTTTGCTCGAATGATTATTTGGGTATCGTAAAGAATAAGCTGCTCAGCCCCGACCCGTGCCACGGTTCAAAACCGTGGCACGGGTCGGGCTATGGCTCCACCGGCTCAAGATTGCTTACCGGCAACTATCCGCTGATCAAAGACACGGAGAAGTTTATCGCTGATTTTCATGGGGCCGAAGCGGCGTTGATTTTCAATTCCGGTTATGATGCTAATGTTGGATTGCTGTCATCAGTGCCGCAAAGAGGCGATACCATCCTGTATGATTATCTTTCACATGCTTCCGTCCGAGATGGCATCAGGCTATCGTTTGCCGGGTACTTTGCTTTCCGTCATAACGACATGAATGATCTTGAAGCAAAATTAAAAATTGCAAAAGGCAATGTGTTTGTGGTCACGGAATCTGTTTTCTCCATGGACGGAGACACCTGCCCGTTACAGGAACTGGTTGGTCTTTGTGAGAAATATAATGCTCACCTCATTATTGACGAAGCCCATGCAACCGGTGTGATAGGTGAAAAAGGAGAGGGGCTGCTGCAAATGCTGGGTGCAGTGGGAAAGGTTTTTGCAAGGATTCACACTTTTGGTAAGGCATGCGGGGCGCATGGTGCAGCAGTGGTGGGCTCAAAAACTTTGAAGGATTATCTCATCAATTTTGCCCGTTCCTTTATTTATTCAACAGCTTTGCCAGAGCAGGCAGTGGCACACATTAAAGCCAGTTATGAATTGTTTCCAGCCTTGGGTAGAGAAAGGGAGCATCTGCAGGGGTTGATAAGAAAAATTCAATCTTCAACACTCAATTTTCAATTACTAAAAAGTCAAACCCCGATCCAGGGGATTATTATACCCGGCAACGAAAAAGTCAAGCAGGCGGCAGAGGTCTTGCAAGCCAACGGATTGGATGTGAGACCAATCCTGTACCCTACGGTACCAAAAGGGAAGGAAAGACTACGCATTGTGCTTCATGCTTTTAATTCAGAAAATGAACTCAATTTGCTGCTTAACTGCCTGAAAAATAGCTTATAGAACTCTTGGCAGTGAAGCTCCGTTGCCTTACCTTTGCCGCCTGAAATAATCGGATAAAAAATCGGATGAATCCTAAAAAAGAAAAAAGATGCCATTATTAAAAGAAAAAAAAGTAGCAATTATTAAAGAATACGGTGGCAAAGAAGCCAACACCGGTTCTATTGAAGGCCAGATCGCCCTGCTGACGGAACGTATCAGCCAGATCAGCGGCCATCTTCAGCAAAACAAAAAAGATTTCTCTACTCACCGCGGCCTGATGCAACTGGTTGGTAAACGTAAACGTTTGCTGAACTACCTGCAAAAACATAACCTGACCGGTTATCGCCAACTGATTGAGAAACTCGGACTTAGAAAATAAGCGATGCCCTTTCCCAAAAAGGGGGGTAGGTAAGGTCGTTTAAATCCTGATGTTTCTTGATAGAAGAAATGAAAGTTTTATATTGATCTATTCCCAACCTCTCCTGAAAGTTGGGAATAACTGTTTTTGAGCTATAGTGTTCTGGTTACGTTTTGCTCTTCGCAAAGGCTCAGTAGAATTATTTCAGTACAAGAGTGCGCCGCAACAGAAGATGATAGCAGCAATGAAGCCGGGCTAAAAAAATCTACACAAGGTTTATTCAATTTCTCAACTACAAACGAAAAACAATAAACCACAAACTATCGAATCATGTTACAACAAACTATTCGCAAAACATTTGACATAGGCGATGGCCGCATGGTGACCATTGAAACTGGCCGCCTGGCCCGCCAGGCCGACGGAGCTGTTACGGTTTCCATGGGAAATTGTGTGATCTTGGCTACCGTGGTAGCTACAAAAGAACCCAAAGAAGGACAAAGCTTTTTCCCGATGTCTGTTGACTACCAGGAAAAATTTGCTGCAGCGGGTCGAATTCCCGGTTCGTTCTTCAAAAGAGAAGCAAGACTGAATGACTATGAGATATTGACCAGCCGTTTGGTTGACCGGGCTCTTCGCCCGTTATTCCCGGAAGATTATCTCTGTGAAGTGCAGGTGCTGATAAGCCTTATTTCCAGCGACCCTGAAGTGATGCCGGATGCGATGGCTTGTCTCGCCGCCTCTGCGGCATTGGCTGTTTCTGATATCCCTATTAAGGAGATTATTTCTGAAGTAAGGGTAGCGAGGATCAACGGAGAGTTCAAAGTCAATCCTTATCGTTCAGACCTGGAGAAAGCAGATATGGATTTCATCATTGCCGCAACCGACAAGAACCTGATGATGGTGGAAGGTGAAGCACAGGAGTGCAGTGAAGCTGACCTGTGTAAAGTGCTGGAAATAGCTCATGATGCTATTCGCATACAGGTGAAGGCGCAGGAAGAATTAAGAGACCTGGTCGGAGTGAAAGGAAAGAGGGATTATAAAAAACCCGAGCAGGATGAGGCGATCCGGGAAAAAGTAAATGCTTTTGCCAAACAAAAAGTATATGAAGTGGCAAAGGGTAAATACAGCAAACATGAGCGCAGCGACAAATTTGATGCGATCAGGGAGGAACTGATGGAGTTCCTCAAAAAAGACCTTAATGTGGCCGACGGTGAAAGCCTGCCTGATGCAACAAAAAAATTTGCTTCTGCTTATTATAACGATCTGCAGTATTATGTCGTTCGGGATATGATCCTCGATGAAAAAGTGAGACTGGATGGAAGAGACCTTGAAACCGTTCGTCCGCTGGATATGGAGGTGGATGTGCTGCCTTCTCCACATGGCGCCGCATTGTTTACAAGGGGTGAAACACAGTCGCTTACTACGGTTACCTTAGGAACTCCTTTGGATGAGTTGCTGGTGGAAAGTGCAGCCAAATCTTTTGATTCAAAATTCTACCTGCATTATAATTTCCCTCCTTTCTCAACCGGTGAGGTGAAGATGATGAGAGGCCAGAGCCGCCGCGAAGTAGGCCATGGCAACCTGGCAATGCGTTCATTGAAACAAATGATGCCGACAGGTGATTTTGCCTACACCGTTCGTGTGGTGAGTGATATTTTGGAATCAAACGGTTCGTCTTCTATGGCTACGGTTTGCGCCGGATCACTGGCGTTGATGGATGCGGGCATTCCGGTTCCCAAGCATGTTTCCGGGGTTGCTATGGGATTGATCACAAAAGATGATAAATACGCCATACTTACCGACATCCTGGGAGACGAGGATCACCTCGGAGATATGGACTTTAAAGTGACCGGCACAAAAGACGGCATTTGCGGTGTGCAAATGGATATCAAAGTGGATGGCTTGAAAATGGAAGTTATGCAGCAGGCCCTTGAACAGGCAAGACGTGGCCGTTTGCATATTCTCGATGCGATGTACAACTGCATTCCTGAAGCCAGGAGCGAAGTGAAGCCACATGCACCACGAATGGTGAAAATGTATATTGACCGTGAGTTCATTGGCGCTGTGATCGGGCCAGGCGGTAAAGTGATACAGGAAATGCAAAGAGAGACCGGCACTACCATCAATATCGAAGAAAAGAACAATATGGGTGAGGTGAGTGTGTTTGGGGTAAACAAAGAAGGTGTGCAGAAAGCGGAGGCATGGATCAAAGGTATTGTCGCTGTTCCTGTGGTGGGTGATGTGTATGAAGCTACAGTGAAATCAATCGTTCCTTTCGGTGCATTTGTTGAGTTCCTGCCCGGCAAGCAAGGGTTGGTTCACATCAGTGAAGTGAGTTGGAAACGTCTGGAAACATTAGACGGCCTGGTGAAAGAAGGAGATGTAATGAAAGTGAAACTAATAGGCACAGATCCGAAATCAGGCAAATTCAAATTGTCAAGAAAAGTATTGATACCAAAGCCTGAAGGTCAGCCACGGCCGCAGCAAGGCGAATAAGATAAAAGTAAAACCCTGATGAACTCAGGGTTTTTTTAATACCTGGTTGTATCAATGAAATAGGATCGGTTTTCAACAGATTTGCCTGATCTTCCCTATGTCAGCCTGTCACAAAACACCGGGTTATATCCAGTTTTTCATGCAAGATTATTCCGTACTTACAGTATAGATACTCCCTACTTAAAGCTACTCAACAGTATCAAAAAGTCATATTGACAGCTTATATTTCGCATTTCACCCGCCACGGTAAGATGCAGTCTATACTTTTATCCAATCTCGTTAATTTCGTACAATGACCAACTACATCCAGGTAAGCTTTGGAGCCATTGAACCCGAACAGGCGGATATACTGATTGCAAGACTGGCGGAAGCAGGGTATGATGGTTTTGAAGAAACCGGTCAGGAACTCAAAGCATTTATCAAAGAACAGCATTTTGACAACCAGTTAATGCAGGAACTGGCTTACAAATACCAGCTTTCCTTCAGCACAGAGCTGATGGCCGGGCAAAACTGGAACCAACTGTGGGAATCCAATTTCCAACCAGTAGTAGTGGATGACTTCGTTGCGGTGAGAGCCGATTTTCATGAACCGGTAGCAGGAGTGGAGCAGGAGATTATTATCACACCCAAAATGAGTTTTGGCACTGGCCATCATGCCACCACTTTCATGATGATACAGCAGATGCGGGAAATAGATTTTACCGGCAAAAGGGTTTTTGATTTCGGAACGGGGACTGCTGTGCTGGCCATTTTAGCTGAAAAGCTCGGCGCTGCAAAAGTGATTGCTGCAGACAATGACGATTGGAGCATTACCAATGCTACTGAAAACCTGCAGCGAAATAATTGCGGCAGCGTCGAACTTAGAAAAGTTGACAATGCTTTGTTGAACGAAAGTTTTGATATCATCCTTGCCAATATCAACAAGAATGTGATAGTAGATAATTTTTCCGTTCTTGTGCAGCAACTAAAGCCCGGGGGCACCCTGCTTTTTAGCGGTTTGCTGAAGGAAGATGAAACAGCTATTACAGGTACCGGCAAGGCACACCTGCTGGTTTTTGCAGGCAAAACAGAAAAAGATAACTGGCTCTGTTTAAAGTTTGTACGTTAAGGCTTAATTACTTGTGTGTTACTTTAATGTTACGGCTTCGTATTTTTTCTTACATTTGTCTTCCACCTGCTGGTCAAAAGGCAGGCTTCAACCAAAGGTTCTATGAACGAACTCCTACTGATCGTTCTCGCATATCTGATTGGCAGCATTCCCAGCTCGGTTTGGGTCAGCCGTTATTTCTTTGATATTGATATCAGGGAATATGGCAGCGGCAATGCCGGAGCCACCAATACCTATCGTGTTTTAGGACCCAAATGGGGTACCATTGTGATGACCGCCGATATGGTGAAAGGTATCATTGCCGTGAAACTGGCTTTACTGCTTCCCGAATATTTTGGTGATGAGACAAGATTGCAAACCCTGCAGATAGGCCTGGGGCTGGCAGCAGTGATAGGTCATATCTTCCCGATCTGGGCCGATTTCAGGGGTGGAAAAGGAGTGGCTACCTTGTTTGGTATTGTGTTGGGCATTTCACCCTGGACAGCGCTAAGTTGTGTAGGCATCTTCCTGCTTGTTCTTTACCTGACAAGATTTGTTTCACTAAGTTCTATACTTGCAAGTGTTGCTTTCCCGGTCTTTATTCTGGTGATCTTTAATGTCGACAATCCTGTTTACCGTGTTTTCGCAGTTGCTGTCGCTTTGATGGTCTTGCTCACCCATCAAAAAAATATAGGACGTCTTTTAAAAGGGATGGAAAGCAAAGTTCCTATTTTGAAGCACCGTGACCGCCGCCGTCAGCGACGCCGCGGCAATTCGGAAAGCTGATCATCGCTTCTCAAAAAGTCTTAACTTTCTCCGGGAAATTAATTGTAACCCGCACCGGTTTGGTACAATGATTGTCATTTTACTCAAATAAACTTATTGTTATGATACGGACCATTACCGCCCTTTTTATTTTTTCCGGGCTCATCGTCGCCTGTTCAAAAAACTCTATAACAGGCCGCAGCCAGTTCAAACTTTTGCCTGAATCTGAATTGCAAAGCATGGCCACACAGCAGTACCAGCAATTTCTTTCGTCCAATAAAGTTGTCAGCAGCAGCACCAATAAGGATGCAGAAATGGTGGTAAGGGTAGGCCAGCGCATCACAAAGGCTGTAACAGATTATTATGCATCCAAAGGATTGTCCAAAGAACTGGAAAGTTTTAAATGGGAGTATAATCTTGTTGACGATAAAACGGTGAACGCCTGGTGCATGCCCGGCGGAAAGATTGTTGTCTATACCGGCATTCTTCCCATCACAAGGAATGAAGCAGCGCTGGCAGCTATTATGGGACATGAGGTATCACATGCCATATTTTATCATGGTAATGAAAGAATGAGCCAGGGATTGACCCAGCAATTAGGTGGCGTGGCCTTGTCAGTAGCCATGGCAAATAAGCCTGCAGCTACGCAAAATCTTTTCATGACAGCGTATGGATTAGGATCACAGGTGGGAGTGATGCTGCCATTTTCCCGTAAACATGAGTTGGAAGCTGACCGTTGGGGGCTGATATGGACAGCTATGGCCGGCTATAACCCACAAGAGGCTATTGGTCTTTGGGAAAGAATGGAAGCCGCTTCTTCAGGCCAAAAACCACCTGAATTTCTCAGCACTCACCCCGCAGAAGGCCGGAGAATTGAGCAATTGCAGAAATATATGCCCGAAGCGCTGAAATATTATAAGCCGGTCAGCAACTAAAAAGTTGATTTATATTAAAAAATGCCGCTCAAACTCGCATTGAGTGGCATTTTTATTAGGATTATTCTTTAATCTCCACTTAATAATGCTTACCTTTGCACTCCCTGCTCAGAGAACTACATTTCCGGATTCATCCGGTGCATTTGTCAGAAACCTATAAAAATAGCTTCAAGGTATGTCACAAACTGTTTTTGAAAAGTTACAACTGGCAGACGAAAAGAATCTTCTAATTCAGGGTTTGCCCTCTTCCATCGAAAAGCAATTCAGCAAACTTTCCTTCGCTAAAAACATCACTCCGCTGCTCAAAACACGGAAGATTGATTTTGCGCTGGTTTTTGCCGTTAATGAGAACCAGTTGAATGGTATTCTCAAAGACGTGATGCCTTCGCTGAAAGAAGAGTCCAAATTCTGGGTTGCCTATCCCAAGACCACTTCCAAGATCGTCACCGACCTGAACCGTGAGTGCAGTTGGAACCGCCTCACTTGTGAAGGTTATGAAAGCATCGAAAGAGTGGAACTGGATCATGTTTGGAGCGCCATGCGTTTCACAAGATGCGAAAGCATCAGGGGTGAAAATGTAGCAGCAAGTCGTAAAAGACAAGCGGCTGCCATGGCTGAATAAGGTAAGGTCTGATCGTAAAATTTATTTTAGGTTTGCTGAGCAATCAGCAAACCTTTTTTTATGCCTTTTTTGAATGTGGAGATAAAAGCCAGGTGTGGTGACCCGGATTTCATCCGTAAGTACCTGCTTTCACAAAATGCTGAGTTCAGGGGAACCGACGAACAAACTGATACTTATTTCAATGTCACGAATGGTCGGCTTAAACTCAGGGAGGGAAATATTGAGAACAATCTTATCTTCTATGAAAGAGATAATAATGCAGGACCCAGGAGCTCTCATTTCAATCTCGTAAAAGTTGAAGATGCTAGCGGTCTGAAAGAAGTATTGACAAAGTCAATAGGAGTGAAGGTGGTGGTGAAGAAGCACCGTGAGATATACTACATCCGGAATGTAAAGTTTCATATTGATGAAGTGCCGGGATTGGGCTCATTCGTGGAAATAGAGGCGGGTAATATACTGGCTGATATATCTGCAGGAGAATTTAAGAAGCAATGCGACCATTATATGAGAGAGTTAGACATCCAGGAGGGAGATCTTATTGAAATTTCCTATAGTGATATGTTGTTGCAGGAAAATCTTTACAAAGAAATCACCTGATCACCACTGCCCCTGTCTTCCGGGTCAGTTCCATTTCCATTTGCTTCAGGTGCTCATGGGTCTGGTGCAGCATCATACGTTCTTCGTCAGTATGAGGTTTTTCAAGATCAAGCTGGTTTTCGAGTAACATCCTTTTAACCTTGCGTAGCTTCAGGTAGTTGACGGCCGATTCCACCTCATCATTGGTTTTATCCTCCCCCATTTTCAGGAATTGCATCAGCTTATCTTCATTGTTTCTTGCTACAGACTGTATAAAATCTTCATAGCTCTGTTCAAATAGCCGCTTTTGATACCCCGTACTCTGGCTGAATTCTTTCTGCCAGTGGTCACTTTCCTCATACGGGAAATTGAGAAGTGACACTGCCAGTGAACTGAGCTGTGGATCCGAATGGTATATGAAAAAGTTTTTGTCTGCTTTTAGTGCATCCAGCCGGAGAGTAGTTTTAAATGCATTGAGCAATTTCAGCACATCCTTGTTATCAATCAGACTTTCGTCAGGGATTTCTTCCAGGACATACTCTGCCACCAACTTTTCTTCATCCCATTTGCGCAGGCCATACTCCAGCAATATTCTTGCTACTTCCCGTTCCTGCAACTCATCTTTGAACAATAAATTAAAAGTAGCATCATCAAAATTAGTTTCCTCTGCCTGCCGTATATTTTCTTCATGCTGTTTGGCTTCTTCATAAGGTAGTTTCCGCTCCATAACGGAAATGCGGTCACGGATGAATTTATTCACCAATGCATGCAGGCCGCTTTCATCAATTTTCAGTATCTCTGAACACTGCTTGATGTAATCCTGTTGTTTGGTAAAATCTTCTGCCTTGTTGATCCTGGAAATGGTTTCGGCCATACGGTTTACCACTTCTGCCTTTTTAGTGGAATCATTTCCTGCATCTGTGAGTGCTACTTCTAACTGAAAGAGAATGAAATCTTTTTTATTACGCTGCACAAATTGAGTGAAAACAGCAGCGCCAACTTTATTGACATAGCTGTCCGGGTCTTCGTTATCAGGGATAAGCACCAGCTTGACATTGAGCCCTTCTTCCAATGCAAGATCAAGACCACGCAAAGCCGCTTTCACACCGGCGGCATCTCCATCATAAATAATCGTAAGGTTGTTGCTGTATTTTCTTATTAACCGGAGCTGATCAGGCGTAAGGGATGTGCCTCCGCTGGCTACCACATTTTCAATCCCTGCCTGGTACAGGGAAACGACATCGGTATAACCTTCAACCAGCAAACATTCATCGGCTTTGTCAATGGCCTGCCGGGCAAAATAAGAACCGTAGAGTATCTTGCTTTTTATGTAAATCTCATTTTCCGGGGTATTAATATACTTGGGAGCTTTATCATTACTTTTTAATATCCTGGCGCCAAAGCCAAGCACTTTGCCGCTCTGGTTATGCACCGGGAAGATGACACGGCCCCGGTAATTATCCATCAACTGGTCACTACGGTTTACCACAAGCCCGGTTTTCAATAAAAGCTCTTTATTGAACTGCTTTGAAATGGCTTCTTTGGTAAAAGCATCTCTTTCCTCGGGTGAATAACCCAACTGGAACTTGCGGATAATATCTTCCCTGAAACCTCTTTGCTTAAAATAAGCAAGCCCGATATCCTGTCCTTCCTCAGTTTCGAAAAGCTGTTGGGAAAAAAATTGTTGCGCAAAATTGTTAATAATATACAAGCTGTCGGCAGCCTGCATTTGCTCTCTTTGTTCATCAGTGGCAAAAGTTTCTTCAACCTCAATACCATATTTTTTTGCAAGCCATTTCAGCGCCTCCACATAGCTGTATTTTTCATGCTCCATGATGAAGCTGATACTGTTGCCGCTTTTGCCGCAACCAAAACATTTATAGATTTCTTTGGAGGGTGAGACCGTAAAAGAAGGGGTCTTTTCATTGTGAAAAGGACAGAGACCCAGGTAGTTGCTGCCCCGCTTTTTGAGCTTCACAAATTCGCCAACCACATCAATGATGTCGAGCCGGCCAAGTATCTGCTGTATGGTGTTTTGGGAGATCATGCAGGATTGCAAATATAAGCTTTGCGACTTGTGCCACGGTCCCCAAACCCAATTGTGAGTGTGAGTTGGATGTTCAAAAAAAGTGCTGGCTTTTCCAGAAATATTGTTTTAACTTACAACTACCATCCGGAAACCCCAGGGAAATCTGTCTGTAGGCAGACAGGATAAAGGAAATAAGATTGCTTCACCTTTAAATTTAAATCCCATGGTACAGGTAGAAATTGCACAGCTCACCGGGGAGTGCAGTGCCTGGCGTGAGAAACTTCGCCAATACCGCGAAGAATTCACCCAGGACAAAACCAAACTTCAGCAGGCAGCCAGCCACTCCCTCACCAAAGATCAGCTCCAGGACGTAGAGCACCTCCACAACCAGTTTCACATTCAGCTTATCAACATCCACGATCTCAAACAGGCCATCAAAGTGCATGAACGAAAGATCGGCTTTGAAATGGAAGCCGGCAACGGCCAGTTGAATGAAGAAACAGTAGCAGAACATGAGCATCTTCACAATGAGTATGAAAGTCTGGAGCAAACCCTGCTCGGACTTCGAAATGAATTTGACGACTTCCTTGGCCGAACGTAACGGGCTTTAAAACCCGCCAAACCGGCTGCTGTTACCATCTGATGAAACTTTCTTTTGTCTTTACCCATTAAATTCAAAGACAAACTCTTCATCATTTCTAAAATTGATTGCCATGCCTGAATTTGATACCTCACACGTCAAAAATATTGTCTTGCTGGGCCATGCCGGCTCCGGTAAGACCACCTTAGCGGAGTGTATGCTGTATGAGGCGGGATTGATAACCCGCAGGGGCAGCATCGCCGAAAGAAACACTACAGGAGATTACCACGAACTGGAACAGGATCGTGGTAATTCTATTTTCAGCAAGTTGCTGCACACAAAATGGCGGGGCTACAAGATCAATATCATTGACACACCCGGTTATGATGATTTTGTAGGAGAAGTGATTTCCGCATTAAAAGTGGCCGACACCGGTGTAATGTTACTCAATGCCGTCATGGGAGTGGAGGTCGGTACAGATATTATCTGGGAATACACGGAACAGTTTAAAACCCCGATGATTTTTGCCGTGAATAAATTAGATGACGACAATGCAGATTTTGACAAAACTGTAAGAGAAGCTAAAGCTCATTTTGGCAACAAAGTAGTGGTGGTGCAATACCCGCGGCAAAGCGGTTCCGGGTTTCACGAAATAATAGATGTGCTGAGGATGACGATGTACAAATTCAAAGATTCGGGAGGCAAACCCGATAAACTGCCGATACCGGATGAAGAAAAGGCCAAAGCGGATGAATTACATAAAGAGCTGATAGAAGCTGTGGCCAGCAATGATGAATCGCTGATGGAAAAATATTTTGATAAAGGCGAATTGGACGAGGATGAAATGAAAATGGGACTTAAGAAAGCAATGATCAATCACGACCTGTTCCCGCTGTTCTGTTTGTCTGCGGAAAGAAACATGGGCAGCGGCCGCCTGATGGGATTTATAGATAATGTTTGCCCAAGTGCCAACGAAATGCCGCCACAAGTAACCAGGAGCGGTGATAAGCTGACCTGTGATGCCAATGGCCCGGTCTGCATTTTCATATACAAAACAGTTAGTGAACCGCATGTGGGTGAGCTGTCCTATTTCAAGGTATATTCTGGAACAGTAAAAAGCGGCATGGAGCTGGAGAACGAAACCACCGGTGTAACTGAGAAGATCAACCAGCTTTTTTTAGTCGAAGGCAACAAAAGAACATCAATCAATGAACTGGTGGCGGGTGATATCGGCGCTACTTTAAAGCTGAAGAACACACATGTCAATAATACTCTTCACACAAAAGGTAAAAACTATGAATTGCCTTCCATTGAGTTTCCACCGCCAAATATGACTGTGGCCATTGAATCAATGAAGAAAGGGGAGGAGGAAAAGTTGTCACAGGCAATGCACCAGTTAAGAGAAGAGGACCCCACTTTGCTGGTGGAAGTTTCGCCTGAACTGAAACAAACCCTCATCCATTGCCAGGGCGATATGCATCTGGCTGTAGCAAAATGGAAAATTGAACATCAGCATAAACTTGAAGTAAAATTTGTTAAACCAAAAATTGCTTACCGGGAAACGATCCGGAAAACGGCTGATGCCAGCTATCGCCATAAAAAGCAAAGCGGAGGTGCCGGCCAGTTTGGTGAAGTGTTTATGCGGATAGAACCGTGGTATGAAGGCATGCCGGAGCCAAATGACCTGAATGTCAGGGGTCGGGATGTGCATGATCTTGATTGGGGCGGCAAATTGGTTTTCTATAACTGCATTGTAGGAGGTGCTATTGATACCCGTTTTCTGCCTTCCATTTTAAAAGGAGTGATGGAGAAAATGCACAATGGCCCGTTGACAGGTTCGTATGCAAGGGATATCCGTGTTTGTGTGTATGATGGTAAGATGCACCCCGTGGACAGCAATGATATATCGTTTAAGATCGCCGGTTTGCAGGCTTTCCGCCATGCATTTCAGCAGGCCGATCCGCAGATACTGGAACCGATCTATCACCTGGAAGTATTATGTCCCGATGATCTCACCGGTTCGGTGATGGGTGACCTGCAAAGCCGTCGTGCAATTGTCGAGGGCATAGACAGTGAGGGGCATTTTCAGAAAGTGATCGCAAAAGTACCACTTGCAGAGTTGGATGGTTATTCGTCTTCGCTTCGTTCTATAACGCAGGGCCGTGCCAAATTTAAAATGCGGTTTCTTGCATATGAGGCCGTGCCGTTTGAAATCCAGCGCAGGCTGATTGACGAACATGCAAAGACTGCAAAAGAGGAGTATGCATAGTGTGTCCTCTGATGGAAATAGAGTTAAAACCACCTTCTGGTGGTTTTTTTATTGCTAACTGGGTTTTAAAATTCCAGAGGCAAAGCTGACATTTTCCTCACCCGGACTTTCGTTTTTGATAGTGAACATTTCATATAAAATTTTAAACCAGATCAAAATACACGGAAAAGCTTTTAGCGAATAAGGAACCACATAGCTGTTCCTGATACTTCTTGGGAAAATATCAGTTGGTGAAAGGGAGGTAAACAACATTGCCAGAACGAGCAATGAAATATCAAGTCCTGTTTTTCTGCTTTGAACAAACCATATAGCTACACCGGACATTGCAATGATAAAGGTTGCAGATTCTGCTTTGTGATTAAAGATGACCAGCCATATAAGTAATGATGCGAGGGCGAGGAGCCTGAATGTGCTGTTATTGTATTGATGTATTCTCGCAAAAGGAGCTAAAAATAAGATCAGTCCGGCCAGTACAATTGTATTTTTACCGGGATCGGCACCAAACCAGGAGTGAAGCCAGCCCATAACAGAGAAGCCGTAGGAAGCTGCATGATCCATCGAAAGCATATTCCAATAACTTTTTAGCAAAAAACTGTATTGTTCGGAACTGATCACCAGCAAAGGAAGAGCCAGTAAAATAATGCATATAAGCATGGAATAAACTGCCGTCTTCCATTTGCCGGGGTAAAAAAGAAAAAGAGTAAACCCAGCTAATCCAAACAGCTTAATGAAGGCCGATAACAGAATTACCAGTGCGGCAAGAGCCATTTTTTTTCTTTCCATGAAACCAACTGCAAAAAGCAGAAGCCCTGCGATGAGTCCGTTTGACTGCTCATTTTGCATTGAGGTCATCAACTCAACAAGAACGAGCAACGAAATCCATTTCTTGCTTTTGGAGCTTAGCTGTGGCAAAAACCAGATTGCGAAGAAGAGTACTAATGCATTGAGGAGGTTCCAAAGCAGTAATCCTGCCCAGTCGGGAAACATGGCAAAAAAGCCAAACAACAGGGAGAAGGTGGGAGTGTATTTATATAGGTCCCAATGTTCATCCGGGTATAGAACATACATATCCTTATTGTCCAGCAGGTGATGAAACGACTGTTTAAAAATGATATAGTTGTTGTAGCTGGTATAGGCAATGCCCGTTCCGGCATGATTTTTTTTAGGTGCCAGATACGATTGTATGCTTGCCGCAATGGCAAAAAGAATATATATCAGTAATATGGCTTTTTTTCCTGGTTGAAACCGGTGTAATAATTGACGCATAATGGAAGTTAGTATGGTCTGTAACAGGCTGTCAAATTAGCGATTGTTGGTTACAAAACGGATTGAAACCGGAAAGTTTCATTATAATATAAGGTTGCTTTTGTCTTTTCTGAATTGTCCCTGAAGCAGGTAGCCACAGATAACAAATCCTGCCTTTTGTAAGGTTCGTTTAGAAGCAATATTATCAACATTACAGCGGGCTGACGGTATCTTATTCAGAAGACGTGCCTCATTTTTCAGTTCCTGCACCAACAAAGTGCCGAATCCTTTTTTCCGGAATTCTTCTTTCACATCATAATAGATATCGGCATAGGGATGGTTATAGTTTAGCATCAGGCCGCCGGAGGCAACCACCTGGTTATCCTGTAATAACTTATAATGACAATCTGCAGGATTTTCATTAAATATCTTTTTCAGCCTGCAATTATTGTCGTCATATACCGTAGTTGTTCCATCTGCAAAAAGTATGGAAGATGCCCGGATATCAAATGCATGCTCAAAGAACAAGGAAGACAGTAAAGGATCGTTGGTCTGGCATTCCAGAAAAGGAGCGTTGGCAATTTTTTGTAACTCTACAAAAAAGGAATTGGCAAGATGGCGGAATGACGGCAGGACATAAAACTCAAATATCGTATCCCTGTCTTTTCTATTTTTTCCACCCCATACTGCGCCGTATCCTGCTTTTTCATTGCCTGCATGGAAAACATAACTGTCGGCCCAGCCATAAAGATGACATTTGTTGTGAATAAATTGAAAATTTCCTTCTGCCAGGAACAAGAGCCGCATGGGATCGTTGGCAGCAATGGTTGAACGAGTGACCTGAAGTTGCATAAATCAATGCAATTTTCCTGCGGCAATTCTTTAATTAAACCCTTTAAAACTCTCCCGGCTGAAAGTGCCCGGGCCGAGGTGGTCGCCACCTTTGAAATCATAACTCACAAAACGGATACCTTTCAGTTCGGTCAGGCTGTAGGTGACAGTGGCAATATAGTCTGACGATCCGCTGCTTCCCATTTGCTGGGTGAGGTGATCGCTGTCAGGTATGACAACAAAGAGGGTATCACCAGAAATTTTTCTGAACACTAATTGCACATCAGGCCATGCAGCATTGATATCTTCAATTAAACTATCGGCTGTTAGCTCTTCAGGATCGGGTTTTCGCTGCTGGTGCAGGACAAACTCATTCCTGGCACTGTCATAAACAGTGATCCAGATAAGCTTTTCTTCAGGAAGGAGGTTGGGTTCATCAGAAATAAGACTATCGTTGTCAATATCCGGACCAGAACTGTTATTGTTACAGCTTACTGTAATCAGGATGATGGCGAACAGGAGGATTGATTTTTGCATACCTAAAGTTACAATTTAAGGCTAATTGACAGTTAGTGCCGGGATGTTAAAAAATACGGGTGACTGGAAAACTACGGCTGGTTTGCTTTTCATCGTAGTTTTTTACCTGCGAAAACCAGCGCATACCCACCGGCAATAAACAGGAGCAGCATTCCTGCAGCATTTTTGAAAACAGTCGCATAGCCATGTGCGTCTGCGTCAAGAAAAGGGTAGGGATAAAATCCTTCAAGACCTCCACGGATCAAAGCATAAACAAGATAACAGGCAGGGTATATGAGCCACTGTAGCGGATGCAGGCTATTCAGGGTTTGTTTTGGAGCAAAAGCAATCCAGTAAATGATGAACAATATCGGGACGACAACATGCAACAATTCATCAGCTATTTTTTGGAGGCCAGCCGGAGCCCAAAGAGATCGAAGAACAATATTGTAAACAATGCCTACAACAGCTATATAAAGTGTGAGGGCAGCCAAAACGGAAGGGCGGGACACAAAATTTGCCAGGCCAGACGCCGGCGCCTGTAACAATAAGCAGGTGGCAATTGCTACAAGCAAATTGGTAAGTATTGTAAAGAAAATAAAAAAGCGGCCAACCGCCTGCAACACGGTCATCCCGTTACCAGGTGTGTTACTAATAAGTATATACAGTTGAATGCTCAGCGCTGTCCAGGCTGTTATAGCAATAATTACCAGCAATGCAGTTGAAAGTGAAGTATGACGGCCAGCCATATACTATTCTTTTATCTAAGATAGTTTTTATGAATTATTTTAGGTAAAGGAAATATGCTTTATCGGTTAATCAATGACCAGTCGCCTGAAATCCATCTATTTTCTTAACTTAACATCCTCAAACTTTCTTGTTGATGAAACAATTTTCTTTTGTTGTTGCCGCTGTTTTATTTTATGTATCCGCCACAGCACAAATCCAGCCATGCCTGGATATGAGAGTTGCAAGAGAGGGCAGTTCAGCAGGGCAGGGGGTATATGATTTCAGTAATAAGTGGACTCCCGGCATCACACTCAAAGTGACCTTTATTGGTGGTACAACCTGGCAACGGAGCAAAGTGAAGCAATATGCACCGGTCTGGAGCAATCATGCAAATGTCAAATTTGAATTTCCGGCATCAGGCACCGGAGATATTCGTATCAGCTTTGAGAAAAAAGGCTCTTATTCGTATATCGGTACTGATGCAAAGAACAGAACCATTTTCCAGGAAACAATGAACCTGGGCTGGATTGAACCTACAAAACCGGAAGCTCAACTGAAAGGTGTGATCCTGCATGAGTTTGGCCATGCCCTTGGGCTTTTACATGAGCATATGAACCCAATGGTGAACATTCAGTGGAATAAACCTGCGGTGTATGCGTATTACCTGCAAAGCGAAGGCTGGACAAGGGAAATGGTAGACAGGCAGGTGTTTGACCGGTATAGTGTGAGCATGACCAACAAAAGCTATGATCCAAAATCAATCATGCACTATCCCATTCCGGCACATTTCACACTCAACAATTATTCTGTTGGAGAAAACTATGACCTGTCGGAAAACGATAAAAAACTGATAGCAGAATTGTATCCCCGTAACCGCATCCTGCCAATGGAAAACAGGAGCATTGTATGGAGCAAACTCCAGGACCTGAAAATCGAATATGATGTTACGGAAAACGGTCAATTGGGAATGCGGATCAAACAGGATTTTCTTATCTACAATGCGCAAAATCAGAAATGCATCATGGCCGCTTATTTTTATAATGCGGATAATGGTCAGCCCCTGAAAGATAAGAACGGGTTGCGTTCTTCCGTTGACGGCAATGTGGCAACTTTTACAGAATTCATTCCCAATTACCAAAATACCCAGTTTAACCAGTTAACAGTTTTCATGCCGTATGATGAACTGGAGTTGTCAGGCGGGGTATATCGCCTGAAATGTTATGTAGCCATTTTTGATCCTGCGCTGAAGATGATCACATCCGGCGGTTACCAGTATTTTACTTACAGAAAAGGAATCAGCAGCAAAGAACTGCGGGTGCTGGCCGGTTTTAATGATGCCACTCAGCAGATAGAGATCACTCCAACTTTTACGATCGAAGGGGCGAAGAATGTGAATTGCAGGGCAGTGGCTTATTTCTACAACAGTAATGGAGTGCCTATCAGTGATAATAACAATCTTTACAATACAACAGATGGAACTGTGGCCAGTACGGTGAATTTTAGGCCGGGGTACGACATCACGGTGTTTAACCAATCGCAACAGGATTTTAAAATATATCTTCCTTATTCAGAATTACATCTGCAAAAAGGAACTTATAAACTGCAATACCGGGTGGTATTATTTGATGATAACTGGAATCCTGTTATCCGAAGTTCGCTGTATAATTTTACTTTTACGCAGTATTAAAGTGTAATCTTAACGACAACTTCTGTCAGCTTGGTGTTTTATCGAAACTAATACATTCTTTCAGTTCTTTTTCGGTGTAGGCCAGTTTGTATTGTGCAAGCACATCATCCGGCACACCGTTCCATTGGTTGGGTGCGTTGCCAATGTAGCCAATATCTTTTACACCTATTTCAGAAGTATAAAAACCGGTGGCGGTCAGATTACGCATTAAATTGAAGAAAGCAACTCCTTGCTTCAATTCAGGTTTGTCTTTGACCCGGTCTGGATAAGCGATCAGGTCAACCATTTCTATTTGTTGCTGAGGGCTGCAATCTTTAAATGCTTTTTCAAAGCGTTTCAGGCATTGCATATCTAACCAGCGGAGACCGCCCCGCATGGGTGTTTGATGCTGTGGCATGTCCTTTACGATGAACTCAATAAAGTCTGGCACTTTGGCATCTGATGCACTGCCGCTCACTTCATCTTTGGGAATGATGATGTTGGCAAGGATGCTGATGGTCGCCATTTCATGTTCATTAAAGAATTTTTCCATGGCCAGCAATTCCTTTTCCCGTTTCATCTCATCCGGGCTGCGGTCAATAGTAAAGCTGGGCTCTTCACCTTTAGGCTTATCGTCTCCGGTTTTGCAACCAGCAACAACTGCCGGAACAGCAATGGCACCTGTGGCGATTAGTTTTAGTGATTTGCGTCTGTCCATATAGGAGTTTGTAGTTTTTAGTGTTTAGTTTGTGGTTTTTCTCATGGCTAATAGTTCGCAGCTTAATTACAGATTTTGTTTCTTCATTTCATCAATAATATATTCACTGGCTCTCATGCTCAGGGCCATTATTGTCCAGGTGATATTTTTATCTGCCTGCGATGTGAAAGCGGCGCCATCCACCACAAATAAGTTTTTGCAATCATGCGCCTGGTTCCATTTGTTTAAAGCTGAACGTTTAGGGTCATTACCCATCCTGGCTGTTCCTGCTTCATGGATGATCTCACCTGGTTTGCTAAGCCCCCAGTCATTTTTTTCATCATCATCGCCTCCCCAGGTGATGACAGCGCCCATGTTGTGCATGACCTCCTTGAAAGTTTCCTTCATGTGTTTGGCCTGTTTGATCTCATGCTCACTCCATTTCACATTGAAGCGGAGAACAGGGATACCGTATTTATCTACCACATTCGGATCAATTTCGCAATAATTACTTTCCAATGGTATTGCTTCACCACGACCGGCCATACCCACACCGGCGCCAAAGAAAAAGCGGTAATCTTCTTTCAGGGATGCGCCATAACCTCCGGCTTCTTTTTGTTTTCCTTTCACCACATATTTGCCATTTAATCCCTCAATGCCCCAGCTAAATCCATATGAAGGTTGGCTCATGCCACCCCAGTACTCGATATGATAACCTCTTGGGAAATCGAGTTTCTTATTATCTAACCACCAGGGTGAATAGATATGCAAACCACCTACACCATCTTCATTATAACGTTTCCGGTCAAATAACTGCGGTAATATTCCCCCCAATGCAGCGCCGGTTGAATCATGTAAATATTTTCCCACCACATTGCTGCTGTTGCCCAGGCCATTTGGATGCCGCTGTGATTTTGAATTCAGCATCAGTCTTGCACTTTCACAAGTGCTGGCGGCTAATATCACCACTTTTCCTTCCACCTGGTATTCCATCATATCTTTTTTATTGATGTAGGAAACACCAGTGGCAAGGCCTTCACTGTTGGTGAGCACTTCTCGTGCCATGGCATCGGACACCACATCAATATTACCTGTGTTCATGGCAGGGTAGATAAGAACATTCGGAGAAGAAAAATCAGCTTTGGCCATGCTGCAGTTACGGTTGCATTGGCCACAGAAAAAACAGGCCCCGCGACCGGCATCATTCTCAATTGGCTTCGTCAGAATGGATAACCTCGAAGGAATCACTTTCACACCTGCCTGAACCGCTGCATTTTTAATAAACAGTTCATGTAGTCTTGGTTTGGGCGGTGGCAGAAATACTCCGTCAGGATCGTTTTCCAGGCCTTCATTTGTGCCGAATATGCCAATGAGTTTGTCAATACGGTCATAGTATGGTTTGATATCTTCATAACCAATGGGCCAGTCTTCACCAAGCCCGTCAATACTTTTTCTTTTGAAATCTTTGGGACCGAAGCGCAGAGATATCCTTCCCCAGTGATTGGTGCGGCCGCCGAGCATTCTTGCACGCCACCACATCCAGTCGGTGCCGGGTTCTTTGGTAAAAGGCTCACCATCTACGGTCCATCCCCAATAACAGGCATCAAAATCACCGAAGGGACGGATTTTGGTGCTGGCACCACGTCTTGGACTTTCCCATGGATTTTTTAACTGGGTGACATTTTTTTGGGGATCATACATATAGCCGGCCTCAATGATGCAGACTTTCAATCCGGCTTTTGCCAGCACATAGGCCGCCATCCCTCCACCAGCGCCGGAACCGACAATTACGGCATCATATTTCTTCGGTTGTTTTTTTACCTGGAGATCTCCCATATTGCAATTATTTCTATTGTTTGAATGAGGCAACAATTTACAGGAATCATTGTTCCGGAATAATTTTGAGGCAGAAATTTTCTTCACAAAATCATTTCACATATATTAAACATCTTTTGCCCTGCATAAAAGCCCCGAAAGTTTATTGCTTACCTTTAATCAAACAAGTTTTTGAATGTTAAGGACCATCATGCTGCTAAGTTTTATCACAAACATTTTTCATAGCAAAGCACAAATTCCCGATTTCAGCAAGTATCCGGCTTACCAGGGAAATGATCTTGGCCTGACCTATTCATCCGTCAAATCAAGGTTTAAAATATGGTCTCCCCCGGCTGAAGAGGCGCAACTCTTGTTATATGCAACAGGAGATGCTGGTTCGCCATATGCTGTGCATAATCTCAGTCAAGGAGAGAATAGTGAATGGTCAATCACTCTTAATGGCGATCTCAAGGGAGCACTTTATACGTTCAGGGTAAAGATTAATGGTAAATGGCTGCATGATGTGCCCGATCCCTACGCAAAAGCGGTAGGTGTGAATGGTAAAAGAGCTATGGTGGTTGATATGCAAGATACCGGTCCTGCAGATTGGGCAAATGATAGAAGTCCTGCTTTTGAGCATAAGACCGATGCCATCATATATGAATTGCATGTGAGGGATGCCAGCATAGCTGCTAATTCAGGCATCACGAATAAAGGAAAGTTTCCTGGATTGACTGAAACCGGAACAAAGAATGACGAAGGGTTGTCAACCGGTCTCGATCACTTAAAAGAAATGGGTGTTACCCATGTTCACCTGCTTCCTTTCTATGATTTTAATTCTGTGGATGAATCAAAACCGGATAAGCCACAATACAATTGGGGCTATGATCCGCTGAACTATAATTCACCGGAAGGTTCTTATTCCACAAATCCTGCAGACGGCATGACGAGGATCAGGGAATTCAAACAATTGGTAAAGGCATTTCATGAAAACGGCCTGCGGGTGGTGATGGATGTGGTGTATAATCACACTGCTTTGACTGAAACTTCTTATTTCAATCAATTAGTGCCGGGTTATTATTACCGGCAGACTAAAGACGGAAAATTTTCTGATGCCACAGCATGTGGGAATGAAACAGCCAGCGAAAGACCGATGGTGAGAAAATTCATTCTTGAATCTATGAAACACTGGGTGGAGGAGTATCATATAGATGGTTTTCGGGTTGACCTGATGGGAGTACATGACATTGAAACCATGAATATCATTTCAAAAGAACTGCATAAGTTAAGACCGGATATTCTCATTTATGGCGAAGGGTGGACAGCCGGAGCTTCGCCATTTCCGGATTCACTAAGAGCTTTGAAAAAGTATGCATACAAATTAGACCGCATTGCTGTTTTCAGCGACGATATAAGGGATGGTATCAAAGGCAGTGTATTTGATCATCATGACAAAGGTTTTGTGAGTGGCAAACCGGGTTTGAAGGAAAGCATCAAGTTTGGCGTGGTGGCTGCTGTTAAACACCCGCAGGTAGATTACAGCAAAGTAAATTATTCCAAAGCCCCGTATGCAAAGGAACCCTGGCAGACGATCACTTATGCGGAGTGTCACGACAATCATGTGTTGTGGGATAAATTAGCCATTTCTGCAAAAGATGCAACAGAAGAACAGCGGAAAGAAATGCACAAATTAGCTTTAGCCATTGTGCTCACATCGCAGGGCATTTCTTTCCTACATGCAGGTACGGAGTTTTTACGAAGCAAACAGAGAGAGGAGAATTCCTATAAATCTCCCGACAGCATCAATCAAATTGACTGGGGCCTGAAGACAAAGAATAAGGATGTAGTGGAGTTTGTGAAGGCGCTGATCAAATTGCGCAAAGAACATCCTGCATTCAGGATGCGTACAGCAGGGCAGATTGCAGCCAACATCCGTTTTGTTGAGGATAAAGACAAACTGCTGACATATACCATCAACGGGAAAGCCGTTGGCGATAGATGGGATAAATTATTTATTGTTTACAATGCTAACAATAAGGACAGAAAGGTAGTATTGCCTGCAGGAGAATGGCAAAAGTTTTCGCTACCGGGTCAGGAATTGATTCCGCATAAAAGCGAAAAGCAGGCATTGGTTCCGGCATTCACTTGTGCCGTGTTTTATCAATAAAACTGATCTGTCACTTTGGCTTTGCATCCATCACTTCCACTTCAAATACCAGTATGCTGTTAGGCGGAATCTTCGGTGACCTTGTGCGAATTGAATAGGCAAGGGCAGAAGGAATGATAATTTTTATTTTGCCACCAACTTTGCACAAAGGAACACCGATATGCCATCCCCTTATCAACCGGTTAAGCGGGAAAGTGGCAGGATTTTCCCTTGTTTGATCAAAGACCGTTCCGTCGCTTAGTAAATAACCCTTATAATGAACCACTACTGTGTCTGTCAGCGCTACCTGTCGTCCGGTTCCTTCTTTCAGCATCACATAATAGACATCATCTTTCACCTCACTTGCATCTGTTTTGCCACTGGCGATGGCCTGCTGGATATAATCAAGTTCGTTTTTATGTTGCTGAAGGCTGTCAATATGTGAAGCCACATTGACAACAGGAGTTGTCTTAAAATCTCCATTGAGCTTTTTCCAGGAGCCATTATTGCGCTGTAACCAAACGGTGCTTGTTTCGGCAACAACTTTTGACAGTTCCTTCTGATTTTTAGCGCTGACAAAAGTGCTGACATCCCGGATTGGTCCCCAACGGCCAACAATACGGCAGGAACCTATCAGTTTCCATTTTTGCTCAGCGGGCAACCAAACATATCCTGAGTAAAGAGTAAAATTTCCTGCAGAATCGGACGCCGTTGCAAGCATCAACTTATAGGCTTCACCCAATGTCCAGTTGTGATCCCATTCCAGTTCATTATCATCTTCCAAATCTACATTAACAGCTTTTGCAAGTATGGTTGTCCGGGAAGGGAAACGCATGACAAATTCTCTTTCTTTTCCTTCGGCTTCCATCAGCAGGCTCACCTCACCGGAACGTATACCGGCTAATACTTCTTTCTTGCTGTTGACAGCCATCATCTTTAATTCCGCCATCACCTGGATTGCCCTTACACTGTCATGAATGGGGTAGGTGATCACAAACTCTTCCTGCCAGGCTTTTGCCGGGATAGAAAAAAGAAAAACAATTAAAATAAGCAGCAGGCGGTTCATATATAAGGGGCTTTATTGTCAAACTTAACGAAAATTGCTGTAAGCCTACCGCAGATATTCCTGCCTGCAAACTGTTTTTCCGCAGCACTTTGTTTTGCTTATCTTCACAGCAGACCAGCAAACACAGATCAGCATTTATGGAAATAGAAATTTTCACCCTCGCCGATTTTGCACAGGATAGTCATTCAAAGCTCACTATTGTCGGCACATTTGATACTATTCACTCAAAGCAATTCCCTGCCGTGCATAAATCCTGTTCTATTGCTTGCAGGTTGCGGTTTTCACCAAAAGAATCTGGTAGCCATAATTTCCGATTGAGACTTATCAATTCCAAAGGGACCGAACTGATGCAACCAGTGGAAGGGACGATCAATATTCCTTCTTCGACCGGAGATCATCCAACCGGTATCAATATAGTAGCCGGGTTTAACCAGTTGAAATTTGATGAACCCGGACGGTACTCTTTTGAATTGTACATTGACGGGGAGTGGGAAACCGGACTGCCTTTATACCTGAAGCAAATGAACTGAATTTAGCTTCTGGGCTTATCCCAGGTGAAAAAATCAATATTTGTGTCTTTGTCGAATACAAAAATCTTAATGGTATAGTCTCGTTGACCTGGTTTAAATGCATTATCAGAACCGGAAAGCAGCAATGCAATTTTCACTTTCTCCAAACCCGGTACTAATCCTTTATAGCCTGAGTAAAGCGTCCACTGAGCCAACCAGTTCATAGTTTTAGCGCTGATAGGATATTTTGCTGAGCTGGCAAGTATGAAGTCATTCCCGGTGTTGTCGCTCACCGTTTTCTTCAGCGCATTGTAAAGGGAGAAAAAGATCCTTCTTACTTTATTACTGTCAGTACTGGTCTTCAAAAATGCCTCATAATGCCAGTTTCCGTTTTGTTTTTCCCGTTTGATAGCTGTTCTCTCAAATCCTAAGGCTTTGTGCGGTGTAGAGTAATAAACCTGTCTTATATAGTCAGTAGAATCGCTGCCGGTATATAATCGCAGGTTTTTTGTAGAAATGATCAGGTTGCGCAATATGGGCCAGTTCACTTCGGTGGTAATTTTGGCAGTGTCCAGTTTTATCAGCCAGTCAGGTTGTTGTGCATTCCTGACAAGGAAGTCTGTTTGAGAAATCATCCCTGCTAACAATAACAGGAAAGCAATGCTATAAAGTCTCATTGGTCATCGGTTTGATAAAAATAGGGAATAAGCCCCTGTTCTATATACCGGTATTTGGGTATATTAAATCTTTCACTTAACCAAAATATGTTTTTCAAGTAAGCACACTCAAATAAACGTGAAAAAGATAAAATAGTTTAATTCCCGCTTTGAAAATGAGAGTATCGTTCATATCTTTGCGGCGACAAAACGAGCTATAAAGAATATTCTATCGCCTCCGGTCGCCATCAATTGCTTCGCTAACGATTCCCGGAGTTTTACAGCGACTGCTCAGCAAATTTTGTAACAATTAAAAAGGAGATATATCATGAAGAGTGATGTGTTAATGACATCTGTTGTCCGGATGGAACCGGAAGTATTGCAAGGCCTGGTAAAAGAAGTAAAAGAAACTGTGGCACGGGATATCGTTTTCCCTGTTGCCCGCAAACGTTCTTTCACAGCGGCAGAAATGTGGAATATCCACCGCAAAAGAATTACTGCCAGTCATCGTCTCGGAAGATGACGCAATTTGTCTGAAAGGGGCTTCGGCCCCTTTTTTCATACATACAAAAATGCCGGTCACAAAACCGGCATTAGAAATAGTTTGTGAAGTTCATCAATCGGCTCCCAATACAACGATGAGAGAGTAGATGACACCGGGAATCCAGAACAGTAATGTAAGCAACAGGCTTATCCAGAACTTGTTGTTGATTTCTCCCTGATGCAGGTAAACTGCCAGTGGTGGCAGAAGGATACAAAGTATCACCAGCAGCAAGGTGTTAGTGCTGGGTTCCTGACCGGCTTTTCTTTCCTTTTTATAAACCTTAAGTTCTTTTTTTGCTTCTTTTATTTTTGCCTTTCTTTCTTTGCGGGAAAGGGCCCTGAACTCTTCTACGGCCGCCCTAATGGCTTCGGGACTTGGTTCAGAAGAAGCGGCGCCGGTTTTGACAGGAACAACTTCGGCTGCATTGGTTACAGTTACTACAGGCGTCATCATGGAAAGGATAATAACTAACAAGAGAATTTTCTTTTTCATAACTCAGTTGGTTTGGATTGAATAAGAATAATTACATAATATCCATCGCTTTTACAAAGGCTGTGGTTTGGAAAGGCAGAATAAGTGTTAGCCATTCCCAATGCGTAGCAATGGCAAATACCAGTGCAGCAGTTGAAGCCAGGAAAACCAGCCACCAAAGTCCCTTGTATTTTTTTGTTTGTTCCATGCAATAATCTTTTTTGCAAAAGTAAGGTGGTGAAACTGAATGAAAAAATGAGATTTACGCCTTACTTTTCAATAACCGAAAGAAAAAGAAAACGGCAGCAAATGTTGTAGCTGATAGGGCCAGGCACCACTTTACAATTACTGCAAAACGGAAATAGCAAAATGCATCACTGACCTGTCGCCGGTGCAGCCAGTTCAACAGCCAGGTGTTTTCAAGAGTATCAAACAGCAATGCCGGGATTTACAATGCGGCCAGAACATAAAATATTTTTTTCAATATTTTTTTTTCAGTATTTAATACTGCTACCATGCACCCGGCGGCAATTGCCGGAAATATCCCTGCCATAAAAGCAAAATCAAAATACAGATGCTGGCTCAGAAGATCCTGAAACCGGGAATCACCACTTGCAAGAACCTGGTCAATCTGATCTCTGGAATAAAATAGCTCGAGATCAAGGACGCCGACCTTTTTATCAGCAACCCGGATGGCTGGCTCAATCCACTTCATGCAAAAACCGGCGCCCGCCGCCAACCCAACGGACGACAAGAAGATATTTTTCCAATAATTCTTTAGCCAAAGCATAGGTTTGCAGCAGTTTTTGGACTTATGGTTCAAAATAAATATACAAATGGGGTCTATTTTTTTTAATTTCATAAATAATGTGTTTATTTTACACAACAAAACAAGCTAACATAAGGGGCTAACGATTGATTACATGAAACTTCAGTTTTATTTACGTTTTCACACTCAGTTCGGTCAGAGTTTATGGATCAGTGGCAATATAGATGAGTTGGGTAATGATGACCAGTCCAGGGCAATGCCCATGGAATACCTCAATGACGAGCTTTGGGAAGCCCGTCTTGATATAAAGCGAAAAGACCTTCATAAGAATATCCGGTATCGTTACTTATTGAAGAATAAGGATGGAGAGTTCATTGAAGAATGGGGATATGACAGGGCAATTGATGTATTTCGCAAAGAGCTCCAGGAAGTACAGTTGGTGGATACATGGAACCATGCAGGTGAATATGAGAATGTTTTTTTCACACTGCCATTCAAAAAAGTTTTACTTAACACAACAGCATCGGTCCGGCGCGGCAGGAACGAAAAAGGATACACCCATGTTTTTAAAGTGAAGGCGCCATTGCTGCAAAAACATGAGACTTTATGCCTGCTGGGAAGCGGTGAAGTGCTGAACGACTGGTCAACAGAAAAGCCATTTTTGATGATGAAGGAAGATGACTGGTGGGTGGGTCGCATTGATCTCGGAGATACCGGTTTTCCTGTTGCATACAAATTCGGCGTATTTGATACCAGGTCAAAAAGTTTTATCCGGTTTGAGGCAGGTAACAATCGTCTTTTGTTTAGCGATGGTGATAAAAAGAAAATAACCGTGCTGCACGACGGGTTTGTTCAGCTTCCTAACAATAGCTGGAAAGGGGCAGGAGTGGCCATACCTGTTTTCAGCCTTCGCAGCAGCAAAAGTTTTGGTGTTGGCGAGTTTGCTGATATAAAATTGTTGGTGGACTGGGCCAGAAAAACAGGATTGAAACTCATACAGCTATTGCCTGTAAACGACACTGTTGCAACTAACACATGGATGGATTCTTATCCTTATGCAGCAATTTCCGCTTTTGCCTTGCATCCCATTTATATCAGTCTTTCCAGGGTTGCCGGTAAAAAATATGCCGCAAGGATCAGGTCGCTTAGGCTGAAACAACAGCAGCTTAACGAACTTCCTGCAGTAGATTATGAAGAAGTGATAAAATATAAGATGTCAGTGCTGAAGGAATTGTATGAAGTGATGGGAGAGGAAACGCTTGCTTCGGAGGATTACAAAGCATTTTTTGACAAGAATAGTCATTGGTTACAACCCTATGCTGCATTTTGCTATTTCAGAGATAAGTATGGTTCCTCCCATGTTGAGGAATGGAAAACAAATGGTATTTACAAAAAAGCAGAGATCAGCAGAATTTTCAAATCCCATTCTGCAGCTGCTACACAAATGGGGTTGTATTGTTTTATACAATACCAGCTTCATCTGCAACTGAAAGAAGCGGCAGATTATGCACACAGGAAAGGAGTAATTCTTAAAGGTGATATTCCTATCGGAGTTTACCGCCATGGCTGTGATGTGTGGACATCTCCAGACCAGTATAATATGTGCTGGCAGGCCGGTGCACCGCCGGATGATTTTACGGCAGTTGGTCAAAACTGGGGGTTTCCTACATATAATTGGAAAAAAATGCAGGAAGACGGATTTGCCTGGTGGAAACAACGGTTTGAACAAATGAGTGAATACTTCGATGCTTTCCGCATTGATCATATTCTTGGCTTTTTCAGAATTTGGAGCATCCCGGCCAACGCTGTGCAAGGGATCATGGGCCGGTTTGTTCCCTGTTTGCCTGTACACATCAATGAGTTTGGTGAAAATGGTATATGGTTTGAACAGCATCGTTTTTGCAAACCTTTTATCAATGACGAAGTGCTGAATGAAATATTTGGTCACGAACAGGTTGAAAAAGTAAAGTCAACTTTTCTGCAGCCAAACGAAAGCGGCGGCTATGACCTGCTCCTTGAATTTGAATCACAAAAGGCTATTGAGAATTATTTTTCCGCCATAGAAGAAACAGAAGAGAATGAAAGACTGAAGCTGGGATTATACGACCTTGTCAGTAATGTGATCTTCTTTGAAGAAGAAGGTTCGCAGGGTCAGCATTTCCATTTCCGCATTTCGATGGAAAAAACATCTTCTTTCCGTCATCTTATCCCTCATCTTCAGGAAAAACTGAAGACACTTTATGTTAATTATTTCTACCACAGGCAGGATGATTTCTGGAAAAAAGAAGCCATGCACAAACTGCCGCACCTGAAAGCTGCTACCAACATGATGGTTTGTGGCGAAGACCTGGGAATGGTTCCACATTGTGTGCCGGATGTAATGAAACAATTGGGAATACTAAGTCTCGAAATCCAACGAATGCCGAAGGACCCCGAAAAAGAATTTTTCCATCCTGCTGACGCTCCTTATCTCTCTGTAATTACTCCCTCAACTCATGATATGAGCACAGTTAGAGCATGGTGGGAAGAAAACAGGGAACGGACACAACATTTTTACAATTCAGTATTGGGCCAATGGGGTTTTGCACCCGTGTTTTGCGAACCCTGGGTGAACAGGGCCATTGTATTGCAGCATCTATATTCCCCGGCCATGTGGAGCATTTTCCAATTGCAGGATATTTTTGGCATGAGTGATACGCTACGCCGCGAAAACCCGCAGGAAGAAAGAATAAATAACCCGGCCAATCCCAAAAATTACTGGCAATACCGGATGCATATTACTTTGGAGGAACTCATCAAGCAATCAGATTTCAACGAAGAATTGAGCGGCTATATTAACAATTCTGGAAGATAAGTTTGTAGCTTGCAGCCCTATGAAAGTGGCATATCATTCTTTCCTGCTTAAATTCAGGCATCCTTTCACTATTTCCAAAGGAACCAAGACTCATCAGCCTACCCTGGTGGTTGAGTTGGAACATATGGGCATTAAAGGATATGGAGAAGCTCCGGCTATTACTTACTATAACATCCCGGTAGAACAAATGATCGCCGACCTTGAAGCAAGGAAAACCTTTGTTGAAAAATTTGCTTTCACAGATCCGGAACGATACTGGCATTACCTGCATCATCTTTTTCCTAAAAACAATTTTTTGGTTTGTGCACTTGATATGGCTGCATGGGATATGTTTGGTAAACTAAAAGGAAAACAACTTTATGAGGTATGGGGTGGTAACACCGCAAATAATCCGGTAACAGATTATACAATCGGGATTGACAGCATAGAAAAAATGGTGGCAAAACTCAAAGAGAAACCCTGGCCCGTTTATAAAATAAAAGTCGGTACAGCAGATGATATCAGTATTGTAAAAGCGCTGAGAGAAAATACCGATGCAGTATTGCGGGTGGATGCCAATGCCGGATGGGACATTGACACAGCATTGAAATTGATTCCCGAATTAGAAAAACTTGGGGTGGAATTTGTAGAACAACCGCTGGCAAAAGATGACTGGGAAGGGATGAAAGTGTTATACAAAGAATCTCCATTGCCTTTATATGCGGACGAGGCCTGTGTGCTTGAACAGGATGTGGAACGTTGTCATCAACATTTTCATGGCATCAATATCAAACTCACCAAATGCAGTGGCATCACCCCGGCAAGAAGAATGATCAAAAAAGCCAGAGAACTGAATATGAAAGTGATGATGGGCTGCATGAATGAATCCACTATAGGTTCTGCGGCTGTGGCACACCTCTTGCCATTCATTGACCATGTGGATATGGATGGCCCCTTGCTGCTGGAAGAGGATATTGCTACCGGTATCGGTTATGATTTTGGTCGCATCACTTATTCAGGTCAGACCGGCCTTGGAATTGAATTCAAGGGACTTTTTCAAAAAAATGCCGTTGTGTGAGTAAAACCGCCCATGACGGAATACGTTTTTCAGGGAAATAGCGTTATGAGGTTGACAATTGAGTAAAATCTGTGTCTATGAAACCCCTGAAACCGCTGCTGGCCATTGTTGGCCTTAGTTTGTTGACCAATCTTCATGCCCAGAACAATTCCCGTTCTGCCACGGTATCACTTTTTACAGGTATGATCAATTATCATGGAGACCTGAATCCCAATAGTTTTACATTCAGTCAGTCAAATTTTGCTGCAGGTGTGACATTTCGAAAGCCAATTAATCGCTGGTTCGCAGCAAGGGCTGGTTTTAACATTGGCTCTGTGCAGTCAGCAGACCGATACAACAGAGATTACCTTCAACCACGGAACCTGAGCTTTTTTACCAGTATTAAGGAACTTTATGCGGGTTTGGAACTTACCGTACTTGATATTTCAAGCAAACGTTTCAGCCCTTATATGTACGGCGGCATAGCTGTTTTTCATTTCAATCCCTGGACTTTTGATAATGCCGGTAATAAAACTTTTTTAAAACCACTTAGTACAGAAGGACAGGGGTTGGCTGAATTTCCTGATCAAAAACCATACAACCTGGCGCAGATTTCCCTGCCTTTTGGTGTTGGATTAAAATATGCATTGAATGATGCAGTTAATATCGGGATCGAATTCAGCCAGCGAAAATCATTTACTGATTATATTGATGATGTCAGTTCACATTTCGTTGACAAGGACATATTACTGCAGGCCCGCGGCTCAAAAGCAGTAGAACTGGCTTACCGGGGAGACGAGTTACCAGGTGGGATGCAATCATTCCCGGCACATGGTGAGCAAAGAGGGACACCAACTGAAATGGATTGGTACTATTTTTTTGGCACTACCCTCGAAATTAAGCTTAACGCTATAGGCAACCTTTTTTCCCGTTCAAATAAAGGGCTTCATGGTAGTTATAGCCTGCGTTGCCCACGCAATGTCAGTTATTGAGGTTGTTGTTTGTATATTCTTTTGCCTAACTTTCCAAATAACCAAACACGGTCTTAAATTTGCATATATCCCGGTTGATTCAATTAACTGTATGCAAAAACGTCTGACCTTTTTCATTTGTCTTCTTTTCATTTTTTCTGCAAGCTATTCACAAGGGATATATATTGGAGTTTTTGGAGGTTTGGCTGCTTATAATGGCGATCTTACTGATAAAATATTTCCACGAAAGGTTACTAACGGGGTAATTGGTATCACGGCCGGGTATGAACTGACGGAGCAACTGATGCTGAGAGGTGGATTTTCTTACTCAGTAGTAGGTGGTGCAGACAGGTACAGTGATAAGCAGGATTTGCGGATGCGCAACCTGTCCTTTGAAACACAAGTGGCCGAGTTCAGCATTTTGGGAGATTACAGTCTTTTTGACCTTTCTGAAAGAAAAATCTCTCCTTATGGTTTTGCTGGAATAGCAGTTTTTAAGTTTGATCCCTATACTTACGATGCCACCGGTACAAAAGTGTTTTTACAGCGGTTGAGTACTGAAGGGCAGGGCATTACCGGATATAACAGCAAACCATACAAACTGACCCAAATGGCCATTCCTTTTGGCGGCGGCGCCAGGTTTGCTGTCAACGATAATATACGCATTGGTCTTGAATTGTCTTTCAGAAAATTGTTTACTGACTATTTGGACGATGTAAGTACAGTTTACGCAGATCCTGTAGATCTGTTGGCTGCAAAAGGACCATTGGCTGTTGAGCTTTCATACCGTGGTGATGAAGTCTCCGGAGGCAATCCCGTTTTCCCTGCCAAGGGTGCACAAAGGGGGAGTCCTGAGAGTAACGACAGCTATTATTTCGCCGGATTGCATCTCACTTATCGCATCGGGGCCGGCGAAGGTGGCGGATATGGAAGAACGGGTGGCAGCCGCAGAAACAAAAATGGGTGCCCTGTCAATGTATATTAATCTTCTTTCCTGTAGCTTCTGAACAAATAAAGCCTGGCTGTGTTGTAACTTCGCAGCACATATTTATTCTTCATGGCCTGGAAAAATCAGCAACAATTTATTGAAGCCCTCGAAAATGCCGGTGAACTGGTTCGAATAAAAACCTTTGTTGATCCCAAATTGGAAATGGCCGAGATCACTGATCGTATCAGCAAATCCGGCAATGGTGGCAAAGCGTTGCTGTTTGAAAGCACAGGGTATGATTTCCCGGTGCTGATGAATGCCTATGGCAGTGAAAAGCGTATGTGCATGGCCTTGGGTGTAAATCATCTTGATGATGTGGCAAAAGAAATAGAAGACCTGTTTAAACTTTTATCTGCCCCAAAAGAAGGTATTCTTGATAAGCTAAAATTGCTTCCTAAACTTGGCCAGTTTGCCAGTTGGATGCCTAAAATAAAGAAAGGAAAAGGCGAATGCCAGGAAGTGGTGATGACAGCACCTGATATTACAAAACTACCTGTCATCACCTGCTGGCCAAAAGATGGCGGACCGTTTGTTACATTACCTGTTATTCATACCAAAGACCCTAACAATGGATCAAGAAATGTTGGAATGTACCGGATGCAGGTGTTTGGACCAACACTTACGGGAATGCATTGGCACAAGCACAAGGTTTCAGCCAAACATTTTTCGGAATACAGGAAACTAAACATGCGAATGCCCGTAGCCGTTGCACTTGGCGGTGACCCGGTTTATGCATATTCCGCCACAGCGCCTTTGCCGGAAAACGTGGACGAATACATGCTGGCCGGCTTCCTGAGAAAGAAAAAAGTGGAATTGGTAAAGTGCATCACACAACCGGATGTGGAAGTGCCCGCCGATGCCGATTTCATCATTGAAGGTTATGTTGATCCCAATGATGAACTGATATGGGAAGGACCTTTTGGCGATCATACAGGTTATTATTCACTGCCGGATTTTTATCCTCGTTTCCATATCACTGCTATCACACACAAAAAAAATGCAATTTATCCAGCTACGATAGTTGGCATTCCGCCGCAAGAAGATGCCTGGCTTGGTAAGGCAACAGAGAGAATTTTTCTGGCTCCGATCAAAATGACAATGGTGCCGGAGATCATGGATATGGATATGCCGGTTGAAGGGGTCTTTCATAATCTTGTCATCACCAAGATCAAAAAAGATTACGCAGGCCAGGGGCAAAAAGTAATGAATGCAATGTGGGGCGCCGGCCAGATGATGTTCAATAAGATTCTTGTTTTGGCCGATGAAGCCGTAAATATCCAGGATTATGAATCCCTGGCAAGATATGTTTTCTCAAACCTGAACCCGGCTAATGATATTTATTTCTCCACCGGGCCGATGGATGTGCTGGATCACAGTTGCAGTAAACTCGGTTTTGGCGGCAAGATGTGTATTGACGGAACAGCAAAATCGGATGAAGAATCAGACGATGGATACCTGTTTAAACATGTTGGTACAGAACCTGCAGCGATAAAAAAAGCAATGGAAGGGTTTAATGAGATTAACGCAGTTAATATTTCTTTGTTACCCAAACAAATTCCCTGTCTCATAATTTCTGTTAAGAAAAACAGGAAAGGACATATCAGGCAGTTGCATGAACAGGTTTGCTCATTAAAGGAAACCGAAGACATAAAAATGATCCTGTATGTAGAGCATACCGTTGATGCCAATGACCTTCCGGTGGCATTATGGCGATTTTGTAATAACCTTGATCCGAAAAGGGATCATCATCTGGTTAAACGATCAATGGGAACTGATAACTATTTCGCTTGTATCGGCTTTGACGGCACCCGTAAAACAAAGGAACATGATGATTTTTTCCGAGATTGGCCCAATATTATAGTTGCGGATAATGACACTATCAGGTCAGTGGATGAGAAGTGGGAACAGTTGGGGCTAGGTTCGTTCATTCCTTCGCCTTCTCTGAAATTCAAATATCAGCTTTACGGTGATGAGGCTGTTGTAAGCTGATTTTTCATTCTCCTTTTTAGCTGCATGGATTAAAAATTTTATTTTGAATGGTCAGGCAGGCATTCTACATTTAACCTGTGACAACAGGAAGAATAAATATCCTGATGACAGGGGCAGGCGCACCCGGAGCTCCAGGCATTATGCAATGTCTCTGGCAAAATGCTGCTGTGCATATAACTGCCGTAGATGCAAATCCTGACGCTGTTGGCCGGCACCTGAGCAAGGATTTCGAACCAATACCATATGCCGGTGATCCGTCGTTTATTGATGCCGTGCTTGCTTTGTGCCGGAAAAAGGATATTCATGTTGTGTTGCCGTTAGTGTCAAAGGAATTGATCCCATTGTCAATTCATGCTAATGAGTTTGAGCTAGCGGGAGCTAAAGTGCTGGTGTCGCCAACTGCTTCACTGGAAATAGCCAACAACAAAAGCCGTCTCTATGAATTTTTGCAGTGGAGGGGAGTGGCAGTGCCGGATTTCAGGATTATTGAAACCATTGATCAGTTGAAAAATGCCATCGGGGAGATGGGTTATCCGGAAAAAGCAGTTTGTTTCAAACCATCCATTTCAAACGGCAGCAGGGGATTCAGGATCATCAGTGAGAAAATAAACGAACTTGAGCTGATGTTCAGCCAGAAACCCAATTCGGTTTATATTGGTCTTAACGATGCAATCCGGATCCTGTCATCCGGATCTTTCCCCGAATTACTGGTGAGTGAGTACCTCCCTGGTGAAGAGTATTCGGTAGATTGTCTGGCAATGCACGGAGAAACGATTATCGCCGTTCCGAGGTTGCGAAAAAAAATGATCAATGGCATCAGTGTCGAAGGTGAATTTGTTAAGGAGGATAACATTATTGATTATTGCACTAAGATCATTAGCGAACTTCAGTTACATGGCAATATCGGTATACAGGTGAAACGCTCCGCTGCGGGAGAGTTTTTAGTCCTTGAGATCAACCCCCGGGTGCAGGGTACAATAGTTGCGGCCTTAGGGGCCGGCGTAAATCTACCTTTGTTGGCTGTTAAACAGGAATTGGCTTTGCCCATACCTGAGGAAGAATTACAGGTAAGCTGGGGTACCCGTTTTTCCCGCTTTTGGACTGAAGTCTTTTACTAGACTCTCTCCTTTTTAATCGTAAAAGGCTGACTATTGACTGATTCGTAAAAGTCCTATTCAATTTTTTTTGTATTTTTTTTAGACGGTCAGCATCAAAGACGTACATTTATAGCCGCATAGGCTTTAGCAGTCTTTATAATTCCGCCCCTTTAAAAGCGAAGTCTTTTCGTTTTTCAGTACCAACTGTTTACAACGAAACTTTGTTTGCCCATCCAAGATCTGATCTTCTGAACAGCCATAGGTTAGTAATTTTTTGGTAAGCAGATTACCAGATTTTTCACTTGTGTTCAAAAAGAATTAATAAATATGCGTTTTGTATTTATAATCCTGGCTTTTTGGAGTAATGCCTGCATCGGGCAATATTGGACATTTGATGTAATGGGCGGCGTAGCTGGTTATAATGGCGACTTGACTGAAAAACGACTTGTGATGTCGAGGTTACGACCCGCATTAGCTCTTAATTTAAAGTATAACTCAAATGATTTGGTAAACTTTCGCATTGGACTTGGTTGGGCAAGGGTTATGGGCCATGATAAATTCAATAATGATCCGGGTTTAGTGAATAGGAATCTCAGTTTTTACAGTGATATTTTTGAAGCTTCAGCCAGCGTTGAGATAAATTTGCTTGATCCCTTTGACTACAACACTTACCCGTATATTTTTGCCGGAGTGGGATTATTTCATTTTAATCCTTTTGCCTTTGATAAAGATGACAAAAAGGTTTTCCTGCGTCCGCTAAGTACGGAGGGGCAGGGATTGCCTGATTATCCTGACCGGAAACCTTATTCAAAGGTTCAGTTTTGCATTCCTTTTGGGGCCGGCATGAAGTTTATTTCAAATGAAAAATGGGAGCTTAGTTACGAGTTTATCTACCGGAAGACCAGCACAGATTATTTGGATGATGTAAGTAAAACTTATGTTAGCCTTGAAGTGTTGGGGACCCAGGTAGGCCCCAAGGCTGTTGAAATGGCCTACCGTCGCAATGTACCTTTCTCTGAACTGGGCGAAGTGAGGGGCAACAGCAAGGTAAAAGACAGTTTTTTCTCCACCGGCCTCAAACTTGCCTTCCGGCTGGGAGCAAAAACCAAGTAAACCAAATAAATATTCACATCCTTTTTTATTTCCTTTTCTTCATACTGACATCTCTTAGTAATTTGCCTGAAATTTTTGCCCATGAAACGTTTCAGTGCAGGACTCATTTTAGGTTTTTTCACCCTTAGCGGCTGTGCCCAGAAAGGAATAGATATTAAACCGGTTGATAACAATAATACCTTGTTGTGGAAGGTCAGTGGCAATGGCCTGCCACAGCCCTCATATATTTTCGGGACCATCCATATGCTCTGCGAAGAAGATGCTGTTCTCAGCAGCAATATGAAAAAGATCATTGAGCATGCCGATGAAGTATACTTTGAAGTAGATATGGATAATATGCTGGAAATGCTGATGGTGATGACAAAGATGCGTATGAACGGGGACACAACTTTGCAAGACCTGTTGAGTCCTGAAGAATATGAAAAAGTGAAAACTTATTTCAGCGAAAATGCAAAAGGGCTCACACTTCCTTTTTCAATGCTAGAAAAGATGAAACCTTTTTTTGCAGCCTCCACCTTACAGCAGGGACATCTTCCCTGTGAGTCAATGGCAGTGATGGAGCAGGTGATCATGACAGAAGCCAAACAGTATAAAAAGGAAATAAAAGGACTGGAGACCATGAGCTACCAGGCAGGGATATTAGACAGTATCCCTTACAAACTACAGGCTGACCAATTGGTGAAATATATAGACAGTGAGGAAAGTGAAAAAAAAGAAGCACAAGACGAAACCCGTGAAATGCTCAATGCCTACAACGACCAGGACCTGGAAAAACTGGAAGCAATGATCAACAAAAGCGATATTGGCATTTCCAGTTTCACCGAAATTTTACTTTACAATAGAAACAGAAACTGGGTCAAAAAATTAAAAGACCTGCTCCCGGCTAAAAGCTTGCTGATTGCAGTGGGTGCGGGACACCTGCCCGGAGACCAGGGAGTGATTGAGTTATTGAGGAAAGAAGGGTATAAAGTGGAGCCTGTAGAAAATAAAGTAAATAAAATCAAAGAAATCTGATCTGGAGCATGAAAATTCGTGTCCTTGCAATTCTTGCTTTCTTTATTTATAGTTCACCTGCATTTTATGCCAGTGCACAAAATAGTTTGTCTGTTTCAATTACAAGCCTCCGCAATAACAAAGGACATATTCTAATCTCATTATTTAAAGAAGGTGCAGGCTATCCTGATGAACCGGAAAAAGCTTTTCGAAAAGAAAAAATAAGTATCGTTCAGCAAAAGGCCACCATCGTTTTCAATAATTTGCCTGCAGGCGAATATGCCATTGCCATCCTGCATGATGAAAACGATGATCTGAAAATGAATAAAACCTGGCTGGGCCTGCCCAAAGAAGGTTACGGCTTTTCCAACAATGTGATGGGAACATTTGGACCACCTTCCTACAGCAAAGCTAAATTCTCCGTCAGCCCCGGGAAAACAGCACGGCAGGAGATAAAGACAAGGTATTGAGCAGCCTGGTTCTTTCTTTTTGCCCTCAGCAAAATTCAGGTTAACTTACAGCGGCTTTTTGCATCAACTAAGGCTCTTCTTCATCAAAGGCTATATTGGCTCAACTGGCTTTTCGTTCTGAAACCAGTTCTATCATCCTTAAAATAATGTGATATGAATTTATTGCAACGCCTCGGGCATTGGGGTGACAGGCATCATCCCCGGTGGGTGGATATTGTCCGCATTTTGCTGGGCATTTTTCTTTGTCATAAGGGCATTGAATTTTTGCAAGACATGAGCAGCATGATCAGCCTCTTGTCGAACCAGTTTTCATTTGGTTCATTTTCGTTGCTCCTGCTTGGACACTACATTGTATTTGCCCACCTGCTGGGAGGAGTCTTATTGGTTTTTGGCATTCTCACACGGTTTGCCTGTCTCATACAAATACCTATCTTGCTTGGAGCCATCATTTTTATCAACGCCGGGCAGGGGTTGTGGCAGCCATTTTCAGAACTATGGCTTTCCGTTCTTGTTTTTCTTTTACTTGTCTACTTCCTGGTTGCAGGAGATGGCCCCTGGTCGTTTGGAAGAGTGGCATCAGAAACAGATAAGAAATAAAAAATCCCGCAAAGCCTTTTTTTAAGAAGGGCTTTGCGGGGTAGATGTTATAAATGCGGTTATCAGAATTGTTCTAAAACAGAGAACATAAAGTCTCCTTCGATCTTCGCATTTTCATCGCTATCGCTTCCATGAATGGCGTTTTCTCCAACTGAAGCAGCATAGAGTTTACGAATGGTGCCTTCGTCCGCTTTTGCAGGATCGGTGGCGCCGATCAGTTTGCGAAAATCTTCTACAGCATTTTCCTTTTCAAGAATGGCGGCGATGATCGGTCCTTCACACATAAATGACACGAGGTCCTTAAAGAATGGTCTTTCATTATGAATAGCGTAGAATTCTGCTGCTTTTTCTGGTGTCAGCTTGGTCATCTTCAGCGCTTTGATATTATAGCCTTCCTGCAGAATGCGATCAAGAATTGCCCCGGCATGCCCGTTTTTGAAGGCGTCCGGCTTGATCATGGTAAATGTCCGATTACTCATAGTTACGTTTATTTGAAAGTGTTTTTTGCGCCGCAAAGGTAAGATAAGTCGATGGTTTATGGTTGGTAAACCTTGTTTATTTTAACTACTGGTCGCAAAGTGAACTGAAAACAGCAAGGTGGCTCATGGTAAACGCTTATCTTCGCAGCCGTCTTTATGAAGCATGTACAGCAAATATTCTCATTACTGAACCAACCGCAAAAGGTAGTCATTACCACCCACCAAAAACCCGATGCTGATGCAATGGGTTCGTCACTGGCATTGAAACATTTCCTGGTAAAGCTGGGGCATGAAGTGACGGTTATTTCTCCCACCAACTGGGCGGGATGGGTGAACTGGATGCAAGGGGCCGCTGAGGTGCTCGATTTTGAAAAGCATACATCAAAAGCTGATGAAGCCCTGAATGCTGCAAACTGGTTGTTTTGTCTTGATTTCAACATTTTTCATCGCACAAAGGGTATGGCAGAAAGGCTGAAACAACTTTCCTGCAAAAAAGTGCTGATAGATCATCACCAGGAACCCGACGAAGCTTCGTTTGACTTTGGCGCCAGCGATACCGGTAAAAGTTCTACCTGCGAGATGATTTACGATCTTATAGTTGATGCCGGTCATGCTGAACTGATTGATGAACCCATTGCGGAATGTTTATATGCCGGGGTGGTAGGCGATACCGGGTCATTCAGATTTGCTTCCACCACGGCAAGTGTGCACCTCCTTGTGGCCGATCTGAAAACAAAGGGACTGATTCATACCAAAGTGCATGAAAAATTGTTTGATAATTTCCTGGAAAACCGACTGCGTTTTGTAGGCCATGTGTTGCTGAACAGGATGGAAGTGTTTTATGAATACAACACCGCCCTTATTGCCATCCCTAAAAGTGATCTGCAGAAATTTGATATCCGCACCGGGGATACTGAAGGAATGGTTAATTATCCCCAAACCATCCAGGGCATTAAATTAGTGGCGTTGGTGATTGACCGTGAAGAAGAAAGAAAATGGAGTTTCAGAAGCAAAGGTGATTTTGATTGCAATACCTTTGCCCGCAAATATTTTGAAGGCGGCGGTCATTATAATGCCTCCGGTGGCCGCAGCAGCGATCCTTTGGAAAAAACAGTGGAGAAATTTAAACAGGTGATGAAGGAAAACAAATCCCTTTTACAATAAACAAACAAATGAAAAAGATCAGTTTTTTAATGTTGATCGTCCTGGTTGCGGCTGTAGGTTGCAAAAAAATGGACTACCGTAAAACCAGAAGTGGTTTATTATATATCATTTTTCCCGGTAAAGGCAATGATTCTTTGATCCGGGAAGGACAGATCGTGAAATTCCATGTCATTACCAAACTGAATGATTCGGTATTGTACAGCAGTTATGACAGGGTGCCCGGTTATGCAAAACCGTTCACAGTGGGTGAGCCTCCCTATAATCTGCTTGAGATTCTGACCATGATGAGAGTGGGAGACAGTGCCGTTACTGTACAGATCACAGATACTCTTATTAATAAAGGGGCCCAGTTGCCACCCAACGTTAAAAAAGGCGACCGTCTTACCACTCATATTAAAATTACCGGGGTTTTCGACATTGACAGTATTGCCCAGGCAGATTACAATGCCGAAATGGAAAGAGACCGTCCAAGACAAATGCAGGAAATGGCCAAACAACGTGAAGCCATCTATGATCAGCAGGACAAAGAGCTTGAAGAGAAAGGAGAGATCGGTAAACAACTGAAGCAAATGGAGGATTTCCTCAAGTCAAAAAGTATCAATGCGCAAAAAACCGGAAAAGGGACTTTTGTGCATATAGCAGAACAGGGTACCGGCAAAGCTGCGGTGAATGGCAAATTCATCAAAGTAAAATATACCGGCAAAGTAATTGCCACCGACAGCACATTTGAATCCGGAGTCTATCCCTTCCAGTTAGGCATGGGACAGGCCATCCGCGGTTGGGATGAAGGCTTGCTGCTTTTCAAACAGGGAGGCAAAGGCACTTTATTCATTCCCGGTTTCCTCGCATATGGCGACAACCCCAATTCTTCGTTCAGACCTTTTGAAGCATTGAAGTTTGATGTGGAATTACTGGAAGTATCTGACAATCCCATTGCGCAGTAATTGAGGAAAATAAAGATTTTGATGGGGCTCAACTATTTTTTGCGATTATATGAAAAAAATCCTGCAATTTTATATTCTTGAAACGGATGTAAGACAAGTAGCTGATCCGTTTATTGTGGCTCCGTTTTTAGTCCAAGGTCCAGACAGTTTCCGCCCTCTGAAAAAGTGAAGTATGCCACCGCCGTACTTTTTGCACCGACCATATATGATCCAATCCTGTTGAATAGCCATAAAGGCTTGATTACAATGTCCTGTGCAAGGAGCAACTTTTGTTGCTCTTTCTTTTTTCAGGTCATGCTGTACTGGTTGAAAAGAAGAACGGCTTCTGCTGCTTCTTTCACATCATGCACCCGCAAAATAGAAGCTCCGTTCATCATCCCGATTGTATTTAATACAGTGGTTCCGTTCAAAGCTTTATCAGGAGTGATGCCCAGTGTTTTATTGATCATGGATTTGCGGGAAATACCCAGGAGCAAAGGACAATGCAGCATTTTAAAAACGGAAAGATTTTTCAGCAGGCAGAAATTGTGCTCAACTGTTTTCCCAAATCCAAAACCAGGATCAATAATGATGTCATGAATACCTGCATCAAGTAGTTCCTGTTTCTTGCTGATAAAAAAATCAAGCACTTCGGTAGTAACATTTTTATATGCCGGGTTTTGTTGCATGGTTTGCGGTGTGCCCTGCATATGCATCAGTACATAAGGTACATGCAGGGATGCCACCGCCGGTATCAATCTGTTGTCAATGCTGCCAGCGCTGATGTCGTTTACTATACATGCCCCTGCTGCCACGGCTTCGATAGCAACTTTTGCATAATAAGTGTCAACTGAAATAAAGGCTTCGGGAAATCGGTTGCTGATCGCTTGAACTGCAGGTATCACCCTTTGCAGTTCCTCCTCCTCCGGCAATATAATGCTACCCGGTCTTGTGCTTTGCCCGCCTAAGTCAAGAATGCTGGCGCCATCCTTCAACATTTGCTCAGCCTGCATCAACGCAATATCAGCGCTGTCAACACGGCTGCCTTTATAAAAAGAATCAGGAGTAAGATTGATTATCCCCATGAGCACTGGTTTATCCACTGCCAGCAATCTTCCCCTGCAATTGAGTGTGAACATCGGCTTTGTTCGTTATTTTTGAAGCTAAGTTAGGGGAGTAGGAAATAGCATGTAGCTGGTAGGGATAAAAACAATGAACATCCACTCGCTACCCGTCGCTCGCCGCTTGTTTTTTTATGACAACTACCAACCAGCAATACGACCAGGCGATCCGTTTCTGCAAAGAGATATTTTTACAGAAGACCATTGACTATGGTACTGCATGGCGGGTGCTTCGCACCATTTCCATCGTTGACCAGATCTTTATCAAAGCCCAGCGCATCCGTACCATACAGGAAAAGGGACAACAGAAAGTGGCTGATGATATTGCCGCTGAATTCAAAGGCATTATCAATTATGCAGCAATAGGGCTTATGCAACTGCAATTGGCTGCCGATGCACCCGAGGAATTGGAAATTGACCAGGTTTCATCTTTATATGAAAAGAATATCGCCATTGCCAAAAGACTGATGCAGGATAAGAATCATGATTATGGTGAAGCATGGCGAAGCATGAGCCAGGAAAGCTTTGTTGACCTCATCCTGATGAAACTGCAGCGCATCCGCCAGATACTGGCCAACGAAGGAAAAACGATCATCAGTGAAGGTATAGATGCGAATTACCTGGATATTATCAATTACGCCGTTTTTGCGCTGATACTGATGGATAAAAATTAATTTATGAAGACAGCAATCACTGTTACAAGGATCATTGTCGGAGTGTTGTTCATTTTCTCCGGACTGGTAAAGGCCATTGATCCGCTTGGTCTCAGCTACAAAATGCAGGAGTTTTTTGACCTGTGGGGCATGTCACAGTTCAATTCTCACACATTGCTTTTTTCCATCCTGATGAATGCTTTTGAGATCATCGCCGGGTTTGCATTGTTGCTGGGCTGGAGGATCAGGCTCTTTAGCTGGTTGCTGTTATTGCTTATCATCTTTTTCACTTTTCTTACAGGTTATGCTTACCTGTCGGGTAAATTCAAAAATTGCGGTTGTTTTGGCGATTGCATTCCTATCACCCCGCTGGTTTCTTTCTTAAAGGATGTATTGCTCACCTCACTGATCGGTTTCCTTTTCTGGCAAAGAGACAAGATCAGGCCATTGTTCAGTGACAAGAACAAGATCAATACGGGTCTTATGCTGTTGGTGACAGCGTTTAGCTTCGGTTTGCAATGGTATAGCCTCACATATCTGCCACCTGTAGATTGCCTCCCGTATAAAAAAGGAAATAGTATTCCTGAAAAAATGAAAATGCCGGCGGATGCTGTTCCTGACAGTACGGTAATCACATTTGTGTATGAAAAAGAAGGAAAACAGGTAGAGTTTACGGCGGATAAATTCCCCGGTGATTTCAACGCAGACACCTACAAGTTTCTTAGCCGCTATGATAAAGTGGTGCGAAAAGGAAAGAATAATGAACCGCCGATTAAAGGTTTGGCCTTGTCAGGTGTAACTGATATTGATTCTACACAGATTATATTATCACACCCTTATGCCTTGTTGACATTCATTGAAAACTTTAATGTATCGGTGGGTAAATGGGAAAAAGATTTTGAAGAATTGTATGCAACCGCAAAATCCAAAAATATCCCTGTTTATTTCGTAGTTACCGGCATGACCGAAGCGGCAGAAAAATTCAAAGGCACATCCTTTGCAGATGTGCCCCTGCTGAAATGTGATTTCACTGCCATTCGCACAGCTGCAAGAACCAGTCCTTGTGTTTATTTGTTGCAGGAAGGAAAGATTGTTGAAAAGAAGAGTTATAAGAAGATTGATGATGTGACCAATATGATAAAACCACTGGCTGCTCAGCTACTGCCTGAACCAGAAATGCAGCCACAACCCGATACGAACAACCAGCAACCAGTAACCAACAACCAGTAATGTTACGCTACATCGGCAAAAAACTATTCTATGGCCTGCTGGTGCTGGTGGGAGTGGTGATGCTGGTGTTTTTCTTATTTCAGGGATTTGGCGACCCGTCGAGATTGGTGATGGGACAAAGCGGTGATTCCACCACCCAGGCTAATATCCGGAAAGAGCTTTATCTCGACCAGCCAAAATGGAAGCAATTTGTTTTTTATCTCAATGATGTTTCTCCCATATGTTTTCATACCAAAGAAGAAATAAAAAATAAAAATCTCAAAGGTATTTTCATTGGGGGTGAAAAAAAGCTTGGCGTTAAATTGCCCTATCTCCGCAAATCCTACCAGACCAAAAGAGATGTATGGAGCATACTGATGCAGGCATTGCCCGGGACTTTGTTGTTAGCAGCGGCTGCCATGTTTATTGCCATTCTCATCGGTATCCCGTTAGGGGTGCTGGCTGCCGTAAAACAAAATACATGGGTGGATACCTCGGCGATCTTTTCAAGCATTATTGGTATTTCGGCCCCCTCTTTTTTTATGGGTATCATCATTGCTTACCTGTTTGGTTTTGTGCTAAGCGACTGGACAGGCCTGCATATTTCCGGCAGTTGGTTTGAAATTGATGATGTGACAGGAGAGAGAAAGTTGTCGCTGCAGAATTTAATTCTCCCTGCTATTACGCTGGGTATTCGACCATTGGCCATCATCACTCAACTGACCCGTAGCGCCATGCTGGATGTGCTGGACCAGGATTATATCCGTACTGCTTATGCAAAAGGGTTAAGCAAAAGAAAGGTTATCTGGAAGCATGGTCTTCGCAATGCATTGAATCCGGTTATTACTGCCATCACCGGCTGGTTTGCTGAATTACTCGCCGGGGCCTTCTTTGTTGAATACATTTTTGGCTGGCAGGGAATTGGAAAAGTGACAGTGGATGCTTTGGAAAAATTAGATTACCCCGTGGTGATGGGATCGGTTTTAGTTGCAGCGACTTTCTTTATTCTTATAAATATTCTTGCTGATATACTCTATGGAGTCATAGACCCGAGAGTGAGTGTGGAATAAGTTTAATGAGTTCAAGAGGTTTAAAATGTTTCAGAAGTTAAAGCTATAACCTATTAAACCCATTGAACTTCTTGAACATGTTGAACTATTGAATGATCACCTCATTCACCACCCGCTGCCCCAGCGCCTCATTCACCCGCTGTTTTATTTTTTCTTTTTGATAAATCAATTCATGTTTTAACGGGGCAACAGTTGTTGTAATGATCAGCTTGTCGCCGATGATCTGAAGCTTGTCTGTATAGCGGGCAATGGTCTTCCCCATGATCTGTCCCCACACATCATGTATTTGCAGGGCCTGTATGCCGCCTTTGATGCGGCTCTGGCTCAAAAATTCATTGATAGCATCTGAAATCGAATATTCACCCACGGGGTAAAGGTAGGAAAAGTGAAGGGTTGACAGGTTGATAAGTTGAATGCTTTAAGTTTTACAATAGCAGCAACTGGTACTGAACATGCAATGTGTCAAGATGCTGCCGCAGCCTTTCTTCGTTAGTGTCCGTAATAAACACCTGACCTTCATTTTCCACACACACTTTTTGCAAAAGGTTACTGATGCGGTCTTCATCCAGTTTTTCAAACACATCATCCAGCAGCAGGAGGGGGGCAAAATGTTTTTCTTTTTTCAGTACTTCCATTTCTGCCAGTTTCAGGGCAAATAGCAGGCTCTTTCGCTGGCCTTGCGAGGCGATGTTGCGGAAAAGCTGCTTGCCAAGATACATTTCTAGTTCATCCCTGTGAATGCCGGAACTGGTGCGTTGTGAATAAAAATCTTTCTGCCGGGTGGCGGACAGCAGTTCCTCAAAAGAGGCCTGCAACAATTCACTTTCATAAAACAGGCTGATCTCTTCCTGCTGGCGGGCAATTTCCTGGTAAAGATGTTTTACCACCGGAAGAAAGGAGACAAGAAATTCCTTTCGTTTATCAAAAATGTATGAGCCCGGTTTGGCTAATTGCCCGTCCAGCACATCCAGCAACGAAAGATCTTTTTGCCCGCTGTCAGCAAACGCTTTCAGCAATGAGTTGCGTTGTTGCAGCACTTTGCTGTAGGTGATCAGGTGTTGCAGGTAGGCGCTGTCAATTTGCGAAAGCAAAGCGTCTAAGAATTTTCTTCTTTCCTCACTGCTGCCGGTGATGAGCAGCGCATCGTCAGGCGCAATAACGACACAAGGATAGTGCCCGATATGCCGGGAGAATTTTTCGTAAGAGATGTCGTCAATCGAAAATTCCTTTTTCCCTGTTTCCCGGAGAATACAAACTGCTTTTTCAGGTTTGCCCATCAAAACAAGATTGCCTTCTATCCTGAACCCGTTTTTACCCTGCTGCACATTGTGGCTGTCACGGGTAAAATAGCTTTTGGTGAAACAGAGGTAGTGAATTGCATCCAGCAGGTTGGTTTTTCCCACACCGTTGCGGCCACATATGCCCACAATTTTTTCCGTAAAAGTGAAAGACTGCTGGCTGTAGTTTTTGAACTGGAGCAGTGATATGGATTCCAATCTAAGCATCAGGCCATGCAAGATAGCCGTTGAAAAGCACACATTAAGAAAACCCCGGGAAGACTGTTCCAAAACGGGTTAATTCCCTAAAAATCAAAAGTCTGAATTTCCTTTTTTACCCTTATTTTTGCCCCTCAAATTTTTAGCCGGTGGCAACCCAATTCTCAAAGGAAACATACCTGTACTGGTACGAGTTGATGCAACTGATCCGCCAGTTTGAACTGATGGCGGAAGAGAAATACAAAATGGAAGGCAAGATCCGCGGTTTTTTCCATGCCTATATTGGCCAGGAAGCCATTGCTGCCGGATGTATGACCGCCACCCGCCCCGAAGATTTGATGATCACTGCTTACCGTGACCACGGACTGGCGATAGCAAAAGGCGTTTCTGTCAATAGTTGTATGGCTGAGTTGTATGGAAAAGCTACTGGCTGTGCCAAAGGAAAGGGCGGAAGTATGCACTTCTTTGGCAAAGACGTAGGTTTCTATGGCGGCCATGGAATTGTGGGTGCACAGATCGGAACGGGTGCAGGGCTGGCATTTGCCGAGCAATACCGGGGAACAGATAATGTGGTGCTCTGCTATTTTGGTGATGGCGCTGCACGGCAGGGTATTTTGCACGAGACCTTTAACCTGGCGATGCTGTGGAAACTGCCGGTGATATTTATCTGCGAAAATAACAACTACGCCATGGGTACTTCGGTTGAACGTACTTCCAACGTAGTGGATATTTACAAGCTGGGTGATGCTTACGAAATGCCTGCTGATGCAGTTGATGGCATGAGCCCAGAAGCGGTGCATGAAGGCGTCAGCCGGGCTGTGAAAAGGGCAAGAGAAAAGGGCGGCCCCACCTTATTGGAAATTAAAACATATCGCTATAAAGGGCACTCTATCAGCGATCCGCAAAAATACAGAACCAAAGAAGAGGTGGACGAATACAAGGATAAAGACCCCATTCAGCAGGTGCTGAAAACAATCCTGAAAAAGAAATATGCCACACAGGCAGAAATAGACGCCATTGATAAAAGAGTGGATGAAATTGTGGCTGAATCTGTGAAGTTTGCTGAAGAAAGCCCCTGGCCGGAAGATGATGAAGTGCTGAAAGATGTGTATGTGGACCAAAACTATCCTTTTATTACCGACTAATCAATCTCAAAAAATAAATAACACAAACAGAAACCCCGATTATGGCAGAAAAGAAAAAAGTGGAATTGAGCGGTGAAGAAATGATGGCCAAAGCCAAAGACTTCTGGACACGGAACAGCAAGACGATCATGATCGCCTGCACTGTGGTGATAATGGGTGCCGGCGGCTGGCTGGGCTATAAATATTTCATTAAAGGCCCGAATGAAACCAAAGGCCGTGAAGCTATTTACAAAGCAGAAGAATATTTCAGGATGGATTCGTTGAACCTTGCGTTAAACGGGGATGGTCAGCATCCCGGCTTCCTGCGGGTTATCAGCAAATATGGCGGCACAGAAGCGGCCAACCAGGCGCATTATTATGCCGGTGTTTGCTATATCAAACTTAACGACAATGATAATGCTGTTAAACACCTGAAAAAATTCAGCACCAGTTCCAAACCTGTGCAGGCAAGAGCTTATAAACTTTTGGGAGATGCCTATGCTGACCAGGGAAAAGGAAAAGAGGCTCTCGATTCCTACAAGAAAGCAGCCCGTCATTTTGAAGCTGACAAAGCCGCTTCTTCTGAAGCCTTGTTTCTGGCAGCTTTTCTTGCAGATCGTATGTTAAAAGATCAGAAAGAAGCTATAAGTCTTTATAAAGAACTAAAAGAGAAATATCCTTTCACTCAATATGGCAACCAGGCAGATAACTACCTGGCACAATTAGGTGTTTATAATGTAAACTGACATGGCTGAGGTATCAAACAGTAAACTCTTACATAGCGGTGCAGGCATTCTGAAAAAGGATGCCTGTGTTGTTTTGGTGAAAACAGAATGGAATGCCGGAATTGTGGATGAACTGGAAAGAGGGGCTGCCAAAGAACTGAAAAAGCAGGGCATTAAAAAGATCGTGGTGGTCACTGTTCCCGGCGCTGTGGAAATACCTTTTGCAGTTAAAAGCTATTGGGAAAATGCAGGAAAAAAAGGAAAACCCGATGCGTTTATTGCATTAGGCTGTGTCGTACGGGGTGATACACCTCATTTTGATTATGTCTGCAAAATAGTATCAGACGGTGTTCTTCAACTTAATCTTAGTTTACCTGTTCCAACGATCTTTGGGGTGCTGACCGTTGACAATGAACAGCAGGCCAGGGAAAGAATTGGCGGACAGCATGGGCACAAAGGAGAGGAAGCTGCAGTTACGGCTATCAAAATGATAGGTTTAAATCAATCTTTTAATCAAAAATAATTTTCTTTCAGCCGGGCATGAACGTTCAACTATTTATACCCTGTTTTGTTGACCAGCTTTTTCCTGACACAGCTTTTAATATGATAAAGGTGCTGGAAAAAGCAGGCTGTTCGGTTACCTACAATGATGCACAGACATGTTGTGGTCAGCCTGCCTTTAATGCAGGCTTTTGGGATGAAGCAAAGTCTGTTTGCAGTAAATTCTTAAAAGATTTCAACGGCGATGATCCGATTGTGACACCCAGCGCCAGTTGTGCAGGTTTTGTCAGAAATTATTATGGGAAATTATTTGAGAATTCATCCCTTCATCACGAAGTGGCGGATGTGTCCAAACGCATCTATGAATTTTCAGAATTCATGGTGAAGCTGCTGAAAGTGGAAGATGTGGGGGCGGTGCTGAACGGAAAAGCAACATACCATGACAGTTGCGCAGGGCTTAGAGAGTGCCGGATAAAATCAGAACCCCGCAAATTATTGGCGAATGTAAAAGGACTTTCACTAACTGAAATGAATGACGTGGAAACCTGCTGTGGCTTTGGCGGCACATTCGCCGTGAAATTTGAAGCGATCTCCATCGGGATGGGCGAACAAAAAGTGGACAATGCACTTGCTACCGGCGCTGAATATCTTATTTCGACTGACCTTTCCTGCCTGATGCATCTGCAGGGCTATATTAAACACAAAGGATACAATTTAAAGACCATGCACCTTGCTGATGTACTGGCAAGTGGCTGGTAAAAGCAAAACCACCAAAGCAAGACGCTTCAGAGGCATGCCGGCTGCAAAAACAAGGACTGATTGTATTGTTTTTTTTATTTTGGCAACATTACCTGGTCAATCACATGAATGACACCTTTGCTTTGATACACATCACTGATGCTGATAGCGGCAGTATTGCCCTTCTCATCTTTCAGCCACCATTTACCATCTTTCATCATCAGCCATAATTTGCCGCCCGACACTGTAGCGAGTTCTGCTGTTCCATTACCTGCTTTGATCTTCGCCTCAAGACTATTTACATCCAGTTTGCCCGCAACAACATGATAGGTGAGCACTTTTGTCAATTGGCTTTTGTTCTCGGGTTTCAGCAAAGTTTCCACGGTTCCTGCCGGCAGTTTTTCAAAAGCTGCATTGACAGGGGCGAATACGGTAAATGGGCCTGCACTTTGCAGGGTTTCCACCAAACCGGCAGCCTGCACAGCAGCCACCAGTGTTGTGTGATCTTTTGAATTAACGGCGTTTTTCACGATATTCTTTGAAGGATACATGGGTGCACCGCCAACTTCTACGGTTCTTTCTTTCATCATCTTTTGAGCAAAAGAAAAATTGAACAAGAAGCCTGCAGCCATGAACAACATGGCATGTTTCATCGCTTTCATAATTAGATGGGTTGTGTTTAAAATGATACTAGGTTTATTATAGAAGGCCCTTGGATCACTGCGCAGTTCGGAACATATACGGCAGGACATGGCATTGCAGATTGCAAAAAGCAAAAAAGTTGCCTTTATCTGCTAAATTTGGAGTCAAATAATTTTCCTATGGCATACTGGCTTGTCAAATCGGAACCTGACGTATATAGTTGGGAGAAATTCACCGAAGAAAAAAAAACCTTCTGGAATGGAGTCCGCAATTATGCGGCCCGTGGTCATATGCGGGCCATGAGAAAGGGAGATGAAGTATTTTTCTATCACAGCAATGAAGGACTGGAGATAGTAGGTATTGCCAAAGTAATTAAAGAAGCTTACCAGGACCCGACAACAGACGATGAACGCTGGGTGGCGGTTGACCTGAAAGTGCATAAGAAACTAAAGAACCCGGTTTCTCTTGAAACAATAAAGAAAGAAAAAAGACTGGTGAATATGGCACTGGTTCGTATAGGTCGTCTGTCAGTGCAGCCTGTAACTGACGACGAATACAAGATCATTATGGGGCTGGCAGGGGAGAAGTGACACTTCTCTTTCATATCCAATACTTCCAAAGTATGGCATACCTAACTTTGGTGCATGTCAAAGAAAAAATTAGTAGTGCTCACCGGCGCCGGCATCAGCGCTGAAAGCGGGTTGAAAACCTTTCGTGACAGTGATGGCCTGTGGGAAGGATATGATGTAACTGAAGTGGCCACACCACGGGGCTGGCGAAGTAACCCGCAATTAGTGCTTGACTTTTACAATATGCGGCGCAGAGATGTTGCAAACGCATTGCCCAATGCTGCTCATTACGGGTTTGCCGAACTGCAATCTGATTTTGAGGTTACGATCATCACACAAAATATTGATGACTTGCATGAACGTGCAGGATCAAAAAATGTATTACACCTGCACGGCGAGATTTTCAAAATGCGAAGTGAACGGGATACCGGTCTTGTGTATGAAATAAGAGGAGATATTCATCTTGGTGACAAAGCGGAAGACGGATCACAACTGCGGCCCAATATCGTTTGGTTTGAAGAACCGGTGCCGATGATTGAAGTTGCCATACCTGTTGTTTACAGTGCGGATATTTTTGTGGTGGCAGGCACTTCATTGGTGGTTTATCCCGCAGCAGGGCTTGTAAATTATACAAACCCTTCCACTTCAAAATTCATCATTGACAAAAAGATCCCTTATGTGACTGGTTTGCGAAATCTGACGGCAATTGAAAAACCGGCGACAGAAGCTATAAAGGAATTGCAGCAACTGCTTAAAGCTCTTTAGCCGTTTCATTGAAACTGATGCCATGTCGCTTCAGCTCTTTCAGAACAGGCTCATAAATTTCCCGCCGGGTTGGTATCAACAGTCCTTTGAGCCTGATGGTGCCGTTAAGAATGAGTTTGGCAGCAATACCCAATGGCAGACCCACCGTTTTTGCCATAGCCGTGTGCAAATTATTCTCTCCTTTTACAACAAGACTACTCCTGACTTCCGACTCCTGACTCCCGACTCTGTACTCAATTTCATGCAGCATCACTATCATATCCTTGTCGTAGGGGCGAAGGCTTAATTTTTTTTCCACGGCAAACTGTAACACATCCGCTGCGCTGCAAAACCCTTTATTGATAAGGGTTTCCTGGTCGTCTAATCCCAAAAAGAAAAGTTGCTTTAGCGTCAGGTTGGCCTCATGCATTTTATGCGCCAGGTATGCCGCAGCACGGGATTTCACTTCATCAATCTCAATTTCTTCAATATTGCCTTCGTCGTCCGCCGTCATGAATGAATCCGGGAGTTTTTCGCCTTCTTCTTTGGCCTCATTTTCCGCATCCACCAATTTCATCAGGTTTTCCATCAGGTTCTTGGTTTCTGAAAGACGTTCAGAAAGCTTTTGGTTCAGCCATTCGCCAAAACCATTTTTATCCATATGCTCTTTAAACACTTCGTATAGACTTCGGCTATCTGTTTCATATTGCGGTGTTTCATCGGTCAGTTTCAGTTCTACCACATTTTTCCAGCCATACATAAAATCGGGGTGCCGCAGTGTGGTGCGGATAAATGTTTTTGTTTTCTCAAGTCCATAAAGAGAGGTATAGCTTAACGAGTCACGGTTGGGATACCAACTGAGATAACCCAATTCAGGTATTTCCACTACCCGGTCAGGAGTAAAAAGTTCACTATGAGTGAGCCTTACTTCTTCGCCATTCTCACGATAATGGGCACCTGCTTTTCCGGCCATGATGATATTGCGTGGGTTCCAGCTTATTTTATAATGCCAGGGATTATCATCGCTTTCAGGGGCGACAAGACCTCCGCAATGAGATTTAAACGAAATGATGTGACCGTCCCTCGCATGAATATTATCAATAAGCTGCATAGCACTCATATGATCAATGCCGGGATCAAGTCCCATTTCACACAAAAAAAGTAATTGTTTTTTTTCAATCTCCGGTTGCAGTTGCCGGATATCATCGTCCACATAAGAAGCAGTGAGCAGCGGCTTGCTGTGCTTTAAACAATCCTTGGCCACTTCGATATGCAAAGTGGGAGGGAGCAGGGAAATAACAATATCAGATTGCCGGATATGCCGGTTTCTTTCCTCAACCTGCATTATATCGAATGAAACCGCAACAGCAAGTTCCGAACCACCTATCTTTGCCTGTGCCAGTTTGATATCGGCATCTACCACAGTTATTTTCCACTTTTCAGCGGCTGCATTTGCTAACAGGTAATCAATCAGCGATGTAGCAGACTTTCCGGCTCCAAAAACTAAAATAGATTTCATTTATGCTTCATTTAAACAATCCGGTGGTCAAAGATTATTATTTATTTTTACAAAAATCTGTTTTATGAAAAAGATACTTCCTGCCATTATTTTATTAATGATATGTGTGAATGCATTTTCGCAAAACTTCCAGGTAGGCGCCAAAGCGGGTCTCAATATCAGCAATTTTACCGGCGGAGATTTTGACGATGTAACAAAGAAAGCGCTGGCGGGTTTTCACGGAGGACTTTTTCTGCGATTTACTTTTATGAACTTTTCTATACAACCGGAAGCGCTGATCTCCACTCAAGGCGCAAAGATAGACAGTGTATCCGGCAGCTATGACTGGAAAGTGACTTATGTTTCTGTTCCGGTTATGGCTCAATATCGTTTTGACAGCGGTTTTTTCTTTGAGGCAGGGCCACAGGTTTCATTCAAGATCAGCGATAATATACAGGATGAATCTGTCAATGATTTTGCCAAAAATCTTGATCTGTCGCTTGCAGCAGGGCTTGGCATCAGGAGTAAAAGAGGATTTGGCATCGGTGGCCGATATACTGTCGGTGTCTCCAAGGTTGGCAATTTTGAACCATCCAGTGGCATCAATCCGGATTTCAAGAATGGTGTTGCACAATTCAGTATATACTTTCCCCTGACGCCGGGTAAGTAAGCTTACTTTATAAATGAAAAATCCTGCTTTAATACAAGCGGGATTTTTTTGTAATCAATCTGTTTGCTATCCTTCAAAATCTTTTGCTGACTGTGTGGAAAGTATCTGTGTGATCTTATAGAGCACTTTTATGCCGCGGTTGCTGTCAGGAACTTTAATTGTCATAGAGCCGCCGGGAGATACGGACTTAAATTCAATATTTTCTGTTTTCAGCGGTTGTTCACTTGGTTTCAGGTATTGCAACTCCACGATCACTTTATCCAGCACATATTTCGAATCATTGAAAACAGTGAGTTGCAGGTTGCGTATACCGCCAAAAGCTACTATATGATAGTCGTTACTCTTTAAAGTAACCATCCTGGAAAGTTCATTACTATTATTTCTCATTGTTACTTTAGGTTCATTCACCGGTGCTGAGTTGTTTGTAACAACAGCGCCTTCTTCTCTTACCCGCCTGATCCTTTCTCCTGTGCGGGCATCGGTTTCAACACCGGGAGATGGCAACTGTTCTGCTGCAATTCTTTTTTCAGTGACAACCGGTTCTTTCTTTTCTGAAGTACTGCTTTTATCAATTACAGTCTTGGCCAGCGCCGGTTTTTCTGTACTACTGAATAAAGGCTTGTGTTCCTCCCTCTCAGATGAAAGTTGTGGAGAAACAGGCCCCGGATCTGATTGTGTCATGTTTTCTTCAACAGGGATTGCAGGGGTTTCCTCATCCTGCAAATTGATAACCGGTTGCACAGGCTGTGTAACAGGAACAACGCTGATCAGTTTATCGTCCTTCTTAGACCGCATGGAAAAACCGATCAGCACACCTGCGCCGGCAATCAGCACAATGACGGCGGCTTTTTTCGCCATTGCTGTCATCAATATTTTGCGGGCCGAACGATGTTTTCTGTCCTGCAATGTTTTAACATACAGTTCTTTTATTTCATCCAAAGGCTGCGAAAACTTGGTTTCTGCCACAACCGGATTTTCTTTTATGCTGATAACAGGGGATGAAAACACCGATTCAGGCTGCGGAGTTAGTTCCCTTTTTTGAACGGGAGTTGAAGTTGCTACAGCGCTTTTTCCCGGCATAGTGACAAATACAGATTTTTTTGGAACAAATGATGGCTTGATCTCAGCTGTTTTTTCTTCTTTTTGAGGCTCTTCCTTTTTTTCCTGCTTTTCCGTCCCCGTTTTTTTAAAGAAGCGGTCAAATGGCTGTTCTTCCACCATGGGGGCATAGGCTTTCAGTTCCTGCACCTCCCCGGGATATCGCCAGGCGGCGCTTTTGCCTTCCACCCAAACCAGGTCATAAGCTTTCAGCCCGAGGGCAAGGAGACCTTCCAGAGTGTGGGGGCCGCTTTCCTTATTGTTTCGAAGGAGGAGATAGGTTGACATGTCCGACTTTTTTTGGTACCGGTCTATAAACGAAAAAACAGTGCCGTCAAGTGTAAACGGCTTGTTATAAACAGCCGGGAAACCTGCTTTTGGACAATTAACAACGGTTGATAAAAACGGGTTAAAAAACAATCTTATTTATCAGGTTTTCAATCTCAAAAAAAGTAGATTTGCAGGCCTCCAAAAAACCTGTTTTTCAGAGGCATTTTTTAACTGAAACAGAACCGGAAAAAGACTACATGGAAGAGAACTTTGGACCAGAAGAAACCTACGATAGCAACAGGATCATTCCCGTGAACATCGAAGAGCAGATGAAGACCGCCTACATCGACTATTCCATGTCAGTGATAGTAGGTCGTGCCCTGCCCGATGTGCGGGATGGTTTGAAACCGGTGCACCGGCGGGTATTGTTTGCCATGAACGAACTGGGCATTCATCACAATAAGCCGTTCAAGAAATCGGCCCGTATCGTGGGTGAGGTGTTGGGTAAATATCACCCTCATGGTGACACATCCGTGTATGATGCAATGGTGCGAATGGCACAGGAATGGAACATGCGTTACACCCTGATTGACGGGCAGGGTAATTTTGGTAACCAGGATGGCGACGGCCCGGCGGCTATGCGTTACACGGAAGCAAGATTAGAAAGACTTTCCGGTCACATGCTGGATGACATCGAAAAAGACACTGTTGATTTTCAACTCAACTTCGATGATTCAGAAAAAGAACCCACTGTTTTGCCTACCCGCATCCCGCAATTGCTGGTAAATGGTTCCAGCGGCATTGCTGTGGGTATGGCCACGAATATGATGCCGCACAACCTTACCGAAGTAATTGACGGATGTGTGGCATTTGTTGATAACCGCGACATTGGTATTGATGAACTGATGCAGCATGTCAAAGCCCCCGATTTTCCGACGGGAGGCATTATCTATGGCATGGAAGGAGTGAAAGCCGCTATGCACCTGGGCCGCGGAAGGGTAGTGGTGAGAGGAAGGCTTGCCGTGGAAACAAAAGCCAGTGGCAGAGAACAGATCATCATCACAGAAGTGCCCTACCAGGTGAACCGTGATGCGCTGACCAACCGCATCGGCGAACTGGTGAATGAAAAAGTGATTGACGGCATTGCTCATGTCAATAATGAATCAAACAATAAAGAAGGCACCCGCCTGGTGATTGACCTGAAAAGGGATGCTATTGCAAACGTTATCATCAATCAACTCTATAAACTTACCGACCTGCAAACTTCCTATGGCATCAACAATGTTGCCATTGTAAAGGGCAGACCAAAAACCCTCAACCTGAAAGACCTCATCAGTGAGTTTGTGGAGTTCAGGCATGAAGTGGTGGTGAGAAGGGCACAGTATGAATTAAAAGAAGCAGAGAAAAGGGCACATATCCTGAAAGGTTATCTCATTGCCCTTGATCACCTGGATGAAGTGATCGCTTTGATCCGTTCTTCTGCCACTCCTGATATTGCCAAAGAAAACCTGGTGAATGCCGGCTGGGGTCTTGATGAGATACAGGCTAAAGCCATCCTGGAACTGCGTCTGCAGCGGCTGACAGGAATGGAAAGAGATAAAATCAAAGAAGAGTTTGACGAACTGATGAAACTTATAGCTCATCTGAATGAGTTACTTTCAAACGAAGGCATGAGGTTTGAACTTATCAAGAAGGAACTGCTGGAAATAAAAGAACGTTTTGGTGATGCCCGCAAAACCGAGATCACTTATTTGGATGATGAAGTGAAAATTAAAGACCTGATCAAGGAAGAAGACGTTGTGATCACCATTTCACATCTTGGTTATATCAAACGTACCCCTGCCGATGAATACCGGGCACAGCGGAGAGGTGGCCGCGGGGTGATAGGAGGAAAGACCCGTGAAGAAGACTATATCGAGCATCTTTTTGTAGCCTCCACCCACCATACCATGCTTATCTTTACAGAGAAGGGCAGGTGTTACTGGCTAAACATCTGGGAAATTCCGGAAGGGGAGAAGACCGGTAAAGGAAGGGCTATTCAAAATCTGATACAGTTGCCGCCGGATGATAAGGTGAAAACCATCATTGATGTGAAGGATCTGAAAGACGAAGCTTTTGTAAAAAGCCATAATATCGTTCTTTGCACCAAGAAGGGCATTATCAAAAAAACAGAACTGGAAGATTTCAGCCGTCCCCGGCAGACAGGTGTCAATGCTATCACGATTGTAGAGGGTGATGAACTGCTGGATGCAAGGCTCACGGATGGCAGATCGGAGATCATGATGGCCGTAAAAAGCGGCAGGGCTATTCGCTTTTCCGAAGAGAAGGTTAGGGCTACGGGTCGCGGCGCCATTGGTGTAGCAGGCATTGAAGTGGATGATAATGGCGATGAAGTGGTGGGCATGATCTGTGTAAATCCGGAAGAACAAGCCAGCAAAACTGTGCTGGTGGTAAGTGAAAAAGGGTTTGGAAAAAGAACAGCCGTAGATGAATACCGTTTCACCAACCGTGGCGGAAAAGGAGTGAAAACCATTAATGTGACCGAAAAGACCGGTTCTCTTGTTGGCATACTTGATGTTTCAGGAAAACAGGACCTGATGATCACCTGCAAGAGCGGTGTAACCATCCGGATGCCGGTGGCGGGAATCAGCGAACAGGGAAGAGCCACCCAGGGTGTGAAACTGATAAAGCTGGATGAAGGTGATGAAATTGCCGCCATCACCCGCCTGGATGATGAAACCAACGGAAATGGCAATGGCCATGAAGCAACCAAAGATTCCCCGGCTCCATCTCAGGAGGGTGAATAACATAAAAACCATGATTGCTCTGATTAAAAAAACAACTATGATGAAATCAATTCTCAGTTTCGCATTACTGATCGTCTCTGCCGGCCTGATGGCACAGAGCATTGATGATATAAAAGGCTTTGCAGGTAAAAACCAATGGGACAAAGCCAAAGAAGGTATTGACAAATACCTCGCCAATGAAAAAAATGCCAAGAAAGGAGAAGGCTGGTACCTGAAGGCACAAGTTTATAACGGGATTGCCAGGGATTCTGTTTTTGCCGATAAATACGGCGATGCAAGGGTTGAGGCTTTCAGTGCTTATAAAAAATACTTAGAACTTGACCCTAAAGGGCTTGAAGGTTTGATGAATTCACATGCTCAGTTATTTGACGTGGCCTTTGGATATTTAGAGATTGGTTCCAAAAAATTCAATGAAAAAAAATTTGATGAAGCATTGGCTGCATTCAAAAATTCCGAGCCGGTGCAGGAATATATCATCAGTAAGGGTTTCAGCTACGGAACTTTTTCTTTTCCGGCATTTGACACACAGCTTTATCTGAACATTGCCGCTTCGGCCATCAATGCCAAAAAAGAAGATGTGGCTGTTCAATATTACCAGAAGATCGTAGAGAACAAGATCAAGGATCAGAACTATGAAGAGATATACAGGTGGGTGGTGGATTATTACGAAAGAAAAAACGACAAAACCAACTTAGACAAATACCTGGCCATTGCCAAAGAAGTTTATCCCGCCGATGAATTCTGGTGCGAAGTAGTGCTGAAAAGTGCCGGTGATGATAAACGAAAGCTTTTTGCCAAGTATGATGAATTGCTGGCAGGCGGTTGCGACACTTATTATACCCGCTACAATTATGGTGTAGAGCTTTTCAATTTCACATATGTGGGAGACAGCGTTCCTGCTGACCGTGCGGCACTGCAGGCCAAACTCGAAGATGTGCTGAAGAAAGCCATTCCGATGAATCCGCCGGCCACGGAAGCCAATATGCTGATGTGCCGCCACCATTTTGCCACATTGAAGTACCTGGCCGATGACTATGATGCAGTAAAGGGTGGTAAGCCGGAGGATCTGAAGAAAAGAAGTGATATCAATGCATTAATGAATAAAAGCTATGAAGCTGCCCATCCATACCTCACAACCCTGTTTAATCATTTTGAGGGAAAAACAGATTTAAAAGGAGGTGAAAAAGGCCAGTACAAGATTGTCGCCAGTATGTTGCTTGAATATTGGGAAAACAAGAAAGATAAAGCCAAGATTGCGGAATTCTCTGAAAAATTAAAACAGATTGAATAAGGTAATGGGGAACTAACTAAAGAGCCGGTCAAGATGACCGGCTCTTTTCATTTGTAGAGGTAAAGTTTTCCTGGGGCGGGTAATGAGGAAACATAAATATTTAATTCATTATTTAACATAATGTAAATTATAGGAAATAAAATCTTGTTTTGAAGCTGTTTGTTACTATATAATATTGTATCATGAAACTACGGGAAGCAATACTGGCCGAACACTCCAAAGCTCAGACTGATAAGATCGTCAAATGGATCGGCAGCGATCAAAAAAGATTTGATGAACTGTTTGGTTTATTTACCTGTAATGATAAAAAGCTGGAACAACGGGCCGCCTGGCCGTTAAGCTACGTTGTGGCAGTTCATCCGGATCAGGTTAAAAAACATTTTGGCAAACTTATCAAAAAACTGAAACAGCCCGGCATCCATGATGCGGTAAAACGAAACGGCATCCGGCTGATGGAGGGAATTAGCATCCCTGAAAAATACCAGGGCGAAGTCATGAGCCTGTGCTTTGATTATATTATTGATCCAAAAGAAAAACCGGCGGTGAAAGCCTTTTCTCTTACTGTGCTGCAAAACCTGGCCCGGCAATACCCGGAAATTAAACCGGAATTAAAAACGATTATTGAAGACCGCTGGGATATGGAAACAGCAGCTTTCCGTGCAAGAGCTAAAAAGGTGCTCAAAGAACTTTCTTAGAAAACACTTTTACCTCCGATCCTTCAGCAAGGAACACTGACTCCGGAGCCCGGGATGCAAGAAACGAGAAATTTTCACCGTATAGCAGTGCAAAATCGCAATCTATAGTATAAGAATGAACCCGGTGAATGTTCCATCGTGGATGCTGAACATGGTATTCCGCAGTTTTGTGTGTATTGATCCGGGAATAACCCCAGAAATGCTCTGTAATGAATTCCTCCTTTGTTCCTGGCTGCAATGCTGTCTTTGCACTGTCTGCTGAAACACTGAGTTGGTTCCACTTGTTTCTTTTTTTCCACTGGTAACTGACCGCTATGCTATTGTCCTTCTTCACCTGCTCATGTTTCATAGGCATAGCTGAATAATGTTCATGAAACAGGTTGTTGGCTACAAATACGATAGCCGGTTTTGGAACGATCTCGCTGATAAAAATAACAGCTCTCTTCCATTCCCCGTTCTCTTTATACCTGGCATAAAAGCGAAGGTTGACTTCAGGGAAATTGACATGAAATGGTATCCTGAAACCTTTTACCCTCACGTTTTCAAACATAAATCCAACAAGGCTTACATAATATTTTCCATTCCATTCATCCAGTTCCGTTTTAGCAGGTAAGTAAGGTTGCAAAACGGCCGGGGCAACAGCATAGTTAGCCATGATCAGGTTTTTCCACTCCGCTGTAAGAAATACTTTTTGTTTCATCTTATTATTCCAGGAAACCAGTAAGATTTGTTATAAACAACCATATGTAGACAACCGCAAATAAAATAAACAATCCATTCATCAGCACCTCCCCGATTTTGATATATATCTTATTAGGGATCTGATACATCGGGTAATAGGCAAATTGTGTCAACAGTTTTCCTGTCCAGTAGGCCGCTATCAGGCCTGTCAATGCAACAGCGAGGCCTGTTTGGTTCTTTAACTCGTTTGTCAGTAGAATAGTGATGAGACCAAAAGAAAAATTCAAACCCTGGATATAGCGGCCATAAGTTTTTGCAATTTCCTGGTTAAGCGGCTTCAACTTCTTGATATCATTATACCAGTCAAACACCACATGCCGCACATAAGGGTATATTACTGCTGTGAACATCTGCCCTATGCCGCCTGCAATGATGAGCCAGTCAGGGATTTCAAATTTCATATGTGAAAAAAATTAAAGTTTATTCTTTCTTTTCTCAGGTCGGTTAAATTCCCTGAATATCAACCGCAGATTCTGGTCATAGGTCACATAATTATAAAGCCAGTTGATGAAAACAAAAAAACGGTTCTTCACTCCCAGTATCAGCATCAGGTGCAGGCCCATCCAGATCATCCAGGCAAAAAAACCGCCGAAATGCAGTTTCGGTTTTGGTATATCCACTACCGCAAGGTTTCTTCCAATGGTTGCCATCGAGCCTTTGTCATAATACTCAAATTGCAGCAAATTTTTACGGCTTGATTTTCTTTCGGTGAGTTTCAGGTTGTGTGCTACGAGATCAGCCTGCTGCATGGCCACCGGCGCCACCTGCGGGTGACCATTGGGAAACCTGGGAGTTTCCATATAGGCAAGATCGCCTATTGCATATACATTGTTCAACCCTTCCACCCGGCAATACCTATCTGTTTTTATCCTGTTGCCCTTCGTTACCAATGAAGCATCTATCCCATACGGCACATTTCCTTTGATACCAGCAGTCCATATCACTGTTGCAGTTGCTATCCTGTTTCCGTCCTGCAACTCCACCTCTTTTCCATCATAATTCTTAACTAATGTATCCGTCATAACAGTGACGCCAAGCCGCTCTAAATATTTCTTTGATTTGGCAGAAGATTTTTCACTCATGGCAGCAAGCGTTTTGCCTATGCCCTCCAGTAAATAAATATTCATTCTGGAAAAATCCAGTTCAGGAAAATCTTTGGGCAATACATATTTTTTCATTTCGGCCATGGCGCCGGACACCTCCACTCCTGTTGGCCCGCCACCCACCACCACAATGTTCATCAGCCGCTGCAATTCGTCTTTATCGCTGATGGTATGTGCATCTTCAAATAACTGCAGCATCCGGTGACGGATCTGCAATGCCTCCACCGTTGATTTCATCGGGAAAGCATGGTCTGCCAATTCCTTATTGCCGAAAAAATTTGTGTCGGCCCCTGTGGCCAGTACCAGCACATCATAGTTTATTTCTTCCGTATCGGTGGTAACTTTGTTTTCCACCGGCTGCACTTCTTTCAACTCGGCCAGCCTGATCTTTACATTCTTACTTTTCTGAAAAACCTTGCGTAGCGGGAAGGAAATATTACTGGCATCGAGACCGGCGGTAGCTACCTGGTAGAACAAGGGTTGAAACTGGTGATAGTTGAAACGATCAATGAGAACCACTTCAAAGCCGGCTTTATTGCTGAGTTTGCGGGCCAGCCTGAGCCCTCCGAAACCGCCGCCAACGATAACTACTTTCATGGTCTTGCTGTTTACAGAACAAATTTACATAATTTTCAATAATTTTTGAAAATTTGGGAAAATAATTTTAACCGTTACTGAACAGTAACGGAGGGGTCAGTACAACATCCTGACCTTAATAGTCTCTTTCACATCCTTTAGCAGGTGCAGTGCCTGGGAGGATAATTTCTTATCAACATCCAGTACAACATACCCTATCTCATCATTAGTTTTTAGGTACTGCCCCACGATATTGATATTGTGTTTGGAAAGCTGAGTATTGATTGCAGAAAGTACTCCGGGAACATTATTATGTATGTGCAAAATGCGGTGGCTCCCTTCCTGCGGCGGCAATGCCAATGCCGGCACGGTGTGTGAACCAAACGTAATTCCCTTTTCGAGATAGTTGAACAATTTTATACTCACATCCTCGCCGATATTCTGTTGCGCCTCTTCTGTGCTGCCTCCTATATGTGGTGTCAGGATAACGTTGGGCAGATCCTGCAAGGGTGATCTGAACCTGTCACCATTCTTTTCCGGTTCTACCGGGAACACATCCACCGCTGCGCCGCCTATTTGTTCATCCAAAATTGCTTTACGCAAAGCTTCCAGGTCCACCACTTCTCCCCTTGCGTAGTTGATAAGCAAAGCCCCTTTTTTGAAATACTTCAGCGTTGTTTTATTGATGATATTTTTTGTCTGGGATGTTTCAGGCACATGCAGGGTCACCACATCGGAACGGGACAATAATTCCTTCAGCGATTTTGCATCCACTGCATTGCCCAATGGCAGTTTTGTTTCCACATCATAGAAAAGGACTTTCATACCCAGCGCCTCGGCCAGCACACTCACCTGCGAGCCGATATTGCCATAGCCGATGATACCCAAAGTTTTTCCCCGCAGTTCATAACTGTTTTTTGCATCCTTCATCCAGATGCCTTCATGCGCCGCTTTGTTTTTGTCAGGAATGCGGCGGATAAGCATAATGGATAACCCGATCACCAGTTCAGCTACTGACCTGGTATTGGAATAAGGAGCATTAAAAACAACTACGCCGTTTTGTGTGGCAGCTTTCAAATCCACCTGGTTCACACCAATGCAAAAACAGCCAATCGCCTGCAGCCGGGTGGCCGCATCCAGGATATTTTTTGTGATCAGTGTTTTGGAACGGATGCCAAGAATATGCACATCTTTTATCTCTTTGATCAGTTCTTCTTCGCTCAGCGCCTTTGTGATCTTATCCACCTTCACATAGCCATGCTGTTTGAAATTCTTTACCGCAACATCGCTGATATTTTCCAAAAAAAGTATCCTTATCTTCTCTTTGGGATAACTGGTTTGTTTAGTGGTTGCCATATATCTGCAAATATACTTCCGGTGTGGATACAGGTAATCCACTTTTGGGGAAAAACAATGTTCGGGGTTAATGCCGCTGACTTCTATTTTTGCCCGAATGCAGTTTTTTAATGCCACTTTTTATATCATAGCCATACTGACGGTTGTTTGCGGTTGTAATTCTTCTTCCTCCGTTAAAAAAGAGGAAGACGATTCGTTGCAATTCTATCCGCCCACACCCCCCCGATTAGAGAAAGAAGAGTTTCGGCACTATTTAAGAACTGTTGAGGCACATATGGACAGTCTGCTGCTGAGCAGAGGATTTAGCGGTGGCATACTTGTTGCCAAAAAGGCCGAAGTGATTTATGAAAGATACCAGGGATTCCGGGATGCCCGCAAAACGCAGCCGCTTGCCGATACAACAGCCCTGCACCTTGCATCCACCAGCAAACCATTTACAGCTGTTGCCGTGCTGCAATTGGTGAATGAAAGCAAACTTTCTCTTGACGATTCACTGCAAAAATTCTTCCCGGCCTTTCCATACCCCGGTATAACGGTCCGGTCATTGCTTAATCACCGCAGTGGTCTTTCAAATTATGTCTATTTTATTTCCAACAGCAAAAAGTGGAACAAGAAGATCTATTTGCAAAACAAGGATGTGCTGGATTTTTTGATTAAAGAGAAACCGCAAAAAAGTTTTACTGCGGATACCCGCTTCAGTTACAGTAACACCAACTATGTGCTGCTGGCACTTATTGTTGAAAAGATCAGCGGTAAATCTTTTCCCCAATATCTGCGGGAGCATATTTTCATGCCGCTACAGATGAGCCATACTTATGTTTTCACCAATGCCGATTCTGCCCGGTCAGCGCCTTCGTTTAACGACAATGGCAATTTCTGGCGAAATGATTTTCTAGATCTCACTTACGGCGATAAAAATATTTACTCCACTCCCCGTGACCTGTTGAAATGGGACAGGGCACTTACCGGCACGGGTTTGTTACCGCAGGCCCTTCTCGACAGCGCTTTCAAGCCGTATAGTTTTGAAAAACCCTCTGTTCACAATTATGGTTTGGGTTTCCGGCTGATGTTGCTGCCCAATGGCAAAAAAGTGGTCTATCATTTTGGCCGCTGGCATGGTTTCAATGCTGCTTTTTCAAGATTGCCGGATGAAGATGTTGTTGTCATCATTACAGGCAACCGCTTCAACCGGGAAATCTACAGCGCTGCAGTAGGTGCTTATTCCATATTTGGCGATTACCGGCACCGCAACGGAATGGCAGAGGAAGAAGGCGGAAACGGAAGTCCCGGCAAAAAGTAATAGCAAGATCATTTCTTTTTTGCGAATTGTTTCCCAACTTTAGGTGGGTTTAAGAAGGTATGCCATACCTGTAGCCATTTACAGGCACATGCAACAAAAACAGGTATGGCATAACTGGTATTCATCTAAAAAAAATTATGAAAATCCTTTCTGCTGAAGAAATACGGGCATGGGATCAGTACACGATCCAGAACGAACCCATTGCTTCCATTGACCTGATGGAGAGGGCTGCTTCAAAATGCGTGGAGTGGTTAGCGCAGTTTTATCCCGATGCAGCTTCTTTTGCTATCTTTTGTGGCAAAGGAAACAATGGCGGTGACGGGCTTGCGATTTCAAGGATGCTGATGGAAAAGAATTACCCCGTCACAATTCATATTTTGGAGTTTGGTCACAAAGGAACCGACGATTTTCAAACCAACCTGGCAAGACTGCATAAGTTTTCACAGCCTGATATACATTTCGTTCAGTCAAAAGAAAATTTTCACCCGTTTCCTCCCGGGCAAGTTATTATTGATGCCTTGTTCGGATCTGGCCTGAACCGTAGTCTTGAGGGAGTGACGGCTGAATTGGTTGGTCACATTAACGATTCCGGTTGTGAGATCATTTCCGTAGATATACCCAGCGGTTTGTTTGTTGACCGCTCTTCAAAGGGAAACACAGTTGTCAGTGCGAAACATACCCTCGCTTTTCAGTGCTATAAACCGGCTTTTTTGTTTGCCGAAAACGAAGAATACACAGGCGACGTTCATATTCTTGATATCGGTCTCATGGATGGATTTTTTCAATTGATTCATAACCGGTTCGAATTGCTGGATGATGAGATCATTCATTCGGTGTATAAACCAAGAAAACGATTTTCACACAAAGGTAGTTATGGTCATGCATTGCTGCTGGCTGGCAGTTATGGCAAAATGGGGGCCGCTGTTTTATCAGCCGGAGCCTGCCTGAGAAGCGGCGCCGGTTTGCTCACCTGTCATATTCCCAAATGCGGTTATGACATTTTGCAAACGACTGTTCCAGAAGCGATGGTAATGACTGATTTTAATTCCTCTTTTAGCACAAAAGTAGAAGATGACCTTACAAAATATGATGCCATCGGCATCGGCCCCGGTATTGGCACAGCATCTGAAACAAAGATGATGCTTCGGGAATTGTTTGATAGTTACCGCAGCCCCGTGGTGCTTGATGCCGATGCTTTGAATATTATTGCTTCACAAAAAGATTTGTTTCAACTGATACCCGCCGGTTCCATTCTCACACCCCATCCCAAAGAATTTGAAAGATTGTTTGGTGAAACAACCAACGAATTTGAACGGGTGTTGCTCGCTTTACAAAAAGCTGCTGAACTGAATTGTATCATTGTACTTAAAGGTCATCATTCTTTCATTGCTACACCGGATAGCAAGGGTTTCTTTAACTCCACCGGTAATGCCGGCATGGCTACTGCGGGCAGCGGTGACGTACTCACGGGTATTCTCACTGGTTTGCTGGCACAGGGATATAGTTCAGTAGAGACTGCGATATTGGGTGTTTATCTTCATGGGTTGGCGGGTGATTTGGCGGCAAAAGAGCTATCACAAGAAGCCTTGGTAGCAAGAGATATAATTAATTACACCGGGGAGGCTTTTTTGAAGATACAATAGCCCTGCAAACCAGCCCGGTATGCCGCCAAATCCCAATCCTAAAATCTGAACTCCAAAATCAAAATTTCCACCCAACCCCCTATCTTTGCCGTCCTTTAAATTTTGATTAAGAATCAACACTTATGGACAAATTGATCTATCTCGTTCCCGTGATGGGGCTGATTGGGCTTCTCTACACTTTTATTAAGTTCAACTGGGTCTCCAAACAGGATGCCGGTAATGATCGGATGAAGGAGATCAGCACCTACATTGCCGAAGGTGCGATGGCTTTCCTCAGAGCCGAATGGAAAATATTGGGTTATTTCGTCGTGATCGTGGGCATTTTGCTTGCTGTGATGGCTTCTGCGAATCCTCACTCTCATTGGCTGATAGCAGGGGCATTTGTGGTAGGTGCGGTTTTCAGCGCTACTGCCGGTTATATCGGTATGAAAGTGGCCACCAAAGCCAATGTCCGCACGGCCCAGGCTGCCCGGAGCAGTTTATCCAAAGCCCTGAATGTTTCTTTCACCGGAGGCGCTGTAATGGGACTAGGTGTGGCAGGTTTGGCCGTATTGGGTTTAGGTGGATTGTTTATTGTTTTAAAACAAATATTTGCTGCGGGTGCCCCTGTTGACAGTGATGAGATGATCAGAACCATAGAGGTGCTGACCGGTTTTTCTCTTGGCGCTGAATCTATTGCTTTATTTGCCCGTGTGGGTGGTGGAATTTATACCAAAGCTGCCGATGTTGGCGCTGACCTTGTAGGTAAAGTGGAAGCGGGTATCCCTGAAGATGATCCAAGAAACCCGGCCACCATTGCCGATAATGTTGGCGATAACGTGGGTGATGTAGCTGGCATGGGCGCAGACCTGTTTGGCTCTTATGTGGCCACTGTTCTGGCAACAATTGTATTGGGACAACAAACTATTGTGACAGGTGATGATGGCTTGGGTGGGATGTCTCCTATCCTGCTACCAATGCTGATCGCCGGTATCGGGATAATTTTTTCCATTGTGGGTACATGGTTTGTCCGCATCAGCGAAACAGCCGGTATCAATACAGATAATGTGCAAAAAGCCCTGAACATGGGCAACTGGGGTTCTATCATTCTTACTGCAATTGCTTCTGCCGGATTAGTAGCCTGGATACTTCCTGAAACCATGAACCTTCGTGGTTTTGAATTCACTAAATGGGGTGTTTTAGGCGCTATTGCTGTTGGGTTGGCGGTCGGTGCATTGATGAGCATTATTACTGAGTATTACACAGCAATGGGTAAAGGCCCTGTAAAATCAATTATCAGGCAATCTTCAACGGGTCATGCTACCAATGTAATTGGTGGGTTGGCTGTTGGTATGGAGTCTACTTTCTTACCTATTCTTGTTTTGGCAGGTGGTATCTGGGGTTCTTACGAATGTGCAGGTCTTTACGGCGTGGCTATCGCTGCTGCCGGTATGATGGCAACAACAGCTATGCAGTTGGCCATTGATGCCTTCGGCCCAATTGCCGACAATGCAGGTGGTATTGCAGAAATGAGTGAACTGCCGCCGGATGTCCGTGAAAAAACAGATGTTCTGGATGCTGTGGGTAACACCACCGCCGCCACTGGTAAAGGTTTTGCCATTGCCTCGGCTGCGCTGACAGCGCTGGCCTTGTTCGCCGCCTTTGTAGGTGTGGCCGGCATTGATGGTATTGATATTTACAAAGCAGATGTACTGGCCTCTCTTTTTGTGGGTGGTATGATACCTTTTATCTTCTCATCCCTTGCAATCAAAGCTGTCGGGCAGGCGGCCATGGCGATGGTGGAAGAGGTTCGTCGCCAGTTCAAAACGATTCCCGGCATCATGGAAGGCACAGGCAAACCTGAATATGATAAATGTGTGGCTATTTCCACGCAGGCTTCGATTAAAAAAATGATGCTGCCCGGTGCTATTACTATCATCTCCCCTTTGGTGATCGGTTTCCTGATGGGGCCGGAGGCTTTGGGTGGTTTCCTCGCCGGTGCTACGGTGAGCGGTGTGCTGATGGGAATGTTCCAGAACAATGCCGGAGGCGCCTGGGATAATGCCAAAAAATCCTTTGAAAAGGGTGTAGAGATCAATGGCGAAATGTTTTACAAAAAATCGGAGCCGCACAAGGCTTCTGTGACCGGCGACACGGTGGGTGATCCTTTTAAAGATACTTCCGGCCCGTCAATGAATATTTTGATTAAATTGATGTCAATTGTATCTTTGGTCATCGCCCCGAGCCTGGCACAGTTGCATACAGATAAAGAAGGCGAAGTAACCAAAGAGAACAAGAAAGAAATTAAAGCTGAACAAACCACCGCTTTTGTTGATAAAGCAAACACTGTTCAGTACAAATAACCAAAGAGTCTAATCAGAACCATTACTTAAGTCCCGCTGTTTCTACAGGGGGGCTTATTTTTTGCAGAACGCTGATCGTTATGATTATTAAGATTGCTAAGTGTATTTTAATCAGCGTAAATCATCAGTATCATCAAAGTCTGTGTTCCAAATCCCAACAAGGGCATCATTGATAAAAAAACAGGCAGGTGTGTGAAACACCTGCCTGCCAGCATATTGGTATTGGCTTGTCCTATAAACCGGCCATAGATTTCTTTTGTTTCAGGTTGCTGAGTGAGGGGTCCATTTCAATCGCTTTGTCACACAGCGCCACGCCTTTTTCCTTCTCTCCCTTTTTCTGGTAGCTCATACCGATCATATAGAGTGTAGAGGCATTGTTCTTGTCATATTCCAGCACCCTGTCCCAGTAGTCAATAGCCAACTGGTATTTGCCGCCATAATAATAGGCTTCGGCCACCATGTTCAGGATATTGATATCGCTGGGCTTTCTTTTCAGTATCTCATTCAGTATTTCCACTCCTTCGTTGAGTTTGCCTACGTTCAGGTAAGCAATGCCCAGGTTTTCGAGGTAGTCATTATCCTTTTTATAACCTTTTTCGCCTGCTTCGAGGATATACTTTAACGCATTCTTGTCATCATGCATGGCATAACAGATAAGTCCCAGTTCATAGACCCAATAATTTTTGGAAGGGTCAAGCTCAATGGCTTTCTGGAAATATGGAATGGATTGTTTGTAGTTCATCATATCCGCAAAACTGCGGGCAATCATGTAGGGAACCTCCGCATTCTGCGGATCTTCTTTTGCGGCAGCATTCAGGTATTTGATGGCTTCTCCATAATTATCCTGGTCATACATCACTTTACCGAGATAATAACTGATCTTTTCCGATGGATCGGCTTTCTTCAGTTTATTGGCATACAGCACTACATCATCCTGTTGTTTCAACTGGAAAGAAAGTGTCATCAGTTGTTTATAAGTGACAGGTGATTCATCACCCAGTTCAACTAATTTTTTATAGGCTTCCCTTGCAAGACTGTAACGGCGCAGGTCATAATAAGCAGAGGCAAGCTCAGACACAACGGTCTTGTTATTGGCGTCATACTTACTGGCTTTTTCGAAATGTTTCAGTGATTCAAGCCTGCTTCCTTTTTCTTTTTCTTCCAGGCCTTTTTGCAAAAAGAAATCAGCGCTGTCCGGAATGTTGATAGTGTTGAAGGATGTTTGCGAAAATGCCAGCGATGAAGCCAGCACAAGGCATACGGTAAGTGTTTTACGGATCATAGGGTTGAAATTTTGGGTACTCTTCTGGTAACAAAACACAAGATAGAATTTACGTTTACAAATCAGAACCTTAATGCTGTAATTATCAGCCAATACTGTTCCAAAATAGTAGTTATTTCAGAATAATTCCTGACAGGGGGGGTAGATTTACGGTCAGCCTGTATTTTTTTTGCTCCCTGTCAACTAATTCGGAACGTATTGCAGGGTTATAAACGGTGCCAGAGCCCCAGTATATTGCCTGATCGCTGTTGAATATTTCCTGCTTATAAGTCTTTCCACTTACATAAATTTCCCAGTCATTTCTCACCATTGGTGTCATGTTGAGAATCACCAGCAGATCATCGGCTTTTTTCTTCCCCTTTCTCCGGAAAACGATCACCGACTCCTGCCTGTGGTCCAGATCCACCCATTCAAAACCATACATGTTGAACTGGTTGTGATAAAGGGCCGGTTCTTCCTTCAACAATTTGTTGAGACCGGCCACACAGTCTTTCAACAAACGATGACAATCAAACTGCAATAATCCCCAGTTCAGTTCAGTTTTATAGTTCCATTCTGTGGTTTGTCCAAATTCATTGCCCATAAAAAGCAAACGGCCACCGGGATGGGTCCACATGTAGGTATAAAGCAATCGCAGGTTGGCAAATTTCTGCCATTCATCTCCAGGCATCTTATAGAGCATAGGGCTTTTGCCATGTACCACTTCATCATGGCTCAGCGGCAGCATAAAGTTCTCATCATAGTAATACATCATGCTGAATGAAAACTTATCCTGCATGAACTGCCGTATATACGGATCGGCTTTGAAATAGTTCAGCGTATCATGCATCCAGCCCATCATCCACTTCATGCCAAAACCAAGTCCGCCTTCAAATGTTGGTTTTGAAATGCCCGGCCAGTCGGTGGCTTCTTCGGCGATGGTCTGCACATCCGGAAAATCACGGTAGATCGTTGCATTCAGGTCTTTAATAAAAGCAATAGCTTCCAGGTTGCCATTGCCGCCAAACTCATTCGGCTCCCACTCTCCTTCCTGTCTTGAATAGTCAAGTTTCAGCATGGAACTCACCGCATCCACCCGGATGCCGTCGATATGAAACATATCAAACCAAAACCTGGCGCTGCTGATAAGGAATGATTTCACTTCTCCCCGCTTGTAATTAAAAATGTAACTGTTCCAGTCGGGGTGAAACCCTTTTCGCATATCAGCATACTCGTAAGTGTGAGTGCCGTCAAACATGAATAGTCCATGTGCATCATACGGAAAATGCGAGGGCACCCAGTCAAGAATGACACCAATGCTTTCCTGGTGAAAAGCATCAATCAGCCGCATCAGCCCCTGTGGGTCGCCAAACCTTGATGTAGCAGCAAAATAACCTGTACACTGATAACCCCAACTGCCATCAAACGGGTGTTCCGTTACAGGCATCAGTTCCACATGGGTGAACCCCATTTCTTTCACATATGGCACTAATCTTTCTCTTATCTGATCATAAGTGTTATACGACTCCTCATCATTTTTATCAGGCCGCTGCCAACTGGCCAGGTGCACTTCATACACACTCCATGGAGCATCCAGTGCATTGTGCTTTTTCCTTTTCTTCATCCATTCCTCATCCTGCCATTCATAATACATGTCCCAGGTGATGGAAGCTGTGTGTGGTCTTTTCTCCCAGAAATTAGCAAAGGGGTCTCCTTTATCTATCTTCCTGTCTGCAAAGCCAACGATGTGATATTTGTATGCTTCACCCAGTTTGAAATGCGGAATAAACCCCTCCCACACACCACTGTTGTCCCATTTAGGATAGAGTTCAAATTCATGATCTTTCCATTTATTGAAATGCCCTTTCACGGAAACAGATGTGGCATTAGGCGCCCACACACAGAAATACATTCCCCAGGTTTCATTGACCTGTATCGAATGTGAACCAAACTTCTGATACAGCTGGTAGTTAGTCCCATTTTGAAAATTGTTAATATCCTCATCGGTGAGCAGCGAGTAGTTCCAAACAGGCAGTGATGTATCTATGAAATTTTCATCCTCATATCGTTTCCGTGTAGGGGTGACCGTAGCCTCCGTCTCTGAAACAGGGTTTCCTTTTTTTTTGGCCCCGGCAGCTTTGGGCTTTATGGAATTTCGTTTTTCCTGCTTCATATGCTGCTTAAAGCTTTAATGTATTAATACATGAACGGTTAGTCAGCTTTTATAAATTTAAAGGAAATTAACTGGCTTTAAATTAAATCCAGCGAAAACCATTAAACCAAATACCGGCTGTTTTGTGTGATCTTGCCCGGGTTAGCATTGCCGGTGATCAAACCAAAGCCATGAGAAAAATAGCAGCCGCCCTCACCTGCCTCCTGTTTCTTTCATTTGCACAGGCACAGCAACTCACCCTGAGAGGAAAGATCGTTGATTCCCTCGAGAACCGGAAATTAGTGAACGGTACCGTTTCCCTGTTGCGCAGTGCGGACACTACACTTGTCAAATTCACCCGTACAAAGGAAAACGGGCAGTTTTCCCTCCCGGTAACCGATACAGGTAAATATCTTCTTTTTATCACATATCCCCGTTTTGCCGACTACATGGAAAAAATAGAGGTGCGGGCAGATACTGACCTGGGAAATATTTTCCTGACATTAAAAAGCAAAGTGCTGGAGGAAGTGGTGATCAGGTCGGGCAGCGCCATCCGCATAAAAGGCGATACTACGGAATTTGTCGCTGACAGTTTTAAACTGCGTGAAGGAGCTACCGTGGAAGACCTGTTGCGAAAACTTCCCGGGTTTACGGTTGACAGCAAAGGAGAAATAACAGCACAAGGCAAACGGGTGGATAAAGTGCTGGTGGACGGTGAAGAATTTTTTGGTGATGACCCGACAATGGCCACAAGAAATATTTCAGGCAAAGCAGTGGACCGGGTGCAGGTTTATGAAACCAAAACCGAGCAGCAGAAACTGACAGGCATCACTTCCGGCAATGAGGGAAAAACGGTGAATATCAAACTCAAAGAAGATTATAAAAAAGGTTCGTTTGGAAAGATCAATGCAGGAACCGATGCTGGCAAATACCATGATGGCAGAGGTATGTTCAACCGGTTTATCGGGAAAAGGAAAATGTCTGCATACCTGACCAAAACCAATGTGAATGCAGGCAGTCTTGACTGGGAGGAACAAAGAAAACTGGGCATTGAAGAGGATTATGAATATGATGAAATAAGCGGTTATTATTTCAGTTTTGGCGGAGGCGATGATTTCAACAACTGGAACCTGCGTGGGCTTCCTGATGCCACTACCGGCGGAGCTTTATTCATTGATAAATGGAATGAGGACAAACACAGTGTGAATACTTCTTATCGCTTCAACAGGTTGCAGACAAACAATGAAGGAAGCACATTGATGCAGAACATTCTTCCCTCAGGGCTCACTTACAGCAACACATACAGCACAGTGAACAGCCTCAGCCAGCAACAGGCCCTCAACGGCAAATATGAATGGAAATCGGATTCCCTTACTTATTTCAGGCTTATTAGCGCCTATAAATACCGGACCGGCGATGTTGCAGGCATTAACAACAGCGAGTTTCTCAATGCAAACAAAGATTTTGTGAACCAAAGTCTCAGGAATTATACCAACCTAACACAACGGCACCAGAGTGACAACCAGTTTTTGTACAAACAACTTTTTAAAAAGAAGAACAGGATATGGCAAACCACACTCCGCTATGGCATCACCGATGATGAAAACGAGGGAATGAACAATACGGTGATCCGATTTTATAACGGCGGTGTGTTCAACCATGCAGATACGATTGACCAGCAGAAGATATTTGACGGACGATCCACAACGGTGGGTATCAAAACCACTTTCAGTGAGCCGCTCAATGACCGCCTTACACTGGTGCTGGACTACGCATTCAATAAAAATCATTCGCTTTCTTTCCGCAATACCTATGAAAAGGATAGTGATGGAAAATACGAAGTGCTGGTACCCACTTTCAGCAACAATTTTGAACTGGATGCATATTCCAACAGCGGCAGTGCATTGCTTCGGTATAACTGGAAGAAACTAAGAATGGCTATGGGTTCAGGAATTTCTGCTGTAAAGTTACTGTTAGAAGATAAGGATATGCTGCAAAACAACCGTTTTAATTTCTTAAACCTTACTCCACAGGCACAGATAGGCTTCCAGATCAAAGCACAGACAAATATCAGTATCAGCTACAGGGGAAACAACCGGCAACCAACCATCAACCAGTTGCAACCATTGAGAGATAATACCGACCCGCTGAATGAATACCGGGGTAATCCTGACCTGAAAGTTGGATTCACACACAATATATCCATGTCTTTTAATGAATACAAAGTCCTTAAACAGCGGGGCATCTGGCTCAATGCCGGTTACACGATACAGGAGAATGCCATTACACAGTTCAATACCATTGATGAAAACACCGGGAAAAGAACTTATTATCCTGTGAATGTAAATGGCAACAACAACTGGTACCTGTGGAGCAGTTGGAATAAAGGTGGCGGGGAAGGCAAGATGAACTTTAGTTTCAACCTGAATGGGAACGGCAGCCGGTTCATCAATTTTATGAATGGTGAAAAAGCGGTAACCAATTCAGGAACCGTTTCCTTCGGACCCCGCATCGGGGTATTTGCAGAAGAAAAATACAACTTTATTATCAGCCCCCGGCTTGCCTACAATTTTTCCAGATCATCATTGAGTACCGCCATTAACAACAATTATTTCAGCTATGGAGGCAATATGAATGCGTTTGTTATGCTGCCGGGAAAAATCGAGATCAACACAAGCTTTAATGCAGATTTGCGGCAACGGATATTGGCGTTTGCTACAAACGTTAACCTTGTGATATGGAATGCTTCCATTGCCAAAAAGGTTTTCAAAGACAAATCCGGCAAGATCAGTTTTGAGGCCAATGATATGCTTAATGAAAACAAAGGGTTCACCCGTACTATCAGTAATACATTCATCACCGATGACCGTTTCCAGCGGGTAAGTCAATACTTCCTGTTGCGGTTTGAATGGTCATTCAATAAAATGCCGGGAGGAGAAAAGAAATGAAAAAACAACTGATAACAGCATTACTGGTTTGTTTTGCGTTTGCCGTGCAGGCGCAGGATGTTTTTTTCCCCAGGATCAGGGTGGAGTTTGAAAAAACAATAAGTGTTCGCCAGCTTTACAAAGATTTGGAAAGCGATGATGAAAGCTGGTATGAACGCATCAAGAATATGCTACCCGTCACCAGTCTCAACTATTACGAATTCATAGGCGACAGCAGTGCTTCTCTTTTCAGACCTGGAAAAGAAGTGCCGGTTGACAATCGTAGCTTTTACAGACCGGTGGCCGATAAAAATGTGGTGTTTACTGATTTCAAAAACGGTGTCACCGTTTCTCAAAAGCCAGTTTATGAAGAAACATTTTTAGTGCAGGACAGCCTGAGAAAAATCAAATGGAAAATCACCGGTGATATCCGCACCATTGCGGGTTATGACTGTCGCAAAGCCATAGGCATTCTTGACGATACAATCGCCGTTTTTGCTTTTTATGCCGATGAACTGATGGTGCCCGGTGGTCCGGAAGGGATCAACGGATTGCCCGGAATGATACTGGGCATGGGTATTCCACGGCTGCATGCCACATGGTTTGCGACTAAGGTTGAAGTGTTTGATATAAACATGAAACCCGTTTCAGCTCCCACGAAAGGCAAAAAAGTGACACAGGCTGAAATGACAAAGGCTCTTGAAATAGTGTTACGTCAATGGGGCAGTTATGGCAACAAACTCATTATCAATTTTGTGATCTGACAGTTCATTTCAGCAATTCAAAAACAAAACTTTCACCGGGTTGTATCTCCATGCCTTCCAACGGACGGGTGTCGCCGCCCACCACATCTTTTGCCTTTGTGAAATTCTTTGTTCTTTGCGCATACACTTTCCAGTCAGGTCGTGCAGTTTTATCACTGCTGTTGGCAACTACCATTACGGTTTGATTATTATCATAACGGAAATAAATATACAGCCCGTCTTTGGGTATGTATTGCATGGTTCTGCCACTGGTGATGGCGGATGAACTTTTCCGGAAATGCGCCAGCCTGCTCATGTAGTTGAATACTTCGTTTTCTCTTGCTGTTCTTCCCGATTCGTTAAACTTGTTCACAGCATCATCTTTCCATCCGCCCGGAAAATCTTCTCTCACCGTGGCATCGGTGTTCATTTTTTTATTCTTCATCAGCACTTCAGTACCGTAGTAGAGTTGCGGAATACCCCGCATGGTCATTAACCAGTTCAGTCCCATTTTCAGCTTGCCCCAATCCTCTCCCACCACAGAAAAAACCCTGTCCATATCATGGTTGTCCAGGAAATTGCAGTTATTCATCGGGTCTTTGTACAAAACATCCTGGGCAAGCGTAGTATAAATTTTATTTACCCCATTCATCCACTCCGGTTTATCATTCATTCCGCTCAGCATGGCGAAAGCAGTTTGAAAATCGAGCATCCCTTTTGCATTGTGTCGGAAAGGAGACGAAATATTATTTTGAGTAAAATACGCATTGGCAACTGTGCTGTTCACCCAGGATTCGCCAAAGACAGTGAGTTTGGGAAACTCTCTTTGCAACGCAATATTGATATCATTCAGAAATTTTTCTTCACAGTATTTATAAGTATCCACCCTCCAGCCGTCAATGCCATATTCCTCCGTTGTCCAGATAGCATGTTGAATTAGGAAAGTAGCTACAAAAGGATTTCGTTGATTCAGATCCGGAAGATGAGGCACAAACCAGCCATCAAGCATGGCTGTTTTATCATGTTGTGAGGCATAGGGATCAAAAAAAACCTCTTCCCTGTGATTTGGGCTTTTATCACCCTGCGATGTGTTGAACCAGTCTTTCATGGGTTTGTCCAATGCAAACCAGTGATGGTTACCAACATGATTGTATACTGCATCCTGTATCACTTTCATTCCATTGCGGTGAAGTGTCTCGCAAAACCGTTTGTACCCTTCATTTCCACCAAGGCGTTTATCTACTTCAAAGTGATCGGTGAACCAATAGCCATGATAACCAGCTACATTATTGCCCCATTCATTCATCAGGGGCATATCATTTTCAATAACCGGTGTCAGCCACAATGTAGACACACCCAGTTCTTTAAAATAATCGAGCTTGTCGGTGATGCCTTTAAAATCACCCCCATGGCGGGAAAACATGTTCTTTCTGTCGCTGGTTTGATCCCGGTAGCCCGGGATGATGTCATTCGAAGGGTCGCCATTGGCAAACCGGTCAGGGATCATCAGGTAAATAAAATCTTTGGCGGTGACGCCCTGTACCCTGGTAATACCATTTTGTTTATGGCGAGCTTTTATTTCATATTCAACTATCTTATAAGATACAGCTTCAGGAGATTGCAGATTATCAATTCTGAATTTGATCTTGCCGGGTTTTGCTGTTTTATCAACAATGAGATCAATAAACAGGTAGTTTGGATTTTCAACTTTGTGCTGCTTAAGCAACCTTACACCGGGATAAGGCAACAATGTGATTTTTTCATTCGCTACTCTTTCCCTGTGAATCATTAACTGCAGTTTAGGTTCTTTCATACCCGTCCACCAATGGGTCGGGTAGAATTTTTGGGAGAATGCAGTTAATGTAAAAAGGAACATTCCAAAGAAAAAAGGAAGTACTCTTTTCATCTTCATTGTTTATTTGATTTGGATTCTTTTACTATCAGGGCACAAACAATACTGGCAGTACAAAGCAATACACCTCCAATTAAAACAGCAGTAAGCCTGTTACTGTTCAGGAAGTGTTCAAATATTTTTCCAAAAAACAAGGAGGCAATTATTTCAGGTAATACTATAAAGAAATTAAAGATGCCCATGTATATACCCATTTTCTCCTGTGGAATCACACCTGCAAGCATAGAATATGGCATGGAAAGAATAGAAGCCCACGCAATACCCACCATACTCATTGCGATAAATAACATCCATGGATCAGTAATGAAGCTTACAGATATTAGACCTGCTCCCCCGATAAGCAAACATGCGGAATGTGTTAGTTTTTTTCCCATTTTACCAACCCAAAACGGGATGGTAAAAGAAAAAGCAAATGTTACAAGGTTCAGAACTGCCGAAGTGTTATTGGCATGTTCCAGTCCTTTTGTATAAACCTCACTGTTGCTTATTGCATCACCACCATAAATATTTGTTGCCACACCAGTAGAATAATAAAACCACATCAGGAAAAGTCCTGGCCATGTAAGAAACTGTACAATAGCTAATCTTTTCATTTGAGGCGGCATGTTCCCAACGGCTGAAAAAATTTCTTTCAAACCACGAAGAATGCCGCCACCCTTTTCCTGTTTCAGGTTTTCCTTCCAGTTAGGATCAGAAGGCGGATACTCCTTACTGTTAAAAACTGTAATCAATACCGCTCCTAAAAAAACAATAGCGCCAATGTAGAACGACCACATGATATTCTGAGGTATCCCTCCTTCTCCTTTTTCCCTGGTAACTCCAAACCAATCAACAAGGAGCCGCGGTAAGAATAGGGCAATAAAAGAAGCAGCACCAATAAACATACTTTGCATGGCATAACCAAATGAACGCTGTTTTTCGTTTAGGTTATCAGCGACAAAGGCCCTAAATGGCTCCATGCTTATGTTGATGCAGGAATCCAGTACCCACAATGTGCCGGCAGCCATCCAGATAGCTGAAGAGTTGGGCATAATAAATAACGCAAATGAACTTAGAATGGCACCAACTAAAAAGAAAGGCCTCCTTCTTCCGAATCGTGGATGCCAGGTTCTGTCACTCAGATAGCCGACGATAGGTTGAACAATTAATCCAGTCATCGGTGCAGCCAGCCAAAGAAGAGGAATTGATTCCGGTGTAGCTCCAAGATACTCGTAAATGGCACTCATGTTTCCCATCTGGAGGCTCCAGCCGAATTGAATACCAAAAAAACCAAAACACATATTCCAGACCTGCCAGAATGAAAGTTTCGGCTTTGCACCTGTGTAAGCAGTGGACATAGCAACCGTTTATTTCAGAAACTGAAAGGGAAGATAAGACTTTTATGTAAAAAGTACACAATTTGGCCAACCAAAAAACAACTGCTGAAAACGGGCTCAGATAACAAATCCATTAGGGATAACAGCGCCTTTTTTTATAACCACAATGCCATCTTTTGCCGTAAAGAGTGAATGGTCCTGGTTCTCAAGATGAGGCCCTCCATTAATTCTGACATCATTTCCAATCCGAACATTTTTGTCAAGTATTGCATTCTTAATGTAGCACCTGTCCCCTACACCCAGCAGTGGAATTCCTTTGGCCTGGGCAATGGCAATGTCGGGCAGAGTTTCATAATAATCACCACCCATGATGTAAGAGTTGACTATTGTTGTACCGTTACCGATCCGGGAACGGATACCGATCACAGAATGTTCGATTCTTGATGCATGAATGATGGAGCCCTCTGCAACCAGTGTTTTTTCAAGCGTGGTACCACTGATCTTTGCCGGTGGCAGCATACGACTGCGGGTATAAATGGTACGGTCGCTGTCAAATAAATTGAACTCCGGAATGTCTTTGGTGAGATCAAGATTCGCTTCAAAGAAAGAATAGATATTCCCGATATCAGTCCAATAGCCGGTGTACTGGTAACTGGCTACTTTGTATTTATCAATAGATTGCGGAATGATCTCTTTACCAAAATCGGTGGCGTCTTTGAATTCGGTTTCCAGCATACTAAACAAAAGGTTGCGGTTGAATATATAAATGCCCATAGAAGCGAGGTAGACTCTTCCCGCAGCTTTCATTGCATCACCGGTATCACTAACCCATTCTCCCAGCACTTCCTTTTGCGGCTTCTCAATAAATGATGCAATGAGCCCTTTCTCAGATTTCAGGATGCCAAATTCAGGGGCTTCTCTTTGCGCCACTGGAATTGTTGCAACAGAAATATCAGCTCCCAATTCTTTGTGGTTATCGAGCATTTCGGCAAAATCCATTTGATATAGCTGGTCGCCGGAAAGAATGAGGACATAATCGCTGTCAAAAGGCTCGATATGACGCAGGCCTTGCCTTACGGCATCGGCAGTTCCCTGGTACCAGGTGGGGTTGTCAGGCGTTTGTTCTGCAGCAAGTATGTCAACAAAGGCCTTGCTGAAAGCGCTGAAATGATAAGTGTTTTTGATATGCCTGTTCAAAGAAGCAGAGTTGAACTGTGTCAACACAAACATTCTCCCTATACCATTATTCAGGCAGTTGGATATGGGAATATCAACGAGACGGTACTTACCTGCAATCGGCACGGCTGGTTTTGACCTTGCTGCAGTCAGGGGAAACAATCTTGAGCCTGCACCACCGCCAAGAATTACGGAGAGGATTTCTCTTGAATGAGTAATGGTTCGTATTGCCATATATAGCTTTTTATTTCAATGATTGGTAGAGATCAATATACTGTTGCGCTGCCCCGTCCCATGAATGATCAATGGTCATCATGTGGCTGCGCATCCATGAATAAAGGTCTTGTTTATTATTGTAAAGATCAATAGCTCTTCCTACAGAATATGTAATATCCCAGACAGATGGTTCATTAAACCGGATACCAAATCCCTGCCATTCGCCAAAGTCGGTGATCGTATCTTTCAAACCACCCACACTTCGCACCATCGGCACAGTACCATATCGCAAAGCATACATTTGGTTCAGTCCGCAGGGCTCGACCCGGCTTGGCATCAGCAAAAAGTCTGACCCGGCATACATCAGGTGGCTGAGTTGTTCGTTATATCCAATGTAAGAATTATAATATCCTTTAAACTGGTGTTTCATCTGGTCGAGACGATCTTCAAGGTTTGGCTCCCCGGAACCCAGCACCAGGAAATTCGCATTCCCATGATGCTGATAAATAGACTGGCTGATGGCATCGGGTAAAAGATCGGCTGCCTTCTCTCCTACTAAACGGCCTATAAAAGTGATCAGTGGTTTGTCCGGATCAAGACCAAACTGGCCGGCAAGTTCTTTTTTGTTTTTTCTTTTTCCTTTTTCCACCAGTTCCCTGTCATAATTCTTGATGATCATGCTGTCGGTTTCCGGGTTCCACACATGAGTGTCTATCCCGTTGAGGATACCAAGGCTTTTCCCCTTTTCGTATTCAAAGAGGTTTTCCAGCCCGTTGGCAGAAAAACGCATCTCTTCGAGGTAGCTATTACTCACAGTGGTCACTTTCCAGGCACATTTCACTGCCGATGCCAGCGGGTTGATCATATTGTTCCAGTCAAGCATACCCCATTTCCATGCATCATAAGCAGGGATATAATAATATTTATCCCAGCTTATCCATCCCTGGTATTGTGCATTGTGAATGGTAAAAACAGTTGGAAGATCCGCCAGTTTTGAACTGAATGCATAGCAATACTTCACCATAAATGGAATGAGACCTGTGTGATGGTCGTGGCAATGTATCACATCGGGTTTATGCTGCCATTTGCTGATCCAGTCGCAAACGGCCACCTGGAAAGCAAGGAATCTTTCTGTGTCATCTTCATAACCGTAGATCTTTTCCCGGTCCAGCAGGCCATTGATGTCAACGAGATATAGGTCAAAACCAAGCTTATTTGTTTTTTCCCTGATCACACTGTAATGAAAATGATAAGGCCCCAGGTTTTGCCCGCCTTCATGTACCAGTTCCCACTGGTTGTCATAAAGGAATTTGGTACGGTACATAGGCATCACCACTTTGGCCACATGCCCCAGTTCTGCCTGGTATTTGGGCAATGCACCCACCACATCACCAAGGCCACCGGCTTTGGCCACCGGATAACATTCGGCTGCTACATGAACTATTTCCATGAAAGTAAGTTAAGGAAAAACTCATTTCAGCAAAAAATAACTGCTTTTTTGGATATTAGCATTACCAGTTCATTAAATTAATGCAACTCTCAACAGTTTTTCAGGCAACAATCGCTCAATACATAGTACCAATAATGCAAACAAGTGTTTTTTTACGGGCAATGAAAAATGTTATACTTTCAGCACTATTTATAAAAATAACCGATTGCTATGAGTCAACCCAAACAACCAACGAATTATGGAGCATTAGGAACCCTTGTAACTGTTTTCTTCTTTTGGGGGTTTATTGCCGCCTCAAACAGCATATTTATTCCTTTCTGTAAATCTCATTTTTCATTAAGCCAGTTTGAGTCTCAACTGGTAGGTTCAGCTTTTTATGGAGCTTATTTTATCGGCTCATTAATACTTTTCCTTGTATCCAACGTACTTGGATATGATATTTTAAATAAGATTGGCTACAAAAAGGGAGTAATTTATGGCTTGCTTATTTCGGTAGCCGGCGCATTACTTATGTTGCCTTCTGCAAATGCAAACTCTTTTCCTGCCCTGTTGGGTTCATTGTTTGTTATTGCACTTGGCTTCTCCTTACAGCAAACAGCAGCACAGCCTTTTGCTATTTCGTTGGGAGACCCGGCCACCGGATCACATCGCCTTAACCTGGGTGGTGGCGTTAATTCGTTCGGGACAACACTAGGCCCCATCATTGTCAGCTATTTTCTATTCGGTTCTGTTGGTACAAAAGATGCGGTAGTGACGGTTACAAACATAAACACCCTTTATCTCATTGTTGCTGGTGTTTTTCTGGCTGTTGCCTTATTCTTCATGTTTTCAAAACTGCCATCAGGCAGAAACGATGAAAAATTTGAAAAAGGCAACAAAGCGGCCGGGTCTCTCCTGTTAATGACAGGATTGATAGTGGCTATTATTATAGCTGCACAGCTTGCAGAAATTCCTAAACTCTATTTGCTCTTACTTTCCCTGGTTTTTGTTATTGGTATTTTGTTTTACTCAAACGGAAAGGCACAACTAAGTGGTGACGGATGGGGGGCTATGAAATACCCCCAATTGATATATGGCATGATAGGAATATTTGTTTATGTCGGTGTAGAGGTGACAATAGACAATAATTTTGGAGCTTTGCTGAAAATGCCGGGATATTTTACGGATGCAGGGCTTAACGAAAACGAAATCTCAAGTTATGTTTCTCTTTATTGGGGAAGCCTTATGATTGGAAGATGGACAGGTGCTGTAAGTGTATTTAACCTGAAAAAGACTGCAAAAGTAATAGCACAGATCATTGTTCCTTTTATCGCACTTGCCGTAGTATTGTATGTGAACCATCTTCATGGCAGTGACATTAGCGATCTGTATGCATATGCAATTTGTGTGGCTATTGCTGTAGTTGCTTTCTTCTTTGGCCAGGAAAAACCGGTAAAAACCCTGGTAACAGTATCTTTATTAGCAACAATAGCAATGCTTGTAGGTGTTTTCACCAGTGGAATCACTTCAGTATATGCATTTATGGCTGGTGGTCTGTTCTGCTCAGTGATGTGGCCATGTATTTTCTCATTAGGCATCGGGGGACTTGGAAAATATACAGGGCAAGGTTCTGCCTTCTTAATTATGATGATATTAGGAGGAGCCATTATTCCACCTTTGCAAGGTACTTTGGGTGATATGAGCTCAATAGGCATTCATAACTCCTATTTACTTGCTGCAGCCTGTTTTGCATTTCTTGCATGGCTTGGCATCAAACTGAAATCGGTTTTGCATAAACAAGGAATTGATTTCGATGAACAGATCGGTGGTGGCCACTAATAATTCATTTCATTTGACATTCTTTCCCGGTAGCCGTGGTTTCCGGGCTTTTAAAAATAACTAACGATGGCTAAAGCAGCAGTAAGACCCCTCGCAGTTGGTATTGACATTGGCGGCACCGGCACCAAATTCGGCATTGTTGACCGCGATGGTAATGTTTTGTTTCAAAGTGAGATATCCACCAAAAAACATGAACAGGTCGAAAGTTTTATTGATGAGCTCTACACAGAACTAAGCTCCATGATCGAAAAGGCCGGAGGTGTTGGACGCATAAAAGGAATCGGTCTTGGCGCACCAAACGGAAACTATTATACAGGCACCATCGAATATGCTCCCAATCTTCCATGGAAAGGGATCATCCCGCTGGCAAAAATTATTGAAGGTAAGTTTAGCCTGCCTGCCGTGCTCACCAATGATGCTAACGCTGCCGCTATTGGCGAGATGATGTATGGCGCTGCAAAAGGCATGAAAGATTTTATCATGATCACTTTGGGAACAGGTGTAGGAAGTGGCATTGTTGCCAATGGCAAGCTCATATACGGACACGATGGTTTTGCCGGTGAGCTCGGCCATACTACCGTGATCCCTGACGGAAGATTGCATGAAGGAACGGGAAAAAAGGGATCCCTGGAAAGCTATGCTTCTGCTACTGGTGTGCGGCTGACGGCTCTTGAGATATTAAAAAACACCACCGAATCCAGCCTGTTGAGAAATGTGCCGGAAGAACAGCTTGATTCAAAAGCAGTTTATGATGCAGCGATTCAGGGAGATAAAGTGGCGCTGGAAATATTTGAATTTACCGGCAAGATATTGGGGCTTTCGCTGGCCAATGCAGTGATGTTCTCCAGCCCGGAAGCCATCATTCTTTTTGGTGGTTTGACCAAGTCCGGCGACCTTATTTTGAAACCCACCCGTGAACACATGGAGGCTAACCTGATACAGGTTTTTCAAAACAAGGTCAAATTGCTCATCAGCCATCTACGGGAATCCGATGCTGCCATTCTTGGGGCCAGTGCATTGGTCTGGGAAATGAAATGACAATACTATTACAATCGCTAAAACAAAAGCCCGGACTGTTCATCAGCCCGGGCTTTTCAAATTTTATCCGAAAAAAGTTTTAGAGCACTCTCAATACAGGTTTCAGTATGTAATTGTTATTGCCGGTGCGAACAACGGATAGACCCGCATCAAAATCAACGATCAGCGAATCAAGTCCCACATTCAGTTGCCTGTCCACTTTTATTTTTAAACCGGTCTGGCTGCCGCTGGGCACCATCATCGGTTGAGATACACTGTCAATGACAATACTGTTTTGAGTACCCAGTATGAGTCTTACTTCTCCTACATCATTGGAGGGTACCTGCCCCTGGGCCAGCAAAGTATCAACGCCGTTTTGCAAGGCCAGCAGGTTGTAGACCCCCGCATTGGTGGCAAGATCAATCCAACCCGTGGAATCATTTCGGAAATTCACCCTCACCTTTAGTATTTCCACATTCACTTCTGATGCATCAAAAGGACTGTCAGTCAACCTCACTTTCAAATAAGTGCTTCCTGATTCAATATTGTTTTTTTGGCAGGCTGTAATAACGATGGCCAGTACGGATAATGCAACGCCTGCAAGAATGAAAAAGTTCCTCATAATTGTGATTTTAGATAATAGTCGGGAAAACTGTGCCAGACAGGCTATTTCGCAGCCTTAATTATGAACACTGCCGGAACAGGCCTCTGACCTGCCGCATCTGAAACTCTTATGGTTTCCTTTCCATTTACCAGTACGCAACTGCTGCCGCCTCCATCGAGGTTCAATGCTTCCCAGCAACCTATGTCTTTGAGCATTTGGGCTTCCTGTGTCAGGCTTGCTCCTTCTGCCACACCGGGGTTGCGGCCTTCTATCACAAGAATAATGAGCTTATTATCCTTTGTATAGCCCATCGCTGTGCGGGGATGTTTGTCATCAATTGCTTTGCCGGCAAATTTCAGTTCCTCATCATTGGTAATCCTCACCTGGCCATATTGAACCAAAACAGGCCCGCCGCCAACAGCCGTTCTCATTTTCCATTTCTTTAAGGTGGGTAATGAGCCTCCATCAAAAATTATTGAGGAATGATTTTTGGCCATTTCGTAGGTATAAACAAAGGAAGAATCTTTTACTGGCGCCTGCTCTGTTTGCAGGGCATATGCTGATTTTTTGCTGGAATCGGTAAACAACCAGGCAATGTCTGCCCTTCCCTTTTTGGTGAAACCTATGGCGCTGCCAAACGGATGCCGGAAGGTGAGAGTATCTTTGCCGCGGCCCGGAACAGAATGAATATTGTATCCCAACAGTTTTTCTTTTTTAATAACTGCATTCAGGTTCTGGTTAGTGGCAAAAGAAAAGAAAGTGGTATTCACCACCAGTACCGGCTTATCATTTCTTTCGTAAAATTCAGAAGGTCGCATTCTTCTGCCAAGTGTTGTGTCCACATCAAACTTCAGTTGTTTGTCTTTCAAATCAGCCTCAACATAATAAGCAATATTCGGTTTGCCATCCAGCAGACCGTTTGTTTTATAAACATGAACAGAAGAAGGCAACGGTCCGAACAAAGAATCCACATTAACCCATTTCAACTGGGCCTTGCCATGCAATGCTATCAACAATACAACAATCGAAAAAAGCTTTCTCATATTACCTGATTAATGTGGTTATTCCTTTCATAGGATATACTTTGCCCCCATAATCAACAGCTTTAAGCTTCCATACATATGAGCCGGGACTTTGTGCTGTTCCCTTGAACCACCCGTTCCAGCCTTCACCAATTGTTTTTGTGGTAAAAACCATTTGTCCCCAGCGATTATACACTGTAAAGTATTCCAATTTTTCAATCCCCGGTAAATAAGGTCTCAGCAAGTCATTGAGCCCGTCATTGTTGGGAGTGAACCCTGTGGGTACATACACAGCCGAACCTTTGAACACTGTTACAGTGACATTATCGGACGCAAAGCACCCTTCAGGTGTGGTGACCGTGAGTGTGTATGTAATATCATCCTGCAGCACCGCCTGCGGATTTGGCAATTGACTGTTGTTGATGCCGGACGGTGGCGACCAGTTGAATGATCCGTTTCCGCTTCCCTGCAATAAAAATGGGGTATCTTTTATCACCAATGTGTCATTACCGGCATTTGCAATGGCCCGGTTGATGATAACGGGTATGCTGATCGTTTCAGACGGGCAGCCGTTATCAGCCATTGCGTTCACCTGCACCGTATAGTTTCCTGTGTTTGCGAAAATATGCTGAGGGTTTTGCACGATGCTGCCTTGGCCATCACCAAACTGCCAGTTCCATTGTGTAATAAAGCTGGCATTGTCCAATTGGTTGCCGGAAAACAAAACGGGTATATCAGCACAACCATCATCGCCTGTTGCCTCTATCTGCGGACGTGGTATAATAAGAAATGTGTCCATCACAGGTTGGGTTGTGCACCCGAATATGCTGGTAACAGTAAGTTCCAGGTCATACGGCCCGGCCGGCAAACCTATTAGCTGAAGATTTGGCGTTGCAGCAGAAGAAACCTGGTTGCCATAGATGCTCCACGTCCAGTTACCGATGTTCCCAACCGCAACAGTTGAGTGATCGATTATGCGGGGTGGCGAACCTGCGCAGGTGTCTATCACTTCAAAACCGGCCACAGGAAAATCACCCACATAGATCGTTCGCCTCAAAGTATCACTAAAGCAACCATCAAGACCAGTAATTGCAAACTTTATATCATAAGCACCGGGATTTGCATACAACAGTGGTGGCGGGTTGGGTGATGAACTGGTGCTGCCATTACCAAAATCCCAATGATAGCTTGTGATGGGGGCAAATGATTCGGAAGTATTGTTGAAAACAATGGGTGTACCGAGGCAAACACCATTGGCGGTTGTGTTTGCAATGAAACCGGGATTTAAAGCTGTGCAAAACTGCTGCACATTGTTTGATCCGCCGGTAGCAGCGCTGAATCCCCAAAAAACCAATGGATCGTTATTGAAGATATTGGCCACTAAGTCAATTGTAGTTTCAAGCCTTAATGTCCCGTCAAAATAGGTACGAACAGTAAAGGTTGCAGGGTCCCAGCTTATTCGCAAAGTGTGCCACTGGCAATCCTCAATATTTGAGCTTGTGGCAGATGCCTGTACCGGGCCTGCAAGATCGCTTCCGTGAGTGCTGTTGCCGTTTGTCTGGATGCTGATGTGATCAAAAACAGGATCATTTAGGTCTGTATTCTGCCAGGTGTCTAATGCGATGCCTATTGATGGAGTGATGCCCTGGAAACCCATGCCACCTCCGGCCGTGCCAATGCTGGTGCTGATAGGTTGTAAAATAAAAACAATGCCATCGGCACCATCAGGGTCTTTGCAACCAAGATAAACGTTAAAGACAAAATCAAAAGGATCTTTAAGGCTGATTTTGCTGGCATTCCAGACACTTCCGCTCTGGAAGTTCACCTCACTGGTGAGAGTGTAACAATTACAGGTATTTTGAGCTGCTGAGCCATTAAGAATGTAGGTACCGGGCTGACCTGTTACTTCAAGGGTAATCAAAATGGCAGGTAGTATCAGAATAATGCCGCAAACAATTTTCATTGATGACTGCCCGACTGGTGAAGATGCAATTTACCAAACAAAAGGCAAAGGGTTATGATAAAGGAGAAGTTTGTTTAGATGCTTCCCATTCTTTTCTTCCTAGTCCCGCAAACACATGTTTTTCGCTGTGATAGGAAGAACGAACCAGCGGGCCGCTTTCCACATAATCCAATCCGAGATCATAGCCTATTTCACGATATTCTGCAAATTCATCAGGATGAACAAAACGATGAACCGGTAAATGTTTTTTTGTGGGCTGCAGGTATTGCCCGATAGTAATAACATCACAACCATTATCCCGAAGGTCTTTGATCGTTTGCACCACTTCTTCTTTTGTTTCACCAAGACCCAGCATGATGCCGCTTTTTGTTCTCATACCGCCTTCCTTCAATGTACGGATCACTTCCATACTTCGCCAGTATTTTGCCTGGATGCGGACTTGCCTGGTGAGACGTTCAACAGTTTCAATATTGTGGCTTACCACTTCCGGCGCTGCATCTGCCACTCTTTGAATGTCTTCTTTTTTGCCCTTGAAATCTGGTATCAGGGTTTCTAATGTCGTATCGGGGTTTAATGATTTCACGGCTTTGATAGTATTTTGCCAGATGATGGAGCCACCATCTTTCAGTTCGTCCCTGTCCACAGAAGTGATCACTGCATGTTTCACTTTCATTAAATGAATTGCCTCAGCCACCCGCTGGGGCTCATCCCAGTCAACAGGTTCCGGTTTGCCGGTGGCCACCGCACAAAAACCGCAACTGCGGGTGCAAGTGTTCCCCAATATCATAAACGTGGCGGTGCCTGCGCCCCAGCATTCGCCCATGTTGGGACAATTGCCGCTTTCGCATATAGTATGCAGTTTGTGACTGTCCACCAACTGGCGAACATGCTTGTAACTTTCTCCGATAGGAAGTTTAACCCTTAGCCAGTCCGGTTTTTTTGTCCGGCCCGCAAATTCAGCAACAGCAGGTACAACGGGGAGTTCTGTCATTCGGCAAAATTACGGGCATTACTTTCTTCGTCCAAACAGGATGGCGATATAGCCCTGGAAGAAAAGTCGTCTTTCTTTTTGACCAAAAAGTATTTCGATATTATCGGCATAAGCTTCGATGCTCATACCAATTTCAAGACCGGACACCGCTTCATTGAAACGGCCATAATCAAACCGCATGGCTGCTTTGGCAAATGCACCTGGTTTAATTTTTATACCGTCCCAGCCTTTACCAAGGCCGCCACTGCCGGTGAGAGTGGGTCCAAGAAAAAGAGCACTGTCTTCCTGTGAGTATTTAAAAATTCTTTCCCTTCCAACATTAGGATCATTCGCAGAAACATAATAGGGTCGTAATAAACCAAGTGACAAGCCGCCATTGTAAACAAGAGAAACAGCCACTCCGTTCTTATTGCCTTTTTGTCCCAGCATCATTTGCTGGCCTACACCAATTGTCACCGGGTAGAAATAATTTAGTTTTCCGTAAATAAGCGGGTTGCCAAAAAAAGAGTTGGCATTTACCAGTTTTTCTTCTTTTGGACTCTTGGTTTCTACGATATCAATCCGGTAGATAGTGGTTTTTCGCTGGGTTTTCATTTTTCCCAGTTCATAAAAAATGCCATACCCATTGGTGCGGGCCTGGATGCCAAAAATGCTTTGTTTGCGGAATACCAGCACTCCTTCTTCCGATTGCCTGATGAGATTATTGATCTTTTCGCGGCGGGCTTCTTTCCGGTCCTGCTTATCTGCTTTCCCCGGGCCATCCTGGGCCTGCAAATTAGCACAAGCAGTGATCACTAAGATGAAGGCCGGCAAACTGAGTTTTTTCACACAATACTGTTTATTGAATAAGTATGATACTGAAAATAACAAAAGACAAATCGTTGCACAAAAAGTTTAAAAAATTAGTGGTAACTGATATTTTGTCTTTTTAGGATTCAGACATGCTGTAAATTTAGGGCAAAAAAACATAATGACGTCCACAGTTGTTTACAATGGCGGTCTCCGTACCACCTGCACCCACCTCCGAAGCGGCTCCTCTTTTGAAACCGATGCCCCGGTTGACAATAACGGGAAAGGCGAACGCTTCTCTCCCACTGACCTGATGGCCACTTCCCTGGCCACCTGTATGATCACGGTGATGGGCATCAAAGCCCGGTCAATGGGTTTTGACCTGGACGGGGTGAAGATTGATATGCTGAAAATAATGAAGGCCGATCCACGCCGGGTGGGCGGCATAGAATTAACATTTCATATACCCGATTCGCTGAGAGATATTGAGGAAAAAACAAAAACCATTTTAAAGAACACCGGCGAAACCTGCCCCGTGATGCAAAGCATCCACCCGGATATTGAAGTGAAAGTGGATTGGGGAAGCTGGGTGTGAGATTTACCGCTGAGGCGCAGAGACGCTATGTTTAATTTATACTCTGTTCTAATTTTCGGAAAAGATCGGAGACATTTACTTTCATTTTTTTATTTCCTATTCCTTATTTCTCATTTTCTATTCTCTGCGCCTCTCCGTCTCTGCGGTTATTCTTTCTTCAACAAAAAATTACCAATAGAGCAATCGAGGCATCTCTTCTTACTGCAATACTCATTCTTTAACTCAATCAATGCCTGGCTGTCAAACGCATTTTTATTTTCTATACTCAGCCTGGTAAAACCATTCGTGATAGCATTCTTCTCCGCAGCGGTTTCTTCTAACCATTGCAGGGCTTTGTCCTTATATTTTTGTTCTTTGTGATAATTGCCATAGGCAAACAGCACCGGCGCCACCGTATTGATGATGATATTGTCAATCATAGCGGCGCCCAGCTTTTTCTTTTTAAAAGCAGACGTTTCGTCAAACCGATAATGATAATGCCAGTAATCATTGGCTGTCACATCAAACCATTCTTTTACTTCCTTTGAAGAAGCAGCTTCTTTGATTTTAGAAAAAAGATGGGCTGAGTTATGCACCAGCATGGCTAACTGTGCCAACCGGATGGTTGGGAAATTGCCCGGACGCATTCGCAGAAAATGCAACGGTAATGAAACAGGTTTGATACCATGCTTGCTTTGCTGAAACCTATATTCTCTTTGCAACAATTTGGGATAGTCTTCTTTGAATTTTTCTTCAAGTAAACCACCCTGCCCTAGAAATAAAGCTTCCAACTGATGTATCTGCTGTTTTTGCTTTGCCAGGACTGTAAATGGTATCGATCGGGCTATAGCTTCAAACGCATCAGCATTCACTTTCATCCCGAAATTGCGGGCCAGCAGCCACCAGAAGGTTTCTTCCCAGTGATAATTGTTTTGCAGCAAGTATTTTTCAACTACTGCAGCTTTGCGCAATAATCTTTCTGCCAGCAATCTTTCTTTCCAGCCTTTCCAGGTGATCTCACGAACGGTTGAAATACTTTTTTCGCAGGGAATAAAACCGGCGGCATGCATCAGTTCTTCATAACGCCGCAGCAGGATTTTTGGAACCTTGTTTTTCAGTTCCAGAACGGGAAGGTCATTCACTACCGCATCATGCTCCCACACCACATGCAGGATTACATTTCCATAGTTGCTGTCGTTTTGATGATTGTGCTTTAACCAGTCCGAGGTTTTCAGGTGCAGTTCAATACTGCCGGCCCAGGTGGTTTTTTGAATTCTGATCTTTGCGTTTTGAAAATCGGGACCCTGGTTGGAATTGTGCTGCCCCGGGTGCAACACCTGCAGTGGTTCTTCAGCAAAAGTGGACAGTTCACTTTTGTTGAAATACTGGAATTGCCAGATGAATTGTAGCAGCCGTTCGGTCATGGGATGAGGTTGAAAGGTTAACAGGATAACAAATTGAAAAGTTAATAAGGATTTCCCGGATTTGAAGATTTCCTTTTCAACCTGTCAACGTTTCAACTTATTAACTTCTCCAGTTCCCTCACCACCCTGCTTACCGGCAGTCCCATCACATTATAAAAATCTCCTTTGATGGATTTGATGCCCACCACACCGATCCATTCCTGTATGGCATAGGCGCCGGCCTTGTCAAAGGGTTTGTATTTGTTTACATAGAACTCAATCTGCTCCAGAGTCAGGTCATGAAATTCTACTTCGGTAGCATCTGCAAATGCAACTTCTTTTTCCCCTTTCCTGATAACAACCCCTGTTATGACTAGGTGGGTTTCTCCGGACAATGCCAGTAAAATGCTGATGGCTTCTTCCCGGTGTACGGGTTTGCCGATGATATTCTCTCCCAGCACCACGATGGTATCAGCAGCCAAAATAGTTTCATCGCTGTTTCGCCACTGCTGAACAGCCAGCGCCTTGTTGTGGGCAATGTAAACAGCTATTTCTTCCGGCTGCAAACCCGGCGGGAAATGTTCATCGGTTTCTTTTACCACCACTTCAAAAGGCACTTCGGCCCATTCGAGCAGTTGTTTGCGGCGGGGAGATTGTGAAGCAAGAATTATTTTATTCATAGGTAGAAATAAAAGAAGACCATAGAAAGGATACCAGTCAGCATCACCAGTTTTGTCCAGCGGCTGAGCCGGTTAAAATCATTGTTTGTTTTTGCATTGAACAGTTTGAAAAAGATAAAAAGCAAAGGCAATATGATCAGTAAGAAGCTATACACTACCGGCAGCCACCATTTGAACTGCAATACATACACCTGTACTACCACCAGCAAACCAATCAGCACAACCAGCCAGACAGCCGTATACACTTTCGTGGCATTCACTCCCCACACAATGGGCATAGTGCGGCAGCCATACTTCATATCTCCTTCCATATCCTCCATGTCTTTGATGGCTTCCCGGATAAGTGAACTGATAAAGGCAAACCCGGTGTAAAGAAATGTGATGCGGAAAAATTTATCATGTGTACTTTCTCCCATCCCAAATGCATCCTGTAATGAAAACTTGGAAAGAAAAACAATAAGGATGGTCCAGCCGGTGAGCATGGAAATAACGATGTTGCCGATGAGCAGTTTTTTCTTAAAGCTGGTGGAATAAAACCACAGCAGCGCCACACAAATTATATTGGCGATGATGAGATACCAGTTGCGGAAGAACGGAACCGCCAGTGCTGTCAGCAAAATGCCGCTGACACTGAGCATAAAATGCCAGGCGATGGCCCAGCGGCGGTGGATCACTTTGTCAACGACCATTTTTTGAGGTTTGTTCACCTCATCAATATTGATATCGAAATAATCGTTAATGATGTAGCCTGCGGCAGCAATAAACAAAGAAGCCAGCACTAATATGAGAAAATGCAGAAAGTCCTTTTGAGAAGCAGCCTCTTTGTAAAGGGCTTCATAAACACAAATATGAAAGAGGACCTGGGTGAGGGCAATAAAGAAAAGATTGGGCAGTCGTATCAGTTTCAGAAATGCTGCTGTCAATCTCATGGCATGAAAATACAGATAATCTGCTTTTGCCCGCTGGCAATAGTTATTTCTGGTTATCCCGCCACTCGTACACCCATGAGCTCTGGATCATCTCCAGGTGGCCTTCGTTACTTTCTTCCCTTTTTCCTGCGAAACCGGGAATCTGCAGCACCCACTCCAGCAGGTCGGTGAAACGGATACGATATATTTTTCCTTCGTTGAAGTCATCTCCGAAACGTTCATAGAGTTTCAGGGCAATGTCTTCATAATCGTTCCAGTGAATGGGGGGTTCAAATTGGCTCATGGTAATGGCGGCATGGCCGCTGAACTAAGGTTAATAATAATTTTTATTTCCGAAGCGGCCTTACCGCTTATTCTCCTAAAAATTGTGTCTGGTCGGGCAGCAGCACTTCTATTTCACCGTTTCCGTCGAGCAGCAGCGACTGGCAGCCGAGTCTTGAATTCAGCCTCGGGTTCACGGCACGGTCAATAAAATCTTCTTCCCTGTCGCTGAGTTCGTCAATATGCTCGATTCCTTTTTCTATGTAAAGGTGGCAGGTGGTGCAGGCGCAAACACCACCACAGTTATGGTGCAGTTCAATATCGTTTTTAAGGGCTAATTCCAGCAGGGATTGACCTGGTTCAACATTTTCAAGGGTCACCGGGGCCAGGTCTTTTTGCTCAAACTTGATTTTGATCGTGTACATCTCGTCTTTTTCGTTTCGGGTGCAAAAGTATCGGAAAATGAAGGAATGGCCTTTATCATTTGAGGAAAAATTAAGACCAATATCGTCAAAATTGAACGAAGGGTTGACTACCCTCAGATTCAAATAAACCGTTCTTACCTCTATTTCAGTTGCTGGATACTTTCCGTCATCAGTAAATAAATATTCTTCAGTTGCGGGTGGTTTTGCAACAGCGCAAGATGTTTTTCAATCGTTTCCTTGTCATGACGTATGGCAGGCCCGGTTTGAGCCGCGTTGGGAGTAATATCTTTTATTCTTCCGGCTGTTTCTTCAATCAGCGGCAGCAGTTGGTGAAAATCAAGCCCTTCTTTTTTGCAATACTCCTCTGCCAGTGCATACAGGTGATTCGTGAAATTGCTGACAATAACTGCCGCCACATGCAGTTTCAGTCTCGCATCACCGCATGCTTCGGTCACGTTATCACCCGCAATGGAATGGGCCAGTGCATCGAGTCTTTTGCGGGCCGTTTCATCACTGCCTTCAAAAAAAACAGGCATTTCCGGCAAACCGCTCATTTCTTTGCGCAGGCTTTGCAGCGGGTAGAAAACACCATAATGATCCGTAACCGTTTTCAGAATTTCTTTGGGCACCGAAGCCGCTGTGTGTACCACCACCTTACCCGGTAAATACAAATCCTTAATCACATCATCAATAGCGTCATCAGGCACTGCAATCAGGTACAATTCAGCATCATTCCGTATAAGGCTTTTGTAATTGGTGGATTCAATGTCCCATTCATAAGCAAGGGCACTGGCTGCAGACGCATTACGGCCATACACCTGTATGATGCGATGACCTGCGGCCCTGAATTTTCTTCCCAGCACTGCTGCCACATTTCCTGAACCGATGATTACAATATCCATCTTTATCTTTATGTTTTATGAAATTGACGCAACGTTTAGCCCTTCGCTATATCCGGACAAAATTCAAACTTCTTTCGGCCATCTCCAAAAAGAAAGCGGCGCAAAAAGCATTTGAGCTTTTCTGCACACCGCAATATCGCAATAAAAAGAAACTGCCGAAGATATTTGAACAAGCAGAAAAGCTGCAGTTCAGCCTGGACGGTATCAGTATAAAAGGCTGGCGGTGGAATCACCCCGCTGAAAGAAAAGTACTCATCCTGCATGGTTTTGAATCATCGGCCATCAATTTTGACCGCTATGTGAAGCCGCTGATGCGGAAAGGCTATGAAGTGCTGGCCTTTGATGCACCGGCGCACGGAAGAAGCGGCAGTAAAACCATCACGGCGCCCTTGTACAAAAAAACAATTCTTGAAATATGTAAAAGATATGGCCCGGTTCAGTCATTTATGGCTCATTCCTTTGGCGGGCTGGCCGTGAGTCTTGCATTAGAGGAAATGAATCATACAGATGATTATCGCTTAGTGCTGATCGCCCCGGCCACTGAAACGCCAACAGCCATTGATACGTTTTTTAAATTTCTTCAACTGGATCCTTCATTGCGGCAAGAATTTGAAATGATCATTGTGCAAAAGGGAGGAGTCAGTTCGTCCTGGTATTCCGTCCGCAGGGCCATGAAACACATTCGGGCAGAAGTGCTGTGGCTGCATGATGAAGAAGATGAAGTCACCCCGCTGTCAGATGTTTTCAAAGTGAAAGCGGAAAACTATCCCAACATCCAATTCGTAATTACCAAAGGCCTGGGGCATCGTCGCATCTACCGCGACAACAAAGTGACCAGGTTGGTTGTTGATTTCTTATGAAGCAGCTAATTGCAATATTCTTTTTCTTTGCCGGCAGCAGTTCATGTTATAAAAACAGCGGGCAAATGATGACAGCGGCGAACAACCCTGTCAGCAACCCGGTTACAACCGTTACAGTGAAAAAGTATAACTATTTAGCAATAGGAGATTCTTATACAATTGGCGAAGCTGTGCCTTCAACTGAAAATTTCCCGAATCAAGCAACGAGGATGATGAAAACCGACAGTGCTGAAGTCATCACCCGCATCATCGCCAAAACCGGCTGGACAACGGATGAACTGGAGACAGGCATCATTGCTGCCAACAATACCGACCCCTTGCTGGCTTCTTATGATTTTGTGTCCTTATTAATAGGTGTCAACAACCAGTACCGCGGCCGGTCAGTTGACAATTATAAACCGGAGTTTGAGGCTTTGCTGCAAAAAGCGATTCAATTTGCCGGCAACCGGCCTGAAAGAGTGGTTGTTTTGTCCATTCCGGATTGGGGTGTTACCCCCTTTGCAACGGGTCGTGACAGGGCTCAGATCGCTGCAGAAATTGATGCTTACAATGCCGCCAATAAAGAGATCAGTTTTCGCTATAATATACACTACATTGACATCACTCCCTTGACACGAGAAGCTGCCAGCGACCCAACATTACTGGCAGCCGATGGTTTGCACCCTTCGGGAAAAGAATACCGCCGCTGGGCCGAAAGAGTTGCAAATTTTTTTCAAAGTAAAATTTAGCTGAGTTTCAGAGGGAAAATGCAGCAAACCCGCTTGTAAAAACACTTGCCTGGATACACATAAAATATTGTTTCAGAAAAAATTTATTATTCTTGCTCTAACTTGCGGCCGCTGAAAAGCGGTTTTGTATTATTATATATGGAGTGAAATATGGCGAAAAACCTGTTAATAGTTGAGAGCCCTGCGAAAGCAAAAACCATCGAAAAAATTCTTGGAAAAGACTTCCAGGTCAAGAGTTGCTTTGGCCATATCCGTGACCTCGAAAAGGCCGGGATGGGGATTGATATAGAAAAGAATTTCAAACCGAAGTATATCGTTCCGGAGGAAAAAGAAAAAGTGGTGGCGGAACTCAAAAAGCTGGCTGATAAAAGTGAAGAAGTGTGGCTGGCAACGGATGAGGATCGTGAAGGAGAAGCGATAAGCTGGCATTTGTGTGAAGTGCTGGGCCTGGATCCCAAAAAAACCAAGCGTATCGTTTTCCATGAGATCACCAAACCGGCGATCAAAGAAGCGGTGGAAAATCCAAGAAGGCTCGATATGAACCTGGTGATGGCGCAGCAGGCCAGAAGGGTTTTGGATCGTATTGTTGGTTTTGAACTCAGCCCCGTGCTATGGCGCAAGATGAGTATGCGCAACAACCTCAGCGCCGGCCGTGTGCAGAGTGTGGCGGTGCGGCTGATCGCTGAAAGGGAAAGAGAGATCAATGCTTTTGAAACACAAAGCAACTTCAAGATAGAAGCTTTGTTTTCTGCCAAAGACACGGCGGAAAAACAGATCAGTTTTAAAGCCGAAGGAAGCAAATACAATAATGCAGAAGATGCAGAGGATTTTCTGAAAAGCTGCATCGGCGCTGATTATAAAGTGACCGATATACAGGTGAAACCGGGCAAACGTTCCCCCGCCCCTCCTTTCACCACTTCTACCCTGCAACAGGAGGCTTCGAGAAAGCTGGGTTATGGTGTGGCCCGAACCATGCAGATAGCACAGCGGCTTTATGAGAATGGATACATTACTTATATGCGTACCGACAGTGTGAACCTGAGTAATACGGCGTTGGGTGACATCACCAACACAGTGAAAGGTATGTATGGCGAAGAATACCACCAGTTCCGGAAATACAAAAACAAGAACGAAAGTGCCCAGGAAGCCCACGAAGCGATCAGGCCAACTTATATGAGCAATTCAACTGTTCCCGAGCCGGAATGGGCAAGATTATATGAGCTGATCTGGAAACGGACGATGGCCTGCCAGATGGCTGATGCGGAATTAGAGAAAACCATTGCAAGGATTGAAATATCAACTAATAAGGAACAATTATCCGCTTCAGGTGAGGTCCTGAAATTTGATGGCTTTCTCAAAGTTTACCGGGAGGACAAGGACGAAGAAGAACTGGAAGAAGAAGCCAATGAAGGTATGTTGCCCCCGCTTACTGTTGGCCAGCAATTGCCTTTACGGGAAATGAAGGCCACCGAAAGATTCACCCGTCCCCTGCCCCGCTACACGGAAGCATCGCTGGTGAAAAAATTAGAGGAACTGGGTATTGGTCGTCCTTCCACCTATGCACCCACCATTTCTACTGTCTTGAAAAGAGGTTATGTGGAGAAAAGGGATAAGGAAGGTGTGCTGCGGGATTACCGTGTTTTTGTATTAAAAAAAGATGCTGTCAGCAAACTGACCGAACAGGAAACAACCGGTGCAGAGAAATCAAAACTTTTCCCTTCTGACCTGGGTCTTGTTGTTACCGATTTTCTGAAACAATATTTTGACGACATCATGGATTATGGCTTCACGGCCCGCATTGAACAGGAGTTTGATGAAGTGGCTGAAGGCAAGATGAAGTGGAACGAGATGATCCATGACTTCTACGATCCTTTTAAAAAGGATGTGGAGAAAACCATTGAAACTGCCGAACGCATCAAAGGCGAAAGAGAATTAGGAACTGATCCCGAAAGTGGCAAACCAGTGGTGGCAAGAATGGGACGCTATGGCCCGATGGTGCAGATAGGCCATGCTGATGATGAAGAGAAACCCCGTTTTGCAAAAGTGCCTACCGGCAAAAGCATTGAGACAATCACCTACGAGGAAGCGATGGATCTTTTTAAGATACAGGGCACATTGGGGCAGTATGAAGAAAAAGATATTTCGGTTGGGGTTGGTCGTTTTGGGCCTTATGTGAAATGGGGTGATGAATTCATTTCCATTCCTAGAGGCACTGACCCGGCATCTGTGGATATTGACAGGGCTATTCAGCTGATAGAAGAAAAACTGAAAGCCGATGCGCCGGTTGGTTTTTATAATGATAAACCCATCACCAAGGGCAAAGGAAGGTTTGGCCCATATATCAAATGGGATGGCATGTTTATCAATGTGCCGAAGCGTTACAACTTTGATAAGCTGACCCAGGCCGATATGAATGAACTGGTGGACTCAAAGATCAAGAAAGAAGCCAACCGATACATACAACGCTGGTCAGAAGAAAAGATCGCTGTTGAAAATGGCCGCTGGGGGCCGTTCATCCGGTTTGGCAAAAAAATGCTGAAGATCCCGAAGAAAGCAGATGACACTAAATATACTGCCGAAGAAGCGGCAACATTCAGCCTCGATGATGTGAAGAAGATGATTGAAACGGAAATGCCCGGTGCTTTTTCCAAGAAGGAAAAGAAAACAGCGACTAAGAAAGCCCCGGCAAAAAAAACAGCCACTAAAAAAGCAGCAGTGAAGAAAAAGGCTGCGAAGAAGAAGTAGCGATATTCTGGAATTCCTAACCTTCTTTCCAGGATATTTTTTTTGCCTCAACCGGTTCCCTTAAAGCTCTGAAAGAAATTTTAGCACCGGCAAATGGGGGAATAAGATTATGAATGTAGCTATCATAGTCGCCCCAAAACAGTTTTATTTCCTTATTTTCTGCCGGAATAATTATCTCTGGGTAATTGTATTGCTGAGGAAATCCGGAAAACCTGACTGCAATATCTGCATTTTGACTTAGCAAAAGGGTCAAATTAAATAGAGCCGGCACTTGCATTGGCTCTGTAAATTCTGTATTTGGTATTTTCATTTTAGGATATTTATTTACAAAATTAGAGAAGAAGTTAACAGGAGAATATATTATTATTGATTTGTAGGACAATTTTTTTTGATATGCCCTAATAGATTGTTTTATTGAAAACTGCTCATGATGCAAATTTCGCTGATCTTTTAACTTGCCATCACGGTTAATAGTTTTTGTGGGAAATTTTTTTGCCGCAAAGTCTGTTAAACAAATTGATCAAGGCCTATTGGCAATGACCTTTTACCATTATCTTAAAAAATTGTAACTTGGCTTTATGAAAGCAACGCCGAAAAAAGCCCCGCAATATATAACCGACAAGAAAGGCAAAAAGCTTTCTGTTGTCATTTCCATTGCAGAATATAAAAAAATGCTGAAAGATCTTGAAGAATTAGAAGACATCCGGCTCTATGATGCTGTGAAGGCAAGAAAGGAAAAATCAATCCCCTTTAGTCAATATCTCCAACAGCGGCGAAAAAAACATGCCTGAGTATCAAATCCGGATCACCAAAACAGCACAAAAGCAATTGGACAAATTGCATGGTACTGTTGCGGAAACCCTGATAGAGCATATCAGCAATCTTGCATCGAATCCCCGCCCCCATGGCTCCCGGAAACTAAAAGGACGAGAGGGTTACAGAGTCAGAAAAGGGGGTTTCCGTATCATTTATGATATATATGACAAAGTTCTTGTTGTTGAAGTGATTGCCATCGGCAACAGGAAAGATATTTATGAATAACCGATGCGTATGAAACGTTCCTACTGGGAAAATATAGCCCCTTCCTACAGCGATGAAATTTTCGATGTGCTCCACAACGACAAGAAAGCATTGATCCGGGCAGTGATAAAGAAGTATGCTTCCAAAAACAAAACTGTCATTGATATTGGCTGTGCCATTGGAAAATGGCTGCCGGTGCTTTCACCGGCATTTAAAAAAGTGTATGCCGTAGATATTTCCGCCAAAAACCTGGAGATAGCACAACAATTATACCCTCAATACAATAACGTGGAATATATCCGGGCGGATATGTCTGGTAAAAAGACAAAAGTTCCTGCCTGTGATTTTGGCATTTGCATCAATGCGATCCTTACTCCGGACAAAAAAGACAGGGATATTTTTTTTGCTTCGCTTTCCGCCTGTGTGAAAAAAGGGGGACGTATAATTATAACCATTCCTTCGCTGGAATCTTTTCTGCTCACCCATATCGTTCAGCAAAACTGGAAAATTGACAGGCATCTTTTCCCCGCAACCAAAAATGCCAAAGAAGCCATCCGCAAATGGAATAATATTCTGCAGGGCAATGCTGATATTGATAAAGTGCCGCATAAGCATTACCTGAAAGAAGAATTGCAGTTACTATTGTCAAAAGCCGGATTTGTGACAGAAGCGTTTCAAAAGATCGAATACGACTGGTCAACAGAATTTCATAAACCTCCAAAATGGTTGAAAGAACCCAAGCCCTGGGATTGGATGGTGGTGGCGAGAAAACGTTAATTAGTAAATTGGTTTATTGGTGGACTTATAGCGGTTGAAAATTATAAGTGCTTTCTGGCTACAAACTCCTGACTCTCTCTTCTCCACCCCTGTGGAAAAGTTTAACTATTCGCTTTCAGTTGCAATAAAGATATTGTGCAAGAATCTCCACCATGGAAACAAACAGGGAAATAACAGCCTTGCTTCATCTGATTGATGATCCAGATGAAGAAGTGTTTGACGCAGTCAGCAAAAAGATCGTTGACTATGGTAAACCGATCATCCCCAGCCTCGAGCATCTTTGGGAAACCACACCCGAAGAGCCGGTGCAGCAAAGGATCGAGATGCTGATTCATCGGCTCCATTACCGCGACCTCACTGATGACCTTCACCAATGGAATGTGTCCGGTCACCACGACCTGATGCTTGGTTCTTTGCTGGTGTCTAAATTTCAGTATCCGGAAATTTCTACTGCGCCGGTGCTGAACGAAGTGGAAAAAGTGAGAAGGAATATCTGGCTGGAGTTGAACAACTATCTCACCCCGCTTGAACAGATCAACGTGGTGACAAGCATCCTGTACAGTTATTACGGGTTAAAAGGAACAGAAATAAGTTACAAAGAACCTAACGAATTCCTGTTGCACAAAACCATTGAGGCCAAACGTGGCAATCAACTCAGCAATGGAATTCTTTACCTGCTTCTTTGCGAGTTGTTAGACATCCCGGTAAGGGCCGTTAATTTTCCCAAACAGTTTGTGATGGCCTATTTCAAACCCGGTTATTCCGACGAAACCCTTCCAAACCCGCAGCATAAGATCGAATTTTTTATTGATCCCACATCTGGGCAGGTTTTCACTCACCAGGACGTTGAAAATTACTTCCGCCGGATTGCTGTTCCGCCTACCAGTCATTACTTCAAGCCACAAAAAAATAAAGCAGTTATCCGTCACCTGCTTGAAGAATTCAGCAAATGTTTTGACAGGGAAAAAGAAAAATATAAGCAGGCAGAACTGATCGACCTGGCTAATTTGCTGGAGTGAACTGAAGAATAACAACCTTGCAGTTCGTACTTCTATAAATTCAGGCTCCACCCGTCCCTGTATTCTCTCCTTACAAACTGATTGGCTTCATCAAAATTGGTGATCTTCATATTCTTTGCATCCCACAACAATTTCTTGCGCCCAAGATATTTGTCATCCCATCCTTTCAGGTTCGGATTTTTCATCATCCAGCTTCGTATTGCAAGATTCCCCATCAGGATACTTTCGGTGAAAGGCCCTGCAAACTCAAACGGCGAACTGGTTTTGGCATTTCCATATCCTGCAATGCAGGCATTCACCCATTGCAGGTAATGCCCTTCCGGAACTCTTTTGATCGTTTCTTTTGGCATTACTTTTTCTTTCATCAGTCGTGTTGGTAACAATCTTGGATTGCCGCCATAGCAGTCCAGCAAAAGCCTTCCCTTTGTTCCTATGAATAAAACACCGCCATCCCAGTTACCAAATGGTTCTTCCGGCAATAATTCATCCGGCCGTTTGGGCAGCAAGCCGCCATCATACCAGGATACTTTGATATTGCCTTTGCCATCCTTCCGTGGAAAATTGAGATGAATGATAGAAGCAGGCGGGCATGCATCAATATTTTGCGTATCATCCCACATCTCTTTCCAAATGGTGGCGACACTGCATTCTGCTGAATTGGGATAGTTTATTGGTAAAATGCGGAAAATAGGGTCCATAATGTGGCAGGCCATATCACCCAAAGCCCCGGTGCCAAAAGTCCACCATCCTCTCCAGTTAAAAGGCAGGTAGGCCGGGTTGAAATCAATATGCTGTGCAGGGCCAAGCCAAAGATCCCAGTCAAGCTCAGCCGGAACATCATGTTTGCCAGATGGTGTAGGTATGCCTTGCGGCCATACCGGGCGGTTGGTCCATGCATGAGCTTCTGATACGGTACCGATCATTCCTGCATCATATATTTCTTTTGCTTTTCTTACACCATCGCCTGAGCCACCTTGGTTGCCCATTTGGGTCACCACTTTATATTTTTTTGCAGCTTCTGTCAGCACTCTTGCTTCATAAATACTATGAGTAAGCGGTTTTTGTGTATAAACATGTTTGCCAAGTTGCATGGCAGCCAGTGTGGCTACAGCATGGGTGTGATCAGGAGTGGAAATGCTGCAGGCATCAATATTATTTTTTTCATTTTCCAGCATCTCCCTGAAATCCCTGTAATAAGAGGCTTTGGGGAAACTTTCCCGGGATTTTTTGGCCTGCCTGTCATCCACATCGCACAAGGCCACTATATTCACTTTCGGGCTTTTGGCAAATTCTGCAAGATCGCTGGTGCCTTTGCCGCCGGCACCTATCCCGGCAATGTTCAGTTTATCGCTGGGCGCCACATGCCCCCTTCCCAGCACATGTCGGGGCACAATAAAAAAACCAGCGCCAACGAGTGAAGTGTTACGGATAAACCTGCGTCGTGACAGAATCATGCTTTTTTTTGTAGGGGTCATGCGAAGAAATTTCCGGTAAGTTAGAATGAACAGTAAAAACCGTCAAAAAATTATGCTCCTATTGTATTCAACAAAAACGGACAGGTATGCCATACCTCTTTTTTACTACAGGCAGCCTGTTTTGCCAACAAATCTTTAGTTTAGATAAAATTTAGATACATGAGCATCAGTTGGAGTGATTTTGAAAAAGTGGATATGCGGGCCGGAACCATTGTTGAAGCGGATGATTTTCCCAAAGCCCGCAAGCCTGCCTATAAACTGAAAGTGGATTTTGGCCCGGAGATAGGCATCAAACAATCTTCTGCACAGATCACAGTACATTATACAAAAGATGAACTGCTCAACAGGCAGGTGATCGCTGTTGTAAATTTTCCACCCAAACAGATCGCTGATTTTATCAGCGAATGCCTGGTGCTGGGTATTTATGATGCCAATAACGATGTAATTTTATTGCAGCCGGAACGACCGGTAAACAACGGTCATAAGATCGGGTAAATGGCAGAGCTATACTCCACATATTATCATTCACCTGTTGGCCAGCTGAAAGTTAGCGGAACGGAAGATTATATTACTGAAGTAAGTTTTCTTGACAGTTCTCAAAAAACAGCATCGAAAAAGAAAGCGATTCCGCCAATGCTCATTAATTGTGTGGAGCAATTGATACAATATTTTAACGGGCAGCGCAGGCAGTTTGAATTGCCTCTGAACCAGCCGGGCACCCCATTTCAGCAGGAAGTATGGAATGAGCTGATCGCAATTCCCTTTGCAAAAACCATCAGCTACTTAGAACTGGCCCGCCGCACAGGTGACAGCAAAGCCACAAGAGCTGTTGCCAATGCAAATGGGAAAAATAATATCGCCATCATTGTTCCCTGCCACAGGGTGATTGGTTCAAACAAAGAGTTAGTCGGTTATGCAGGTGGATTATGGAGAAAAAAATGGTTGCTGGAGCATGAGATGAAAGTGGCGTATGGAGTGCAGACGCTTTTTTAGTTTATATTAACTCATCACTCGTAAAAGCAAATGGTAACAGGTGATGCGCAGTTTTTATGACATAAACTTTTCCTTCCTGGCCGCTTAGAATAAGACGAATCGGTTTTTTTGATCTTGTCTCGTATTCCAATAATGCCTGGCGGCACATGCCGCAGGGAGAAATGGGGTGATCGCTTTCGTTTTCTTTGCTTTTGTAACTGACAGCCATGCTAATGATAGGAATACCAGGGTGAATGGTGGCTGCAGATCCCAGCAGCACTCTTTCGGCGCAAATGCCTACAGGATAAGATGCGTTTTCCTGGTTGGTGCCTGCTACGATCTGGCCATCTTCAAGAATGGCAACGGCTCCTACATGAAAATTTGAATAAGGTGCATAAGCCTGGTCAGTTATTTGCCTCGCTTCATTCAGCAACCAGGCGTCTTTTTCATCCAACCGGCTGATGTCTTCATACACTTCGTATGCAAATTCAAATTTCCTTTCTTTCATATAAGCAATTTACAACTATATGAAATCAAAAAACCCTTCTTACGAAGGGGGTCGGAGTTTTATCTTACAATGTTGAATAACCGGTTCCACCGGGGGCCGCCCTCCCAACTGAACCAGATCATCCATGCCTTGCCTACAATGCGATCCTCAGGCACAAAACCCCAATAGCGGCTGTCCTGAGAACCCTGCCGGTTATCCCCCATCATCCAGTAATAATCCATTTTAAAGGTATAGGAACTGACCTCTGCACCATTCAGGTAAAAACGACCGTCCTTTTTATAAAAATCGTTTTTCTCATACACCCGGATTGTTCTTTCATAAAATGTATAGGTTGAATCATTGAGTTCAACGGAATCTCCTTTTTTGGGAATCCAAACCGGTCCGTAATTATCTCTTGACCACGGGTGTCTTCCATCGTAAGGGAAAAGCTCTTTACCGTTACCAGCCGGCATAACATCAGGCTGGATGGAAATGACCAAACCTGATTGCTGCATTTTTTCTTTGGCCTTCGCTGTAAGCAGCATTTTGTACTCATTGGGTCTTTGACCGGTAGCATAATATTCTCCTTTGTCGAGATCCACATTATATTCTTCCTTCATTATATCCTGGTCGAGGAAGCGGTTTGTTGTAACGGTGTACATCATTTCAGAATGAGGGGGAATTTTCTCCTGCTGACCATTGCAATAAACAACACCATCCCTCACTTCCACCATATCCCCGGCCACTGCCACACAACGCTTGATATAATTATCAGTTTTATCAACAGGATGCGCTACAATGGGTTTTAGTTCCGGATCATTCCATACATTTTCCCTGCCTCTTGCCCGGACAAAATCATAATAGGGCTGCGCAGATTCATATCCTTCTTTATGAATAACCGTATCGCCTGCCGGGAAATTGAACACCACGACATCCCCTCTTTTTGGCGAAGAAGCAAACCATCTTGTATATGGCAACTTAATCGCTTCTGAATAAGATTTACCATTGGTTACAGGCAGGTAGTTGTGAACAAATGGAAATGATAAGGGTGTATTGGGTATCCTCGGGCCATAACTCAGCTTGCTAACAAAAAGAAAATCCCTGACCAGTAATGTTTTTTCCATTGAGCCTGATGGGATGGTGTAAGCTTCAAAAACAAAAGTTCTGATCAAAGTAGCTGCTATAACGGCAAAGATTGCTGCATCAACCCACTCTCTCCAGCTTTGCTTTTTATGTTTTTTCACTCCCTCAGCGCCAATGAATTTCGGGTCTTCTTTATAAGCCAAATAAGGGAAATAGAAAGGTGCGAACAAGGAGGCAAGGGTGTGCTGCCCGAGAGAGAATCTTCCAAACACTTTAGCAAATTCAATAAAGATACCCGGGCTGATGAACCAGCCCACCACCGGAATGAACTGCCAGAACACCCAGTGTTTGGGTCTTTTGGCAAGATCCTGCATCACCCATGTATTGTAAAATGGCACATAAGCCTTCCATGCCGGCGCCCCTGCTTTTACAAATAGTTTTGCAAAGCCGAATGAAGGAAGAAAAACGATCAGTGTTCCTATGAGATAAACGATGAATATGTGCTGTAAGGGCATGAACCGGTTTTTAGTAGCTGACAAAAATATCATAAATATCAGCCTGTCAAAATATAATAATTCAAAGTTTTGCTAAACCAAACCAGCGGTTTTTTGTCGTTTTAAGCGGGAGAATGATAATTTAGGGTCAGGAAATGAATACATTCAGCATACGGGACATAGAAAATCTTTGTGGCATCAAGGCACATACGTTGCGGATATGGGAGCAGCGCTACCAGTTTTTTAAACCCAAAAGAAAGGAAAGCAGCCACCGCACTTATGACTGTGATGATCTGAAGGAACTGCTGCGTATTTCGTTTCTTTATCATCATGGTTATAAGATATCCCGGATTGCTGCAATGAGCCCTGAAGAGATAAAGGCGGAGATTGACAAGATCAAACCTTCCCGATGCGACTACGAGGTGTTTGTGCATCAATTGACAGAGGCCAGCATCATGTTCGACAAAAACGGTTTTGAGGCAGTTTGCAATAACCTGCTGGCACAAATCGGTATTGAGAATGCCATCTTTTATGTCTTCTACCCTTTCCTGCAGCGTATTGGCCTGTTGTGGATGACCAATCATGTGATCCCTGCCCAGGAACATTTTTCCAGCAATATCATCCGGAAAAAAATCATCAGTGCTATTGACAAACTGCCCCCGGCAGTGGATAATAAAAGTAATGTGATCGTTTTTTCACCCCCCGGAGAAAAACATGAAATCCCGCTGCTGGTGGTGAATTATTTGCTGCGAAAAAAAGGCGTAAGAACCACTTACTTTGGTACTGCTGTGGAAACCTCTGCCCTTGAATATTATGCCGGTTGTTACCCTGTCACACATCTCTACACTCATGTCATCACACAACTTGACGGTATAAAACTGAATGACTTTATTGATTCAACCTGCAGGGTTTTTCCCGGGCAAAAAATTTTTATTTCCGGGCCGGCATGCAGCTGTATAGAGCGCCATCCGCAAAACCTGACCCACCTCCGTTCATTAGAAGAGGTAAAACAATTTACAGATGAAATAGGCAGGGAACCCGTAACTGAATAAGAGTAGTTGCCGGACAGGCTATTTTGGCATCACATAGTTCTTCACATCTTCTGCCGTGATGGTTTTGCCGGAAAGAATAACCAACCTTTCCACTACATTTCTCAGTTCACGGATATTCCCCGTCCAGTTATATTGCTGCAACAGGTTGATAGCATCGTCATCAATATTTTTGCGGGCTGTACCGTAGTCAGCGCAGATATCATCGAGAAACTGATCCACCAGCAGGGGAATATCATCCCGCCTGTCATTGAGTGATGGTACATGAATGAGGATTACGCTGAGGCGGTGATAAAGGTCGAGGCGGAAATTTTTCGTTTCCACTTCTTTCAACAGGTCTTTATTGGTAGCCGCAATCACTCTCACATCTACATTAATATCTTTATCTGCCCCCACCCGGGTAATCTTTCCTTCCTGCAAAGCTCTCAGCACTTTGGCCTGCGCATTGGGGCTCATATCACCAATTTCATCTAAGAAAAGAGTGCCACCATTGGCCGACTCGAATTTTCCTATTCTTTGTTTGATAGCAGAAGTAAATGAACCTTTTTCGTGTCCGAATAATTCGCTTTCGATCAGTTCGCTGGGAATGGCCGCACAGTTCACTTCAATGATCGGTCCGTTGGCACGGTTGCTTTTTTCATGTATCCAGCGGGCCACCAATTCTTTCCCCACCCCGTTTTCGCCGGTAATGAGGATACGGGCATCTGTTGGCGCCACTTTTTCAATCGTTTCCTTGATCTTCTTAATAGGCACAGAATCACCTATCATTTCCTGCACCCGGCCCACTTTTCTTTTCAGCACTTTTGTTTCCGTCACCAGGCTGCTTTTGTCCATTGCGTTGCGGATAGTAATAAGCAGGCGGTTCAGGTCAGGCGGCTTGGAAATATAGTCGTAAGCCCCTTTTTTAACGGCTTCTACAGCAGTTTCAATGTTGCCGTGACCGGATATCATGATAATGGGAACATCGGGATTGGTTTCACCAGCCTTTTGCAAGAACTCTATCCCATCTAATTTGGGCATTTTGATGTCGCAGAGTACTACATCATAAGTCTTGTCCTTGAATTTTTTAAGGCCTTCTTCGCCGTCTGCCGCTTCTTCGATCTTGTAGCCTTCAAAGGAAAGTATCTCGGTGAGGGTCTTGCGGATAGCCTTTTCATCATCAATAATCAGTATATCGGCCATGACTCTTTTTTAATGCGTAAAAATAGCTGATTTGCCATAGATTATGACCGCTGCAAAGAGGAAACATTGTGATTGGAGATGAATAGAAGAATGAATGCTACTACTGCCAAAAAATAGAAGCCGGGTAGAAACCCAGCCTCGTTTTAAAATCCAATATCCTATGAAAAACCATTACAAAGATGCAGTTTAACATCTAAAACGCTGCAAAACAGGGAAACTTTTTTTTGCACATTGTTATCGTCAAAAATCATGATAAACAGGAACTTACAGGATTGTGAAGTATTGAGCCCGAAAAAAGGGAGCCGCTCTTTGAGCAGCCCCCTTTTAAAACGAATATTATTTACAACAACTATTTGTGTTGGTACATTACCTCTTTTACCAGCTTCACAGTTCTCGGAACATCGGGCAATGCAGCAGCAACAAGATTGGGTGCATAGTGCAGAGGGGCATCGGCGGCAGTAATACGGCGTATAGGAGCATCTAAGTAATCAAAACCTTCTTTCTGGATGCGGTAAGTGATCTCAGATGACACAGATGCAAATGGCCATTGTTCTTCTACGATCACCAGCCTGTTTGTCTTTTTCACACTTTCAAGGATTGTTTGCCAGTCTAAAGGACGAATGCTGCGAAGATCAATCACTTCAGCGCTGATACCTTCTTTTTCCAGTTCGGATGCAGCACCAAGAGCCACTTTCATCATTTTATTAAATGAAACAATTGTCACATCACGACCTGCTTTCTTAATATCTGCCTTGCCCAATTCAATGTAATATTCTTCATCCGGCACTTCAGTTTTGTCGCCATACATCACTTCACTTTCCATAAAGATCACTGGGTCTTCTTCATAACGGATGGCCTGTTTCAGCAGTCCCTTGGCATCATAACCATTGCTCGGAGAAACCACTTTGAGACCGGGGATATTGGCATACAAAGCTTCAAAGGCAGTGGAGTGCTGTGCGCCTAACTGACCGGCAGATCCATTCGGGCCTCGGAAAACGATAGGACAAGAAATCTGACCTCCACTCATTGCCAGCATTTTAGAGGCAGTATTTAAAATTTGATCTAAGGCTAAAACGGCAAAATTCCAGGTCATGAATTCCACCACGGGGCGAAGACCATTTTGAGCGGCTCCAACCCCCACAGCAGCAAATCCCAGCTCAGAAATTGGCGTATCTATTACTCTTTTTGGGCCAAATTCTGCAAGCATCCCCTGGCTCACTTTATAGGCGCCGTTGTATTCTGCTACCTCTTCTCCCATCAAAAAGACACGGTCATCTCTCCTCATTTCTTCATTCAGCGCCTCACGCAAAGCCTCACGAAATGCAATTGATCTTGCCATAATCAGTATATGATTTTTAAAGAGGGCAAAAATAAGTGACCATCAGGATAAAACCTAAAAATGAAAATGCCGGTCACTGCCTGAGTGACCGGCATAAAATAATGTATTTCAAGATTAATAATCGTCATCAAAATCATCCAGGCCTCCTCCGCCACCGCCAGAACAATCTGTTATGGCACTTTGCCATTCACGGGTTTGAAAATCCTGTGCAGTCATGCGGTTTGCATCACGGAATGAATATTTTCTTTCGATCTTGCCCGTCATGCAATCACAATAGTCATTAGCTTCCTTTGCAGAAACCCCGGCAGCCTGCCGGCGGGCTGTTGCACAACCCTGGATAAAAGACCGTCTTTCCTGGCTTGTCCAGCGGGCACCTCCTTTCTGGTCGCTGAAATCATCTCCGAAATCGTCGTCAAAATTATCATCTTCAAAATCGTCCTGTTTTTTCTTTTTGTTGTTGAAATCCCCAAAATCGTCCTCATCATCAAAATCATTGCCACCGCCGCCCTGTATGGCATCCATACAACTTTGCGCAATGGCAATTCCTTCCTCTTCTGTAGAGTTTTCAGCGGCAGCATAGCTATCATATTTCCTCATTGTTTTCTGCAGTGCGCAATCACAAAGCTTTTTTGCAGTTGTCGCATCTAATCTTCCTTTCACTTCTGTAAGGCATTCGTTTAATCCTTTTCGTTTGTCTGCAGCAGACCATCCGCCGCCTCCGGCAGAATTATTGTTGTTGCAACTAAATCCAAGAATAAGCGCTGCAAAAAAAAGCAGCAAAGTGACTTGTCTCATATTTGGTGGTTTTTAATTCATCTGAAAGTACGAAGCGGCCCTGAACCGAAAAAATCTTTTTAAGTAGAAACACTAAGTCCGCTCATAAACGAATAAAGAATACTTTAAAAATACTAAAAACCCATTTACAAGAGTTTATAGAATCAATTTAGTAATAACACTTTGTAAAAGCACGATGATAAATGTCAAAAATTAAGATTTGCTGTGGATAACTTGTAAATACCCTGCCAAATAGTAATTTTTGCAGGCTAATTCATCCTTGAAAACAACCACCATGAGACAGTTTTTACTTCTTGCCCTTGTACTTTCACTTTCAGATTTTCTTTCAGCGCAAATAGATGGCCCGAACAGTCCCGGCAGTTTTACCGTAGTGAATATACCCGGATCAAGTGCCACCTGGTCGAATACGGGCAACGCTTCTTCCAGCGATAACAGTTATGTAACATCAGGCAGTATACCGGGTGCAGCAGGTGCTTATACTGATTATCTTGTTGCAACTGACTTTGGGTTCTCTATCCCACCCAGTGTGATAATTTCAGGAATAGTAGTGGAAGTGGAAAGAGCTGACCCAAATGCCCGAACGGCAGACTACAGCATCCGTATTGTCAAGAATGGAATTATTGGGAGTAATGAAAAATCTTTTGGCGCCGGCTACGCAATGTCAGATGCTTACCAGATCTATGGGAATGCAGGTGACCTGTGGGGTGAAGCATGGACAAATAATGATGTTAATAACACGGGGTTTGGTGTGGCGATAGCAGCTCAAAGAAGTGTCACAGGAGCCAGCACTGCAGGCAGGATTGATCATATCCGCATCACTGTTTTTTATGATTTTGCTTTCATTTTGCCACTTCGGCTAATCTCATTCACAGCCAGCCAGACAAATGATGCCGTGCATCTGAAATGGACAACCGTTGAGGAAACCAATATGAGTCACTACGAAGTGCAGCGGTCAACCGACGGAAGAAACTTTGCAGCAATAAACAGCACTCCCAGCAGGAACAGCATGAGCAACACTACCTATTCGTTCACCGATCAATCACCAGTTCATGGAGTTGCTTATTATCGTTTAAGAATGACAGGTCACAATCCCGGTGATGTAAAGCACTCTCAGGTTCTTACGGTCCACTATACAGGGAAAAGCAATGTAAGCCTTTGGCCTACTGTATTAAGTCCCGGCCAGACATTGACTATTGCAAATGCAAACCAGGAACGTCTCATTGTAAGGTTTTTTAGTGCAAATGGTTTGCTGGCAGGCACAGTTTCCACAAACGGAAATTACCTGTCATCTGAAGCATTGCGAATGCAGAAAGGAACTGTATTTTTTTCCATTCAAAATGAAAATGGTATCACAACAGGAAGAGGAAAACTTGTTGTGAAATAATGACCATACTTTTTAAAAATTATTGGATGGACAAGGACAACAGCAATTAGTTTGTTTCTCTTGTCCATTCTTCGTGTATAGGATCACCTCTTGAACTAAGCCCTTTGTGTGTCCAGACATTTCCGTTGACACTGCCATCAAAACTGAGTGAAGCTCCCACCCTTGAACTGTCCCTTGAAAAGAATTCAATATTCTCGGTGTATTTACCATCTTTGAACGTGTAGGTGCCTCCGCCTGTTCCGAAAAATTCTTTTGTTTTGGGATTGATCGCCATCCATTGAAACCGGGTGCCGGAAAGGATTTTTAGTGTTTTTCTGTCGGCTCTCTGAATCACATTCATATTGCCGTTTTGCATTCTTCCGGTGATTCTCCAGTTTCCGGCAAGGTTGTCCGAACCATCATCAACCCGGTTCCATTTTGCTTCAACACCGGATATATTTATACTCAGCACATCTGATTCTTCTTTAAACCTGTAATGCAGGTGTTGACCGATTTGTTCTTTTACTTCTGTATCAAATTCTATTTGGGCATGAACCTGGTCGCCTGATACTGAAAAACTGCCTCCAAATGAACGATAGAATTTTTTGCTTTTAATGTCATATGAACTGAAAGTTAAATAATCATCCTTGCAGATAAGCACTTGTATTTTGTCCCCATCAGTGTTTTGCCAGGCCCCCTCAATATTGCTGACCACATTCTCCTTTACAGTGAAAGCTAAGGTAAGAAGGCTAAGAGAGACAAGGGAAATGATGAATTTCATCTTCAATAGGTTTATTCAAAAAATCGTTTTTTACTTATGAGATATTTTCAATAACCATCGCCGAAGCACCGCCACCCCCGTTGCAGATTCCAGCAGTGCCGTATTTGGCATTGTTTGTTTTCAGCACATTGATGAGTGTAACAATAATCCTGGCCCCACTGGCTCCAAGTGGGTGCCCGATTGACACAGCCCCACCGTGCACATTCACTTTAGAAGGGGCTAATTTCATCCGCCTTGTGTTTTCAATACCTACTACAGCGAAAGCTTCATTTAACTCCCAGTATTCAACGTCACTCATTTGGAGACCTGCTTTTGCAACGGCTAATGGCACAGCCAATGAAGGAGTTGTTGTAAACCATTCCGGTGCCTGCTCGGCATCTGCGTAAGAAAGGATTCTGGCAATTGGTTTCAAACCCAGTTCTTTTGCTTTGTCGGCACTCATCAGTACCAACGCAGCAGCCCCATCGTTCATAGTGGAAGCATTGGCAGCCGTCACTGTTCCATCTTTTTGAAAGGCGGGATTCAGGGAAGGTATTTTTTCAAATTTTACATTCCAGGGTTCTTCATCCTTTGCGACAGTAATGGGTTCACCTTTTCGCTGAGGTATCTGCACCGGAATAACTTCATTTTCAAATTTTCCGATTTCCCACGCAGCCTGGCTGCGTTTGTAGCTTTCAATAGCAAATGCATCCTGGTCTTCCCGGCTAATGCCACATTCCCGGGCACAGAGTTCAGCTGCATTGCCCATTGCCTTGCCATCATAAACATCGGTAAGGCCATCTTTGGCTAGCCCGTCAATTAAAGTTGTGTTACCATATTTATTACCCCAGCGAACCGAATCAGCATAAAAAGGAACATTGCTCATGCTTTCCATTCCCCCGGCAACAACTATCTCTGTATCGCCTAACAGTATACTTTGGGCAGCCTGGGCGATGGCTTTCATGCCGCTGGCGCAAACTTTATTTACAGTCGTGCAATTAACAGTGTCGGGCAACCCGGCAAATTTGGCGGCTTGCCTGGCCGGCGCCTGACCAAGGTTGGCCTGTAAAACACATCCCATTAATACATCCTGGACAAGGACAGGCTGAAGCTCTGCCTTTTGTAAAGCTCCCCTTATAGCTTCGGCACCTAACTGGGTAGCAGATAATGATTTTAGGCTTCCGCCAAAACTTCCAAAGGGGGTGCGAACTGCTGATATTACAACTACTTCTCTCATAGTAACATGACCAAATTGAGTTGCAAAGTTAGGGATTGTCAGGCTAGGTTTAACGGGTACAGCCAGGCAAAAAAATGACGATAATATATTCACATTTTGATTTTGATTTCGTTTAAATACTTACTTTTATAAACACAAGGACGGATCTCTAATTCAAATCTTTAAACGTTAACTTTATGAGAAGAGTTTTACTATTCATCATGCTTATGAGTTTTGCCTCAGGCATGAATGCTCAACCTTATCGCTACAACTTTAACAATAGCCTGATCTCGTCAACCGGCGGCCCAACGCTTGTTGAAGTTGCTGATTTAGTTTGCGGCTCTGTTGATCCCGGTACTTACAGCGATGTGACGATAACCACGTCTGATGGTGTGTGTGGCGCTAGCCCCAGAACAGTTTTTAATTTCAATCAATGGGGTGGGCTTTCTTTCCCCAACAGCAACCTTATAGGCGACACTTATACTATTCACATGCTGGTTGAGTTTGATGCACTTACCGGTTTTCAACGCCTTATTGACTTTTCTGATGGAGCTGAAGACAATGGTTTTTATTATTCTGATGACTGTATATTCATTGCAACCGATGGTCCGGTGGGAACATGCCCCGGGGGATTTATTGCCAATCAATATTTCCTTATTACGCTAATTCGAAATGGCGCAACCGATGAAGTGGAGATATATGTTGATGGCGACCCGGTTTACACTTATGATGATAACGCAGGGCTATATGTACCCACTACCTCTACTACTCCCATTACTTTTTTCCGGGATGATGCGGCATTCGGCTGTGAAGCCGGGTCCGGCAGTATTAAATATTTGTCAATCAGCCCCACGGTTTCTTCTAACCTGGAAGTAGCCGCTGAATGGGATAATATTTGTGCTCTCATCCTTCCCTTACGACTCATTGATTTTTCTGCCAGCAAACAATTAAATGCTGTGCAACTGAAGTGGAGCACAGAGAGTGAGAGCAATGCAGGATATTTTGAACTGCAGCGCAGCGCTGACGGACGCAACTTCAGCAACATCGGTCTGGTGTCTGCCAGGAATCTTGCTACCAGGAATAATTACACATTCGATGATGCGCAGCCGCTCAGTGGAACAAGTTTTTATCGCCTGAAAATGGTTGATGCAGACGGCTCATTTAAATATTCCGGTATTGTTAAGATCACATCTTCCGGTATTCAGCCGTTTGAAATATTCCCGAATCCTGTTAAGGATGTGTTTACTGTCAGTGGTATGAGGAACAATGAAGTGCTGCGGTTAATGGATGCTTCCGGTAAAGAACTCTTGCGGAGAATGGCAACAGGTATGAGCCTGACAATTGACATCAGCCAATACCCCACTGGGGTATATTACCTGAGTTATTTTGATGGCGAAAAAATGCAGACAAGAAAGATACTGAAGCAATAATTATATTATAAAAGATACTGAAAGCCCCGTTGATCATTCAAACGGGGCTTTTCTTTTGTATTAGTATTTTATCTGTATTGATTTTTAATACTTGCTGTCTTCAATCCGCTGAGTGGGGCGATTACGATGGGCCGCTTCCCTTCCCAATTCATTTTGTTCTGCCAGGGAAAGGTGGTCGCTGCTGGTGGTTTGAATCCAGGTACCGGCCATATTGCGAAACACCTGGGCATTCAAACCGAATTCCTGATGAAATATTTGCTCAAACTGCGAGGTAATCACAGACAACGCAATACTGATCTCTCCCTCATTCAATAAAGGACTAAGTTCTCCCAGTTTCATGGTGCGGGGATACTGCATTGCACCCATTGAACCCTGCTCAGGTTTGTGAGCTTTTTCAAAGAACTCGATCTTCAGATAAGGATAGTATGCAGAAAATTCTCCCTGCAGATCATGGATTGTTTTGGATTGCAGTACGCTGAGTTTCATAACCAAAGATTTTATTGTTTGCTGATGAGGTTGTGCAAAAATTAAAATTTATTACCCCAGAAACGATGAGGAGCATCAGTTGAAAAACTGATGCTCCTCAGAAATACCTGATACATGAAGTGGTTACCAGCCTATCCCATAGTCCTCGCCATTATTGCTGCTGCCACCCCAAAGGCTGCCATGTTTCCAATCGAAGAAAATAGCATTGATGGGGCCGCTGGTGCGATTACCCAATTGAATGGTATAGCCCATCTTTTTTAATTCTTCTCTTACAGATTCCGGCGTATCACGGCTGACTAAAATACTTCCTGGTCTTGGTTTTCTGTCGTCTGTTTTAGTTCCGCCGAGAGACAACCATAACTGGTTGCTGTTGATATTGGCTGCTTCTGTAGCTTGTTGCACATTCATGCCAAATTCTACCACGTTCAGGAAAAATTGCAACAGGTTTTGGTCTTGTGTGTCGCCACCCTGTACAGCAAAAGATAAGTATGGCTTACCATCTTTTAATGCAAGCGATGGAGTAAGTGTAACTCTTGGCCTCTTTCCGGGTTCAACCACATTGAACGGGTTCAGGGTTTCGTCCAATACAAAACTTTGGATTCGCTGGCTCATACCAACCCCGGTGTTTCCTGCAATGCAGGCAGGCAACCAACCACCACTTGGGGTGATAGAGACCACCCAGCCTTCCTTGTCTGCAGCCTCAACGGTAGTGGTACCCCTCCATAACCTGTCCATGTATTCATCATCAACCGGCAAACTGTTGAGTGCAAATCCTTCGCCGCTATTAATGTCGTTTATCAATCCCATATCATGAGTGGGAACAAAATTTCTTTTTGAACTGTCCTGCTCATAGCCTCTTTTTTTCAGCAATTCAATGTAGGGATTAGTTTTCCCCTCAAACAGGTATGGGTCACCTGGGCCGATAGCAGGATTATTTTTTTCAAAACCGATCAGAGCAGCCCTTTGCTTTGCATATTCCTTGCTGAGCAATCCTTTCATCGGTTCCGCGGGGACAAAATAGGGATCGCCATAATAAAAGTCCCTGTCTGCAAACGCAAGATTCATGGCCTGGTAAACAGTATGAATATATTTTGCGCTGTTATACTTCATTGCTTTCAGATCAAAATTCTCCAGGATATTTAGCGCCTGCAACAGCACCGGCCCTTGTGTCCACTGCTGCAATTTGTAAACATCAATCCCTTTGTAGCTCACTTTCATCGGTTCCTCTTCAATGGGTTTCCAGTTGGCCAGGTCATTCATAGTTATCAATCCTCCCTGTTCCTGGCACCCTCTTACAAATTCTTTTGCTATATCGCCTTTATAAAAACGATCAAAAGCGGCCATAATAGCCTGCTTCCTGTTCTTACCCTCCTTCAAAGCCTGCTGCTCTGCTTCCACCATTTTTGTGAGAGTAGCAAGTAAATCTTTTTGCACAAATATTTCTCCTGCTTCCGGGGCTTCTCTTTTTTCACCCAGATGAGGTAAAAACACTTTTTTACTGTATGGCCATTCTTTGATCCTTGCTTTATTTCTTTCAATACTATTAGCTGTCTGTGCTTCGATAGGATAGCCGGCTGCCAGTTCCATAGCTGGCGCCAGCACCTGCTTCAGGCTCATTGTCCCGTATTCTGAAAGCATATGACAAATGCCTCCCGGGGTGCCGGGAGTAACAGCAGCCAAAGGGCCATACTCAGGAGGAAAATCGTAGCCCTTGCTTTTATAAAATTCAACCGTAGCGCCGGTCGGTGCCACGCCAAGAGCATTTATAGCGATTACTTTTTTTGTTTTGGGGTTATAGATCAGTGCCTGGGTTTCTCCTCCCCAACTCAGCACATCCCACATGGTGCAGGTGGAAGCCAGCATGGCGCATGCCGCATCCACTGCATTACCACCCTGCTGAAAAATCATGGACCCTGCCGTTGCGGCCAAAGGTTTGCCGGTGATGGCCATCCAGTTCTTGCCATGCAAAACTGGTTTTTGTGTAGGCTGCGCAGAAACAACAGCTACAAAACTGATAAATATCAGAAAAGCAAAAAGAGATCTCATGCAAAATGTATTTATCCCTTAAAGGTAAGAGGAAGAAGAAAGAATTGAAGCTGCTGTTTAATATAATTTGGCCTGACCCGATCCTTTGGTCAGGCTTCCATGTATTGGGGAATTACTGCCTGCCGGTTGATACGGACGACCCGGAGCCGGTTCAATAAAAGGATAACCGGGTAAATAGGATCAATCTGGTACCAGCGTCTTCCAAAATTCACGGCAGAAGGATGTTTATGATGATTATTGTGGTAGGCTTCACCTAACATGACAATATCAAAAGGCCAGAGATTGCGGGATTTGTTTTTCATTGTAAAATGAACAGCCCCGACCTTATGTGCAAACCAGTTGATGATAACTGCATGAAAAGGAACATTCAAAATATGAAAGGGAAGCAACAGGAACCACCAGGCTGAAGGAGCAAAAAACACATAGATCGCAATATAAATAGCTATCCAGAGAACCCGGGAAAAAGTGGAATGTGCCCAAACATCCAAAGACCTCCAGTCAGGAAGGTTTTTTGTAAATCTTTCCTCAGGAATAAATTTTCCACGGAAGATTGCAGTGGAAATAGCCCGGGTGTACCACATGAGTGTGAAAACGTTTTTATGAAAATGTGGCGAATGGGGATCTTTCTCCGTATCCGTGTACGCATGATGCATACGATGAAGAATGGCAAAAGTCCTGGGACTTACATAGGCCGAGCCCTGAGCCATATAGGCCATGAGGTAAAAAAAACGTTCCCAACCCCTGCTCATGCTGAAGACAGCATGTGAAGCATAGCGGTGCTGAAGAAAACTCAGTGTGAAAAGAGAAAAATACCAATGGCAAATAAAGAAAATCAGAATAAATGGCATAATTGAGGTGCTGGTAGGTAAAAAAGATGATAATCTCTAAATGTAGTCTTATTAGCATCCCTGTCAAAATATAATTTCATTTTATTATAGCGTTGCCTGATTTCAACAAATAATATCTTTATATCACCTGTTTATCAAAAATGAACTACCAGGTCTATAATCCTTCACAAGAATTGCAGGCTTTTGTAAAATGTTTCTGGACATTAGAAGAAGAGGCAGCTGCTGAACCAGGCAAGCAACGGGTGCTACCTGATGGCTGCATGGAAATGATCTTTCATTACGGAGACTTATACCGGCAATATTTTGAAGACGGTTCTTCCATCCTCCAACCGCGGAGTTTTGTTTTCGGACAGATCACCCGGTTTATAGAAATAGCCCCCACTGGGGTCAGCGGAATGATCTCTGCCCGTTTTTTACCTGAAGGACTTGCGCCATTCATTAATATTCCTGTCACCCGGTTGCAAGACAAGGCCAAGCCGATAATTGAAGTGTTTGGAGAAAAAGGAAAGCAACTGGAAGATGCTGTCATCAATGCTTCATCCAATGCTGAACGCATCCGTATCATTGAATCATTCCTGCTATCCAGGCTAAGCGAACCGCAAACCATTGATGCGATCACAAAGAATTGTGTTGAAGTTATTATCCGTTCGCAGGGACAGTTGGATGTAACAGAACTGGCTGGCAGCCTCAACACCAGCCGCAGAAGTATTGAACGAAAATTCACTTCTGCCATCGGCATGAGCCCCAAACAACTGGCCCGTGCGGTGCGGTTGCAAGCCACTCTCAAAATGCTGGAACAAAAGAAATTCACCAACCTTACAACGCTGGCCTATGAAAACGGCTACTACGACCAGGCGCATTTTATCAAAGACTTCAAAGAGTTTACCGGCATGAGCCCAAAATCATTCTATGCAAAGAACCTTCGCTTTGCCGCCCTTTTTGCTTCAGCGGAATGATTGTCGCAATTTTACAATTTTGAAAAAAGCAGGCCTTATATTTTGCAGGAATAAAAGAGTATAGTCATGCAAAACATCATCAACTGGTTTGAGATCGCTGTCAGCAATATGGACAGGGCCAAAACCTTTTACCAAACTATTTTGAATTGTGAAATGAATGAAACCGAAATGTTCGGAACAAAAATGGCTTTCTTTCCCGGCGATGGAACCAATGTGGCAGGCGCCATTGTGCAAGGAGAAGATTATAGCCCTTCCTCACAAGGGACATTGATTTACCTGAATGGCGGGAATGACCTGTCCGCATCCCTTTCAAAAGTGCAGGCAGCCGGTGGCCAGGTGATTGTGCCGAAAACACAAATAAGCCCGGAGATGGGCTATTTTGCCATCTTTATTGATACAGAAGGAAACAAAATTGCATTACATTCCGTCAAATAGTTATTTATGAAAAACAGATCGTATTTCAGTATTATATTATTGCCGGTATTTTTCGCGGCAACAGTCATTTCTTTTAATACTAATAAAGTAACAGAAAGTCGTTGCTACCAGGAAACAACATTAAAGCAACTGATGTTTGATAAGATAACAGGCACCTGGCTTCGTGAGAGCCGGAGAGGTTTTGAAAGATGGACAAAAACTGAAGATGGCAGTTTTGCTGTTATCGCCTGCAGCGTCAGGGGAACTGATACCATCGTGAATGAAACAGTAAAAATTTACCCGGAGAAAAATCGTTGGGTGTATGAAGTGCTGGCCCGTGGACAAAACCAGGGAAAAGCGGTAAAATTTCACTCAGTGCATCTGGATGAAAAAAGCGTTCAATTTAGCAATCCGGCGCATGATTTTCCTACAGACATCAACTACACACTGGTTGCTGCAGATACGCTTCGGGCCTTTATAGTTGGCCCCAATCAAAAAGGTGGAAAAGACACTATTCGCTTCAATTTTGTCAGGGCAAACTGATATCAGTTTCCCAAATAGCTGCGAAGTGAATTAAAATTCTTTGCCGTTCGCAGTTTATCCAGCGCTTTATCCCTGATTTGGCGAACCCTTTCTGTGGTCAGGTTCATACGGCTGGCTATATCATCAAGTGTCAATGGATGATCTACTCCTATGCCAAAAATGTAACAGATTGTAGTACGCTGCTTTTCAGAAAGGAGCTGAAATGAACGGTCAATCTCTTTTCGCAGCGACTGGCGGTGACAAAGCTCTTCTTCTGTTTTTTCCGCATTCTTATTTTCAATAATATCAACTAAAGAACCATCCTCTTCTTCAGAAAGCGGGGTGTCAAGACTGATATGTTCACTTTTGTGGCGAAGGCTTTGCCTGATTTCCTCTTCATCTTCATCCAGTATTTCTGCTATCTCTTCTATACACGGAGCCCTCTCTAATTGCTGCTCCAGCACGGAGTAAGCCTTTCTGATGCGATTGTGCAGCGCCACTTTATTGATCGGTAGACGTATTATCCTTGCATTGGCAGCAATAGCCTGCAAAATATTCTGTCTGATCCACCATACGGCGAATGAAATAAAGCGAAAACCACGGGTAGGATCGAAGCGACGGGCTGCTTCCATCAGGCCAAGGTTGCCTTCATTCACAAGGTCGGCCAGGGAAAGCCCCTGTCCCTGGTATTGTTTAGCTACGGAAACCACAAAACGAAGATTAGCCCTGGTAAGTTTGTCCAAAGATGCTTTATCGCCTTTTTTGATCATTTCTGCCAATAACACTTCTTCATCGGGAGTGATCATTTCAATTTTGTTGATATCACGCAGATACCTGTCAAGACTCTCAGATTCACGGTTAGTGATAGAGTTGGAGATTTTAAGTTGGCGCATGCCCATAGATTATAGTTTGAAGGTTTATGTTTTGCTTCAAAGGACACGGGGGCACAAAAGAACGGAGCGGCTGAAGCAAAAAAAATAGAAGGCGAAATGATTTAGCTGTCATTTCGGTGCAGCGGCCATTGTCGTTCTATTTCGACAACTGGTAATCACCCTGTAAGGCCTTTTTTCCTGCCTGTTTCATCAAATCAATAGTGCGGTCAGGGGTTTTTCACATCTGAAACGTGGTTTTCCTCATTTGCAGCTTCCTTTCATATTTGCTGTTCAATACCAGCATATCTTTATTACATTTACAAAAATTAGTAGCATGAAACTTTTTGTGGCAGGTTTGCCCTACGACATGGATGATGCGGAACTGGAAGAATTTTTTGAAAAATTCGGAACCGTATTATCTGCCAAAGTATCTATGGACAGGGAAACCGGTAAAAGCCGCGGTTTTGGATTTGTGGATATGCCGCTGGAGGCTGAAGCCAATGAAGCCATCGAAGGTTTGAACAACCTACCCATCGGCAAAAAAACACTTGTTGTAAAAAAAGCGGAGGATAAACAAGGCGGTGGTGGAGGATTTCGCGGTGGTGGCGGTGGCGGCTACAACAGGGACAGGGGTGGTTTCAACAAAGGCGGCGGCGGAGGCGGAGGTTACAACAGGGACAGAAACAGGTATTGATCATTTCCCTTCTTTTTTGACGGATTGTTAAATGACTGCTTCCCAGGTAGTCTCTCTGTTCATTTCTTTCTACATTTGCGCCTCATTTCAGCGTATGTTAGCAGGTCTACAGGATGTAACTTTTGAATTTGGAGCAAGAGTGATTGTTGAAGATGCCACCTGGCATATTCAACCAGGTGAACGTATTGGCCTTATTGGCTATAATGGTACGGGCAAATCAACCCTGCTCAAATTGCTGGTGGGTGAATACCAGCCTTCCAAAGGAACGGTGGAACGGAGCCGCACCACCTCTATTGGCTACCTGCACCAGGATCTCCTCAGCTTTGATACCAACGATTCCATCTTACAAGTTGCCCTCGGCGCATTTGAAAGAGTGCTGCAATTAGAAAAAGAAATCGAAGAGATCGGCAAAGAGTTGGAAAAGACAGGCGATGAAAAGACGTTGCTTGAATATACCGACCGCCTGCATGAATTAGAAACGCTGGGAGGCTATAACATTCACCATAAAACCGAGGAGGTGCTGCAGGGCCTGGGATTCTCCAACGCCGATCTGCAACGACCCTATAAAGAATTCAGCGGTGGCTGGCGCATGAGGGTGCTGTTGGCGAAAATGATTTTGCAGCAACCCGACCTGCTCCTGCTCGATGAGCCTACCAACCACCTCGATTTACCTTCTATCGAATGGCTGGAGAAATATCTGCAGCATTACCAGGGCTCGGTGGTCATTGTGAGCCACGATAAATATTTTCTGAACCGGATGGTGACCAAGATCGTGGAGGTGTACCAGCAGCAACTGCATATTTACGGTGGCAATTTTGATTATTATGAAAAGGAAAAGGCCATACGCATTGAAATGCAACAGAAGGCCTACGAAAACCAGCAGGATTATATCAGGCAGAATGAACGGTTGATTGAACGGTTCAGGGCCAAGGCCAGCAAGGCAGCCATGGCGCAAAGCCTGATCAAAAAGTTAGACAAACTGGAACGTATAGAGGATGTAGAAGTGGAACGTCCCAATATCCGCATCAACTTCCGGGTAGATAAGCAACCGGGCCGTGTTCTCACAGAACTGAAACATATCAGTAAATCATTTGGCGACAATGTCATTCTCCGCAACAGTTCTGCTGAAATTGACCGCGACGATAAAATAGCATTGATCGGCGCCAACGGAAAAGGCAAATCCACCCTGCTGCGCATCATTGCCGGCACAGAACCGCTTGATGGCGGCGAAAGAAAATGGGGCCACAATGTGGAAGAAAGTTTTTATGCCCAGCACCAGTTAGAGGCATTGAATATCAACAACACTATCCTCGATGAAATGAAAGAATGTGGCAGCCAGATGACCGAACTTGAATTGCGGGGACTGCTGGGCTGTTTTCTTTTCAGCGGGGATGATGCGGATAAGAAGATTAAAATACTGAGTGGTGGTGAAAAAGCAAGGGTGGCCCTGGCAAAAGTGATTGTGAGCAAGGCCAATTTCCTGATGCTGGACGAACCGACCAACCACCTCGATATGCATAGCTGCGACCTGCTGATCGAAGCGCTGAAAAAATATGAAGGCAGCATTATCCTGGTGAGCCACGACCGTTATTTTATTTCAAAAACCGCCAACAAGATCTGGGAGATCGTTGACCAGGAGATAAAAGAATTCAAGGGCGGTTATGAAGAATGGGTGCAATGGAAAGAAAGAATGGCAAAGCAGGAAGCGGAGAAAAAGAAATCAGAGGCAGGAGGTCAGAAACAAAACAAAGTTCCCGAAGCAGCAAAACCTCAACCAGTAACAAACAACCAGCAACCTGCATCGAATACCCCTGTCAATAAAGAATTAAAAAAAGAATTGCAGAAACAGCAAAAACTTTTTCAGCAACTGGAAGAAAAGATCGCCAAATTGAAACTCCAGCAACAGGAACTGGAAGCAGCGCTGGCCTCACCGGAAACCTATGGCGACAAAGCAAAGTTCCTGCAAACAGAAACAGCCTATAAGAAGGCATCAAGTGAATTAACTTCCCTGGATGCTGAATACGAAAAAGTGTTTGAGAAAATAGTGGAGCTGGAAGGAAAATAGGAACAGTTGAAAATCTGTCAACTACAATTGCATTACCAATAAAATTGTATTGCCATTTTAAGTAGCGTATATTAGCGTACATACAATTTAGCTGTCCTTCATAGTGAGACACTATCAAAAAATATTAGCCCTCCTATTTTGTCTTAATTACCCTTTATTTGGAATAACACAGAAAGTCAGAATACCTGCTGAATGGGAAAAACAAAAGAAAGTATGGCTTACATGGTTCGGCCAGGAAAGACGTGACTCTGTTACATGCAGAGTTATTGAAGCCTTGCAACCACACGTTAAGTTATCTCTTAATGTTGCCTCCACTTCAATGAGAACTGCTGCAACAAAGTATATGGCTAATTACTTAATTGACACTTCAACCATTGAGATTCTGACAGACCCATATATAGACTTCTTCACAAGAGACTATATATTTTTCACAAAAGACAAAGCCAATAAACTACAAGTGGTCTGTTTTGATTATTCATCATATGGAATGTACCCGGACATCTATGGAAAACCAATGCCGGAGGAGGAAAAAATATACGGTAAATGGGATGAACGAATGGCAGTGCTTTTAAATTTACCGATCGTTAAAAGCGAATATGTTTTTGAGGGTGGTGGCATTGAGGCAAATGGCAATGGCACATTCATGATTATTAAAGAAATGGCCATACAACGTAATCCCAATAAATCAATAACTGAAATTGAAAATGAACTGAAAACAACTCTAGGTGCCCGTAAAATAATTTGGCTGGAAAAAGGGCTTATTGAGGACAAAATATTCCCAAAGTTTGGTCCGTTTTATAAAAACTATTTTGGCGGCGGAGCAAACATGCATATTGATGAACTATGCAGATTTGTGGATGAAAGCACCGTTGTACTGCCTTACATTTCTATCGAAGATAAGGATAAAAACCCCGTTGACAGTATAAATTATCCAATGCTTGAAACCAATTTAAAAATTCTGCAAAATGCAACAACTGCTAATGGAAATAAGTTTAAAATAGTTCGTATACCGATGCCGGAAATTGAACAGCTTAAATTTACCTTAACCGTTACAGAGAACCAGGCTAAAAGTTTTAAAGATTTTGGTTTGGAAAAAGGAGACACCATCTACAGAGTGCCGGCTGCCAGCTATTGTAATTTTTTCATCAGCAACAAAGTGGTATTAATACCAAAATACTGGAAGCCTGGAATGACAGAAACACAAAAACAAAAAGATGAAGAAGTGAAAACTGTATTTACTAACCTATTTCCTGACAGGCAAATAATACAGATTTATACTTTGCAAGTAAATAGAGGTGGGGGAGGCATTCATTGTATGACTCATGAACTTCCGGTTTCAAAGGATTGAACGGCAGCTAACATTAACTATGTAAAAGTCCTGCAATTAATAAGCTGCCGAGATTTCAGAAGCTAATACCCGCCAGCTAATCAAACAAAACAACTATCCACTCAAAAAAGCAATGTTACTGTTTAATATTCGTAACTTTTGTTGCCAAAACATTTGCAACATGAAAGCAAAGCTCTTCCTGCTTACAGGCCTGGCATTCGTTACTGCTCTTTTGCTGGCTTTTAGTTCCGCCAACACATACAAAGGCAAATCCGGCGACAATAAAAATTACGCCGCCTATAAAAAAAGTATCATCCGCTGCGGTCCCGATTGGGAAGCCCTGAAAGATTTCATTGAAGAAATGGACATCCCTCCTATGCCGGGCTCAGGCACACATCTATGGACGATCAGTACAAAAAGCGACAGTGCCCAGTTCTATTTTAACCAGGGCATCAATATGTATTACAGTTTTCACATCATTGAGTCTATGGCGTCTTTTAAAAAAGCTGTGAGGTTTGATCCCGGCTGCGCCATGCTGCACTGGGCACAGGCGCTGGCCTATGGCCCCAACATTAATGACCTGGGCTATGCCGCCTCACCGGAAGCCCTTGCGGCAACTGAAAAGGCAAAGGAATTAGCCGGGGCTGCATCAGCGGTTGAAAAAGCATTGATAGATGCCATGGCTGTCCGCTACACGGCTGATTCTGCCGATATGAACAGGGCAAAACTGAACGGGCAATACACAACCATGATGAAGAAAGCGTATGAGAAATTCTCAACGCATCCTGATGTGCAGGCCTTGTATGCTGATGCCATGATGCTGGAGCATCCCTGGGACCTGTGGAAAATTGATGGTACTCCCCGGCCATGGACACCATTGATAAGGACAGTGCTGGAAAAGCTGCTGGCCAAAACACCGGATCATCCCGGCGCCAATCACTACTACATCCATGTGATGGAGCCATCACCCTATTTTGCCAAAGCGCTGCCGAGTGCCGACAGGCTTGGCAAGTTGACTCCGGGACTTTCTCACACAGTTCATATGCCTTCGCATATTTACCTGCGGGCAGGGCAATATGAAAAGGGTGTGCAGGTAAACAAAAATGCAATTAACGGGTATAAACTATACAGCAAACTCTTTGCCCCGGTCACCAATAACGATTTCCTGTATCTCATTCACAACATTCACATGCAAACCAATAATGCCATGTTGGGCGGCTTCAGGGAAGAATCCATGAAAGCAGCCGAAGCCACAGCAGCGAGTCTTCCTGCTGATTACCTGGATATGGGCGGAGCGATGGGCAATTATCTGCAATACATTCATAGCACACCGGTGCTGGTGAATATCCGTTTTGGCAACTGGCAGCCCTTGCTTGAAATGCCTAAGCCTGAAGATAACCGTGTTTACAGCAATATCATATACCGGTTTGGAAGAGGCATGGCCATGCTGGCAGGCGGACGCACCAGCGATGCTAAAAGAGAACTGGCCAGGCTGAATGAATTGTTGCAAGATACCATATTGACGTTGCCTTTCACTCCCTACTCCCCTGCTATTGATGGCGCCACCGTGGCAGAAAAAATTCTTGCGGGTTCAATCGCCATTAAAGAGGAAAGGTTTGATGATGCCATTAGGGTTTTACAGGAGGCAGTGGTTATAGAAGAAAACATGGTCTACAATGAACCGAGGGACTGGATGCTGAGCCCCAAACATTATTTAGGCAATGCCATGCTAAAAGCGGGTAATAATGCTGACGCAAAAGCAGTTTTCCTGTCTGACCTGAACAACAACAATGAAAACGGATGGGCCTTGTTCGGGTTGTGGCAGGCTTTGTCAGGAGAAAAGAAAAGATCAGAAGCAGATAAAGTGATGGCAAGATTCAGCAAAGCATTTGCCGGCGCTGATGTCAGGATCTCCGGCGCAGTATTTTGATTAATGAAATAATGCCTTTACAAAATCACTCACCAGGTAGCTGACCAGTTTGCCCGTATTGCTGTCTGTTCTTCCATCGGAAAGACGGGCCGCCCCTTCACAGATGTGCAGGTAGGCCGGTTTGGCATCGGCTGCTGAAAATGAAAGATACTGCCGTGCATGAACCGGTGTGATGCCGATGGGTGTCATGGCGCTGCTGAGTGTTTGCTGGATGCAATCCAGGTCGAGTTCTATGCCTGAGAGTGTGTCTTCAGTGAAACCAGTGGCATGAGCCACTGCCTGCATAAAGGTTCTTTTTTCATGCACAAAAATGTCTTCAAAAGTGATGCAGTCAATAAAAGGATTGTTCACCATGTCAACCCACACATTTTGCGGCAGGTAATTTTCATGCAGGCCGATCACACAGTATTTCTGTAAAAAGCCGTCTTCTTCTGCATAGCGGAAGGGGTTGCCGCTATGGCGACCTTCCATGGGCCGGTAATCGGCATGTGCATCGAGGTTGATGCAGTTCAGTTGTGCCAGCGCTGTCAGCCCGGCTTTATGCCAGCCTTTGGCAGCACCTTTCAGCAAAGGATAGGCATTATTGTGACCGCCGCCAATCACCAGCGGTATCTTCTTTTGTTCAGTGATGATCTTTGCCAGTTGTTCCACTTCTTCATCAATGGCATTCACCGCATGACGGTAGGCTTCGATCTTTTCCTCATCACCCTTTGCGGTGGTGTCAATGAGGTATTGCATATCGCCAAAATCAAAATGACCGGCCAATAATATTTCGCTGCCATCGAGAAAATCATTGCTCTGGATGTTCAGGAAGTTTTGCAAAAAAGGAAGCCAGCATGTGTCAGTGCCACCCTGGCCATGGTTTGCTTTCACGCCTATATCTTCAGGCACCCCAAAAAGCACAAAACGGGCATTGCTTTGCTGCAATGACCCGTTTATATCTGTTGCATTTTGCAATACCTGCAACCGCTCTCCCAGTTTGGTTTCAAACCGGCGCAGATGGGTGAGGGATAAAACATCCTGTCGGGTATATGCTTTGAAATGACGCATAACGCTTCTCTTTTTTTCTCCAGGAATGCGGGTGACCGTTTGATCCATAGCTGCCATTTAGAGTAACATTAAAGCTATGGTTTTGTTTTTAAATTCCGGCAGCGCCGTAGCTATTCTCCCCGATCATTACTTTTTCTATAAGATTGGAACCAAAAGAATAGGGAAGCCTGGCCAGGGATGCCACCCGTTTGGTGATTAGCAAGTTCGCTTTTTTACCAATACCGATACTCCCCACCGTATCCTGCAATCCCATGGCAACGGCCCCGTTGATAGTGGCGGCGTTGATGGCCTCTTCCGGCAGCATTCTCATCTGTATGCAGCTCATGGCCAGCACCAGGTTCATGTTGCCGCTTGGCGAAGAGCCGGGATTGTAGTCCGATGCAAGGGCAATGGCGCAACCGGCATCTATCAGTTCACGGGCGGGTTGAAAAGGCATCCGTAAAAAGAAAGCAGCTGTTGGCAGCAAAGTGCCGATCGTGTCTGAAGCAGCCAGCACAGCAATGGCTTTTTCGTCCATGGTTTCAAGATGATCCACGGAAATGGCGTCGAGTTTCACCCCGGTTTGCACACCGCCGGAAAGATTCAATTGATTGGCATGTATCTTGGGTTTCAGCCCCACACTTATCCCTGCACGGCAGATGGTTTCGGTTTCTGCTGGAGAAAAGAAACCTGTTTCGCAAAAAACATCAATGTAGTCAGCCAGTTTTTCGGCAGCAATCACCGGGAGCATTTCGTTTATGATAAGGTCAATATATCCCTGGTGGTTGTTCTTAAATTCAGATGGGTAAGTATGGGCGCCTAAAAAAGTGGCCCTGACAGGTATCGGTGACCGTTCTTTTATTTTTTTGATCACCCGCAGCATTTTCAGTTCACCGGCTGTGGTCAATCCATACCCGCTTTTGATTTCAATGGCGCCGGTTCCCAGGCTAATGAGTTCTTCAAGCCTTTTCCAGGCACTGTTGAATAACTCATCTTCAGTGGCTGCATTCAGTTTTCTTGCCGAATTGTGGATGCCCCCGCCCCTTTCGGCAATCTCAGCATAGCTCAATCCTTTTATCTTATCAATAAATTCTTCTTCCCTTGTGGCGGCAAAAACAAGGTGGGTGTGGCTGTCGCACCAGGCAGGAAGAACGATCCGGCCAGATGCATCAAGCTGCTGGCTGACTTTTGAAGACAGGTCGCCGATATTTTTCATTTCGCCATACCCGGCAATATGGCCATCTTCCGACAGCAGGTATGCATTTTCAATAGCTGGAAGGTTTGCCAGTTCCCTGCCCTTTAATAATTGCGGTTTTTCTCTTACACCGGCAAGCAATTTTATATTGGTAAAAAGAGTGGTCATGACCTTTAAAGACAATGACCAAATATAGCCAGATATACTTTATAGGGTGAACGAAAGCTGTCAAAATGAAAAAAGGCCCTGTTTAAGCAGAAAATCATCCGCCTGAATAAATAGCAACAAAGAATTTTTATTTCTTCTTGATATTTGCATTTTTCTAACCGGATTATCATGAAAGTTGCTATTAATGGAATGGGCCGAATCGGCCGCTTATTATTCAGGAGGTTGCTTCATCATCCCGAAACGGCGATTGTGGCTGTGAACGACATCATGCCTGTTGAAAATCTTGCTTACCTTCTCAAATATGATTCTGTTTATGGCACACTGGGAACCGGTATAATTGCCAAAGACGGATTTATTCATGCCGGGGAAAAAAAGATAGCTGCTTTGCAGGCTGATCACCCGTCCAAACTTCTCTGGAAAGAACTGGATGTGGATGTGGTGCTGGAGTGTTCAGGCCAGTTTTCCAATCATGCTGCTGCATCAGAACATTTGAAAGCCGGAGCAAAAAAGGTGTTGCTCTCCACCACCGGTTCTGCAGATATTCCCCTGCTGATCTACGGGTTCAATCATACCAAAGCAACTGCTGATGTTCATATTGTTTCGCCGGGCGGATGTATGACGAACTGCTCGGTCCATATACTTTATATCCTTAATGCTATCGGCATAGAATCAGCACAGATCAATATGCTGCATTCCTACACATCCCGCCAGGAACTGGTGGATGCTGCCCACCGGCAGTTTCGCCGCGGAAGGGCCGCTGCTGAGTCTATCATTCCGGTTGAGATTGACCTTCACCAATCGCTGGAAATGTTGTTGCCGGCGCTGAAAGGAAAAATAGCGGCAATGTCCACCCGCATCCCGGTTGCCAATGGTGCCATGGCTGATTTCACCATTCAGTTGAAAGAAAACATCAGTCCTGCACAGGTGAATGCGTTATTTAAAAAATCAGCAGAGGGAGAATTTAAGGGAATCCTCGATTATACCGAAGAACCGCTTGTATCATTAGACATTAAAGGTAACACCCATTCCTGTCTCATTGACGGGACGATGACAAGTGTGGTGGGCAATCACCTGAAAGTGATCGCCTGGTTTGATAACGAATATGGATTTACCAGCCGGATGATAGATTGGTTAATGATTTGGAAAAATCTAAAAAAATAAAGCCACAATTATTGTTCGGCCAGTAATACCTTATTACCCGCTGCGTTCACCCTGTAGAGTTTATCTCCTTCTACCAGCAATGCCTCTGAATGTCCCTTTGCATGATGAGTGTCAGTATTGATCACCGTACCTCCAAACCAAAGGCTCACAGTATCGGCTACCAGTGAATGTCCTGTAACGATGTGCTTTACCCTGAACTTTGAAAGACTGGCGTCCACCTGTTCTTTCGGAGCAGGTTTGCTTTTGGAATAATAACCTCGGTACCAGTATGGGCCAAGGTCACCTAAAATTGCTTCTAAACGTATGTCTTTATAATCGTATAACGTATCAGCATAATACGGTCTCGCCAGTTTGTTGATGTCGCTTACCGACACATCCATACTGTTTATTTCATTGGATATGCCTGCATGAATAAACAGGAATTTGCCGATCTTTTCTGCAACATTTTTTGTTCGTAACCACCGCCCCAGTTCGGTTGATTCGCCATAAAGGTTCATAAAATGAACATTGAGCAGTTTTGCAGACTCAAGGTATTTGGGATGGAGGTATCGCAAATCATCACTCATGTTCATGATCTCATGGTTTCCCAGGATAAAGTGTACATATCCGCCGGCAGCTTTTGCCTGTTCTTCCAAAGAATAGATGAGCCAGAGCACTTCTGTTACCTGGTCTCCCCGGTCAACAAAATCACCTATCAGCACAAGGCGGCCATCGCCAAAGATCCATTTCAGGTCACTGTCTATTACCCCATTTCCCTGCAACAGTTTCCGCATGGCGGAGAAATTACCTTCAATATCAGAGAACACAAAAAGCTTGCTCGCTTTTTTATGTTCACTCTTTTCGTTCTGCAATTTTTTCTTTAGCTGAACAACGAATGTTTTACCTGGTTCATCCGTATTCACTCTCAGGCTGACGGATTCCCTCTCTGGAGCCGGTATTTTATCTTCTTTCACGGCATTGACACCGTTTTGCTGTACAATGTATTTTACCTGCACATCAGTTTCTGTATAAAAAACATAAGGCCCATCTACCTGCGGCTCATTGCTGATGAACCAGTATGCGACTGCCATAATTGGGAAGATAGTATATACAAGTTTTTTCATGCCTGGCAAATTTGCTGTGTGCCGGGATAAAGACAGGCGGCTTGTTTAATTGGTTGTATCTGTACCGCAAAGGATTGGCCAGCCTGGTGTTATACTTATTCCGTGTCACAATTTTTTGAAATAGTGCCTATAATTAGCTCATTGACAAGATATGATTATTTTATACGATTTCCAACACGATATATTACGAATTTAAACAGTATCATAGGGTGCATTTCAATTCTTTGCGCCTGCTTTGGGCAGTAAGTATGGCACACCTCCCTTCCGAAGCGAAAATTTGAATTGTACCCTATCATCGGGCCGGTGTTTTTACCTTTAATTTGCTTAATAAAAAATGTATTATGTCCAGACCAGTTCTTTCCCGTGTTCCTGAATTTTATCATGGCTATATCAGCCATGTGCAGCAGGATGACCTTACAGATGCTTTCAGGGAGCAAACAGCCGCTCTTGAACAATTTCTTGATTCAGTTCCAAAAGATAAGGGCTTGTACCGTTATGCCGAAGAAAAATGGTCGCTGAAAGAAGTGCTGCAGCATATCATTGATGCGGAAAGGGTTTTTGCTTACCGTGCACTCTGCATTGCACGGAAAGATAGCAATTCATTGCCGGGTTTTGATGAAAACAGCTATGCGAAGCATTCCAAAGCAGACAGCAGAAGCTGGGACGAAATGAGGGAGGAATTCAGGCTGCTGCGCAGAACAACTATGCTGATGTTTAAATCCTTTGATGTGGAACAATCAGAGGCTGCCGGGATTGCGAATGGTAAATCTATTTACGTCCGGGCTATTGGGTATATCATAATCGGTCATGCAGCTCATCATGTCCGCATCATCCGGGAACGATACCTGTAAGAAATAAAAAACCGGTTTACTGACAGCAAACCGGTTCAAAGAACAGGAATTATTTAAACCTGTTCTAAAATGCCTTTTTCACTTCTTCGCCAGGCTGTTTTGTTTTCACTAAATTTTGTTGCCCGATGATATCATTCACCACCTTCACCGCCTGATCAAGATAAATGTCGCGGCGCAGGTTCTTCAGCCATTGATTAAAACGATCCTGTTTATTTTTATCATTGGCCCATTTATTCTCTTCCCCTGTTACAGCCGACACATGAAGCTCCTCTTTAAGTTTCAGCAATGATTCCATCTGGGCAAAAGTGGCTCTTATCATTTTCTGGTGCTTCCTGAATTTATCAAGCTGCAACGAATAAGTTCTGTCGTTTTGTTTTGCGAGCCATTCGGTATTTTCTTTTATCAATCTGAAAGTAACGTCATTATCCACCCGCTGGCTGGCTAATTGCTGGATCACTTTCAGGTCATAACCGGCATTCCAGGTGTTGTAAGTAGCTTTATTGATCTCATCCCAGGGCAATGCATCTGTATTGTCTTTTTCCCGCACTTTGAGGTGTTCCAGGTTATCAGGTAAAACGATATCTGAAGCTACACCATTTAATTGTGTTGAACCACCGTTGATACGGTAGAACTTTTGCAAAGTGAGTTTGACGGTTCCCAATTCAGAATTGGACAATGAAAACCCATTGTCAGGGTCAAGACCAATATTGCGCTGCACGGTTCCTTTGCCATAAGTGGAGGTGCTGCCAATCACCACCCCACGGCCATAGTCCTGGATGGCGGCAGCAAATATTTCAGAAGCGGAAGCGCTGAATTCATTCACCATCACAGCAAGCGGGCCGGAATATAGCACCGAACGGTCTTTATCCCGCAACACACTTGGTTTATTATCCTTGTCTTTCACCTGCACGATTGGGCCATCTTCAATAAACAGCCCGGCCATTTGCACCACATCATATAACGAACCACCGCCGTTATTGCGCAGGTCAATCACAATACCATCTACTTTTTCTTCTTTCAGTTTCTGTACCTCTTTGGCCACATCCACATAGCTGCGGTTGCCACCGGGGCGATCAAAATCAGCATAGAACTCAGGCAGGAAAATGTAGCCTATCTTACCTGTGGTGGATTTCACCACGGCGCTGCGGGCAAAAGTTTCATCCTGTACTATCTCATCTCTTACCAGGGAAACCACTTTTAAAGTTCCATCTTGTTTCTTTAGCGTAAGTCTTACTTCAGTTCCTTTTTTGCCACGAATAAGTTTAACGGCATCTGTTACCAGGAACCCAGTCAGGTCGGCAGGCTCTTCTTTTCCCTGGGCCACTTTTTGAATCACATCACCCACCTGCAATTCACCTGATTTCCATGCCGGGCTTCCGGTAAGCACACTGGCCACTTTAATGTTGCCGTCGTCATATTGCAAAGAAGCACCGATACCATAGAACCGGCCACTCATTTCTTCGTCAAAATATCTTTTATCAACCGGTGGGAAAAATTCTGTATGCGGATCCATAGTGTTGGTAATGGCATTCACAAACAGGTTGAACTTATCATCATCGCTGAACTTGAAGCGGAATCTTTCAAAAGTACGGTCCATCAGGCGTTTTACTTTTTCACGGGCCTCTTTTTCCAGTTCTTCGTCTGACTTTACCACAAAATCCTTCTTGCCCTTGTTTTTATCCCTGATGTCAAGCGACTCTGCAAAACGATCAAGCGTCATGTATTTCAACTTCTTTCTCCATCTTTCTTTTCTTTCCGCATCTGCAGTACCGTAATCAAGCTTTTCGCCATCCAGCACCACTTCTTCATCTGCAGAAAAATCAAAAGGCTTTGTCAGAATTTCATTCACTGTGGCTGCTGCTTCTTCCATCCGCGTATTGAAGGTCTTGCCTGCTGCAAGAAAAAACTCAGCTTTTGCACCTTTTATTTCATCATCAATACGGTTCTCATATTTCTTTTGCAACTGATCAATGTCAGACTTTAGAAACATATTCTTTTCCGGGTCAAGGTCAGTAAGATATTTCTGGAATATCTTTTTGGAAAAGGCATCGTTGATGTCCTGGGGGCTATAATGGGCCTGGGAAAGCATCTCTCCCACCATTTTCAGTATCTGTTCGTATTTACCGGGCGGATTAGGATCGGGTGCGATGTTTCCAATGGAACGGAATGCAAAAAATGAACCCGTAATAGCAAACATCACAACGATGGGTAGTCTTTTCATATTTGTCAGATATTTAAATGCTTTACGCATACTCAAAAATAACGCAAAATCAAGGGATTTCTTGCCTTTAACTCCTTTTAACAGAGGATTTTGATAAGCGGAAAACCAATTATTTGTATATGGATACGCCTCAGGCTCGCTTTTGCAAAACCTGGGTTTATGAATATCGGTTGTTCAAACAATAATTTCAGAGCCTGTATTTGCTTATTGAAAGGAATGTTTTCAGCTTTTATTTTTTGGAAATTAGCATTTTACCTACTTTTGCAACCTGCAAAAATGGTGGTTATAGCTCAGTTGGTTAGAGCATCAGATTGTGGTTCTGAGGGTCGCCGGTTCGAGCCCGGTTAGCCACCCCGATTTCCCCCGTCTCTTTCAAAAGTCAGACGGGGTTTTGTTTTATAGCACAGATTATGAATTATTGGTTATTACTCATTCCTGTCATTTCCGCCTTCATTGGCTGGATCACCAACAAGGTGGCCATTAAAATGCTTTTTCATCCCCGTGAGCCCCGTCGGTTTCTCGGAATCACTTTCCAGGGTATTTTTCCCCGCCGCCAAAAACAGTTTGCTGAAAAACTCGGAAAGCTGGTCAGCAAAGAGTTTCTTTCTTTCGATGATATTCAGCAAAAAATAAGCGATCCGGCCAACCTGCAAAAGATCATGCCTATGATAGAAAAGCATGTGGATGATTTTCTCCGGGTAAAGCTCAACGATGAGATGCCATTCCTGAGCATGTTTATTGGTGATAAGACCATTAGCACCCTGAAAAGGGTTTTCATGCAGGAAATAGAAGCTCTTTTTCCCCAGGTGATGAAACAATTTTCAGCTAACCTGCAGGCAGAACTGGACCTGGAGCATATCGTTATTCAAAAAGTTTCCGCCTTTTCTTCAGATAAACTGGAAGATATCCTCTACCAGATCATGTCCAAAGAGTTTCGGTTTGTTGAGCTGATCGGGGCGGTAATCGGCTTCATCATTGGAATGGCGCAGGTTTTAATTACCGTTCTTACCAGCTAATAGAAGTTGAACCATTGATACTTGCCATTTGTATAGCAATTCGGTCTTTTATCTGAGATGTCATGGGCTTGTCAGCAAGTTAGTACCCCTTTACACGTCAAATACCTAAATTTTTATTCATGAGAAAAATATTTTTGACCTTATCCCTTGTAATTCTGTCTGTTATCTCTTTTTCACAGCCAAATCCAGGCGGAAACAGAGGAACTGGTCAAATGCCTGCCGGCCGGTTTTACGGTAAAGTGGTAGAGGCAAAATCCGGCAAACCTATTGAATTTGCTTCTGTTCAGCTTTTGCAAACCAGGATGGACAGTGCCACAAAAACCCGGAAAGAAGTAGTGGTGTCAGGTATGCTCACAAGAGCAAATGGTGAATTCAGCCTGGAGAATATCCCTGTAATGGGCCAATCCAAACTTAAAATATCCATAATAGGTTACAAAGAATTTGATCAGCCTGTGGCTTTTGACATAAAGCGTGGCGGCGACATGAGTGCTATGATGAATGCCCTGGATAAAGACCTTGGTAATATTAAAATTGAGATCGAAGAGCAGGTGCTTAGTAATGTAACTGTTACTGCATCCAAACCCGGCCTGCAGTTGGGAATTGACCGGAAAATCTTCAACGTTGATAAAAACATCGTTTCTGCAGGGGGTACCGCTGTGGATGTGATGCGGAATGTGCCCTCCCTGAATGTGGACATTGACGGAAATGTGGCGCTGCGTAATAATGCCCCGCAAATTTTTGTAGATGGCCGCCCTACCACTATGCAACTGGATCAGATCCCTGCCGATGCGATCGAGAGTGTGGAGATCATTACGAACCCATCTGCCAAGTTTGATGCTTCCGGCGGCACTGCCGGTATTTTGAACATTGTGCTGAAGAAAAACAGGAAAGTGGGTTATAACGGCAGCCTCCGCACCAATATTGACTCACGGGCAAGAGTAGGTTTTGGCGGTGACATCAATCTGCGTCAAAGCAAAGTGAACCTGTTTCTAAGTGGCATGTACAACCAGCGCCGTTCTATCAGCACCGGTAACACCGAAAGGCTGTCGTTGCTGGATAACCCCAATAACATACTTTACCAGGATGACAACAACCGAATGGATGGCAGTTTCCGTTTTATCCGTGCAGGTATTGATTACTTCATCAGCAACAGAACTACGTTGTCAGCCACACTCAACACAGGCGGTGGAAGTTTTCGTCCCAAAACGTTCACAGATTTGCTGGTAGACACATTAAGCAGCCCGGTAAAGTCAGCTTTCACACAAAGAGCCGCTTACAACCAGGCAGAATTCAGAAACCTCGGTTCTATGATCGGCATCAAGCATAACTTTCCCAAAGCCGGCCGTGAGTTAACTGCCGATATCACTTTTAACCAAAGGAAAAACGATAACAACAATAATATCATCACAGATTATTATGCTGCTGATATGACAACTATTGACAGATCATTCAATCAGCGGCAGATCGGCAATGGGAACAACAAGAGCCTGATCATCCAGGCAGATTATGTGAATCCCCTGAGTGAAAACTCAAAGCTTGAATTTGGCGTTCGCGGAGCTTTCAATGAGAACAGGAGCACTAACGCTTTTTATATTGCGAATAATGGCTCATTAGAGTTACAACCCAGTTCTCAGGTAGATTACATAAGCAATGACCGTGTCCTGGCTGCTTACACTACATTCAGTAACCGCATAAAGAATTTTGGCTACCAGTTGGGCCTTAGAGCTGAAAGTTCCAATTACCAGGGAGAACTGACCAAAACAAGCGAAAAATTCGATATTGAATTTCCCATCAGCTTTTTCCCGAGCATATTCCTGAACCAAAAATTAAAAGATGACCAGGAATTGCAATTGAATTATTCCAGAAGGATCAATCGCCCCAATTTCTGGCAGTTGTCGCCATTTACCGATTCTTCCGACTTCCTGAACCTGAGCAAAGGAAATCCGGGTTTGAATCCTGAATTCACCAATTCACTGGAATTGTCTTATATGAAGACGTTCAAAAACAAGGACAATTTGCTTGTAACGGCATACTATAAAAACACCAACGACCTGATCACCCGATTCCAGATCGTGCAAACAGAACCAGTAAGCGGCAAAGACCAGTTGATCAACACGTTTATCAATGCCAATTCAAGCTATGTGACAGGTCTGGAAGTTATTACCAGGAACAAGGTCACCAAATGGTGGGATATTACCAGCAATCTGAACCTGTTCACCTCAATGATCAAGATTGATGACCCTACAGTGCCTGACCAGGATCAGTTTGTAAGCTGGTTTGCCAAGATCAACAACAGTTTCAAGTTGCCCAAGAATTTCAGCATTCAACTTTCTGGCGATTACCAGTCCAGAACTATACTTCCTCCCGGTGGCAGCGGTGGTGGTGGTGGACGTGGCGGTATGGGCGGAATGTTTGGCGCCAGCACTTCAGCACAGGGATATATTCGTCCTGTTTATGGAGTTGATTTTGCCTTCCGCTATGAGTTTCTTAAAAACAGGCAGGCTTCCCTGTCGGTTAACATCAACGATATTTTCAGAACAAGGGTGCAGGATGTTTATTCTGAATCTCAGTTCTTCATCCAGGATGTGTTCCGCCGTCGTGACCCGCAGGTGGTCCGCATCAACTTCAACTGGAGGTTTGGTAAATTCGACGCCAATCTCTTTAAAAGAAAGAATAACCGCCAGCAGGGTGATGGTGGTATGGATATGATGATGTAAGGGTTAAGATATTTAAAAGAACCCCTCTGCTGCTTGCAGAGGGGCTTTTTATTGCCCGGTGATGAATGTATATTTGACGCTATGAGTTCATCGTTGCGTTTTGCGATAATTGGATGCGGAAAGATTGCTCCCCGTCATGCTGCGGAAGCGGCAAAGCATGGCCGGCTGGTAGCCGTTTGTGATATTATTCCGCAAAGAGCAGATGAACTTGCAGCACAGTACCAGGCTGCATCCTGTTATAATATGCAGGAGTTGTTAGCTCATGACTTTGATCTGCTGGCCGTTTGCACACCTAACGGGCTTCATGCAATCCATTCCATAGAAGCTCTTGCTGCAGGAAGACATGTGCTTTGCGAAAAACCGCTTTGCATCAGCACTTCGGATGCATCACAAATGCTGGAAGCTGCAACAAAGGCTGCAAAGAAACTGTTTGTTGTAAAATCCACCCGTTATAATCCTTCCCTTGCTGCACTCAAACAATTGGTTGATGGAGGCCGGTTGGGACAGTTGTACAGTTTTCAATTAAACTGTTTCTGGAACAGGCCTGCGGCATATTATGCAGATTCATGGAAAGGAAGCACAGACCTTGATGGCGGCACATTGTACACACAGTTCAGTCATTATATTGATGCCATGACCTGGTTGCTGGGAGATGTGGAGGAAATAACCGGTTACCGGAAAAACCTGGCTCATGAAAATGTAATCACATTTGAAGACAGTGGTGTTGTATCCTTAAAAATGAAAAACGGAATGCTGGGTGGTCTGAACTGGTCATTGAACACTTTTCAAAAAAATATGGAGGTATCGCTGACACTTTTAGCAGAGAAGGGAAGCATCCGCATTGCCGGGGAATACATGAATAAAGTGGAATACCAGCTTGCTGATGGATTTGAACTTACCATACCTGCCACCGGAGCATCCAATGATTACGGCTTTTATAAAGGCTCGATGAGTAACCATGATAAAGTGTATGAGAATATGATGAAGGCGTTGCAGGATGAAAAACATCCATTCACAAATGCCTCAGATGGTTTTAAAACTGTGGAAGTGATAGAAAGAATTTACAATTCCGTTTCTTTGCAATAGCCGATACTTCATTTTCAACCAGCAGTCGTTTGAAAAGAATATACTTCACCGTTACCAATGATCTTACGTATGACCAGCGGATGAACCGCATCTGCACTTCGCTGGCAGAAAATGGTTATGATGTGGTATTGGTCGGACGTAAACTTCCCTCCTCCCTCCCGCTGCGACAGGAAAAATTCAGGCAGAAACGGCTGCGTTGCTGGTTCAAAAAAGGAAAATTCTTTTACGCTGAGTATAATGCAAGGCTGTTTTTTTATCTCCTGTTCAAAAAAATGGATGCCATTTGCGCCATTGATCTTGACACAATACTTCCCTGTCTGCGGGTTTCCTCCTGGAAAAAAATACCCCGCATTTATGATGCTCATGAATTATTTACCGGCCTGAAGGAAGTGGCCACCCGGCCTGCTGTTCTTAAAGCATGGACAAGAATAGAAAGAAAAGCGGTCCCCATGTTTACATTCGGGTATACGGTCAGTGAAAGTATCGCTGAAGAGTTTCGCAAACGTTATGGCGTAAACTATGAAACCATCCGTAATGTGCCGCGGCTGCAGGAAATGAATGAACAGGCAGCAAAACAAAGGTACATTTTATACCAGGGGGCTGTAAATGAAGCAAGGGCTTTTGAACAATTGGTGCCGGCCATGAAGCAGGTAAATGCCCGGCTGGTGGTTTGCGGTGACGGAAATTTTATGGGAAAGCTCAGGCAATTGATAAGTGAGAATAATGTGGGGGACAAAGTTGTATTAAAAGGCATGTTGCTCCCGGATGAGATATGGAAAGTATCCCAACAGGCATATATAGGTGTAGCGGTGGCTGAAAACACTGGATTGAATCAATACCTTGCTTTGCCCAACAAATTCTTTGACTATATTCATGCTGGGCTGCCACAGCTTACGATGGATTTTCCGGAATATCAACGTGTGAATGAACAGTATAATGTTGCCCTGTTGATCGGCGACACCAATCCTTCAACAATTGCCTCAGCACTGAACAAATTGCTGACGGACGATGTTTTATATACAACCCTGAGGGAAAACTGCCTCATGGCCCGCCAGGTACTAAACTGGGAGCAGGAAGAAAAAAAATTACTTGCCTTTTATAAATCCGTTTTTAAGGTTTGAAACGCCAGCTACATATTGTTTGTCTTGATGTGCCCTGGCCGGCAGATTATGGCGGCGCCATTGATATGATGAACCGCATCATGATGTTCAGGAAACTGGACATCGGTATTCACCTGCACTATTTTAATTATAATGAAAGAGGAACACCCAATGAATTGAACCAGTTTTGTGAAACGATTCATGTGTATGAAAGAAAAACAGGTAGCAAAGGTTTTTCGTCCCGTCTCCCCTATATCGTTGCTTCAAGAATCAATGAAGAACTGGCAGCCAATCTCAATAAAGATGATCACCCTGTTTTACTGGATGGCATTCACTGCACGGGCATCCTTCCCCGGCTTGATCTGCAAAAAAGAAAAGTGGTCGTAAGGATGCACAACGAAGAAAGCCTTTATTACAAAGAACTGGCAAGAGCAGAATCATCGCTGTTCAAAAAGCTATATTTTTTACATGAAAGCCGGTTGCTGAAAAAATATAGCCAGCAGTTACCGCATGAATGTATCTATGCCTGTGTGTCGAATGAAGATGTGACAGCTTTGAAAGAACAGTATCATCTTCCTACTGCCAGGATGCTGCCCATTTTCCCGGCATGGCAATCGGTGACGGGTGAAGAAGGAATGGGCAACCTTTGCTTATATCACGGTAATTTATCTGTGCCTGAAAATGAAGAAGCGGCGATCTGGCTTTTACGGAAAGTGTTTATGAAAGTTAGAAAACCATTTGTGATCGCAGGAAAAAAACCCTCAAAGCGACTGCAGAAACTGGCCCATCTTTGCCAGCACACCTGCCTTGTGGCCGATCCGTCAGACACTGAATTGAATGATCTTATCCGTAAAGCTCACATCAATATCCTCCCCTGTTTCAACAAAAGCATAACCGGTATCCGGCTGAAACTGCTGCATGTCTTATTTGAGGGCCGTCATTGCATCACCCATGAAGCCATGGTGAAAGGGACTGGATTGGAAGCTGCCTGTCATATTGGAACAACAGCCAATGCTTTTTCATCCATAATTATGCAATTATATCAGCAGCCATTTACAGGAGAAGAGATCAGGCTGCGGCAACAATTGCTGGGCGATACTTACAATAATGAAAAAAACAGCCGGCAGCTTATTCAATGGTTATACTAGCATTGTCGATCACCCGGCCTCTTTCCGTGCGGATCATTCTTGCCGGGTATTTTTGCACCACGATATAATCATGCGAAGCCATCACAATAGCGGTATTATCTTCTTTGCAAATATTAAATAGCAGTTGCATGATCTCGTCAGAGGTTTCCGGATCAAGATTTCCGGTAGGTTCATCTGCCAATATCAGTTTGGGAGAATTTAATAAAGCACGGGCAATGTCCACCCGTTGCTGCTCACCCCCGCTCAGTTCAAAAGGCATTTTGAAACCCTTGGCCTTCAGACCCACTTTTTCCAGCACATCCTGTATCTTTTCATCCATCAGTTTTTCATCTGTCCAGCCGGTTGCCTTCAAAACAAACTTCAAGTTATTATTTACGTTGCGGTCTGTAAGCAATTGAAATTCCTGGAACACAACACCCAGATTGCGGCGCAGGTAAGGGACTTTTTTCCAATCAAGCCCGGAAAGATTGAAACCAGCCACTTCGCCCTGCCCTTCTTTCAGCGGCAGTTCACCATAAAGAGTCTTTAGGAGGCTCGATTTGCCCGTCCCGGTTTTTCCAACGAGATACACAAACTCTCCTTTGTTCACCATAAGATTCACCTCCTGTAGAATAAGGTTATTGCCCTGGTAAATATTGACATTCGAAAGCTGAATGATAGGCTCTGACATTACCAATTGGTTTGCTGCAAAATAAGGCAAACAAACGGTACGATACTGCAAAATTTTAGCTAAACTAAAAATTTAGTTGTTAAACTAAAAAATTAGTTATAGCTTCGGCTTCTCAAACAAAAACATGAAGACACTCACAAAGGCAGAAGAGCAGGTTATGCAGGCGCTATGGAAAACGGACAATGCGTTTTTAAGAGAGATAGTTGAGTCAATGCCCAATCCCAAACCCCACCAGAATACTGTTGCCACCCTGTTGAAAATATTAGTCGAAAAAGAATTTGTAGGTATTAACGCTATTGGCCGGCAACACCAGTATTATGCCCTTGTGAGCAAAGAAGATTACTCCAAGCGGAGTATGAAGCAACTGGTGAAAGGATATTTTGAGGGGTCATTCAGCAATGTGGTTTCCTTTCTTGTGAAGGAGAATAGTATTTCCCTGGAAGAGCTTGAAACGCTTATTCAGAAAATAAAAAGCCAGAAAAAATGAACAGCCTGCTGTACTATTTCCTGCAAGTCTTTGCGGCCTCCGGGCTGCTGTATGGGTATTATCATTTTTTCCTGAGAAATAACAAGTTTCATTTCTATAACCGGTATTATCTGCTGTTGTCTGCGGTCATCAGCATTATTATTCCCTTTTTAAATATACCTGTTTATTTCAGCCAGCAACAAACAGAATCCTTTGCAGTTTTGTACAGGCTGACATTGTTGTATGATAGCAACCCGGTGGTCTTGTCAGAAAAAGCGGGCCCGGCAACAGATTTTTTCACGTTGACGCAAATTCTTTATTCATGTTATCTTCTTCTTTGTGCAGGTTTCCTGGCCCGAATTATTCTTTCAATAAATCGCATCAGGCGGATGCGCAGGCAACATCCTTCCCAAAACCTTGATAAAATAATACTCATAAATACTGCAGAGCCGGGCACACCCTTTTCCTTTTTCCGCTGGCTTTTCTGGAACAGGGATATTGAACTCAATACTGACAGGGGACAGCAGATATTCAGGCATGAACTATTTCATATCCGCCAAAAACACAGCAGGGATACCCTTTTTATGGAAATGCTTACTGCTGTGTTTTGGATCAATCCCTTCTTTCACCTGGTGAAAAAAGAACTCAAAACGATCCATGAATTTCTTGCCGATCAGGCTGCTATAATTGAGAACGAAGAATGGAGTTATGCCGAACTATTGCTGATGCAGGCTTTGCAAACCAGGCAATCATTAGTAAATCCCTTTTTTCAAACGCAAATAAAACGTCGTATAGCCATGATTACTTCTTCTAAACAACCTCAATACAAATACCTGAGAAAGCTGATGGTGCTTCCTTTATTTATTCTGCTGCTGCTCCTGTTTGCATTCAGTTACAAAAAAGCAATCAACTATAAACCGGCAGCCGCCGAAAAAGAAATTTCAATCCAATCAGCAGCGCTGCCTGTTGTAAACGGGTTTTACCAGAATGAGAAAACAGTGAAACCTGTTATGGCTGATACACTGACACCTCTTGTGAAAAGCAAACTGAAAAAAGATGAGATACTGGAACTCCCTGTTACATACAGCATAACCACAGGGCCGCTGGTTGTGATTGATGGTGTGGTACAGCCGGTCCGTGCAACCCCGTTATTCTTCAACAGTCCGCAGCTCAGTGAAATTGAGCCATCGGATATTGAGTCTATAATAGTTCTGAAAGACAAAAGTGCAACGCTGAAGTATGGTCAGAAAGGCGAGCATGGCGTAATTGAAATTATTAGAAAAAAAATGAGTGTCCCTGAAATTAAAGAGATCAAGGCAACAGATACAATTCCAGCCCCCCGCAATAATATCGTTTTTGAAATTGCAGAAACCCCTCCTTCATTCAGGGGCGGCGAGGCGGAATGGAGAAAATACCTGATGGCAAGTTTAAAACCATCAACGCCGATAGACAATGGCGCCTCGCCAGGCACTTACAAAGTAACTGTTCAGTTTATCGTCAATACAGACGGAACGGTCAGCGATATAAAGCCACTGACCAATCATGGTTATGGCATGGAAAGCGAAGTGATAAGAATAATTGAAAAAGGTCCCCGCTGGAACCCTGCAATACAAAACGGAAAGACTGTGAGGGCCTACAAACAGCAGCCGGTAACATTTGTAGTTGCCAGTGAATTTGAAAGCGAACCCTCAGTCACAGAATCCAGTATTAGAAAGGCGGTCTTAAATGTTGATTTGGATAAAATGTCAGCTGTTTATCCAAATCCGGCCAAACATACTGTGACAATACCTTATGAAGCCGCTTCGGCTGGCAACCGAGACATTCGTGTCTTTGACCTTTCCGGCAAAGCCCATATCACTCAAAAGGTAAACGTGGCGGTCGGTTTAAATAATCTTGTCGTTAATGTGGCAGGGTTGCCTAACGGTATATATATTATATCTGTTACGGACAAGATACCGACCGGGAACAATCTTTATAAAATAGTAAAGCAATAAGGGTTTAAAAATTGAGCCGACCTCCGGGTGCAGCAATACTTAACTGTTTTTGGTCACTCTCCTCAACCCTGCCGATCACCTGCGCATCCACACCAAATTTTTTTGAGACGCTGATTATTGCATCAGCGTCTTTTTCATTGGTATAGATTTCCAGTCTTGTACCCATATTAAAAACCTGGTACATTTCCCGGTCGTCGGCACCACTGGCCTTTTGTATCAGTTGAAAGATGACCGGCGGAACAAACAAATTGTCTTTGATGATACGGACGTTATTCGGCACATATTTCAAACATTTGGTCTGTCCGCCCCCACTGCAATGAATAAGACCGTGAATAGCATCAAAATGATTCCCCAGCAATACTTTCATTACCGGCGCAAAGGTTCTGGTAGGGCTTAACAGGAGTTGACCGATGGTTGTTGATAGCTGATCGTTCACTTTTATTTCATCAGTCATTTTATTTGGACCAATATAAACAACTGAATCATCCAGCAATGATTCATATGTTTCCGGGAAACGGGCTGCATAACTTTTATCAAGCACATCATGTCTTGCACTAGTGAGTCCGTTGCTGGCAAGACCGCTGTTATAGGATGCTTCGTAATTCGATTGTCCAAATCCGGCCAATCCGACAATAACATTACCGGGTCTGATATTTTCGTTCGTCACCAGTTTTGCCTTTGGCCATCTCGCAGCCATTGTTCCGTTCACAGCAATTGTTCTCACCACGTCACCCACATCTGCAGTTTCACCACCCATAAAACTGATATTGACCCCAAACTGTTTCATGGTATCAAAAAATTCCTGTGTGCCGCTGATCACAGCCTCCAGTACTTCGGCAGGGATCAGTTTTTTATTGCGGTCAATTGTAGATGAAAATAAAAGCTGGTCATAGATGCCCACACAAAGCAGATCATCCAGGTTCATCACAATGGCATCCTGTGCAATCCCTTTCCAAACCGACACATCACCCGTTTCTTTCCAGTATAAATAGGCAAGGATACTTTTGGTGCCTGCTCCGTCAGCATGCATCACATTCACCCAGTCCTCATCACCGCAAAGCACATCAGGATAAATTTTGCAAAAAGCCTCTGGATAAAGCCCCTTGTCAAGATTTTTGGTGGCAGCATGAACTTCTTCCTTTTGTGCCGAAACTCCCCTTTTTGAGTATAATGACATGATTCCCGCCCTGTTTTAAGTTGCTGCAAAAATAATTGAACAATGCACATTGCTAATTGAATATTGCGCATTTATTTTGCCTTTTGTGCAGATACATCGTGACATAGAGAATTTACCCCTTTTCCGCAATGCTGTTATCACCATCGGCACATTTGATGGTGTGCACATGGGCCATAGGCAAGTGATCGAAAAACTAAAGACTGAGGCGGCGGCAATCAATGGCGAAACCGTTATCGTCACATTTCATCCACATCCCCGCAAAGTGGTTTCTTCCACTATTTTGGGAGTTCGCCTTATCAACACACTTGCAGAAAAACTGGAATTACTGGAGAAAATTGGAATAGATCATGTAGTGGTAGTGCCTTTCACAGATGCTTTTGCCAACCAGCCTGCTGAAGATTATATCCGGAATTTTCTTGTCAACAAGTTCAGACCACATACTATCATCATCGGTTATGACCATCGTTTTGGAAAAGACAGGCTGGGTGATTTCCGGCTGCTGGAGAAGAATGCATTGCAATATAACTACCTGCTTAAAGAAATACCTAAACATATATTGGAAAATATTTCGATTAGTTCCACCAATATCCGGGAAGCCATACTTCACAATGATATTGAAACGGCTAATAAACTGCTGGGTTATGAATTCTTTTTTGCCGGTGAAGTGGTGCACGGCAATAAACTGGGAAGGCAATTGGGATACCCAACCGCCAACCTGTATATAGCGGATGAGGAAAAGATCATACCGGGCAATGGAATTTATGCTGTGTATGCCGAACTGGAGCACCCGCCGCATCCCAAAGCAACGGGAGAAAGACTGAAAGGAATGATGAGTATTGGTTTCCGGCCCACCGTTGACGGGAAGAAAAGAGTGGTGGAAGTAAACCTTTTTGATTTTGACAAAGAAATATACGGACAGCAACTAAGGGTGTTTGTCAAAAAATATCTCCGGGAAGAAGTAAAATTTGATACCCTGCAAGACCTGGTGAAACAAATTGACCAGGACAAGATTGATAGCCTGGCCATTTTATAACGGCTGCTTCAATTAATATTCAATTCTGAATTCAAGACTTTCAGGGGCGTTAAAAAAATCATCTACGGAAACATGAACGGTAACCTTCTTTTTGTCTTCAGATAATTTCACTGATTTTCCTTCAGCTTTTGTGGCTGGTTTTGGCAAATTGATAATATAGGTGGTCATCATCGGGGCGCCCATGCCGGCCATTTCGAGCATACTCTTCAAATATTCATCATTCTGTGCATTGGCATATTTTTCTTTATTTACCTTTCTTTCAATGATACCATTGCCAAAATTAGTTTCATAGTAATCATCAAAACGGCTGGGTTCAGGTGCGTCTTCCATACCCGGTATAGCCATTCCTCCTTCATCCGGATTGCTCATCTTTTTCTCCATCATTTTGGCGGAAAGTTCCCTGATACCGGCTATCTCATTCACATTGCTGAACGGAAATTTCATGCCGATGATCATTTTATCTTCCTTCATGTTCATGATCAGCCGCAACGTTCCTTTTTTCACCCATTCTTTTTCCTGGTCGCTAAGAGATGGGTTCTTTTCTGCTTCATTAGCCAGCGACAAAGTGGTGTCCACAGGTTCTTCCATTTCATCGGCATCTGGCTCTTCGCCGCTCATTTGTTTGGCCATAGCGATGCTTGCACTCATATCGTTGGTAACCGAGATCATCCCGGTGCCGTCTTCGTTCATAATGATCTCTTCCGTTGTATCGAGACAACCGGTGAGAACAAAAGCTGTAAGAAAAGAAACCAGTATCAGTATTTTTTTCATGCTAATTATTTTGCCTGCAACAGATGGCATCTGCCGGATCAGGGTTGCACAAAGAAAGCATTTTTAAGCAAGAGTTCAGGCAATCATTTTTACCACCATTTCCTTCAGCAAAGACCCGTCGGGTGTGCCGGTATCATTCACCCCCACACTTCTTAGATTATAATTATGCAGCAGCAGTAATATTCTCTCCACACCGGGATATGTGTGCAAATTGGCCGCCTGCATATAATCTTTCACAAAATACGGGGTAACACCTATTGCCGCTGCCACGGTTTTTTCATCGTGTGAACCTGCCCCGAAAACCATGAACACTTTACTGAAAAAACTATACAGGGAAGGAAGCACCAACTGTATGGGAGCAGCTTTTGGATTGGCTTCAAAATAACTGATGATGCGAATAGCTTTGCCGAGATCTTTTTTCGCAATGGCGGATTGCAGCTCAAAAACATTGAATTCCTTGCTCACCCCGATGAACTCCTCAATGTCTTCTTCTGTAATGGTCTTTCGTTTGCCTAGGTTGACTGATATCTTATCAATCTCATTCTCGATGCGGCTCAGATCGTTTCCAATGTGATCCACCAGCAATGTCAGCCCTTTTGCAGAAATGCCCAGCCCTTTTGATTTCAAGAGCTCCTGTGTCCATTCAGGCACCTGGCTTTCATACATTTTTTTTGTGGTAACAAGGTTGCCTTTTTCTTTCAGCAATTTGGCAAACTTAGTGCGGCCATCCACTTTTTTATCCTTGTAGGAAACAACAAATACAGTTGATGACAAAGGATTTTCTATATATGACTCTAATTTTTCAACATCCCGCATCTGCTGGGCTTCTTTGAGCAGCACTACCTGGCGCTCGGCAAACATTGGATACCTGCGGCAGGCATTTACCACATCGGCCCAATTGGCGTCCTTGCCGTAAAAAACGGTAAGGTTAAAGCCGGTTTCACTTTCCGGGAGAATGTGATGTTCGGCATAATCCATCGCCTTATCAATATAATATTCCTCCTCTCCTTCCAGCCAGTACACAGCTTTGAAGCTCCCCTTTTTCCAGTCTGTAATGATTTTTTCCACCGACATAAGATGCTAAGTTACAAGCTTTGAAAATTCAAACCGTCTTTCAGAAAATGACCACACAAGGATGCATTTGGCGATTCTGGCACGGTTTTCGAAACCTTGCGCCAAGCGGATTTAACAAGACTATCACGAAAAAGCAGTGATTAACGATTAAACCTTTTGTTTTTGAATCCGCCAGCCGTACCCGGCAATCAAATTTTGAACTCCTTAAAACCATTTTTATGACAAACACGAATTATCCATCCGCTACGCCCCAAAGCGAACAACCCCGCGGAAACAACACAAAGAACATCTTGATTGGTGTGCTGGCAGCAGGCCTGCTGGGAACCTGGGGTTATTTTCTATGGAACAAGAACAATTCTGACAAAGAACTTCAGACTGTGCAAACACAGGCCGACAATTACATGAACGAAAGAGAGGCGCTGAAGCAAGAACTGAGCACTGCTGAAATGCGTTTAGACTCTATCACCGGTGCCAATAATAGCCTGCAGGGTGACAAATCTGCTCTCCAAAAAGATATTGATGCCAAGAAAGCGGAGATCCGCCGCATTTTGAATGACCGCAATGCTAAAGATGCCGACCTGAAAAGAGCCAGGACCCTGATTGCAGAACTGAACGACAGAATCACAGGTCTTGAAACTGAAGTGGCCCGCCTGACAGGTGAAAACCAGGAGCTCTATGTAGCCAATACTTCACTGAAGCAGGACAAATCTGTGCTTGAGCAAAACCTCCAGAGCACTACTACTGAAAAACAAGAGTTGGAAAGAACGGTTGATGTAGCTTCTACATTCAGCGCTTCTAATATCCAGATCGTTCCGGTGAACGAAAAGAAAAGTGGCAAAGAAAAAACTACCACTACTGCTAAAAGAGTGGACAAACTGGTAGTTTCATTTGATGTTGAAAACCGTATTGCAAGGTCGGGTCCTGCTGATATGTACCTGATCGTAACAGCTCCTGATGGCAAAGTAATGACTGAAGAAAGTGCCATTCTGAATACCCGGATGGACGGTGAAAAAACCTATACTGCCAAAATTCCGGTAGAATATGAGCAAAGCACCCGGAAAACCGTGCAGTTCCCTATTCGCACCAATGATTTCCAAACAGGCGATTATAAAATTGAAATTTATCATAATGGCTTCAAGATCGGTGAAGGCACCAGGAGCCTGAAAAAAGGTGGTTTATTCGGTTAAAAGCAGTTGTATTAACTCCTGCAAACAAAACCGTCTCAGCATGCTGAGGCGGTTTTCTGTTTTGCTAATAAGCCGTCAATAGTAAGCTGACGGGGGGAAATTGACCATGGGAACAGAAGATGATGGTAAAAGACCATTTTTAATGTATATTTATTTTTCACAGATACTTGTTTATGAAGGATATTAAAAATTTATTGATAATTCTGCTTTCGATTGGATTAGTCGGTACCTGGGTATATCATCTTTACGATAAAACTGTTTACAGTAACAAAAGAACTGAGATATACATCAAAGATTCTATAGCTGTAGCACAGGGAGTCCGTGATTCGCTGCAGAAGATATATTCGGCCACTATTTCAGAACTTGATACTAAACTTGATTCTACCCAAACCAATGCAGATTCACTGAAGATGCAGCTTAACAGCAAGCTTGGAGAGATTTACAAGCTCAAAAGTGAAATAAGCGGTATTCTTAAAAACAAAGGCGCTACCGGAGCTGATATGCAGAAAGCTCAGGTAAAGATAAAGGAATTGCAGTTGCTTGTTCAAAGCCTGCTGGAAGAGAAGACAAACATGGAGGAAGAAAAGAAAAGGTTAAGCGGCATTATGGCCCAGTTGTCCGGGGAGGTGACCGATTTGCAGGAAACAATGAAAAAGCTTGATCAGGAGAACAAATCTCTTTCTGAAAAAGTGCAGCTTGCCTCCGTTTTTGTGGCTTCAGAAATAAATTTTATTCCCACAGCAGTACGAAGCGGAAGAGAACAGGAAAACAGTAATGTCAAAAAAGTGAAGAAATTTGTTGTTTCCTTTGCAGTGCAGAATAACGTCAACCAATACAGCAGCGCTTATGTTTATATTGTGGTTACCCAACCTGATGGTAAGGTGATCAGGAACGGTGAAATACTTGAGTCCGCAACAATGGAAACCCACAACGGTCAAAAACTACCTTACACCCGGAGTGTCCGTTTTGAATATCAAAAAGGAGAAGTGAAACGTCTTCTATTTTCAGTTGATCCTGATAAATTCCAAAAAGGTATTTACACACTTCAGATTTACCACAATGGCTACATGATTGGCCAGTCAGTGAAAAAGCTTTTATAAAATGCTGAAAAAAGAATAAGCCTCCCAAAGGAGGCTTAATATACTTGTATAACCCGATTTTTTATTACAGGTTGAAACCGTAGCTGAAGTAGTAAAGTCCTCCGACAGCGGGGCTTCCAAAACCAGTGCGGTAATAATTGTTACCAAGATTGGTTCCACCGAGGCGGAAGGTACTCTTGGTGTTTGGCGGACGATACGTTACTTGTGCATCTACCCAGGTAAAATAAGGCAACGTTCCTGTCACGAAAGTTCCTTCATAGAAGTTGTTATCCTGCCATTTAACCACCACGTTGGCGCCAAAACCTTTGTAAATATTGTCATTGCGCAAACCAATATTGAAGCGGTATTTGGGAGCATTAAAGAAGGTAACAAGCCCCGGTTCAACACCGGTCAGTGCATCTGAATACACATTACCATAAAGCATAAACTCTTTAATAAATTTATACTCGATACCTATACCCCATCCGTATGTCTGAACCCTTTCGCTTGAGTTTTGGATATAGGAAATGTTGTTTGTTGTAAGTGCAGAAAATAATTCCATCGGGTTTCCTGTTCTTGACTGTCCCAAACCCTGGCGGGCCAAAAAGTTTTTATACCAGCTATAATATGCATAGGCATCAATCAATAATTTATTTTCAAGAACGATGCCTTTGTAACCCAGTTCAAAAGAACTAACGGTTTCAGGGTTTACTTCGCGGTATGTGCCTTCCACCAACAGGTTGGTGTTGGCAGGGTTCCCACTAGCCCTGTAGGCAAGGATGCTTGCCGGAGTATAACCAGGTAGTGTAGTACTGAGTTTGTAGTATGATTGGAACTCTGGCAAACAACCGATCAAAGCACCGGCACCGGTAACAAGACTGATGTATTGATCCTGGTTGGTCGGAAAACGATAAGCTGTCTGGAAAGAAGCACGGATATGATTGTCTTTTGCTACTTTAATAAGAGCAGTTAAACGGGGTGTCCAGCGTCCGTCAAAATTGGTTTGCTTGTCATAGCGTATTGAACCGGTCATTGTCAGGAAACTGGTTAATTTCTTTTTAAGCTGCATGTAACCACCCGTCTCATTTACTTTTATTACACCCAATGTATCGGCAAACAGGGTTCCCTGTGAGTTCATTACCCATTGTTTCCACTGAACACCTGTTACGATTTCAAGTTTATCAGAAAAACCCAGAGCATCTGACAGGTTCACTTGCACCTCACCGGCCCATAGGTCTGATCGGTCAAGGAACTTGGCGCCACCCTGGTTAAGCGGTGTGGAGCGGATCTGTTTGGCTGCTGCGTCAAATGCAGGAGTACCTGGCTGCAGGCGGTTTATATCAGCAGCTGCTCTGGCTGCAGCATGCAATGTTATATCGGCAACATTGGCCTGGTTCAGCCTTCTGCCCTCTGAAAAAGTACCAATGTATGTAGGAAACCAAGTAGTGCTGGGACTATACTTTTCATTCAACAATGCTCCAAGAGCTGTTCCTACATAAGAGTCACCGGCATTTTCCTGTGTGGTATAGGCACGGGCAAACCAGTTTTTTGCCCTCACTTCCAACTTATGTTGGGCCATTTTCAGGTTGCGTAGTGAATAGCGGTCAGCGCCGGTATAAACAGTTGTCCCTGTTCCAAAATAAGAATTCCATGAAGCTTCAATTCCGGGAGTGATCTTGAAATGAAGACCGGCCGTAAATTTTGCATTGATCGTATTATAATCAACCAGGTGCTTTTCTTCATATCCGGTTCTGGACACATTATAGTTCTGGAAATAATTATTTTTTAATCCGTTATAAAAAGGCAGGAATTGCTGGATGCCGGCAGTTACGGCTGCAATTTGTTGAGGCGTGAGTGGGCCAAGCTGAGAAATAATAAAGTTTATTGCCCCGGCATATTGCGCATTAGTTGGATATTGAGGGTTTCCCTGGCCTGCAAAATAGGCGTTGGCAAGACTGGTCAAAGCTGTTGGAGAACCTGTTATACCGGTACTTGCGGTTGCAGTAGCAAGTTGGGCAAAACTGACCATATTAGCACTTGTTTCATCGCCATACATGTTGATGCCATTAAAATTGGGGTCATTCTCCCGGTTGCCGCCAACCACCTGGCTCAACACACCGATTTGCTGTTTGTTGCGGTAATCATCAGCCATCCAGTCATTAGCTTCTGTTAACTGGGCAGCAAACTTGAAAGCCCATCTGTCATTAAAAGCTTTTGCCCAGCGGACACTCCAGTCATGAAAAGGTGCGATAGCCTGTTTGTTTTGATCGACATGCATCATGCCTTGCTTGATATTGTAGCTGAGGCCCTGGTATTTGAATGGATTTTTGCTGGTCATCAAAACGGTTCCGTTCATACCACCGGAGCCATAGAGAGCTGATGATGCACCTGAGAGCAACTCGATATTATCAACATCAAGCTCAGTGAGACCAATAACACTTCCCACAGAGAAATTAAGACCCGGAGCCTGGTTGTCCATACCGTCAATAAGCTGGTTCAGCCGAACGTTACCGCTTCCGACAAAACCACGGGTTGTTATAGTGCGGAATGTGAGACTGGCTGTATGCATATCCACCCCTTTCAGGTTGGTAATGGCTTCATAATAATTTGGTGCAGCTATGTTGCGGAGAGTGGCGGCACTCATTCTTTCAATGGTCACTGGAGCTTCCAATATTCTTGTCGGAGTACGGGTAGTAGCCACCACCACTTCCTCGCCTAATGTGCTGCTGGGCTTCAACTCGATATCAACCCTTGCATTTGCATCATTCACTATCATTTCATACTCTTCATACCCTCCGGCAGAAGTGAAAACAAGTGTGACAGGAAGTTTGCTAACTTTAAGAGAGAATTCTCCGTCCGGATTTGTGTAAGTACCGATACTTGTGCCTTTCACAACTACTGACACAGATGGTACAATTTCTTTTGAGGCGCTATTGCGGACACTGCCCGAAATAGTGATCGTTTGGGACCATGCAGCAATCGAAAACAGAACAGCCAGCAGCAACGAAGCCAAAAAGCGGTAGCTTTTTCTCATAAACAGTGATTTAGGTTTTTGGAATTTGACGGAAAAATAAGCATTGTAATTTTTATCTAAAAATTTAATTTTTAAGGACAAAGCCCACCTGTGCCTCATTTTTTTCAGCTACCGGTTCAAGGGCTTCAGGGAGGGATAATTTGTTGAAATCTTCATCCCCTTTTTCAGGCCAAAAGCTGCCTCCTGCTTTTACTTTCGGCCATGACTTCATTTTCTTTCCCAGGACAGACCGGATTCTACCGCGGCAAGGTCAGAGATGTTTACAGCATAGGTGAAAATTGGCTGGTGATGATTGCTTCCAACCGCATTTCAGCTTTTGACGTTATTCTTCCCCGCCCGGTCCCCTTCAAAGGACAAGTGCTGAACCAGATCGCTGCTTATATGCTCGAAGCAACAAGGGATATTTGTCCCAATTGGCTGGTAGACGTTCCTGCACCCAATGTATCTGTGGGGAAAAAGTGCGACCCGTTCAAAATTGAAATGGTGGTAAGAGGAAACCTGACCGGTCATGCGTGGAGAACCTATTCTTCCGGGAAAAGAAACCTGTGTGGCGCCGTTATGCCTGACGGTATGAAAGAGAATGACTATTTCCCTGCCCCTATTATCACCCCCAGTACAAAAGCGACCGAAGGACATGATGAGGATATTTCGCCGGAAGAGATCGTTGCAAACGGGCTTGCCTCAGCACAGGAATGGGAACAATTGAGTGATTTTGCCCAGAAACTTTTTGCCAGGGGAAAAGAAATAGCGGCCAGGCAGGGATTGGTATTGGTAGATACAAAATATGAATTTGGCAAACTGGATGGTGAAATTGTGCTGATGGATGAAATTCACACCCCGGATTCCTCCCGTTATTTTTATGCGGATGGTTTTGAAGAACGCCAGGCAAAAGATGAAAGACAAAAGCAATTGAGCAAAGAATTCGTCAGGGAATGGCTTATTGCCAATAACTTCATGGGAAAAGAAGGACAAACCGTTCCGGAGATGACAGATGAATGGGTCAATACCATTTCACAACGATACATTGAGCTGTATGAAAAAGTGATTGGCAAAAAATTTGTTCCTGAAGAGCTGAGCGATGAAGAAACCGAGAATAGAATTCTTGTATCGCTTCAAAAATTATAACATGAAAATACTGCTCGCCGGTTTATGTACTTTTTTTTCGCTTGTTGCGCTTTGCCAGCTATCAGAAAACAAACATTACCTGTTAGTGGGCACCTACACCACTTCATCAGCAGGGAAAAGTGAGGGCATCTATGTTTATAAATTCAACAGCAGCACCGGTGCTGCCACTTATTTAAACAAAGTTGTCACCGAAAATCCGTCTTATCTCGCTATTTCTCCCAACCAGAAATTTGTTTATGCAGTCAACGAAGGAGCAAAGGATAAAGGAAGCATTGCTGCGTTTTCGTTTGATAAAACGAATGGCAGCCTTACTTACCTGAATTCGCAGCCAGGCGGTGGCGATCATCCCTGTTATGTGGCAATTGATAAAACCGGCAAATGGGTCACTTCGGGTAATTACAGCGGCGGCTCGTTAGCATTATTTCCGGTAGCGAAAAATGGGAAACTGGGTGCAGCAACCTCTGTTGTCAAACATGAAGGCTACAGTGTGAACAACCAGCGGCAGACCGCTCCTCATGTTCACGCCACAGTTTTTTCAAAAGACAACAAGTATCTTTTTGTTCCTGATCTTGGACTTGATAAGGTGATGATCTATTCCTTCAATGCAAGAAAAGGAAAACTTGCCCCGGCAAAGATACCTTTCCATATGACTGAAGCCGGTGCAGGCCCCCGGCATTTTGATTTCAGTCCCGACGGACGTTTTGCTTACCTGCTGGAAGAACTCAGCGGTTCTGTTTCTGCATACAGTTATAAAAAAGGTGAATTGCATCTGCTACAGAACATCTCAGCATTACCCGTAGATTACAACGGCCCGGTAGGAAGCGCAGACATTCATGTTTCACCCGATGGAAAGTTCCTTTATGCCAGCAACAGGGGCGAATCCAATACGATTGCCATTTTCAACGTTAACCCTCAAACAGGAATGCTGGCCCCGGTGGCGCATCAAACTACATTGGGAAAAACACCCCGGAATTTCAATTTTGATCCAACCGGCAATTTCTTGTTAGTGGGGAACCAGAATAGTGATGAGATTGTAATTTTCAAAAGAGATAAGGAAACAGGTTTGCTCACAGATACAAAAAACCGGATTTCTGTCGGCAGGCCGGTTTGTATCAAGTGGATTGAATGATTCTTACCACTCCCTGGAATAAGTAACCCCCGTGCTTCCTTTGATTCCCGGGATGGGGGGATTCAGTTTAGTGATGGAAATAACAGCTCTTTTTATAATGGGATATGTAATATGAATTTTATCAACAATGGTCATGGCCAATGTTTCCAAAAGATCTCTTGGCTGTTGCATTTCCGCATTGACTATTTCGTAAAGTTCTGCATAGTTGACCGTTTCATCAATGAGACCGATCATCTCTTTTTCAGGAAGAAAAGAAACAGCAAGGCTTAGTTCAAATTCTGTTCCTTTTCTTTTTTCTTCTTCATACAATCCATGAAAAGCGAAAAAGCGAACCTGTTTCAATTCAACTGTCATCAGGGAGGTCATACAACTAACTTTAGTGAATTCCTTTAGCACTGAGATATCGTTCAGCATCCAAAGCAGCCATGCAACCGGTACCGGCTGCTGTTACAGCCTGCCGATACACTTTATCCTGCACATCACCGGCTGCAAACACTCCTTCAATATTTGTTCTGGAAGTACCCGGAACAGTTTTGATATAACCGGCCTCATCCATATCTAACCATTCTTTGAAAATTTCTGAATTGGGTTGGTGTCCAATGGCCACAAAAAAACCCTGAACTGGAATTTCTTTCACTTCCCCTGTTTTGTTATTCTTAACCCGAACGCCTTCCACTTTCTTATCACCAAGCACCTCTTCAGTATCTGTGTTCCAATAAATCTCAATATTGGGTGCATTCAGCACCCTGTCCTGCATCACTTTGCTGGCCCTCATCGCATCACGGCGAATGAACATATGGACTTTTGGAGAAAGTTTTGAAAGATATAGGGCTTCTTCGGCTGCTGTGTCACCGGCGCCAACAATCGCCACTTCTTTTCCCCTGAAGAAAAAACCATCACAAACAGCGCAGGCACTCACTCCAAAACCATTCAAACGCTGTTCACTTTCCAGTCCCAGCCATTTGGCCGATGCCCCTGTTGCAATAATCACAGCATCGGCTTCTATCCATTTTTCTTCATCTATCTGCACTTTATAGGGTTGCGAAGAAAAGTCAACCTTTGTTGCAAGACCGTAGCGAATATCCGCACCCATTCTCGCTGACTGTTTTTCAAAATGCACCATCATCTCTGGACCCTGAACGCCGTCTGCATAGCCAGGATAATTTTCCACTTCTGTTGTTATTGTCAATTGGCCTCCTGGCTGAATGCCCTGGTACAAAACCGGTTTGAGGTTGGCCCGTGCTGCATAAATAGCAGCGGTGTAGCCGGCAGGTCCTGAACCTATGATAAGGCAATGCGTTCTTTCTGTCGTTTCCATATCCGTTCTCCGTTTTAGAAAATTCAGCAAAAGTAACCCGAATACTTTAATAAAACAGTCTGTTACACGATCCGGGCAATTCCTTGTGTAAAACGTATGCCGGACTGTATAAAGCAACAACTCCGATCAAAAGAATGACCGGAGTTGTTAAAATAAACCCACCAATTTTAAAACTATTTAGCCCAGGTAAGCTTTCAAAGCGCTGCTGTAACGGGCTTTTTGTAAACGCTTGATTGCTCTTTCTTTGATCTGGCGGATACGCTCCTTGGTCAGGTCGTATTTCTGACCAATTTGTTCAATGGTAACACCATTTTCACCATCCAGGCCAAAATAAGCATTAACGATCTCAGCTTCACGGGGACTGAGTGATTTGAGCACCCGGCGAATCTCATTTCTCAGCGAATCTTTCATCACATCATCATCGGTGTCATCGCCACCTTCCAGCAAGTCGCCCATAGCCACATCTTCTGCTTCATGCACAGGTGCATCCAGCGATGTGTGGCGGGTGTTACTCTGGAAAATGTTGTTGATCTCTGTTTCACTCATTTCAAGCAACTCAGCCAGTTCTTCTGTTGATGGCTCTCTCTCATGCTCCTGTTCGAAAGCCATGTAAGCTTTATTAGCCTTGTTGTAGGTGCCAATTTTGTTTTGAGGCAAGCGGACCAATCTGCCCTGCTCTGCCAACGCCTGCAGGATGGACTGGCGAATCCACCAAACAGCGTATGAAATGAATTTGAAACCCTTGGTTTCATCAAAGCGTTGTGCAGCTTTGATCAAGCCGAGGTTGCCCTCGTTAATAAGATCGCTCAGCGACAAGCCCTGGTGTTGATACTGCTTTGCCACAGAGACCACGAAACGGAGGTTAGCCTGAACTAACTTGTCCAAAGCTTTTTGATCCCCCATCTTGATGCGTTGTGCCAAAGTTGTTTCCTCCTCAGGAGTGATCATCGAAATTTTCGAGATCTCCTGGAGGTATTTCTCAACTGCCTGAGAATCCCTGTTCGTAATCTGGGTGGCAATTTTAAGCTGCCTCATAGTATAAATCCTCTCTGTTTAGTAAAGAACGAATAAATGACAGACTTTGTTTGCGTAATGTTGCAAAGAGGGGGTTAAAAGTTGAACCGTCCAAGTCCGTTTGCAAAAATACATCGCAAAGCCCGAATCTCATAGCCATTGGGTATAAATTATTCGCTGAAATCGTTCGGGTTTTTGGATTATCGCTGGTTATTCCTTAGAAGTCAATCCCAGCAAGGATTTTGGCGAATGTAGAATCTCTACTACATTCAATGTTTTATCCACCGGGTTTCTCCTCAGCACATTATATTGAAGCCTTCGGAGCTTTCTTTTTCAGGTAAATCCAAAGCCCCGCCCCACCTAATACCATAAGGGTTGAGATCACTTCTGCCTGCGATGGTTGAAATCCAAAAAGATTGATAGTGGCGTTAACCCTGATCTTTTCAATGAAAAACCGCTCCACTCCATTCAGTACCAGGTAAAGTGCAAAAAGAGTACCGGGAATCTTCAGCTTCTTTCGTAACGCCCATAACACTGAAAAAAGTAACAGGCAGGCAATGGTTTCATAAAGAGGTGTCGGAAAAACGGGGGCGGGCAGTTGATTGCAATACTTCTTCTCATCACAACCCGGAATGGTGATACCTACTTCGTTCACATTGTGTGGATAATTGTATGCAAAAAACCAGTTTGGCAGAAACCCAAGCACACCCGGTTTTTTAAAAGACGCATGTGGCACTTCATCCAGGCTTATATAGTCAGGATTGGAGAGAAAATATGCAGCGTTGGTTTCCAGGTTTTTTTTAAAATCACCGGGAGCGGCTGCAATGATCTTCTGGTTTTCGTCCAGTTTGTAGGCTGAATTGTGGATACCCCAGTCACCGTCACCGGCAACCTGGCAACCAATCCGGCCAACCGCATAGGCCAGCATCAGGGCAGGCGCCGCTGCATCATTTAAATGCCAGAAACCGATCTTATGCTTTTTGGCATACCACCAAATGGCAAGAGCAGCACAGATCAACCCACCATAAAAAGTGAGACCGGAAGGAGAAAAAAGGAATTCGGAAGGTCTTTTGACAAATTCACTCCAGTTTTCAAAAATGTCAAACAACTTGGCCCCCAGCAATCCAAAGACAAGAGCAATGATGGTGATCTCTCCCACCCTGTCATGAGGCCAGATGCGGATGGTTCTTTTTTCGGGTTTGGCTAATTTCTCCTTGTTTTTCTCCCGCCATTTCAGCCATGCAAATAGAAGTCCCAGGCCAATGCCTGCCGGCCAACTACCCAACGATGAGAAAATAAAAGCCTGCGGGTCTTCTGTAGCTGCGTTGTTTAGAATAAACAAAGCGATGATCTTATAGCCAAGCAGGAAACCCAAAAGAAAGTTCAGTAATATTTCGGTGGCTGTTGCCGGTCGCCCCACCATGATCTGCATTTCGGTTGGTTGCAGCAACCCCTGTTTGCTTTTTCTTCTTAATTCCGCCACCAGCACCACTGCAGCAAGAATGAATGCGATAGCCACAAAAAAACCGAAAGAATTAACAAACCGAAGGGACTTCCATTCTGCTCCAAAAAGATCCCTGAAAGCATAGTATAAATTAGGATACATTTATTCGGCGGGTTATTTTAAATAGCAACGAATATACAAATGAAATTGAGAGTAGTTGAAAAACTTAAAAAGCATAAAAAAAGCCTTCCCGGAAGAATGGAAGGCCTTTGAATACAGTGATTTATTTTATTAAACGGCAGTCGCTTTGCAATGCTGCTCAAAAGCGCCGATCAGGTTATGAGCAATTACCGGAGCCGGGCGGCCTTCGATCTGGTGTCTTTCGATAAAATGCACCAATTGCCCGTTTTTAAACAAAGCAATAGAAGGCGAAGAAGGCGGATAAGGCAGCAAATACTGACGAAGTTTTTTTACAGCTTCAATATCAAACCCGGCAAAACTGGTTGTGAGATAGTCGGGCTTCACCTGGCTGTTGGCTACTGCCATCAGCACTCCGGGGCGGGCAGTGCCTGCGGAACATCCGCAAACCGAGTTGATCATCACAAGGGTGGTTCCCTCTTTTGATAACTGAGACTCCACATCACCGGATGTCAGCAGTTCAGTGAAACCGTTTTCTGTCAACTCCTCCTTCATGGGTATAACTATTTCTTCAGGATACATATTTAATTGAGTTTTAAATGGAACGCAAAGCTAACAAAAAAGTTCGGCGAAGAGGGTTAACGATCGTCTATCTGGAAATTCTGTCAGCAAAAATTTCGTATTTCGGAAATTCTGTCCTGTAATAATAGTTCTTCGTGGAGCTTATGACAGGCAAATGTCAGAAAATGGCTGGTGGTACATCATTTGAAACCTATATCGTGAACAAACAATTCTTCAAACTAAAATTATATAGCTATGACAATGGTAAAATTCAACCGCAAGCCTTTTGAAAGAAATCTTAACAGTTTTGTAGAAGATTTCTTCACCGAGTTTCCGTCATTATTCGGCAACGAAGCTGCAACCCAATGGAAGGGTTATGCGCCGGTTAACATTACAGAAAATGAAAAGGGTTATTCTCTTGATGTGGTGGCGCCTGGTTTTGAAAAAACCGATTTTAAAGTGAACCTGGATCAGAACACTCTTACTGTATCTGCTGAAAAGAAAGATGAACTGAAACAGGAAAACAACAAACATATCCGCCGTGAGTACAGTTACCGCTCTTTCAAAAGATCATTTACACTGGATGAAAAGATTGATGCGGCAGGAATCGAAGCAAAATATGTTAATGGCGTATTAACATTAAACCTTCCGAAGAAAGAAATCGTCAAACCTGCAGCACAAGAAATAAATATCCTGTAACGTCATATAGATTGTAACGATTTTCTCATAAGCAGTTGGTTTTGGTTTACCACCCTCCGTTTCTACGGAGGGTGCTCTTTTTTTATGGGTTGCACCCCTGCTTTCTTCTTGTATCAATCAGGTATTGTATCTTCCACTCACCGTTGAAGCGGACCAACTGAAATGAATTCACCCCGCAATGGCTGAACTTTCCATCATAATAAAAACTATACGGCGTCCATGCCAAGGCAAGGGGGCCATCAATTTTAACTGTTTCAAAACTGATGCGTTCATCCGCAGCGCCTTTGGGCATTGAGGAAACCGATTTGGCAAAACCTTCAGGCATTTCATTTTTCACGACCGTCATTCCTCTTTATTGCGGGCTATTGTTTGCAATACTGCACTGTCTGCAAAACAATTTTTCACCATTTCACCATCGGAGTTCTTCATGGCAACAAATAATTTGTTGACCGCCGCTTTCACAGAATCCTCTGTTGTCTGTGCGTTGGCATTATGAAAACAGCAAACAGATAATGTTAATGCAATCAGAATAAATCTCATACAAAACGATTTTAAGAGTTTCCGGCAAATGTATTGTTTGCCTAATGTAAAATCATAAACCATGAAAATGATAAAAATTGTACAAGCGGTATTTCTAATGTTCATCATCGGCAGCGCTGCCAGTTGCAGTTCCGGTCGTGAATACCACGTTGCTCCGCAACAGGCCCGTTTCAATTCCAATGTTCCGCTGATCCTGAACCCCAGTCCCGGATTCACCATGAGCCGAAATCCTGACGGAAGATTTTTTCATCGCAACCGACAGGGATTTGTTTATTGGCAAGGCTACGACAACCGGTTTTACCTTGACAAAAAACAAGTGAAAAAAGTCAGGTACAGCAATTTTGAATACAGGGAGTGGAAACGGTTTGGAAAGAAATACAGCAAAAGAGGTCGCTACTGATCAAAAAAACCCCCGGGAGCATTCCTTCCGGGGCTTTTTATTTAAGTTAACTCATATCACTTTACATAGCCCAGTATCTTAAGCATACTTTGGGCTGTTTGTTCTTTTGCATATAGCCAATCGGTCAGTTTACCATTCTTATCGTGACCAATGATCACATGTTTTGGTGATGGAATGAGGCAATGCTTTATGCCACCGTAGCCGCTTATCTGGTCCTGGTATGCGCCGGTGTGAAAAAAACCAACATATAATGGTTCGTCACCATTCGCTTTTGGCAGAAATACTTCATTAATGTGTTCTTCCGAATCATAATAATCATGGCTGTCGCAGGTGATACCACCTAATACTACCCGCTGGTAGTCCAAGTCCCATTTATTAACCGGCAACATCAGGAATTTTTCACCTATGCCCCAAGTATCTGGCAAGGTGGTGATGAAAGATGAGTCAATCATGTACCAGGTTTCCCGGTCGTTCTGTACCTTTTCGCCAATCACACTATAAATATGCGCCATGCTCTCCCCCACGGTGTAGCTGCCAAACTCGGTAAAAATATGGGGCATCGGTACTTTGGCTTTTTTGCAGGCCACTTTAATGTTCTTCACAATCTCGTTGATCATGAACTGATAATCATAGTCAAAACCAAGTGAGTGCTTGATGGGAAATCCACCGCCAATATTGATCGAATCGAGTTCCGGGCATATTTTTTTTAACTGGCAATAAAGATTGATGATTTTATTCATCTCACTCCAATAATAAATATCGTCTTTGATCCCTTTGTTCAGGAAAATGTGAAGCATCTTTAACTGGAACTTGCTTTCATACCCTTCGATTCTGTCAACATAAAACTCCAGAATATCTTTTGCCCGAATGCCCAACCTTGAGGTATAAAAAGGAAAATTAGGTTCTTCTTCCGCTGCCACACGAATGCCCAGCTTAAAAGGAACCTTAACGGCTTTGGCATATTCTCTCAGTTCTTCCTTATTATCCAGCACCGGGATCACATTGGTGAAACCTGAATTGAGCAATCCTGCTATCCGTCTTGTATATCCTTTTTGCTTATACCCGTTGCAAACGATATGGATGTCCTTTGTTATCTTCTTTTTCTCATACAATTTCTTAATAATCTCGATATCGTAAGCATATGAAGTTTCCAGGTGAATGTCATGCTTCAGTGCCTCTTCAATCACAAAAGAAAAGTGTGAGCTCTTGGTGCAATAACAATAATGATATTTTCCTTCGTACCTGTGTTTTTTAATGGCCGTAGCAAACATTTGCTTGGCCTTTTTTATCTGCATCCCGATCTTGGGCAGGTAGCTGAGTTTTAAAGGAGTCCCGTATTTTTCGATCAGTGCCTTGAGGTCAAGGCCATTAAATATCAGGTAACCTTCATCGGTTACTTCCAGTCCTTCCTGCGGAAAGTTGAAAGTTTGCTTAACCAGGTCGCGGTACGAGTTGGTCATTGATGCCGGGGGTGGGTTAGTTACACAAAAAATTTAGCGTCTGCCCGACTACGTCATTCAGGCAGGGGTACAAAAGTATAAGATTGGAAAAACAAAGGGCATAATTTTTTTGCCTTTCAGGACAAAAAAAACCCGTTCCAATTCCGGAACGGGTTTGCCATGTCATTTTCAGACCAATTACTTCACAGAAGCCACCAGGTTCTTAAACGTTTCGGGGTTGTTCATCGCCAGGTCTGCGAGTACTTTCCTGTCAAGCTCAATGCCTTTTTTCTGCAGTTTATTGATAAACTCAGAATAGGTCAGCCCTTCGGCACGAACAGCCGCATTGATACGGGCAATCCACAACGAACGGTATTCTCTTTTCTTCAGTTTGCGGCCTACATACATGTAGGTCATCCCTTTTTCGACAACGTTCTTGGCAACAGTCAATACATTTTTACGTTTGCCATAGAACCCTTTGGCTTGTTTTAATATTTTTTTTCTGCGTGCCTTTGAGGCAACAGCATTTTTTGAACGAGGCATATCTGAATAATTTTAAATTTAGAATTTTGATTTGCGATTGGTAACCTGAAACAAGCCACCGTGGTGCGAAAGATTATTTAAGGCGCAATAGTCTTTTTACAAAATCCACATGTGATTTTGCCACTTCGCCGTCCTTCCGCATGTTGCGTTTACGTTTTTTTGATTTTTTCGTCAGGATGTGACGTTTGAAACTCTTTTGGTGAGTGATCTTACCAGTCGCCGTCACTTTAAAGCGTTTTTTGGCGCTGGAGTTTGTTTTTACTTTAGGCATTTTACCCAGTATTAAATATTACAGCTTTGAGGCATTCCCCACCGGGGGACCTTTTTCGAACCTCTTCAGCCAATCGTTCTTTTGAAGAACTTCCGTTTACTTCGGATTGCAGCAAAGATTAACAGGCGGCAAAGATAAGGCGGATAAGTGAAGCAGCAAAAGCCGGAAGAAGAAATTTGTTTGACTCTGTTTCAGGCCAAATCTGGCAATTTGCCTGTTTTTCAGCCATTTATAAAGCAACAGGGGCTGCCGCCGGCAACCCCTGTCTTTTTAAATATCAAACACTATCTTATTTAGGATCCAACGCTTTTGTGATCCTGTCCTGTAAATCCTGCAAGTGATTTTTGGATGCTGCATCTGTGTAAGCTGTCAAAGCAGCCCTGATTTCGGCAGCAATGGTTTTCAATTGTGCTTTAACAATAGAGGTGCCATCGCTGGTTCTGGAAAAACCTGAACTGATACTAATCGTGATCCCACCACCAAGGCTGGTCGTTTGGGGCGGTGCCGGGTTGGCCAAACCGATCAGTCTCTCCACCAGTGATTTTTGCAACTGGCGACGATACACATCAATCGGTCTGCGGGCGGCAAGTTCTGTAAACACTCCGCGGCGAACATCATTCAGCAGTTCTGTAGCTGTGTACGCATTAGCCGGTTCTTCAGATTCAAAACGGATCAGGTTGCTGATCGTATTGGCGCTAACCAATGAGCCCAGTGCCCTTTCCTGCAGGCTGCCTACGACAGTCAGCGGGGTGATATTGGTCAATGCAGTTATGTTTTTCTGAATGACCCATGCTGGAGTAGTGAACACATTGGCCTGTACCCACGAAACAGCTTCTTTTTGTTTGGCCTTGGGAGTGAATTCATATACAGGGCCGTTTTGCTCAACCCTCTTAGGTGTACGCTGAATGCCGCCTACATTATTGACCACATGACCTATATATCTTGCAAACTGGCCGGTCACCTGACCGTACATTTCGCTAAGACCTGAATAATCCCTGTTATCTTGTTTTGTCCACTCCGGCAACTTTACAATAATACGCTGCAGGTTCTTGATGCCATAGCTGCTGGCCTTCACAGCGTCATCGCTGAGGTCTTCGGTCTGGCTGCGGGGATCGCCACGATTGCCTTCTCCATCGCCCCACCAAAGACGCTTGTTGCCTTCGAGATTTTTTATTGTCCATTTGTTCAATATGGCCACTTCCTCATCAGCAGATTTTGCTTCAGGAAACCAGCGATAACCCCATTCAATGGCCCATTTGTCATAATCACCAATGCGGGGGAATAAACCGATCTGTGAAATATTATCTTCCGGCTGTGCCACATAGTTAAAACGGGCATAGTCCATAATTGATGGTGTGTGGCCATTGGCTTCCACCCAGGCTTTATTACGAAGATTTTCAACCGGCACAGTGGAAGAAGAACCAAAGTTGTGGCGAAGTCCCAATGTGTGGCCAATTTCATGGCTGCTTACAAAGCGGATGAGTTCACCCATCAGTTTGTCATCAAATTCCATTTTTCTTGAAGCCGGGTCAACGGCAGCGGTTTGTACCATATACCAGTTGCGCAGCAGGCTCATCACATTGTGATACCAGTTCACATGGCTTTCGATGATCTCGCCGCTGCGGGGGTCATGAATATTCGGACCACTGGCATTAGGAATATCAGAGGCCTTGTAAACAATGGCGCTATGGCGGGCATCTTCCAGGCTGAAAGTGCTGTCTTCTTCATAGGTGGGGGCCACTTTACCGACAATTGCATTTTTAAACCCTGCTTTTTCAAAAGCCACCTGCCAGTCATTCACCCCGGCGATCAGGTAGGGTATCCATTTTTTGGGAGTGGTTGGATCAATATAATAAACGATTTGCTTTTTGGGTTCTACCAACTCACCTCTCTTATATTTTTCAATATCCTCATCTTTTGGTTCAAGACGATAGCGGGCAATGAACCTGTAGCGGTCAACACCCTGTGGATTCAAATCGAAATCAGTGATAGTTTGTGTGGTGAAATAACCCACCCTGTCGTCAAAGTAACGGGGCTGCATAGGCAGTTTTGGTAAGATCACCATAGAAGTGTTCAGTTCAAACGTTACTGGCTGGCCGGAAGCTGCGCCACCACCACCAAAACCGCCACCACCGCCGGGTCCGCCGGTGGCAGGAGGAGTACGGGTATAGGTCTTAACCGTTTTGATCTCAATATTTGTCGGGAATGATTTCACATTAACGATATAAGATTTATCAGACTGCGGGTTACCCGAAAGTCCAAATCCTCTTTTTGCATTTGCAGAGAAAAAGAAAATGTCATTATCCCCGTTCATAAAGTCTGTAACATCCACCACGCTGCCGGTTGAATCTTTGCTGAAAGCCTTTATATCAAATGCCGCAGCAATAGCCTGGAGATTACTGTTCATTACGTTTCTGTACATGCCTTCTGTGCTGTCACGTCCTTTCTCCACAAAAGACATCAGCCTAAGGAATATTTTATCCTTGGGGCCTTTTTCAAAACGAATAGTTTTTTGGTTAATAGCATCACCGGCATAGCTGCCAACACCGGCGGGGGCTTTGGAAAGTCTTCCTACTACGAGGATTTCCCTTCCTAATAAATCATCAGGAATTTCAAAAAAATAGCGGTCATCCACTTTGTGGACATTGAACAAGCCATTATCAGTAACAGCTTTTGCAGTAATAACTTCCTTGTAGGGTTTAGGCCCTGCTGCTGGTCTGGCGCCCGGGCCACTTGGACCTCTTGAACTGTCAGGTCTTGCCGGAACCTGCGCCATTGCTGCAACACATAAAAGCAATGCGATGGTGGTTAGCCCCCATCGTGTGAACGGTGATCTCATACATGTTTTTGTTTAGTGAATTAATTATAGCGCCTCAAGATACGGAAAGCAAAGGTTCAACATTGAACTGTTGAAGATTTTATACAAACGGCGGTTTTTAGCTGACCAAACAGTTTAGGAATTTTAATCATCCAATCCCAATTGTTTTCGTTCCCTGGCTGGAAGTTTTGCTTTCACCAGTTCATAACTGTTGCGAATAAATGTTTCCCACTCCTTTTTGCTGAGACGGGAAGCATGGGTCACCTGCACCCACTTAGCTCTTGCCATATACGGCGCAGGCATGAACCCATCCTGAACAGTCAATTCCTCAAATTCATCATCGGCTACTTTGAATGATACTTTCAGCGGTGGCTCCAGCGAAGTGACACAAAACATTTTTTTACCGACGGAAAAAACAAGGTCATTGCCCCATTTCACATCTTCGGTGACAGCAGGCAGCAAAAGACAGAACTGTTGTAACCATTCAATATTCATGCAATAAATCTAACAAAAAACCGCCCTGCAATGCAAGGCGGTTCTGATATTTTGAATTAAAGGCCAATCAGGATTTTTTCTTCCCTTTCGGGGCAAACATTGCAAGCATTCTTCTGCCTTCCATTTTGGGCATGTTCTCCAGCACACCTGCCTCAGCGAGTCTTTCAGCAAACTTAAGCAGCAGCAACTGGCCCCTGTCCTGGAATTGAATGGCCCGGCCTTTGAACTGCACATAGGCTTTCACCTTGTTGCCATCTTTTAAAAACTCGATGGCATGCTTTGCTTTGAAATCAAAGTCGTGATCGTCCGTATTGGGGGTGAAGCGTATTTCTTTCACTTCGGAGACCTTGCTCTTGGCCTTCATCTCCTTTTCCTTCTTCTTCTTATCGTAAAGGAATTTGTTATAATCAATGATCTTGCAAACAGGAGGATCAACTGTAGGAGAAATTTCCACCAGGTCAAGCCCCTGCTCCTGCGCCATCTTCAAGGCGGCCTGTGTGTCGTAGATACCCACTTCTACATTTTCGCCAACCAATCTTACTTGTGGCACACGGATAAAATGATTGATTCGATGCTCGGCTTCCTTGCGGGGAACAAATCTGCCCCGGAAACCGCCTTTGTTAAATCCGCCACCGCCGGGTTTGAAACCTCCTCCGCCGCCTGGCCTGTTGAACCCGCCTCCGGGTTTTTGTGGTACTGCCATAATATACTGCTCCCGTCCCCTGAAGGAGCTTTTATTGTTTATTGATTTAATACCTCAATGGGGTTTGAGGAATTTATAATTATTATTGTTCTTTCCGATACCTGTAAAAATTCAGTCTGCTCTTCGCTCCCTTATCTCCTCTGTAATTTCACTGATGAAATCTTCTACCCCATTCACACCCAGGTCAACCTTACCTTGTCTTCGCACGGCCACTTTATTTTCGTTCATCTCCTTTTCACCTATCACCAGCATGTAAGGAACTTTCAACAGTTCTGTGTCCCGGATCTTTTTTCCGATCTTTTCGTTGCGGTCATCAACCTCTCCACGAATATCTGCTTTTTTCAGTTTATCCGCTACAGTCTTTGCATAATCCAAAAACTTATCGCTGATGGGCAGCACTTTCACCTGCAACGGCGCTAGCCATGTGGGGAATTTTCCGGCATACTGCTCCAGCAGAAAACCGATAAACCTTTCATGAGTGCCCAGCGGCGCCCGGTGAATGATCAGCGGGGTTTCTGCCTTATTATCCTGAGTTGTGTATTGAAGTTTAAAACTTCTGCCTTGCGAAAAATCAACCTGGTTGGTGGCAAGAGTGAATTCACGGCCAATTGCGCTGAATATCTGTACATCAATCTTAGGACCATAAAAAGCGGCCTCATCCTGCACTTCAACATAAGGAATTCCTGATTCCGTCAACACATTTCTTACCATTTCTTCCGTCTCTATCCACAATTCGGGTTCGTTCACATATTTCACACCCAGTTTTTCCGGAGAATGCAATGACAAACGCATCACATATTTTTCAATCCCGAATATTTTAAAATATTTCAGGTACATATCATTCACCGCCCTGAACTCATCATTGAACTGCTCCTTGGTGCAATAAATATGGGCATCGTTCATGTGCAGGCAACGAACCCTCATCAGGCCAAAAAGTTCACCACTTTGCTCATAACGATACACGGTTCCGTATTCAGCAATGCGGTAAGGAAGGTCACGGTAGCTTTTAGGCTCTGCCGCAAATATTTTGTGGTGATGCGGGCAGTTCATGGATTTGAGATAATACTTCTCTCCGTCCAGTTCCATTGGCGGATACATGCTGTCTGCATAATAAGGCAGGTGGCCGCTTGTGAGGTACATGCTTTCTTTGGCGATATGCGGTGTCACCACTCTTTTATATCCTGCAGCCAGTTCTGTTTCTTTGGCCAGCTTTTCCAATTCCTCGATCAACACCGTACCATTCGGCATCCACATGATGAGCCCCTGTCCCACATCATCATCCATGGTGTAAATCCCTAATTCTTTTCCCAGTTTGCGGTGATCTCTTTTTTTGGCTTCTTCCAGCAAAGCGAGGTGTTCATCCAGTTCTTTTTGCGAGGGAAATGTAACACCGTACACACGGGTCAGCATCTTATTCTTCTCATCACCTTTCCAGTAGGCGCCGGCAATATTGGTCAGTTTTACTGCTTTGATCAAACCTGTGGCGGGAATATGCGGTCCGCGGCAGAGGTCAGTAAAGTTTCCCTGTGTGTAAAAAGTGATCTCCCCGTCTTCAAGTCCACCGATCAGGTCTAATTTATACTCATCATTTTTCTCTGTGAAATAGCTGACGGCTTCTGCCTTGGGTATTTCTTTTCTTGTGTAAGCATTATTTTGTTTGGCCAGTTCATTCATCTTCTTTTCCAATGCAGCGAGGTCCTCTTCTGAGATTTTCCTGTCGCCAAGATCCATATCATAATAAAACCCCTGCGGGTTATCGGTTGCGGGTCCCACCCAAAACTTTACACCGGGAAATAATGCTTCCACCGCCTCGGCCATCAGGTGGGCGGAAGAATGCCAGAACGTTTTTTTACCATCGGCATCGTTCCATGTCAACAAAGTGAGTGTTGCATCTTCCCGGATCGGTCTTGTGGCATCCCATACCTGCCCGTTCACACTTGCCGCTATTACTTTTCTTGCAAGCCCTTCGGAAATAGATTTGGCAACATCAAGGGCAGTGGTTCCTTTTTCGTATTGCCTGACGGCGCCATCCGGTAATGTGATATTGATCATGCTATGAATTACTCTTTTTAAATCAGTGTGCAAATGTAGCAAAGTCCCGCCTGATTATGAAGGAATAACAAAGAGTTGGTCTTAGATATTCCGGCGTATGAATTTGTTCAGGCTATCCATTTTTCGCCGGTTTTTTTGGAGTTTTCTTTCAAATACGGCCCGGTCTGAAAAGTAAAGCTCAGCCAGGCGAACCTGTCGTTTTCGCCATCGCAGCAACATCCATTTTCCATAGGGTTTCGCAATCCCCAAACTGGCATGGTGGATAAACCTCGCTTTCCTGCTTGTGTCGTATGCCGTTTCATAAAGCTTCCGGTAAAGCTTCACTAATTCCTCATAAAATTCCATATACGCAGGCTTTAGTTCGGTTATTTCGTCTTCAGAAAATTCAGCGACCAGCGACTGCCAGATATCACCGTTTATATGAGCATTGATACCATAAAGAATTAAACGCAGTGAAGAAGCAGCACTGTCCCTGAAATACAGCTGCCACTCAGCAGGTGGTTTTTCCTTCCTGTGATATGCATCAGCAGCACGGAAAAAGAAAGATGCAAAACTGGCCTCGCATCTTGCAATCAATTCCTGTGTTCGCATATCTTTTTTGCTGAAATAGGAAAGTGCATTAGCAGTGGCCTCGAAATAAATTGATGCAAAATGCCGTGAAACAGAGTTTTCTTTACGCAAACTGTCAAGCTTTAGTAAAACAGCAGCCGTATTTTCATTATACTGTGCCGGGCTGAGTACCGGCTTTAAAAAGATAAGAAAAACAATATAAGTTCGCATCATATGGTGGCGCTGCAGGCTTTTCCTGCTTTTTGGGTAGCTGAGTTGTTACTGAAGTTCTAAAATTACTAAACAATTGCTCTCCGGCCCTGCAGGTACAATTCATTTCATTAGCTTTGACCTCGTAATGAAATCGCTGACGAAGCATTGCCTCTTATTGTTGTTCCTGGTACCTTTCAGCACTCTCACTGCCCTTTCTCAAAATCTCACAGGTATCTGGAAAGGCTATTTTGTATCCGGCCACGGCGATCAGTATAAATTAGAATTCCAGGTCAATCACAAGGGCACTTATGTAGCCACCGGTGTTTCCTATTCCTACCTTGATGTCCGTTTTTATGGCAAGGCCACCATGACGGGTAATTTTCTAAAGAACTCACAAACACTAAGGATCAGAGAAATAAAAACCGTGGAGGTGAAAAGCCTGATGGGTGGCATCACCTGTATTATGAACTATGACCTCACCTATTCCCGTTCCGGTCGTGAAGAATTCCTTGAAGGCACCTACCTGGGCCGGGATGAAAAACCCCTGCCCGGTGACACTTCCTATTGGGGTGATTGCGGCGGCGGAAGGGTTTACCTGAGAAAAGTGACCGAGACTGATTTTTACCTCGAGCCTTTTTTAAGGAGGAATAATACTGCTACACCCACCCCCCCTGTAAAAAAGGAAACCCCAAAAACGAACAATAACCCCGTTGTAAAAAAACCACCGGTTGTCAATAAGCCGGTCACTCCGAAAAATAATAATTCAAAAACAACCGTCACCAGCAAACCTGCGATTGACACCGCTGCAAAAGTGGTCACTCCCCCGGAAGTAAAAGAGGAACCTCAGAAAAAGGAAGTTGTTGCTCAGCCACCCACCCCAACTCCCAATGCTTTGAAGACCCGTGAAAATGCACTGGTGAAAACGATTTACGTTTATGACGAAAATATCACTGTAAAACTCTATGACAACGGCATCATTGACGACGACACCATTTCCGTGTATTTAGATAAAAAACTAGTACTTGCAAGCAAGCGACTTACTGAAAAAGCCCTGACGCTGAAACTGAAGATGGACGAAGAAAACAAAGAGCATGAACTGGTGATGGTGGCCGAAAACCTGGGCCGTATCCCGCCAAACACTTCACTGATGGTGATTGAGTCCGGTTCACAGCGGCACACAGTGCAGATCACTTCCACCGAACAGAAGAACGCCGTGGTGCGGTTCATTTATCAAAAACCAAAGTAAGTTCTGACCGTTTCTGTAATTTCTGCAAAGGCTTCGGCGGATTTCATTTATTTTCATTCCATGCACCGGCATCCACTTATCTTCTTCTTACTGTTCCTGCCTATTGGCGTCCTTTCGCAGGACATCAACGGCATATGGAAAGGTAAATTGGTAATGGAGCCGGGCGGATGTTTCCCGGTTTATAATATCGAATTGCAGCTACAGATCGCCGGCACCCGCATTACCGGTGTTTCTTATCACTATTCGGATACGAACAATTATGTGAAAGAAGGTTTTGAAGGTGTGTTTGACCCGGTCACAAAAAATATAAGTATCAATGAGCTGAAGGTAATGACTTTCAAAGTGCCGCAGGACTGCATCCCCTGTATCAAAAAATACAAACTCACCTACCACAAAGGCGGCGGCAACGTGGTATCAGAAGAACAGTTGCGTGGCTCATGGACGGGCACCACTATGGACAATCGTTCAAGTTGCCCGCCGGGAACCATCGTTCTTATCCGCTATGACAAATCCACTTTCAAACCGGAAATGAAATTGCCCCCAACCCTCACCAACAGGAAAAATGAATTAGTGAGGGAGATAAGAGTAGACACCGGGAATATCCGTCTTGATTTTTATGATAACGGGCAGATTGACGGTGACACCGTCTCTGTGTATGTAAATAATATGCCGGTGGTTTCCCGCAAAATGCTAACGGCCAAACCCATCACCATTTTTGTGAAAGTGGATATGAAGCAAACACAACAGGAGGTGATCATGGTGGGAGAAAATCTCGGCTCCATTCCTCCCAATACAGCACTGATGCTGGTGACGGCAGGCAACAAACGCTACCAGCTTTACCTCAGTTCCGACGAAGGCAAAAATTCCATGGTCAGGTTTGTTTATGAAAACCCTTTGACGGTGGTGGCTGCACAAGACCCATAAAAAAACCACCTGCTGATACAAGTGGTTTTTAGAATACTTTTTCTAATTATCAGAACCCTCTCTGTGCTGCCGGTTTTGGCAATTCTTTCCGGGGAATTTTTTCATCCCGCTGTGCGGTGTGATAAACAAAACTGGCAACGATCACTGAGATTTGTTTCAGATCGTCCGGCACCAAATGATCATATGTGTCCATATTGGTATGATGTGTCCGGGTATTATACTCGACCTCATCCTGGATGAACTGGAAACCGGGAATACCCACTCCGTCAAAAGCCTGGTGGTCGGTGCCGCCGGTGTTATTAATGGTCACTGTTTTGGCGCCCATATCATGAAATGGCTCTAACCATTTTGTAAAGACCGGTCCCGCTTCTTTATTTCCCTGCAGGTAAATGCCCCTGATGCGGCCCGTGCCATTATCAATATTATAATAGGCAGAAACTTTTGCATGACCGGGTTTCAGTTCCATGGTAGCCGGATCGGCAAAATGATTTTTTACATAATTGCGGCTGCCGTGTAATCCCTGCTCTTCGCCACTCCACAGGGCAATGCGGATGGTGCGTCTTGGCTGCACACCCAACCTTTTTAAAATGCGGACAGCTTCCATCATTACAGCGCAGCCGGAGGCATTATCTGTGGCTCCTGTGGCGCCATGCCATGAATCAAGGTGGCCGCCAAGCATCACCACTTCATCTTTCAATGTTGGGTCTGTACCGGGAATTTCAGCGATCACATTATATCCTTTCAGATCGTCAGTAAAGAATTTTGTTTTTACTTCCGCCTCTATCTGCACTTTGATGCCAGCTTCAATCAACCGCTGCATCCGCAGGTAATCATCACTTGAAAGCATCACACCCGCCGGGGCCGTTTCAGAATCTTTGGCATAAGAACCCCCGCTTCCTACAAATACGGTTCCGTCAGTTCCTCTTGCATTAATGGCAAAGACAAGGGCTGGTTTCTCTTTCAGCAAAAATTCATTCATGCGGCGCTGCACCATCTGCTGGTTCATTCTTGCTACCCTGGCCGGGTCATTAGCCTGTTGTCCTTGCTGGCCGCCTCTGCCCTGAAGTGGCCGCATTTCTGCTTTTGCCATTTTTTCCAATGTAGAATCAGCATAGCGGTTTCCGTCTGCTGTAAAAGATGGTCCTATTTTGGCATCCGTCCATGTCATCACAATTTTTCCTTTCAGTTTGCCGGCATATTGCAAAAGCTCTGTGGTGTCTTTGGCTTTAATGAGCATCACTTCTCCTTTCAGTTCCCCTTTGCCGGGTGTGCTGCCTGTCCATGCCCTGGGCACGGCTATCATCGGCTGATAATAAGGGGCTGTCATGGCCACATAACATTTTTGCTGTTCCCATCCTTTGCCAAATTCACCCCATGGTTCTAATTGTGCATTCACAAGACCCCATTCGGTCAGTTTGTCTTTGGCCCAGTTGGCGGCACGGGTATAGCCGGGGGAAATAGTGAGCCGGGGCCCGCTGACATCGGTGAGATGAAAAGCGATGTCCATTACTTTGGAATTTTCAAGACCTTCTTTTTTGATCTTGTTCACCATGTCCATATCCAGCTTTTCCTGTGCTGAAAGACCAGTGATAACAAAGAGAAAGAGAACAGAAGCGATTAGTTTTCTCATAATCAGTTTTTAGAATAAAAGAGAATTGGTTTACATAATGACAAATATGAGACGGCATGCAGGGCAATACCTTTTGCCACAGCCTGCAGATTTTCTTCACAGGCCTGCAAATTACCATTCATAACTAAAAATCCGTTGCCGGTAATAAAATTTTGCCATATCAACGAAATTTGTCGTAGTTTAATGTCACTAAACTCAACTGGTATGAAAAATTCAATTCTACTCCTTTTTATTCTATCTCTTTCATTCGGCCTCTTTGCCCAGAAAAACAAAAAACAACAACAGCCCCTCACCGGCTTTGCTGTAACATCTGCAGAAAAAGGCGGACGTAGCTGGAAAGAAGTTCGGATGCTCAATATGAGCACAGGTGATGAGATCAGACCCGTTTACAACAGCAAACAGGAACTGGAATCCCTCAATGCCCGGACCGGGAAACCGGTGCAGAAAAAAGCGACCACTGATGAAAATGGTATCCGCCGTTACAGCATTACTGAGTCCAAAGCAGTGCAGGCTCCAAAAAAGATCGTCAATCTCGACCAGGAATTGGACAAAGCGCAGGGCAATAGAAATGTGCAGGTGAGAACGGTATATATGGTGAGCCACGCTGCCGTACAAACCCATCAGCCATTTGCCACCAACTCGGCAGCCATGGCCTATGATAAAAAGCATGACAGGCTTTATTATACACCGATGGGCATCAACCAGCTTCGATACATTGATATGAAATCAGGAAAGATCTACTTTTTCGAAGATGAGGCTTTCGGCACGGTAAAAGGGCTTCATGATGCACCCAGCCAGATCACCCGCATGGTGATTGCATCTGATGGCAATGGTTATGCCCTCAGCAATGATGGCAATCACCTCATTCGTTTCACCACGGGCAAAAATCCTGTTATCACTGATCTCGGCGCATTGACAGATGATGCGGCCAACGGAAACAATTCTGTGCACAACCGTGGATTCTATGGCGGCGATATGGTGGCCGATGCTTCAAAGAATTTATACCTCATCACGGCCAATCGCCGTGTGTTCAAAATAAGTATTGACAGCAAAACAGCCAGCTACCTTGGTGTTATCAGTGGTTTGCCGGCGGGCTTCTCTACCAATGGCGCCATGGTGGAAGAAGGCAGCAAAGTGATCGTTGCCAGTTCTGAAAACACTTCTGGCTATTACCGTTTTGATCTGAATAATTTGGAAGCGGAAAAAATTTCTACAGCAGGCGCAGTGTTCAATGCTTCTGACCTGGCCAATGGCAACCTTGCTTTTGCCAAGACCAAAAAGAAAAAGAATAACACGGTGCAACCAGAACCGGCAAAACCAGAAGAGGTAAGAATCGCAGGAATGACAGAAGAGAAAATTGAAAGACCGGGTCGCATCAACATTTTCCCCAACCCGGTGGTGGCCGGTGAGTCGCTCCGTTTGTCGTTTGCCGAACAGCCTGAAGGAAAATACCAGGTGCAGTTGCTCGACCTGTCAGGAAGGGTTATCCGCACACAGGAATTTAAAATCAACAGCAAATCACAACTGGGAGAGTTTGCTGTGCCGCAGATAGCCAAAGGCAGCTACCTGCTGCGGGTTACTAATACATCAAAAAATATTTCTGTGAGCAGCACCATAATGGTGCAATAAACTTGCTTTCTTGATAACCAGCAGGGTCTTCGCAGCTTTATGCTGCTGAAGGCCCTTGCTTTTTTAAATACCTGTTCAGTGCCTCACCCGATAGCAATCGGGTGGCAATCAAAATGCGGGAGGCCAGAAGCACTGAAAGTCTCTTTTCAAACTTAGCTTTGCAGCATGAGCATCACTATCCGAACCATACAGCCTGCAGACAATCCTTTTCTTTCCCGGATAGTGAAAGAAACCCTGGCCGAGTTTGGCGCCAATCATCCCGGCACTGTTTATTATGATGCAACCACCGATGCCTTGTTTGAATTGTTTCAAAAAGAACGGTCGGTTTATTATGTGGCTGAAAAAGACGGTGAGATCGTTGGCGGCGGCGGCATCTACCCCACCGATGGTTTGCCTGCCGACACCTGCGAACTGGTAAAAATGTATTTGCTGCCACAGGCCCGCGGCACAGGACTGGGCAGAACGCTGATTGAAAAATGTCTGGCCTTTGCCAAAGAAGCCGGTTACAACTATGTATATCTTGAAACGATGCCCGAACTGAAACAGGCATTGAATGTGTATGCCAAATTTGGTTTTGAATTTCTCAAAGGCCCGATGGGCAACAGCGGACATACGGGTTGCAGTTTGTGGATGCTGAAAAGAATCAACCCGTAGCTGATTGTATTTGCGAAACTGTTTTGCCCCGCAATAATCTTGCATAAACCAATCCACGTTTTTGAAAATCAAGCAAGCAATTTATGAATAACCCGCAGAAAGGATGTTTGTATATTCGCTAATACAGACGTTGCCTGCAATGCTAACCGACTCCGAAACGACATAGTGTAAATGGACAATCTTCGCTTCGACATGGCAAAAATAATAAGGCTATTTCACAACTTAAGCGGGTAGAAAAAGTAACTTGGCGAGCAAAGTAAAACAATTATAAATAATCAGTCTTTATGAATGGCTGGGGTATTTTTTTTATTGGACTAATCATTATTACAGTTGGAGCTGAATTTATGTTAAGGGGTTCTGCTAAAATTGCAATCTTATTAAGAATACGTCCAATTGTAATCGGTCTGACAGTAATAAGCATTGGAACAAGTCTGCCCGAACTGGCAGTTGGTCTTACTGCTATCAAAGATGGTGCAGAAGATATGGCTATTGGCAATATCGCAGGAACAAATTTGGCAAACATTCTATTGATTTTAGGGCTGAGTGCGGCTATTAGACCATTATTACTTCAGATTAAGGCCATAAAATTTGAAATGCTTGTTATGATTTTTACTGCCTTTCTTTTAATAATATTATGTATCGATGGTGTTTTATCGTTCACAGATGGAATGATATTGCTTCTTCTGGGAATTCTCTATATCATTATCCTAATTAAAAAAAGCAAAAATGAAAGTAAGGCAATCCAAAAAGAATATAATGAAGAATATCATTTAGCCCATACCAATATTAGGAAAATTTATGTTTGGACAATAAATTTAATTTACCTTATTCTAGGAATTTCAGGAACGATTTGGGGTGCTGAATTATTAGTCTCAGGAGCTATTTCAATTGCCAAGGAATTGGGCATGTCAGATGCAGTAATCGGGCTGACCATAATTGCAATAGGAACATCAGCGCCAGAACTTGTAACTACACTCGTTGCAACATACAAAAACGATAGAGATGTTGCAGTAGGAAATCTATTAGGTAGCAGCATTACAAATATTTTAATAATACTTGCTGCGACAATTTTGTTTGTTCCAAATGGAATTAACGTTAATAAAAACATTTTATGGTTTGATTTACCTTTAGCTGCAATAGTTGCAATTGCTTGTTATTCTGTTTTTAAAAGCGACCAAAAGGTTAGTCGGATGGAAGGCATTGTCTTTGTATGCGCCTATATTCTTTACTTGCTATTTCTAATATATTTTAGGACACAGTGAAAGTATAATGACAAATTATTTAAAAAGCACAGCAGCCAACATGTATAATGCTCCCCAAAATTAGGACAGGTGGTTAAGATATATTTTTTCATCTTAA
>CAYTGN010000001.1:0-371443 GCA_964437415.1 uncultured Chitinophaga sp. | reverse complement strand
CTTGAAATTTATTGCTGTTTATAGGCTTTTTTGAAGGTCACTTTTTCGGTAACCTATAATATGAAAAGCACTGAAACGCTGCACCAATAAGGCTTTACACAAGTAGTTCGATTCCTGTCGAGGCTACTAAAACTGCTGAAGACTTCAGCGGTTTTTTTTATTTATGAAAGCGGCTCGGGTTTCGGTGGCCCGCCTGCCGGTCTTGATTTATCATCCGGCAGCGGCACAAATTCTTTATCATCATTTGGCGGTAAAATGATGCGGCCTTGTTTCCAGTCTTCCTTCGCCTGTTCGATCCGCTCTTTCCGGGAAGAAACAAAATTCCACCAGATAAACCGGTCACCCAACGGCTCACCTCCGAGTAACATTAATGTCGCATTTTCTTTGGCAATAAGTAAAGGATCAACTCCTTTACTGAATACGAGCAATTGTCCCTCATTATAGGTGATGCCACCCAGTTCAATTGATCCTTTGGCAATGTATATTCCTCGTTCTTCATGTTCTTTGGGCAAGCCAAACCTGGCACCTTGCTGCAACACCACATGTAAATAAAATAATGGCGAATGCGCTTTCACTTCATTTTGTAAGCCATAAGCATTACCGGCGATCAGCCGCATCCACACACCAGTGTCTGTGAAAACAGGAAGCTGTTCCGGTTGATAGTTCGTAAATGAAGGAGCCGCCTCCTCATCTTTTTCCGGCAGCGCCACCCAGGTTTGAATCATTTCGAGTTCACCACCCGCCAGTGCTGATGGATCTTCAAATCGTTCTGAATGCGCAATGCCGCTTCCGGCTGTCATCCAGTTTACCTCACCAGGACGGATGATCTGTTCCACACCGAGACTGTCACGATGCGTTACCTTACCGCCGAATAAATAACTCACTGTGGAAAGCCCGATATGCGGATGCGGTAACACATCCAATGAGGAGGCAGTTGCCAGCACATTGGTCACAGGCCCGGCATGATCCATAAAAATAAAGGGGCCCACCATCCGCCGCTGGCGAAAAGGAAGAATACGTTTCACTTTCATGGATTCACTGATGGCAGCCTGGCGGGATTCGATGACAATGTCGAGCATGAGAATACTATAAAGATGAGTATTATTAAAGTTACATTTTCCCTTCGTCCCGGAAGCTGGCAGCACAGGTATTTTATTCATTTCCTCATCCCTGACATTTATCATCCTTTTCGCTGCGGGCTGTCATATGCCAGGCAGGCATTCCCGGGTAGTTTAGCATAAAATAAGTTTTATGAAAAAGGTAGTTGTGGCCTTTGACGGCCGTCACTTTTCTGAAGGAGCTCTGGAAATGGCCGGCTTCCTGAACGATAAAAACCCCATTATGCTCACTGGAGCTTTTCTGCCCCAGGTGGATTATACAAGATTGTGGAGTGCATCCGGCAGCGGACGGGTGGTGGATATGTATGTACCGCTGCTGGAAGATGCTAATGAAGCTGCAGTAAAAGAAAATATCGAACGTTTCAAAAACTGGTGTGTAAAAAGAGGCATAGAACACCGGGTGCATGATCAATTTTATGATTTCACGCTGCCCGAACTGAAAAAAGAAAGCCGCTTTGCCGACCTGCTTATTATCGGCAGTGAATCGTTTTATGAAAACGCTGGCGGCAAAGCACTGAATGAATACCTGAAAGATGCCTTGCATGATGTGGAATGTCCTGTGATCGTGGTGCCGGAAAAATTTTCTCTTCCCGACACCAATGTATTGGCCTATGATGGCAGTGCCTCATCCGTTTATGCCATCCGTCAGTTTGCCTGCCTGTTTCCCGAATTGACAGCAAACAGTACCATTCTGGTATATGCAAAAAAAAATACAAGCAATTCAATTCCCGATGAAGACAATATCAAAGAACTTACTGCCCGGCATTTTACTGATCTCACTTTGCTGAAATTCGATGCTGATCCCAAACAATATTTCAGCGCCTGGCTGAACCAGAAGAAATGTGCTATTCTGGTGACCGGCTCTTTTGGCCGTTCCGGGCTTTCCCGTTTCTTCCACAAAAGTTTTGTAGCCGAGATCATCCGGCAACACCAATTCCCGATATTCATTGCTCACCGATAACCCTGCATATGTTAAAAAACAATCTTGAAGAGCTCCTGGAATCGGAAGACCGGCAATTAAAAAAACTGAACGAAATCGTTTTAAAAGCAATCGAAGAAGAGAAGATATTATCACAAAAGCTGGCCGAATTTGAAGACAGTAACCCACCATTTAGCAGCAAGCTGGCAGATAAGGTTGCGTCATTTGGCGGAAGCTGGCGTTTTATTATTCTCTTCCTTTTGCTGATGGCCGCATGGGTAGGGATAAATATTTATTTACTGCAAAAACCCTTTGATCCGTTTCCTTTTATACTGCTCAACCTGCTTTTGTCTACCCTGGCGGCACTGCAGGCACCGATTATCATGATGAGCCAGAACCGAAAAGAAGAAAAAGACAGGCAAAGAGCCATAAATGATTATCTCATCAACCTGAAATCAGAAGTAGAGATCCGCCATGTGCACCGCAAGTTAGACCTGCTGATGGCTGAACAAATGAAAACACTCTTTGAAATTCAGCGGCAGCAACTGGAAATGATGGAAGAGATCAGAGATGTGATAATTAATAAATAATTTACATGGCTTTGCAGCAAACGACTTATGCCAACAGGAGAAAAGTTCATACAATTACGCAGGGAATTTATCATCTTCATCTATCCGCCTGTCCTTATTGTTGCAGGCTATTTTACATTTGATATCCTGGCCGGTATCTGGGGTAATCAACAAGGCTTCATAGCGGGAATGGCAGCCTATTGGCTCATCGGCTGTTTATTACCTGCCGCTGCGTGGATCAGCCGGCGTCACAGGAAACTCTTGCTGCAATTCAAAAAACTCACTGCATGGCAATGGCTGCTGTTGTTGCTGCCTGCAGCACTGGTCTTAATTTTTGTTCCATTAACAAGCGGACCGGGAAATGCAAAAGCTGCTATCCTGCTTTTGACATTCGTATTGTCATTGCTGCATGCTTTCAGTGAAGAACTTTTCTGGCGGGGATTGTATTACGATCACCACCAGGGTAATTTATTTTATGCAACTATTGTTCCTTCCATCTGGTATGGCATTTGGCACTATGTGCCGTTATCCGTGATGCCCGTTGAACTACCCAACTTTTACTTTATAGTTATTGCAACGGGTCTTGGTTTTTTCCGGGCTCTTATCACCTGGCAAAGCCACTCCGTTGCATGGAATATTATCGTTCATGCCCTGCTCACCTGGCTGGGGGCTGGCATTCTTTCCTATAATTCCCAGGGCTTATAAAATCAAGCCCGCTGCTGACTGGCATCATATCCCCCGGCATTTGGATTTTCTACATTCATGTAAATTTTCAAGATGAAACTGAACAAACAATGGCATCTTGCCCATCCGATGCCCAAAAATCCAACACTTGAGCAGCGCATAGCATGGCATACTCAGCATGCTGCCCATTGTCAATGCCGGGAAATGCCTTCCGGAATTAAAGCAGCTATAGCAAACCGTAAAACCAAAATCAACAAATCATGAATGGACTTGACAACTCCACCTATGTGCTGATGCTGGTGATATCCAACGTGGTCGCCCTGCTGCAACTACTCACTGCCGTTAAATGGCCGCGAATAGCAAGGCTTTCCTTTTTTCTTCTTTTCGCATGGGCCTGCTGGATCAACTGGAAAACCTCACAGCAAACCCCGCATTTTTATCTTGAATACGGCGACCTCACCTGGAGCGGCTGGTACAGGAACTTTATCAATGGCTGGTTCAAAGACAATATTCCTTTGGCGATCGGCATTGTTGCCACCTGCCAGGGACTGATCGCTTTATCCATGTTGCTGAAAGGATGGATCTATACAACAGGCTCCATTGGCGCTATTCTTTTTCTTTTAGCCATCCTTCCTTTTGGTGTAGGTTCGGGATTTCCCTGCACCGCTATTATGGCTGCTGCTGTATTTATCCTTATAAAAAATCATTCGGGAAAATATGTCTGGGAAAGAAACCATTCAGCCCGTTCATTGGATTATTCATCATAGCCAACAATTTTTTCTGATTGAACAAGCTTATTATCATCAAAACAATTCACAGCATTATCTGGATGTTCTTTAATGCAGTATTGATCTATTTGTTTTATGCGGGTATAACCAACAAAATTGACAAATGGGTCTGGATCGGCCTGGGACTTTTTGTATTGGAAGGATTGATTTTGCTTTTATTTAAAATGGCATGCCCTCTTACAGTTTGGGCAAGAAAATATTCCAATTCCGAAAAAGAGAATTTCGATATATTTTTACCCAACTGGCTGGCCAAAAATAACAAGCTAATCTATACTACCCTGCTGGGTATAGCTGTTTCGATCATCTTTTTTCAACTACTGACCCGCTGATATGGATTCATTGACTCATATTGCTCTTGGCGCCTGTGTGGGTGAAGCCATGCTGGGAAAAAAGATAGGCAAAAAAGCTATGCTCATCGGCGCCTTTGCCAATTCCATTCCTGACCTTGATTTCCTGGCAACACTGTGGACAGATGTGGATGAAAACCTGCTGGCCCACCGCGGATTCACTCATTCCTTTTTGTTCATGATCGTTGCAGCGGTGTTCCTGTCCCTGTTATGTCAAAGATGGTTTCGTTCATCTGCTATAACACAAAAAACATGGTTGTTGTTTTTTGCCCTGCAACTGTTCCTTCACATTTTTATTGATGCTTTCAATGCCTATGGCACCGGCTGGTTTGAACCCTTTAGTCATCACAGGGTTTCTTTCAACAGTATTTTTGTTGCAGATCCTTTTTATTCTGCCTGGCTGGGTATTGCGGCGGTGATGCTGCTAATTTTGAAAAAAGCAGACAGCAGGCGTTTGTCATGGGTCCGCTTCGGTATTGGCATCAGCACACTGTATTTCATGTATTGCATCGTCAATAAAATAAAAACTGATAAGGATATTAAAAATATGCTGGTCCGGCAGCAGGTAAGTTATAACCATTATTTCACCACCCCCACTCCGCTTAACAACTGGCTATGGTATATAGTAGCCGGGGATGACAATGGTTTTCACATCGGCTATTACTCCGTTTTTGACAAAGAGAAAAAGATCGATCTGCATTATTTCCCAAAAAACGAAGCTCTGCTGCAACCTGTGAGCAATACGGAAGAACTGCAATACCTGCGTCGTTTTTCACAGGGTTTTTATACTGCGGAAAAATGGGGCGACACACTTGTCTTTAATGATCTGCGCTTCGGCCAGATGGTGGGCTGGTATGACAGGGATGCAAAATTTGTTTTCCATTATTTTTTGCAGCATAAACCTGCCAACCAGTTAGTGGTTCAGCGGGGGCGTTTTGCCCGCTGGAACCTGGCCAGCACCCGGTCGCTGATTAGAAGGATAAGAGGTCATTGACGTTTTTTGTAATAAAAGGTAAAGAGAAAAAAACCAGCCTTGATGAACTGAAAAGAAAACCAACGGACGAATTGTTTCAGCCAGTTGGACTTGCGGACAAAATCTTCTTCGGTGATCTGTTCACATTCATCCTTTATAATCTTTTCCATCACTCCATCTGTATGCAGCGCAAAATTCTCATTTCTCACATCGAGGTTCAGTTCAATGCTTGCATAGGCGCTAAGGTTATTTACATTATATGAACCGATGGTAACCCATTGACTGTCGCAGGTTGCCACTTTTCCATGCAGCACCGTTTTCTTATACTCATATATCTCTATACCATTTTTTAGTAGCCTGCGATACATATACCTTTCGGCCTGCTTGGCAATCATCACATCGGAAAAATGGGCCAGAATGACTTTCACCTTAACACCTCTTTTAGCAGCGGCCAGCAGGTTCCGGGTAATTGCCCTTCCTGGCAAAAAATAACTGCATAGAATAACAATATGCGAACGGGCATTGCGAAACATTTCGATATAACTGCGGGATATCTGGTTCTTTCGCCGCACCCAGTCATTACGCCGCATCCTGATTTCGCAGCTTTCCTCTTCGGAAAAGGAAAATACCGGCGGGTTCAGCTCGCAGGGAGTGATGCCCATTTTCAAAGGAAAATTATTCCATGTTTTCCAGCAAAGCACACAAAGTTCCTTAGCTATCTCTCCCTCTGCATACACGGCAAAATCCAGCCAGGCCGGTCTTCCGGGCATGTCGTTATACCGGTCAGTGATGTTCACTCCCCCCACCAGGGCATGACGATTATCCGTTACCAGCACCTTATGATGCAAACGACGGCCAAAATAAAAGGACTTGCTTTTAAAGAGTGGCTGAAAAAAACGAAAATTGATCCCAGCTTCCCTCAGTCCATCAATGAATGATTGCGCCATTACCTGCGATGCATATCCATCGGTCAGCAAGTGCACCTTTACCTGGCGGCGGGCAGCATCTTTTAATGCCTGGGCTACTGCATTGCCGGTCTTGTCATCATCAAAAATATAGGTCTGCAGATGAATGCTGTCTGTAGCCTGCCCGATGAGTTGCAGCAACATGTCAAAATATTCCTTGCCGCCACTCACTAATCTCGCCTTATTATTGGCGCTGTATCCCGGCCCGGGTTCTTGTGTTTGGACAGACATGATCGAAAATCATTTCGGTACTAAATTTAACCGAAGCCTTTTACATATCACGGATGAATCTTTCCGGGAGTCAGAAACGATTAATTATCCGGGCAAAATGGGTGAAGAGCCGCTTTTTTCATGCCGGCCGGTTTTTTCTTCCTTCTTCACCCGGAAAACAATGCCGTCAATATCTTCCACTTCACCGGAAGAAAAAGGCCATTGCGCCCCGAGGTGTGTGGTGACACTGGAACTGACAGGCAGGGTTCTTTTCAACAACACCTGCAGGGCCTCATCTCTTTCTTTGCCTGCTGGCAATTCTTCTACCCTTCCCCAGGCAATCACACTTTTCCAGTTGCCCATATCGGTGATGTCATCCACTTCAAAACAGATATCGGGGTTTTGCCTGAGCATATCCATTTTTTTTCCTTCATAGGAATGACAATAAATATAGGTGCCATCATAAGCATAACTGATCGGCACGATATAAAGCTGGCCGCCGGCCTGGCAAGCTATTCTGCCCACTAACTGCTGATGCAGGAGTTCTTCTATTCCTGCGGAATGTAATACTGCAATCATGTTATTGTATTTTATTGGTTCGTTCCGAATTACAGGGTAAAAGTAATTCCTGCGGCATCACTTCAGGCTGACGAGAATTACCCCGGGATATGAAACAGATCAGTTGTGTTGAAAAAAAGGCAGGTTGTGCAAAATCAATTGCCGGGCTAACGGCAGTCAGCAATAATTACTTTGTTGTGCTTCAACTTTAATGAACAAATAAACGCAGAGTAATGAATGCTGTAACATATGCAAGCCTGTACTCAGAAAAAGCAAGATTTGTACTGATCGCAGCCTGGCTTATCATGGTGCTGATCATCACAGCCATTCTGCAAGGGCTTAAAGATGCCGTTGCATGGTTGTTGCTGAAACTGTATGAACTATTCATTCAGCATGGTCCCTTACGCTTTTAATGAAAAGAAATAATCGCCGAATTCTTATTGCACTGTTAACCCGTTGAATGACGGCTAAGCAGGTGATTGACTGCGGCCCAGCCCGGCATGTTGTCTGTCACAATTTTCAATATGCCCACAAAAGGAATGAACAGGATCATTCCTGAAACACCCCAAAGAATTCCTCCCGCAAGAATGGCGACCAGTGTGGCCCATGTGCTTACATTTAGTTTGGTGGCGACCACTCTTGGAAAGATCACATTTGCTTCCAGGTATTGCACAAATGCAAAAACAGCCACCACTCCCAGCGGATACCAGAATGAATCTTTGGTGAGCCACGCAACAGAGATGGGCAATAAAGCACTTATAAAAATGCCGATATAGGGAATGATGGTCATGATGGCGGTGAGAAAACCAAATAACACCGCATGACGAATGCCAAGAGCCAGCAAACCGATACTGTTCAGGGTGCCCACAATAAGATAGACCAGTATCATGCCCTTAATAAAGTTGTGATAAGTGTGAATGGTGCGGTCCAGCACCGTATGAAGGCGGCTGTTGAACCGGCTGCCGGTTGCCTGCTCCAGGAAATGGACAAATGAACGGCGGCTATAAAGAAAAAGAGCTGCAAATACCGGTGTGAGGAACAACATAAACAAGGCATTCACCGATCCTTTCGCCACCGCCCCGATAAAATTGCCAGCGTTTGAACTAGTTTGCTGCCACCATTGTTGCAGGTTTTCGGCGCTGATATGAAGGTTGTTTTCTATCCATAATTGCATCTGTGGCAACATCTTCATCACCCGTGCCTTCAGTTCTGGAAAGTCTTTTTGAAACGCATTCAACTGCATAACTAGCAAAGCGATAAGCGCCGCAAACAGGACCACTACAATAGAAAGTGAAACGGTGATAGCCAGGCTTCTTGGCCAGTTCCGATGCTCCAGCCATTTGCAAACAGGATAGACCACTATAGCAATGAACAAACCATAGAAAAGTGGTATGAACAGGGTTTGGCCAAAGTAAAGCAGGATAAGGGTGAAAAAAATCAGTTGCAGGCTGTGCAGGATCTTTTGCAGGTCGCTGGTATTCGTTGACATGAAACTAGGTTTATATCAGGGTCACAAATTCAATATTGTATGTGGCAAGCTTTATGAGCAGGGTAAGGCGGAAGGCTGACAATGGTCAGTAAAGCCATGTATAAAGAATCGGATTTTGTCATTTACTTTGATCCCTGATGCCTTTATCATTTGATATATGGAGAATGCTGGCGGGTATTGCCATTTTTATGGTGGGCATGAACCTGCTGGAAGAAGCACTTCGTCAATTAGCCGGACGTTCTTTCAAACTTTTCCTGAAAAAACATACATCCAACAAGCTGAAAGGTATTCTTGGTGGTGCCCTGGTAACGGCGGTTTTGCAAAGCAGTTCAGTAGTCAGCCTGATGGTACTCGGGTTTACCGGTGCAGGCATCATCACCATGAAGAATGCGCTAGCTGTTATTCTTGGCGCCAATCTTGGGACCACCATCAGCAACTGGATCATTGCCACTGTGGGTTTCCAGTTCAATATTGAAAGTTTTGCGCTTCCTATTGCCGCTATTGCCGGAATTATGATGACACTAGCCAACAAAGAAGGCCGCTGGCATCAATGGTGGAAATTTTTCTTTGGAATTGGATTTTTATTTCTTGGCCTCAGTTATATCCGAAGCGGCATGGAAGAAGCCGTCGGCCAATTTGATCTTGCATTATTGCTGCAACAACCCATTATTGTTTATATGCTTGCAGGGCTGGTGATAACCTCATTGATACAATCCAGTTCTGCAACGGTTGCTATTGCCCTGAGTGCCCTTCATGTGGAAGCGATAAGCCTGTATGCTGCCACCGCTATTGTATTAGGATCAGAGATCGGCACTACGCTGAAACTGATCCTTGCCTCCATCAATGGCCTTGCCGTAAAAAAGAGAGTGGCACTTGGTAACCTGCTGTTCAACAGCATCAATGTTTTGCTTATCCTGATTTTTCTGCAGCCTATTAACCATTTCATCACAGGCATTATTGGTTTCAAAGACAATCTGCTGGCCCTGGTGTTTTTCCAGAGCCTGGTGAATCTATCGGGTATCATTTTGTTTTATCCTTTTCTTGGGGCCTTTGCCAGGTTTTTGGAAAGAAGATATGTGAACAATGACAATGACACCTTGTTTATTCACAAAGTGAAAGTGACCGACACAGAACTTGCGGTCGCCGCATTGGAAAAAGAGACCCGTCAACTGTTGTACTATGTTGCCCGCCTGACCCTTGATGCATTTGATAAAAAAGATAATGGGAGCGAAACACTACGGCCTGGCAGGGAGTTTAGCAGCAAACCACTAACGGGAAAATATGAATACATCAAACAGGTGCATGGTGAGATACAGCACTTTTCCATTCAGTTGCAACAATCCAATATCAGCAAAGAGATTTCGACAAGAGCCGGCCAGTTGATTGCATCAGCCCGAAACGGAATGTATGCCGCCAAAAATGTAAAAGATGCACTGGCTGATATTGATCAGCTAAAGAAATCTTCCAATGATTTAAAATATGATTTTTACCGCAGAACAGGCGACCGTGCAGAGAGTTTTTGCAACAGTGTCATCTTATTACTGCAAGCTGACCAGGAAAGATCATCTTTTGAAGAACTTGCTGCTATATATGCCACAGCCCAGTCGGGCTACCGGACAACACTCGAAGAACTGCACCAGGAAGGATTACTACAAAAACTAACCGAAATTGAATTCTCCACTATCCTGAATTTTAACCGGGAGATATTCACCCTTGAAAAATCTATAGTGTTTGCGTTGAAAGACCTGCTGCTAACTATAGAGCAGGGAAATTATTTTGATGAGTTGCCCGGTTTCATACGATAAAAAATATCACTTTTCTTTCCGGTGCAATATCTTATCTACGATATGATTGATGCCCTCTGCTGCTTTATCTGCAAGATGGTCAACGATCTTGCCTAACCCCTCCTGCACTTTTTCATTTTCCCATACTGAATGAAAGATTTTTTCTTTCACTTTCTCAGCCCCTGGCGATGATTTTTTGAAAAAAGAACCCATAGTCATCGAAGCATAGTGGTGCTGGAAATGATCAAAGTTTTTCTCCAGGTCTTCTGCTGTGTTTTTAGCCTTCCGTTGCAACCTGAGAATCTCGGTGTCTAATGTTTGCAGGTTCCTTATTTTTTGTCTGGCAGCCATGATTCAATGTTTAAAATTATTCAGGAAAATTCTTCTTTATCATCCCCGTCCTCAGCTCTTGCGATAAAAGCCCGGATAATGGGATTGACAAAAAGCTTTTTTCTTAGCAACGCAATAATAATGACCAGCGCAAGGAGGATGAGAGTGGTGATACTGAATCCGGTGAGATAGCTTCCCGTCATTTCGCTAAACCAAAGGCTGAGTACAATTCCAAGGAAAATGATCAGCAGGAAAGCAAGAAAAAGGGAAATAATGATCCAGATAAAATAACCCGCCGACTTTGATATCAAACGGATGGCACGCAGCCGGTAAATCTCCAGCCGTGTCTCAAAATACTCACGGGCCATTTTTGCATTTTCCTTGAAAAATGATCCGAGGTTTTCCTGTTGCTCTGACATGGTTCAATTTTTGATAAAGCTACCTGTAACAGCAGCAACAGCACATGACCGGCATCAGCCGGTGAAATGACGTTGATTAACAACTGTCTTTTTCACTCATTTGAGGATAATCAAAACAAAACCTGACAGCCATCACCCAAAAAGGACTGTTCCTGAGGGTAACTTCATCATCAAATCGGACAGTTATGACAACGAAAGCATTACCTGTAAGCAAATCCCTGCTGGAATCTCCCGGCAAGCAGCCCTGTATATCACTCTTTTTGCCCTTTGAGCCAAAAATGTCATTACAGACAGAACTCGAATACAGGCTAAAACTGGCCACAAGAAAAATTGAAACTGAACTGCTTGCCCGATACACAGCATCTGTAGCAGTTAATTTGCTGCAACGCTTAAAAACGTTAATTAAAAAACTGAGTTATAATACTCATAAAAAAAGTATTGCAATATTCATATCCCCCATTGTGGAGAAAGTTTATTATCTCGATATGCCAATGGAAGAAAAGATAATAATTGATGATTCATTTGAGATCAGGGATATTGTTTACAGCAAAAAGGAACTGCATAAATACCTGGTGCTGGTATTAAGCAGTAAACAAAGCCGCATTTATATTGGTAATAACAACCAGCTGATCCGGATTGTATCGGATGTACCGGAACATGTAAGTGCCTACATCAATGATATTCCCTCAAGAGTTGCCAATTTCTCGGACCCTTCCAGGCGAAAAGAGGTCATGCTTGACAAATTCCTTTATCATATTGATGAAGGGCTGAGCTTGTTGCTGCAAGCCTACCCGTTGCCATTATTTGTGTTGGGTACTCTCCGCACAACAGGGCATTTTAAAAAAACAACCCGCAACGGTCATCGTGTGGTAGCATATATCAAAGGGAATTATGGCGAAGCAAATGAACGCCAGTTGTATAATGTGCTGGCTCCATTGCTGTCGGATTGGAAAAAAATAAAGGAAAAAGATATTCTGCAGCAAATAGAATCAGCCATGAATGCCCGCAAGTTATCCATAGGCATAGAAGACGTATGGAAAGAAGCCATGCACAAAAGGGGCAGATTGCTGGTAATAGAAAAAAATTATACTTGCTCTGCCCGGCGGGGTGACAAAAAAGACAGCATATATTTAAAGAGAAATGATGATTCAGGAAATGCAGACATCAAAGATGTTGTGGACGATGTAATAGAAAAAGTGCTGGCAAACGGCGGTGATGTCGAATTTGTAGATCCGGGTGTGCTTGCAGATTATAAACAAATTGTGCTGATAGATTTCTATCAATGTTAATATTTGCAAATCATATGGATAAAGAAGATGAACAGGCCGCAAATAAAAAATATCATTCATACACATTTCATACAACTGAAAAAAAGCAGCTGTGAAATCAGCAAAACAAAAAACGAACATGCCATTCACCGGTTCAGAGTTGAGGTAAAAAAACTAAGAGCATTCCTGCGGCTGCTTTCTGCACCTAACCGCAAAAGATCACACCTGAAACTACCAGGATCTATTAAAAAAATGTACCGTTTTTTGGGTCATGTAAGAGATGAACAACTTCACCGGCAACGACTTGGTCAAAACTCTGTTGTAAATGACTCCTACTTTGCCGGTTCATCAAACAAAGCGCAGTGGAAAAAACAAATTCTCAATGTAGAAAAAATCAACAGCGAAGAACTTAAAATTACCGGGCGACTTCCCTTGCAATTGACGGAAAACATGCTTCAGCACTTTTTTGACACTAAAACAAAAGATATTCTTGCCATCATAAACACCAAAACATTTACTGATAAAGAACTGCATGCGATCAGGAAAGCGCTGAAGGACATGATTTATATTTCCAGGCTGCTTTATCATGAAAATGTTTCCAGCGATAATATAATAAAAAAAGGAAATCACCTTGACAAAGCGGAAAGACTGGCTCAATCGTTAGGAAATTATAACGACATCTGCATAGCCCTTGATAGCTTGTCTCTTCCTGGCATCAGCAGTGCGCCGGAAGAGGAAAGAAAAGTATTGAGGAATTTACGCCGCAGATGGATGACGAGCAAACGGAATAGAAGAAAAACGCTGATTAAGCGAGTCATAACTTTTCAAACCGATGTGATGCCCGATCGTTGATGATCCGGATGTCAGATCAAACCAGCTATTATTTATTTTTTATATCTATCAAAACTTTGTTTTACCGGATTGGAAAATTTGTATATTCGGATACCTGAAAAAAAACTGGTGAAGTCATTCGCCGGCCTGACCTGGCTCATATCCCGGCCCTCACGCCCCCTTTATTTTCGCTTTACAAAATCAACGATATGAAAAAAATATTAGTACCAACCGATTTTTCTGCAAAATCAAAAGCGGGGATGAGGTTTGCCATTCAATGGGCCAGTCAGCAAAAGCTAGAGTTGGTTTTCATACATGCATTGTTCTTGCTCAGGCCCACAGGCTGGTCAGATGTATATTTCGCCGAATATGCTGCCGGAAAGGAAGAAGAGGCAAGAAGAAAGCTGAACCGTTTTGTTGCCGAAGTGTACAGGAATATGAAGAAAAAACCCGGCAAACACTCCTGTGTTGTAATCCAGGGTGTGGCAGCAGATGTATCATTGCTTGATTATTGCAAAAAGAACCCTGGATTTGATTATATCAGCATCAGCACCCGTGGCGCAGGCAAGCTGAAGAAAATATTTGGCACCAACACCGGCAACCTGATTACCAAATCGCCGGTTCCCGTGCTGGCTATACCGCATAGCTACAGGGCTTCTCAAATAAAGAAAGTAACCTATGCCACTGATTTCCGCAATTATACCAATGAAGTGGGCAAGGTGGTTGATTTTGCCAAACCTTTGAAAGCAAGTATTGAAGTGTTGCATTTTGCCTGGCCCGAAGAAGTGATAGTAGATCAAAAATTAGTTGAATCAACGTTCCGGAAGCAGTTCAAATACAGTATGAACCTTCATGTAGAGAAAAATAATCCAACACATACCCTGATAAGAAACCTGCAGGACCAGGTGAGAATCAGCAAACCATCGGTGGTAATCATGTTTACCAACCAGCGGAGAAGCTTTTTTGATAAGCTGTTCCTTTCGAGCAAATCAGAAGAATTCTCTTTCCAGGCAAGTGTTCCGTTGCTTGTCTTTGGGAAAAATTAATCTTTATTAGCCACCTGGAACAAGCAGCCCAAGACCTATTCATTCCCTAAAGAAAAGATCGTATGAAAAAGATACTCGTTCCCACCGATTTTTCGCCCAATGCCGGCAAAGCAGCGGTGTATGCAGCAGAAATTGCAAAATGTAATGAGGCTACTGTATATTTTCTGCATGCGATGGAAACAGGTGTAGGCAGCATGCTATTCCCTGTGGCGCCTGATGAGAACATTTATACCCATGAGAAAGAAAAGGACAAAGAGCAATTGGAGATCTTCCGCCAGAGTGTGACAAATGTATACCCGGGCATAAAAACAGAAATAATTCTGCATGAGGGCATGCCCTTGGAAGCCATACATCATGTTTGTGAAGAAAATAATATCGGGCTTATTGTGATGGGAACAAAAGGTGCCGGCTACCTGCGCCAAAAATTAGTGGGCACCGTCGCAGCAGATGTGGTGGCCTCTGCAAAAGTGCCGGTGCTGGTAGTACCGGATAACTATACCATGGAAGAGCCGGACAAACTATTATTCGCCACCAACCATTTTGAAAAAGACCCTGAACTGCTGCAGCCCGTGATCGAATTTGCAACCATCTTCTCTGCTGCAGTTCATCCCGTGGTCTTTTTTGATACGGATAAAGCCACTGCTGTTGATTACCTCGATGGTCAAAGAAAAATGGAAAATTACCTGCAGTATCTTTCCAAAACCTACCCCTCCGTTTCTTTTAAAGGAGAACTGATAGAGGGAAAGGAATTTGAACATGCCATTGAACTATACCATACCGTGAATGATACAGACCTGGCAGCTATGATCACTTATCCAAGAGGTTTCTGGGAAAAAATTTTTAACAAAAGCACTACCAGGAAAATGATTTTTCACTCCAATGTCCCGGTTCTGGCCATCCCTGCAAAATAGTTCCGGATGTAGTATTGTACACCAGTTGCATTAAAATACTATTAATCATTTATCCGTCTGACCTTCATCATACCCTTTCAAAACAGCAGGAAATATTTTGCAACCGTTATTGAAATTAACCATGGTAACATGAAAAATTTCCTTGTCGTTTTTGATGGATATAAAATTGGCGCCGCTACGCTGGAATATGCCTTGCAGGCAGCAAAAACCTGTCATGCCGGTCTTTCAGCCGTTTTTCTGAATGATCCTTCAGACAGGAAAGACAGCGCCAAAAAAGCAGCGGGGTCCAGGGGTGTGCTCGGGCCGGCAAAACGAATGAAAGATATTGATAAGAAAAAAAGAGAACTCGCCATTCAGCAGTTTCAGCGGGCCTGTTCCAAAGTATTTATTCCTTATACGGTCAATACCGAGAAAAAATCTTCAGCAAAAGAATTGGTGCATGACAGTATGTTTGCTGATTTGCTGATCATCGGCAGAAAAAGGGGGCAGACAAAAGAAAGCAGCAAAGGTCCTGCTGCCCATTTGAAAGACCTGCTCAGTGATGTGCAGTGCCCGGTGCTGTTAACACCATCTGTCTTCATGCCGCTAGACAAACTAATATTGCTATACGATGGTAAGCCTTCCAGCATCTATGCTATAAAAATGTTCAGCTATCTTTTTGGCGATCCCGGCATCTGGCCTGCGGAAGTGTTTACGATAAAAGAACAGTTTATGGCCGATTCGCATGTTCCGGACAATAAACTGATACGGGGTTTTATCAGGGCACATTTTCCCAAAGCAAAATTTGTTGTAGCGAGAGGCGATGCTGAAAAAGAAATTCCCGGTTACCTGAAGGCACATAAAGAAAATGAACTGGTGGTGTTGGGAGCATATCGCCGCAGCCAGGTGTCACGATGGTTTAAAACCAGCATGGCTGATATACTGATGCAAAAAACAGAAAGTCCGCTATTCATAGCACATACCTGAAAATTTATGACCCATGAAATTGGAACGGATTTTGGCACCAACAGATTTTTCTCCTGCCGCTGAAAAAGCACTGCACTATGCGATGTGCATTGCTGCGAGGTCAGGAGCAGCTATTGTACTTTATCATGGTTTCACACCCGTGGTAAGTGCATTTGTTGAAACAGCGGAAAAAAGAAAAATCTTTAACGCAGAAACAGAGGCCGGTTTTTTGAAAAAACTGGAAAGGTTGAAGAAAAAAATGCTTGCTGATCATCCGGGAGTGGCGATCAGCACCGTGGTGGGCCGTGCACCGCTGATCCGCAACCTGCTTGATTTTGCAGCGAACAACAACATTAATATGATCGTAATGGGCACACAAGGCGCCAGCGGACTTAGAAAAGTGGTGATTGGTTCTGTGGCGTCAAGGGTAATGTCTAAAAGTAAAATACCTGTACTGCTGGTTCCGGAAAAATCAACTCCAAAGGATCCGGCCCGGATATTGTTTGCTGCAGGCTATACAGAAGCCGACCAGCCTGCTCTTTCGTTTACACTGAAATTGGCAGAAAAATACAGCGCTGCCGTATCGGTAGTGCACCTGCTCAGTGCCTACACAATTGAATCAGAAAAAGAAAATGAAGAAACATGGTTTGAAAAATATACAGCACGTTTGCAAAAGAATTGTAATTACCCAGGCCTTCATTTTAAATTGTTGCGAACAGATTCCATTGTACACACAATGGAAAACCTGCATAAAAAAGTGCCCTATGATATGGTGGTGATGGTGCGGAGGAAAAGAAGCCTGCTGGAAAAATTTTTCTGGCAAAGCTTCACCACCAACATGGCCTATATTACGAAATATCCTTTATTGATCATTCCTGAAAAAGAATAACATAAAACAAAGAGAAATGAACATCCAGATTCAAACACCGGGATTTACACCCAAAGAAAAACTGATTGGCTTTGCCAAAGAAAAAATTCAAAAACTTTCCCGTTTTTCAGATCGCATCATCAGTTGCGAACTAACCCTGAAAACTGATAATAACGGCCCGGGGAAAGAAAAAACCTGCAGCATCAGGGTGGCTGTTCCAGGCAATGATCTCCTTGCTGCTTCAAACTGCGCCAGTTTTGAAGAAGCGATCATTGAAGCTGTTGATATAGCAGAAAGACAATTAAAGAAAAGAAAAAATAAACTACAGGACAATAACCGGAAAAAAGCAACTAACTAATAAAGCTTTCCGGTTTTCAAAACCTGTGCATGATCTGAATGAACAGTATATTTTTTTACATCTCCGGGTTTATCTTTTGCGCATCGGTGATCTTTTTTGCCGGGAAAAAACTTTCCCGGTATGGCGACCAGCTTGCCGAAATAAAAGGGTGGGGTAAAGCATGGGTGGGACTGATACTGATGGCCTCCGTCACTTCACTTCCGGAACTGATGGTAGGTATCAGTTCATCGGCCATAGTTCAGTCGGCAGATCTTGCTGTGGGTGATATCCTCGGCAGTTGTGCTTTCAATCTTGGCATTTTGGCCGTGATGGATGCCTTTGTGCCAAAACACAAACCTCTTTTCAGCATCGCATCACAAAACCATGTGCTCAGCGCTGCATTGGGTATTATACTCATCGCTATAGCCGGTTTTTCATTGTTCCTCCCGGATGATGTAGTTATCGCTCCGTGGATAGGGCTTACCAGTCTTTCTTTTATCGTCATTTACTTTATTTCCATGAAACTCATTTATGCGAATGAGCAACACCATAGTGTTGTTGTTCCAGAAAATGAGTCGCACAAATTGGTTCTAAAACAATCTTCACGGAAGATTATCAGACGTTACATTCTTTACGCATGTATTATCGTAGCAGCTGCGCTGGCCCTGCCCTATTTTGCAGATCATATTGCTGATGCTGCGGGTCTAAATAAATCTTTTGTAGGTACATTCTTTCTTGCCGCATCTACTTCTTTGCCGGAGATAGCTGTGTCTGTCGCCGCTGTAAGAATGGGTTCCATTGACATGGCCGTCGGGGGCCTGCTTGGAAGTAATATCTTCAATATTCTCATCCTGGCACTGGATGATCTGTTCTATACAAAAGGGCATATCCTGAAAGATGCTGCAGAAGTGAACACCCTTTCTGTTTTTGCCACTATTATCATGTCGGCTATTGTGATCATCGGGCTATCCTTCCGTTCAAAGGGCAAGCGTTACTTCCTGGCATGGGATGCTGCTCTGATCTTCCTAATTTATATCATCAATATCCTGTTGCTGTACCACTATTCATCCTGAAAAAATGAACTGGCATACCCTTCATATAGAAAAAGCCCTGCAACAGACAGGGTCGGGAAGACAGGGGCTGCGCACAGAAGAAGTGCCCGGTCTGCAGGCCCGTTATGGCAGGAACGAATTGGAGGAAAAAAAGAAGAAACCCGCATGGATGCTTTTCCTCCGCCAGTTCTATGATTTCATGATACTGGTGCTGATCGCAGCAGCAATCATTTCCGGCATCATCGGAGATGTTACGGATACCATCATCATCCTGGTGATCGTGATGCTGAATGCCGTGATGGGTTTTGTGCAGGAATACCGGGCTGAAAAAGCCATGGATGCTTTAAAAAAATTAGCAGCGCCCCAGACAACAGTTATCAGGAATGGTAGCCCGGAAAACATTGCTGCGGGTGAACTGGTTCCGGGTGATATTGTGTTGCTGGAAGCGGGGAACCTTGTTCCTGCTGATCTCCGGCTAATCGAAGTTCACTCTCTTCGAATCGAAGAAGCATCATTGACTGGCGAATCTGTTCCTGTTGACAAAACCAGTGATATACTCACGGATGCTGATCTGCCAACCGGTGACAGGCTGAACATGGCTTATAAAGGAACGCTGATAACTGCAGGAAGAGGTTCCGGTCTTGTTATTGCCACCGGCATGAAGACAGAGATCGGGAAAATTGCCGGCATGTTGCAGGAAAAAGAAAGCCAGACACCCCTGCAACAACGGATGAATGATTTCGGCAAAAAGCTTTCTTATCTTATTTTACTTATTTGCACAGCGCTTTTCGTAACCGGTCTCTTGCGGGGAGAAGAACCGGTGAAGATGTTGCTGCTGGCAATTTCATTAGCAGTTGCCGCCATTCCGGAAGCTTTGCCTGCATTGATCACCATTGCACTGGCAAGAGGAGCCAACCGGCTGGTGAAAAAGAATGTCCTGATCCGAAAATTGCCCGCTGTGGAAACGCTGGGCTCTGTCAGCTTTATTTGTTCGGACAAAACCGGAACGCTGACACAAAATAAAATGAAGGTGACAGAGGTATCAGATAAAGGCCCGTTGGCAACGATGTTTCCCGATTTGCCTCTTCTTCATTGCGCCATAGGGCTAAATCATGATGTGAAAAAAACATTGGATGGCTATATCGGCGACCCCACAGAAATTGCCCTGGTGGAATATATTGATGAACAATATGGTGTTGAAAAGCTTTCCGCTGTTGCCAACGCATTTCCACGGGTAGCCGAACTGCCTTTTGATTCAGACCGTAAATGCATGACCACTGTTCACCGCATTAACGATAAGTTTATTGCAATCACAAAGGGTGCAGCTGAATCTGTAACACAAATATTGGAACTAACAAACGACAAATCCGAAATCACAGCGGCGGCTGCAACAATGGCCGCAAATGGTATTCGTGTGCTGGCATTTGCTTTCCGCTTCCTGGATGAAATTGCGCAGCCATTTGATTACAGTGAGATTGAAAAAGAAATGAAATTTTTGGGTCTTGTTGGGATGATTGACCCGCCAAGGGAAGAAGTGAAAGAGGCCATCAAAGATTGTAAAACTGCCGGCATCAACCCGGTCATGATCACCGGTGATCATCCGCAAACTGCGGCTGCCATTGCAAAAGAGATTGGCATATTGACAGAAAGAGATATCATTATTACCGGAAAAGAACTCAGCGCTTTGTCAAAAGAAGAATTAGATGAGAAAGTGGAAAAAATAAGGGTTTATGCAAGAGTGTCACCACAGCAAAAATTAGATATTGTAAGATCGCTGCAACGCAAAGGTCATTTTGTTTCGATGACTGGAGATGGTGTCAATGATGCTCCCTCTCTTAAAGCTGCCAATATTGGAGTGGCCATGGGCATCACTGGCACGGATGTAAGCAAAGAAGCTTCTCACATGATCCTGCTCGACGACAATTTTGCCACCATTGTAAAAGCGGTAAAGGAAGGTCGCCGCATTTATGACAATATCCGCAAGTTTGTTAAATACATCCTGACCTGCAACGGCGCAGAGATTTGGACCATTTTCCTTGCGCCATTACTGGGACTGCCTATTCCTCTTTTACCTATTCATATTCTGTGGATCAACCTGGTGACAGACGGCTTACCGGGTCTGGCCCTTACCACAGAAAAAGCAGAAAAGAATATTATGCAAAGGCCACCCCGCAAAACAGGTGAAAGTCTTTTTTCCGGCGGCATTGGCTACCACATCGTATGGGTGGGTTTGCTGATGGCCTTTGTCACCCTAAGCCTGCAGGCATGGGCTTACCATGATAATAATCCCCGCTGGCAAACAATGGTATTCACCGTATTGTCACTATCCCAATTAGGTCATGTTTTTGCCATCCGCAGCGACTACCAGTTTATTTACCAGAAAGGACTTTACAGTAATAAGCTTCTTACCCTGGCTATCCTCTTTACCTTCCTGCTGCAACTGGCTGTGATATATCTGCCTGCCGCTAACGAAATATTTAAAACCCAACCCCTTACTGTGACCGAGCTGCTGATATGCATAGCGGGAGCTGCTCTTGTTTTTCATGCAGTGGAACTGGAAAAATGGATCCGGTTCAAACGGAAGTGATCGTAAACTGACAAAACTCATCCGCCCGGTTGATGCCAGTCGTTGGATTGACCTATTCAATGGCCATACCTTCATTATAGCAATCAAATTTCAATCACTCATAAAATCTTATGTGTATGGCAACAAAATCATTAACTAAAAGCAACGAACGTTTTCCTTCTGTATTTGAGGATTTCTTTAAACCCTGGAACGAATGGTTTGATAATGGCGGATGGTGGGGTAAAGTAATGAAAGTGCCGGCAGTGAATGTAACAGACAACAAAGACAGTTATGTTGTGTGCCTGGCAGTTCCCGGAATGCGCAAAGAAGATTTTGCTATTGAAATGGATGGCAATATGCTCACCATCAGTAGTGAAAAGGAAGAAACCAAGGAAGAAAAAGAAAGCAAATATACACGGAAGGAATACAGCTATTCTTCATTCAGCCGCAGTTTCACACTCCCCGAAGATGTGAACAAAGAAAAGATTGATGCCAAGTATGAAAACGGCGAGCTGAAATTAGTTCTTCCCAAAGTGGAAGAAGCAAAAAAGAATACAGCAGGTCGCAAGATCGCTGTAAAATAAGCCAGCCTTGTGATGGCTTCGGGCCCTGCGCAGAATGGCAGGGCCTTTTTAAAAAAAAATGTCAAACCATCGTTATGAAGAATTATATAATAGCAACGATCATACTCACGGCGACGATCTTAGCCGGCTGTGGGACCACATCCTATATCACCAGTTCATGGAAAGCTGAAAACACAGAACCAACTGCGTATAAAAAAATTGTTGTGCTGGCATTAGTAAACGAAGCTGACCGCACCATGAGAGAAAAAATGGAACAGCATATTGCGGATGATCTCAGGCAATTGGGTTATGATGCAGTTTGTTCCTGTGAAGAATATAATCCCAAAGCATTTGAGAACATGACGGAAGAACAAGCTTTGAAGAAATTAACAACCACCGGTGTGGATGCTGTACTGACCGTTGTGCTGCTCGACAAAACAAAGGAACGCTTCTATGTGCCCGGCAGAATGAGTTATACCCCCTATTCCATTTACCACAACCGGTTTTATGGTTACTACCGCACTATGTATGGCCGGGTTTACACACCGGGCTATTATGTGGAAGACAACAAATTCTTTTGGGAAAGCAATCTTTATGAAATGGCAACCGGTAACCTGGTCTATTCCGCACAGAGCAAGTCCTTTGATCCTGTTTCATCGGAAAGCCTGGGGCATGAATATGGCAAGATGATTGTGAGTGATATGCTGAAGAAAAAAGTGCTGCAAAATATTAAAGGCGCTGACAAAAGCAGCAAAGTAGCTGCGATGAAATAAGAGAAAAATGAACTATCTTAAATATAAAAATATGAATACAACGAAAGAATCATTTAAGGTAACGGGTGAAAAATTGCTGAATAAAGTGAAAGAGCTGATACACGAAGGTAATATCAGGAAGATAACTATCCATGATAAAGATGGAAAAGAGATCATGAGTTTCCCGCTGACGTTCGGCGTGGTGGGAACAGTGTTTGCACCGGTGCTGGCTGCCGTTGGCGGTATGGCAGCTCTGATCAAAGAATGTACGATTACCGTTGAAAGGGAAGAAAACTAACATTTCCTTCAAAACCAATCACCTGCTACCAAATAACTACTCCCTTATAATAATCAAGCACTTTGGTCCGTAACAAATAATCATATTGTGCATTGATCAGGTTGATGCGGGCCCTGTCAAGATTGTTCTTAGCAGTCAGGTAATCAATGGAATTGCCGACTCCTTCGTTAAACCGTATCTCAGCCGCCCTGAACGACTCCGCAAAAGCTGCCTGTTGTTCTAGCAGGGTCTTATATCGTTCTGAAGCTGTTTGCATATCCAGGTGTGCCTGCTCAATAGCCTGCTGCAATTGTGTTTTGACGGTTTGCAAAACAACAGTCGTGTTCTTTTCTTCTATCTGAGCCAGCTTTATCCTGTTTCGGTTCTGATTTGCATTAAAAATGGGAATGCGCAGGTTTAGACCCGCTGAACCAAACAGATTATTGTTCAGTTGCCGGTTATAAGTGATCTTCTCCGTGTTAAAATTATCTCTTTGCTTGATTACCGGTGAGGGGTTTCCGTTGACCAGGACAAAGTCATTTGAAACAACTTCTGTTGTATTGATATAAAAACTCTGAGCTGCCGCACTGGAATAGTTTGTATTGAGGTTCACACCAAAACTCAGCACCGGGTACAAAGCTCCCTTCGCCGCCTTCACTCCTTTCCCGGCGCTTCGTAGCCGCAGGTCGGCGGCCTTCACCAAAGCAAACTGCTGCAAAGCGGTTTGATAAATATTACCAGGCTCTTCTTCATATCGTTGCAGCACTGAGCCGGTTTCGAGCCGCTCCGGTGACAAGTCTTTTGAGTAAGGTATATTCATCAATTGACAAAGATTCAGCTTCGCAGATTCCAGTGCATTCTTTGCCGTGATGATGTTAAGCTTGTCGTTGGTATATTGCCCCTGCAGGTCAGACAACAGGAAAGGAGCTATAGCCCCCTCCTTATTCATCAGCTCCAGCCGTTCCACCTGCTTTTGTGTCAATTCTGCCTGGTTGGCAAGTTGTACCAGCACATCTTCATTACTCAGCACCAGCAGGTAAGCAAGAATGATGTTCAAGGTGATATTATCTTTCTGTTGCTGCAGATCCATGACAGAAGCATCATAAGCCAGTTTGGTTTGCTGCGCCGTATGTTGCATGGAAAGCCCGTTGAACAATACCACCCCGGAGCTAAGGCCATATCCTGCAAAATTGATCTGCTGGTTGATAAAGCTATTGGTGAACGGGTCAATGCTCCGGCCCCTGTTAATACCATGATTGGCAAAAGCATTCAGGTTGGGCAGCATATTTTGCTTTGCCTGTTTCCAGTTGATCTCACTCGTTTCTGACTGCAGGCTGCTTTGCCGCACACCCAGGTTATTGGCAATCGCAGTTTCCACGCATTGCCGCAGGCTCACCTTTCCTGTAATTACCGCCTGAGAATACAACATTCCTGTCAGTAACACTTGAATTACACAAACTCCAAAAAACTTTTTCATACACATTGATTAGTTTCAAAACTATTTCACAATCATTCCATCCAGCAGGTTGATGATGCGTGACCCGTAAGAAGCATTCTTTTCCGAATGGGTCACCTGGATGATCGTTACCCCTTCTTTGTTTAATTCTTTGAAAAGATCCATGATCTCTTCCCCTTGTTTGGAATTGAGGTTACCGGTAGGTTCATCTGCCAGTAACAATTTTGGTTTGGCGATCAACGCCCTGGCAATTCCCACTAATTGCTGTTGCCCGCCAGAAAGCTGTGTCGGGAACAGGTCTTTTTTTCCTACTATATTGAACCTGTCCAGCATATCAGCTACCATTGCTTTCCTTTCGGAAGTTTTAATATCCTGGTAGATCAATGGTGTTTCAATATTTTCATAAACAGTCAGTTCATCAATCAGGTGATAGGCCTGGAACACAAAACCGATGTAGCGTTTATACAATTGCGAACGCTGTTTTTCTTTCATCTTATGTACCTCTTCATGCAAAAAGCGGTACTCTCCTTCATTCCATTCATCCAGCATACCGATCACATTCAGCAGTGTTGATTTTCCTGAACCCGATGGCCCCATAATAGAAATAAATTCGCCTTCCTTCACTGAAAAATCAACATCTTTTAATAAAAAGATCCGGTTGTTGCCGGTGTTCACCCATTTGTAGATTCCCTTCAATTCAATCATTGTATTTTATTTATTCCGTTTGTAAACCGGTCTGCCATGTCTTCGGCAGGTTTTATGCTTAATAACAATTATTCAGTTCGCAACGACTTTACAGGATTACTGATAGCAGCTTTCACCGCCTGGAAACTGATCGTAAACAAAGCTACCAGGAATGCAAGGGCCGCCACTATAATAAATATCCATGCACTCATGTTGATCCTGTAAGCAAAATCATTCAGCCATTCTTTCATAAACCACCATGCCACCGGGAATGCGATAATTGATGCCAACAGCACCAGCTTCATAAAACTTTTTGAAAGCATAGCCACAATATTCACAGTGGTTGCTCCCAAAACTTTCCTGATACCAATCTCACGGATACGTTGTTGTGTGCTGTATGTTGCCAAACCCAGCAACCCGATACAGGCGATGAACACTGCAAGTATCGAAAAAATACTGAAAATCCGCTGTGCTGATTGCTCGGCATGGTACTGGTTAGCCAGTGCCTGGTCAAGAAAACCGAATTTGAAAGGATTATTAGTGGCAAACCTTTTCCAGACATCTTCCACTCCTTTGACTGTTTGCTGAAAGTCTGAAGCTTTGACCTTAAGTGCTGTCATGAAGGTGACATCTCCAAATTTTGTGCTGTTTGTGAATATCAGGGGTGTGATTGGTTGGTGCAGGGACTGGTAATGAAAATTTTTCACCACTCCAACTATCGTGTAAACAAGCGGGGTTCCGTCAGCAGCATTGAAGAAATTGTCCGGGCTGGTCAATCTTGCCCCGATTGCATTTGTCAAACCAAATTCGGCCGCTGCTCTTTCATTTAATACGATCGCAAGCGAATCAGTTGAAAGATCCTTTGAAAAAAACCTTCCTTCTTTTATTTCTAGTCCAAGTGCATTTGCATAATTGTGATCGGTGATGATGCCCCTGCCTGTAACCTGCTCATTTGATCCCTGCAACTGGAATGTTACTCCAAAGAAATTGGCCTGCCCCGGTATGGCGCTGGTGCCACTCACTTCCTCAACGCCGGGAACCCTCGCCATTTCATCCCTGAAGGTCTTTGTTTGCTGTCCCAGCAGATCCGTTCTTTCCACAACAATAACATGATCTTTTTGAAAACCGAGCCTGTCCCCCAACATAAAGTTCATTTGCCGGTTCACTATCACCGTTGCTACGATCAATGTTACAGAAATAGCAAACTGAAACACTACAAGACCGTTGCGAAGCAGCAATCCATATCGCTGCGATTTGAATCTTCCCTTTAAAACAAGTATAGGTTTAAAAGAAGATAAGATAAACGCCGGGTAGATTCCAGCAAGAAGTCCCACTGCCACAGTGAACCCAACTATATAAAACAGATGCAATGGCCTGAAAAAATAAGCCAGTTCAAGTTCTTTTCCTGTGAGCTTGTTAAACAATGGATGTAATAAAGTGATCAGTCCAACCGCTACCAGGATGCTGATAAAAGCAATAACAACGGCTTCCAGCAGAAACTGACTGACCAATGATTTTCTTTCTGAGCCAAATGTTTTTCGGATGCCTACTTCTTTCGCCCTTTCAACCGACCGGGCCGTGGAAAGATTGATAAAATTGATACAGGCTAATGCCAGGATGAATACAGCCACAATACTGAAAATATAAACGGCTGTAAGACTTCCGTTGGGTTTTAATTCACCCTCCAGGTGAGAAGTAAGATGTATTTTTTTCAACGGTTGGAGATAATAACGGTACCCGTTGCCTTCTTTCTGAAAATCTTCAATGCTTTGTCCAAAAGCCTGCTGCACTGCACCCGCCACATATTTTTTTACAATGTCAGGAAACTTTGCCTCCAGTGAAGCAGCAGAAGCCCCTGGGTTCAGAAGAAAATAAGTGTGCGCAGCAAAATTTATATAATTAGGCTGACGGGTAAATTCAAACCCGGCTGTGGAAAGCAGGATATTAAATTCAAAATGGGAGTTTACAGGCCAGTCGTCGCAAACAGCCGTCACCTCAAAAACAAGAGGCGCATTATCATTCCCATCTGTCTCAAATGTTTTTCCAATGGCGTTATCAACCGAACCGTAATAGCGTATAGCAGTGCTTTTATTTAATACAACAGTGTTCGGTCTCATTAGTGCATTGGCTGCATCACCTTTCAGTATGGTAGCGCTAAACACCCGGAAGAAATTGGAATCAACAGCCAGTACTTCTTTCTCGTCAAAGGCTCTGTCGCCAATGCGTAAAAAGAAAGTTCCCCCGGCACCAAAATCATACAGTCGGGTGCTTTCAATCACTTCGGGATATTCATTCTTCACGGCAGCGCCGACAGATTGCGGAATAATAGAGTAAGAGGTAGAACGACCCGGATATTTTCGTTCCAGCACCATCCGGTGAATATTATCCGCATTGACATGATGACGGTCATAGCTCAGTTCACTTTGCACAAACATCACTATAAGCATACACACTGCCATGCCGGTGGCAAGCCCCAATATGTTGATTGCTGTGTAAACCTTCCGCTTCATCAGGTTCCGGATGGCTATTTTAAAATAGTTTTTAAACATAATGTGCCATTTATTCTGTTTGTACGCATATCTGTCGGTTTACCTGCCGAAGGCGCAGCAGACAGGCCTTTCATTAATAATAACAATTACTCAGTTCGCAACGACTTAACCGGGTTAGCAATTGCAGCCCTGACAGAATGATATAAAACAGTCATCAGAGCTATAACTACGATCAACAGTAAAGGCAGCAAAAAAATCCATATATCAATGGAAATATGAAAAGCGTATTTTTTCAGCCAGGTGCTTAATAACAAATAGCCAGCAGGCATCGCCAGAATGCCTGCTATCAACACCAGTTTCATATAGTCCTTTGTGATCAGCCCCGCGATTTGTCCAAATGATGCCCCCATTACTTTGCGAATAGATATTTCTTTCATTCTCTTTGACACTGTATATAAAGAAAGTCCGAACAAGCCAAGACAGGCCACAATGATGGCAATAACAGTGAAAAGCCAAAGCACAGTGCTAAACAACCGGTCGCCTTTATACTGGTTATTAAACTGCTGGTCAAGAAAGAAAAACCGGTAAGGGCTTTCCGGAAAATGTGTGTTCCATTTTTCCTTAATAAAACCCATCAACGGAGGAAGATCGGCAGTCTTTATTTTAACCGAATAAAAATTAAAATTTCTTTCTTCGTCAATATAAAATACAATAGGGTCAAAACTGTTTTGCAGGGACTCCTGGTGATAATCTTTTACTACACCAATTACCCTGCAATGAAAGCCGGCCCCGTCAATCTCACTTCCAACTGATTCTTGCGGGTTAGGAAAACCCAAAACTTTAGCAGCTGTTTCATTCAATATGATATTAATAGGTATGGCAGTGTCAACGGCAGGTCTGTCATTGCTGAAATTTCTCCCGGCAAGTATCGTTAAGCCATACTCCTCAATAAACTTATTGTCAACTCCAAATACCCGGCATCGCTTTCCTAATGTTGACCCCCTTACATTAAAGTCAGATGAACCACCAACCTCACCACCCGGCACTGATGTAGATGCTGTAACTGATTTGATAGCAGGATTTGTTTCCAGTTCATTTACTAATGCATTAAACGATGGAATAGACGAACTATCTGTATTGGCGGTTTGTGTGAGTACCAGGGTTTGCTGAATGTTGACACCCAGGTCTCTTTTCTGCATGAATTGCAGCTGCCTGTAGAAACCCATGGCTCCTGCAATTAAAATGATCGCTGCAGTAAACTGCAAAACCACCAATGATCTTCTTAGCAGGTTTTTCCCTGCACCCGGGCCAGCGGAGCCCTTTGAAGTCTTTAAAGTATGAACAGGGCGGAATGATGACAAAACAAATGCTGGATAAAAAGCGGCTGCCAGTGTTCCGGCAAGAAATACTGTAATTGTCATTGTCCAGAAACGCCAGTCTGTAGCATTCAGATAGGCTATATCCTTTTCGATCAGTCTGGCAAAAGCAGGGAGGCATAGCCTGAATATCAGTATACCGATCAATATCCCTGTTATATTTACCAGCAGCGATTCAGCTAAAAACTGTCGGATGAGCTGAAACTTACCCGCCCCGACAACTTTTCTTACCCCAACTTCTTTTGACCTGTCAAGCGAACGGGCTGTTGAAAGATTTACATAATTGATCCAGGCGATAAAGAGTATAAACAGAGCGGCAATGCCAAGGTATTTCAGATATGAGAGATTGCCATTACCTGCCATTTCATAATCATATTCACTGCGCAGGTGAATATCCTTTATCGGCTGAATATCAAAAAACTGCTGGTATCCTCTCTGCTTCATGTCATCACTCATATAACGGTCAGCCAGAGCCGGCATTTTAGCCTGCAAAGCCTTTATACTGGTACCGGGCTTCACCAATATATATGTATAAAAATCTGACCAGTTCCAGCTCGTCTCAGCCCGGTTATTTGTAAGCTGTATGTATTTTTTATAGTTAAGCAGTATATTGAATTGCAAATGCGAATTCACTGGCAGGTCATCCAGCACTGCTTTTACGATATAATCCTCGTTTTGATAGTGAAGGGGCTTGCCGATAGGATCATCACTGCCAAAATATTTTTTGGCTGTTGAAGCAGTGATCACCGCATCGTTCAGCTCTTTTAAAGCATCAGACGGATTTCCTTTTGCGAATTTGAAGGAGAATATCTTAAACACTTCCGGGTCCACCCAATACAGGCTGCCGCCTTCCACTATTTTTACATCTTTATATTTTACAATTCCCCCCTGTCTCCGAAACCGGACAGCTTCTTCCACTTCGGGAAAATCCTTTTTAATCGCCGGTGCCAGGGCAGGGTAAGTAAAGGCAAATGTCTGCTCTTTGCCATCTTTCTCCCTAACTTTCATCGGCACCCGATAGATCCTGTCTTTATTAAGCAATGCGTCATCATAGCTATATTCAAAGCGCATATAGTTTACGATCAGCAGAAAAGCCGCCACTCCAATGGCAAGACCAAAGATGTTGATAGCTGAAAATGTTTTACTCTTCAGGAGGTTTCGCCAGGCTGTTTTGAGATAGTTTCTTATCATTACTTTACATTTACTCTGTTCTCAATGATTTCACAGGATTAGCAATACCCGCCTTTATCGCCTGGAATCCGATGGTGATAAAAGCAATAAATATTGCCAGCAAACCGGCAATAGCGAATATCCACCAGCCGATTGCAATACGATAAGGGAAATCCTGCAACCATTTATTCATAAAATACCAGGCTAATGGCCCTGCAATAATCAATGCCAGCAACACCAGTTTCAGAAAATCTTTTGATAAAAGACCGATAATTCCCGGCAATGATGCACCCAACACTTTCCTGATACCGATCTCCTTGGTACGGTTTACGGCGGCAAGTGCGGCTAATCCGAATAAACCCAAACAGGCAAGAAAAATAGAAATAACCGCTGCCCAGCCGATGATACTACTCCACCGCTGCTCTGCTTTATAAAAAGCATCAATTTTTTCATCCAAAAAACTATACTTGAAAGGAAGGTCCGGCACTGCATTGCTCCATGCTTTTTGCATGGCTGCCATCGCCGGCGCCGGGCTTCCTGGTTTTAAGCGTACAAAAAATTTGAACGGTGCATAGTCGGCGAACTGGTGAAACATTTGCGGCTGCACCACCTCTTTAAATGACCTGAAATGAAAATCTTTTACCACACCTACCACAATCGGCTGCCTATCTGCCGGGGCTTCTTCGTGGTAATTATTCAGCACCTGGCCAACTGCATTCTCTATTGTCCATCCAAAATCTTTTATCATGGCTTCATTAACAATAACTGACCGGAAGCTGTCTTCAGAAAATTTAGCATCAAAGTTTCTCCCTGCCAGCAATTGCATTCCCAGTACATCGAGGTAATCATAATCAACATAATATTCAAACACACTTTTGTTGGTGCCGTTATAATCAAATCCTGAACGGCTCCACCCGGTTCCTTCACCCAAACCTAATTCCGCAGCAGCCACGCCTTCCACATCCGCTCTTTGAAGCATGGCCTGCCTGAATAAAGGATATATCTCTTTGCTTTTTGTTTCGCTGGCATCCACCACCACCACGTTTTCCTTGTTGAAACCAGGGTTCTTACTGGTCATATAATTTGTTTGCTGTAAAATGATCATCGTGCTGATGATAAGACCGACGGATACAGCAAACTGAATGGTGACGAGTGACCGGGTGAAAAAATTAGAACCACTTACCCTGATCTTGCTTTTCAGCACTTCAATAGGCCTGAACCCTGACAATACCAGTGCAGGATAACTGCCGGCAAGCAATCCAACCAGCAGGGTTAAACCAGCCAGCATCCATATCAGTTCCGGAAACATAGAAAAAGAAAATTCCAATTCTCTTCCTGAAAGCCGGCTGAAATAGGGCAACAGGAATTTTGCCAGTAACAATCCAAGCACTGCCGACAGAATACTCAGCAAAACAGCTTCGGCAAGAAACTGAACAGCCAACTGTTTTCTTTGGCCACCAATCACTTTTCTGACACCGACTTCTTTGGCTCTTCTTGCCGAACGTCCGATGGCAAGAGTGGTAAAATTGATGCAGGCAAGAAGCAGTACTGCGCCTGCAATACTCAGCAGTATCCAGATTGATTTTGGATTTACGTTTCCTACTACGCCCCCAAATATTGCGGTATCCGTGTGCATGGCCTTTAGCGGCTGCAATCCATATCTTACCGGTGGCCCCGACACCTCCCATTTATATCCTCCTTCCTTTAATCGTTGCTCTTCATCAGGATAGAATTTACTGCGAAATGATGCCAGTTTCTGCACATCATTCATCAATCCGCTCCCTTCCCTTAAATGCACATAGGTGTGATATGCAGATCTTCTCCAGTTATTCACACCCCTTTTGCCGGATTCAGTTGTTTCCATATAGGCAAAACTTCCCAGCAATTGAAAACTCAGAGAAGAATTTGGCGGAATGTTTTCTGTTACGGCGCTGACAGTGAAGGGAACAAAAGCATCATCTATCTTTATTTCAATCGTCCTGCCCACTACATTCTCTGCTCCGAAAATTTCTTTTGCCTTATCTTTCGTCAGCACTATGTTATTCAAATCACTCAGCGCTGTTTGGGGATTTCCAAATAACAACGGGAAAGTAAATACATCAAAAAATTGCGGGTCAGCGTAAGAAACTTCCATCCGCAAAACCTTGTTACCCGCTTTGACAAAACTTTCTCCCCAGCCTTCCCGAACCCGCACATAATTCATCACTTCGGGAAATTCTTCTTTCATAGCCGGACCGAGCGGTGAAGGCAAATACACATCCCCGCCGGCGGGCTGTCCGTTCATGGATTCTGACCAGCGGTACATACGATAGATATTATCCGCCTTAGTATGAAACCTGTCAAAGTTGAATTCATTCACAGCATATAATAAGAAAAGGGAAAAACAGGCAAGCCCGATGGACAAACCTGAAATATTGATGAACGACAAAATTTTTTGCCGGCCAAGGTTTCTCAAAGCGATCTTGAAATAATGTTTGATCATGGCTATGGTTTTATTCGGTTCGTAATGATTTGACCGGGTTAGCAATGGCGGCTTTGATAGCCTGAACACCCACCGTCATTAATGCGATCAGCAAAGTCGCTGCCGCTGCTGCGATAAACACCCACCACTCGATGCTAATGCGGTAAGCAAAATCCTGTAACCATTTATTCAAAGCCCACCAGGCAATAGGAAATGCGACCAATGCAGCAATGCCAACCAGCACGATAAAGTCTTTTGATATTAGCCCTACCAATCCTTTTACGTCGGCACCCAGCACTTTACGGATTCCGATCTCCTTTGTTCTTCTTACCACTACCAATGTGGCCAGGCCAAACAATCCCATGCAGGCAATAAATATCGAAAGAACGGAAGCGATACGGACCACATTGCCCAATCTTTGTTCTTCACGGTACATCGCATTTAATGATTCATCGAGGAAGCGGTATTCAAAATCCTGGTCAGGGGCAACAGACTTCCACGCAGCCTGCAAAAAGGCAACCTGTTCCTGCAGGTTACCGCTTTTCAACCGCACGTTGATCCGTGGCTGTGGAGAAAAAACCATTGCAATATCATTCGAATAGCGAAACATGGAATCGGGTCTCATCGCTAAAGCAAGCGGTTGTATCTTACTGTGCAGAGATTCGAAATGAAAATCTTTTACCACACCGATCACTTCCTGTTGATAGCGACCCGGCAATTTTTTTCCAATGGGATCAGACCATCCATATTCTTTCACAAATGTTTCATTCACTATTACGGCCGAGGTGAGATCCGCTGAATTTGAAGCTAAAAAATTTCTACCTGCGATTATTTCAAGATTCATTGTATTTACAAAATCAGCGTCAATGGCATTCATCCTGAAATTGCGATAAACTCCTTTTTCATCCTCGTAGCCGATAGTGACCCATCCCGGTTCAGAAAAACTGAACATGCTGGTTGCTGTACTGACCACCTGTGGATTCCTTATCAATTCGGACCGGAAACGTTCAGCCAGCGGGTATCCTTCTGCCCTGGGTTTATTGGTAGGGACAACCACGACATGTTCCCTATCATAGCCAAGATTTTTATTTCGCAAAAAACTCAGTTGCTGACCGATCACTATTGTGCCGATGATCATCATAATAGACGCCACAAACTGACCGGCTATTAAGCCTTTGCGGAATAAACCGATACCAACAGCGGTTTGCAGACGCCCTTTCAGCACTTTTACCGGGGCAAACCCTGAAAGAACAACAGCCGGATAAATCCCTGCAATCAGCCCGACTATAATAATGATGCCAGTAAAAAACAAAATAGTGAATCCATCAAAAGTGATCATCAGTTCTTTACTGGCAATTGCATTGAACGGTTTGAGGAACAGAAAAGAAAGTAAGATGGCTATTGAAAAAGAAATAAGCACGGTCAGCAGTGCCTCGCCCCAAAACTGGCGCATGAGCTGAGGTCTTTCAGCTCCCATCACTTTTCTTACCCCAACCTCCAGTGCTCTTGTGGTGGAACGACCCACTGAAAGTGTGACAAAATTGATACAGGCTATCAGCAGGATCAGGATACCAATGGTTCCAAGAATGTAAGCATAAGCCGGATCGCTGACAGCCGAATTGCCTGCCGGTAATTTTTTATTCAGGTGTATATCAGTGATGGGCTGGAAGTAAACATTGTATTCACCAGGTTTATAATTATCGCCGGCAATTTTTTTGGCAAGGGCAGGTATTTTTGATTCGATCTGCTTGCCATCAGAGCCATCTTTTGTCAAGACATAGGTTTCTACAAATACACTTGTCCAACCGGAAGTGATGGATCTTTGACTGAACAACTGCCTTTCATTGGAGTGCGGTATAAGCATCCCAAACTGGATGCTGGATTCCTGTGGCGGGTCTTTGGCAACACCGGTTACTGTGAACATTTTACTTTCCTCGCCTAACTGTAGTTCCAGCGTTTGACCTAAGGCCGGCTGACCGCCAAAATACTTTTTTGCCATTCTTTCAGAAAGTACCAGGGCATTACCGTTGGGGAAAACAGTTTGTGCCTGTCCCTCCACCAGCTTAAAATCAAAGAGGCTGAAAAAATTGGAGTCCACCATGTTAACAGGCTCGTTGAACCGTTCGTTCTTGTATTGAACCAGTGTATTAAAAGCATACACCCGGCAAAAAGATTCCACATCTGCAATGTTGCTCTGCAATGCGGGGCCAAGAGGGATTGGCGTAAGTGTGTTGGTGAAGGTTTGTCCTTCATACTTCTCAAACAGCCAGGCCCGGTAAATGCGGCTGGCTTTTGAATGGAAACGATCATAGCTCCATTCGCTGCGCACAAACAACATAATAAGAATGCAGCAGGCGATACCAATGGCCAGTCCCAGTATATTAATACTACTATAGCTCTTGTTACGAAGCAGGTAGCGAAGCGCCACTTTAAAATAGTTTCTAAGCATATAGTTGTCTTTACTCTGTCCGTAATGATTTTACGGGATTGGTTATAGCCGCTTTCACAGCCTGGAAACTCACTGTTACGAGTGCCAGCAAAACAGCAACCGCCCCGGCAACGATAAATATCCACCAGCCTATATCTACCCGGTAGCTGAACTGCTGCAGCCATTTATTCATCGCCAGCCATGCCAGCGGGCTTGCTATGCAAAATGCAACGATCACCAGTTTTATAAATCCTGAAGAAAGCAAGGCGCTGACCTGCAAAACCGAAGCGCCAAGTACTTTTCTCACTCCCACTTCTTTCACCCGCTGGCGGGCAGCATAGGCCGATAATCCGAACAACCCGAGACAAGCCAGCAATACGGCCAGTGATGCAAAAAGATTAAACACTTTTCCTGTCCGCATTTCTGTTTCATACATTTTCTGATAATCTTTATCAAGAAAATGGAAGGAGAACGGACGGTGCGGCGCCAGTTGTTTCCATTTGCCTTCAATCGCAGCAAGTGATTCCTGTATTTTTCCGCCCTGCAATTTCACCAGCAAATTATTGGCCCATCCGCCGGGAAATAATACCAGGGGTTTGATTGGCGTGTGCAATGAAGCAAAATGAAAGTCTTTCACTACTCCCTTCACCTCGCCGGGGCGGGATTCATCGAGATACATTTTCTTTCCTACGGCTTCTTCGGCAGTCCATCCAAGTGCACGGGCAGCAGATTCATTAAGGATAAAGCGGTAATAATTTTCTTTGTAGTCCTCCTTGCTGGCATCCAGCACATCCTGCGCCGTGAGATCGGTTCCGGCAACAAGCTGTAAACCGGTAATCCTGACAAAATGTTCATCAACGGGATTAGCTGTTACAGCCATTGATTTGCTCAGGTCTGTTCCGCTCATATTATAACCACCGCGGATCGTTACCGGTGAATCATAGGCAAGCGATGCCCCTTTCACCGAGGAAATAGATGATAATTCGGATTTAACCAGTTCCTTCTTCTCCATCAACAGTTGATCCATGCCCAATACAACAATATTGTCACGGTCATAGCCCAGTTTTTTATCCTGAATGAACTGTAGTTGCGATTTGATCACAAACGTGGAGATGATCAGGAATACAGAAATAACAAACTGAAATACGATAAGCCCTTTACGGAGCATGGTGCCGGATCCTGTGTTTTTAAATGCACCTTTCAACACTTTTACAGGCTGAAAACCAGAGAGTATCAATGCCGGGTAGCTACCCGCCAGTAAAGCGATCGCTATAGTAGCCGCCAGCGCAATGGCAATCACTGCCGGGCTGACCAGCGCTTCAGCAGGCAAACTGGTTTCCGCCAGGCCATTGAAATATGGCAGCAAAAGCGCAGCAAGCAGGAAACTTATCAACAAGGCAATCACAGATAGCACTGCAGATTCACTGATAAACTGCAGGAATAATTGCGAACGCCATGCACCGGATACCTTGCGGATACCAACTTCTTTTGCCCGCTCTGTGCTGCGGGCTGTGCTCAGGTTCACATAGGTGAAACAGGCGATCACTAAGATCAGTAATGCCACCCCGGCAATAATATAGATATAACTGATATTGGAATTCGGTGTAAAAGCATCATAAGGGGAATACAGGTGGATGCGGGTGAAGGGCTCCAGTTCAAAATCAACCTTCCAGCCGCTGCCTTCTGATTCTTTTTCCATGAATGCACTGATCTTTTTTTGCAAGGTTGCAAAGGAAGCTTCACTATTCAGCAACAGGTAGGTGGTGTAATTGGCATTGGAATAGGTTTCTTCCTGCAAAGGGCCAAAGCTGGAAATGGAAGCCACCATACTGAACCTTATCTGGGAGTTGGAAGGACAGTCTTCCGCCACAGCGGTTACGAGATAGGGATCCTGGCGGCTGCTGAGCAGCAGGGTTTTTCCAACAGGGTTGTCATTACCAAAATATTTTTTAGCCACGGTGCGGCTCAGCACCACCCTGTTGGGTGTTTTCAGCGCATCATCAGCACTTCCCTGTAAAAGTTTGAAATCAAATACGCTGAAAAAAGTTGAATCAGCATAGAGCACATCATTTTCCATCCAGGTATTATCCTCATACTTCACCACTCTCTCCGTACTCGTCATTCTCGCCCCGCTTTCCACTTCAGGGAACTGCCGTTTGAATTCAGGAAATACTTTGGTGCTGGTAAAGTTTCCTTTGTGGCCTGCATCGCCAATCGTGTAATCCATGATGAGCCTCACAATTCGGTTGCCTTTGCTGTGAAACCGGTCATAGCTAAGTTCATGTTGCAGGTACAGCAGCAGCAGCAAACAACAGGTGAGTCCAGCGGTCAGTCCGGTGATATTGATCAAAGAAAAGCCTTTATGCCTTACTAGGTTTCTCCAGGCGATTTTGAAATAGTTTCTTATCATGGCAATGATTTTATTCAGTTCGCAAACTTTTTATAGGATTGGCAATGGCCGCTTTAATGGCCTGGAAGCTTACAGTTACAGCAGCGATCAACATGGCCAGCAACCCGGCCAATCCAAACACCCACCATTGAACAGATACCCTATAGGCAAAATCTTCCAGCCATTGATTCATAACCAGCCATGAAAGCGGGAAAGAAATAATAGCTGCTGTCAATACCAACAAAAGGAATTTTTTTGATAGTGTTAGGGCAATCCCTTGCACTGATGCCCCCAACACTTTTCGGATACCGATTTCCCTTACCCGGCTTTCAATAGTGTAGAGCGCCATGCCAAACAGACCCAGGCAAGCTACAATGATGGCGAGCAAAGTGGCTATGCTGACAACAATTCCTGTTTGTCTGTCGGCTAAATATAAACCATTCATATGGTCATCTAAAAACGTATAGTCAAACGGCATATCAGGGATTTCCCTGTTCCAGACAGTTTTTATAAAATTCAAACCTGCAGTGGTTGCTCCAGGCTTAAGGCGAATCGCCATTTCGTAAAAATCGAAATTCTGGATGCTGATATATAGAGGCGCCACCTTGTGATGCAGTGAATTAAAATTGAAGTCTTTGGCAACAGCAATGATCTTTCCCATTTCCGGACGGAAGGATCCCTTATATCCTGAACCAACCGGTTCCTGTACATCCAACTGTTTTGCCAGCGCTTCATTGATTATATAGGCCTGGCCCGTATCGGCAAATGATATTGAAAAATTTCTACCCTCCGCAAGTTGAATGCGAAAGAATGGGATGTAGTTATAGTCAACCATGAGGTGGGAAACAGAAATATGTTTGGTTTCACCTGATCTAGCAATATAATCAGCTCCCCATTGATTGACATTTGCACCGAGTCTTTCGCTGTAGGCAGTGAGATCATCTATGTTATTGTTGGCAAGGAGTTCATTTTTTAAAGCTTCAAACTTTCTGTTGGCCGTTGTGTTCATTCTTATGAGCAACACCTGCTCCTTATCAAACCCGAGGTCCTTCTGTTGCACAAACCTTAACTGCCGGGTGATAATAATTGCAGAGATTATCAACCCTACGGCAGTTGTGAATTGCAATACTACCAATACAGGCCGCAATGAAAATCCTCTGCGCTGCTGAATTGCAACTGCTCCCTTTACCATCGTGACAGGTTTGTACTTTGCAATAATCCATGCAGGGTAAAGCCCGGATATCAATCCGACAAACAAAACTGCTGTAATGAGCGCCGGCCACCACACACTACCGGCAAAACCGAAGCTGATATTTCTGTTAAAAACAGAATTGATCAACGGAAGGCTCGCCATGGTAATCAGTATTGCTGCAGCAAATGAGATAAAAGAAAGCAGCACAGCTTCGCTGGTGAATTGAAGGACAAGTTGCCATTTACCGGCACCGATCGCTTTCCGCACACCTGCTTCTTTAGTTCTTTTCACTGCAATTGCCGTGGAGAGATTAATAAAATTAAATATGGCAATAACAAGTATGGCGATTGCCAAGGCCATAAATATCTTTATATAGGTAGCACTGAACTTGTTATCATTGAGATTATCATGTGTAATATTCCCGGAATGAAGGTGTATATCAAAAAAAGGCTGCAGTACCAGATCATAGAATTTCTCATCATTTCCAAGATACTTCTTTTTGAAAACAGGAAGTGCAGCCTCTAGTTTTGCAGCAGTTACATTTTCTTTTAACAACAAATAGGTAGTGAGCCAGTTTGTTTCCCAGGATAACATCCATTTTTTCTTTGGAATACCTCCAAGAGGAATCAGTAAGTCATACCGGATATGGGAATTAACAGGGGGATCATTTGCAACTGCAGAAACCTTATAGGTATAAAAACTATCGGCCCTTTTGATTTCGAGTGATTGCCCGACAGCATTTGTTGATCCGAACATTGATTTTGCGACAGACGCTGTGATGACTACTGAGTTAGGATCTTTCAGCGCCTCTGACCGGTTTCCTGACAAGAGACTGAAATCAAAAACTTCAAAAAAGTTCGAATCTGTTACCAGCAGGTTGTGTTCAAAAATCTCCCTGTCCGGGTTTCGAATCACTGTATTTTCTCTCGGGTAAACCCTGACAAATGTTTCTACTTCCGGATGGTCATTCAGCAAGGCAGGAGCCATCGGATACATGGATAAAGCTACCTGCTGCTCCTGCATACCATCAAATCGCTGCCATTCGTTCAGCCGGAAAATGCGTTCACCCCTGGAATGAAGTTTATCGAAACTTTGCTCATTGGCTATAAACAGGGCGATAAGAATACAAGCTGCCATACCTAATGCAAAACCGCCTGCATTAAGAATGGTGAAGGTTTTGTTCCGTGAAATATTCCGAAAAAAAACAACTAAATAGTTTTTTATCATAAATCTTTTTATTCGGTTCTCAAACTTTTTACCGGATTAGCAAGTGCGGCTTTTATTGCCTGAAAACTTACTGTAACTAAAGTGATCAACAATGCAACAACTGCCGCCAATACAAAAACCGTCCAGCTTATTGTAATTCTGTAATCGTAATTAGTCAGCCAATTGTCGCAGTAATAGTATGCGACAGGAGCTGCAAGTATGCAGGAGAAAATTACCAATACTACAAACTCAATGGAGAGCAGGCGCCATAAATTAGTTACGCTGGCACCAAGCACTTTACGAATACCGATCTCTTTCGTACGCTGTTCAGCCACAAAACTTGCCATTCCAAATAAACCCAGGCAGGAAATAAAAATGGCAAGAATGGCGAAATAAGAAGATAGTTTACCAATGCGTTCTTCAGCGCTGAACTTATTGCCAAATTCTTCATCCACAAATTTGTAATCAAAGGGAACGGTTGGTGTATATTTTTTCAAAACCTGTTCAATCCTGCTTAATGATTGTTTTACACTTTGCTGAGGATTCAGTTTTAGTACCAGGTTGTACATATCCTCGTATTTGCCGACATGGTAGAGGGATGGTCGAACAGGATAAAAAGGAGATTCCTGCATAATGTCGTTCACAATGCCAATAATCGTAAAGGGCCGGTTGTTCCATTTTAATATTTTACCAACCGGTTCTTTCATTCCTAAAAACCGGGCTGCTGATTCATTGATAATAAATGCTGCGGAATCAGTTGCAAATGTCCTTGAAAAGTCGCGGCCTTCTTTGATATTCCAATTCACTGTTTTCCCAAATTCATACGACACCCTGTTATTGGGAAAATCAACGGCTAGATTGGGATCTTTTCCTTCCCAGTCAAAACCACCATTGGAGTTCCATACTTGCGTTAAAGGGCTATTGGATGCTGCCACATCTTCAATAGCTCCGGAACTTATTAATTCATTTCGCACCGTTTCAAAATGCTGCTGTATTTCTTTCTCCAGGTTAATATTAATTAAGCCGTGACGTGTATAACCAACCGGCCTGTTCCTCGCATGCTGAATCTGCTGATACACGATAATCGTTCCTATGATCAGCATTACAGATACAGTAAACTGCGTTACTACCAATATTTTTCGGGGGACGGAGGCAAATCTGCCAACACGAAAGGTCCCTTTTAATACTTTCAACGGCTGAAAAGAGGATAGGTAGAGGGCAGGATAACTGCCGGCAAGCAAACCTGTAACCAAAATAAAAACAATGCCTGACAGCCAAAAGACAGGATTTATCCATGGTATCTCAATTTTTTTCCCGGCCACCTCATTAAACAAGGGAAGTAATAATATCACTAAACCCAAAGACAAGACAAAAGATAACAGCACCACTGCATAGGATTCTGCAAAAAATTGTTTGATCAATTGCCAGCGTAAGGAGCCGATTGTCTTGCGGATTCCCACTTCTTTAGCCCTTTTTTCACTTCTTGCCGTAGCCAAATTCATAAAATTAATACAGGCCAGAATCAATACAAATACTCCAATGATTCCGAATAACCATATATAACGAATATTACCTCCTGTGTTTTTTCCATTTTTGAATTCATTAAATAAATTCCACTTGCTCATCGGTTGTAAGAAAACGGTCCACTGATATTTTTTATCATCTTCACTTACATTATCCAGTTTCACATTTTTAATTTTGGCTGAAACTTTTTCCATGTCAGCATGGTCGGCTACCTGCACAAAGGTTTGAGAGAAGTTGGAGCCCCAGGGATCTCTTATTGTTTTGGCCCATGGGTTCTGTATCAGCCACAATTGCCAGGGCATTATGATCTTTATTTCCCTGAACGTAGTATTGTCCGGCAAATCCCTGTATACCCCAGACACTTTAACATCATAGCTTCTATCAAACTTTAGTATCTTGTTAATGGGATCATCTTTTCCAAAAATGGATTCGGCAACTGATTCGGAAAGAAGAATCGAGTATGGATCATTTAAGCCGGCTCTCGTTCCCCTGATCATTTCAAGAGACAGCATTTCTGGGGCACCGGGTTCGAAGAACATCCCAACTTTGGAAATATGCTTATCGCCTATTGAAAGTAAATGTCCCCCCGTCCACGATGCCTGGAGTACATGCTTAAAATCACTCCCGTATTTTTCTTTGATCTCGGGGCCCATTACCGCCGGGTTAGACACTTGTGATTCCACTTTACCATTAAAGTTTGCATGTTGCATCACTTGTGCAATACGGTCGTAATTTTTGTGATACTTATCAAACGTCAATTCATCATATACCCAAAAACCGATGAGCATGGCAACTGCCATACCCACAGCCAATCCGCCGATGTTAATGGCGCTGTAACCTTTGCTTCTAACTAAGTTTCTCCAGGCGATCTTGAAATAATTTTTTATCATGGCTAATGATTTTATTCCGTTCTCAAACTTTTCACCGGGTTGGCAATAGCTGCTTTGATTGCCTGAACGATCACTGTCACTAATGCGATCAGCAGGGTGATCGCTGCGGCCAGGAGGAATATCCACCATACCAAATTCACACGATAGGCAAAATCCTGTAACCACCGGTCCATCGCATACCAGGCAACCGGAAAGGCAATGACAGCCCCGATCAGTACGAGTTTGGCAAAATCAAGGGACAACATGGAAATAATATTGGAAACAGAGGCACCCAGCACTTTTCTCACACCGATCTCTTTGGTTCGTTGCTCTGCCATAAAGGTTGCCAGTCCAAATAACCCGAGACAAGCAATGAAAATGGCAAGTATTGCAAAAGACAAAGCCACTTTGCCTACTCTTTGCTCTGCACGGTACATGCTATCAAATGCTTCATCAAGAAACTGGTAGCTGAAGGGCATCCCCGGCGCCATGGCTTTCCATTTCGCCTCCACCTGGCTAATTAAACTTTTTACATCAGCAGCCGCCACTTTAAAAATTGCTGAAGATTTGTTATTACCCAGTCTCATACAGAGTGGACCCACATTTTGCCGGAGGGATTCATAATTAAAATTTTTCACCACTCCAATAATGGTATATGCAATGTTGTTGGGGCCGTTTCCGTCAGATGAATAGAGTTTCTTGCCTACAGGATCATCCATTCCCATCACTTTTGCTGTAGATTCATTTATTATGATAGCCGACGAATCAGAACCGTAATCCTGTGAAAAATTCCTTCCTTTCACCATCTCCATACCCAATACAGGTATATAATCATAATCAACACTCCACACCTGCATGTTGAAGCCGTTCTTTTCTGTCATCACTGCTTCAGTGGAAAAAGTGTTATCATTCCTTGAAGAATTGCTTACCGGTAAAAAAGCAGCAAATGAAGAAGCCTTAACGGCGCCCAGCCTGGCAACTTCATTCCGGAAAGCTTCTGCATTTTGGCTGAGAACACCGGTGCCATTGACGACCAGCAACTGGTCTTTATTGAAGCCGACTTTTTTGTTCTGGATATAATTCAACTGGCGAAAGACTACGATCGTTCCGATGATAAGCAGCATGGATGTGAAAAATTGAAAAATCACCAAAATATTCCGGAAGTAATTTCTTCCGTTTGTCTTGCTGAATTTTCCTTTTAAAACGGCAATAGGTTTAAAAGAGGATAAAAAGAAGGCGGGATAAAGACCGGCCAGGACGCCAACAACAACTGGCAGCACCAATAAAAGTAAAAGATACCCCGGTTGAAAAAGAGTGGTTACTGACAAACTCTTTCCCGAAATATCATTGAAATAACTGACAGATAAACTCACCAGGCCAACAGCCAGTAACAAACCAAGAAATACCATCAGCGTTGATTCTGTCAAAAACTGGCTGACAAGTGATCTTTTTTCTGTGCCAAGCACTTTGCGGATGCCCACTTCCCTTGCCCGGTTAGCCGAACGGGCTGTGGAAAGATTCATAAAGTTCACACAAGCGATCAGCAGAATAAAAACTGCCACTGCCGAGAAAATATACACATACTGCACATTACTGTTGGCGCTGAGTTCAGGAACCCTATCTGAACGGAGATGAATATCCGTGACAGGCATCAATGAATATTCCAGTTTATTGCCTGTTTTCTTGAAATCATCCATGCTGTTGATCTGCATGAACTGCTTGGCCTGCGGCAAGACATGCTTATCAATAAGTTGGTTAAAATTCTCATTAAACACTTTGTGATCTGTTGCGGCTTGCAGGACAACATAGGTTTGAAAATTGTGACTGAGAAAATTTCCCCAGCCATACTGCACATTGTCCATAGAGAACAGGAAATCGAAATTGAAATGTGAGTTGCGGGGAATGTCCCTGATCACAGCGGTCACTTTATAAGGCGTACCCGATCTGTCATTTGTTTCGAGAATACTTCCAACTACATCAACAGCGTCAAAATATTTTTTTGCCGCTGACTCTGTTATAACAACCGTATTGGGTTCGTTCAAAGCTGTTTTTGTATCTCCATGAATGGCTGGCAGGGTGAAAACATCAAAAAAAGTGGAATCCACATGTGCCACTGCTCCTTCATTGATAAATTCATTTCCCTTCTTAATGAGCTTGGAACCGGAAGATGCATATATCCTTGTGAATTGCTCTACCTGCGGATATTCACTTTTCAGCGTGGCTCCCATCGGGTCGCTGCAGACAGCGAGTTTAAGATCCGTGCCACCAAACCGGATATCCGAATTGACACGATAGATTCTGTCAGCTTTTGTGTTGTAGCGGTCATAGCTGATCTCATCCGTCACATACATGGCAATGAGTAAAAAACATGCAAGTCCGACTGCAAGACCTGCTATGTTGATGATGGAAAAGGTTTTATTCTTCAGCAGGTTTCTCCATGCAATTTTCAGGTAGTTTCTAATCATAACAGCGGGATTATACAATAAACAATAGCAACTATACAAAACACTACACCAAAATATTCTCAGTCACCGTTTGCCCATCAAGCATCCGGATGATGCGGTGACTGTAACGGGCATCATGCTCACTATGTGTCACCATGATGATGGTTGTTCCCTGCTCATTCAGGTCAGTTAGCAATTGCATCACTTCATTTCCGTTGCTGGAGTCAAGATTTCCCGTGGGCTCATCGGCAAGTATCAGCTTGGGTTTGTTTACCACAGCTCTTGCCACAGCCACCCGCTGTTGCTGACCACCGGACAACTGTTGCGGGTAATGATTGCGGCGATGCATGATCTGCATTTTATCCAGTACTTCCTCCACTCGTTTTTTCCTTTCGGCACCCTTCACACCGGTGTAAATAAGCGGTAACTCCACATTTTCAAAAACGGTAAGTTCATCAATAAGATTGAAGCTCTGGAACACAAAGCCGATATTACGTTTACGCAGATCGGCCCTTTTTCTTTCATTAAAATGCGCCACTTCAATTCCGTTGAATAAGAAACTGCCGGCATCCGGGTCATCTAGCAGGCCAACGATATTCAGCAACGTGGACTTGCCGCAACCGGAAGGGCCCATTACCGCTACAAATTCCCCGTCCTTTACTTCAAAGGAAAGTTTATTGAGCGCAACGGTTTCTACTTCTTCGGTACGATAGATTTTTTCGAGATTGGAGATCTTGATCATTGTATACTATTTAAGTGTAGTTTAAATTTTTAAAGTGCCACCAGGAAAAAACGCAGCGGGGAAAGATCCATGCCCATACTATGGTCTGCTTTTACATGGCTGCCTGTTTTTTTGCAGTCTTGCACAGTTGATTGTTTAAAAACAACCGGGTTATTACAATTCTGACCGGATTGTTTTGCAGCAGAAAAAAGGCTGGCGCTGCAGATGAGCAGCAACATCCAGAGGATTTTCTTTTTCATGGCTATAATTTTTAAGAGGCAATTATTTTTTTAAAACCAGTTCCTGCATTTTTCCATAGTTCTCATAGCTGGATGTTACCACCCTGTCTCCCGGTTTCAAACCCTGCAACACTTCATAGTAATCCGGGTTTTGACGTCCCAATTGAATATCCACCCTGTAGGCAAGAGTGCCGCTTTCATTCAGCTTAAAAATCCAATTACCACCGGTTTGCTGATAAAATCCGCCCTTGGCCACCTGTATGGCTTCAACTTCATCGCTAAATGCTATTCTTATCTGCAATGTCTGACCCCTGCGGATGCCCTGGGGCACTTCTCCGTCAAACTCCATATCCACCTGGAAACGACCACCCACAACCTGTGTATATACTTTTTTTATTGTTAGTTTGTAATCCTTGCCTGCAAAAGTGAATCCGCCCGACAGACCTGTGTAGATACGGGAAATATAGTGTTCATCAATATCTGCCCTGACTTTAAACCCGCTGAGAACATCTATTTGCCCCAAACGTTCCCCTTTATTTTTTGACTGGCCTATTTCTGCATCCAGTGAAGTGAGTTGCCCGTCAACCGGCGCCCTTACGATGAGATCACCCACTTTTTTACGCATCACATTCAGTGCATTTTGTGACCCGGTAAATGACTGCTTTGCCTGCGACAGTTGTTGTGTATTGGAAACAGAGTCCTGTTTCATGATCTCATCTGACAATCTCTTTTTCTCCAGGAAATAATTGTAATTATTCTCAGACTGTTTGAACTCCTGGCCGCCAATCACTTTTTGATCATAAAGTCTTTTGTTCAGCTTGTAAATACGTTCCGCTTCCTTTAATTGATTGTCAACATCTGTCACCTGGTTGAGCCGGTTCACCGTGTTTTGCTGTGCTGCATTCTGCGATATCTGCATCTGTGTAAGCAAATTGTAAACAGATGTTTCCTGGTTTACAAGGCTTAGCTCAAGATCAGTGTTTGATAAACGAAGAATGGGTTGATCTTTCTTCAATACAGCGCCATCGTCTGCATACTTTTCTTCTACTCTTCCACCCTCGACAGCATCGAGATATATTGAAGTGATGGGAAGCACAATACCATTTACCGGTATTGTTTCCTGGAAAGGCCCGGATTTTACTTCGCTGATAGTGATCCGTTCGGCATCCACATTCAAACGGCTTTTGCCTGAGGTGAGATAATAACTGGCCGCTATCAGCACAACAACGCCAAGGATCCCTGCGATCGTTAAAAGCCTTTTTGTACTCCATTTCTTTTTTGCAATAACTCTGTCCACGTTTTATTTGTTTTGAAAGTTTCTGATTGTTTTGAAAGCTGTCCCGGCACAAGGCAGGGACAGCTTAATGGCTATACACAAGAGAAAATTCGGGTTTATACCTATAAGAACATGCCACTCTATAACGATTTTGATTTACAAGAGGTTACAAAGAAACAATCTACGAAATTGTTCGTTAATGATACATCAAGTGTCCGATTTTGATACAGTCGGAAACATCGCCAGCCTCTAAAAAATTAATTGCCATGCGGTTGTAATTATGGTATAATTGCAGCAGTCAATCGTTCAATACTCCATATTATATGCAGTTAAAGAATGCCTCGATATTAGTGGTGGATGATGATCCTGATGTGCTGACAGCAGTCCGGCTGTTGCTCAAAACAGAAACAAAAGAAGTGGTTACTGAAAGAAACCCCGAAAACCTGCGCTGGCATTTATCCAAAGACGCTTATGATCTCGTTTTGCTCGATATGAACTTCACCAGTTCGATCAATACCGGTAATGAAGGGTTGTTCTGGCTGAAAGAAATAAAAAAGCAGCGAAATGATGCAGCTGTTATCATGATTACCGCTTATGGTGATATTGATCTCGCAGTCCGTTCACTAAAAGAAGGCGCTGCGGATTTTGTGGTGAAACCCTGGCATAATGAAAAACTCATCAACATCCTCAAAGATGCTTTGCGGAGAAAAGAAAACAAAACTTCTTTGACCCCGGGGCTGCAAACAGATTCCATCATTGGTAAAGAATTACTGGGCGAATCAGAAATGATGCAGGAGATATTTCACAAGATTGAAAAGATAGCCCCTACTGATGCTAATATTCTTATACTGGGTGAAAACGGAACCGGAAAAGACCTGGTGGCAAAGGCAATCCACCAGCAATCCTTAAGAAATGATAAACCATTTGTAAAAGTAGATGTCGGCGCACTGACAGAATCCTTGTTTGAAAGCGAACTATTCGGACATAAAAAAGGAGCTTTCACCGATGCAAGAGAAGACAGGGCCGGCAGATTTGAATCAGCCAATGAAGGCACTTTGTTCTTAGATGAGATCGGAAATATCTCCCTGCAACAACAGGCCAAACTGCTGAACGTGCTGCAAAGCAGGCAGGTGATAAGACTCGGCAGCAATGAAGCCATCCCGATGGATATACGGCTGATCTGCGCCACTAACCTTCCGCTCAGTGAACTTGCCAATGAAAACCGCTTTCGTAAAGACCTGGTCTATCGTATCAACACCGTAGAGATCATGATGCCGCCATTGCGCAAAAGAGGAAATGACATTCTATTGCTAGCGAGGCATTTCAGCAAATTATACAGCAATAAATATATTAAGCCCACACTTGAGTTTGATAGCAAGGCAACAGAAAAATTAATGAATTATCATTACCCTGGCAATGTCCGGGAATTGCAATATAGTATTGAAAGGGCGGTGATTATGGCAGATGAAGATGTGTTGCAGGCCGGCGACATTATCTTTTCCCCGATAGAATCTGCCTTGGCGCAGGAAAATGAATCTGCCGAAACAAAACTCAGCGCAATTGAAAAAAACACTATCCTGAAAGTAATCGAAAAGAATAATGGTAATATCACCCGTGCAGCCAAAGAATTGGGGCTTACCAGGACTGCTTTGTACAGAAGATTGAGCAAGTATGATATATAAGAAATATGAATGGAGGATCATTATCCGGGTGTTGCTTTTGTTTGCAACACTCTGCGGAGCTTCATTATTATTGGTGAAAGAATTGTATGTCTATCTGCTGATCGCTGTTCCTGTTATCATTTACCAGGTAATAGAATTTTATCGCTTCCAGAAAAAAGCACATGATGAACTAAATCAGTTTGTAGAGTCGGTGCATTATCGTGATTTCTCCCGCTATTTCGATGTAAAACATGCACCTGTGGAAATTCAATCACTGCGGCAGGGATTCAATGAGATCAATTCGACCTTCAAAATAATCAGTAAAGAAAAAGAAACACAATACCAGTACCTGCAAAAGATCCTTGAGCTGGTAGATACAGGAATTCTTTCTTATGAAGAGGAAAACGGCGAAGTTGTGTGGATGAACGAATCACTTAAAAGGATGCTGCAGGTTCCTTACCTTAAAACCATTCATTCGCTGGCCAGAAGGGACGAAGGTCTTTACAGCCAGGTAAAATCGCTGAAACCGGGTGATGGAAGAATTGCAACAGCACATCTCGAAACTTCTTCCTTTAAGGTATTACTGTCGGCAACGGCTTTTCAAACAGAAGGAAAACTTTATAAACTGATCGCTTTTCAGAATGTGAACGAGGCATTGGATGAAACCGAATCCAAAGCCTGGCAGAAATTATTGAGTGTGCTCACTCATGAGATCATGAACTCTGTGGCTCCCATTTCTTCCTTAGCTGATACGCTGAAACACCGTTTGCAGCAATCTGTTCCGGTGCTGAGCAATGAAACCGGCTCGGTGGATGACCTTGAATTAGGTATTGAGACCATCAAACGCAGAAGCGAGGGCCTGTTAAAATTTGCCGAAACATACAGGAACCTGAATAAGATCAATACCCTGAACCTGAAAAAAATCTATGTAAGGGATCTCTTTGAAAACCTGTTGCAACTGATGCAACCCACCCTGGAGCAAAAGAATATTGAACTTGAAACCATATTAAAGGATACTGATCTTTCATTGGAAGCCGATATCAGCCTGCTGGAGCAGGTACTGATCAACCTGGTTGTAAACGCAATTGAAGCAGTGAAAGAAAAACATGAACCACGCATTGTGCTGTCTGCATACCTGGCCAACAACAGGAAGACCATAATAAAAGTATCTGACAATGGCAGCGGCATGCCTGCAGAGATACTGGACAAGATCTTCATTCCCTTTTTCAGCACCAAGAAAAGCGGCAGCGGCATAGGGCTCAGCCTTTGCAAACAGATTATGATGCTGCACAAAGGCAATATACAGGTGCAGAGTGTGGAAGGGGAAGGAACGGCCTTTTTGCTCCAGTTTTGACAGGTAACCCCCGGGAATATCGCCTTCTTTGGTTCTGTTTTTAGTATCCCAAAAATATTCTCTAACTTCCTGCTGCAACTAAAACCAACTTTATGAATTTGAATACACCTCAAAAACCCTCTACTTTCCTGCTTTTTCCCTGGGGACTACTCTCAATTGTGCTGATCCTTTTGCTCAACCTATTGCTGAGCGATAGTTGGTTTAGCAATAACTGGAGCTGGATCGCCCTGGTACTGATCATCCCTGCCGCCATTCTGGAGAATTTCAAAATTGGTTACTCTACCATGCGGGTAATGTTCCTGAAAGTAGTTTATTCTTTACTTTCATTCCTGCTGGTTGGTATTGCCTTTGGTGCAGCGCTGGCAGGCTGGCATCTTGAAAGATTCCAGCAGTTAACGGGCATTCAAAGGATCACACTTCCCTGGTTTGTGCTGCTGGCACTTGTCGTGCTGTTGTTGATACAGATAGCACAACTGTTCAGTATGCTTAAGGCTGTCAAGAGGGAGTTTATGCAAATGGACCCTGATAGCTGATTATAATATTTGCTTTACTGCTGCCTTCAAAAAAGGCCATACCGGCAGAGAAGAAATGATCTTTAAGTCTTCTCTGAATGATGTTTCATTATCTAAAAACTTCAATACCTGTTGTGGTTTATTTTTCCGGAATAGCTGCGAAAATATCTTGTTTCCGGGATATTTATCGTAGTACAGGATATGCAGCAGTGTATTGTCATAAAAACGAAAGCGACCGGGAACTGCGGGCAGTGTGTGGAGAGGTTTGTTTTCCAGTAAATATTCCACGATAAGATCCGATTGTTTTTGGATGAACTGAAATGTGTAGCCACTTGAAGCCTTGGTTTGTCCGCCAGCCGTACCGATCTGCCATGCATCCTGGCCGCTGAACCCAAGCTTTTCATTTGTCATAGGAATGATCCCAAACTCTTCTTCCTTTATTGAATAAGAAGTAATCCCAAGAAACGAGAGTATATACTCTTTTAATTCTTCATTATACTGCCCGGAGGAGAGAGTTTGCCGGGTGAACAGCGTATATTCTATCAACGCTTCCTTTTCACTAAAAGGAAGCACATAGGCAAAAGTGGTTCCATGATCCTGGTGCACCCTGAAGTCCATCATCACTGCACGGCCGGGCTCAAATACGGGTTTCTTTGTCTCAATCCGCCACCCTTTGAAATGCTGTAACAAACGAATTGATTTCCGCTGATCAACGGATGGTTTATAGATTGAACTGAAAACCCTGGTTCCTTCATCATATAAGCGGATTTCCTTGTCAGCAAATTTTAGCATGATAGCTTCCCGGTCATACTCCCATTCTTTCACATCATCATACAGCAACTCCACATTCGGGTGCTTTTCAATTTCAGCAAAACAATACTTATAAAAATCAATTCCCCTGATCATTTTATAAGTGTAAGGGGTAATATCCATATCAGCGGAAAAATCTTTACTGAAGAAAGAAACCGTTTTCCATTTTTTGAAAACAACATCATCAAAAAAGCCTGCTTCCCTTTCCCAATAACACCATGTTCTGTCATTTTTGGTTTTGCGATCCTTATCAATCAGCAATATCTTTTTTTTGCTGAACTGACCGCTGCGAAGCATCCGCATCAGCAGGCTCAGCCCGGCACAACCGGCGCCAATAATAATATAATCATATGAAGATGATCTGAGCAGGATGAGAAGTTATGAGACTAAAGTTAAAAAGAGGAAGTTAATTATTCTGTTTCGGGTGCATACTCAACTTTCCTGCTGCCTGCCATTAATTTTTTATCACGGTTGATCTTGTCCCAATATTTTTTGGAAACAAAGAGCATCCCGAAACTTTCGCCATGATGCCTGTCAAGATGTTTATGGTGCATCTTATGCGCCCAGCGGATTGCCCTGACATAACTGCTATTGCTCCGGGTGAACCATTTAAAGCGTTGGTGAATGATCACATCATGAACAATGAAATAAGCAAAGCCATAGGCCATGATACCAAATCCAACAGACTGCATCCACCAAACACTATCAAAAGTGCCGAAAAAAATGAGCAGCATACTGGGCACTGCAAAAATCACAAAGAAAGCATCATTTTTTTCAAAAAAACCGGGTTCCACCTGGTGATGATCCCGGTGAAGATACCAGAGAAACCCATGCATCACATACTTGTGGGTAAGCCAGGTAACAGCTTCCATTAAAAGGAAAGTGCAAACCAATACCAGTATATATAATATAACACCCATGTCTGCAAAATTATAAAAATCAGGTTACTTTATACTGTTGTTGCTTCCACCACTCTTCCACCATTGGAAATGCGATTTGAAACCATGCAGTATATTTCTGCGGATGCGTTTTCAGCGATCCATTTATTTCAGTCATATCCTTAAAACAATAATCACTTACTTCCCGCACATCAGCCATCACGACGCCTTCATATTGACCAGTGAACACATGATCGAATTCGTACTCTGTAAGACCATTATCAAAAGGGGCTTTATATACAAAATCAAATACCTTGGTCAAGTTGGTTTCAAAACCCATTTCCTCCCTGAGTCTGCGTAGTGCAGCTTCAATGGTTGATTCACCCGGCTGTGGGTGACTGCAACAGGCGTTTGTCCATAGTCCGGCACTGTGGTATTTGCCTGCAGCTCTTTGCTGCAACAACATCTCCCCCTTCGTATTAAAAATAAAAACACTAAATGCCCTGTGAAGCGCTCCCTTCTGGTGAGCTTCCATTTTTTCCATTATGCCGGTTTCCTCGTCCCTCTCATTTACCAATATCACCTGTTGCATAGCCTAAAAAAGTCGTAGTTGATTTTTAATTCCTGCTCTGAAAATAATCATCGCCTTGTAGTAATTGGGGATGCGGATTCGTTGCTCTTTTACCCTTGCCGGTTCCATTCTTTTTATTTTCCTGAAAAGCGAAAGATAGTACTTGTAGGCAACATATACACCAAACCGGGCTTTAAGTGGCAGGTGCAAAATCCCCTGATAGGCTTCCTTAAAATCATTTTGAATATCCTTTTCGATCCTCTGCTTATCCTCTTCTGTAAAATTCTCAAAATCACAGCCGGGAAAATAAATTCTTGAAAGACCGTTATAATCTGCATTAATATCACGAAGAAAATTTACTTTTTGAAATGCAGCGCCTAAAGCCCTTGCCGGCTGTTTCAATTTTTCAAACAAGTCCTTTCTGCCTTCACAAAAAACACAGAGGCACATCAGACCTACCACTTCGGCGGAACCGTATATATATTCTTTGTACCCTTCAGAATCATATTGTCTCCTGGTTAGGTCCATTTCCATGCTGTGAAAAAAAGCCTCAATAAGATCATGATCGATGCTATACGCATTCACGGTTTGCTGAAAACATTGCAATACCGGGTTCAGGCTGATGCCACGCCGTATTGCATCATGTGTTTCATTTCTGAACTGCTGAAGCAACACAGGCTTATCATAATCGTGAAACGTATCGACAATCTCATCAGCAATCCTTACAAAGCCATAGATATTGAATATAGGCTGTCGCAGGTCTTTATGCAAAAGACGGATTGCTGATGCAAAGGAAGTACTATACTCCTCTGTTACCACACGGCTGCATTTTTCACTAACTGTATGAAACAACTGAAGCATACTCTGAAAATAAGCATTTACTTAAACGACTTAATAACTTGTTTAGCAACTACCTCTCCACTTATCAACGAAGGAGGCACTCCCGGACCCGGCACTGTCAATTGTCCTGTATAAAATAAATTTTTCACTTTCCTGCTCCGGCATGAAGGACGAAATATCGCTGTCTGTCTCAATGTATTGGCCAATCCGTATGCATTCCCCCTGAACGAGTTGTAATCGCCTGCAAAATCACTGACTGAATATGATTTTTTATACATAACATGATCCAGTACCGGTTCACCTGTTTGCTGCTCCATTCGCCTGACTATCTGTTCAAAATATTTGTCTCTAAGTTCTTCTGTATCGTCTTCAAGACCCGATGCAACAGGGATAAGAAAAACAATGTTTTCATGTCCTGCAGGTGCAACAGAATCATCCGTCATTGAAGAAACACTTACATAAAACAAAGGTTCAGAAGGCCACCTGGGTGTTTTATAAATTTCTCTTCCGTGAAGATCGAAAGGAACATCAAAGAACAACATGTGATGAGCCGGATGTTTAATTTTCTTGTTCAGCCCGACATAATACATTAAACAGGAAGGTGCCATTGTTCTTTTGCTCCAATATTTCTCTGTATAAGTTCTGTATTGCGGGGCCAATAGTTGTGTTTCAGTGAAATGATAATCTGCACCGCTTATGATCACAGATGCGTCGTAAACATTCTTGTCTGTAACAACTTTTTTTACAATACTATTTTGGACAATGATATCCTTTACATCCTCATTGAACCGAAATTTCACACCGTTTTCAACAGCCAGTTTGTACATGGCACCCACCACTGCATACATTCCCCCCTCCGGGTACCAGGTGCCTCCTTTTATATCTGCATAATTCATCAGGCTATACAGCGCAGGTGTGTCCTCAGGTAAGGCTCCGAGAAACAATACAGGGAACTCCATCATCTGGCGGAGCTTAGGATGCCTGAAATACTTTGCTATATGTTTTTTAATGGATGAAAAAACATCCAGCTTAAAAACACCGCTTATTGTTTGCCAGTCCATGAATTCGGTTAGCGACTGACTGGGTTTATAAACAAGATTATTAATACCCCTTTCATACTTATAGGAAGCACCCTTCAGGAATTTTGCCAACTGTTTGCTGCTTCCGGGTTCCAGCGATTCAAACAACTTTTCGAGTTCACCATAATCAGCCGGAACATCCGTGTACCCGTCATTCCAGTAAATACGATAAGAAGGGTCTAAGCGATGCAGCTTGTAATAGTCAGAAACTTTTTTTCCAAAACAGGCAAAATACTTTTCAAACACATCGGGCATCCAGTAAAAACTTGGCCCCATATCAAAAGTGAATCCATGCTGCTTCCATTGGCGGGCTCTGCCACCGGCTGTAGCGTTTTTTTCAATTACGGTCACTTCCCAGCCTTCTTTCGCCATAAAAGTGGCTGCGGAGAGGCCAGCGAAACCGCTGCCAATAACAATAACTGATTTTTTTTCCGGCATGTATTAATAACGGCTGAGTTGTTCTTTCAGCAATTTCCTGGCAAAGTGTATCCTGCTTTTAATGGTGCCCAAGGGCTCGTTCAGCACTTCAGCAATTTCATTGTATTTGTATCCATCAAAGTACAACAAAAAAGGGGTTTTAAATATTTCGGGAAGTTGTTCTATCGCAGTATTGATCTCTTTCAACCGCATATTGCTTTCAGCGCCATTAGACACAGTGTGTACCTGCCTGCTGTCAATCAGGTAGTCGTTAGGTGTATTGTCAAAGATGGTTCTCTGCTTTGCTTTTCTGCGATAGTTATTGATAAATATATTCCGCATAATTGTAAACAACCATGCACGGATATTTGTGCCTGTGTTATACTTGTCGCGGTTGGCCAACGCCTTATAAAGCGTTTCCTGGTACAGGTCATTGGCCGTGTCTGCGTCCCGGGTCAGGTTTACAGCAAATGGCTTTAAAAAATTGGCGTTGTTTAACAGCAAAGCGTTGAAATCCTGAGTTGACATAATACTGTGTTTAATTATTATCGACCGTAAGTTAAACACAATAAAGACAACAGCAATACATTTTTGTTTAATTTTTTTAAAAAAAAATTAAACAAAAGAAAATCAGCTACTTACACTCTTAGCTAAATCAAGCTGCAAAACTAATGAGGGTCCAAAGCTGAATCCAGCTTCAATCAGTTTAAACGAGACAGGTAATCTGTTACTTCAGAGAGGGATTTTGCAAAATACAAAGAAGGAGGCGGAGATTTTTTGTAGTGTTGGGTGACTTGCCCCGAAATCATTACAGGAATATGGCTGAATTGCTGGCTGATGCCTGCAATGAATTTTTCGAAATTAAAACCAGCTGCTCCTGTGGTTAGATGAATAAAAATATGATCTGGCTTTTTTAGATGTACCACAAACTCAACATCTTTAACAGGAACATTTGCTCCGAGATATATTGCCTGGAAGCCACGATTTTTAAGGAGGTAGTACATAAAAAGCAGACCAAGTTCATGATGCTCACCTTCGGGAAGGTATAAAAGAACTGTCCTTGATAACTGTGCAATTGGTGACACCGATTCTATAGCCACGATCAGTTTCTGCCGTATGATATTACTGACAAGGTGCTCTTGTGCCGGGTTTATATGACCGGTTTGCCACAGGATGCCGATCTTTTCAAGAAAAGGAAATATGATCTGGGTAACGGTTCTTTCAATTCCCTTAGATTGTATATAAGAGCCAAGTGTTTTCTCAAATTTTTCCATATCAAGGTCAACCATTTCCTGCACAAGATCGTTGATGATCCTTTCCCTGACAGCCATTGCATCATCAAGGGAAAGTATTCTTTCCCTGATCTCGTGGGCCTGCATTCTGCCAATATGAGAAATTTTGAAACCATATTTATTGAGCAGAGCAATATTCAGGATGGTTTTCAATTCTTCGTTGCTGTAGTAGCGGATATTTGTAGAAGTTCGCTGTGGCTTCAGGAAATTATAACGTTGTTCCCAAATACGGATTGTATGGGCTTTGATACCTGAAAGATTCTCCAGGTCTTTTATGGTAAAAGCATTCATAATACCCTAATTACAAACTACCCTTAAAAAAGTTGAATGAGGCAAAAACCCCGGGTATCAAAGTTAAAGTTGGGAATTCAGGATTTTGCCGGAGTCCAGCAGCTTTTGCAGGGATGTGTGCAAGGCTGGGGTGTGGAGAGTTTCAAGATGGCGGGAGTTGTGGAGGTCGGTACCTACAAGGTCATAATAATCCTTTTTTATAAGATACTGAGCCAGCTCATTCACGGATTTCCCGTAATAAGTGGTCAGTGAAAGGAGGTTTAGCTGGAAAAGACAGCCGATATTTTTCAAATCGTCGTACAGGTCTTTTGAATAAGTGAGGTAAGTGTATCGTTCCGGGTGAGCAATGACGGGTTGGTATCCCTGCATTTGCATATCAAACAAAATATCCTTTAGCCCCATAGAAGCATGGGCCATGGAAAATTCGACCAATACCTTTTTCCCGTCAAAAGTGAGCAGTGGCTCATTGTTCTTTATCAGGCCGGCAACGTAGTCATCCAAAAAATACTCTGCCGCTGCACCTATCTCCACTTTCAGGCCTGCTTCCTTCACAGCTTGCTGCACTACACTCAGACCCTCCAGTATATTTTCCCGGGTGTTCTGGTACATATCCCACATAATATGCGGGGTGGTTATCAGCCTGGTATATCCCAAATCTGCAAGCCCCCTGATCAACTGCAATGATGTTTTCAAATCCGGAGAACCATCATCAATGCCGGGAATGAGGTGGGAATGCATGTCGGTTTTAAGCAAACTGAAGTCTGCTTTTGCAGAAACACTGCTCTTTTTAGATCTGGAGAAAAAGCTAAACATGAAATCCGAAATTACTTATAATAAAGAATTTTGCGGTTAAGTGTTTAAAAATTTCGTGACGGCAAAGATGGAAAAACCCGGTGAACCATTTTGCTGGTTGAAAAAAATATATACCAGGCTGTGAGAAAAAGTATCATAATGTCTGTGTAAAAAGAAATACGGCGACTGTACCAAAGCTCCACCGCTCCTTTATATGCCGCAATCATCCGGTATGCCTCCTGGATATTATCACTTGCTGAAATAATCCTTTCTTCGTCACGAAAAATTACAGACCCGATACCGGTAATCCCTGGCTTTGTTTTGTAAATGACTTTTTTAACTTCCTCGGGGTATTGGTCAAAGCTTTTCTGCATAAGGGGCCGGGGGCCTACAAAACTCATATCTCCTTTCAATATATTGATGATCTGTGGTAATTCGTTGATCTTAGTAATTCGCAAAAACCTTCCCACCTTCGTCACCCTGGGGTCATTACGAAGTGTGATCTCTCCTGTTCCTATATTAGGGCTGTTTTTAAGCATTGTGGCGAATTTCCAGATATTAAACTCCCTGTTATGTTGACCGATCCGCTTCTGGAAGTAAAATACTTCATGCTCGCCTGTCAATTTCAATATGATCATTATGGGAATCAGCAACGGAGACGCAAAGAGCAACCCCAACAGGGAAAAAAGAATATCAAAAAAACGCTTTATAGATAAATACATAAATAGCCCTTATACACTATATAGTCCCCCCCTTAAAGATGAAGGGTTCTGACAATTGCATTCATGAATTAAAACAATGATTTAATTTTACCGGCAACAGCGGCCATTTCAGCATCTGTAATGTTTGTGGAGCAGGGTATACTGAGACAACGGCGGTAAATAAAATCCGACCGGTCATTCGTATTGAAATAAATATCGTTTTGAAACATTTTCAGCTGATTCATCGGCACCCAGAATGGTCGCGACTGCATCTGGTGTTCATTTAGCAGCTTCAACAGTTCCCTTTGCTTTCCGGTCATGAATGTAAATAGCCATCGGTTGCAGTCCACGGCAGTTTCAAATTTCTGAAACCTGATGTCTCCAACAGCCGCCAGCTCATCACGGTAAAAAAGATCTATTTCCTTTTTCCTCTGAATAAAAGAAGGTAATAATTCCATTTGCCCCACTCCCATCGCTGCCAACACATTCACCAGCCGGTAGTTGTATCCAATCTCATCATGCATATACTCAAAAGGATCGCTCTTGGCCTGTGTGGTGAGATGTTTTGCTTTTATAGCCAACATTTCATTATCCGTAACAATCACTCCCCCTCCACCAGTAGTAATGATCTTGTTGCCGTTAAAGCTGAAACACCCCAGCAGGCCAAAGCCCCCGGAATGCTTACCGTTATAATAACTTCCCAGAGACTCCGTAGCATCTTCTACCAGTACCAGCCTATACTTGTCTGTCAGCTTTTGAAGCGTTTCAATATCACACATATTCCCCAGCACATGCACAGGCATGATGCAACGTATGGGTCTGCCGTCCTTTTTATAGATGAGTTCGCCGTTCTTTTCATCTGTTTCTGATTCCAGGAAATGTTCCAGCAACCCGAGATCCATTTGCCAAGTTTCCTCATCAACATCTATCAGTATCGGATCGGCGCCGGTATATTTTATTGCATTTATACTTGCAATGAATGTCACATTCGGAGCAATCACATAATCATTACTTTTTACACCGGCCAGTATCAATGAAATATGTAACGCTGTAGTGCCGCTGCTGGTGGCCACACCATACTTACAACCGGCAAATTTGGCCACCATATTTTCAAACTTTGTTACATAAGAACCCACAGAAGATACCCAACCGCTATCAAGGCACTCTTTCACATATTTCCACTCGTTGCCAGCAATATTAGGACCGGATAATAATAACATGGGTGCCGCTTATATGTTTCTGAATTTGGAAGAATGAGGATCGGTGATAATTCCGCTTTGCATCAGTTTGGCAATCTCCCTGATACCATCCGGAACCTTTTTGGTGATCGCAAATCCGAGTTCGTTTTTGATCTTATCGCAATTAACCCTGTAATCTCTCGGATCTTCAGAACGTTCCACATAAATAGCTTTTGCATCAGGGATCTGCTTTTGAATTTCTTCCATCAGCATCCGTTTTGAATAATTCTCAGCAGTATCACCCACATTAAAAACATTGGCCCTCACTTTCTCCTCGGGAGCTTCCAGCACCAGCATTACAGATCTTGCCAGGTCGTCCACATGGCAATAAGGCCGGTTGAACTGCGGGCCCCATATCTCCTGTTCGCCAGTCAGGCAAACGTTCCGGGTAAACTCATTCACCGTAAGGTCAAATCTTATACGAGGAGAAAAACCATAAACGGTAGAAAACCGCAGCGCAGTAGCACAGATGCGAGCATCCTTTCTTTCCTGCAGCAAATATTTCTCAAATTGCACTTTCAGCTCAGCATACAGTGAAACAGGTCTTAACTCAGAATTCTCATCAACATAAGAATCCGGATCGGCCATCTTACCATAATTGCTGCAGGTGGAAGCAAACACAAATCGCTTGACTCCTGATTTTTCCGCACTTTCAAAAAAATTAACCGATGCTGCCCAATTCACTTCCTTAGCTTCCTCCGAAAATTTTGAACAAGCCGGATCGCCAACTATCGCTGCAAGATGAGCCACACTATCAACTCCCTTCAAAGATTTTTCAATATCTGACTCATTTCGGATATCACCTTTCATAAACTCAAATGACGGGTGCTGTGATACATCATACAAAGCATCACCACCGAATTTCAATGAATCCATTACTCTGACATTATAACCTTTTTTAAGGAGGATACGAACCAAGACGGAGCCAATATATCCTGCTCCGCCTGTCACCAAAATTTTCTGCATGGGTTTATTTTTTGTTTAGCTCTTTTGAAGGGTTGCCTATCATGGTTACATTATCCGATACATCTTTTACCACCACTGCGCCTGCACCAACTATTACATCATTTCCAATATTTACACCCTGCCGGATAATTGCTCCGGCACCGATAAAGGAACGATTGCCTACCCTTACATTACCACAAAGCACCGCCCCGGGGCCAATATGGGCAAAGTCACCAATCACACATTCGTGATCTATACTGCAGGAGGTGTTGAAGATAACACCGTTGCCTGAACGAACAAGTGGATTGATTGTTGCGCTGGCTGCAATGAAAACTCCATGACTGATTTTGACAGAAGCGGAAACAACCGCTGTGGGATGCACAGCATTCACCGGTTCTTTCAGTTCCGGTAGTAGCCGCTCATAAATTTTGTGTCGAATAGTATTGTCGCCAACAGATATAAAGTAATCATATTCTCTTAGCGATTGAATAACGAAAAGATTATTGTCCGGGCCGAGATACTGAAGCGAAAAGGGGTTATACTCCTTTTCCTCATTATCACAATAAGCAACGACTGTCCGGCTTGCCGATAAAAAAATATCGGCTGCCACAAATGCATGACCTGAGTAGCCGATTAATACAATAGGTTTATTTGCCCGGTTGGATTTCACTTAAGAGTTCAGAATATTTATCCCGGATTGCCCGGTGAACAATCTGCTGATCAAAATACAGTTCCACCTTCTTCCTCATCGCTGTGGCATATTGTTTTACCTGTTCCGGATGCGTGATGGCAAATTTCAGCTTTTCTTTCAAATCCGCTTCATTTTTTACTTTAAATAATATGCCCGTTTCCCGGTCATCCACAATGTCAACATTGCCTTCAATGATACTGCATACTATCGGGCAATTCATGGCACCTGCTTGCAGGATAACATTCGGAAACCCTTCCCGGTGAGACGGGTGCACGAGCAGGTAGGCAAACTGCATGTAATATTCCACTTCATTACTCCAGTTGATATGTATGATACCCGGGTGTTCTTTCAATATTTGCCGGGCCTTTTCAGCAACAGGATCAAGGTCTTCCTCAAAAGAACCAAGCAGGATCAGCCGCAAACGGGTGTTTTCCTGGTATAATGCCGAAAAGACAGAAAGCAACTCGTTTATTCCTTTATCGCCAACGATCCTGCCCACAGAAAGCAGGTAAATATTATCCGCACTGTAATTCACCTCCTGTTTGATTAGTTCCAATCTTCCGGTATCAAGAGCATGTATAGAATACCTGTTTATGTTGATCCCGTTACTGGATCCGCCTGCAATCACCCGCAGTTTAGAAAACGATGCCAGTTTATATTCTTTGATAAGTTTGAATAAAGAGTTGCTGTTGGGCCACACCTGCGTGGCCATCCGCCCTGTCAGCCTTTCCATCCATATAAGGATGCGTCTTGTAATACCAGATGCCGTTCTGAAACGTAAACCTGCTACCGTATGAATTCTGATTTTGATCCCGGCAAATCTTGCTGCAAGCATTGCAAGTAATCCGGCCTTGGGAGTATGCGAATGAACAATATCCGGCTTTTCTTTCCTGAACAATTTATACAACTTCCACAAGGCCCGCAAATCAGCCCATGGAGTCATCCGTCTTGTCATGGAAACGATAACATGCGGGCAGTTTTCATTAAGGATCACCTCTTCTCTTTCCTTGCCGTCGGCGCTTACCATCAACACTTCAAAACCTTGCTCTCTCATATACTTCATCTGGCCGGTCAGCAAATACTTTAATGCCATTGGCACAGTGGTTACACGAATCAGCTTAGGCATTTACCTGACACCTTTTATACGATTTCGAAAATATTGCCAAATTGTTGGATGATACCATAATTTAGATACCCCTTCAGGTGGTTCAAGGAGTGATAGCCGATTTTGCAAAATCTCCGGTACAATATTGTTAAGCATTTCAACTGCTTTTTCAAACTGAAGGTAAGGGTAAGTGATAAAATTGTCTGCTTTTGTAATAGTAATTTTCTCCTGTACAATTATGCCCCCTGTATCTATCCCTTTATCAACAAGGTGAATAGTTACGCCGCAGTTTTCTTTATCCTTCAATGCCAATGCCCAATAAGCACCATGAACACCCCTGTATAACGGTGTAATTCCTACATGTACATTGATAAGTGGGCATCTTATCATGGAAAGAGTATCCCGGGAGATGATCCTGGTTCCGTTAACAATAATCAGACTGGGTTGAATTCTTTCTACTGCATTAATAAAAGCAGGGTCATTCACACTATCAACGGTTAAAATTCTATCAACAGGTATTGGAGATCTATCTAGTTTCCTGTCAGAAACAATTTTCGAGACCCTTTTTGCTGAAGTTATTCTAAGCACCGGAACTACCAGACCCTGGAAGATCAGTTGACCAACGACCGTGATCAGTCCAAGTTTCTTAATACGGCGCTTGACTAGTAACTTTTTGCTTACTGGTCTCTCTGTAATAATTTGCGCTATCGGTAATTGCTTTTTAATTCCATGATATATTATCCTGGAATAATCACAATCAGTACAAACATAAAGGATCTTAGCGTTGCCGATACTGCTCATAGACTTCCCCCATATTCAGCGATTGCATGCCAAAATCAGCGGATAGTTTTTGAAAGTGGTCAAGTATTATTTCAAGGTTCCTGAAATTCCTTTCCATTTCCTTACCAAAATTATGCGGGTGCCACCATAAATGATAGGTTGACTTTCTCCTGGCTGTAACTGTCATTTCCCTTTTTATCCGACTCAGTCGAATAGGTTCAAAAACAGAAAGTTTTCTATTAAATGGTCTTAAAAAACAACTTGCCGGTACATTAACCATCCCGTTTGACACCTCTGGCGTCACCCAACGGTGGCCAGTAAGCGGCAGATATGCATCCGTCATCCGTGCGACTCTTTTCCAAAAACTCTCTGCCGTTTTTGCTTCTGGTCTATAAATACTGGAGGGATAATTCCCCCGATAGCAGCAAAATCCATGCTTATAACATTGTTGCAGATAACTATTGTCATATTGATTTCTCGGAAATACAATACTTACTGCATTTACACCTTCTCTTTCTATCATTTTTCTTGCGGCAGCCAGATCGTACCCGAACTGTCTGTCAGTTTGTCCTTGCTCCAGGCAATAGAAATGAGAGAAAGTATGTGTACCTAACTCCTGGTGGGGAGTTGCTATCACCTCCCTGATCAAACTTCCGGCATAATGGAAGGGATCATCAGATTCATTCAGGCCGGCATTTATTGCAACCTCATAATTAGAAAGCGACTTGTTCTTATAAACCGGTCTGTTTGGGCCTGTTACAGTATTCAATAATTCATCTTTATCCCGGCAAAATAACATTCCGACTGTTGCCCATGTAGCATGGATCTCCCTTTTCCTGAATATCGCCAATAATCTTCGGACGACCTCAGGAACATTCCGAAGATTCTCATGGTAACTTTCAACAGAACGATGATCACTAACACCCCAGTGAAGCTCAAAGTCAAGAGATATGATAAACGACCCTGTCATTTCATTGTTGTTTATAAACTTTTTTATACCAAACTTCCATGGTAAAAAGTAACCAAAGCATCTTTGCTCTTTTTTCTCCGGCAACGCTACCATGATTGTCCAGTAAAGACATCACAAAATTCTTATTCAAATATGAAGGGTATAAAGCAGAGGGAGAGTTCAGGTAGTCACCAATTACATCCCGCAGTTCATTACTTACCCATTTTTTTAACGGAACCTCAAAACCTCTTTTAGGTTGCCTTATGATGATATCCGGAAGATACTTAGCAGCCAATTTACGTAGCAGATGCTTTGTTTGAGTACCGTGAATTTTGAAGTCATCCGGCAGACCTGGTATATATTCAAGCAGCTCCTTACATAAAAGTGGGCTTCTCCCTTCCAATGAATTGGCCATAGTTGCAATATCCATTTTCACCAACAGCAATGCGGGTAATATCATTTTAAAATCGAGGAGCATTATTTTTTGAAGCCCACTCAGCTTTGAAGAGGCAATGCCTTCAAAAACAGCAATCGCCTCACTATTATTCGCCGCTTTTCCCAGAAATGCCTTCTCTGTGTAACCTTCGAAAATATCTGTAGTTGCCCTGAGATAAGTTGCGAACCCCTTTCCACTGCCAAGAAACATCATTCTGCGCAGGTAACTGTACTTACTCATTTTATCATCTCTTGATGGCGTAAGGCTATGAAAAAATCGGAAAGCAGATTGCCGAAGTAAAGAATCCTTAAAAAAATCAATTTTCGAAAATGGAACATATCGCCTGTATCCTCCAAATATTTCATCCCCACCATCGCCATTTAATATCACTGTAAGATACTTCTTTGCCTCCCTGCTTACGTAATAGCTTGGCACTGCTGAATCATCGTAAAAAGGTTCGCCATAATTTGAAAGTATTGTTTCAATATCATTGGACAATGTATCAAATGATATGCGAAGCTCTTTATGATCGGTATTAAATTTATCAGCTACAATTCTAGCCAGCGGGGCTTCATTATACTCTCCTTCAAAAGCCACTGTAAAAGTCCGTAAAGAAGGATTATACTGCTTTGCTATCGCTGTAACGAGTCCGCTGTCAATACCCCCACTAAGAAAAGAACCAACTTCCAGATCAGATGATTCTACTCTTCGCTTAACAGCTGTATGAAGTAAGGCCTCTGTCTTTTCCAGAGCTGTTTCCTCATTATCCGGGTTATTTTTCTCGTAACAGTTCTCAATGTTCCACCAAGTTCCTGTCTTTACAACCGGCGATTCTGAGACAGAGACATAAGCATACCCGGCCGCAGGAAGCTCGAAAACATTATTATAGGGGGTTTGCGTATTAAAAAAAAATCCTGTGCCGATAAATCCGCTAATATGATCTGGATTTATTTCCAAGTTCATTTGGTGGTGAAGGGCTCTTAGCTCACTTGAAAAAACGAAACGCTTATCATCACAGTAGTAATATAATGGCTTTTTACCAGCCCGGTCTCTGGCAAGGAATAACTGCCTGGCTTTTCTGTCATAGATTGCCAAAGCAAACATGCCATCCATTTCCCTTAAAGCCTCTTTTCCATAACCGGCATACAAATGCAATATAGTCTCTGTATCAGAATTTGTCCTGCATCCGGTCAGTCCAAATTGTGTTCTCAGTTCTTTATGATTATAGATTTCACCATTGAATATCAGTGTAAGGTGACCATAGTTCATGGGCTGCTTACCTCCTTCAATATCAAGAACAGATAAGCGATGGTGATGTAGCTGAATATTTCCCTCCGCAAATGTCGCCTGTTCGTCAGGTCCACGATGCCAAAGGTCTTTTGTCAATTGCGGAATATTAAGCCCAAAATTTACAGAACCGGCAATACCACACATAATTAAAACGCCTGTTTTGTCCGACGTAACTGAGGTTTATATCCAAGAAGCCGTTTGAACCAGGTTGGGTACTCAAGATTTGATTGACGATAGAGAATTAAAATAATTATAAGGTAAAACGGCAGGCATGGGATTTTATATCTCGAAAGGGACCCAAAATTCAGAGCGGTACTTCCAACTGCTGCTGCAAAAATGATGGCAAATACAAAACACATAAGAAGTGGGGGCTGACGAAATGTATTTCTGAAAAAATTAAGGAATCCTGCCTTTGCCATCAAAAGAATTGTAATGTAAAGGAAGAATAGTGACTCCAGAGATGAGAGCAGAGCTGTTATACTATTAATCTCCCACAAAAAGGGGCGAAAAAGCGTCGCAGCGATACCATTTAAAGCCAATAAAAAGGGATTAGAGGTTGCAATTTTGTAATAAGACCCCTCATATGATTCTCCAAAACTTTCATACAACGACCTTTGCTGGGCGCTGGATTCTGAAATTGCATCCAGCCGGAATTGCTTCAGGCTCTCATCTGAAGTTACATAGTTTACAAGAACAACCGCCAGGAATACACCAATTATAAATGTTATAATAGCCATGATGCTTCGGAGAGTTTTGTTATCAACTACTTTATTAAATTCAGTAAACAGCCATAAAACAATAGCGGGTGCCAGGGCTAAAAGGATATAGACTTTCATATAAATCAGTAGAAAAACTGAAATCGCAATCCAGAGTATTGAAGAAACGTAATTATTCCGTTTAATGGCTATACAAAAAAAGCCATAAATAATATACCCAACTGTCCCAAAGCATAACGGATCCTTCATTAAACCAGCACTCCAATAGCCAACGCTGGGAAGAAATAGTATTGCAAATGCCAGCTCACGACGATACCCGGGGTAATAATGATAAAACACCTTAAAGAGGCGAATTGCTCCTCCAAGGGCAAAAAATGAAAAAAACATTGCAGTGCACAGATAACTGTTATTAAACACCAGTAATGGAACTAATGCGATTTTAGGCACCAAAAAATTTCCTGGACTGTGCATTGCTTCAAACACCGGGTACTTAGAATCCGTAAAAATAAAATAGTTCATCAACGGTGTTTTCACGTTGATCTGATTCGTTGTAAAGACTTTCAGAATATTATCAGAATCATCCAATACAGCATTTCTCAAAAATTGGGTGCATTGATAATACATTTCTGTATCTCCACCCCTATAATAGAACGAATTAACAATTGTATAGGCAAGGGTGCAGAACATCTTAAAATAAAAAGCACTGACAAAAAGCTTTTTAATCTCATCATTCTGGTATTTTTTGACAACAAATGAAAAAATCATTAGCAGAATGACAAAGCAAATTGGCCCTGCAAAAACATCAGAAAGTCTGAATAAAGTATTCATAAAATGATAAATACCAAACTAGTACCCGATATTTTCTTACTTACCCTTAGCCCTGAGCCGGTTAAGAACAATCTTTGTTCTCTTTTCAACAACCTTGTATTGAAAATATGCGACAAGAAGAGTGAAAAAAACCGCTGGTATCCATACAAAAAAATTAAGAATATAGGGAACAGATGGCTTTACCCATAACCAGTAAATTCCAAGATATAAAAAAATCGAGGCGAAATGCGTAATGTAAAGTGTATAGCTGAATTTCCCAACCTTTATAAGCCACGGAATTCGTACTGAATACTGAAGGAAATATAATATCAGTATCACACCAAGAAAGGCGGCTATCACAAAGCTGTATACTGTTTCAACTCTAAAATAAATATTAGTTGCATACATCAAACTGATAAGGAAAAATATCAGTACTAGAAACTTCATTCCCGAGATATGACTCCACCATTCGGCAACTTGTGTGTAATATCTGTATAACAACACACCAATCGCAAAGTAAATATTATATACAAATAAAAACTCATGAAAATAAAACGGGAGGTTTAGAGAAAGCACTTTTGATGGTGCCAGTAAGTTTATAGTAAAGAGGATTATGGAGCACATTACGTAAAGATTTATTCTACGTAACAAAAAAGGAGCAAAAAGATAAAAAATTATTTCATATGTCAAAGACCAAAAAGGTGTAATAAACCCTTGCCCCGGCATATAAAAAAGATTTTTAAGCACTGTGTTCCATTCAAGATAATCTTTCATTTCTATGGTCCGGGTAAATGCAAATTGCCGGAGACTACCGTCATACCATTCAGGATGCCAGTATTTTGTTACAACGTAAACAAGGCCGGCCCATACTAATGCAATAACATATGCAGGATATATGCGAATCAGACGACGCTTATAAAACTGTAAAGCCGATTTATTCTCCGAAAGACTATGCGCAATTGAAAACCCGGATAGAACAAAAAAGACTATAACAAACTCGACTGCCAATCTTGTTAACATGCTGGCGCCAAATATTGCATACTCCCATAAACTCCAGGTCTCTGTGGGAAACATCCTGGTGAACTCGCTTCCCCCAACCCATAGTAGCCCCCTGCAATGTGCTATAGCAACATACAGTGAAGCAATACCCCGAATAGAATCAAGAATATCAAAAGCTATCTTTCTTTTCTCAGTCATTAATGTCATTGAAAGAACAGATACCCGGATCCACTTTAAAGATACCCTTCATAGTATGTCGATATATATTCATTCAAGCAAGTTTTCCAATCTCTCATTATATTAACTTTTCTCAAATCAAGCTTCTTGTTTACAAGCCTTTCTGAAGGAGGCCTTGCCGCAAAATAAGTTTCTCTGAAATGATCAGAAGATACAGGTGTAAGTTTAATTTCCTTATCAAGTCCTGTTAATCTTAGTAATTCTGTTGCTACTTCCAATCTTCCTGTGCTGCCTTCACATACCATATTATATAAGCCCCAATACTCCTTTTCTAAGAGCAATTTTACGTTTTGCGCAAAATCATGTGTATAAGTAGGCGTTCCCAGTTTATCATCGACGATGAAAAGTTCTTTATGTCCTTCTTTTATTTGCGCCATAATTTTTTGGATGAATTTCTTATCTTTTTGTGGTCCGCCACCCATCATCCAGCCTGCTCTGCAAACAAGGTAGCGGCTGCAATTTTGAGTAACATACAGTTCTCCGGCATATTTACTACGGGCATAATGTCCAAGCGGGTTGGGCAAATCCCAATCATCATAAATATCTTGTTTGCCATCGAAAATACCTGCCGTACTGATATAAAGCAGGGGAATGTCAAATTCATTAGCTATGTAAACGGCATTCTCCGCCGCTATTGTATTTGTTGCATATGCATCTTCTTTATTTAATTCACAGTACTCAAGACTTGTATGTGCTCCGATATGGAACAAATAATCAGGCTTGAATTTCTTCACTTCTTTTCTGTATGCGTCATAATTTCTGAAATCCAGGTAGTCTAGCCATTTTTCATTAACATCAATATCTGTGCATTTCAGTTCAAAGTCGTGCTTAAAAACTTCATAAAATGCCTCTCCAAGCATGCCGCCTACACCGGCCATAAAAATCTTTTTCTTTTTACTCATATTATTCCTGCATTACTGTTTTAAATACATCTAAATATTTAGAAAAATTTGCTTTCACAGAAAACATCTGCTCCACCCGGCTCCTCCCTGCCAGTCCCATTTTTTTTCTCAGCTCTACATCATCAATCAATTTTATCAGGCTTGCTACCCATTCATCTTCTGAGTCTGCCAGAAACCCCTGCACACCATTCTCCATAATTCTGAAATTGGTTCCGTAAGCTGTGGCTACAAACGGAATACCTATAGCCATATAGGTAAGAGCCTTCAAGCTGCTTTTGCCCAGCGACCATTCATTTGCAGGAATTGGGTATAACCCGATGTCAATTCGATGAAGATCCTTTACTTCCGATTTCTCGTTCCATAAGACAAAGTCAGTCACAACGCCTGGCATTTTATAATCCTTGTTGGCGATAACCAAAAGTCTTATTCTTCTTTCCTTGCTCACCCGCATAAGAACCGGCTGCAACGATTCCAGAAAAGGTATTGTGCTATGCGTTCCTGTCCATCCTATAACAACCTCCTCCTTTGGCTGGTAATCAGAAACAGGAATAAACCTTTCTGTATTGAATGTTGATGATATATCAACTACTTTCCTGAACTTATTATATTCCAAAGCTATCTCTTCCAGCTTAGGGGTACAAACTATTACATATCGTGCATGTCTCATCAACACTAATGGTTTCTTACTCCCCTTCAATCGCTGGAAAAAATTTTGCCTGATATGCTCAAACTTATTCAAAAACATCATATCATCCAGGTCATAAATCACCTTTGAGTTAAAAAAAAACAATATTCGTTCATAGAACGGAGGTCCGACAGGAGTTGCCCATATTGTCACAAAAACAGCATCGTAAAAAGGGGCCCTGAGTAAATCAAATATGCGTTTCAAATAACCAACGCCCATCCAGAATATTTTCTCGGGAATACGGCCTGGTTTGTGTATAATCTTCCAGAAACGATTTGTCTGAAATCCGGAAATTGAAAAGGAAAATCCATTTTCCTCCAATAGGGGTAAATATTGTTCATACTTTAACCGCTGTGCCGCTGCTGTACCTTTCGGACTTGGGCAAAGTATCAATACTCTCTTCTGTGATGATTTCTTCACGTTAGCTGATCATTTTTTCTTACCGACCGCATGCCAATAGGGTATAAACTCAGAAAAAACAACCTCCGATAATCCAGCCTTTTCCATCATTACCTGTATTGCACTTCGTGAAAACCGCTGTTCAAGTGGTGTTCCAAAACGGTCTAGACTATCATTACGAATAACATAAAATGACTGGTCTTCATATCCCTGCAAGGGGATATGGCGCCTTGCCTTTTCAGGCACTCCAAACAACTTCAGCAGCCTGCATAACAGGACAAAAGGCATATATAAAACTATTGCTAATACATCGCAGCTTACCTTTTTTAATCGTGAGGGCATTCTGGAAATAACTCTCCTTAACAAGTTTGAAAAATAAAAAACAATTTTGAATAATCTAGACCTATTGTCCAGGTTATAGTACAAATACAAAAGAAAATAGCCGCCTGGTTTAATTTTAGCTACTGCATCATTCAAGGCTTTCTGTGTGTCGGGAATATGATGCAGCACCCCAAGGCTGTAACCGAAATCAAAATGGTTATCCGGAAATGGCATATTGTCAACAGCTGCCTGAACAAGTACTATCCTTTCATCCTTTCCTAACAATGAATCGGCAGCAAAAATGGCAGAACTGGGGTCTATACCAGTGATTTGTTTACACCTGAACCTGGTGAGAAAATATTTTATAAACCGTCCGCTACCGCACCCAACATCAACTACGTCTGCGCCTGCGCCAACCATACTATCACTGACAATATCAAAATATTTATCCCCAAGTGATTGTATATCCTTGTTAGAGAATCCATGAAATGCATTCCATTCTTCACCAAAAGATGAAACTGTTTCAGAGTCAATATTGTCACTGCCGACATTATGATTCTCAATAATCCGGTTTCTTGCTTGCATTAATATTAGCTTTATTCCCGATAGATACTAACTCAATATTCTTTGATAAATAGCATTATATTTCTCTACGCCTTTACCGAGATCAAAATATTGAGCTGCTGATTGCCTTATTCTATCCTTTGGAATCGATAACAGTTCATCCAGCTGTCCGATAATACGGTCATACTCCTTCGGACTAAACTCATTTATGAGTAATCCTGTTGTTGTATGCTGTATTATATTACCTGTGTCACCGATATTATTACAAATAACAGGGATACCCATACTCATAAGTTCAGCATGCTTTGTAGGTGAAGATGCAATCTTAGAATAGGTAGGCCGAATTAAAAAAATACTACATGCACTCAGAGCAAGATAGCCGGGCAATTGATCTCTGCCTGCAAAAGTTATAAACAGCTTTTCGGCAGGAATTCCAACTTCTGCAGCCTGTCTCCTCACAGTTCCGGCGTCATCTTTGGTAAGCAACAGCAAAACAAAATTCGGATGCTTTAATAAAAGCTGCTTAAAAAAAATAAACATCTCTCTGACTAAGTACCAACCTCCCACAGAACCAAGATATGTTATAACCTTTTGATCCGGTTTTATACCAATCTTTTCTCTGATAAAAGAAATCTCGTTGATAGAAATTTTATAAAAATCAAAATGGTCCATATCAGCACAACAGGGGATTACATCAATCTGCAGTTGATCATACTGAACTTTTGAAAGCAGATCATCTTTTGCAGCGATTGTAAGTGAAACAACGGCATCTGCATTGAGCAGGAAATCTTTTTCCTTCTTCTTATAATATTTATATACCCCCCGGAAAAAAAAATTCCGTTGGTTCCATTGCCCACTGTCAACTTTCTCATCAGCCCAAAAACCCCGCATATCAAATAGAAAGCGGGTTCCAAACCTTCTCTTCAGTAATAAGCCCATTTCGGCAGCAATATAGCTGCGGCAATGTATCAAATCAAACCGGTGCTCTGTAAATAACCGAATTGATTTCCGTTTCATTCTCCACCGATCATATATTTTGGACACTACGGGAGGATTCTGTGAGAAAGTCAGTGGCACCCAGGATATACCTGCCTCTTTAATAATTGCATGAATTCTTTCCTTTTCCTTATCATAACGGATTTTCTTTTCAAAACTAAGAATCGTAAACTTGTAGCCCTTTTCAGACAATGCCACCAGATAAGGTAATACCTGAGATTGCCCTAAAGGGTCAGTCATCCCATCATAAGAGATATATAAAACTGTTTTTACTGGTGCTTCTCCTTGTACCATTTGTGCAAAACAATAAGGACCCATAACCGCAGGTATAAATAATCTTTCCCATCAAAATATTCCTTTTTCAATCGTTCAACAGCCTGTGTATTGACCAACCCGCATGATTCCACGACAAAAGGGGAAAGATATTTGTCAAATAAATATCTCAGTTCGTTTTTAAACCAGATATTAAGAGGTACAGAAAAACCCCATTTAGGTTTATTAAACATCTCAGCAGGAACATAATCATACAAAACTTGCTTCAGCAGGTATTTGCCAATCTTCCCCTTCAGTCTCAGATCAGGTGAAAGATTGACCGCAAACTCAACCAACCGGTGATCAAGAAGTGGGACTCTCACTTCTAACCCGTGCTGCATAGATGAACGGTCTGCTTTCACCAGCAATTCTTCAGGCAAATAATTCTTTATATCAAATATTGCCTGCTCTTCTACCAGGCTTAATGATCTTGCTGTTGACCGAATTTCCTCATTAATAGTAACAGAAGCCGGTGTTTTTATCAGATCTTTAATTTCGCTTTCTGTAAAAAAATACTGTTCCTGGGAAAAGATATGACTTTTAATACGCTGGCGAGATGGGTAACGGAACAAGTAGCTGGCCCGTTTTTCCCTGTTTTTCCCCAACCTGTATGTAAGTTCAGCTATCGGTTTACGAAAAGTTTTTACTAAAGGATTGCTCAGCCTTCTTGCCCAAAAGTAAAATCCATATCCAAGGAATAATTCATCTCCTCCATCACCGGTAAGAGCCACTTTCACCTCTTTTCTTGCCAGTTGTGAAACAAGATAAGTAGGGATAGCAGAGGAATCTGCGTAAGGCTCATCAAAAATATCTGGCATTTTGTCAATCAGGTGAAGAGCATCATTTTCAGTAACGATAAACTCGTTATGCGAAGAGTTAATATGCCTTGCCACTTTTGCTGCAAATCTTGACTCATTGTATTTTGCTTCTTTGAAACCAATGGAAAATGTTTGGATGGGAACTGCAGAAGTAGATTGAGCAACTGCAGCCACTGTGCTGGAGTCAATTCCACCACTCAGAAAAACACCTACAGGTACATCACTGATCATGCAATAGTTAACACTACTTTCCAATAAAGTTCTAAGATGTTTTTTGGCCGCCGTTTCATCAGTGACAGTAGTTTTTTCAAGCTGCTCCTCTGGCTTCCAATAGGGATGCAGGGAAAATTCTCCATTCACCCATATCGCATAATGACCCGGCAATATCTTAAAATGATTTTTATAGATAGTTGCTTCTCCCGGAATGTAGCCGAGATATAGAAAATCAGCAATACTGTTGTGTTCCAGTTCTCTTCTGTCCGGCAACACAAATAAAGCTTTCAGTTCAGATGCAAATGCAATCTCTTTATCCTTGCGGAAATAATAGAGCGGTTTAATACCAATCCTGTCCCGTATGAGAAAAAGCCTTTGCTCATCCCTGTCCCATATTGCGATGGCAAACATCCCATTAAAGTCCTTTATTGCATCAATCCCTGCCTTTGAAAAGGCCTCAATAACAATCTCTGAATCAGAATAGGTGACAGGATTGATATTGTATTTTGAAGCAATTTCCCTGAAATTATAAACCTCGCCGTTATAGACCATTGCATACCGGCCATCCTGGGAAAAAAAAGGTTGATTTGCACTATTTGAAAGGTCCAGAATACTCAGTCTTCGATGCCCGAACCCAACCTGCTGATCAACATCATAAAAAAAACCTTCTGCATCAGGTCCGCGATGCTGAAGACTGCGGGTCATTTTTTCCAACAAGGGCTTATCAAAACGTGAGGATACAAATCCTGCTATACCACACATAAAATTATTACCTTAAACCTTTAACTACTGCTGCTTTGAACTTTCCGTCACCATATGAAACAAATCCTGCAAAAGTCACTTTGATACTAAATTCTTCAAGCCATTTCTTTACAGTATTAATTTTTTGCGGATTATCATAGGCTGGTGAAAACATATCAAATGTATCTAGTATGACCCATTCCCGCAATTCCTGCCGTGAAAGATTTGGCGGGAGGGTTCCCCGAATATCGCATATGGGTAAAAAGCGGTTTACTATCTTCCCCATACCAATTCTATCAAAAAAGAAATAGGCCCTTATCATCCAGCCCGCATTCTTTTCAATTTTGCGCAACAGCTTTTCATTTGACATACTTTTTGTAAAAGGACGAAACAAATACTTTGCGTTGATCTTCGTCCACCAGCCATTAACAGGATAAAAATCTACTACAATTTCCCCACCCGGCTTCAATTTGCTGACAAGGTGTCGCAGAGATTCTTTAAAGTCGGGTGTATGCTGCAAAACGCCAAAGCAAAACACTTTATCAAATGATTCATTCGCAAACGGCATTTCATAAATGCTTGCCTGAAAGAGCCTTAACCTTTCTCCATGGTGCCCATTGTTGCGAAAATTAGCTGTAACAGCATCTGAATAATCTATGCTATACAAGTTGCCTTTTGTATGATCCAGAAATACCTGGCTAAACCTTCCTGCCCCGCTACCCGCCTCCAGCACATTTTTTCCCGTAAGATCTTCTTTATCCCAACCGGTAACGGAAAAGAACCGATCCCGGCTTTGCTGAGAGTTTTTATTCTCACGGTCAATTTGCGTTTTTTGAAATTTATTCCATTGAAAACCGAAACTGTCAGTGTAATTACTTTCACCGATCATTCTAACCACGCCTTTGGTTTCCGGAAAAAAATTTCCTGAATGATCCCTGTAGCCATTAGCATGTTTCTCTAAAAATTCTAAATTATCAGGATTGATCAATCTTACCATATTCATCCAACAGGTAATTTGTTATCAGGTTGTGAAAAAAATGATGTGACCATACCTGTAAATCTGTGGGACTGTGAGTTGATTTATTGACCAGTTGCCTAAACAGAAGCGTACAAAGCATATAGTTTTCTCAAATAAGCTTCTGTCCTAGCAATTTCACTGGCTCTAGCAATTCCTGCACGAGACATTTCCCGCAATTTAGTATGATCGCTAAAGGCTGAAGTGATTTTTTCAATAAAATCCATAGGATCATTCAGATCAAAATATACGGCGCTATCTTTTGCAGACTCTCTTTGAACAGCTATGTCGGACAAAAATGCAGGCAGACCGGATGCCATCGCTTCCATTAAAGCCAAAGAAAGCCCTTCATGGGTTGAGCACATAACATACCCATCATACTCCGGCAACACCCTATGCATGTTTTCTTTATGCCCCACCAGCGCTATTTGAAGACCATACTTTTCTATTTCCTTCAATAGCTCATCCTCCATAGGCCCGGATCCATAAATATCAAGAGAAAAATTAGCGGGCATATGCTTAAAAGCTTCAATGAAGTACTGATAATTCTTCTGCTTTTTAAGTGTCCCGACAGCCACAAGCCTGATTGTTGCGGAAGAAAATTCCTGTTTCGGAGCTGCCTCAAAAAAAACATCCTCTATCACATTGTAAAGAACAGACGACTGACCTTTAATTCCCACCCAATGATCAAAATCCCTAAGTACTGTTTTTGACACAGCAATGATGTGATGCCTCTTTTTATAGGTTAGTTTTTCAAGATAAAGAGTTCTTTTATTAACCAGGTAGTGAGACAAACTGGGTATATTCTGGATACAGTTGAATACCGGAACCTGCTTTGGAGTTGCAAACCTGACAATCGTATTAGACCAATACAGATGTGAGTGTACAATATCTATCCGCTCTCTTTTGATATACCGGCGTATGAAGCGGGTACATCCTGGAATATTCCAATAAGATCTGAAATTAAGAATAGTGACTTTGCAATGATCGGGGATGTGCTTTAATAAAGCATCCGATTCCATCAAAACTATAAGATGCAATTCATATCCTTCGATATTTCTGAGCAAATTGACTACAAGCATTTCTGCCCCGCCAACATTCAATGAGTCAATAACATGTAATACTTTCTTTGACTTAGTCACTTTTTGTGTTTAAATATATCATCAGGGTTTTACAACTATTCCAGAATATTTTCCTTCTTGAGCAACTATGATCGGATCTAACTTCCTCTTTTGGACAAAAAGCTTGAATGCAATATTGTCCTGTATATCGTCTGAAATAAAAACGCCCCCTGATCTGAGTCTGTCATAAAGTTTTGAGTATGACCACATTCTCCCGGTAAAAGATTTATCACTGTCATAGTGTATCACATCGAAATATCTAACTCGTTTTAATATTTTAGGCAATCCTGAAATATCTGACTCTCTGAAAAGATACCAGTTGGATTTCATGTTGTCAGGTACTACTATACCCACACTGTTTTCATTACCCATTTTTGCATAGGGCATATCCGTGCTGAATAATGCTGCCGAACTCCTTTCTCTGATCGCCAACAAAATGGCTAAAGAAGACCATCCATAAGCAACCCCGGTTTCAAGAATTGTGCTTACTCCTTTTTGCTTGCATATATTATATAGCAATAGCATGTTGGCAGCTCCACCCATTTTATGAGGCGAACTTTCGACCTTTCTCCTGGCAAAAGCATATTCTTCCGGAAAGTCAACACTGGGGTCCTTAATAGAATAACTTTGCCCCAAGACTTTTTTAATTGCCTCGGCAGAACTAATAGCCAGCCCGGAACACCATTGAGCTGACTCCCCTCCTGTCATTTCCTTTGTTCTGTTTAATGATTTTTGCAGCAGCAGATTAAAAACAAGCCTCGCCCCTTTTGGCTGAGCCATATACCAAGCAATTGTGCGAACTTTTCCAAACATTTTCCTAGAATTTAAGGCTTGCGGGAGGAGTGAAATAAAGAATTTTTTTTAACCCTATTTTCCTGTTTACAAATATCATAGCCATGACAGCCATGAAAAAGTAAACAATCATACTTGTATATGTGGCTCCAAGTGCGCCAAAATTATTCACATTAATATAATTTAATATGAGACTTAATCCCATCCCTGAAATTGAGATGAACATTATAACCTTGTTCATTTTATTATACAAAAGAAAAGCCAGGAAAACAGCATATATAGACCAAAAGAAAAAGCCAAGTGATAAATATTTTACAAACACCAGGCCTGCGTGAAAGCTCCGTCCTATAAAAAGTTGAAACAACAAAGGCGAACAAACTATTACTAGCAATGTAATAATAAGCGAAATCCCCACAAAAGCATATGTCGCTTTGCGGAGGTTGTTAAAATTAGGAGTACCGGACAGGTTCTTAAAAATATATGGATGAAAAGCACTGATAAGAGACAGAATTGCAATATTCACAATCAAAGATACCTGAGCACCTGCGCCATAAAATCCAACATCGCCTGTACTTTCAAAGTAATTAATAAAAAACCGGTCAGAGTAAGCCAATACAAAAACAGCCAGGCGTTCCGGAACAAATGGCAGGCCGGTACTAAAAAGGTCCTTCAGTTTCCTTTTGCTGATTTGTCCTTCAAGAAGCCGCCATTTTTTTATCAGGTAACCAATGAAAAAAACTGATACAAAATAAGTAATAAAGGCGCCTGCCAATCTTCCTTCCCATTTATACATCAAAACTATCACAAACAAAACGTTGAGGGCGGCTTCCAGCAATCCTCTTCCGGTTAAAAATCCTGCATAAAGTAAATGACGTCCTTTATTCCTGATCAGACTAAGGACTATTTCATTAAGAGAGATGAACAGACAACTCAGTGGAAGTATAAGAAAAAAGAAATTATTTATTTTCAGGAAAGGGCGCAAAAAGGGGCTTAGCGGTAATGCGATCGCTGTAACCAGAATGGTAATAATTACAGGGATTGTAATACCGTTTTTAAAAAAATCAGGATAATCCTTAGTGGTAACTTTAAAAAAGTCAACGCTAAGGACAAACTGCATCCCTACACTGATAAAGGGGACCAGGAAGATAGTAGCCGCGTTATACAAGTTGATAATGCCAAAATCAACTTCACTTAGATGATTTGTTAGCAAGGAAAATACCCCAAAAGATATGGCGGCATTAAAAAAAAGAGCACCTGTATAGACCGATAAAGACTTTACTAGTCTCACCTGAAGATAATATTATAAACTATAAATCAATCGGCTGTTTTGATAAATTCGACAGCCATAAGACCACCATTCAAACCTTTGAAATAATATCGTGCAATACTGTATGGAACAATTACAGGTGCCAGTAATAGCATCTTCGCTTTTTCCAGAAGTGAATGATCTTTTATCATTGTTTTTATCTTCCAGAAGTATTTGGCGCGGAAATAAGCATCTAACTTCCAAGTTCCGGCAGAATCATACCGAACATCCTTTAATATGATACCAAATTGATCCTGAATTTTTTCAAACGTCTTTTTGTTCCACATCCCCATGTGATGAGGGGGTAGGTTGAATACAGCATACTTATTATATCCTTGCAAATAAGGTTCATTATTGGGCACTCCTATTATCAATTTTCCTCCTTTTCTAAGGCACTTTACTGATGCTGCTAAAAAACTTTTAATGTCCGTGATATGCTCCAACACCTGGAATGCACATACAACATCATAAAACCCTTCTCTTTCCAGGGCATGCTCCTGAATGCTCTGCTTAAATACTGAAAACCCTTGCTTATCGCACTCTGCAATTGCCTTGTCATTGAACTCAAGACCAAAAAAATTGCTGGTTTTAGCACTTAGCTTAACAAAAAAGCTTCCGGCACCACATCCGATATCCAATACCTTTTCACCTGCCTGTATTTTATCATACGCAAACTGGTGATCATATGCCCATTTCCTGTAATAAGGAATTCCCACCACACTTTCATTTTGCTGCAATTGCTCATAAAATAACCCATCACCCGCCAATTCAAAAGGAAAATAAAATTTATACCCGGTATCAAGGCATTCATAAATTTTAATATGACTGATCCCAGAAAAGAAGCGGCTTACATCAACAGAGCTATAATCATAATACAATCTTACAATATCATCTGTACTGATAGTATCAAATAGTCTTACATTAGATGAGCAGGTTACGGGGCTGTGTATAACAGACACAAGTAATTTTTTCTATCTCGTATTAACTAATTCACTTTTTCCAGATAAACACCATAGCCACTCTTTTGCATAGACAAAGCAAGAGCTTGCAATTCTGTTTTGCTTATATATCCCTTTCTAAAAGCAACCTCCTCAATACACCCGATCTTTGTGCCCTGTCTTTTCTCTATCACTCTCACAAATTCGCTGGCATCACTAAGCGAATCAAAAGTGCCCGTATCCAGCCATGCAGTTCCTCTCTCAAGCACTTCAACCTTTAATTTTCTCCTACGCAGGTATTCCTTATTAATATCCGTAATCTCATATTCGCCCCTGGCCGAAGGTTTAAGCTCACGAGCAATTTCTATTACATCATTATCATAAAAATAGAGTCCGGGCACAGCATAATTCGATTTGGGATGCGTTGGCTTCTCCTCAATAGAAATGGCATTCATCTCCCTGTCAAATTCAACCACCCCATATCTTTCCGGATCGCTTACCTGGCAGGCAAACACATAGCCACCTTCTACATTGGTCAATTTTTCGAGCTGGCGGCCCAAACCTGTTCCATAGAAAATATTATCTCCCAGAACTAGCGCCACCTTGTCATTTCCAATAAATGAAGCTCCAATTAGAAATGCCTGTGCAAGACCATTGGGAATTTCTTGTATAGCATATTCAAAATGGCAACCTATGTGACTTCCATCACCCAATAAGCGACGGAAGGAGGGGTTATCTTCGGGTGTGGTAATGATCAATATTTCCTGTATCCCCGCCATCATTAAAGTGGATAAAGGATAATAGATCATTGGTTTATCATAGACAGGCATTAATTGCTTTGAAACAGCTTTTGTAATTGGGTAGAGTCTTGTTCCGCTTCCACCTGCCAAAATAATACCTTTCATAAATTATCTTTTATGATATTGCTGATCATAATAATATTGATACTCTCCCGAGGTCACATGCTTCAGCCATTCCGGATTTTCAATATACCAGTCAATTGTCTCTGAAAGACCCTCCTCAAAAGTGACAGAAGGCTTCCATCCCAATTCAGCACTAATTTTTGATGCGTCAATTGCATATCTTCTGTCGTGGCCGGGACGGTCTTTGACATAGGTGATCAGTTGTTCGCTGGAACCTGGGGAATTACCGGTTTTATCATCCATAAGTCTGCAAAGCAATTTAACAAGATCAATATTTTTCCATTCATTAAACCCACCAACAGCATAAGTGCCTCCTGTGTTGCCTTTGTGAAAAACAAGGTCGATAGCAGCTGCATGATCCTTCACATAAAGCCAGTCTCTCGTATATAAACCATCGCCGTAAACAGGAAGTGGTTTTTTATGGATTACATTGTTAATAAAGAGCGGTATCAGTTTCTCCGGGAATTGATAAGGGCCATAATTGTTTGAACAATTAGTAATTACAACCGGCAATCCATATGTATCATGATAGGCCCTTACAAAATGATCGCTTGAGGCTTTTGATGCAGAATAAGGGGAATGGGGGTCATAGGCTGTGGTTTCTGTAAAAAACCCGGTTTCTCCTAAAGCTCCGAATACTTCATCTGTTGAAACGTGATGAAACCGTTTACCAACAAGATTATTTGCCCAAATCTGCCGGGCAGCATTTAAAAGATTTACTGTTCCAATAACATTTGTATAAACAAAGTCAAGCGGAGATAATATTGATCTGTCAACATGTGATTCTGCGGCTAAATGAATAATACCATCCGGCGAGTATGCTTTAAAAACTCTTGCTATTTCGTCCTGCTCAAGTATATTAACCCTTTCAAAAAAATAATTAGTTGCGTTTTCAATATCCCGTAAATTCTCCAGGTTACCGGCATAAGTTAATGCATCAAGATTCACTATTTTATAATCCGGATATTTGACAACAAGCCTTCTTATGAGATGAGACCCTATAAATCCGGCTCCTCCTGTAACAATGATTGTTTTTGACATACTATACTATATCCCTGCTTTTTTATACCAGTTAAATGTTTTCGCTAAACCCTCAGCCACAGAAACATTCGGATGATACCCGAGTAATCTGACAGCTTTAGAAATGTCTGCAACACTGTGACGCACATCCCCCGGTCTCGCCGGCCCATATACAGGTTGAATATCACTGCCTGCTTTCTGCCTGAGCATGCTATATAGCTCATTTAGCGAGGTTTGCTGCCCGCATGCAATATTATAGACCTGGTTCACAGCAGCCTGATCATTGGTAAATAGTGAAAGCAAATTTGCCTGCACTGCATTTTCTACATAAGTAAAATCTCTGCTATGGTGACCATCGCCGTTTATAACCGGTGGCTCACAATTAAAAATCGCCTTAACAAAAAGTGGAATCACCGCGGCATATGGGCCAGCCGGATTTTGTCGTGGTCCGAAAATATTGAAATAACGAAGCCCTATGAATTCTGTTCCATAAAGGCTGGCATATACCCGGGCATATAACTCGTTAACGTATTTGGTAACTGCATATGGGGAAAGTGGGTTGCCGATCTGGTCCTCAACTTTAGGCAACGCAGGGTGATCTCCATATGTAGATGAACTCGCAGCGTAGACAATCCTCCTTATTCCTTGCTCTTTTGCAGCTGTAAAAATGTTAAGGGTGCCGGTAATATTTACTTCATTTGTCGTTCTCGGGTCTTTTACTGAACGTGGCACTGAGCCCAAAGCCGCCTGGTGAGAAATAAGATCAATGCCATCGCAGACCTTAAGGCAAGTTTCATAGTCCCGGATATCGCCATTGACAAACTGAAAATTTTTGTTCCCAATATATTCCTCAATATTCTTCAACGATCCGGTTGAAAGATCATCCAGTATCCTGACAAAAGATACTCTTTCATCGTGAAGAAGGGTTGATACCAGATTAGACCCAATGAAACCTGCGCCTCCGGAAACAAGAACCCGCATTACCTGTTTTTTCGTTTAAAGAATCGTCTTATATCGAAGAAAGCTATTATTTTTTCTGAGATGGATTTGGGCGGATGCTCTTCTTCATAATAACTTCCATATCCATACCCGTATCCATAACCATAACGGCCATACCCATAATAACCATAACCAGGTTTCATTTTAATATCATTCATAATGATAGAAACCTTGGGCAGCTTATTGGTCTCATAAAATTCATCAATCAGGGTAACTTGCTTTTTGAAAGTATGTCGCTGGCGGACAAGGTACAAAGTTGCGTCTGCAAATTTTCCTAATGTCATCGCATCGCTTACCATTCCTACAGGCGCTGTATCCACTATTATTATTTCATAATTAGCCCGCAACCATTTAAACATATCGTCTACCCTCTCACTTAATAATAATTCAGCCGGATTGGGTGGAACCGGCCCGCAACCAAGTACAAAAAGATTTTCCTGGTTTTCCACAGGCCTTATAAGACTTTCAAGGGATTCCTTTCCTACAAGAAAGTTAGTTATACCCGGCCCCTTGGGTATATTTAGTCCTGAAAGAATCTTGGGTTTGCGAATATCAAACTCAAGAATTATTGTTTTTTTACCAGTCAAAGCAAGCACTGCCCCCATATTAGTACTGACGAAGGATTTTCCTTCGCCGCTGAACGATGATGTAACCAGTATTGTAGCCTTTTCGGCCTTGTTTAAAACATACTGCAAATTTGAACGTATGATGCGAAACTGTTCAGCCACCATGCTACGGGTAGTCTTATTTACCACAAGCGTACTATCAGAATACGAGTGTCCCACTTCTCCCAGTATAGGTGCAGCTGTGATCTTTTCGATATCAAACCTGGTGGTAATTTTGTCATTTAGTACTTCGCCAATAAAAATGATCATTGCGGGTAAACCCAGTCCCAGCACAAGAGCCAGCACTTGAATAGCTCTTTTGTTAGGCTTAACGGGGGTTCTGGAAGCTGATGCCCGGTCAACAACTTTGGAACTGGAAATTGTTGATGCCCTCGAAATCGAGGTTTCCTCTTTCTTTTCCTGCAGATATTTGTGGAGATTTTGAAGACTTTCAACCCTTCTTCTTTTTTCCAGCAGCTCTGTTACTTTAAAAGGCATTGTCCTGATCTGTGTTTGGGCAACATTACTTCTTTCCCTTGTAGTTTTCAGCACAGTTGCAAAAGCTGACCGGATATTCTTCAAATTCTCAAGAATGCTGCCTCTCAATTTCTCAATTTGCCCATTTACTTCCTGAACGGCGGGGTTGTCAACAGGCACATTGCTTTCCAACAAACGCTGCCTGTCCAATTGCAGGGTGTTGTAACCTGTAATCAATTCATTGAGTGTTGCGTCTTCTAATTGCAATGCAGAGGGTACTTTATTAAACTCATTCCTTTTATCTTTCAGGTAATCGTCAACAATTTGAATAGCATTCAACCTCTGATTCTGTTCTTCCATGCTTTTGTCCGCCTCTTCAATGGCTCTGAAAAAATTGCCGAATTGTGTTTCAACATCTATCAGGTCATTCTCTTGTTGATATTTATTCAGTTCCCTTTGTACGCTGTCCAGCGCAGCCCCGTACTCAATAAGACGTCCGTCAATAAATTTCAATATCGAATCAGAAGAACTCTTTTTTTCCTCAATACTATAGTACTTATATTCTTCCATCAGTTGGTTTACCACGTCTGCACACATTTGAGAATTAGTAGCCTGCATGGTAATAGATAGTATGCCCGTGCCAAGAGTCTTCGGGTTTACCTGGATACTGGATACAAGCATCCGGGCCATTATTTCTGTTGGCTGCCAGGTCACATTATATTCTTTTCCAATAACGGCTTGTGGATTTCTGACCAGGGTAAATACTCCATGCGGGTTCTTAAAGACCTGATTGAACGTAAATTTACCTACGCTTTCGTTTACAGTAAATTCATTATCGTTGGTAAATTTGATTTTTAGGGTAAAAGATTTGGAAGAGTCTGCCAACTGCAACGCATTCACCAAAAATGGCCCCTGCTTATAAATATTAGGCGATTTGATTTTCCCTATTGCATTATAATTAAACTGTAACCCGAGACTCTGCACTACTCTTTCCATTAATGGTCTCGACTTCAATATTTCAATTTCGCTTTGAATATTTAGTGCCTTATCATTGACGAATATGTCTTCAAATTTGTCAGTTCTTGTTGTTTGTTTGTCACTCTTGATATACATGGTTCCCCCTGCACTATATATTGGTGTGGCATACCGCAGATAGGCATACGCAATGAACAGGGCAAATGCGGCTGATAAAATAAAAACAGGTAAAAATCTTACATACTTATAAAAAAGATCCCTGAGGCTAAGGCTCCATAGTTCACTTTTCGTAGTGTTTATCTGGTCTTGCATCTGTATATTTTGCAGGGCTTATTTAAAAATATTATATATGAATGCAGCGCTGGTGATAATACCCAATGCCAAACTGATGCGTTGAGAAACAATGGTCTGATCTGTCATGCGGGCCTTCTGTTTGGTTGGCTCCACAATAACTACATCATTTTGCAAAAGATTGTAATAAGGAGAATGAAATAAACTATCGGTAGAAAGATCGATATAACCTATATTCCTTTTGCCATCAACTTCCCGAACTATTTTTATTCTCTCTTTTTTCCCATAATCAGTAATTCCTCCAGCATGCCCAATCGCTTCTAATATGGTGAGCTTTTCGCCAACAACAGAAACCTGCCCCTCTCTAACCACTTGGCCCAAAACTGTAACCTTATAATTTAAAAATCGGATGACTACAGACGGGTTACGTAACAATTCTACAGGCTCTGTCAGCTTTTTTCTGATCACATCTGCCAATTGTTGTTTGGTGAGTCCTTCTGCCCGGATTGTGCCAAGACGCGGATATTCAATATTCCCCGCCATATCAACTAAAAAGCCATTGGCAGCTGTTGCTTCCGGAAGGTTGAAAGGTACGTCTGAAAGTTCCGGACGGGTGCTGGCACTATAAACCTGGATAGACAGCAAATCATTCTTCTGTATCCGCAGTTCAGGAATAACCACCTGGCCATTGATGGAGGTATCCGCCACCGTGTCAAGGTAATAAGGAGGTAGTTTTTTCTGAGTGCCGCAGGAAATGAAATAGACCGGAAAAACAAACAAGAAAACGATACGAAGGATTCTCATTAAGGTTTGTTTATTTAAGGCGAAAGAACAAGATCATGAAAATACAAGATACACGGCTTTCAGGGCCGGGCCGAAGTTAGCTTACTTCTGTCAATATATGCAACCAGGATATATCCAAGACTGTCAATAGCTACCTTCACCCTTTTGTGACGCACTGACAGCACTTTTCCTTCACTATCCATCAGGGGGCCAGCGGTCACTCTCACCCTTTCATCCACCGCATGATTAGATGGCCTAACTTCTACATTTTCATACTCATCCAGAAAACGCCGGATAGAAGCGATCTCTCTTTCTTTTATCACCGCAGGTTTCCCTTCCCAATATACAAAATTGATAACCCCGGCTGTCATTCTCACTTTGCTGCGATCCTCATCACTGACCTTCACAAAAACATAGGATTTGAAAAGCGGTTCTTTTACAATCTTTACCCGGTCGCTCCATTTGCGACGAACTTTATTCAGAGGACAATAGCTTTCTGTGCCTTTTTCCTGAAGCAGTTGGTTTACTTTCTTCTCCCACCGAGGACGAGTGTAAACAGCATACCATTTTCTTGTCACAGTAAGAACTTTTTTTGATGGCTTCGCCATCTCAGTCACATGAACATTTCTGCCATATGACCGGTTTTCATTGAAATTGAACATTTTGAACAGCCAGGGGCTATTTTCTATTTGCTTGCAAATATAATGGGAAGAATGGGAGTGGCAAGAAGATAAAATACGCAGATTTTGAGGGAATTATTCCCATAAGTTGATAACTATCTGGCCGGGGAAACCCAATCGTTCAGTAACTTGTATTTTACACCCTCCTGCGGACAAACAGCTATGCCTTCGGCATTAAAATCAAGAGTATGACCTGCTCTGCTCACCCAACCGATCTGTTGAGCCGGATTTCCAACTATGAGAGCATAAGGAGGAACGTTTTTTACAACCATTGTTCCGGCGCCGATCATGGCATAGGAACCAATCTCCACGCCACATAATATAGTAGCATTGGCGCCAATGGTTGCCCCTTTGCGGACAATGGTTTTTTTGAACTCTTCTTTTCTCTCAATAAAACTGCGGGGGTTGATGACATTGGTGAAAACCATCGAAGGCCCGAGGAAAACATCATCTTCAATCTCCACCCCAGTATATACCGACACATTGTTCTGGATCTTCACCCCGTTGCCGATACTGACATCATTATCTATATACACATTCTGGCCGATGATGCAGCGATCACCCACTTTGCAGGCGGGCATCAGGTGGCAAAAATGCCAGACTTTTGTGCCGGAACCGATTGTAGCACCATTATCAATAATGGAACTTGGATGAACAAAAAAGCTGCTGTTTTCCATACCTGCAAAATAGTTCATTTGCCAGAAACCCTCCGGAACTTAGCTGACAAAGGGTTGGCAACCCTGTATGAAATCGTTACATTTAGTCACTAAAACCTGCTTGCTTGAACCAACGCTTTTATTCTCTTGATGTTTTCCGCGGTGCTACTGTTTGCCTGATGATACTGGTAAATAATCCCGGTTCCTGGTCGCATATCTATGATCCGCTGGAACATGCCCCCTGGCATGGGCTCACACCCACCGATCTTGTGTTTCCGTTTTTTCTTTTTGCAGTGGGCAATGCTCTGGCTTTTGTGATGCCTCGTTTAGAAGCAGCAGGTGATGCCATGTTTTGGAAAAAAGTGATCAAAAGAACCTTACTGATCTTTTTGATCGGGTTGTTTTTAAACTGGTGGCCTTTTTCAAGATGGCAGGACGGAGAACTGATCTTTCGTCAATGGGTGGACCCCACTAACCCTAATAGTGGTGTGAGAATATTGGGAGTATTGCAGCGCATTGCCATCTGCTATTTCTTTGCTGCCATCATTGCCTACTATCTCAAACCCCGAAAAGCTTTTTATGTGGGGCTGATCTTCTTACTTGTTTATTGGGTGCTTTGCTATGCCGGCAATCCTGCCGATCCGTATAGCTTGAAAGGATGGTTTGGAACAGATATTGACAAAAGCATTCTGGGTGTTGCACATATGTATAAAGGGGAAGGCATACCCTTCGATCCCGAAGGATTGATGAGTACACTGCCTGCCATCGTGCAGGTGATATTTGGTTATATGGTCGGTCACTATATTCAAACCAAGGGAAAGAATTTTGAGATGGTCACTGGTTTGTTTGTAGCCGGGGTGGCTATGCTGGTCACCGGTTTTTGCTGGGATATGGTTTTCCCGATCAACAAAAAAATATGGACAAGTTCTTATGTTATTTATACAACAGGACTGGCCATCATCACCATCGCAACGATGATCTATATGATCGAGTTTAAAAACATCAAAGGCGGGTTGGCGAGATTCTTCGATGTGTTTGGTAAGAATGCCTTGTTTGTTTTTGCCCTGAGTGCTTTTTTGCCAAAAGGTCTTGCCCTCATCCGTATTCCTGACGGATTAAACGATAAAGGAGTGATGACTTATATCAGCCCCTGGAACTGGTTGTATAAAAAAGTATTGATACATACTCCCGGCGCCCCGGAAAACGGCTCATTACTCTATGCCATTTGCATCATCACTTTCATGTGGTTCATCTGCTGGTGGATGGATAAGAAGAAGATATATGTGAAGGTCTGATACTTCTTTTCCCTAGTTTCTTATTTCTGAAAAAGCAGATTCGTTTTTCATTAACAAAGCATCATCTTGCTTTAACACCGCTTTTTATTTCCTGCATTTACATTCGGGCAACAAAACCACAACCAATGAGAAAATATCTACTCAGTGCACTACCATTATTCTTTTCTGCTATCGCTTTCAGCCAACAAGATTCCGTATTGAGAAATTTTAAATTCAGGGTCAATAACTTCAGGGCAATAAACATTTCGGCAGGAACCGGCGGCAATGCACAGGACCTGAAACAGGGTACCGGCAAAAGCACTTCACATTCCATTTCAGGTGCTGCGGGTGCTGACTATTACCAGCTTCGAAGCACTGACAGGATCTACAGAACCTTTATGGCCAGCACCGGAATTTATTCGGGCAGCAGTAAGTTCAAAGGCCCTTTATCTGAAGGCAGGGGTAACAACTTTTCCGGTTCATCAGTAATAAGCCTTTCCAATACATGGTTTGGCAAAAACTTCTTTACCATGCTGGGAGGCAACCTGACAGGAAGCCTCTCCACGGGTAAGAGTAAAAGCATTGAACCGACTATCAATACATACCGGGCTGCCAACAATAGCTATTCTGCATCATTAGAGGCTGGCATTGGCACGGGCCGGCTGGAAAATATAAGGGATATGCAAAATGCAATGTGGTTATACAAAACTTTGCAGGAAGAAGGAAGACTTACCAGGTCATTGTCCGATGCCGAACTGCATGAGCTTGGACGCATAGTAACCACAGCGAATAACACCCGAATACTCGATGCCCGGAGAAGAACCCGCTTTATTCTCAAAACAGTTGATCAGTTTTTTAAGGATAAGAACCTTGTTTCCGAAAATGACATTGATTATTTTTCCGCATTGAATGATATTTTATTCTTTGCTATCAACAATGGCCGCTTTTCAGGTACTCAAAAATTTGTCCGTATTAATCCGGCCATTTACCACTATGATAATGACAACAGTAACACATTACCATCCACAAAAAATGAATCAAACGGAAGAACAAAGGTCTTCAGGGCAGAGGCGGGTATCAGCAGGCACAAACCCATCAACCTGAAACACCAGGATAATTTTGGGGCAATGGCCTTGTTTGAATATTTTGATAATGAACAATCACAGTATTCCTTTACGAACGGCATACCGACCAGTTCTGCAGAAACACAAACCGAAGCAAAGAAAGCTGGTGTCCGGCTTTTCTATGAACATGCCATTTATCCAAACACAAGAACCATTGTATCACTGGGTATAGAAACTGAAACAGGATACCAGGACAATGCGGTTGTTACCAATAATTTTTATAACTCGATCCTCGCTTCAGGAACATTGAATTACTTTATCAGTTTCCGGACAATGCTTACCGGCGGACTGTATGTGATCTATAGAAAAAATATTTACGATGGCTACATCAACCCGCAGCTCCGGCCTGAGGGCATACAAGCTGGGTTGAATATTGGATTGCAGGTAGGTCTGTAATCGTAAAGGCGGGTCAGTGATTCATCACTGACCCGCCATATTACTTCACTCTCCCGCCACCTCATCTTTTCCTTTCTTTCCCCATGTCTTGTGTTTGGCTCCGTCCATCTTCACAATTTTTGGAGTGAAACGGCCCACCACATCCACCAATGACTTTTGCGATTGCATCACCACATTGATGTCTTTGTAAGCAAAAGGCGATTCATCCAGGCCGCCCCCGAGCAATTTCACGCCAAACTTCTTCAGTTCATCTTTGAATTGCTTATCTGTCACCGAAGCCATGGCCCTGGAACGGCTCATCTTTCTTCCGGCTCCATGCGATGCAGAATTAACTGATGCAGCTTCTCCTTTTCCTTTCACAATAAATCCATCCGCCGTCATCGAACCCGGAATGATCCCCAGCACATCTTTGCCCGCAGGTGTAGCGCCTTTACGGTGCACAATAACATCATTGCCTTCCCATTTCTCTTTCCACGCAAAATTGTGGTGGTTCTCCACCATCGTCATCGGTTGACGACCCAGTTGCTTTGCCATCTTTGCATGAATGATATGGTGACAAGCGGATGCATAATCACCTGCAAGGTTCATAGCATTCCAGTATTCAATACCTTCTTCTTCATTCAGCATCAACCAGGCCAGGTTCTTTGCCTCATGCGGCAAACGTCTTTTGCTGATGGCCAGTTTAGTGTAGTGATTGGCAATGTTGGCGCCTAATCCCCTTGAACCGGAGTGAGACAATAAGCCTACATATTTTCCCGCTTCAATGCCCAGCACTTCATCTTTCTCTGCAATCTCTACCACACCAAACTCCACAAAGTGATTACCCGAACCGGATGAACCTAATTGTTTCCATGCACGGCCATGCAGGTTTTTCAGCAGTGGCAACTGGTAAAACAGTTCATGCTCCATCACTTCATGATCGGCGGCACGGTCAAACTGAGCGCCGCTGCCAAACAAAGTAGCTTCAGCTAACTCTCTTGCGAAGAAAGATTCACGGTCGGTCAGTTCTTTAGGATTGATGTCGAAAAGGCTCAGGCACATCCGGCAACCGATATCCACCCCTACCCCGTAAGGAATAACAGCATTAGCTGTTGCCAGTACGCCGCCAATTGGTAAACCATAGCCACTGTGTGCATCCGGCATCAACGCACCGGCCACACTGATGGGCAACTTGGCTGCCTGGTACATCTGGTGCATGGCACCTTCTTCAATGTGCTCTTGTCCGAAGACGTTAAACTGAATACCCTGCTGGTTCAATGAAATCTCTGATCCTTCTGCATTCTTCTTTGGCAACAATTGTGTGGCAATTAAACCCAGCACCGCATCATTTTCATACTCTACCGGTGCATCCAGTATTTTCTTCAATAATTCCATTACTTCCTCTTTTCCGTGATGCTTATAATTTTTCTGCATCACATTCATGGCTACGCTGATCACCGGGCCTTCCGGGTAACCGATAGCTCTTAATTCCTTTCCTGTTATTTTTAATTTTGCCATACCTGATTCATTTAAAAGTTAGGTCACATTTTTACTGCGACCTAACTTATTTTATTTCTGTGCCACAAAGATCTGCTTCAACTGCTCAAGCAGCATACCATTACCGCTGACACTGATGCTGTTGATCTTGTCGGCGATCTTTTCAACATATTCCATTTCCTTCAGTTTCCACAGCATCGCATTTTCTTCCATCAGTTTGGCAGTATTCAGCAAACTACGGGTGCTGGCGGTTTCTTCACGCCGCATGATGCTGTTGGCCTGCGCTTTTTTCTCGGCGATCAGCACCTGGTTCATGATCTCCTTCAAATCACCCGGCAGGATGATGTCTCGGATACCAAAACCATTCACTTCCACACCCAGCGCCAAAGCTTTTGCTTTCACCTGCTCCAATACAAAAGGCGCCATCGCATCCTTCTTCTCCAGCAGATCATCAAAGCTGTAGCCGGCCACATACTCCCGCAGCGCCAACTGGAAAGCCACATACAACTGCTTGTCGTATTCCTTGTTTTCCAGCACGGCTTTTTCAATATCCGCCACTTTGTATTGCGCCCATGCATTGATCCGCAAAGCCGCTTTGTCTTTGGTAAGGATCTCTTGTCCGTTCACCTCCAGTTGTTGCTGGCGCATATCCACCCGTGCCACATGAACCGCAATGTTGTTCTTCCACCAGTAGTACACACCACTGTTCAACACTTTTTCAAACTTACCGTCAATGAACAGCAGGGCCTTTTCATAATTCTCGACACTTACAGAACGAACATAAGGCCCCACCAGGCGGTTCAGCAGTGTTTCCCGGTCAATGTTCTCCGTGATCTCCAGCTTACTTATGTCAGCACGGTTGAATTCATATTGCAGAACAGATTTCCAGAAAGTGTAACGACCGGCGGTCAACACCTGTTTCAGCAAACCATTCTCGTAATGCAATACGATCTCGTTGTCTTTTACTTCCACCACCTGCAGGATGCCTGCGAGTTCATTATCCTGCAACAGGATATTGAGCTCCACCGGCGCCACAAAAGGTTTGGTGATATCATAGACATAAACGGTTTCTTTCTTCCAGAACCAGTAAGTGCCGGTAGTCAGCAAACGCTGATAGGCTCCATCTTTGAATACAAGGGCCACCTGCCAGGCATTCAGTTTTACTTTTTTCATTTTTGTTTTGTTTTTGGACCTCAACTCAAACCTCTCCAAAGGAGAGGCCTTCGCAGACCCTGTTAAGTGAATCATTTTAAAATAAAGCCGGTTAAATTACCGCTGGTTGATAACGGAGGCGGCTTTGTATAAGCTTTGTCAGACCAGTTCAGCAGTACCTCATTCGTTGTTATCAACAACGAACTATTATTGCCAAAGTGAACTGATGCTGCTTATGCTTCGGCAGCCTGCAGGCTATTTCCCGGTTGCGACCTCACCTAAATCCTCTCCAAAGGAGAGGACTTTCGACCTCTCCGATATTCGGGATTCTCCGGACAAATGCGCAGGTAAATAACCCGGCTTTACTTGTTGGTCACCATTTGAGAAGCGGTGTACTTCTTTTGACCAAGCATCCACATTGCTTTGCGTTTACCAGTTTCGCCATTCCCCAAAGTCGGAGAAGTGGGACTCGAACCCACAAAAGGGCTGTTTTTCAGACAGCGTGGTGATATAGTTATTGAGCAGGATACAGATAGTTACTACGTCTGCACTGTCATGCCTTTTGATACATGGATCAATAGTCTATACCTTCTTTCATTGATGCAATGCACCAACAATTATTTTAAAGAGCTCATTGAACTACTTTATTAGCGCAACTTGAACTGGCAAAGGCATTGGGTTTTACTTTGAAAGCAAAGCCCATCCCGACGATATAACCCATTGCCTCTTTCAATGCATCATTGCTTTTAAAGCCAGGGTTTGTGTTGATGTCGGCATGTACTTCCATCGCCACATCAAACCGGGAAAAGATGTTGCTCAGCTCATAGGCCACTTCAATACTCTTGCCTACTTCCATCAGCATCCGTTGTTTGATCGTCATCCGCTGCCGGAAAACCTGGTTGCGGATATACATGAATCCTCCTTTCCCTTTCCGGATGAATACGATGACCGTAGCAAACTCCGTAACCTTTCCTTTTACCTGGCTATCCGTTCCGATACAAGCTTTCAGTTCATGTCCCATCTCCTTCTCTTTTGCCAATACGGTCATTACCTCATCTTCGATGGGCTGCCTGATCCATTCTCCTGATAATTTTCTCCATTGTTGTTGTTTCTGTTCCATTGTTATTTCATTTTAGACCTCACCCAAACCCTCTCCAAAGGAGAGGGCTTTAGTGTACCATACCAAAATCATCTTGCACGGGTTGAAGGATTCGAACCTCCATCCTCAGTGTTGGAGACTGATCTGTTAGCCATTACATCAAACCCGCATCTGTTTTCACTTTCTCACCTGCCGGCTGGTTCCTCATTTTTTGTTCCTCATTTCTAATTTCTTATTTTCTGTGGTGCCCCGTGGAATTGAACCACGATCTCCGGGATTTCACTCCGGCGCATAAAATCCATTCTGCCAAAGCACCATGTGTTTGCATAAATACTGGCTGATATCTTTCTCCTCATTACCGAATTATATTTATCAGCAAACTTTATCGGATGAAGAAAGATTCGAACTTTCAACCAACGGCTTAACAAACCGCTGCTCAACCATTGAGCTATTCATCCTTGTTGGTCCGCAGGGATTCGAACCCCGAACTCCCGGTGTAAAAGACCGGTACTCTGATCCTGTTGAGTTACGAACCAATTGGTGATGACTGATAGACTCGAACTATCAACCTTTACGGTATCAGCGTAATGCTCTCAACCCTGCCTGCCGGCAGGCATTGAGCTAAGTCATCATCGGTTGACTTCGGGATTCGAACCCTGTTCCTCCGTTGCACAGACGGATGCTTTACCGATAAGCTAAAGCCAACATCATCGTGGACCGTAAGGGAATCGAACCCTTCCACGAACACTGCAAATGTTCTTCGCCAGCCTTGGAACATGACAGCCCATTAATACGTATAGGAGACAGGATTCGAACCTGCATCCTCCCCGTTCCAGGCGGGGTATCCGACCAACCGGAATACTCCTATATTTTCAAAAGAACTTTTGGAAAAGTGTCCCTGCTGCATCTCGCAGAGAGCACTTACTTCCTCCTTCTGCACCTAAGCATTTATCTCAGGTCAAATTCTGCCGGATGACGAACGGTTTCATTGCTCACATCCGCATTGTCAATTTCTTTGTCTTTTCTTTTATTGCTGATCCACTCACCAATGAAGTGAATAGCCAGCACTGCCAGTAAAAATTTCATCACATACCTTCCCTGTTTTATTTTTTCAATCACCGGCACAAAAAAGCCCGGTCGTTTCTGGCGACCGGGCTTTTCATACAGAAGCACAAGGCTCCTATGTACGAAAGTCATCCGGTCGTTGATATGTATTATCATTCGCATTGTCTGCGGGCACAATACTTCCTGCTGGTTGTGCATACCAATGACACATGAGTGATAACTGTATATCATTAATACTTATCATAAATCGTTTATATTGTATTTGTTTCAGCACTTTTTGAGTTTTGTCCGTTAAAGATTCAATTATTTTCAGTTTACATAAATCCTTTTGAAACTTTGATACTTCCATAAGCCCCTCCTGCGGAGGGGTTTGGGGAGGCCAAATAAAAAACCCCGACGATACTGTCGGGGCCTGTATTTGATTGAATTCGTTGTTACACTATTCAGCAGCATTACATGCCCCGCAACCAGCATAGTCTCCCTTGGGACTAAACCAATTCACCGATTCAATATGTAGTGTTATGCGTTGCATGTTTTTGTTTTGCGAGTGCAAAGATTGAACTATTTTTTTATTGCTTCCAAATTTTGTTAGGATTTTTTTAGAAATTTTTTTATGCATTTGAAATAATCAAGGCATCAAGATCATGTAAAAAACAAAATACCATGACAAAAACAGTCTTAATTATCCTTACCGCAACCATATTCACAGCCTTCACAACCAATCCAAAAACAGATTTTTACAATACCAAATGGCTGTTGAAAAAAATTTATATGGAAGGTGAAATGCAGGAAATCAAAGCAAAAAGGGCTTTTATCAAATTTGATAAGGAAAAACAAAGTGCCGGAGGCAATGGAAGTTGTAACTCATTCGGCGGCTCAGCTATCGTAAATAGCGACAGTCTCACATTCGGGAATTTATTCTCCACCAAAATGTATTGCAATGATGTGCAGGCTACAGAGGACAACTTCTTTATCTCCCTGAGTAAAGTGAACCGCTTTATGATAAAAGACAAAACGTTGCTGTTACTACATGGAGAAGATGTGTTACTGGAGTTTGAATCAGAATAGTTTTCCCTGTTCCCCCGGCCTCCTGAACAGCGACCGGTTCAGGCTCCATTCTTCTGCATTCATTCCATACAGTTTGCCATATTTTTTATATTGCTGCGCCACCATTTGTGCAATAGGGCCTTCTCCCCGCATCCGCACATTCCAGCGGGTATCATTCACTTTGCCATCATGACTGTTCTCTATATTATGCCAGACCCGGTCGGCCCGGTCGGGAAAGTTTTTATAGAGCCAGTCGTGAAACAGGAATTTGATAGCACCGTTCAGCCTGATGAAAGTGTAGGCAGTGAAAGTGGCGCCATTATCCCTTGCTTCTTTCATGATACGTTGCATCTCATGTTCGTTCAATCCCGGGATCATCGGCCCCATCATAATACCCATACGGACACCAGCGCTGCTGAGTTCATTAATTACTTTCAATTTTTGTTTAGCAGTAGTAGTCCTTGGCTCCATCACTCTTCGCAGATCTTCATTGAAAGAAGTGATAGACACCATGGCGGATACGATTTTCTTTTTCGCCATTTCCTGCAGCACATCTTTGTCTTTTAATATCCAGGAGTTCTTGGTGAGGATGCCTACCGGCTGGTTAAATTCATTACAGACTTCCAGCAACCCTCTTGTGAGCCGATAAATTTGCTCAGCAGGCTGGTAACAATCGGTATTGCCGCTAAGCATGATAGGTGTGGCGTCCCATTTCTTGTTCATCAAAAATTTCCGGAGCAGTTGCGGCGCATTTTTTTTCACTATGATCTTTCTTTCAAAATCCAGCCCGGCGCTGTAGCCCCAGTATTCATGCACATTCCTGGCATAGCAATAAATGCAGCCATGTTCACAACCGGCGTAGGGATTCATGCTGTACATCATGCCCACATCCGGGCTTTCTACTTTATTGACGATGGTCTTTGATTCCTGTTCGATGTATTGCGTGGGCACATTTTCTTCACTCCAGTCATCAATGCCTTCAATATGTTCTCTTGTCCGTTCGTCTTTCAGGAAACGGTTCTTGGTATTGAATTGCGCCCCTCTGCCGGCTAAGTATTGTTCCTGTTCCTCTCTTTTGGCGGTCTCCACTTTAAAATGATCCTGCCGCAATGGCTCTGACATAAAGTATTTTATTTTGGTTGTTAAATTGCTTCAGTATTGCCTCGCAACAAAAAAAGGAGAACAAAGAGTGTCTCCTCTGTTCATACACACATTATCATACTCTTTATTCTCCTTTGTCTCACTAACCCCACCCACATTTTCTTGTTACTGTTGAAATCCTTTTTACCCGAACAATTCTCCCTGCTTTGTTGTAACCGGCAAATTCTGAAACCAGAATAACTGAACCTTTTTATAACCTGTTTCCCCCACCGGTCGCTTTAACAACATCATGGAGTCAGCAATAAATCTCCCGGTAAAATGCTTATTACTATACTCCAGCCATCCTTTTTCATATTGCCAGGGCTTTAGTTTTCTTGCAACGGTCAGGTGGGGCTCCAAAATAAAATGTGGCTTATTGTCATCATTCAGCTTCATCAGCCGCTGCGTCTCCTGACGTATTTCCTTTACCAGTGTTTGCACAGGAATTTTTGAAGTAACATTGATATATATGGTATGGGAGGGAAAGCTGCCAAAATCTCGCAACTCCACTTTTATAGCAGGAAGACCCATCGCCACTACTTGTAGGCGATTCACCAACCGGTCTTCTTTCATTTCATATTGTACAAAGTTTGTCAGCGTAATATGAGGTTTTCCCCACCTAGCCTCCTCTGATTTATACTTCTCCGCAAATTCCTCCTTCACTTTTACGATCCGGTTCCATAGTTCTTCATGCGGACTCAATACCAGCAAATACTCATTCACCCGGTAGCCGGGAATTGTGTTGACAATAGTTTTCATATCCCATCCATTTAAATACAGAAAAATACTTACCCATTTTCTTAGCACTAATTTACTAAAATAATTAGTTTTACAAAAATAATTTTTATGGAAGGGGAAGAATTTTACGGGGCGGCCTATAAAGGCTCGAAACAATTTACCCAGCAGCAGGTGAAAACAGCCAATGCCACCGGTTTTGGCGCTGCCGCTGATGACTATGCCGAAAGAGGAATTGACCTGAACGAACAACTGATCCGCAACAAACCGGCTACTTTTTTTTTCCGGATGAAAGGCGATGCCATGCGGGATGCGGGCATCTTTGACGGGGATGTGCTGATCGTGGACCGTTCACAGAAACTGGTCAACGGAAAGATCATTATCGCCATACTGAACGGCGAACTGCTGGTGCGGCGGTTTCACAAAAATTTTTCATCTGCCTTTTTGATACCAGAGAACAGCCGGTATAAGAATATCAACCTGGCGGAGTTTACGAACTTCTCGGTGTGGGGGGTGGTGACGTTTGTAATACACCCGGTATGAAAGCGATCGTTGACTGCAACAGTTTCTACTGTTCCTGCGAAAGGCTTTTCCGGCCCGACCTCAGGAACAAACCCGTTGTGGTGCTCAGCAACAATGATGGCTGCATTGTGTCACGGACAGATGAAGCTAAGAATTTAGGGGTGGGCATGGCTGCCCCTTATTACCAGAACAAAGACATCATTGAGAAAAATAACATCGCTGTTTTTTCCAGTAATTATAATTTATATAGCGACCTGAGCATGCGGGTGATGGATACACTTCGTGCCGTGGTTGGTGAACAGCGGGTGGAGGTTTACTCTGTGGATGAAGCTTTCCTCGACCTGTCAATGGTTCCTGCCGGGCAATTGCAACAGGCAGCATTGCAGATAAGACAAATGGTAGAAAACTGGACAGGTATTTATGTATCTGTCGGCGCAGCTCCTACCAAAGTGTTAAGCAAGGTGGCCAACCGTCTTTCCAAGAAAAATAAACAGATGACCCATTGTGTGATGGTGCTGGATACAACAGAAAAAATAAAAGAAGCCCTGCTCGCCACAGATGTGTCCGATATATGGGGAGTAGGATACCGCTATTCGGTAAAACTAAAAGAGCAATTCAGTATTTACAATGCATGGCAATTGAGCAAAATGAATACAGAATGGGCCAAAAAAAATTTAGGTGGTGTGGTGGGAGAACGGCTCATTAAAGAACTGAACGGGGAGCCTTGCGTGGAAATGAAAGATCCGCTGGAAACAAAAAAGATGATCGCCACCACCCGCATGTTTGGCAAACCTGTTTTCGATCTTTCTTCGTTAAAAGAAGCGGTGGCCACTTATACTTCAAGGGCGGCGGAAAAATTACGCCGCCAGTACAGTGCAGCTAATTACATCAACGTTTTTGTGGTAACCAATGAATATAAAGAAGGTCAGTATCAATATAACCCGCAGACCAACGACACCCATATCATTTTACCAACACCCACTTCTCACACCAATGAGTTGATCAAATATGCGGTGCCGCTGGTAGAAAAACTATACAGGAAGGGACCGAAATACCTGAAGGCCGGTGTGATGCTGGGTGGCATTGTGCCCGACACATCGCTGCAAGGGAACCTGTTTGTGACAGAAACCCGGAACTGTGAAAGAAAGCTGATGGACATGATAGACAATATCAACTTCAGCCAGCGGGATGATGTGCTGAAATTTGCGGCATCGGGTACGAAACGAAACTGGAAGATGCGGCAGGAGATGCGAAGTCCCCGCTATACCACACGATGGAATGAGCTGTTTGAAGTGCATTAACCAACAGGATCCTTTGTTTTGATTTTGCCGGAGGTAATGTACCGGCCCAATGAATTTCGGGCTGATGAAATCGAGTCCGTATTCCTTATTCATTTTCCGGAATATGACCAAATTCGATTCTACTTTTTTGGCCAACCTGCATAATAATATTATTGTAACTTTCCTGTTATGAAACTATTTCTTTTATTTCTGTTCTGTCAGAGCATTGTTTTTGCACAGCAAAAACCGAACATCATTTATATCATGAGCGATGATCATGATAACGATGCCATCAGCGCCTATAACCAGCAATTCATCAGCACCCCCAACATTGACAGGATTGCCAAAGAAGGTATGAAGTTCAACAAAGCCTTTGTGGGCAATTCCATTTGTTCACCTGCAAGAGCCACATTGCTCACCGGGCAGCATTCGCATAAAAACGGGGTGAAGGATAACCGGACAAGATTTGATTCATCCAGAGTTGCTTTGCCACACCTGCTGAAAGATGCGGGCTATCAAACCGCTGTCATTGGTAAATGGCATTTGCATTCCTATCCTTCCGGTTTTGATTATTGGAAAATCCTGCCCGGTCAGGGATTGTATTCAAATCCCCGCCTGATTACCATGAAAGGCGACACCATCACCCAACAGGGATATGCAACCGATGTGATAACCGATGAAGCACTTGGCTGGTTAGACAAGAGAGATAAATCAAAACCATTTGCTTTGTTATTCCATCACAAAGCGCCGCACCGTTATTTTTTTCCGAACCTGAAATACCTTGAAGAGTTTCACAAAAAAACCTTTCCCGAACCTTCTACATTATATACAGACAGCACAGGAAGGGGCAGCGCCTGGCGCATTCAAACCATGAGCATTTTGCATGACATGCAATTGGCCAGCGATCTTAAAGTTGACCCTGCTTATTTAATGGACATCCCTGAATATAAACCCGATTCAACGCAGATTGCCTATTACCATGCAATCCTGAACCGGGCGCCGGAGAAAGAAAGGGCCCGCTACAAAGAAATTTATGCTGAAAGAGGAAAACTGCTGAGAGAACTAAGACCTACAGGAAAAGAGCTGCTGAAATATAAATACCAATGGTACATGCAGGATTTTCTTGCCTGTGTTGCCTCTATTGATGAAAGTGTCGGCAGACTGCTCGATTATTTAGACAAAAACAACCTCTCTGCCAATACAGCGGTGATCTATACCAGCGACCAGGGCTTTTTCCTTGGCGAGAACGGCTGGTTTGATAAACGCTTTGCTTATGATGTTTCCATGCAAACACCCCTGCTGATGCGCTGGCCGGGAAAGATAAAACCCGGAGCGGCTGATAATAACCTGGTTCAGAATATTGACTTTGCTCCGACGATTCTTGACATGGCAGGCGCCACTGTGCCCGAATGGATGCACGGCATTAGTCTGAAACCGCTTGCAACAGGAAAACAAGAGTCATTGCCGAGAAAATATCTTTACTACCATTACTATGAATTTGTAAGAGATCACACTGTCATTCCGCACCTGGCCATCAGGGGAGACCGTTACAAGCTGATCTATTTTTATACCGTAAATGAATGGCAACTGTATGACCTGCTAAAAGATCCTGCAGAACAAACCAACCTTATCAATGATGCATCACACGATAAGATCGTCCGTCATTTAAAGTTAGAATTGAACCGGCTTCGGGACCTGTATGACGATCATGAACCAGCGGGAGAACTGAATTAGTTACTGATACTTCCTCAGCAGGTCAAAAATGATCTTTCTGTCCGTTTCATTAATGGTTTTTGTCGTATCCTGCGGCACAAAATGTATTTTGTAAGACAGGATCGCTGATTCCGGTCTTGCAGTATTGTAACCTATAATACGTAAGGCCTGCAATGCATTGAAATCTGCAGGCACCTGCAGGGATGCAGTATCGTACCAATGTCCATAACCCTGATCAGCTAATGCTTTCCACGAAAAGTGACGACTCGGATCCACTTTTCGACCCGGCGCCCAATCAAGGTGACCGATGAAGTTTCCCTGTGGAATATTGTAGGCTCTTTTTAATCTTCCCAACAGCAAGAGCAAACTGTTCATCTGGCTATCTGAAAAAGGTTCGCTGCCATTATTGTCAATTTCAATGCCAATGCTGGTGCTGTTCATATCCGAAATGTTTCCCCATTTGCCTGCACCTGCATGATGAGCCCGGAGCAGGTCATTGAGCATATGATGCACACTGCCATCCCTGCAAATCACATAATGAGCACTTACCTGTGTGCGGGGAAGGGTGAAGGTTTTTAAAGTCTGCTCACAACTATTTTGTGCGGTATGATGAATGATGACGTAGCTGGGGCGACGCATGGACAAATTAGTAGTGCCCACAAAAGCATCTGCATAGAATAGTCCGGCAGAATCTTTCAGCGGATATTGCCGCAGCAGCTTGCTGAATTCCTTTACCCGCTTTTTATAACTTTTATTAGTGGATGCATATTTGGTTTGGGAGCAGCCAAGCACTACCAGCGAAACAAATAGAAATATTCCTGCAATGTATTTCATAGCTGAAAACTAAGTTGCAAGATTACATATTTCTCCGGTACTGACCGCCTACTTCGTACAAAGCATGAGTGATCTGCCCGAGTGAGCAATATTTCACCGTTTCCATCAGTTGTGCAAACAGGTTTCCGTTATTGATGGCAACCTGCCTGAGTTTTTTTAACTCCTCCGCACTTCTTGTTTCGTTTCTTTTCCAGAAAGCCAGCAGGTTTTGTATTTGCTGTTCTTTTTCTTCAGTAGTGCTTCGTATCACTTCTCGGGGTATTATAGTGGGGCTTCCCTTTTTATTGAGGAATGTGTTCACTCCAATAAGTGGTAATTCACCGGTATGTTTTTGATGCTCGTAGTATAAACTTTCCTCCTGTATCTTATTCCGCTGGTACATTCGTTCCATGGCGCCCAATACTCCACCTCTTTCCGTGAGCCTGTCAAACTCCACCAGGACGGCTTCTTCCACCAGGTCTGTCATTTCCTCCAATGCAAAGCTTCCTTGTGTAAAGTTTTCTGTTTTAGCAGAACCCAGTTCCCGGTTAATGATCAACTGTATCGCCATTGCTCTTCTCACACTTTCTTCTGTCGGTGTAGTGATCGCCTCATCATAAGCGTTGGTGTGAAGTGAATTACAGTTGTCATAGATCGCATACAAGGCCTGCAATGTTGTTCTTATGTCATTAAAATCTATCTCCTGCGCATGAAGACTTCGGCCTGATGTCTGGATATGATACTTCAGCATCTGGCTGCGTTTGTTGGCCTTGTATTTATATTTCATCGCTTTTGCCCAGATGCGCCTGGCCACACGACCGATCACACTGTATTCCGGGTCCATACCATTGCTGAAGAAGAAAGAAAGGTTAGGTGCAAAATCATCAATACTCATTCCCCGGCTCAGGTAATACTCTACATATGTAAACCCGTTTGCCAATGTGAAAGCCAACTGTGTGATAGGATTTGCGCCTGCTTCGGCAATATGATAGCCACTGATGGAAACCGAATAAAAATTCCTCACTTTATTCTGAATGAAATACTCCTGCACATCACCCATCAGTTTCAGTGCAAATTCCGTAGAGAAAATACAGGTATTCTGCGCCTGGTCTTCTTTCAATATATCTGCCTGCACGGTTCCTCTTACTTGTTGCAATGCAGTCTGCTTGCACTGTTCATAAATATCAGCAGGCAAAACCTCATCACCGCTTAGTCCCAGCAGTTTCAAACCAAGTCCTGTATTTCCATTTGGCATTTCACCAGGGTAAGATGGATTATTGTAAACAGGCTGTTTGCCATCGGGGTATTTCTTCTTTAAGGCATCATTCACCTCCCGATAGCCATCCGGAGACCATTCACCATTGACCTCAATCCATTTCTCACATTGCTGATCAATAGCCGCATTCATAAAGAAAGCCAGCAGCATCGGCGCCGGACCATTGATGGTCATGGAAACGGATGTTTTCGGATCGCAAAGGTCAAAACCGCTGTACAGTTTCTTTGCATCATCCACAGTGGCAATGCTCACACCACTGTTGCCGATCTTTCCATAAATATCCGGACGGTGATCTGGGTCTTCCCCATATAAGGTCACACTGTCAAATGCGGTTGACAATCGTATTGCCGGCTGTTCCAGGCTGACATAGTGAAAACGTTTATTTGTTCTTTCAGGGCATCCTTCCCCGGCAAACATTCTTGTAGGGTCTTCTCCTTCTCTCTTCAAAGGGAACACACCCGATGTAAACGGGAAATGACCGGGAACATTATCCTGTGCCTGCCATCTCAGTATATCACCCCAGTCTTTGAATCCGGGCAAAACCACTTTGGGAATTCTTGTACCACTCAGGCTTTTTGTCGTCATCGGCTGACGAATCACTTTATCACGGACTTTATATTCGTAAAAACCCTTTTGGTATTCTTTTATTTTTTCTGACCAGTTGTTGATGAGTTTGCGGCTCACAGGAGTCAACTGGTCATTATAAAAACTGATTTGCTCTTCAATCACACTAAGCAACGATGCTTCAGTTTTTCCTTTCAATGTTTCCATTACACCGTGCAACTGGTATAACTTAGAAGCAATGGCTGACTGATCTTTCACCAATTGATCGTAATTTCTGTTATTCTCACTTATCTCGCTTAAATACCTTGTACGGCTGGAAGGAATAATACCCTGTGAAACCTTTGCTGTTTCTGCAAAATGAAATTCCCCAAAGCTGACATTCGTTTTCGTTTTGATTTTTTTAATCAGTAACTCAAAAAGATGATTGACACCGTCATCGTTGAATTTACTTGCCATGGTGCCAATGACCGGCAACTCTTCATCCCTAGCCGTCCACAAAGCATGGTTTCGCTTAAACTGTTTCTTTACATCAGCCAATGCATCCAATGCACCGGCTTTATCGAATTTGTTGATGCAGACAAGATCGGCATAGTCGAGCATGTTGATCTTTTCCAATTGCGAGGCAGCGCCATATTCTGGTGTCATCACATACATGCTCACATCGCAATAATCAAGAATAGAAGCATCACTTTGTCCCACTCCGGCTGATTCAAGGATAATGAAATCAAATCCTGCTTTTTTACAAATATTGATCGCATCCTGCACTGCGCCGCTTAACGCTGTGTTATCATCTCTTGTCGCCAGACTTCGCATGTAAGCTCTTGGATGATTGATGGAATTCATCCGGATCCTGTCGCCGAGTAAAGCACCGCCTGTTTTTTTCTTGGAGGGATCAACAGAAATAACAGCAATGGTCTTATCGGGAAAATTATTAAGGAAGCGGCGAACGATCTCGTCTGTTACAGATGATTTACCGGCGCCGCCGGTGCCGGTGATGCCAAGAACGGGTGCCCCCCTGCCCCCGGCTGGGGGGTTCTGGGTTTCCGAAAGCTCAACAAGCTCCTTCAACTGCACAGCGTACTCTTTTCCTTCTTCGGCCAATGATATTAATCTTGCAATTCTTCTTACATCCTTTTTTTCGTCTAAAGGCAGTTTACCATTCCACTTTGGGTGTTCTTCAATCCCCCCTTCGGGGGGTGGGGGGGCTGCTTTCACTATCACATCCTCAATCATCCCTTCAAGTCCCATCTTTCTTCCGTCATCCGGGCTGTAAATACGGGTGATACCATATTTATGGAGTTCTTCAATTTCATCCGGCAGGATCGTTCCGCCACCGCCGCCAAAAATTTTTATATGCCCGCAGCCATTTTCGTCCAGCAGGTCTTTCATGTATTTGAAAAACTCTACATGACCTCCCTGGTAAGACGTGATGGCAATACCCTGAACATCTTCTTCAATAGCTGTTTCAACTATTTCTTTAACGGAACGGTTGTGTCCCAAATGAATGATCTCAGCGCCTTTGCTTTGCATAATACGGCGCATGATGTTGATGGCAGCATCATGGCCATCAAACAAACTGGCAGCGGTAACAATACGAACCTTGCTCGAAGGATTGTAACTCATATAATAGAAGAATGCTGCAAATTTAGCCAAAAACTACTGACTGTTAGCATCATTAACAGCCGGGATTGCAGTCGGTTACCTACATTTGCCTCATGCAGCAGCTTTTAGAATCCATATCTCAGCTCTACAAACAATGGGAAGGTGCTGATCCTGTCTCTATTGATGTATTACCACAATCGGGAAGCGAACGTCGCTATTTCCGTGTGCATGGCCCGGATAATTCTGTGATCGGAACCTATGGCGCCAATATCAAGGAAAACGAAAGTTTCATTTATTTTTCCGATCATTTCCGAAAAAAGAATTTGCAGGCGGCGCATATTCTTGCCATCAACAAAGAAAGAACAGCCTACCTGCAGGAAGATTTTGGTGATATATCACTGCTCAACAAATTAGAATCACTTGGTTTTTGTGATGAAGTGTATAACCTGTTCAAATTAAGCCTAGCTGAACTTGCCCGTTTGCAGGTGAAAGGTGATGAAGGCTTAGATTATAATAAATGTCTTACCAATAAAGAATTCGGCAAGCAGGCTATCATGGCCGACCTGTTGTATTTCAAGTATTATTTCCTTGATGCACTGCGCAAGCCTTACGATAAACAAAAACTGATTGATGACTTCGAAGCGCTGAGCAATTATCTCACCCATACCGAGTATAAATATTTTATGTTCCGGGATTTTCAAAGCCGGAATATCATGGTAGCCCCCTACTTGGGAGGGGGTTTGGGGGAAGTAGTTCATTTTATAGATTACCAGGGCGGGATGAAAGGCGCCCCGCAATATGATGTGGCCAGTATGCTGTGGCAGGCAAGGGCCAATCTTCCTGACAATTGGAAAAACAATTTGCTGGAAGATTACATGAATTCGTTTGAAAACCTGATCAACGGTCCGCTTGACAGAACCATTTTTCGCAGCCAGTATAATGGGTATGTGCTCATCCGTTTGCTTCAGGTGCTGGGAGCATATGGATTTCGTGGGTTATTTGAAAGAAAAGCGCAGTTCCTTACCAGCATTCCTCTCGCATTGCGTAACCTCCGGGAGTTTTTTGAAAATCAAAGTATGGGTATTGCCGTACCCGAATTCAGGAAAGTTTTAAACATCTGTGTAGCAGATGAAGTTATTAAACAATTCACACCTACCCAGGCAACTGAACAAACGCCATTGCTGGTGAAGATCAGCAGTTTTTCTTACAGAAAAACATTGCCTGCAGATGAAAGCGGAAACGGCGGCGGATTTGTGTTTGATTGCCGTGGCATTCTTAATCCCGGTCGCATTGATGAATTTAAAACCCAGCATGGCCGTGATAAGTCAGTAAAAGATTTTTTGGAGCAGCAAACACAGATGCCAGAATTCCTGAACAGTGTATTTGATATTGTTGACATCACTGTTGAAGAATATATCAAAAGAGGATTTGAAAGCCTGATGGTGAGTTTTGGCTGCACCGGTGGCCAGCACCGCAGCGTGTATGCTGCTGATGCGATGGCGAGACATTTGAGAAACAAATTCAAAGTGAAGATTGATCTGAAACATTATGTGCAAGAAGAAAAGGGTTGGCAAAACCCGTTAGAGAAAAGTTCATAGTTAGTAGTTCATGGTTCATAGAAAAAAAACTCGTTCTGCCATAAACTATCAACCGTGAGCTATGAATAAATTAATATGCAAGCAATGATCTTCAGCGCCGGACTCGGCACAAGGTTTAAACCCTGGACGGATTTACATCCAAAGGCACTGGCATTGGTGAATGGGAAATCATTACTTCAGCGAAACATTGAGTACCTGCAGCAATACGGCATCACAGATATAATAATCAATGTCCATCATTTTGCTGACCAGATAGATAATGTTATCATAGACAATGATGGATGGGGTGCCGATATATTGGTAAGCGATGAAAGGGATGAATTGCTTGATACGGGTGGCGGTCTCCTCAAGGCAAAAGAGCTATTTACTCCCGGCGAAAAATTCATCACCTGTAATGCTGACATTTTAACTGATCTCGATATCAGCAAACTACTGGCTTATCATGAACAACACAAACCCTTAATCTCTTTTGGAGTAACACAGCGAAAAACATCCCGTCACTTTTTGTTCGATGAAAACAACCAGCTATGCGGTTGGAGAAATACAAATACAGCAAAAGAAAAGTTCAGCAGGAAAAACAATAATCTTTCTGAAAAAGCATATAGCTGTGTTGTTGTTTTTGAATACGATGTTTTTCGCTTAATGGAGCAGGCTGGTTTTGTAGGTAAATTTTCGCTGACAGATGTTTATCTTGAATTAGCCAAAGAACATACCATTCTCGGCTATGATCATACCGGCGACCGTTGGGCCGATGTGGGCAAAACAGAAAGTGTGGCAGTGGCGGAGAAACTGTTTCCATGAGGTATGTGCCATACTTCAAAAGTATGGCATACATACAATACCGTATGAACGGTAGTGGCCTTTGCAACCAATTCCTTTATTTTACAGACTCAATTGAAAAATAGCACCCCCATGAAGAAAGTATTGCTTGTCCTGGTCACGATGACCTTCACGATGCTTGCCGTTGCTCAATCAAATTACAACGCCAAAGAAGCATTTAACCCGCAGTTTTACCCTTATCCCGGCAATGATTACCGCAGTGCCAGCGGTGAGCCCGGCCCCAAATACTGGCAGAACAAAGCGGACTATAAAATCAGTTGCAAATTAGATACAATAAAACATACCGTTAGCGGCGATATGGAGATCACTTATACCAATAACAGCCCTGACAATCTCAAATTCCTCTGGCTTCAATTAGACCAGAATATTTATCAAAAAGGTTCCCGTGGTTCTGCCACCACCACTCAAACCGGCGGCCGCTGGGCAAATGCAAAGTTTACCGATGGCTATGTAATAAAATCAGTGGGTGCAGAAGCTGTAGCAGGAAAATCCTATGTTCCCAAACATACCATCACCGACACCCGAATGCAGGTTTGGCTCAATGATGCGCTGAAAGCCGGCGGCGGCAAGATCAAACTGGCCATCAAATTTGAATTCGAAATTCCAGAATACGGTACTGACCGCATGGGTCGCCTGAATACCAAAAACGGGTGGGTTTATGAAATTGCCCAATGGTTTCCCCGTCTTTGTGTGTATGATGATATACAGGGATGGAATACGATGCCCTATATCGGGGCGGGTGAGTTTTACCTTGAATATGGCGATATTGAATTTAATGTAACCACTCCGGCTAATATCATCGTGGTAGGTTCGGGTGAACTGGTAAACCCGCAGGAATGTTTTACCGCAGATCAGTTGAAAAAATATAACGAAGCGAAGAACAGCGACAAGACCGTGGTGATCCGCAGTGATAAAGATGTGACAGATAAAACAAAACAGGTGCAGAAACCCAGTCTTACCTGGAAATTTAAAATACAAAACACAAGAGATGCGGCATGGGGCGCCTCCAGGGCTTTTGTTTTGGATGCAGCAAAGATCAACTTGCCGAGTGGTAAAAAATCTTTAGCCATGAGTGCTTACCCAGTTGAAAGCATCAAGAAGAACGGGTGGCAGCGCAGCACGGAAATGGTGAAAGGTTCTATTGAACATTATTCTAAAAAATGGTATGAGTATCCGTATGCTGCTGCGGTAAATGTGGCAGGGATTGTGGGTGGTATGGAATATCCCGGTATTGTTTTCTGCAGCTACCAGTCGTCAGGTTCAGGTTTGTGGGGAGTGACCGATCATGAATTCGGTCATATCTGGTTCCCGATGATCGTGGGCAGCAACGAAAGAAAATATGCCTGGATGGACGAAGGGTTCAATACTTTCATCAATGGCCTTTCCACAAAAGAATTCAACAACGGTGAATTTGTAGAAGCCTTTGACATGAGTGATCCCGGCTCTGAGTTTGCCATCAAGTATAATTTCAATGATAAAATGGATGGCCTGTATCATATTCCTGATGTGGTGCAACAGCAGAACCTTGGCAGCGCTGCTTATTTCAAACCGGCGATGATGATGAATGTGCTGCGCAATGCAGTGCTGGGCCCTGAACGTTTTGATGCTGCATTAAAAGAATATGTGCATCGCTGGGCCTTTAAACATCCCACTCCCTGGGATTTCTTTCATACGATGGAGAATGTGAGTGGCGAAGACCTTGGCTGGTTTTGGCGTAGCTGGGTGCTGAACGACTGGAAACTGGACCTGGGTGTTAAAACAACAAAGTATGTGAGAGAAAAACCGGAGAATGGCGCTGAGATCACTATCGAAACATTGGAAAAGATGCCGATGCCGGTGACAGTGCTGGTGAAAGAAGCCAATGGAAAAGAACACAAGATCAGCTTGCCGGTAGAAATCTGGCAGCGTGGCGCCGAATGGACATTTTCAGTTCCCACCACCAGTGAAATAAGCGAAGTGATCCTTGATCCGGACAAAATATTACCTGAATGGAACAGAAATAATAATCGCTGGAAAAAAGGATTCTGATTTTTACAAAACCCCTTATTGTAAGGGGTTTTTTGTTTTAATTTCGGCATTATGCGCTCCATCATCATCGGTTTTGGGTTACTGATTCTCTGCCTGCTCATCCTTTTTCGCATTGCAGAAGTGAATTTTATCAAGGGGAATGTCAAACTGGAAGTGATCGTAACCATTGCAGCCGTGATTTTTTTCTTCGCCGGGTTGTACATCAATAATAAGTCGCAAAGCCGGGCTGTCGCAACTTCGGCGACTCCGGCGGATAATCACTCCGTCAATTATGATGAAATAAAAAAATCAGGCCTAACCCAACGGGAACATGATGTGCTGGTCAAAATGGCACAAGGACTGAGCAACCAGGAAATAGCCAATGAATTGTTTCTCTCCGAAAGCACTATCAAGACACATGTTTCCAATATTCTTTTTAAACTGGATGCCAAACGCCGCACCCAGGCCATCCAGGTGGCCAAGCACCGCCGGATCGTGGTTTGATAGACCCTGTATGAGCCGATTCCGCCTTTAGAAGGAGGCTTTTCCTTCTTTCGTATGAGGGCTTTGGGAGCAGCGGATTGTAGTTTGCATAAAATTTTTATCATGAAATCAATTGTCTTCCGCTACGGCATTATTGCCACCATTGTTATCCTGCTGTTTGGCTGCCTTCAATTGTTTGTGATCATGCCCCGTTCTGATTACAAAACTGCCGAAGTGACCGGTTATCTCACCATCGTGCTGGCGATGATTTTTATTTTTTTTGGCATCAAAAAATACCGTGACCTTAATGATGGAGTTCTGAGTTTTGGCCAGGGACTTAAAGCCGGTTTGCTGATTGCCCTGATGCCTGCCGTCTTTTTTGCTTTGCTCGATCTGTTGTACACCGAAGTCATCAATCCATCCTGGGGCGAGGATTATTATCAGTATCACATTCAGCAATTAAAAGAGACTACCCCAGCCGGCCAGTTGGCAGCTAAAATCGAAACCCTGGAAAAGCAAAAAGAAATCTTTGGTCAGCCACACATGTTGTTTCTCATTATGTTCCTGACCGTGTTTGTGATCGGCGCCATTGTTTCTATCATTTCAGCACTGACATTGCGGAGAAGCAAACCTGTAGCGGCCTGATTACGATTCAATATTTAAAACAGTCTTGTATGAATACAAAAGAAGTGCTGGCCGAATTAAAGAAGGTCGGCAGTGAGCAAACGAAAAAGGTTTTTCTAAAGCACGGCGCCAAAGAGCCCTTCTATGGCGTGAAAGTGGAAGACCTCAAGAAGATTCAGAAGAGGATCAAAGAAAATCAACAGCAGATAGCTCTTGAATTATTTGATTCAGGCATCGGGGATGCACAGTACCTGGCAGGTCTGATGGCCGATGGTTCTAAAATGAGTGCAAAAGAATTACAGACATGGGCTGAAAAAGCACAATGGCAGATGGTCAGTGAATATTCGGTGGCGTGGGTGGCCAGTGAAAATGAAAAAGCTTTCGGGTTAGCATTGAAATGGATAGACACAAAAAATGCAAAAATCGCATGTGCCGGCTGGAATACTGTAAATAGCATCATGGCCACATGGCCCGATGAAAAAATTAATATGGCGTTATTAAGAAAATTGTTGAAACGGGTGGAGAAAGAAATTTATGAAGCACCCAACCGGGTGAAGTATTGTATGAACAGTTTTGTTATCGCAGCCGGCAGTTTCATTAAAGACCTGAACAAAGAGGCAATCGAAACAGGTAAAAAGATCGATAATGTAGAAGTGGATATGAATGGCACTTACTGTAAGGTTCCATCAGCTCCTGTTTATATTAAAAAAGTAATGGACAAAGGATGCCTGGGAAAGAAAAAGAAAACAGCAAAATGCTGATTCACTATTAAAAACAATTTATGCAGATTCAATTTTCTGTCAGGGAGCATTTCAGTCTTCCTGTCACAAAAGTTTTTGAAGGACTCACTGACCTGGATGCCTGCCAGCATTGGATGAAAGGATTTGTAGCAATAGAAAAAGTGAAGGGAACAAAAGTGGAGCCCGGCGCTGTATGGCGGGAATCAAGGAAGATGTTTGGCAAAACCGCCACCGAGGAATTTGAAGTATTGTCTGTTGTGCCCAACAAAGAAATTCAGCTACGGGTTGATGGCACAAAAGGAACCATGAAAAAAGGTGAGTTCATTTTTCATTACCTCCTGGAAGAAAAAAATGGAAGTACCGAAGTAACAATGAACGGGAAAGTAAATGGTTTGAATGGCATGTCTTCTTTCTTTTTCAAACTCTTTGCCGGCAGTTTTAAGAAAAGTTGTGCCGGGGATCTTCAGTCTCTGAATGCTTACCTGGTCTCCACAAAATAGCCGAACAAACCGAAAACCCGTTTTTCGACCTTTAAACATGAATATGCCTGCCTGAAAATATGATCAAAGCGATATGTCTTTGCTAATTTGGACACAGGAAAAATCCCGGGTCATCCTGTATCAAATGTGCAAACAGATCATTTTTACGCTAATCATATTCATCAGGTTTATACCGGGATATGCACAGGAAAACTGTGAACTTTTCGCTGAAAAAAATGACCCCTCCTTTGAATACCGGAATATGACGGGTAAATACAAGTCGCTGATACTTGATCATGAAAGACTCGGGAGGCTTTTTCAGCAATCTCCGGATATTCTCCGATTGACACTGCCTTTTGAAAACAATGATCTGCAACTTGAATTGAAAAAAACCACTATCACGGCTGATAGTTTCGTTGTGAAAGAAGCTTTAGCAGGTGAAAGCCGGCGAACTGTTAATTATACTGCAGGAGTTTTTTACCAGGGAAAAATAAAAGATAAAACTTCATCCTTTGCAACGATTTGCATATTTAAGGACCGGGTAATGGGTATCATTGCTGATCAAGAGGGAAATATTGTGCTGGGTGCTCTTGAAGAATACGGTAAAGCCGCTGATGAATATGTGCTTTACCGGGAAAAAGACCTTAACATTTCCAACTCCTTTTCCTGCCATACCCCAGACGGACCTTTTCCTCCTGTGGTAAAAAAACTACCCAATGGTAACCCTACGCGGATATCTGCAATTGGAGAACCGGTTGACATATACATTGAAAGCGATTATCAGCTCTACCTTGATAAAGGAAGCAATACAAACAATGTGGTCAATTACATACTCGGTCTTTTTAACAATGTAGCATTACTATATGAAAATGAAAACATCAAAATTCAGGTTTCCGAAATTCTTGTATGGACCTCTGCTGATCCTGAAACAGTGGCACAGCTCAATAGCGCCGGAGAGATGCTCCCATCCTTTATGAATCGCCTGGGGACCGGAACATTTAACGGCGATTATGCTCACTTTTTGACTACCCGTACACAATCAGGCATGGGATATATTCTGGACGACCCCTGTGACGGACCTCTGCCGAAACAATTCAGATCTGCCGTTAGCGGCATTACTACAATATATTCAAATTTCCCTGTTTATTCATTCAGCGTGTATATAATGGCGCATGAACTCGGTCACAATTTTGGTTCTCAGCATACACATTGGTGCGGCTGGCCGGTGGGTGCTTTAGATAATTGTAACCCTGCTTCTGGTAGCTGTTCCGGCTCTCCTCCGGTTACCGGTGGAACGATCATGAGTTATTGTCAAAACACCACCTATGGAGTAAACTTCAACAATGGATTTGGTTTCTACCCCGGTAATAAGATAAGATCTGTGATTGGAGCAGCCGCCTGCCTTGGTGCCTGCAGAATGACTATCGAGATCACAAAAACAGATGCAACCTGCGGGCAGCAAAATGGATCAGCAACAATAACAGCAACTAACAATACAGGAAATGTTACATACACATGGAGCAATGGACAAACCGGAAATACATTATCCAACGCAGGACCGGGAATTTATAATGTCATGATCCGTGATGAAGCTGGCTGCCAGGTGATGGGACAGCTTCAGCTCACGAATTATGGACCTGTGATGGATGTTGAGCTTTCACCTTCCGGTATAACGGGATTTTGTGCAGGCAATACTGTTTTACTTTCCACCCCACCCAATAACAATTATTCTTACCAGTGGTACAAAAACGGCACTGAAATTCCAGGGGCGATTTTAAATAGTTTTTTAGCTGAAAGTACAGGTATTTATTCTGTCAATGTGATGCAGGATCCATGTGTCATCACCCGATCTGCCCATCTGATAGAAGTAATACACCCTGTTGCTGCTATAACACCCTCCGACTCTGTTTCTTTTTGTAAAAATGAAAGCAATTTACTGAATGCGTATGCGGGCCCTGGTTATACTTATCAATGGTATAGAAATGAGATGCCGGTTGCAGATGCCACCGATTCAGTGTATGCTGTGCATGAAAGTGGTAACTATACAGTGAAATTATCTGCCACAGGCTGCGAATCTGTTTCCGAACCAGTTCATGTAACAGTCAATGAAACTCCGGAATCAATCATAACATTAAATGGCAACAGTAATTTTTGCCAAGGTAAGAATGTTACTCTTTTTGCCAGTTATAACACAGCAGGTACTTATCATTGGTATAAAAACAATACTTCCATTCCGGCCGCAACAGGTAATTCTCTTACTGCAACGACATCAGGCATATATACTGTACTTATCACCCAGGGCAGTTGCTCAGGATTATCTGATCCTGTTACACTTACTCTTCTTGACACACCTGTTATCATGGTTAACCCTGCCGTATCATCAATCAGAAAATTTCAAACACAGACCCTTACAGCAAGCGGAGCTGCTGCTTACAATTGGGCTATACAACCGGACCTGGTGAGCTATACACAAAATTCAGCAATTCTCAGACCGCTGAGCAGCACATCCTATGTAATTGAAGGAACCAGCAATAATGGTTGCAAAGCATCCGTCACAGCACTGGTGACAGTAAGAGGTTGTGGTGATATTACCAATATCTCATCATTGGGTCTCAGTCCTTCAAGAGTACTCATCCGCTGGAAAAACCCAGAAGGAACAATAACAGACAGCCTGCATTACAGAAAAGCGGGAACCAGCTTATGGACAAGTATTTTGGTAACAGGAGAAATGTATGAACTCAACCAACTGGAACCCGGAACAACTTATGAATACTCTATTAGTCCGCTTTGCGCAACTACAGACAGCCTGCCTTCTGAAATAAGTACATTCAGTACACCGCAATTGGAAAATGATCTTTTTACCAGGCTTTATCCTAATCCAGTCCACTCAACAGCATTCTTTGAAATTATTTACAACAAACCGTTCTCATTACAATTATTTTTGTATGACAGTTATGGTCGCATGGTAAAACAAATCAGCTCAAAAGAAAATGCAGGCGCCGGGCAAGTGATTAAAGAAATTAATACAGAATCTCTCGCTGCTGCTATCTACTATCTTGTGGCACAGATTAACGACACCCGTCATGTTATAAAAATGTCCGTTGCTCGGTAAATGCTTATAAACCCCCTATTTTCAAAATCTCATCAGCCGGGCAATTAATGATTGTCAGCATCTCACCTGATACAGGTAAATTTCCTGCCGTTTGCTGTGTTTTTACTATTTTAAACAAAAGCCGTAGGAACTACTTTTATCTGATATTTTTATACCCTATGAGAAAACCTTTTCTTCTTCTTATTCTATTTTCAGAAATCGCTGTATTAGCCGTTGCTCAGCCTGTTGACAAATTATTTCGCCAGCGAAATAACTTAAGTGCTGACTACAGGACTATAGCCAATAAGTATGGCGCCTTGGAACTTGATGCGCAGGTGCTGTCATCTATGCGCAGCAGCGCTCCGGCCAGTATGCGTTTGCAAGTTCCGTTTGAGAACGGGCAGCTTAAACTGGAACTGCAAAGAATCACAATTACTTCGCAAAATTTTTCCGTGATAGAAGCGCTGCCCGATGGACAGCGTCGTACCGTCAGTTATAACGATGGCATTTTTTACCAGGGAAAGATTGAAGGCAAAAACCGTTCACTGGCCACTATCAGCATTTTTGAAAACCAGGTGATGGGTGTGATCGCCGACGAACAAAGCAATATTATCCTTGGCGCTATTGAAAGAAATGGCAAAGGCACATCGGAGTACAGCATTTACAGGGAAACAGATCTCATCATTGCCAACCCGTTTGTATGTGGCACCGGCGATACCCCCGTTGATGCAGACACACACAGCGTACAAGAGCAGCATTCCGGCAACCGTGTTACGGCTGTTGGCGAACCGGTTGATATTTATTTGGAATGTGATTATAAATTTTATACCGACAAAGGAAGCAATACCAATAATGTAATTAATTATGTGCTGGGATTTTTTAATAGTATCGCCCAATTGTACGACAATGAAAACATCAAAGTTCAGGTTTCGCAAATATTAGTATGGACCACACAAGATCCCGAAGCTGCTGCAGGGCTGAATACTACAGGAGCGGTATTACCGGCTTTCCGGGACAGAATGAATACAACGAATTATGTCGGCGACTATGCCCATTTTCTTTCGACCCGGTCTTTGGGTGGTGGTATAGCATACCTGTTAAGCAACCCATGCAGTTCGGCTAAACGCTTTAGAAGTGCAGTTAGCGCTATAAGTAATTCGTATAACAATTTTCCGACTTACTCATGGACAGTGCAGGTGGTAACACATGAACTGGGACATAATTTCGGCTCCAATCATACACAGTGGTGCGGATGGACAGGTGGTGCGCTGGATAATTGCTATACGACAGAAGGTAGTTGTGACCCCGGCCCCGCCCCATCCGGTGGCGGAACAATTATGAGCTACTGTCACCTGACGAGTAACGGAATAAATTTTAATAATGGCTTTGGAACACAACCCGGTGACAGGATCAGAAGTGTTATTGGCAATGCGGCTTGTTTCGGCAATTGCCGGATGACCATCGAGATAAACAAAACAGACGCATCCTGTGGTCAGAGCAATGGTTCTGCCACTGTCACTGCGAGTAACAATACTGGTTCCACAACTTACACATGGAGCAACGGGCAAACAGGAAGCACATTATCTGATGTTGGACCGGGTACATATAATGTAACTGTGGCTGATGCTTCAGGATGCCAGGTGATGGGAGTTGTCACCATCACTAATTCAGGTCCAACCCTGAACGTAACACTAACCCCAAATACAAATACCGCCTTTTGCACAGGAGGCAACGTACCCCTGTCGGTCACTTTCAATGCAGCTTATTCTTATCAATGGCGCAGAAATGGAGCTGCTGTAGGAACCAACAGCAATACTTATATGGCAACCTCCGGCGGCAATTATTCTGTTACTGTCACTGCAGGCTCCTGCATAGTGACCCGGTCTGTTGAAATAACTGAGGTGGCTATACCTGCAGCCAGTATCAACCCAGGTGGATCAATCAGTCACTGTGATGATACACCCTTAGTACTTGATGCAGGCAGCAATGCAGGTTATTCTTACCAGTGGTACAGAAATGGCAACACTATCAGCGGTGCCACAGCCTCCACCTATTCAGTTACACAAACCGGCAATTACACTGTGAGGATATATGCCAGCAACTGCGAGTCCACATCAAGCCCCGTGTCTGTAACAGTGAATCCGGCTCCTGCGGCTACAGTTACTGCAGGCAGCAGCACCAGTTTTTGCAGTGGCGGAAATGTAACATTGAATGCAAGCACCGGAAGCGGTTATTCCTACCAATGGTATAGAAACGGAAGCCTTATCTCCGGCGCCGGCACTTCATCCTTTGTGACAAACAGCAGTGGTAACTATACGGTCAGAACAACGCATGGTTCCTGTGTAAGAACATCGGCAGGCACAATAGTCACCGTCTGGGCTAATCCTTCAGTTGCCGTATCACCGGCCATATCAACAATTGAAAAATTCCAAACCCAGTCGCTTACAGGCACCGGCGCCAACAACTACAATTGGGCAACACAACCTGCATTGGTCAATTCAAATGTGAACATTGCCGTTTTTATGCCGCTGACAACCACCAGCTATACCATTGAAGGAACAGACCTGAATGGTTGTAAAGGAACGGCCAATGCTCTTGTGAATGTGATCGGCTGCGGAGATGTGACCAATATTACTGCAACAGTTTATAGTCCTTCAAGAGCCATCCTTCGCTGGACTAACCCGGATGGGGCTAATACAGACACATTGCGCTACCGCAAAGCAGGTAATAGCACATGGATAAGCATTTTTGTAACCGGCGAGGAGTATGAACTGAACGGGCTGGAACCCGGCGCCAGCTATGAATTTTCAATTACACCACTCTGCAATACCACCACTGTATTTGTTCCTTCAGAAACAAAAACATTTAATACCCCTGGTCTTGAAGATGGTATATTTCTACGGTTATATCCAAACCCTATAAGTACAGATGGGAAATTAGAGGTCGTCGTGGATAAGCCATTCTCTCTGCAGATAGGGGTGTATAACAATTATGGAAAAAAAATCGCCAATATCAGCCCGAAAGAAAATTTCAGCGCCGGACAGGTCATCAAAGCCATTAACAGCACTTCTTTGCCGAACAGCATTTACTATGTTGTGGCAACAATAAACGGTAAAAACTATACGGTAAAGATGCAGGTCATCCATTAAACACAATAACCCCAAAAGTGATAAAACATCCGGTCCTTGCCGGATGTTTTTATTTAGCAGCTATCATACTGATCTCGACGTTCACAAATTTGGGCAACGCAGACACCTGTACTGTCTCCCTCGCCGGGAAGTTGCCCTCAAAATATTTTCCATACACTTCATTCACTTCCGTAAATCGATGCATATCCGTGAGAAAAATGGTTGTTTTGACCACGTTTCCAAAACCCATCCCTGCTACCTGCAAAATAGCCCTGAGGTTGTGCATCACCTGGTGGGTCTCTTCCTGCAGATCCTTATTTTTCAATTGCCCCGTTGCAGGATCAATACAAACTTGACCGGAAATAAAAAGAAAACCGCCACTTTGAACTGCCTGGTTATAAGGCCCTATCGGGTCAGGCGCCTGCGTGGTTTTTATGATCGTTTTGCTCATACAGTTATTTTAAAAATCGGAACAGCGAATTTAGGTTTATGCGTTTTCTTTGCAAAAAATAGTATATGCAGGTAGTGCTGTTGGCAAATGACAGGCAAAAGGCGGATATGCTTTCTGCGGGAACGGCAGAAGGATTAGGGTGCGACTGGGTACTGATGTCGGATGAACTCCTGAATTACCCCGATGCCGATGCCTATTTTGACCTGTTGTTCGAACCCACAGAAGAAAGATTGTCGCTATTGAAACAGCTTTCTCAAAAACCCGTTTTTATCAACTATGTTGAGGGCACACTGCGGGGATTGCCCGGAAATATGATCCGCATCAACGGATGGAATAGCTTTTTGTCAAGACCATTGATGGAAGCCGCAGCTAATGAAACGATCAGTGAAGAAGCGGAAAAAGTAATCAGTGCATTTAATAGGAAAGTGGAATGGACCGCCGACATACCGGGTTTTATTACAGCAAGGGTGTTGTCCATGATCATCAATGAAGCATACTTTGCATTGTCAGAAAATGTAAGCAGCAAAGAAGAAACAGATACGGCAATGAAACTGGGCACCAATTATCCCATGGGGCCTTTTCAATGGGCTGACAATATCGGTTTGAAAAACATATATGTATTATTAACAGAACTCAGCAAAACACAGGAACGATACCTGCCTTGCCCGTTGCTGGAAAAAGAAGTGCTTCAATAATGGCCCTTATTTTAAATATAGACACAGCACTGGAAACAGCTTCGGTTTGTCTTAGCCGTGATGAAGAAGTATTGTCAATGCTGCAAAACAACGATCAGAAAGATCATGCTGCATGGATGCATGTGGCTATAGAGAGTCTGCTCAAAGAAAGTTCATGCCTGGTCAGCGATCTGAATGCTGTCGCTGTCAGCATCGGACCCGGCTCCTATACGGGGCTGCGGGTAGGACTCGCAGCAGCAAAAGGAATTTGTTATGCCCTGAACATTCCACTCATTAGCGTCGGTACACTGGAAGCCACGGCATTTGCAGTGAAAAAAGAAACAACGGAACTCATCTGCCCGCTGATTGATGCAAGAAGAATGGAAGTATATACAGCCATCTATGATAAAGAACTGCATGAAATTGAAAAGCCACAGGCGATGGTCATCACCGATGACAGTTTCGCAGGCAGATTACAGCAACAAAACATTTTATTTTGCGGATCGGGCAGCAAAAAACTGCAAAGTATCCTTTCCCACACAAATGCATCATTCAGCAGTACCAATATGAATGCTGCACATGTTGCTGCACTGGCATCGAAAAAACACTTAGTGCAGTCCTTTTCAGATCTCGCATATACTGAGCCACTGTATATCAAAGAATTTTACACCCCGGAACGAAAGTTTTCTGTTTAGTCAGCGTCTTATCAATCGTCTTAAGATCAATTTTAATGTGATTTTAATTAACTAAAATCTGTGCTGCTTTAAATTTGTATTTCATTTTCTAATTCATTTTCTGCTATGAATAACTACACACTTACATTGAATAACGGGATTGAAAATGGCTCTTCGCTGAAAGTGGATCTGCTGAATGTGAAAAAGGCTGCACTGATATTAAGAGCTGTAAACCACAAACTTCGCCAGCAAATCCTGAAGTTGATTGATGAGGAGGGAAAAATTACTGTTACAGAAATATATGTAAAACTCAGGCTGGAGCAATCGGTTGCTTCACAACACCTCGCCATATTGCGCAAAGCAGGTTTTGTAAATACAGAAAGAGATGGAAAGTTCATCTACTATTCCGTTAATGCAACCCGGCTCGAAGACTTGAACCAGTTTGCAGAAATGTTGCTGAATTAACTGGCATTCACCTTATTATCAAAACGGTCTGCTACCTGCAGACCGTTTTGTTTTTAATGCGGTATTTTTGCGGCCAAACTTTTGGAAATATGTTCATCAAGCAATTATACACCGGCTGTCTCAGCGAGGCAGCATATTATGTAGAAAGCAATGGCGAAGCAGTGATCATTGACCCGCTGCGGGATATTGATGAATATCTGCAGTTGGCCAATGAAAGAAAGGCCAGGATAAAATACATCTTTGAAACGCATTTTCATGCAGACTTTGTCAGCGGGCATTTGGATCTCAGCAAAATAACCGGTGCACCGATCATTTACGGACCCAATACCCAGACAAAGTTTCCCGTGCATGTTGCCAAAGACGGCGAAACATTTAAAATCGGTGATCTTACCATTGAAGTGCTGCACACACCCGGCCACACACTTGAGTCAAGCTGTTATTTGCTGAAAGATGAAAACGGAAAAGATCATTGTGTATTTACCGGTGACACTTTATTCGTTGGTGATGTGGGTCGTCCTGACCTGGCACAAAAAGGAGCAGAGATCACCATGAACGATCTTGCCGGTATGATGTATGACAGTTTGCAGAGCAAACTTTTTCCGCTGGCTGATGATGTAATAGTTTATCCTGCACATGGGCCCGGCAGTTCCTGTGGAAAAAATCTTGGCCCCAACACCCACAGCACTATCGGTGAAGAAAAAAAATCCAACTACGCCATGAAGGCAGCAACGAAAGAAGAATTTATTGAAGCCGTTACAACTGGAATTGCTGCCCCACCGCAATACTTCCCTATCAATGCAAAGATCAATAAAGAAGGTTATGACAGTTTAGACGCAGTGCTTGAAAAAGGAATGAAGGCATTGACTGTTGATGAATTTAAAAAGTCAATTACTGAAGACAGCATAATTCTTGATACCCGCCGGGCTGATGTGTTCACACATGGTTTTGTTCCCGGTTCAGTGAGCATTGGCCTGGAAGGCCGTTTTGCCGAATGGGCAGGCTCACTGTTGTCTTTTGAGCAGCCCATGCTGCTGGTCACCGATCCCGGAAAGGAGAAAGAAACCATTATCCGTTTGGCAAGAGTAGGTTTTAATAAAGTGAATGGCTACCTCGATGGCGGATTTGAAACCTGGCAACAAAGCGGTGAAGAAATTGATATGATCATTGATGTGGAGGCGGATGAACTGATGATGGATATTCCGTTTGACAAGAACCTTGTGGTGCTGGATGTCCGCAAGCAAACTGAATTTGCCGACGGGCATTTAAAGAATGCCATCAACATTTCCCTGAATGATATGACCGATCCCGGCAACATGGCCAACCTGGAAGAAGAACAGAATATCTATGTCCATTGCGCAGGCGGCTATCGGAGTGTGGTTGCCTCATCGCTGCTAAAAAAACAAGGCATTCACAACCTGCGAAATGTGCTGGGAGGTTGGAATAAAATAAAAGAACAGGAAAAAGCAGAAGTGGTGAAAGAAACAAGTGTGCTGAACTAATTAAATGAGATAAAAAGAAAAACGGGATGGCTAAAAACCATCCCGTTTTTTATGTGAACTATTTCAACTGTTTCATTATCTCTTCCACGGCCCTGTCAACCTGCGGATCACGGCCGTTGATCTTGTCTTCAAACGTATTGATTACCGTAATATCCGGCTGCACACCACTCATCTCCAGGTCTTTTCCATCCAGTGAATAACAACCCCAACCCGGCATACGAACACCTGAACCATCTACAAGGCCCACGCCGCTGGTGAAAATGATCCAGCGGTACGTTTCATTGCCAATGATCTTTCCCAGTTTCAAAGCCTTGAAACCTTCAGAGGTCATCTCTGCATCACTGAGTGACTGTTCATTGATCAGCAAAACGATCGGCTTGTCACTGGGTGAAAAGTTGGGCTGCGTTGTCAGCTTTCCTTCCCTGTATTTCCATTTCAGGTAAGTTTTTTGTGAAAGGAATTTCAGCACTTCATCATGCACATTGCCTCCCGTGTTATAACGAAGGTCAAATATCAGCGCATCTTTATTGTTTAGCTCCTGTGTCATATCAATGATGAACTGATCCAGTTCAAACTGGCCCATATTCTTCATATAACCATAAGCAATCCTGCCTTTACTCTTCTCATCCACTCTTTTCTGGTTATCATCTATCCACTCATCATACAAGTTGCTGAAAAGGCTGGCCTGCGGATGAATCTTTACATCCAAGTTTTGCCCGCCGCGGCTGAAAGTGAGCTTTAATTCCCTGTCCAATGAAGGTTTGGAGAAGTAGTAACTGCGATCCCTGTTTTTTTCTACTGTTTCGCCATTCACTTTCAGCAGCACATCCCCCGGCTTTACATCAATGCCCTTCCTATCGGCAGCAGACCGTTTTACCACATACTTCACTTTATAGGGATCATTATCCTCGAAGATGATGCCCGTTTCCATCGTACGGTTGGTCAGCGGTATAGCTTCTTCATCACCAAACGTATTAAAGCCCTGGTGAGAAGAGTTTAGTTCACCCAGCATGTCATTCAGCAGTGTTCTGATGTCGGCCCGGCTGTTGAAATGCGACAGGAATTGCTGGTAATAATCTTTTATCTTCTTCCAGTTGACGCCATGAAATTTTTCATCATAATAATTCTCCTCCATCTGCGCCCATGCTTCATAAAACATCTGGCTGAATTCATCCGACAGGTTGCGGCGGAAGGTGAAACTGATGCTGACAGGATCAATTTTGTTGCCATCCAGGTTCAGCTTGCTGATATTCCCGTTGGAAAGAACAAAGAATTTATCACTCACTTCCACAATCCTGAAACCAAAACTGCCATCTGTTCCGGCAATTTTTTCCGTTTTGTTCTGTTCAAAAGGTTCTATCACTGTTTTCCAAAGCGCATTGCGGCCTTCGCCATGGTTGCTGGTATAAAGTACAGATGTCTTTTCACCTTTCTGATAAACGTATTGCAGAAACTGTGTGCCCAATGCCGGACTCACCTGTTCCAACCTTTCCATGATCCGCTCCATATCCATAGTGATAGGTTTTATATCACTATCTGTTTTGGGAGTAGCATCGGTCTTTTTGGCTGTATCTTTTTTTTCTTCCTTAAACAGTTCATTGAACTTATCCATCCGGTAGGGTTCGTCAATTTTCTCCAGCGGCAGGCGATACACTTTGGCGTTGGGCATACCAAAAGGATATGCAGCTTTCAACCGTTGTGAAGTAAAGAAAATATACTTGCCGTCACCTGACCATTGCGGGCCGGTTTCTGTAATGCCTGTGTTGGTGAGATTGATGGTTTTATTTTCTTTGATGTTATAAACAAATACATCCTGCTCAAAACTCCGGTAAGCGGTGAATAATACATACTCATCATTCGGTGAAAAAGAAGGATCGCTATTCTGGAAACCCCATATCTCGTCTTTCACAATGGTTTTACTTTGCATCGTTTTCAGGTCCATCAGCCGCACTTCATCCCGGCCGCTGAGATACACAGCCTGTGTTCTCTTTTTATTTAAAACAATGGAACGGTTATTCCGCTTGTCGCTGGTCAGTTGTTTCAATGCAGCGCTTCCGTCGGCGGCAATTGTGTACCAGTTGCTATACCCATCCAATGTCTGGCTCAGCAACAGGGTTTTGTTATCTGCCGTCCATTTCACTTCCTTCACTCTCTCCGCAGATCCTCTTTTCACCTGCTGGATGAATTTGCCTTCAATATCACTCACAAACAACTCACCTCTTGACACTAAAGCCAGTTTCTTCCCATCCGGCGACACATCGAAGTAGCTGATATTGCCCCGCACCTCAAAATCCTTGTCCTTTGGCAATACATTATTGCGAATGATGGAGATATTCAGTTTCTCTTCCTTATCCGTTTTCACATCATACAACCATAACTGGTAGTCCTTTTCAAAGACCACTTTGCCGCCATTGGCATTCACTACCGGCGATTTAATGGAAGAAGAAAATTTTGTCAGTGCTTTTTTCTTCCCGTTGTCAATGGTATAGAGATTGTATTCCCCATTGGCCTCGTCAGAAATGAAATAGATATTGCCACTTTTATCAATGGTTGCCGCAAAATCCTTTCCTTCCCAGGTTGTGTATTTCTTATGCTGCTTTGTTTTGGGGTTATACGACTGGATATCGGGATTGAATGGCCCCTTGTAGCGTTTGCGCTGCACCTGGTTGCTGCTTTCCCAGGTATCGTTAAAAAATATCTCACCACTGGAGGGATGCTCAAACAGGTAGTGATCATATAAAAAGAAATAATTGCCAAAGACTCTCAGGGGTGTGCCGCCAGCGGCTGACACTTTGAAACCGGAGATCTGTCCCATACGGCTGCTGCTGAAATAAATATGCCTGGAATCCCAGCTCCAGCTATTCACATCATCGTTGCCGCTGTGATAAGTGATCTGTTTCACTTCGCCACCGTTTACCGGCATCACAAACACATCGGCATTGTTGTATTGTCTTCCCGTAAAGGCGATCCACTTGCCATCGGGTGAAACACGGGGATTGGTTTCATAGCCATCCATCGCCGTGAGGCGGCTGGCCTGCCCGTCTTTTACATTGGCTTTCCAGAGATCACCTTCAAAACTGAAGATGACTGTTTGCCCGTCAGGTGTCAGGCAGGGGTTGGACAAAAAATGAGCTTGTTGACCTTTTGCAGCAAACTGAACGCTGATAAACAACAGCGCTGCCGATAACATTTTTTTCATGAAAAGAAATTTTGGTCGCTGAAAGTACGACCAATTGCCTTTGGAGTAATACCGTTTGTAAAATTTATCTTTTAGAGAGAATCCCACTGAAACGCAGAAACACTGAGTAATTATTTCAGTGTTTCTGTGGCTAAGACATTTTATACCACGACATTGATCATCTTGTTCTTCACATAGATAATCTTCTTTGGGGTTTTCCCATCTAGCCATTTCGTTACCACTTCATCAGCCAGCACCAGTTCTTCCACCTGCTGCTGGGTGGCATCCAGGGCAAGAGTGAGTTCTGTTCTTGTTTTGCCGTTGATGGCAACGGGATAGGCTTTGGAAGATTCTTTGACATATTTTTCTTCAAAGACGGGGTAGCTGGCGTTGAGTATGGAAGCCTCCCCAAACCCCTCCACAGGAGGGGCTTCCGAAGACTTCAATTGCTGGTAAAGTTCTTCAGCTATGTGAGGTGCGTAAGGTGCTAATAAAACGAGCAGCGGCTCCAGAATTTTTCTTTTATGGCATTTCAGATCGGTGAGTTCGTTGGTGGCGATCATAAAGCTGCTGACCCCGGTGTTGAAACTGAACCTTTCCGTATCGTTCTCGATCTTTTTAATGGCATTGTGCAATACTTTCAGTTCTGCAGCCGTAGGTTCATCATCTGTAACAATCAACCCTTTTGTTTCATCAGCAAATAACCGCCAGAATTTTTTCAGGAAACGATGCACTCCTTCAATCCCCTTGGTGTCCCAGGGTTTGCTCATTTCCACCGGGCCGAGAAACATTTCATACATGCGGAAGGTGTCAGCGCCGTATTTAGCAACAACATCATCAGGATTAACAACGTTATATTTCGATTTTGACATTTTTTCAACAACTGGTTCAAGTGTTACATAACCATCCTTCAAATTGTTGATCAAGCTCTCCTTATCAATTAAATCAAAATCTAAATCAAGAGACTCCTTTACATTTTCTATAGTTCCAAAATCCCAATTACTATAATGAGGTGAATCCTTCTTTAATTGTTCAAACTTCTCTTTTGTAATAATTAGCTTGTTGTCCTTATATTCAACATAGCTAATGGGAATATAATGCTGAATCAAAGTATGGCCAGTTTCCGATTTGATGGTTTCGTTGGGTATTATAAAAAAATGGTTGACACCTTCTTTATTAGAGATAACTCTTTTCGCTAAGGCGCTAATCCCTTGTATCATCCCTTGGTTCACCAATTTTTTATAGGGTTCATCATGGCCAATCAAACCTAGATCATACAACACTTTTGTCCACATGCGGCTGTATAACAAATGACCCACGGCATGTTCGGTGCCGCCGATGTACAGATCAACCTGCCCCCAGTAATCTGATGCCTGGCGGCTGCAAAATTCCTTATCGTTGTGCGGGTCCATATAGCGGAGAAAATACCATGAAGAACCGGCGTAGCCCGGCATTGTATTCGTCTCCAAAGCCCCCCTGCCCCCCGCAGGGGGGTTCCCGTACTCAAACTGGTTGACCCAGTTTGTAATGTTGGCAAGAGGTCCTTCACCATCCGGACCGGGACTATAACTTTTTACCTCCGGTAACGTCAATGGCAATTCACTTTCATCCAATGGATAAGCAATACCGTTTTTCCAAACAATCGGGAAGGGTTCGCCCCAATAGCGCTGGCGGCTGAATGCGGCATCCCGCATTTTGTAATTCACTTTTCTTACACCAATTCCTGACTCCTCAATCTTCTTTATCACCACTTCAATTGCATCTTTCATCAGCATTCCATTCAGGAAATCGCTGTTTTCCAAAATGGCATCCTTAGTGGGATTGGCCTCTTCACCATTGTAATGGCTGCCGATGATATTGGTGATGGGAATATTGAAATGTTTTGCAAATAAAAAATCCCGCTGGTCGCCGCAGGGCACAGCCATGATGGCGCCGGTGCCATAACCCGCCAGCACATACTCACTGATCCAGATGGGAATTTCCCGGCCATTGAAAGGATTGATAGCATAAGCCCCGGTGAACACCCCGCTGATCTTTTTTTCCGCCATGCGTTCTCTTTCGCTGCGGCTTTTTACATAAGCGATGTATTCATCAACGGCAGTTTTGTACTCATCCGTTGTTATTTGCTCCACTAATTCATGCTCCGGTGCGATGACCATGAAGTCAACACCGAAGATCGTATCAGGCCTCGTGGTGTAAACTCTAAGAGATTCAACGCTTTCACCAACTGTTTCAGTAATAGTTACCTCTACTATTTCAATTGAAGGATCATCAGACTTAATTGACTTACTTACTTCGGCTCTTTCCGTCGCACCGATTTGAATCCTAAAATCAATCTCTGCGCCTGAAGATTTCCCTATCCAGTTCGTCTGCATATCTTTCATCGCTTCGCTGAAGTCCACACGGTCGAGGCCTTCGAGCAAACGATCAGCATATTCGGTGATTCGTAAATACCATTGGCGCAATTTCTTTTTAACTACAGGGTAGCCCCCTCTTTCACTTACACCATTAATCACTTCATCATTTGCCAAAACAGTTCCCAATGCTTCGCACCAGTTCACTTCACCATAACCACAATAGGCCAGGCGATAGTTCATTAAAATATCCTGCTGTGTTTTTTCATCAAAGCTTTTCCATTCCTCAGCGGAAAAATCGGGAGTCGTGAGCCGTGAGCCGTGAGCCGAACTGCCTTCCTGTTCAAATGATGCGATAAGATTGGCAATGGGTTCTGCTTTGTTCGTAATCCGGTTGTAAAATGAATTGAACAGTTGCAGGAATATCCATTGTGTCCATTTGTAATATTTCGGGTCGCAGGTCTGCACTTCACGGTCCCAGTCGTAGCAAAAACCGATATTATCTAACTGTTGACGGAAGTTTTTGATATTATTCGATGTGGAAACGGCAGGATGAATGCCGTGATCAATTGCATACTGCTCGGCAGGCAGACCAAACGCATCATAGCCCATCGGGTGCAGCACATTGTAGCCTTTCAGTCTTTTGTAGCGGCTGTAAATGTCCGAAGCGATATAACCCAGGGGATGGCCCACATGCAAACCTGCGCCACTGGGATAGGGAAACATGTCGAGCACATAGTATTTCGGTTTATCAGCTTGTCCTGGGCCTGGCGAAGGATTGCTCACTTTATAAATACCACTATCCTTCCAGCGTTGCTGCCATTTCTTTTCAATATCCCTGAACTTATATTCCATCGAACGGCTTATAATTTGTTGTTTTAAGTATGTAATTCTCTTCTTGTCATTTTTAATGCTCAGCAGTGAACCGAACGATAAAAGGAGCGTCGCAAGGAACGATCAGCAGAATTACTGAAGCCGGCATCCCGTTAATTCTTTAACAATTCTCTTTTATCCCTGCTGGCAATATGACCGGGCAGCAATCGTTTACCTTGTCCCGATGCTTTCGGGAGGTCGCAAAAATACTGATTTGGAGGCCTAAATCCGCTATTTTTGCGCTGCCTGTTAAATTCAAAATTCAATGCTATGGCTCAATCCGGAAAAGCTTCTATCAAACGTGGCAAACCCTCCTATTTCATGTCCATTCTTGGTGTTACGCTGGTGCTGTTCCTGCTGGGAATTATCGGCTGGCTGGTGATCAATGCCAACAAGCTGGGTAAACATTTCCAGGAAAGTGTGGAGATCAGTGTATATCTCCGCGGCGATCTGAATCCGAAAGACAGTGTGGCGCTGGTAAATTATATTGCCGGAAAACCTTATGTCCGTGAATATACTTATGTGACCAAGGATATGGCCAAGAAAAAATTCATGGCAGACAATAACGACGAAGACTGGAACAGGATACTGGCCGATAACCCGCTGCCACCGAGTATTGACTTCAAACTCAAAAGGGAATATGTAAATGTGGATACACTGGCGGCCATCAAAGCCGACCTGGAGCAGCAGACCTATGTGGATGAAGTGAAGTACCAGCAGGCCCTGGTGGACAAACTCAATTCCAACATCCGACGCATCAGCGCCATCCTGCTGGCTGTGGCCATCATCCTCGCTATTGTAGTGATCATTCTGATTGATAACACCATCCGGTTGGCTATGTTCAGCAACCGCTTTTTAATAAAAACCATGCAGATGGTTGGTGCCACCCGCTGGTTCATTGCCAAACCCATGAATATCCGGGCTGTCATCAACGGGGCCATCAGCGGCGCTATTGCCGTAGCAGCAGTGTGGCTGCTGGTGATAATTGCGGAAAGGTATGTGCCGGAAATGAAAACCATTCATGACAACAAAAGCCTGGTTCTTCTCTTTGGCGGACTCATTCTGCTGGGCGTTTGCATCACCGTGTTCAGCACCCACCGTAGCGTGGTGAAATACCTGAAGATGAAGCTGGATGATTTGTATTAAAGAAAGGCTCATGGTTCATGGGGAGAATTTGCTATGAACCATTATCCATGAACTATGAACTTTTTCCTATATTGCACAGCCTAACAAAAACATAATCAATGGCAGAAAAGAAATCGAATACGATGTTTGAGAAGGAGAATTACCGCTGGATGCTTATCGGCATTGTGGTGATCGCAATTGGCATGTTCCTGATGGCAGGAGGTAAAAGCACCGATCCGAATGTATTTAATGACAGTTCCGTGTACAGCAAAACCCGTATCACTATTGCCCCCATCCTTATCCTGGCCGGGCTGGTGATCGAGATCTATGCAATCTTCAGAAAACCAAAAGAAGTAAATAGTTAATTGGTTGACTGGTTAGTAAGTTTATGAGGCGATACATTTCTGTACCGCTTTTTTTATTTTAACTTACGAGCTAACTGTTTAATAAATTTCTCTTGTTTGAACTGACCCATACAGCAGCTTCCCGATTAACCAATAATCCAGTTTACTAATTAACCAACCCCATGAGTATCATTGAAGCGATCATCATCGGTATTGTAGAAGGCCTGACAGAATTTCTCCCTATCTCCTCTACGGGCCATATGATCATCACCAGTACGTTGCTGGGTATTCATAAAGATGAGTTCACCAAATTGTTTGAGATATCCATCCAGTTGGGCGCCATCCTCGCTGTGGTGGTGCTGTACTGGAGAAAATTCTTTCAATTCAGCCGCTGGCAGTTTTATGTGAAGCTGATCATTGGTGTGATTCCTGCGCTGGCGCTGGGTTTTTTCTTTTCCGATGAGATTGACAGGATGCTGGAAAGCCCTATGACAGTGGCTATTTCGCTGTTGCTGGGCGGCGTGGTGCTATTGTTCATTGATAAGTTTTTTAAAAACCCAGGAGTGGAATCAGACGACCAGGTGAGCTATACCAAAGCTTTTATAGTGGGTCTATGGCAAACCATTGCCATGATACCGGGAGTGAGCCGCAGTGCTGCTTCCATCATTGGCGGGATGCAGCAGAAATTTACCCGTCATCTTGCTGCTGAATTTTCTTTTTTTCTCGCAGTGCCCACTATGTTTGCCGCAACCATCTATTCAATTTTTGTAAAAGACTGGGGGCCGGAAGGAATGAGTCGCAAAGGCTTTGCGATCATTACGGAATCAACTGAAAACACAACAGCTTTTATCACCGGAAACGTGGTGGCATTTGTAGTGGCTATTCTCGCCATCCGGTTTTTCATCAATTACCTGAAGGTTTACGGCTTCAGGGTGTTTGGTATTTACCGCATTGTTGCGGGCATCATTTTGCTGATCCTGCTGCTGACGGGAGTGATAGAGTAGGGAGTTGTTTTTTCAGGGCTTATCCCTAATTTCAGCCCTCAATCAACGCTTATGCAGACCGCTTCAAAAAGGGTGATCAATGGCTGGGCTATGTATGACTGGGGTAATTCAGCCTACAACCTGGTGATCACTTCCACGATCTTTCCCGCTTATTTTGAAGCCATCGCTGTTGATGATAAAAATATTTCCAAAACAACGGTCACTTTTCTCGGGAGACAGTTTGAAAATTCTGCGCTGTATAATTATGCATTAGCGCTGGCCATGCTTATTGTGGCCGCGATGTCGCCGCTGTTGTCTTCGATCGCCGATTATAAAGGCAATAAGAAAAAATTTCTGAACTTCTTTCTCACCATGGGCAGCCTTGCCTGTGCTTCCATGTATTTCTTTGAAAAAAATACATTGGTTCTGGGTGTGGTCGCCATGATCATTGCCTGTGTGGGCTTCTGGGGCAGCCAGGTCTTTTATAATTCTTTTCTTCCTGAAATAGCAGCGCCGGAGGACAGGGACCGTGTCAGTGCCAAAGGGTTTGCCTATGGTTATGTGGGCAGTGTGTTGTTGCAGCTAATTTGCTTTGTGTTTGTTTTCAAACCCGAACTGCTTGGTGGTGATGAGAACAGCAGCATCCAGTTCCGTTTGTCGTTTTTCCTGGTGGGGGTGTGGTGGTGGAGTTTTGGACAATTTGCGCTGAGCCGTATGCCTAAGCCGCAACCGGCAGGCACCGGCGACCTGAAGCATAATATCCTTTCAAAAGGATACAAAGAATTGCGAAAAGTATGGAACCAGGTGAAGCAAATGCCAAGACTGAAAAGATTCCTGCTTGCTTTTTTCTTTTACAACATGGGTGTGCAAACGGTGATGCTGGTAGCCACGCTGTATGGCAAAGGTGAACTGGAGTTACCTACCGATAATTTGATCATTGCGATCCTGATTATTCAGCTTATCGCAATCCCGGGGGCTTATACTATTTCATGGTTATCATCGAAAATCGGAAACTTTAAAACATTGATGTCGTTGGTGATTATTTGGATTTTCATTTGCATCACTGCTTATTATCTTCCAAAAGGTGGCATCTATGAGTTTTACGGTATTGGTGCAATTGTAGGATTTGTAATGGGAGGTATCCAGTCACTGAGCCGCTCCACCTATTCCAAACTGATGCCTGAAACAAAAGATACCGCATCTTTTTTCAGCTTTTATGATGTAACGGAAAAAATAGCTGCGGTTCTTGGCATCTTCAGTTTCGGTTTTATTACAGAACTAAGTAAAACACAACGAAACTCAACACTGGCCCTTGCTGTTTTCTTTGTGATCGGTTTATTATTGCTTGTTTATGCCAATGCAGCTAAAATAAAAAAGAATGATGCCTCCTAAATCCCCAGGAGGGACTTTAGACCTTACTGAAAAATGATTTCACTATGAAACTATACAGCATAAATACAGGATACTTCAAACTCGATGGCGGCGCCATGTTTGGCGTGGTACCCAAGAGTATCTGGAATAAGATCAACCCGGCAGATGAAAATAATTTATGTTCTTGGGCCCTGCGCTGTTTATTAATAGAGGATGGCAACCGGCTGATATTAGTGGATAATGGTAACGGCGATAAACAGGACGCAAAATTTTTCAGCCACTACTATTTGCATGGTGATGATACATTAGATAAATCATTGGCGAAATATGGTTTTCACCGGGATGATATTACCGATGTATTTCTGACGCACCTGCATTTTGATCATTGTGGCGGCTGCATTATGCGGGATGGAGATAAACTGGTGCCTGCATTTAAAAACGCCAGTTTCTGGAGTAACAGGGAGCACTGGAACTGGGCAGTTTATCCCAATGAAAGAGAAAAAGCATCCTTTCTCAAAGAGAATATTTTGCCCATTGAAGAAAGCGGGCAACTGAAATTTGTGGAAGTGGCGGCAGTAGAAGATGGTAAACTGGGTGAAACCGCTTTTGCCGACAATATCTCTGTCCGCTTTGTAAATGGCCACACCGAAGCAATGATGCTGCCGCAGATAAGGTATAAAGACAAGACCATTGTTTACATGGCCGACCTGCTGCCCTCGCAGGGACATATTCCGCTGCCTTATGTGATGGCCTATGATATGTTTCCTCTCACAACACTGAATGAAAAAAAATCTTTTCTGCGGGAAGCTATCGAAGGAGATTATATTCTTTTCTTTGAACATGATCCGGTGCATGAATGCTGCACCCTGCAACAAACAGAAAGAGGCATCAGGCCGAAAGAGTTTTTTAAACTTGAAGAGGTCTAAATATTGTCTTTGTTGTTTCTAAAAATCTTCCTGATCCCCAATATCAGCAAACTTCCTGCAATGGCAGGGAGGATGAGATTGATGAGCCAGATGGTCATCGTCGTCATCAGGATACCAAGATGATTGGTGCTGAACAAACCGATGAGTTTAAGACTGATTTCTCCCCGCAAACCCAGTTCAGCCAGTGCAATGGTGGGTATCACCGCCATCACCAGGAAAGAAACACTGACCGACCAAAGGGCCTGTGGCCAGGCAACAGTTACATCAAATAATTGAAAAAGCAGGTAATACTGGATGATGAACACCAGGAAACGAAAAGCCGACAGGAACAATAGCCGCAACAACAATGCTGTATCAAAATCATTCAATGCACTGACGAGATAAACGAATTTTTTACTACCTGGCATGCGGTCAATCCATTTTATCAGCCAGGACAAACGGAAATAAAACAAGATGACAACTACCAGTACTGCAAGGACTCCATAAATCAGGACTTTCATCCAGATAGAAGAAACAATCTGTGTGGCAGCAATATTGTTTTGCAGAATGAGCAGCCCGATAAACCCCATCAGCAAGGTGATGATAAGCTGGCTGATGCTTCCGACAATGGTGATGGAAATCGTTTTGAGACGGTTGCCCTCATTCATATATAATATCCTTCCAAGATACTCACCTATCCTGTTGGGTGTGCTCACGGAAAATGAAACACCGGATAACACCGCCCTGAATGCTTTTAGACAACTTATGCGTTGCACAGAACGAACCGAGATCTTCCATTTGATGGCTTCGATGCCCCAGTTTACGATCATCAGCATCAGCACGGCAACAAGGTTCCAAACTGCAGGACTGCTGAAAGACGCTTTAATCCGCATCCAGGCATTTTCAATATCGGGCTGTCGCTGTATTTGTCGGTAAATAGACCAGGACAACCACAGAAACAACAACGGCCCCAGAAAGTAGTTGATGAAGATTTTGCTATTTTTGGAAAGCTTCATTTAATTAATAACCTGGTCGTAACAAACAGGTTTTGTAAAAATAATGTCCTCTTGCAAAAACACGGCAAAATAATCCTTGGTATTGACCCGGGCACTCTTATCATGGGCTACGGCATCATTGAAGTGAATGGTACTGTTGTAAAGATGAAAGAAATGCAGGCGCTGCGTTTATCCGGCAAAAAAGATAACCATGAACGGCTGCAGCTCATTCACCAGAAAGTGGAAGACCTGATAAGAAAATTCAGACCCACCGAATTTGCCATTGAAGCCCCTTTTTTTGGCAAAAATGTACAGAGTATGCTCAAGTTGGGAAGAGCACAGGGAGTTGCCATTGCTGCTGCGATGAGTGCCGGCTTACCTGTCACTGAATATTCTCCCAAAAAAGTGAAACAATCTGTCACCGGCAACGGTAATGCCGATAAAGAACAGGTATGGAAAATGCTGCGCCATTTATTGGCTTTGAAAGAAGAAAAGCCAAAATCATTTGATGCCACTGATGCACTGGCTGTTGCCATGTGTCATCATTTCCAGATCAATTCCGTTTTATCCAAAGCTGGCAAAGGGTTCAATGGATGGGATGACTTCGCCAGGAAAAATCCGCAACGGATTTTAAAAAAATAATCACAACAACGCTGTTATCTTCTGCTGTACCTCCTTCAGCTTTTCGGGGGACATTTGCAGTTTAGGTTGTGTAAAATTCAGGTCATTTGCTGCATTTATCGGAATAAGGTGCATATGAGCATGTGGCACTTCAAGCCCAATCACAGTAATGCCGCAACGGTTACAATCAAATGTTTTTTCAATCGCTTTGGCAATAGGCCGGGCAAAGACCAGCATTTCCTGCAGGTATTCCTGTGGCAGATCAAACAGGTTATTCACTTCCTTTTTGGGAACCACCAGCACATGACCTTCTCTTAATGGAAAAATATCAAGAAAGGCAAAGAATTTATCATTCTCAGCAATTTTATAAGAAGGAATATCCCCTGCAATGATTTTGGAAAATATGCTCATACCGCCTGTTTTTTTAGCCCACCATGAAAGTAGATGATATCGGATCCGCGTTAACACATGCAAAGCTATTTACTTCAACAGAACAAAAAAAGTCCCGGCTTTTGATGCCGGGACTTTACAGAAGTTACAACAATGCAATTATGCTGTGATCTCTTCAATTTTAAATTTAAGAATACCGGCAGGCGCCTGCACTTCGGCAGTATCACCAGCCTGTTTACCCAGAATCCCTTTTCCTATCGGCGATGCTACAGATATCTTTCCTGCCTTCAGGTCGGCTTCCTGTTCGCTTACCAATTGATAGGTCACTTTTTTCTTTGTGCTCAGGTTGGTCAGCGTCACTTTAGTAAGGATGGAAACCTTACTTGTATCAATACTTGACTCATCCAGCACTCTCACATTGGACAGCGCCCCTTCCAATGCGGCAATTTTGGCCTCCAGGAGGCCCTGCGCCTCTTTGGCGGCATCGTATTCAGCATTTTCTTTCAGATCCCCTTTTTCTCTTGCTTCTGCAATAGCCCGGCTCGCTGCCGGACGTTCTACCCCTTTCATACGCTGTAACTCAATCTTCAATTGCTCCAGCGTTTCCTGGGTTACATACTGGATACCGCTCATAAACTCCTCCGTTTTTTACATAAAATGAAAAAAATAACAACGCCCCGACAGAATTACTGTGAAGCGTTGCATTATTAGTCATAAAGGTAAAGAAAGATTTCCTGAAAAAAAATCATTTGTTACCACTGTACCGGGGGGATAAATCTGCTTTTCTGCCGCTAAATCCCTGGTCATGCGAGATTTAGCTTTTGCAATAAGACTTCGGCCATATTGTAGAAAGCCTCATGGCTGTAGCCTGCAATGTGGGGGGTGATGATGACTTCCGGTCTTGCCAACAGCCATTCCAATTGTTGCTTTTCAACTCCGGTATAGCTATTAAGCTTTTCGTTTTCCAGCACATCCAGTCCTGCTCCTGAAATTTTATTCATCTTCAGGGCATCCACCAGGTCTCCGGTGTGGATCACTTTTCCTCTTGCCGTGTTCAATATCCACGGCTTTCTTTCAAGGGCATCAAAGAAAGCGGCATTTGCCATGTGGTATGTTTCTTCGGTCAGCGGCACATGAAAACTGATTACATCTGCATAGCGGCACACCTGCTCTAATGAAGCTTCTTTCACCTGTTCTTTTGCAAAACCAAAATTGTACTTATCGTAGGCCAGCACTGTTACATTAAACGGCTCTAACAATTTTGCAAAACTGCTCCCGGCGTTTCCATAACCGATAATACCCACTGTTTTGCCGCTGAGTTCTGTTCCCCGGTTCTCCTCTCTTTTCCATAACCCTTTTTTCACTTCATCATAAGAAGCAGCAATTTTATTCATCAATCCAAGCAATAAACCAAGTGTATGTTCTGCCACGGCATTGCGGTTTCCCTCCGGGCTGCTAACACAGGTGATACCTTTACTTTCAGCATAGTTCACATCAACAAGTTCCATGCCGCTGCCGAGGCGGCCTATCCATTTAAGTTGCCTGGCTTTATCAAGAAGATCCCTGTCAACTTTTATTCTTGTTGTGAGCACCAATCCCTCCGCTTCATGAATAACAGCAGCCAGTTCATCATAGCTTATCGCCGGTGCATACTGCACGTCAAAGCCTTGCTGCTGCAGCCGGGCCATGAGATATTGATGTGCGTTGGCAGTAATAATTACTTTTTTCATTTCATCTTTAAGGTCAGCTCTGCAAACTGCTGAACAGACAGTTGCTCTGCTCTTTTATTAAAAATCGTATCCTGTAAAATTTCTGTTTCAAATAAGCCTTTGACTGCATTGCGAAGTGTTTTGCGGCGCTGGTTAAAGGCGGTCTTCACCAGCAGGAAAAATTCCTTTTCTGACCGCATTGGCAACTTCGCTTTCTTTGGCAACAGTCTTATCACCCCGCTTTTCACTTTGGGTGGCGGCTGAAAACATTTTTCATGCACATCAAATAAATACTCCACTTCAAAGAAAGCCTGTACCAGCACACTTAAAACACCATACACTTTATTTCCTTCCTTTGCTGCCACCCGTTGCGCCACTTCTTTTTGAAACATACCCACCATACATTCCACATCTTCCTTCCATTCGAGTATCTTAAACAATATCTGGGTGGAAATGTTGTAAGGAAAGTTTCCAACCACTGTAAATCTACCTTCAAATGGTTTCTCAATGTCCAAGAAACTCCTGTGAATGATCTTCTCTTTCAGCACCGGATAGGTTGCGATGAGGTACTCCACTTTTTCCTCATCCAGTTCCACCGCTTTAAGATCAATCCGGGGAATTTCGAGCAGGTATTTTGTAAGTGCCCCACCCCCGGGACCCACTTCCAGCAACTGCGAAAATGGATGTTGCTGCAATGCCGAAATGATCTTGCGGCAGATGTTCTCATCCTTCAGGAAATGCTGACCCAATGATTTTTTGAGGGTGTACATGGTATGCAAAAGTAGCAGAATGTGCCCGCTGTGTCTTAATAAAAATCCCTGCCGGATGCGGCAGGGATTTTTAACCTGGTTATAATTTCGAAGACATTACTTTTTCAGCAATTGGATGGTATTAACCTCAGTGCCACTTTCGATTCGGGCTGTATAGATACCTGCGGGCAAATGTCCCAGTCCATGTATCACATAATTACCCGTTCCTGCTGTAGCAGCATATTGCTCTTTTCTCAGCAAGGCACCAGCGGAACTATATATATTCACAGATATTTTCTGGTCACGGCCCAGTTTATACCGGAACTGAAGGTTTTCTGCAAACGGATTGTTGAGTATGGTGAACTCAGTCTTAGCCGACACTCTTATAAACACAACAGAAGAATAAGTCACTTTTCCATCAGCTTCAATGATCTTGAGCCTGTAATAACTTTCAAATGATGAAGCAGTGATGGCATCGGCAAATGTGTATGTTGACTGTGCCACCTGGTTTCTTGCCTGTATAGTTGCAACACGGAAGAAATTGCTGCCGTTGGCACTTCTCTCCAGTTCGTAGCGATCTATGTTCTGTTCCTGTGCCACGGTCCAGCGAAGTTCATTTTGTGTGCTGTTGATATTTCTTCCTGAAAAATCAAGCAGGGTCACCGGAAGCGTGGAAGACACATATCGGTTGCCCCTGAACACTCCCTTGCCATGTGTGGCCGCAATAATATTATTATTGGCATCTGCCTGCAAGTCCATGATCAGCGTAGCGTCCCAGAAGCCGCCATTATAATCCAGCCAGGTAGCGCCGCGATCCGGGCTTACATATACCCCAAAATCGCAACCGGCATAGATGACCGAAGGGTTTACCGGGTCAATAAGGATGGCGTTGAAAGGGACATCGGGCAATCCTGCGCCCCGGCTGATCCAGGTAGCGCCGCCATCCGGTGTCAGGTAAATATGTGAAGTGCCAAAGCCGCCCAATGCAACATACACACTGTCATCGTTGTTGGCGCTAACAGCAATACCCATCACAAAACGATCAGGCAATGTGCCTTTAATGCTGGTGAAAGGAGTGTTGCCTGTCGTAGTCCGCAACAGGTTGGGTTGGCCATTAACATAAATATCATTCACATCATTATCATATTGTGCAAATGGCGATGTGGAAACATATACTTTATTGGGATTGGTCGGCGAAATGGCTAAAGCAATTCCTGTTTTGTGCCTTTGTTCTATATAATTTGACGGAGTTGTTGCAGGGTAAGGCGGTGTGCTGCCTAAAGCATTATTAGAAAAAGAAGAACCGGCATTAGTGCTTTTATGAAGATTATCTGAGGCCTGATAAACAATATTTCCATCCGAAGGAGCAAAGGCTATGGGGGCGACAAAAGCCGTTCTCGAATCACCCGTAAATGCCCATGAACTGCCGGAAAGCTCACTAAAACTTGTACCACCATTTGTTGATCTTTTTATTGCTCTAGCATCCCTGCAGGCCAGCATAATATTATTATTGCTGGGATGTATCGCACACGCAGTGCCATCACCGCCGGCTCCGCTGGGTGTAATCCAGTTGGTGCCATTATAAACAAACTGCCCGTTATCCTGCAAACCACCCACCATCAGGTTGGCATTTGTTTTTGATACTCCTAATGAAGCATAAAACTGTGTAGCATTCAAACCAGTGTTAATAGCACTAAAAGTTTGGCCGCCGTTAGTACTTTTATAGACACCGCCATCATTGCATACATATACAATTCCCCGCTGTACAGGATCAAACTTAATATCGTGATGGTCTGCATGAATTCCGCTAATAGAAGCTCTTCCGACAGTCGGTGTAGTTCTGTGACGGTATAAACTTACCCCCCCATAAATCAGGGAATCTGTGAAAAACGGATTGATGGCCACAACATGTGCAAACCAAAATTGATAAGAACAATGATTTGAAGTTGATAGTACGGACCAGTTACTGCCAAAATCAGTTGATCTGTATATTTCGTTAGGGCTTCCGCTGCTGGCAACACCAATGCTCGCAACCAATAATCCTGACCCTACATTATCTAATTTGATATAACCCTGGAAGGAGGCAGGCAGCCCTGTGGTGATTTGCCCCCAGGTTGGACTGGCATTGGTACCGTTTGTTGTTCTATATATTCCTTTTGTTGCGTTGGTCATATTACCAACACTGATGACCATCTGGTTGGTATTCGATGGATTAATAGCAATATCCCTTACGTTTATACCGGTATAAATTTTTGTCCATGTTGAACCACTGTTGGTTGATCTGTACAGGCCATCTGTTGCGCAGGCAAAAAGAGTAGTACTGCTTCCGGGCAAAAATGCCATAGACTGCACACCAAATAAATCAGAAGAAACCTTTGTTAATACCTGTGACCAGGTGGTACCCCCGTCTGTACTTTTTATTACGCCTATTCCATATGTCCCTCTTGTTTTCCATACATTAAAACCCATTACATCCACTTCCGTGTGATAGACCTCACCGGTTCCGGCGTAAATGATGTTTGAATTGGAAGGATCAACAAGAATTGCTGAAACCCCCAGCACCGGGAGGTTAGTTTGTACTGCCGTCCAGATGGAGCCTGCATTAGTAGATTTCCATATACCGCCGCTGGCAGAGCCCACCCAAAGGTTGCTATTGTTATTAGGGTCTATCGCCATACATACCACCCGGCCGCCAACCCTTGTAGAACCATTCTGGCAATACCCCATAGCTGTCCAGTTTGCAGATGCAATTCTTGATGCAGCATAATTATCTCCCGTCTTTTTTTTGATCTCAAGATATTGTTCCCATGCAGCCTGGTATTTATTACTCAGGTTCTGCGGGTCAGGATACCCCTTGGCCCAATACCAGCTATTCAATTGTTTGCCAGCGCCGCTCTGCTTTTCATCACCTTCGTCATCTTCTTCCTCTTCGTGAGTTTGTTCTTGTGAAACGGGGTTGTTTGTGTCAGACTGTTTATTGAATAAAAAATATCCTATAGCAGTAACCGCTACTGCAATGAGTAAGATCACAGGCTTTTTCATAGTAATGGGTGGTTAGAATTTTAAAAGGGTTAGTTTTTCAAAGATAGTAGAAAACCCTTACTTATTTATCAACAGCTTTTTGTGAACAGTTTCTCTGTTAACGGTTACACGAAGCATATAGATTCCATCGGGCCACTTGCTTTCGACCGGCAATGGAATACTATTATCCCCTTTGTTGAGCATTACAGATTTTTTATAAAGTTCACTTCCTGTGCTGCTCATTAGCAAAATATAAGCTGTTGCCAGGTCTTCGGATTTAATAGTAATGACGGCCTGGGTGGTAACCGGGTTGGGGTTTACAGATACCATATCTGCAAGACTTGTCTTTTTGACCAGCTTCACATCACTGTACTTATTCTGACCGGTCATTCCTATCAGCATCAGCCGGTAAAAGTTATTCCCAGGTTGCGGGTTAGGGTCATTGAACTCATAAGAATGCTGGCCCCTTTGTCCGTCACTGGTAAACAATGCCAGCATTTGCCAGTTACGGCCATCCTGGCTTCTTTGCAGCTCATAACCTCCAAAACCGTTTTCTTCATGTCCTGACCAGGTTAGCTTGGTATAATTATTATTTATGAGTGATGCATTGAATTGAAGGTTAGTAATGGAAAGAGGATAGTTGTCTACCATCACCCGGTAATCCTCCACCTCTCCGTTAGCAAAATATCCTGTAGGATGTGCAGCAGTCATACCGGCTGAAGCGGATGTAATGCGGATTCGCAAATAAGTACTTTGGCCATTTACCAGCGGTGTAGTAAAAGAAGGCCAGTATAAATATCTTGATTGCATAGCTGCGCTGGAACTTATCGGGCCAGATGGAACGATCTGCGCCGCCTCACCGGCATCAAACACTCCATTACCATTATAATCCAGCCAAGCCATTAATGTAGCATCAGCGCCACTATTGTTATAAACAGACACTTGTGTCACATAAGTTGAAGAACCCTGCGGCATGAAAGGAACAAAGGCAAGGCCATCGTCAATATCATCAGTACCATTTGTTCCTCTTTTTAAAAATTCATAATCCCAAGTAGCCCCCAATTGTATATTCTCAGACCGTTCATGCACTGCGGGGCTTTGAGTAGCCGGGTCAGCATATGGGTCATAACTGGCAGGGGCATCTCCAAAATCACATTTAGGCCTGAATGGATCAGATGCGTCTCCCGACCCTCCCGGCCATGAAGGTCCGCTGACAACCGTAATAGTGACTGGTGCCCCGTTCGTACCAGCTTCATTGTAAAGTCCTATTTCAGAATTTCCACTGGAACCAGGCCGGAAATAGTATAACCCCTGAGCCCAGTTCATACCAATCTGTCCGGTCCACACATTGGTTCCCGGGTTTGTATATAACGCATCCATCTGACCTGTTGTAAGGTTATAATGATGATACTTGCTTTGTGAATAGTTAGAGCCATTCCTGGAAGTGTTAGAGTTATAGATCATCCCGTTTTTCATAATGAAATCACCCCAATCATGCAATGAAGTGTTTGATGCATTCACAAAATGATCAGTTGCCATCACCTGGTAAGCAGAAACAGGATTGTTACTACCATCAAAATCAATTCGCCAGATAATGGTTTCTCTTGTTCTGTCATTTGATGTATTGCTAGGATCATACTTACCGCCCTCAATACCCAGGTATAATGACCCGTCATAAAATGCAGCTCCGGCAGATTCAATACCATAGTTAAAGGTGGGGATACCCAATGATGCTGTAATATCGGCAAGCACCACAGAAGAGGTCTCCGTGTTGTAATCAAATCTCTTCAACTGCTTGTTGTTAGCATTTATACTTGAATTTTCTGTTATATAATACAAAAACCTGTTGTAAGGATCGTATGCAAAAGAATTCATATAATCCCGCTCGATATCCTGGAATAATAATCTCGCCTGCCCGGTTGCAGGGTCTAAATAGTAACAGCCGTCATTGTCAGGCGTTACCAAAAAGTAATCGGGCATATTCTGTGTAGGCCCGACAAAAGGGCGGTTATTGGCTCCCTGGTGGTAGTTGGTCGGAAAAACACCGTTGTTTACACAGGCATTAATATCCGAAAGCCAGAAAACAGGGTCAGAACCTCTAGTTGTAACAGTGATATCTACTCGATTTATCAGGGAGTTAATTGTAAATGTGGCTGTTCCCCGGTTAGAAGAATTATCAGTTAAATCAGTGGTATTTGCACTGACATAGGTATTTATGTTATTGTTGTTTGTTACCGTCAGAATAGTAGCGGAAGGAATGTTATAAGTTACAACATTTACATTCTGTGCTACATTAGCACTATTATAAGCATCGACATCTATCCGGGCAGAGCGGTCTATATCATATAATGTAAATGAGGTGTTTTGCACTTCTGTATTAAAAGTAATGGTAATTGTTTGTCCATTTGCGGAAGGATTATACTGAACATCAGCCCCTGTATAATTGGCAATATCTCCTGAATGTGTTGTATTCTCGGCGCTGTTTCCGCTGCCAGGGTTGACAAGTGATGCGGAACTGGTAGCTATAGTAAGCCAGGTTCTGCCTATAGCAAACCGCTGGCTTTGTTCCATAGCATCTGTTATATAACTCTGGTAAGGCCCTGCCCCACTGCTATTGCAGTAATAATCAAGATTATCCCAATTTAATTGTGATTGTGTGTAACCACCCGGGCATTGGGAAATAGCAGTCAACCCTGTAAGCAGAAACAGGGTAAAGAAAAAGGATACGCTTAGCAAACGTTTTGTCATGGTTTGGATTTTTGCCTGCAAAACAGGCTGAATTCAGCATAAGGTTATCATAGTTAACGGTCTTTCTATTATCTGCAGATCAACCAGGGTTCACAATACTACTTCAAAGCCTTTACATTGACCATAGCAAAACAACCCGGTTTATTACTGCGTGAATAACAGAGCTCTCCCGGAACGAAAACACAAGACTTTATAGCACTTAACAGCCTATTTATCATTCCGAAGCACTAAAATCAGGGTTTATACTTATATTACAAATCAAATCGTAGATTTTCATTCATAAAATAGTATCACTCCTTCAAGTAGTGCCGTATAAGTCTCAAGCTGGCTGAGATACTCAAACCTGCCACAAAAAATCGTTCGTATCAAAATTCAGTACTTTTACACCCAACAGATTTAAATATGTCACAGACCAAACCTCTCATTGGCATTTCCTGCGGCGACCTGAACGGGATTGGCATTGAGCTTATTATCAAAACCTTTGCGGACAACCGCATCCTGGAGCAATGCACCCCCGTCATTTTTGCTTCTAATAAAAGCATCAACTTTTATAAGAAATCGGTGCCTGATTGCCATATCAATTACCAAAGCACCCGTGATTTCAACCGGCTCAATGCCAAACAGGTAAATCTTTTCAATTGCTGGGAAGAAGAGGTGGCTATCAACCCCGGCCAACTAAACGAAACAGGCGGCAAGTACGCAGCCATTTCCTTGCAATCGGCAGTAGCAGCTTTGAAACAAAAACAAATTGATGGCCTTGTTACAGCTCCCATTCACAAAAAAAACATTCAGTCTGCCGAGTTCAATTTCACCGGCCACACACCTTACCTGCAGCATATCTTCGGGGTTAATGAAGTAGTGATGATGCTCTGTGCAGGAAATTTCCGGGTGGCCCTGCTCACCGAGCATATTCCGGTAAGTGAGATAGCCCGGTATGTAACCAAAGAAAAGATTATCAGCAAACTGGCTGCACTCAACCAAAGCCTGCAAAAAGATTTTGGGATTGATAAACCCCGCATTGCGGTGCTGGGGTTAAACCCTCATGCAGGTGATGAAGGGTTGATTGGTACCGAAGAAGAAAACATTATTAAACCTGCGATCAAAGAAGCAAAAAATAATAATATGCTGGTGGTGGGACCATACAGCGCTGATGCTTTTTTTGCCCGTCGCAGTTTTGACCGCTTCGATGCCGTATTGGCTTTGTATCATGACCAGGGTCTTATTCCTTTCAAATCGCTTGCATCGGGGGAAGGTGTAAATTTTACTGCAGGTCTCCCGGCAGTCAGAACTTCACCCGATCATGGCGTAGCATTTGACATTGCCGGCAAAGGAAAAGCTGATCCGTCATCATTTATGGCAGCTATTTTTGAATGTATTGACATTATCAACAGGAAAAAAGATTACGAAGAAAACCGACGCAACCCTGTCAGGAAAATAACAGCCGAATCTTTTGCCCGCCTGGAAGATGAAGAAATAAAAGAGGGCTAAGCCGGTTGGCCTAACCCTTCTTTCGCTTCTGTAACTATTTCGCTTTTTTATTCTGCTTTTATCAATTTGCCGTATTGTATGTCATTGCCTTGCTGCACTGAAATAATATATGTTCCGGACTTCCAGGCAGGCAGGTTTTGGATATAAATCACATTCTGTCCTTCGTTCACACTTTCCCGCAACGAATGCAGCAGCTTTCCATTCATGTCAATGATCCTTATCAGAGCTGTTCCGTTTCCGGGAGCAGTATATCTTACCGAAAAGTTACCGATCACAGGATTTGGGGCAACAAGTATGTTTTCCTTCCGGCTATCAGCAGATATTTTGATGATCACCGAATACCTGGCCACATTGCCAATTTCATTCATCCGGAGACGATAATATACCACTCCAGCCGGGAAATTATTGTCGATAAAGCTATAAGACTCTGTGTTGACAGAATTACGAGCAGCTTGCCGGTCAATGCTGTAAAAATTAATACCATCCGAACTTCGTTCCACATCAAAGCTTTCGATCTGAACAGCCATTTCGGTCACCCATTTGATCAGATTAGCATTTCCGGGTTGCTTTGTTACGCTGAAATTATGCAGCACCAATGGTAAGGCACCCTGGCATGCAGGAAATATTTTTGATGAATCTGAAGTAGTTAACCCAGCCGCATCTGTAACTTTTAAGTGAACCAGCCAGTAATATTGATCGCCGGTACAACCTATACGGGATATCCGTGTTGTTGTGGCCTTATTGGTGTCAATCGGTTCAGGATGTTCATGATTATTATGTCTCAGGAAAGTTTGCCACTCATAAGTAAGCTGTTCAGGCAGGTGTTCTGTATCAGTAACTGCTGCAGAACAGGTGTATAGTGTATCTATACCTATTGTATAGAACGAATTCTTGACCGGGCTGGTAATATTTACTTCCGGGGCTGTGTTGTTAACAGAAATGATCATGCTGTCAACTGCTGTAGCCCCTTCGTTGTCGGTTACAGTTAGTTTAACAACAAATTTTGCCGGCGCCCCTCCGGCTACCGTAAACGTATGAGAAGGATTTGCCAGATTGCTGGTGTTGGCGGCTCCGCTTCCCGGATCATCAAATTCCCATGCATAAGTAGAGATAGAGCCATCGGGATCATTTGAGGAACTTCCGTTGAATGCAACATCTAATGCAGAAGGACCAAATATTTTATCAGAATTGATCTTTGCTACAGGCGGCATATTGCCTCCAAAAGCAATTCTTTTAACCCCATCTGTCATCTCTACCGTAACCAGGGTTCCATCAAGAGGATTCTGAACAATACAAACAATATTGGAGAATCCATAACCGAAATCATCCACTCTTGTAACTCTGTCTGTAAAATCAACTGTTATCCTTTTTACCCATTCTGCCCCTAAGTCTGCCTGGAAAAAAGTATTCTTATACTCGACAGGAAAAGCATCTCCGGAGTACCATGTTCCTCCAATGCTACAGTTACCCCGGAATGATGATCCCACAACAGATGATCCGGGATTTCCAAGAGTGTCCGTGGAGGGTGTACTGCCGTTGAATATACCTACCCGTGCAACATCAGCAAAATGTCTCCAATCCAGCGATGGGCGACGGTGATAAAACCGGTTCCCAGATCCAATAGCGTCTGCAGGATTACATGGATTATACACCGTTGTATTCCCATCGGCAGTGGCCTGCTTTATTAGGTCGTTAAAGGTAAAATATTGCTGTGTACACCCTCCTGTTCCAAATAACGGGTTGGGCTCATCCGGGTTTGGCTTGTTCAGAACAGCATACTCTGTTAAAACACCATAACCCTCAAAAAGAGGCCATCCGCAATTCATTCCCGGTGCCCTGATAATATTCAGCTCTTCCCATAACCCCCATCCAACATCGCCAATGTATATTTCACCAAGATCACCGGTTGTAGGATTGGTTGACCCGGTATTGGGCTTTACAGATATACGAAATGGATTTCTAAGTCCCATCGCCCAGACTCTAGATTTTGCAGACCGGGGATTCCCCGGATCAAAAAAAGGATTGCTACCAACTCCATTACCGGTTTGAGGGTCGAGCCGCAATAATTTGCCGTTATGAGAGTTGAGCATTTGTGAACGAAATGCACCCACATTTTCTTCCGGACGGATAATATCATCTATCATCGCCTGGTCCCAATAAGTACCTCCGAAACTTCCGTCATCTTCACCAAAGTAGCTGGCACCATCACCAGCAGATACCAATAAGGTTCCATCAGCAGCAAAAGCCAGGCTACCTACGCCATGCGACTCGTGAAGCATTGGAATACCAGTTTCTTTTGTTTCACCCAGCAGTATAAATCTTGATGCGGGTATTGCTTCGAGATTACTTCCCACTGTTGTGGTCTGATATCTTGTTACTCTTCCGATAGTTGCATCAAAATATTCATTGCTTGCAGAATTATAGCTCCCGGTGCCAAAATAGAGCAGGTGATGCCGGTCAACTACATAAAGTAAATATATCAACCCATTGTTGGCATACTCCGGGTCTAAGGCAAAGCCAAGCAACCCATGATCCCTCCAGTCACCAACCTCTTCTGAAATATTAAGTACAGGAGTAGTCTGTTTTATGTAATTGCCGGAACCATCCCGGTTACATACATACACACGGCCTCTTTTTTCCCAAATAAATAGTTTTTGCCCGTCACTGGAAAAAACAGCCCCCGCAGGTAACACCCAACCTGAGCCAATATTAGTAGCAGAAAAATCAGGAGGAAGGGTCTGAGCAAAAACTGTCTTTGAGAAAATCATTAGGCAAGCAATAACAGCAGTCAACAGGTTCTTTTTCATTTCTGAATTAATTTTAACGTTCAAACATGCATTTTTTGATTTTCTGCAATACAGAAAATCTGTCTCAGATATCTATTGTGCACTGATTGGATATAAACGCTACTCAGATAAACAAGGCTGGAATTACGAAGGAGTATGGATACGATGAATTGTAAAATTATTATTACTTATTCATTTTACAAAAATCATTAATGTAAAGTTACACTTTCAGAATAAATAATCCATTGCAAAATATTAACACTTTGCCTGAGTGTTACTGAAAGACAGAATCCGGAACGCCTTTATTGATGGCATATGAGGAATATAGTATTTCTACTCTCCCTTTCCGGTTTTTCAGCTTGTCGGCTGAAGATTCCTTTTTACTGCCATCATCATAATCAAAAGTGATGCCCTTGGGCAGCTTGTAGTCCTTGGTATTGAATGAAAAAGTCACTTTATCAGCAAGTCCATAGGCCGCATACTTCCCATAGTTCATTTCCAGTTCATAAGTGCCGTTTTCACGGGTGGTAGTCTTCGCCTTTCTGACCAGCGCCTGTGCTTCATCAATATACAATGTGGAAAGTACGACTTCCGCATTTTCGTCCTTGGGCAAAAGTTTGATCACCCGGAAACCACTCCCTTCCTCCATGCCCATGTCTATAATGTCAAAATTGTTATTGTTGAGAAATACCGTGTTGAGGCTGATATTTACAGACCCCTTCGGAATAAAAGACACGCCACTCTCATTATTAATACGCAGTTTGTCCGGCTTTTTATAATAAACCTTTACAGTAGCAACCGGGGCCTTGATGAATACAACATTGGTCTTCATTTTTCCTTTTGCTTCATAATCATTTACCTTATCCAATTTTTCCCTGATCTTTTGCAGCAGTTCCTCAGCAGAAGAAAATCCATTTCTGCCCGAAAAAGATTGGAACAAAGGGGAAATAAGCAACAACAGTACTGTGCCCCAAACGCTGAATCTTACCTGAATACTCCTCACCATAACAACTATTTTAACTCAAAATGTCTTTTCGCCTGAACACCCAGATAGCGGTGGAAACAAAACCGATAATGTAGATGATCAATATTCCTAAGCTACGAAAAATAGCAGAGAGGTTTTCTACAGAACCGGCGATGGTCCTGTTTTCTGCATCCGCCTGTACATAGAAAAAGCCCTTCCAGGCCACCATATGAGAGGTAAACAGGTAAGGCTTCACCGTATTATCATAGATAGGAATGTTCATTTCGGACAAAATTGTAAAGACAATAACAATACTCATGGTGGCGATGATGGGGCCAATAGAATTTTCAGCAAAAACACTTAACAAAAAGGACAAAGCAGCCACCGTAGTAAGGGCAACCGCCGCATACCCAAATGCCGCCATATATCGCCACAGTATATCAAAACTGCTGACGATCTCAATACCATCTGAACGCATCACCACCAGGTCATTCACGCCAAATATCAGCATGCTGCCAAACAAGGCCAGCAAGGCCATCCAGACCAACAAGGCAAAAGTGTATATAACGGAAGCAGCAAATTTCACCAGCATATACTTGGTTCGACTGACGGGTCTTGACAAAGAAAGCCGGAGTGTGCCCATGTTGGCTTCGCCAGCTATTGAATCGCCGGCAATCAATGCCACCAGCAGCGGCATTTGGATCAGCAGGGTGTTGAGAATGACAAAACAGATCAGGTAGCCATTCAGCAGTTTAGTTTTAAATTCATCATTCAGCTCAAAAGATTCCTTCAGGTTATTGAGCAACAGATCAACATAAGACTTGCCATCATACTTCAATGCCACCTGGATGAGAATGACGATGGCCGCAATGGCGCCAAATGCAATATAGGTGCGGGGCCTTCTAAATATTTTATACAGTTCAATTTGCAGCAGGCGCCACATGTTTTTTTCCGGTTGTGAGTGACAGAAAATAATCTTCCAGCGAATGTCTTGCGTGGAAAGACAGAATAGCAATATCCATCTGCACTAATTGATTCAGCACAGAAGGAATGTCGTTGCGATGCAGTTTCAGCATCAGCACGTCTTCCTCCCGGCCGACCACCAGTGATTTCAATCCTGATCGCATTATTTTTTCATAGGCGGATGCAATATTAATGGCAGACATTTCAACCATCGTTTCGGCAGGATCAAACAGTTCCGAGACTTTTCCTTCCACCACTTTTTTCCCTTTGTCAATGATCAGCATGGTATCAGCGATCAGTTCCATCTCCGCCAGCAGGTGCGATGAAACCAGCAGTGTTTTGCCTGCATCACGGCTTAAATGAATAATAAGATTGCGAATATCTGCAATGCCCTGCGGGTCGAGACCATTGACCGGTTCATCCAAAATGATCAGTTGCGGATCATGTACCAGCGCAGTAGCGATTCCCAATCTTTGCTTCATGCCCTGTGAATAGGTTTTTACTTTGCTGTGGGCCCTTGCCGCCAGGCCCACCATATCCAATTGATCCATCAGTTTTTTCTCAGTGACCTTCACAGCACTCATGGCAGCACAAATGCGAAGATTTTCCAATGCCGTAAGATACTTGTACATGTCGGGCCGTTCAATAATGGCCCCTGTTTGCCTTAATATCTCTTTGCGGTGCTTTTGCAGGTTCATACCAAAAAGTTCAATACTTCCCGAGGTGGGCCGTATCAATGTGAGCAACATCCGGATGGTCGTAGATTTACCTGCGCCATTCTGCCCCAGGAAACCATACACCTGGCCTGAAGAAACCGAAAAAGACAAACCATCAACAGCCCTGATAGGGCCAAACTCCTTTGTCAGATCCTTAACCTGTATGATAGCTGATGAAGACAAACTCAGGCAAATGTATTAAACATCAAACCAGTAGAAAGACAAGAGTCCCGGTTTTAAAAATATTTTTTCAAAAGCCTTGCAATTACGGTATTCGCTTACTACGTTTGTTGTCACGATTCGGAAAACCACAAAACCCTTCGGAAAACTACGATAAATAGCCGTACCTGTCATTCCCCCTTTATACATGCGGTTTTTTTTGTAGTGGTGCAGCAGGCCTTATCCAGATCCCTTCGAACCGTAGCATTTTCATCCAATATTTCTATGGGACTTGAATCCATCATTCAAAACCCTTAGAAATGAGAACAATCTTTACCCTTTTGATCACTATGTTGCTGAACCAGCTTTTTTCATCCGTATATGCCGAAACCGGCATCCGCCCTTTTACAACACCATCATCATCCATTCTTGTTCCATCAGAACTTCAATTAGTAAATTTCAAGGCCAGCATTGTTAATAACAAAACCATCTTGCAATGGGAAGTGACTGATAATGCCCATGCTTACCAGTTTGAAGTAGAGAAAAGTCATGACGGGAAAAATTTCACCACAGCAGGTCTTGTGTTCGGCACAGACAAACCCGGTCCTGATGCCTATATGTTTTACGAAAAGGCTGTTCAGAAAAAAACGTATTACCGGGTAAAGATCGTTGACAGCCTTCAACAGATCACTTATTCAGCCATTGCAGCGATAGAGCCCGGACAAAAAACAAACACGAAGTAATCTAAAATATTTTGAGGGGGTACTGGTCCACGTCAAATTTTTCATACACTTAGAGTACCTAAAGAACGGAAGCCCTTTTTCTAAAGGGCTTCTTTGTTCTTATACCTCACTCATACATTAAAATCTCCAGCCAAGCCCAATAAGGGGCAGTACATCTTCCCTGGAACCGGTGATGCAAAGTGAAAATACCATACGGTTGAGCGGTGAGAACCAGAAACCGCCGCCATAACCGGTTTTCCATGTAGTGCTGTTGTCTGAGTCATGCCAAACCCTTCCGTTGTCAACGAACATCAGCATACCAAAGGATGCAGGGAAAAGATAGGTTTTCAGGTTGGCAAGCTTAAATCTCAGTTCAGTATTTGTATAAACTTTCGACTGACCTGCAAACCTGAACTTGCGGTAACCTCTCAGGTTATCTTCAAGGCCAAGATACTGTGCCTGGTAAAACTCAAATTCACCAAAGTTGTGTCCGCCACCAATGCGGTTAGTTAAGACAGACCCTTTGCCCAGCGGGATATAAAATGTAAAATCCGAATTGAGTTGTGTTACATTATAGCTTGTATTTTTCAAACCGGTAAGATGGCGAAGAGTGGTTTGCCAGAAAATGCCTTTCCTGGTCAGCACACGGCTGTCTCTTGTATCGGCCAGCAAAGAAAACTTTCCTCCAAAATAGGATTGCTTTTGATAAAGCGTATTCGGGTCAAGCCCGTTGTTAGCAATATCTGTTATAAATCTTACGGCATTGAATTTATCTGCCTGGTCTAACGAATAGAACTGGTATGTGGGGCCAAACATAACACTGATTTTAGGCGAGAAATTTTTGCGTAGCATCAGCGAAATATCCCCAAGACTGTAGCGGGCCCGGTAATAGCGGAATTGCCCAGGACTTGCCTTGTCATACATTGAGTTCATTCCATAGCCAAAGAAATTGGTGGTATTATTTGGCGCCTTGATATCAAAGTCGGTCAGCAAGTCGGTGTTCTTACCAAAAACTCCAATATATTCCGAATACCAGCGGGCATTGAATGCCTGGGTTGAAAAAGCATAGCTCATGGCAAGCTGGTGCATGGTCTTATACGGTGTTTTACGGAAACCATGCCTGATGATCTTGAGACTGGGGCCGATAAACAAACCATCATCCTGGTTGAAGCCAATAGACAGGAAAGGAATGACCTGGTTATACTTATAATACAATCTCTCATACGAATTCACGGCAGAATCATTTGACATCTTATTCCTGAAATTGCCTGTAAGCTGGTTTGTTTCCGCTTTGCTGTCATATACAATTCCTCCATTGGATGAAGCCGTGTTTTCAAATACGTCTTTTCCTTCTCCGCCAATCATCCTAACTCTGATCTTTGACGAGCTTCCTTTTACTACAAACTTATCTTCACCACCCAGTCCGTATAGCCTTATTTCCTTAGTAATTGCTGGATCAAAGCTGCGGCTATACATCATTGTTGACTGTTTTCCTTCTTTGGTGATCTTAAACACCTGCACCAGCACCGAGCCCTCATCATTATGGGTAACCTCAAACAATTCCATTTTATCGCTGCCCGTAATATCTACTATTTCTGACAAGAAGCGATGGTACTGTATCATTTCCTCCGGCAGGTATTGCCTGCGTTCTTTCAATGTTGCCTTTAGCTTGTCTGCAGAAATATGTCTTATCTCCTTCGGTTGCTGGTCAAATGCCCTGTCAATCACATCATCCGTCATACGGGACAGGAATTGCTCAGTAGTAGTTCTCCAATCCTCCTCTGTCATTTGGTTCAGGAAATAACGGTCAAGATTGCGGGCGGCAAAGTTGAAGCGGTTAATATTTTTTGCTTTTGCCTTAAAGCCTTCCAGTTGTGGCACCATCCACGGCCACTTCACAATGCCTGGTAACAGCCCCTGGTTGGTGTAAAATGCCTGGTCCCTGTCTTTGGCTATAGGGAAATACGTTTTCCCTTTCCCGTTATCCCATGCACCCCAGGTCCATTGTCCTTCATGGCGGTCAAGATCCATTATAAACATATCGAGTATCCTGACCTTAAGCAGGGAATGCTGGTCAACAGTGTTATCATTATCCTTATCTAGTTTTTCAACAACTTCTTCTGTACTAAATCCTTTCCGGACAGAGTCAGGTAAACGATGTTCAAACAAAGCAAGCATATTGGCGAACTCCTGGCGAAATTCGCCAAGTTTGGGATCATCAGCTATGTAAACCAATTTCGCCTTCCCGTGAGGGACCCCTGCGGCATCGGCCAGTGTGCCTACAGAGAGTGATGCGTACGGATATGATGCAGAAACACCATCGGCTACCAGGTCCTCAGCAGCTGCACTCTGAAGATCACCTGGCAGCGTTTGGCTCGTAATAAATTTTTGTATTGACCGCAACACATATTCCCTTCCCTCCTCATCTTCCAGCCTTAATGATTTGGTTTGCTTGCCCCCTCCTTTTTTAATTGGCTTCAGGCTGCCTTTTTCTGCTGATAAATTGAATAGCGGGGCTTTTACAGGGGTCAGCCATTCGGCTCTGTAGTTGGAACCCATCCAGAATTTTTTGGACCCGTTGGTCTTAAATAATGTTGAGCCGGGAGAAGAGGCAGAATCCTGTTGTGACTGTGCAGCAAAACAGCTTAACATGACTGCCATGCTGAACAAGAGAAAACGAAACAGTCTCATGATTGTTGGTTTATACAGTTAAAGTTGGTTGGTGGCCGAACATATTAAAATAAGTTCAAAGCCGTCATAAGGTACAACAATTATCCATATTTTAAAGTAAACCGCTTGTCAGTTGATAGTTTTGAAGGGCATAAAACAGTTAAAGAACACCTGTTTTTATGTTATTACTACAAGTGTCATCCGGCGCAGCAGAACTTTTCAGTAACTTACGATTTTGACAGAAACACTCATGAAATCTAATCGTAATCCCGATCAGCAAATAAACTTAATTATTATTAACGGCATGAAAAAATGCTTGTGGACTTTATTACTCACCTGTTCCGGCTTCATAACCCATGCACAAACAGACAGCATCCTGCACCGCATCATCCTGATCGGCGACGGCGGCTCATTCATCAATGGAAAACACCCTGTGCCAGATGCCGTCAGAAAGAACTTTTCCCTTGACAAAAAAACGACCATACTTTACCTGGGTGATAATATTTATGATTACGGCCTGCCCGAACCGGATCATTCATTCTACCCTGAGGCAAAAGCCATTCTTGATTCGCAACTGACCGTTGTTGATGGCAGGGATGCATCTGTTTACATCATTCCGGGCAATCATGACTGGGACAATGCCGGAAAAGGTGGATTGCAGGCCGTTTTGCGCCAGCAACAATATGTGCAGACCATGAACCGGCCAAATGTGAAGTTTCTTCCCGAAAACGGCTGTCCCGGACCGGTAGAAATTGAATTAGACAATAATGTGGTGCTGGTGATCTTTGACAGCCAGTGGTGGATACATCCACACGAAAAGCCAGGACCAGGTTCTGATTGCAGTAACAAAACAACAGAAGAACTTTCACAAAGCCTTGCCGCCATTTTCAAAAAACATCCAGGCAAACTGGTGGTGGCAGCCAGCCACCACCCGGTTAAAAGTAATGGTGTACATGGAGGCTATTACAGCATCAAGCAGCATATTTTCCCGCTGACAGACCTGAAGAAAGGGCTATATATACCATTACCGGTTATTGGTTCCATTTATCCGCTGTACAGAACACTCATCGGGGCCAGGCAGGATCTTCCACATAAGAATTATAAAAAAATGTCTGGTTTGCTTCTTGACGCTGCCAGCCAGCAGCCCAATGTGGTTTTTGTAGCCGGTCATGAACATGGCCTGCAACTGATACAGGAAGATGGTTTTTGCCAGGTAGTAAGCGGCAGCGGCTGCAAAGCCACCCGTGTCAGAAAAAAGAAGAACGGTGTTTTTGCTGCGGCCAAAGTTGGATTTTCAGTAATAGAAGTAAAGTCATCCAAAGAAGTAACTGTATCGTTCTATACCGTTGACAAAACCACTACAGAGGTTTTCAAAACATCATTAATGAAACTGCAGTGAGCAACTGTTTTCAGAGTTTTATTTTTTTGATTTGAAAACAAATTTCAATAAAGTGGCCCTTTCCTCTGTGGCTTTTTCATTAGAAATATACATATCGCCATTCGGCGCAAAGGTTATTCCTTCCGGTTGGGGGAACATGATGGGTGAAATGGGTATGGCTTGTTCCACATTTCCCATTTTATCTGTAACTACCAGCACTTTTCCCACTGATGATACCAAATATAGTTTTTGCTGAATGGGGTGAATGGCAGCGGCAGATGGTTTGAATTCTGCCCTGCCATCATCCATCACCTTCCTGATATCCTTTATGCTGATAGAATAATAAGCCGTATCTATGAGTCTTTGTTCGTTTATGTCATACCGGTATGCTGTCCTGACCTGGTCTTTTTCTTTATGGCACTCCTTACAGACAAGTATGATTGAATGTGCTTCAGGGTCATAATACATGGATTCAAATTCATTCCCTTTTCCCGGCACCGTGGCAATGATAGAAGCCTGAATGCTGTCCTCACTGCGGTAGCCCGTAACTTTCATAATACTGCCGGTGCTGAGTAGTACAAATATGGTATCTTCTACTTTTATGATGTCCTCGTAATCATCTTTGGGGCCAAACTTGATGCTCCGGTAATTGTAATTCTTTTTGTCTCTGATATCAATTGCATAGATCCTACCCCTTTCATCATCATTGGCGATCATGGTGCTGTCATTCACCCAACAGATACCGGATATTTCATCCAACTTGCTTCCCAGGCTTATTTTTTGGGGGCTGGTGATATCATACCCCTCCGGGGTGTAGATGACCTTATCGTGCTGGCAGGCAACTACAACCAAGAAAAAAGCAGGTATCAGCAGACCACCGGCCCATGTTTTAATATTGAATCCTAAGCATTTGGTCTTTTTGTTTAAATTTATCATGTTCAAAAATTAAAATATGACCGTTTCCCACCCGTTATTGCTGGCGGCTGCCCGAGAATTTGCCACCGAAATTCTGCGGAACCAGCTCAGCAAAGATGTCAGCTATCATAACCTCGGGCACACCGAAAACGTGGTGTCTGCCTGCGAACAAATGGCTGACTACTACCAACTGCAGCCAGAGGACAAAGAAGCCCTGCTGATTGCAGCCTGGTTTCATGACACAGGCTTCAGCGCCGGAAAATCGCAAGGGCACGAAGAAGTTGGCAAACAATTGGCAGTTTCTTTCCTGGAACAACATAATGCCTCTTTGTCACTCGTTAACAAAGTGGCCGGATGCATTGATGCCACCAAAATGCCCCAGTCACCAACATCGCTCATTGAACAGATCCTCTGTGATGCAGATCTCTTTCACCTGGGCACCAACGAATTTACTGTAAAGAATGAAGAACTGCGCCAGGAACTTACAGGTTTTTCCGGCGAAGATGTTTCCCGCAAAAAATGGCGGAAGATGAATATTGCCTTTATGGAAAATCATCAGTATTTCACTGACTATGGCAAACGCAAGCTGCAGCCGGTGAAAGAACAACATATAAAAATCCTGAAAGCAGCAGAAAGCGGCGGCGTAAAAAAGCAGGGCAAAAAAGATAAAAAGGGAGACGATATGCTGGCTGCTTTTTCCGATGAGATGAAAAAAGATAAAGAAACACCGGAAGAAAAAAAGAAAAAAGATAAAGAATCGCAAACTGAAAGAGGCATCTCTACGGTGTTCCGAATCATGGCAAATAACCATGCCAACCTGAGCCAGATGGCCGACAGCAAGGCAAATATCATGATCTCTGTAAATTCCATCATTCTCTCAGTTGTAATCTCTGTGCTGGTGCGCAGGCTTGAGGAAGATAAATATCTCATTCTGCCTACCACCTCGCTGGTACTGGTGTGTGTGGCCACCATCATTTATGCCGTGAAAGCCACAAGACCCAATATTTCCGAAGGCAAGTTCACCCGTGAAGACATTCATAATAAAAGAACCAACCTTTTGTTTTTTGGCAATTTTCACAACATGAAACTGCCGGATTATGACTGGGCCATGAAGGAGATGCTCAGCAGCAGGGATTATCTTTACAGCAGCATGATCAAAGACCTTTACTTCCTGGGAGTAGTACTGGCAAAAAAATACAGGTGGCTTCGTCTTTCCTATAATATTTTTATGTATGGGCTGATCGTTACCATGCTGCTCTATGGTGCGATGATCTTATATAATGCCTTTTTCACTTCCGTCACTTTGCAGGAAGTTCCCATCACACCCTGAAGTTTCCTTTCAGTGGCTTCTGGCCAATACTTGTGCTGAAACGATTTCTTTTGCCCGAAGTATTTGTCTATTTACTTGTGACCTGCAGCAATCCGAAAAAAAGCTGAACCATTTTTCAATTTGCTATCCAAACGAGGGCCCGTCAATGGCATTTCTGTTTATAACTTAGCCGGAAAAGCTGCCGCCTGCTTCAACAATGGTTAGAAAGAAATTAATAACTCATTTAACAGCATATATTGGTTCGCTATTTGCGGTAGTTATTCAACTACTGACCTCCCTCAGAATACTTAAACACCTTTATCATGCAAACCAAACCGATTTCCCTGTTACGGGCAACGTTTCTTTTCATAACAATTACTTTCATAAGCATTTCCTGCCAGCGGGAAGAGAACATGCTGCTGAATCAGGAAAACACGGAAACCAGCAGCAGCCCGGTATTGCTGGTGATAGATGAAGAAAGTATTGACAACGGAAATGAACCCAATGATTTTTCAAATGTGGACGTAAACGATCAACTGGCCAAAGTTGGTCTGCGGGAACAACTTCGCTTTTTCCGTGAAAATGTGGGCCGAACCATTACGCTATACACAGGCCAGGTGGGTGATGAAGGCTGGCATGCCCTCAAAACCATTCCCAATCCATGGAAAAATACCGGGCCTTTTGATAAGGGTTCTAGAAATTTCTTTATCTCAGGCCCCGGCCTGGGGTCAGGCAACCCGGATGATGACAAGGAGGTGCTGCTCGATAAAATTCCTGATGTAACCCCGTTAAGGGCAACCGGGCTGACCATGCTAAAAGGACAAACAGTGATAGCCATCGTTTACGACGGTGATATCAGCATTAACTACTCCCCTTTGCTGGGGAATCTTATGGGAGCCAATCTTGGCATTGTGGCTTTTGATGTGCTGGATGTAAAAAAAAGAACGGATGGGTCTACCTCATCACTTCCGGCCGTTACCATCCGTATCCGTAATGCAGATGACTTTGATGGCAACTTTTTGCAACTGTTCCAAAATGCCCCTGTGCCCCGTTCTTCTTCAGAACCTTTTGATATTAATCCTCCGGCATCAGCACCTGCTATTAACCTTGTTGCTGCAGAATAAATCATTTTTATTGGGTGAAATAGTAAAGCCTGTCCTCATCAGACAGGCTTCTGTTTTATTAAACACCCCTTTGTACTATTTTGGCAAATGTGCAATCAGCTCTACTTCCAATCTTGCATCCGCCATGTATAGCCGGCTGATCTGCACCCATGTTGCTGCAGGAAAATCATTCTTATAAAAGACTTTCCGGGTAGCATTGTGTTGCTTCATCGCTTCTATATCCGTGGTGTATAAAGTTTCCTTCACCACATTCTGAAAAGTGGCGCCGTAATGCTGCAAGGTTCTTTCCAAAGCCTCATACAATCTTTTGATTCCTTCAGGGGTGACGTCTCTTGCCACAGTGCCGGAGATGTATAATATGTTATCCACTTTCACAGCCTGTGCATAGCCGGCTGTAGTATCCTGGTCGCCCCGGCCCCAATTGAATTTTTCTTTTACAATATTATTTTGCTGCGCCTGCATGGTGCACAGAAAAGCAAGCTGGAAAACAAAAAGAAGTAGAAATATCTTTTTCATACATTATGTTTTTATAAATGTAGCAGCCACAAAGAAACTGCCGGAAAGATTGTGACAAGTGGCATAAATTGTTAAAGCTGGCCACAAAAAATAAAAAAGACCGGCGTGATGCCAGCCTTTACGTATCGGAAAGTATGTTCAGAAGTATTTTCCCAATTCCTCCACCAGTTCCGTTTTTGTAATCGGCACCCCCATGATCTTGTTATAACCTTTTGCGTCCACGAAATACACATCACGGATGATCTTTATCAACTGACCGTTGTTGATCTCGGGTATCAATACCGTTTCAAAATTTTTGAGAATATCGCCGAGATTTTTAGGGAAAGGACGAACATAACGAAGATGTGCATGACTCACTTCTTTGCCCTGAGCCTGCAATTCAGCCACAGCGCTTTTGATAGCACCATAGGTGGAGCCCCAGCCCAGCACCAGCACTTTGCCTTTTTCAGGACCGCTGTCTAATCTTTGTTCAGGAATATATTCAGCTATTTTGTCCACCTTTTCCTGCCTGATCTTTACCATCAACTGGTGGTTCTCGGGTTCGTAACTCACATTGCCGGTAATATTTTGTTTTTCCAAACCGCCGATGCGGTGCTCCAGTCCCGCTGTGCCAGGCACGGCCCACGGTCTCACCAATTTTTCATCCCGCAGGTAAGGCTGCAATTTTTCTTCCCCATGTCCCAACTCGGTTTTAAACTTCACGGTTATTGAAGGCAGGTCATCAGATTTTGGAAACCGCCAGGGTTCTGCCCCATTGGCAATATAACCATCGCTTAAAAAGATAACAGGCGTCATGTGTTGCACAGAAATTCTTACCGCTTCATATACCGCATCAAAACAATCGGCAGGTGTGGATGCAGAGACGATGGGCATCGGGCATTCTCCGTTTCTTCCATAGTAGGCCTGCATCAGGTCAGACTGCTCGGTTTTAGTAGGCAAGCCGGTGGAAGGACCACCCCGTTGAATGTTAATAACAATCAGCGGTATTTCCAGCATCACGGCAAGACCCATCGCCTCTCCTTTCAACGCAATGCCAGGGCCGCTGGAAGTGGTCACCCCCAATGCCCCACCATAGGCAGCGCCGATAGTGGAAGTGATGGCTGCAATTTCATCCTCAGCCTGAAAGGTTCTTACGCCAAAATTTTTATGCCGGCTCAGTTCATGCAAAATATCAGAAGCAGGAGTGATAGGATAAGAACCCAGGAACAGTGGCAACCCGCTTTTTTGCGAAGCAGCAATGAGTCCGTAAGAAACAGCCTGGTTCCCCATCACCGACCGATAGGCACCGGGCTGCATCTTTGCCTTCTCCACTTTGTAGGTGGTAGTAAATGTCTCTGTTGTATCCCCGTAATTATAACCGGCCTGCAACACTTTCACATTGCTTTCAAATATTTCCGGCTTTTTGCCAAACTTATCTTTCAGAAAGCTGATGGTATTTTCCATGTCCCGGCCATACATCCAATAGAGAAAGCCAAGTACAAACATGTTCTTGGCCCTGTCCTTTTCTTTCATCCCCATCGTGAAATCCTTCAGCGCCTCCCTTGTCATCTTGGTGACATCCATTTTGATCACTTCGTAATTTTCGAGGCTACCGTTTTCCAATGGATTTTCTCCCTCGGGATAATTGGCGAGACGGAGGTTTTTAGAATCAAAGCCATCCGTATTCACAATGATCTTACCGCCTTTTTTCAATGCGGTTAAGTTGGTCTTCAGCGCAGCGGCATTCATCGCCACCAGCACGTCGCAGGCATCACCCGGGGTAAACACCCTGTCGGACGAAAACCGCAACTGGTAGCCACTCACTCCGGGCAAAGTGCCCTGCGGGGCCCTGATCTCGGCGGGAAAGTCCGGGAACGTGGAAAGATCAATACCCAGCAAAGCCGTGTTATTGGTAAACTGTGTTCCGGTCAATTGCATCCCGTCGCCACTGTCTCCGGCAAATTTTATGACAACATCGTTAAGTACTTCCTGTTTACGAACCATAGCCAATTAGATTATTAAGCGAATTTATAACAAGTTAGCCTCAGGCTTTCACCTTTTTTTAACCGCTGAAATAATAATTACCCCGCAGGCGTTTTCTACTTTCATCCTGTAATTTTGCCGCCACCACCTAACATGAGCAATCCAGTCCCTTTCACCAGACAAAAACCTTATCCGGCAGCCGGTTTATACTTGCTGATTGTTTGTTATTTCCTCACCTTTCTTTTTATTGCCTGCAACAATGCCCCTGAAAAAGAGCCCCGGCCATCGGCGGCTGATTCTGCAGCAGCAGCCAAACGGCAACAGGTGATCGCTGATTCCATTGCCCGTGTATCGGCCAACAAGAAAAAGATCTATCTCACTTTTGATGATGGTCCCAACATGGGAACCAGAAATGTGCTGGCCGCTGCGCAAAAGGAAAATACTCCTGTCAGTTTTTTTATTGTCGGTCTTCATGCACACGATGGCACCTGGCAACGTGAAGCAGTGAAATTGATCAGGGAGGACAAGCGAATGGAACTCTGCAACCACAGCTATACCCACGGTCTGCGAAACCGTTATAACACATTTTATAATTCTCCGTCCACTGTTGTTGCCGATTTCATCCGGTCAGATGACAGCCTTCATTTTCCAAACGCAATAGCCCGGATGCCCGGCCGCAATGCATGGCGGATTGACTCCATCATTTACACCGATATAAAGGAAAGCCGGGTGGCTGTTGATTCCTTGCACAACGCAGGTTTTGCAATCATGGGATGGGACCTGGAATGGATGTACAGCCATAAAACATTTTCCGTGAAAACAGATCCTGACCTGCTGCTTCGGCAAATCGAGAATATGCTGGAAGCAGGCAAAACAAAAATCCCCGGGCACCTTGTTTTATTGGCCCATGACCAGGCTTTTCAAAAAGAAGAAGATATAGCCAAGCTGCACTATTTTTTACAGCAGCTAAAAGCAAACCCGGATTATGAATTGAAATTAGCCAGTCATTACCCGGGTGCAGCCAAATATTTCTTCCCAAAACCCTGAAAGTGCTTTCATTTACTTCCAATTGATCAGCATTTCTACCCAAACCTTGAATTTCATATTTCAACCTGTGCTTATTTGATAAGTGGCAACAGGTTTAAAGCAGGTTTTGGCTAACTTGGCTATCCTTCTAAAACTAATTAAGTATGAAAAAGCAGGTATTATTGTTTGGCGCCTCCTTCATGCTGCTTGCAGCAGGAGCGCAGACAAAACTCATTGAAAAAGTAACCCGCAAGGGCAGCGAACTAATCATTCCGTATGAAAAATATAAGCTCTCCAACGGGCTGACCCTGATCATCCACGAAGATCACAGCGACCCGGTGGTGCATGTGGATGTCACTTATCATGTTGGCTCGGCAAGAGAGGAAATCGGAAAATCCGGTTTTGCCCATTTTTTTGAACATATGATGTTCCAGGGCAGCGACAACGTGGCCGATGAACAACATTTTAAAATCGTCTCTGATGCCGGCGGCACCCTGAACGGAACCACCAACCGTGACCGCACCAATTATTTTGAAACAGTTCCCAGCAACCAGTTGGAAAAAATGCTCTGGCTCGAAGCAGACCGCATGGGTTTTTTGCTAGATGCCGTTACACAAAAGAAGTTCGAGATACAGCGATCCACTGTAAAAAATGAAAGAGGTCAGAACTATGACAATCGCCCCTATGGCCTCGTCAATGAATATCTTTCCAAAAATCTTTACCCGTATGGCCATCCTTACTCATGGCTCACGATTGGTTATGTAGAAGACCTGAACCGGGTGGATGTAAATGACCTTAAGAATTTTTTCCTGCGCTGGTATGGCCCAAACAATGCAGTGCTGACAGTAGGCGGCGATGTGAAACCTGCTGAGGTGGTGAAGCTGGTAGAAAAATATTTTGGCAGCATTCCCCGCGGCCCTGAAGTGACGCCTACTAAACTGCCGGCAGTAACACTGGAAGCCGACCGCTATGTTTCTTTTGTTGACAATTATGCCCGGCAGTCGCAGTTGGCCATCGTTTATCCCACTGTTCCAAACTATCATCCTGATATGGCAGCGCTGACCTGCCTTGCACAGGTGTTGGGGCAGGGCCGCAACTCAACAATGTTTCAACAGCTCACCAAAAAACAAATTGCCCTGAATGCCTCTGCTTTCAGCAGCATGTCGGAACTGGCCGGTGAATTCAGTTTCCGCATCACTCCATCGCTGGGAAAAACATTGCCTGAAATGCTGACCGCTTATCGTGCCGCATTGGATTCATTTGAAATAACCGGTGTCACGGATGATGATGTGGAGAAGTTCAAAGGCAGCACCGAGGCGCAGCAGATTAGCGGCCTGCAAAGTGTGTCGGGCAAAGTGAGCCAGTTGGCACAATTTGAAACGTTTACCGGCAACCCTAATAAAATAGCCGACCTGGTGAAAATGTACACTTCACTGACCAAAGAAGATGTGATGAGGGTGTATAACAAGTATATCAAAGGCAAACATGCCGTCATCCTCAGTGTGCTCACCAAAACGATGGATGAGAAAAATGATGTGGCTGCAGCGAACAATTATAAAATAGATTCTACCCGCTACACTGCTCCTGATTATGGTTATGCCGGTTTGAAATATGCGAAAGCCAAAGACAATTTCGACCGCAGCAAAATTCCCGCTGCCGGGCAAAACCCTGTGGTCAATGTGCCGAAGTTCTGGAGAAAGGATATGCCCAACGGTGTCCGCATGATCGGCACAGAAAGTTCGGAAGTACCCATTGTAACATTTACCATCACTATACCTGGCGGCCACCTTTTGCAGGCTAATAACAAGGATAAAGTGGGGCTTGCCAGCTTGTTTGGCAGCATGATGAACGAAGACACCAAAAACTATACTGCTGAACAAATGGCTATTGAATTGCAAAAATTAGGCAGTTCGTTAAACATTAACAGCGGGCTGGATGGCATCACCTTTAGTGTGCAGACGTTAAAAAAGAACCTGGATAAAACGCTGTCTTTGGTAGAGGAAAGAATGTTGCATCCGAAATTCAACGAAGATGATTTTGACCGGATCAAAAAACAACGATTGCAGGGTTTCAAACAGGCCAAGTCTAATCCGGCATCAGTAGCTGATGATGTTTTTGCCAAACTGAACTATGGTCCCAATCATATTTTGGGTATGAACCCATCCGGCACTGAAGAAACTGTGCAGAATATCGGCCTGCAGGATATTGAAGAATATTACAAAAATTATATCACTGCAAAAGATGCAAAAGTGGTGATTGTGGGTGATGTAAAAGAAGCAGAGATATTACCCAAATTAGCTTTCCTCAATAAACTGCCGAATAAAAAAGTGGAGATACCCAACGTGAGCAGCGAACCGGCGCCGATTGACAAAACCAAAGTGTATATGGTGGACATTCCCAAAGCTGCGCAGTCGCAGTTCAGGGTAGGTTATGCAACGGGGTTGAAATATGACGCTACTGGTGATTATTACAAGAGCATCCTGATGAATTATGCTTTAGGTGGTGATTTCAACAGCCGGCTTAACCTGAACCTTCGTGAAGACAAAGGATGGACCTATGGTGCCCGCAGTTCGTTCAGCGGCGATGAGTATAGTGGTGAATTCCAGTTCAGCTCCGGCATCCGTGCCGATGCCACCGATAGTGCATTGGTGGAAGTGATGCAGGAACTGAAGAACTATCGTCAGAACGGCATCAGCGAAGCAGAACTGGCTTTTATGAAAAATTCGCTGGGGCAGCGGGATGCCAGGGCCTATGAAACAGGTTTTCAAAAAGCTGGTTTTATCCGCCGCATCTTAGATTATAACCTGCCGGCCAATTATGTAGATCAACAAAATAAAATATTGGCCAAGCTAACCAAAGCAGAAGTGGATGCGGTTGCCAAGAAAATGCTGAACCCCGATAAGATGAATATCCTGCTGGTTGGGGACAAAGCCACCATCTTCAATGGTGTGCAGAAATTAGGTTATGAAATTGTTGAACTGGATGTGGATGGAAAGAAAGTGGAAAAGAAAGCGTTTTGATAAAATGTTATTTGCTTTTTGCCCCGGTCATGACCGGGGCATTTTTTTACCCTGTACTAACGGCTTTATAGATATTGTCCTGCATTTCCGACGAGGGAATTAGGGCTGCAAATTCGTTCTCAGGGATTGCATAAAAAAACACTTCTTGTTTTTTACCATCCTGATAGGAAATAGCCTTTACAATATTCTCATCCTTGTTTACTATTTCGAAAACCAGTGCTTCATCACTGTTTTTACCGGCATTGCCGTTTTGTCCATTTTTGTTGTCAGGCATGATTTTAAGGTTTTGTTTTGACAGTTGGGTTATATGGCTGAAAAAGTTTCTTAAACGAATTGTAAATTCCATCTGCACAGCCAGTCATAATATGCGTATCCAGTTCTTCATTGAACACATTTGGTTCCTTGCTATCAACGCATAAAAGACCTAAAATAATACGTTCCTCGCTGGTTTCTTTTACAATTGGCACTATCGGAGCCACTATTGTTGCCCTGTAAGGCAATGGCCAGTTATCTCTTTTATGGTCTAATGGGGTTCCCTTAGGGAAAACAACATAAGAGCCATGATTTTTGAGTTTAACACTGCTGTTTTTATACTCATCCTTTTCAGCAAGATCATTACAGAAAAAACACTCTCCTTTTTTCATAAAAATGTCTTCAAAATCGGTGTTCTCTGTAATAAGGTGAGATACCTCTTGATGATCTATTTGTATTCGCTTATTTGACAAATGCAGACTCCGGCAATAGGTTCTCACCTGTAGGTTAGTAACCCTTTTTTCAGCCTTTGTGGGGCTGGGAATTTGATCGTTAGGAAAGGATGTCATTTTAATACATACATGGCAGTCAACACCGGTAACCTTGGAAAAAACTTTTTCTAAACTCTGGCAACAACTTTCAAAATACTCATGATACATCAGTTTATTTGCGTGGTCTCTCCTTATCGCATTGTGCAACTGCTGAAATGCGATATTCAACATAGGGATTATATCGGCATATCTGGCATTTCTTTCTAATGAATGTGTTACTCTTCTTATTTCCGATTCTTTAAATTCAACTTCTGCAATCAGTCTGGATGTAAGCCTGTAGTTGCTAATCAACAGACCTATCAGTGCCATGGAGACAAGTAGCAAAAAAGGCCATTGTGTTTCAAGCCAACCCGTAGGAATTACTTTTGCTATTAAAAGGACAAAAGCAACCAGCTTCAATACCAAAAGCAGCCAGGGGTTTTGAATTAATCTTTTAAACCAACCCCTTTGGGCAGGTTCAGTTTCAGAATTATTCATGGTGGTTTAATGTCTGTCTTTAATCTTTGATATAGGAATTTATAACAAATTCCTTTGGAAAAAAATGCCGACCTGTCAGGAGATTGGGTTATTAACAGTTTTGAGAGGGTTGTGTAAAAATTGACTCTGAAGATAGCACTATTGATTTAAAAAAAACAAATCAGATAGGCTGAATTTTTACCCATACCCCAATCCCCTTTGTTTAAGCAGGCTATCTGTTGCGGAATGAAAAGTGATGGCATAGAATAATTCATAAACCGGCACTCTATTCTATAATAAATCGAAAACCCGCCGTGGTGCGCTGTTCTTACGGGAAGCGAGGCAGGTCTTATTGCCATAAATATAACACAATTGTTGTGACCGCAAAGCCGGGGTTTTATTAATGGCAACACCCTTTTCAAAAGACACTACTCTTTTCTGTTCAGCCCCAATGCCTTAGATTTGTCATGATATAAAATATTAGTAAACGCATTGCGTTGCTGACGTTTCTTTTCAGATAAAACCTCGGAAATTTTATTCGGAAGAAAGAAACAGTTCAAGCGATGCACCCGCAAGGGTGCGTCTTCTTGCTGTTTTCTATTCTTCCTGGGCCCTCCGAGGTGCCTTTCTGAGATGGGATTCAAGCGGAGGATTGCACCCGTTTTTTATTCTCCCTTTTTATCTTTTAAACTAAAGCTCCAATGCAGTAACCGCCAACTGCATGACCGAACTAATCTGGGAAGGAAAATATAAAGACGGCAAAAAAGTAACTCCTGTCCGCATTGCCCTCCCTTTTCAAACCATTGAGACCATTAATGAAAGTGCACAGCAGCGGCAAAAGACATTAGACTTTTTTAGTTCCGGGAATACCAATACAGAATGGCGCAACCGTCTTATCTGGGGCGATAAAAAATATGTGCTACCCAGTTTGTTACCCGTGTTCGCCGGCAAAGTGAACCTCATTTATATAGACCCTCCTTTTAATGTTGGCAATGATTTTTCCTTCACAGCTACAATTGCAGACCATCCTGATACTGACGAAGATGAGACCATCTCGTTTGTAAAAGAACCAAGCATTATTGAACAAAAAGCTTACCGTGATACATGGGGCAAAGGACTTGATAGTTATATGCAATGGTTCTATGAAACAGTCTTGCTTTTAAAAGAATTATTAGCAGAAAATGGAAGCATTTATGTACATCTGGATTGGCATGTTGGTCATTATGCAAAGATTATCCTTGATGAGGTCTTTGGATACGAAAATTTTAAAAGCGATATTAAATGGAAAAGAGTGGTAAGTACCGGGAGTAGTAAATCTATTTCTAAAAAATTCCCTGTAGTTGATGACTATATAATGTTCTATACTAAAAGTTCAGTGTATACTTGGAACACGCAGTATACGGAGTATTCGGAAGAATATAAGAAAAGGTTTACCCAAAAAGATGAAAGGGGTTACTATTATTGGGATAATTTGAAATCTTATTCGGAAGCAACATTACAAAGATTAATTAAGGAAGATAGGATTAAAACACCCCTACAGCCAGGCAAAAATCCAAGAGTAAAGAATTATCTACATGAAGGTAAAGGGGTAGTCGTAGATAATCTCTGGACCGATATTATCCCTCTAAATTCTCAAGCTATTGAGGATACCAACTATTCGACTCAAAAGCCAGAAGAGCTTCTCAAGCGAATGATTGAAACAAGCAGCAATGAGAGTGATTTAATTCTTGACTGCTTCTGTGGCAGCGGAACAACAGCCGCCGTTGCCGAAAAACTAAACCGCCGCTGGATCACCTGCGACCTTGGCAGATTTGCTATTCATACGGCAAGAAAACGTTTTTTGGGTATCGAGAATGTAAAACCCTTTATCGTTCAAAATCTCGGCAAGTATGAACGGCAGCAATGGATGAATGCCGAGTTTGAAAATCCCGAAGACCGGCTGCTGCAGGAAAAAGCCTACAAGCATTTTATAATTGAACTCTATCATGCCAAATCACTGGACGGGCATGTGTGGCTGCACGGCGCCAAATCCGGCCGCATGGTGCATGTGGGCAATGTGGAAGCCCCGGTAACGGTAGACGATATAAAAGCTACCATCAAAGAATTCTGGAAACTGGTCGGTAAAGAAAAAAATGTCAAAACAAACGGAATTGATTTCCTGGGCTGGGACTTTGCCTTTGACGTAAATGAAACCGCCAAACAATTTGCTGCTGAGAATAAAGTGAATGTATCGTTCAAAAAAATACCAAGGGAAGTATTAGAAAAAAAAGCTGTTGACCAGGGCGATATTAAATTCTATGAACTGGCTTCCTTAAGCATCAAAACGAAGACAGACAAGAAAAAGGTTACCATCATACTGGACAATTTTATTATTCCGCCTGATGATGTGCCCGAAGAAGTGCAGGGAAAGATTACCCACTGGAGCCAGTGGATTGATTATTGGGCCATAGACTGGAATTATCGTGATGATACATTTCATAATGAATGGCAAAGCTACCGCACTAAACAAAACCCGAAGATTGAACTGAATGCGGTGCACCTGTATGAGAAAGCTGGCAAATACACCGTGCTTGTAAAAGTGATTGATATTTTAGGAAATGATACCACCAAAGCCATTCAGATAAACATATAAAGTGGCAAAACGAAAAGTCGATACAAAACAAAAAGACCTGTTTTATATACAAGAGCAGTTGAGTACTGCTGCTTGTGTGCCAGCTATTCGTGAAGCGGTGAAGGCGTGGCGGGCTGATAAATACAAAGGCATTACGGAAACAACTAAGGAACTGCTGAACTTCTGGTTTAATACAGATCATGTGCTGTCAAATGGCCAAACATTCCGTTATCATTTAGCACAACGGGAAGCGATAGAAACACTTATTTATATCTATGAAGTAAAAAAGATACGGAGCAGGAAGGACTTACTGGAAACCTATGCCTTTAATACAAAAGACCTTCGGCTGCCGCCATACGATGATTTTGCCCGGTATTGTGTAAAGATGGCTACCGGAAGCGGCAAAACAAAAGTGATGGCGATGGCTATTGTGTGGCAGTTTGCCAACGCCGTAAAAGAAGATAGTACACAATATGCCAAGAATTTCCTGGTGCTCGCCCCGAATGTAATAGTCTTTGACCGGCTGCGGTCTGATTTTGAGAGCGGCAGGATATTTCGCACCGACCCACTGATACCAAAACATTTTCAATGGTGGTGGGAAATGGAGTATTATATGCGGGGCGATACAGAAAGAACAAACAGTGAAGGAGCTTTATATCTTACCAATATCCAGCAGTTTTATGAAAGGGGGAATAGGTCAGCAGAAAAAGAGCCGGATATAATGACGGCTATGCTGGGTTCTTTGCCACCTGCTTCAAAAACAGAAGTGTCAGATTTTAATGACCGTATTTCCAAAAGAGAAGGGCTGCTAATGGTGCTGAATGATGAAGCCCATCATACCCACGATGAAGAAAGTGAATGGAATAAATTTATCCGTCGCCTGCATGATGTAAGGCCAATGGCTATGCAATTGGATGTTTCTGCCACGCCCCGGTATAGCAAGGGTTCACTCTTTGCCTGGACGGTCTTTGATTACCCGTTAAAACAGGCAATTCTTGACAGGATTGTAAAAAGACCGATAAAAGGCATTTCAAAAATTGAAGAAGCCAAATCTAATACAGCCAGTGTCCGTTACCGGGGATTCCTAACAGCGGGTGTTGAACGATGGAAAGAGTACAATGAGCAGTTAGAGCCGTTAAAGAAAAAACCAATACTTTTTGTGATGATGAACAATACTGAAGAAGCAGATGATATTGGTGAATGGCTCAAAACCAAATACCCGGAAAGTTTTGGCGGTGAAAAACTGCTGATCATTCACACAGACACAAAAGGAGAAATATCAAAAAAGGATTTGGATAAAGCAAGGAAAACAGCCAGGGATGTTGACGATGACAAAAGCCCTGTGAATGCAATTGTATCTGTGCTGATGTTGCGGGAAGGATGGGATGTGCAGAATGTAACCGTCGTAGTTGGATTAAGACCCTACACAGCCAAAGCGAATATTTTGCCGGAACAAACAATTGGCCGAGGCTTGCGGCTAATGTTCAGGAACATGGTTGATAGTTATACCGAACGGGTAGATATTATCGGCAACAAGGCTTTTATGGAATTTGTAGATGACCTTGAAAAACTGGAGGATTTAAAGTTCGATACTTTCCAGATTGGTAAGGACAAATTAAAAATTATAACCGTACAGGCTGTTGAAGAGAAAAAGGAATTTGATATAAGTATACCGAATATTTCACCCATTCTTGGCAGAAAAAGGTCATTAGCAGAGGAAATCAATGCTATTGATGTAATGAGATTTAATATAAACAGGCTTCCGCTGAAAGGAAAAGAGATTGAAGAAACCAAGACGTTTATTTACGAAGGCAGGGATATTTTAACCGATGAAAAATTATTGGAAAGGGAATATTCGATTCCTCCGGCACAAACGGCAGAAGAAGTAGTTGGATACTATGCCCGCCGTATTGCACAGAATATTAAAATGCCTTCGCAGTTTGCTGTGTTGGCTCCAAAAATCAGGGAGTTTTTTGAAAGAAAGGCATTTGGGCAAACTGTTGATCTTACAGATAAGAATGTTATCCTTGCGATGGGTAGCAATGTGGCGAGTTTTGTAGTAACTAAGGAATTTGAGAAACTGCTCAGAGAGATTGTAATTGAACATAAAGAGCCTGAACTGTTGTCAGCAGAGCGGTTTCTTTCTTCCACACCTGCCTACCCGACATCAAAGAAAATATTAGAGGCAAAGAAATCAGTATTCAATTACGTTGCCTGTGACAACGAATTTGAATATGAGTTTGCTAGGTTTTTAGAAAAATCGGGTGATATTACTGCCTTTTCAAAAATTCCTGAGCCCTTCGGGTTTTGTATTCAGTATACCGATACTTTGGCCAACATCAGAAACTATTATCCAGATTTTGTTGCCGTTACTGAAGATGAAACAAAATGGATCATAGAAACCAAAGGCAGAGAGGATGTCGAGGTAAAACTAAAAGACAATGCCGCTATTAACTGGTGTGCTGCAGCTTCTTCATTAACAAAAGAAAACTGGAGGTACCTAAAAGTACCCCAAAAGGAGTTTGAGAAACTACATCCGGATAATTTTGAAGAGCTCCAGGCTGTAATTAATCCCCCTACACTATTTGATTAAACCGAAAAAAATTTTTAAAAGTGAAACGCTCCGTTACCGGAGCGTCGGGCCGGAAATGCTATCTCCGGCGCTGTTAATGACAAAAATAAAGTGATTCCCTTAAAAATTCCCGGACGAAATGCTCAGATAAAAAAGAGTCCCAGCCAAAAACCGGGACTCTTTTTTCACCAAACCAAAACCACATTGTAAGCAAGCAGGACGTGTATAGAACATTTGGTTGCGTTAATAAGACAACAGCCAGTTCCGTTATGCTGCTTTGCGGAAAGGAACTCCCATCCACACCTTTTTGCCCTGGATCCTTCTCACTAAGAACATGATTCCCACGAAGATAAAGAACAGGGGTCCGAGGAATCCGAGTATGGCGATGAACCGGGTTCCGTAAAATCTTTCCATTGGCCGCTTCAGTCTTTCAGCGATCAGGTACATGCTGGGCACCATCACCAGGGTGAGGAAGAAAGAGAACATTAGTCCGAAAATGATGGTCCAGCTGAGCGGTCCCCAGAACACCACGCTGTCGCCGCCAAAGAAAATATTGGGGCGCAGGTGACTAAACAACCCGGCAAAATCAATATTAAAACCAACGGCCAAAGGCAACAAGCCCAGAATGGTGGCCACTGCTGTCAGCAACACCGGGATGATCCTGATCTTGCCCGCCTGGATGGCAGCTTCTCTTGTCCGCATGCCCCGTCCCCGCAGCTCGTCTGTAAATTCAATGATAAGGATACCATTCTTGATTACAATACCGGCAAGACCCACAATACCCACCAGCAACATGATGGTGGCAATTGTCATACCGGTCAACGCATAACCAAGCAACACCCCGATGATGGAGAAGAAAATCTCTGTGATTACAATAAAGGGTTTACTCATCGAGTTGAACTGCAACACGAGAATCAGGAATATTAACCCTACGGCGATCAAAAAGGCAAGGCCTAAAAAGTCATTCGTTTCCTTTTCCTGGTCGCTTTGCCCGCTTTGCTTGATCGTCACATCGGCAGGGATTTTCACTTTGTCTTTAAAATCATCTATCAGTGATTTCAGCTCTGCATTGATAGGCGTCACCATCGTGGGATCCAACACATTGCCTTGCAGTTGTATCGTTCGTTTCAGGTTTTTACGTTTGATGGCGCCGGTGCTGGTAGTATAATCAACTGTGGCCACGGCGCTCAGTGGTATGGATTTCACCTGCATGGTGTTCATATCCATGAAAGTGATCCGCATATTCATCAGGTTGGTGATGCTGTTGCGCTTTATATCATTATAGCGCAACTGAATTTTGTATTCATCTTCCCCATCTTTCAGTTTGCTGATTTCCTTTCCAAATAAAGCCGTTCTGATCTCCATGCCCACCTGGCCGGTGGAAATACCTTCAAGCATAGCTCTTTGACGATTCACCTGTATGCTGATCTCGGGATTCTTAAGGTCCACATCCGGCTGCAGGTTTTCTATCCCGTTCACCCGGTTGGTGTCTAAAAAGTTGAACAGATCGGTGGCAACAGCAGCAATGCTTTCAAAATTATCTCCGGCCACCTCGATGTTCACCGGGGGATCAGTGGGAGGGCCGCCATCTTCCTGCGCCACTTCGATGCTGGCGCCGGGGATACCCTGCACTGCTTCGCGGATAGCCTCCTTGATCGGCGCTGTGCTTTTGCCGTGCCTCTTTTCAAACTCTACAAAAGAAACCTGGATCCTTCCCAGATTCGGCTGCACACTACGGTTATTATCCCTCGGGTTGTTGGCGCTGACCGCCACATTGGTGATCACACTTTCTACAATGCTGCCTTCCTCTCCCGGCTTTTCATTTTCCAAAACAGTATAAACCCTCCGCTCTAATTCTGTCGTCACACTGTCGGTATATTTTACATCAGTGCCCGCAGGCAATTTCAGGTACACATACACAAAGTTGGGATCGCCACTGGGGAAAAAAGTGGACTTGGTCCGGCCAATGCTGATACTTGCCATCAGCAGGCCTAAGGCAACGATAAATATACCGAACAGAGAAATGAATGCCCACACCGGTCTTTTCCCTTTCAGCACCCATCGAAGCAGGTTTTCATAACTACTCATTAGTTTTGGTAAAGCTCTTGTCTGGAAACGATGAATGGTATCCTTCAGCACATAACTGTTAAACACCATTAATATCGCCAGCAATAAGAGAAAATTAGCCAGGCCATGCTGCGAGGCCAGGTGCAGCAGCAAACCGCCGATAACAAATACAATAAACCATTTGCTCCTGAATACAGCTTTCTTCGGCTTTTCAAATTCTTTGCCTTCGGGTTTCATAAAACTCACTGCAAACACCGGGTTAAAAAAGAAAGCCACGATCAGTGATGCTGCCAGTGTCAGGATCAAAATGATGGGCAGGTAGATCATGAACTTGCCAATCAGCCCTTTCCAGAATAGCAGCGGGAAGAAAGGAGCCAATGTGGTGGCTGTGCCTGCCAGTACAGGAATGAATACTTCACCCGCTGCTTCCTTGGCGCTTCGCACAATGGGAACTTTCCCGTTATTATATATCCGGTGTGTATTTTCTATCACCACTATCGCATCATCCACAATGATGCCCAGCCCGAAGAGCATCGCAAACAGCACAATAAAGTTCAATGTTACAGTTGTGCCCACGATGGCATCTGCCACCGGTAAAAACAGAAATGCCACAAATACACTCAGCGGGACACTCAGCGCCACGAAGAAGGCATTGGTGACACCCATGAAAAACATCAGGATGATTAAAACCAGGATAAAACCAATGATGATCGTATTGATCAGTTCATCAAACGAGGTTTTGGTTTGCTTACTCTGGTCGCCGGTGATCACCACTTTCAGGTCTTGGGGAATTTCTTCTTTCTCCTGCATTTCTTTTACCACCGCCTTGATATTATCGGCTGCATCAATCAGGTTTTCCCCGGCTCTTTTCACAATGTTAAGCGTCACCACATTCTTTCCATCAAGACGGGCATAGCTGTCTTTTTCCCGGATGGTGTCTTTTAGTTCAGCTATATCCCTCAGGTAAACAGTTCCGCCCTGTGCACTGCTGCGCACCACAATACTTTCCATATCCTGCACCGTAGCAAACTGTCCTTTAATGCGGAGTGTCCTTTTCATATTGCCCACTTCGAGCAAACCACCCGTGATGTCTGTATTCTCCCTCGCAATGGCATTTTCAACATCATTGAAACTTATACGGGCTGCTGTCATTTTGTAGGGATCCATGTTCACCTGTATTTCCCTTTCTGGTGCACCAATTATCTCTGCCCTTGAAATTTCCGTCAGCTCCTCAAACCGGTCCTGCATCTTATCTGCATAGTCCTTCAGTTTGATGCCATCATAATCACCACTCACATTCACAAACATGATGGGCATTTCGCTGAATGCAAACTCCTGCACATCGGGTTGCTGAGTAAGATCAGTTGGCAAGTCGGCCTTTGCCTTATCAATCGCATCTTTCACTTTTTGCTTGGCCAGCTCGGTGTTGATATCCGTATCAAACTCAACAATGATCAGGCTGTAATCCGTTTGTGAAGTGCTCTGTATCTTCTTGGGTTTGGCGCCGCTGATGGATTTCAGTTGTTTCTCTATCGGTCTTGTCACGAGGTTCTCAATATCCTTTGGAGAGTTGCCCACATGCACCGTAGCAATGGAAATGGTAGGCACCACGATGTCCGGGAACTGCTCTTTGGGCAAGCTGTTAAACTTCATGAGCCCATAAACAGAGATCATGATCGCTATGATATAAACAGCCGTCCGGTTATCCACCGCCCAGCTGGTGGGACCGAATTGCTTGAATTTTTTGGCTGCTCCTTCTAAAATTTTCATGTAACAGTGTTTTACTCGTCAATTGGTTTATGTTGCTCCCTCACCCGGATGCAGACAGCAGTCCACAGCCGGACACTCACTTATACTTGTATTTGAATATGCTTCTCTCTCTTTTACTTTTGTTTGCCTGTGGTTACCACCTGTCCTTCATAAGTTGATTGATATCCTTCGGTAATAATCTGCTGACCGGCACTTAAGCCATTCTTTATTTCTGCCAGGCCATTGTACACTTCTCCGACATCCACCATCTTCTTCCGCACTACTAATTTTTCAGCATTCTTTTCAGCCACAAAAACATACTTGCCTTTTTCATCCGTTTGCACCACGTTCACCGGCACCGTGATCACATTGGCCATGCTGTAGTCCCTGATCTGCACACTGGCGATCTGGTTGGCCCGCAGGTCTTTGTCAGCCGGCACTTTTCCTTCCACGATAAAAGAACGGTTGATAGGGTCAATGAATTTTCCCACCACATTCACTTTGGTAACAATGATCTTATTGTCAGATTCAGGAAGTGTGAGTTGCAATGTTGTTCCTTCTTTGATACGGCTGCTGTAATTCTCCGGCACATTCACCACCACTTTCAATGTACCAGTGTTCACAATACGGATACCTGCCATGGCTGCACTTTGTGGCGAGAAAAATTCTCCTATTTTAATATTCACTGCATCCACCACTCCGCCGATCTCTGCATACACATTGGACTGGTTCACCTGTTCTTGCGCCATTCTCACACCTGCTTCAGCGGCTGCTACCTGGCTTTTAAGCGCATCCACATCAGCTTTGGCATTGATGACATTGATCTCTGCACCAATGTTTTGCTTCCACAAACTTTGGTAACGCTCATAAACAGTTTGCGCCTGGTCTGCTCTTGTTTTCAGGGTATTCACCTGCTGTTGTGCCGATGCGAGGCTTTGCCGGGCCAGGGCATCATCCAGTTTCATCAGCAATTGTCCCTTGCCTACTTTGCTGCCTGTTTTCACATAGATGGCTTTCACCACTCCTCCCATACCCTTTGGTGATACATGCACCACATTTTCAGCTTCTATCTTTCCCTGCAGGTCAATAAAGTGGCTGAAGCTGTCTGTGCCGATGGTTTGCAGTGTCACCAGTTTAGCTTTCATTGCCGCTGCTTCAGGGTCCAGTTTATCCAGTTGGTCTTCCAACTGGCGGATCTGCTCATCCAGTCCTTTCTTTTCACCTTTCAATTTCTCTAGTTTGGTTTTAAGCTTACCCAAGTCCGGATTTTTATCATTTGCACCTGCGCCACAAGCCAGCAGCGCAAGGGCCAAAGAAGCAGCTGCGGTTATTTTCAGAATTTGTTGCATATAGTTTGTTTTAGAGGTCATGGTTGTTGATTTGATCGTATTAATTATTTCAGTTTGCCGGTTGCTTTCTGGAAATCTACTTTGGCAATGATGGCATCATACAGCGCAGTGATGTAATTGGTCTGCGCTGCTTTCAGGTCAGTTTGCGCTGAGTTGATCTCTGTTTGCGAACCGGTGCCCACTTCATATTTCTTTTTGGTTTGCTGGTAAACATTTTCTGCCAGTTCCATATTTCTTTTCTGAAAATCCAACCTGGCAATAGCCGACTTGTAATTATTTTTAGCAGTACCTACTTCGTTGTCAATAGAAAGTTTCAACGCTTCGATCTCATTCTCTGTTTTTTGAAGGTCTATTCTCGCCTGCTGGATTTTTGATTTGGTATAAAACCCGTTGAAAATGGGAATCCCGATGTTCAGGTTAATATTGGAAATGGTGAACCAGTCGCCCTTCCCAAAAAAATTCCACCTGTTGCGTTGTGCATTTTTGGCATACTGACCAGTGAGTGTCACCGTTGGTATCTGGCTCAGTTTATAGCGGCGGATATTGAACTCATTCAGTTGTTTGCCGATCTGTGCATACTGGTACTCTTTCCTGTCATCATAGCTGTAGGCACTGTTTTCCAAAATACCTTCTTTGATCTGCTCTTCGCTGATCGTATCTGTCAGCACCAGTTCATCTGCCACGGGCATACCGATCAGGACTTTCAGACCATAATAACCATTGGAAATATTATTCAACACCCTGTTCTTCTCTGTGCGAAGATTAGTCAGTTGTACCGACACTTTATCAATGTCTAATTTTTCTGCAAACCCATTCTCATAAATGATACGGGTGTCTTTCTCCAGTTTTTCCAGCAAAGCGATATTGGCATCCAACAGTTCCACCTGTGTTTTGCTCACCACCAACTGGTAATACACTTTGTAGATATTGGTACGGATCATTTCTTCCGTCACTTCTGCGCCTTTTCTTCTGAATTGCATGGAGGCATCTCTTGCCTGCAAGCCTACAAACACCTGCCCGTCAAACAATATCTGGCTGAGGCTGATGGCGGCTGTAGCAGAATATTTGGTACCGAACTGTGCAGCGATGAAACCAAAATCATCTGGCTTCACAATAGGATTTCCATTGCCATCCCTCACTCCCTCATCCACCAGCACCTGGTAAGTGGCAGGAGAAATAAAGTTGGGCAGCACCTGTGTGGCCACATTAGGATTATATGTTGTTCCAAGACTGGCATTGATACGGGGATACGCATTGGAGGTCACTTCCCTGTTCACCTGTTCCTGCATTTCCACATCCAGCAATGCATTTTTTACCTGCACATTATTTTTCATGGCGTAGTCAACTGCCTGTTGAATGGAAAAGGCATGGCGTTTTTGTGTCGTGTCTGTTCCTGTCTGTGCCATAGCTATGGCAGGCATCCCTATCATCATCACCGCTACTAACCATCCTGTTGGTTTCCGTTTCGTCATATTTCAGTTTTTTTGTTGTCGTTGTTGGTTATACTTCTGAATCAGTTTGTGGCCTTTGATGGTGGCCATCCCGTATACGAAATGCTGAATAATCTCTTCTGAAAGCTGGGCCAGGTTATATTTACCCGGTGGAAATAATGCTACATTAAAAGGTATCATCATGGACTCCAGCCTGAATTTGCACATCACATCAATATTCATCTCCGGGCGGTATAATTCATCCCTGATGCCCCACTCGATATTGTTGCGGATCATCTGTGCCAGGAATTTATCCTTATGATCCCTGAACCGCTGGTAGGATTTAAAATGAAATTTCTCCAGGTCATACAACACCATCGGGTTCATGTTGCTGAACTCTTCCATAATGCGTTCCATGGTGATGAATATTTCATGCACCGCATCTTTGGCCTCCTCCCGGCATTGCACACAATCATGCTGGATGTCGTTGATATGCCCATCCACCACAGCGTCTACCAGTTCATCCTTATCGGCATAATACTGGTAAACTGTTTTCTTCGACATGCCCAGGCTGTTGGCAATATCATCCATCGAAACCGACCGGATGCCGTATTGCATGAACAACTCTTCCGCCTTGATAAGTATTCTTTCTTTTGCTTCCATATTTCACAATTCCGATTATCATCGGGAGGGCAAAACTATGGAAACTTTTTTCGTCGCCAAAGTTTCCATCAGTTTTTTTTGCCATTCGTAACAAATTAGTAATGCTGACAACTGTTAACAACCGGATAGCCTTTGAAATGTTCCTCTATATTTTACGCTACCTTTAAACCCTGATTCAGCAGGTATGGCTAAAAGGAAGTCGTTGAAAAGCAGAACGTTTGCCCGGACAGTTTTTCGCTATTTCATACAAGGCATCATTGTGCTGGCTCCGATCGGCATTACCGCTTATGCTTTGTATTGGTTGTTTGAAAAAGTGGATGGCATCCTGCGGCCTTATATTAACATCCCGGGGATCGGTTTTGCCCTTATCATCATTTTCATCATCCTTGTAGGCTGGATCAGTTCCAATTTCCTCATGGGCAGTTTTCTCGGCATTTTTGACGGCTGGATGGAAAGAACCCCTGTGGTCAAATTCATTTATACCTCTACCAAAGATTTCTTTGAGGCCTTTGCCGGTGACAAACGAAAATTCAATAAAGCTGTTTTGGCCAATGTTTTTTCGGAAGATGTGTGGATAGTCGGCTTTCTTACCGATGAAGAAATGAGCAAGTTTGAACTGGGATCTGAAAGTGTGGCGGTGTATGTGCCGCAGTCTTACAACTTTGCCGGGCAGTTGTATATATTACCCCGCAACAGGGTTCGTAAAATTGAAAACATCACTTCAGGCGAGGCCATGAAATATGCTGTGACCGGTGGTGTGGTGGATCTGGATGCAGAACGGGCTGCAGAAGCAAAAAAGAAGGTAAATTGATTGATGGTTGCAAATCCCATTAACAATGAAGAAAATTATTGTCTTATTTTTTTTAACCGGTTTATCCCTCCAAAGTTTTTGCTGGGGCTTCTATGCCCACCGCAAGATCAATCATCATGCGGTTTTTTTATTACCGCCTGAAATGATGGTTCTTTACAAACAACACATTGCCTTTCTGGAAGAACATGCGGTGGACCCTGACAAAAGAAGATATGCTGTGCCCGAAGAAGGGCCCAGGCATTATATTGACTTTGACCATTATGGAGAATATCCTTACGAAGCATTGCCCCGCCGCTGGGAAGATGCGGTGGCCAAATATTCAGAAGACACATTAAATGCCTATGGCATTGTGCCCTGGTGGTTGCAAACCATGTTGCACCGGCTCACCAACGCATTTAAAACAAAAAACCAGGCTCTCATTTTAAAATACTCCGCCGAAATTGGTCATTATATTGCCGACTCACATGTGCCGCTTCATGCCACAAAGAATTATAACGGTCAATTCACCGGTCAAAGAGGTATCCATGGTTTTTGGGAAAGCCGTATTCCCGAACTGTTAGCAGAGAAAGAATGGGATTTTTTTATCGGTAAAGCAGAATTTATCCGCAACCCTGCTGATTTTATCTGGGAAAGGGTGCTGGAAAGCGCCGCAGCCGCAGACACAGTATTGAGATTTGAAAAAGAACTGAGCCTGCAATTTCCCGGCGACCAGAAGTTTTCGTTTGAAGAAAGAAACGGCATCACCATCCGTCAATATTCTACTGCCTTCTCCAGGGCTTATGATGCGAGGCTCAAAGGAATGGTGGAAAGAAGAATGAGGCAATCTATTTTTGCGGTGGCTTCTTTCTGGTACACTGCATGGGTAAATGCCGGTCAGCCAGATCTTACGAAACTTTCCAATAAAGATTTTACCGCTGAAGACCTCAAAGAGTTTGAAGGCCTGAATAACGCCTGGAGAAATGCAGCCATCAAAGGAAGAGAGCATGACTAAGTTGTTGCTGGTTGCTGGTTGCTTGTCACTGGCTACTCACCAGATCGAAGCTTCCATAACCGGTAACTAAAAACCAGCAACCAGAAACTTATCTTTGCCCCTTCTATTAAGCATATGACGATAACAGAGAAAACGGTCTTACACAATTTTAACGCCGGTCCTTCCATACTTCCCAAAGAAGTTTTTCAGCAGGCCAGCGAAGCGATACTGAATTTTAATAACAGCGGTCTGTCCATTTTAGAGATAGGCCATCGTACTCCCCTCTTCCAGGTAGTGATGGATGAAGCAAGGGCATTGGTAAAAGAACTGATGCAACTGGATGACGACCATGAAGTATTATTTCTGCACGGCGGCGCCACGACGCAGTTCATGCAGATACCGATGAACCTGCTGAATGAAAATGATATTGCTTCATACACAGAAACAGGCACCTGGTCCGGCAAAGCCATCAAAGAAGCCAAACTGTTTGGCCATGTGGAGATCAGCGGTTCTGCCAAAGAAACCAACTATACAAGTATTCCTAAAGAACTCAGCGTAAGTCCGACATCCGCTTACCTGCATATCACCAGCAATGAAACCATTGCCGGTACGCAATGGCATCAAATGCCTTATGACTGTGGCGTATCTCTCGTAGCCGATATGAGCAGCGACATCCTGAGCCGGGTGCTTGATTTCAATAAGTTTGACCTCATCTATGCCGGGGCACAAAAAAATATGGGAGCTGCAGGTGTGAACCTTGTCGTCATCAATAAAAACATACTGGGCAAAGTGACCCGTGCCATCCCTTCCATGCTGGACTACCGCAACCATATCAAAGAAGGCAGTATGCTGAATACACCGCCAGTGTTTGCTGTGTATGTGGCCATGCTAACGTTACGGTGGTTAAAAGAACAAGGAGGTGTAGCCGTGATGGAAGCAAGAAATAATGCCAAGGCAAAATTGTTTTATGATACATTAGACAGCCTGCCCCTTTTCAAAGGACCTGTCGCCAAAGAAGACCGCAGCAAAATGAACGCCGTGTTCGTCATGGAAGATGCTGAATTGGAAAAACAGTTTTTGGAAGAGTGCAAAGCCAATGGCATGATCGGCGTGAAAGGACACCGCAGCGTGGGCGGCTTCCGGGTGTCTATGTATAATGCATTGTCTATTGACAGTGTGAAAGTCCTGACGGAACTGATGAGAGATTTTGCACAACGTAGGGCCTAATCTGATTTTCAAGAAGAAATAAACCAACCCTTAGCCATGAGAAAATTTTTTATCGTTCTTCCTTGTTTTCTATTTTCTCTTACATCTTTAAGCCAGAAAAACAATGTCATATCTCTTGCTGCTGGCAGAGTCAGCTTTGGCACTGGTGATTTCTTTGGCTATGCTGCGAATATTGAATACGCAAAGCGATTAAACTCATTAAAAGCTCTTTTAAAACATTTCTCAATCGGTTTTGAATTGGGATTTGAAAATGGAGATAAAGAACCAAAAGTAATCAATCCTACACCAGACGAATTCTTCGCCAAAACATATCATAGCACAACCAATATTGTGCTTATCCCCAAAATAACTTATTTCCCTTTTTCCAAAACGTTCGCAAAAGGGATAAATGTGTCCGCAGGTGTTGCCGTTGGTTACTCAAATCAGAACCGTGAATTTCAAGCGACATACATTGTAGACCCGGTAACTCAAAGTAGTGTGCGTCGTTCATACCTGGAATATATTAATAAGGTGCTTTTTGGCTATCGCATCTCGACAGGTTACGAATGGGCCTTCAGGAGAATACTAATCGGTTCAAGAGTGGATTTCCACAGTTATACCAATGGTGACATTAATACACTGATCGGATTAAAAGCCGGCTACAGGTTTTAAGTTCTCAAAATTCTTGATATTTGCCGCATGGCAACCATCAAACCCTTCCAGGCCCTGCGTCCAAAGCCTGAGTTTTCAGAAAAAGTCGCTTCAAGACCCTATGATGTACTGAACTCACAGGAAGCAAAAGAAGAAGCAAAAGAAAATCCGCTTTCCTTTCTGCATGTCACCAAATCAGAGATAGACCTGCCCGAAGATATTGACATCCACAACCCGACTGTTTACCAGAAGGCAAAAGAGAATTTAGAAAAATTTATCGCTGACGGCATTCTTTTCAAAGAAGAAAAGCCCTGCTATTATATCTATCAACTGGTCATGGATGGGCGGTCGCAAACAGGCCTGGTCTGTGCTTCATCCGTACAGGACTATTTCAACGATGTGATCAAGAAACATGAATTCACCCGGCCGGAAAAAGAAAAAGACCGGATTGACCATATGCAAACCATCCGGGCACAAACAGGAAATGTGTTTCTGGCTTACCGCGATGTGAAAGAAGTGAACGACATTATTAATGAATGGAAGAAAACAGTAACCCCTGTTTATGACTTCACCGCCAGTGACGGCATTCAGCATACGGTGTGGGTAATTGATATTGACGGCGTCAATCAGCATATCAGCGCATTGTTCAGCGAAAAAGTACCGGCTACTTATATTGCCGACGGGCATCACCGGGCTGCATCGGCTGCCAAAGTGAGCAAAGCATTGCCCGGAAGCATGGACGCAAAATATTTTCTCACTACCATCTTTCCCGCCAGCGAATTAGTGATTCTCGATTATAACCGTGTGGTAAAAGATCTTGACGATTACGATGATGCTGCTGAATTCATCGGCGCTTTGCAGGATGATTTTATGATCACCCTGAGTCCTGTGCCTGTGAAACCGGCTCAACCGCATGAGTTTGGTATGTACCTGAATAAACAATGGTATATTCTCACAGCCAGAAAGGGCACCTGGACAGAAGACCCCATCGGTGTGTTGGATGTGACCATTCTTTCCAATAATATCCTGAACAAGTTACTCGACATCAAAGACCAGCGTACGGACAAGCGGATTGATTTTGTCGGCGGCATCAGGGGATTGAAAGAATTAGAAAAAAGAGTGGACAGCGGCGAAATGAAAGTGGCTTTCAGTATATATCCTGTCAGCATCGGGCAACTGTTTGATATTGCAGACAGTGGTAATGTGATGCCGCCCAAAAGCACCTGGTTTGAGCCTAAACTAAGAGACGGGCTGTTGACACATTTGATTTAAGGGAACACGGATCAACACAGATCATATCCGTGAAAATCTTATAAATCAGTGTCATCAGCGTTCACTTCCTAACTCTGGCCAAATATTTGTTATTTTGCACCCGAGACGTTTATCAAAGCGTCTCTTGCTGTTTAATATTGCATTATGAAGATTTATGTTGCCTTATTCCTCTCCCTGATCTTTTCATTTTCTGTCTTCGCACAGCCGGATGATCCGAAAACGATGCACCAGACGGCCCGGACATTTATGATGTCAGGTGATTTTGACAATGCCATCATCATCCTGAACAGGGCCCTGCAACAGGACAAGAAAAGTTTAGAAATGCAGAAAGACCTGGTGCAGTGCTATTATTTCAAAAAAGATTATGCCAAAGCAGTGGAAGGGGTGAAAGTTTTGATTGACCGGGATGATGCCGATGTGATGACCTTCCAGGTTGCCGGCAATGTGTATAAGGCGCTGGAAGAAGTGAAGGAATGTGATAAGCTGTATAAAAAAGCTTTGAAAAAATTTCCCCGCAGCGGCGCACTGTACAGCGAATATGGCGAACTGTTATGGGCCAAAAAAGATTACAGCGCCATCGGTTACTGGGAAAAAGGCATCGAAGTGGATCCCGGATACGGTGGCAATTATTACAATGCAGCCCTGTTTTATTTTTACACAAAGGATAAAGTATGGGGGCTTCTCTATGGTGAAATATTTGTGAACATGGAAAGCCTGAGCGAAAGAGGCGCTGCCATGAAAGAATTACTATTGCAGGGTTACAAAGAAAAACTTTTTGTGGAGGCCGACCTGCTGAAAGGAGAAGAAAAAAACAAAAGCGAATTTGCCAAAGCTTTTCTCGGTTCCATGAGCAAGGTATCTTCCCTGGCTTCAAAAGGCATCAGCACAGAAACACTCATCATGATCCGCTCCCGTTTCATTCTCGACTGGTTTGGCGGCAATCAGGCAGCTAAATACCCGTTCCGGTTATTCGATTTTCATCGGCAGTTGCTGCAGGAAGGGATGTTTGAAGCCTATAATCAATGGTTGTTTGGCCCGGTTGAAAACCTGGCTGCCTATGACAACTGGACCAAAACACATGCAGAGGAATACAGCAGCTTTACCAATTTCCAGCGCAACCGGGTTTTTAAAATGCCTCCGGGACAGTATTACCAGGTGAATTGATCTTTTTAATATATATCAAAACCTCTTCGCAACCACGGGGAGGTTTTTTTATGTTTTCATTTTTGCCTAAATTGTTTCTCTGAACAAATTCATTTTCAGGTCTGATTAAAACGATTGCGACATGACAGAACCCCGCCGTTTATTTGATTGCATTGAATACCAGTTAACCAATTTTCCGCTGGATGCGATGCTGGCTGCAAAAGAAGGCGGCCAGTGGAAAACTTACAGCAGCAAACAGGTGCAGCAGATCGTAAACCAGTTGAGTGCCGGCTTGCAGTCGCTGGGCATCGGTGGCAATGACATGAGCATTGAAGGCCGGGACAAGATTGCTGTACTGAGCAAGAACAGGCCGGAATGGATATTTCTCGACCTTGCTGTTCAGCAAACAGGGGCCGTACTGACACCCATCTACCCTACCATCAGTGTCAGTGATCTCCAGTTCATCCTCAATGATGCGCAGGTGAAATTGGTTTTTGTAAACGATGAAGAACTGTATCATAAAGTAGCCAGCATCAGGAGTAATATACCATCCGTAAGGGAAGTATATTCATTTGAACATGTTGCCAACGCAAAACACTGGAAAGACATACTGGTGGAAGTGACTCCCGAAAAAGCGGCAAAGATCAAAGAGGCATCAGATAAAGTGAAGTATGAAGACCTGGCCACGATCATCTACACATCCGGCACTACCGGCACTCCCAAAGGTGTGATGCTTTCGCATAGAAACATCCTGAGCAATGTGATGGATTCCCGTGAATGTTTTGATGACATCGGTGTTTCCAGGGAAAGAGCCCTCAGCTTTTTACCACTCAATCACATTTTTGAAAGAATGGTCACTTACATATACCTGTACACAGGCATCAGCATTTATTATGCAGAAAGCCTTGAAACAGTAGGTGACAATCTCCGGGAAGTGAAACCGGCGCTCTTCACCACCGTTCCCCGCCTGCTGGAAAAAGTGTATGAACGCATTATGGCGAAAGGCGCCACCCTCACCGGGATAAAACGAAAACTTTTTTATTGGGCCATCGAAGTGGGTAAAAAATTTGAGATCAACAAAAAACAGGGTTGGTGGTATAATATGCAATTAGCTATCGCCAACAAACTTATATTCAGCAAATGGAGAGAAGCGCTTGGCGGAAATGTAAAAGCCATTGTTACCGGATCGGCAGCCTGCCAGGTGAAGCTGCTGAAAATATTCACCTCTGCAAAGATCGTGGTGATGGAAGGCTACGGCCTCACCGAAACCTCTCCGGTTATTTCCGTAAACAGGTATTATGAAAAAGGCAGGATGTTTGGCTCTGTGGGCCCGCTGATAAAAAATGTGGAAGTGAAAATTGCAGAAGATGGCGAAATACTTTCTAAAGGACCAAACATCATGATGGGTTATTACAAACGTCCCGACCTGACGGATGAAGTATTAAAAGACGGTTGGTTCCATACTGGCGACATAGGAGTGATGATTGACAATCCGCAGGATGCTGCGCATAAATTCCTGAAGATCACCGACCGCAAAAAGGAGATATTCAAAACATCGGGCGGCAAATATGTGGCGCCGCAGCCGATAGAAAACAAAATGAAAGAATCCCGCTGGATAGAGCAGATGATGGTGGTGGGGGCCGACAGGAAATTCACCGGGGCACTGATCGTTCCTGCATTTAACGTGCTGAAAGAATGGTGCATTGAACAGGGGATAGAATATCCCGGCAACGAAGGCATCATCCGTAATGAAAAAGTGATGGAAATTTTTAAAGATGCAGTGGAGCGATACAACCAGTTTTTCAGCCAGGTGGAGCAGGTGAAGCGTTTTGAACTGCTGCCTAACGAATGGACAGTTGATGGAGGCGAGCTGACACCAACATTAAAGCTGAAACGAAAAGTGATTGCTGAAAAATATAAGGATGCGATTGAACACATCTATGGCTAAAACGGATTAAGGGTTGGTAACCTTAAAACAAAACAGGCAAGCCATTTCCGGCTTACCTGCTGACATCACAACTGTCCTTAGATTCTTATTTCCCCATGCTTTTATTCAGCTCCCCGATCCATTGTTCAGCAAATGGTTTGACCACATCATACACTTCTTTTCCGGCACGGAATATTTGTTTCCAGTCATATGCTTTGCCTTCATAGGCCGGGTTCACAAATTTTTTCTTCTTGCCGGCATCTTTCAGTTCTGCTGAAAAATCAACAGTAGCAGCAAGATCAAGATATTTTTGCAAACGTTGTTTTACTTTTTCCCTGAAATCTTCCGGGTAATCTTTTTCCCAGCGGGCCATATCTTTTTTGAATGATTCAATACGGCGCTCCTGCTCCATTTTTTCTGACTGGTAATACAATTCGATCATCTTATTGTCCGGCTCTTTGTATTCCTTCAGGTTTTTCTGAAGCATCTGCAGCGTTGGTTCCATAATGCTCTTCATGTTCGGCTGCTTCATCACCTTCTGGGTTTCTTTGAGTGATTTTTCTGTTTCTGCAATCTTCTCTTTGCGGATATCTTCTTTGCTCTTCTCTTTTAGTTGTGGCTCCTGTGGTTTGGCATTCTTCCGCATCAGTTCATATTCCTTTTTAAATGTATCGCTTCCGATATACTGTTTGGTATAGGTCAGCAGGTCTTTGGCCACTGCCGCCCTGTTGCCGCTGGCAATATTCTTTGCATTCCTGGCACCATAGTAATACAGGTAACCATTCAGAAAGCTTTGTTTGATGCCATCGTGTCCCTGTGTTTTTGTCATTCCAAGCTTTTGCCAAAGATCATCGGCAATGCGATGGCTGGTAGTAAACGAAAAACTGAAAAGAGCTACTAGCAGGCCCAGCATCAGGATAGCCACCAGTTTCAGTTTAAGAAGCAGTATATTCAAAATTCTGTCTGTCATAAAATAGGTTTAATGATTATGGTTTTGATTTTGCAGCACAAAGATGCAGCGGCGCAAGAGCAGGAAAAAGGAAGAATGACATGAATTGAATCTTGCCCCGCATGAATTGACAAAGCAGGCGGCAGGCCGTCAGGCAGCAGGTCCGGTCATTCCAAAAAACTTGTTCCGGCTTTTCGTAATTTACCGGGACAATTAATACAGGCAAACAAACAATTCATCCCGAAAAACAGCAACTCATCCGCTACGGTATTGGTTAAGCGCCTGCAAATGATAATTTAGGCGCAACCGCAGATGAGTAGCTCCTTTTTTAATATGAGCATGCTGAATTATAGCAGCAAAGAGAAACTGATTGGTTTAATAATCCTGCCCCCCGTTGCAGTGGCAATCAACAGTGTTCTGTTTGGCGCCGCCAATTTCCAGGGCTGGCTTCGCTTCCTTTTGCCTACCCTCATTACTACTGCCGTTGTTTTCCTGGTATATTTATTATGCAGCATGATGGCCACTTTGTGGCAAAACCGTTTCCCCCGCTATGGCGACACATTCAAACGCATCGGCGCCGGTTTGGTTTCTTATGCCACCATCACAGTGGCAGCCATCACCATTCTTTTTTATGGATATGACTATGCGATGCTGATGGGAATGACGGTGAATATGAGCAACTATCCCTGGGTGTTGCTGGTGGGTGTGGTTTGCAACCTGCTTGCCACCAGCCTGAATGAAGGAGCAGCTTTTTTTGAAAAATGGAGAAAAGTGGTGGATGAAGCCGAACAACTGAAACGGGAAAACCTTCAAAGCCAGTTGGAAGGGTTGAAAGGCCAGGTGAATCCGCATTTTTTATTCAACAGCCTCAACTCACTTTCATCGCTTATCAGCGAAGATCCCGAAAAAGCGGAAAAATTTTTGGATGAGATGAGCAAGGTCTATCGCTACCTGCTGCGCACCAATGAAGAAGGGCTCACTTCCCTGGAAGCAGAGATGCAATTTACCCAATCCTATTTTCACCTGCTGAAAACCCGCTATGGCGACGGGCTTGACCTGCAAACCATCATTGACGACCGTTATTATACTTATCAATTGCCGCCACTTACACTGCAAATGCTCATTGAAAATGCGGTGAAGCATAATATGATACTAAAAGACAGTCCGCTGAAGATACTTATCATGACCACCAACAGCGGACGCCTGGTGGTGAGCAACAACCTGCAGCGAAAAGACCGCATGGTATCTTCCAACAAAGTGGGTCTTACCAATATCGTTAATAAATACCGGCTGATGAAGCAGGAAGAGATCAGTGTGCGGGACGACGGTAAAGAATTTGCCGTTGTGGTGCCGTTGATACAGAACTGACCTGCCCGCCGCCGTTTCAATTCATACCGGAAAAAACCAATTCATACAAAGGGATAAGCAAACCGGCAGAAAACAGTTCTGCGGCCGGTTTATTGGTAGTACCTTGGCAGTACACAACACTAAAACAACAGGTATGAAAGTACTGATCATCGAGGACGAAGAACTGGCGGTCAAAAAATTGCGCAAAACACTGGAAACAGTTGATGCTTCCGCCGAAGTGGTGGGAGTGGCCGACAGCATCCGTTCGTCTGTAAACTGGCTCGAAAGCAACCCGGCGCCGGACCTCATCCTGATGGATATTGAACTGGCCGACGGGCAAAGCTTCGAGATCTTTGATAAAACAGAAGTGAAAAGCACTGTCATCTTCACCACTTCTTATGATGAGTTTGCCCTGAAAGCTTTTAAGGTGAACAGTGTAGATTACCTGCTGAAACCCGTTCAGAAGGAAGACCTCCAGGCAGCGTTGGATAAATTCAAAAATTTAAAGAGCATGTATGGCGGCCATAGTGACAATTCGCCGCTGAATGTGGACAGCCTTGTGAAAGAACTGCAGCAAAAATTGCAGCCCAAAGAATTCCGGAAACGCTTTTTGGTGAAACATGCCCAGAAATTAGTGAGTGTGGAAGTGGAAGAGATCGCCTATTTCTACAGCGATGGCCGGCTGAATTTTTTCAAAACACACGACAACAAAAAATATGTGGTGGACTACACCATGGATGAACTGGAAGAAATGCTGGACCCTGAAAGATATTTCCGTATCAGCCGGTCTTTTTATGTTTCCATCAGCAGCATTGACCAGATACATGATTATTTCGGCAACCGCCTGATGCTTTCCTTAAAACCTGTAGTGGACAAAGAATCCATCGTAAGCCGGGAAAAAGTAACTGATTTTAAAAAGTGGATGGGGAAATAGTAAATCAGGAATTAGAAATAAAGAATCGCAAATGAGAAAGTGGTCTAACTTTCTCATTTCTTATTTTACATTCATTATTCCTCATTTTTAAACCGGCATTTCCAGCTTCACCACAGTTCCGGTATTGATCTCCGATTCAACATAGAACCCGGCATTCAGCGAAGATGCCCTGCGGCGCATATCACTCATGCCCCTGCTCAGCATGGCTGCATCACTCATCAAAAATCCTTTTCCATCGTCAATGATCATCATGATCAGCCTGGCTTTATTGAAACGAAGGCTCACTTTTACATAGCGGCAGGAAGAATGTCTTGCCGCATTGTCCAATGCCTCTTTGAAAATACATAACAGTTCGTAGCGGTGCTCCATATCTAATTTCAGCCTTTCAATGGCCGGGTCAATATCAAAGTCAATGGAGATGGAATGAATATTTTCTGTTTCCCCGGAATAGGTTTTCATGCGATCAATCGTATTGGCCATGGTATCATTGCGGGGATCAATGCTCCATACCATGTCATACATCGCCTGCACCATGCGGTTACTGGTTTCACTGATCTGCGAAATATATTCTTTGGTACGCTTTGTATCGGTATCAATCTTTGTTTTCGCCAGCTCGCTGGAGATATTAATATTGCTGAGTGAATTGCTCAGGTCTTCCGTGAGGCTGGTTGCAATCCTGGTACGGATACTTTCGGTGGCCCGCAGCCTTTGCATTCTTAGTTTATCCAGCCAGAACAAAACAGCCGTTGCCGCAAATATCACCATGCCGAGGAACCACCATGTTTTCCAGAACGGCGGCTTCACTTTTATTTTTAATTCGGTATGGTGCGGACCTGCTTTACCTTCTGCATCCTCGCTGCGAAGTTGAAATGTATAGTTGCCAGGGGGCAAATAGCTGTAAACAGCCTCAAAATTCTTATCAGCGATCTTCCAGTCTTTGTCTAAGCCTTCCATTTTATAGCGAATGATATAGGCGCTGTTATAACTAAGCCCGGCAAACTGGATGGCAATGGAATTATCTTCCGGCGCCAGGTCCACCCTTTCATTTTGAAATAATGAATCCACCAGCAGGGGTTTGTTCATCAGGGCGAAACCCGTAATGACAACAGGCGGCGCTTTCTCGTTGAGCTGCACTTTTGACGGATCGAAGCTCACAAACTGGTTATCGGCGCCAAATAAGATCCTTCCGTCGGGCAGGGTCAGTGAAGCCGAAACGATAAAATAGTCATTGGCGATACCATCTACCCTGCTGAATCCGATAAATATCCTGCTGTAAATATTTGCCCGGTAGATACCTGACACTCCGGACAGCCATACGTAGCCGAAACGGTCTTTTTCCATTGAAACTGCAGGGCCAAATGTGGCGTCTGTTGAGCCCACTGACCGGATGATCTTTTCTTGCTCTGTATGATAGAGCATCAGGCTGTTGCCCAGTATCAGTATTAAGGAGTCATCATACTGCATGACGTCCCTCACAATATCCGTTGACAGATTTCTTTGTTGGGGTTCTTTGCTGCCAAAGTGCATCAGCACCTTATTGGTGGCGGGATCTATCACATACAATCCCCATCCGTCAACAGATACCCAAACATTTCCCTTTTTATCAATGTAAATTTTAATGACCTGTGCAACGGGTAAATCCTTAAAAAAAGAAATACCGTCATTAAAATTTGTTCTGCCTTTTTCCTTGTCCCACTTAAAAAGGCCTATACTTTGTGTGCCCAGCCATAGATTACCAAAACTGTCCTCTGCCACCTGCCTGACAGTTCTGTTTTTCATGGCCGGGGGATCATAAAAAGTTACTTTACCTGCAGCCTGGTCATACCTGTGAATGCCGGGCTGAGATGCCATCCAAATCGTGTTGCTGTCGGCAGACAGGCACATACTCCATATAGAAGGGGTTCCTTTTTCACTGAATCCTTTTATATTCAGCGGCAACACATTCAGGTTGCTGTCATACCGGTATAATCCATCGCCCCAGGTGCCTGCCAAAATGGTTCCGTTCTTAGCATAGGCAAATGACATCACACTGCCATCACCCGGCTTGCCGCTTTGCCGGTGCAAGTGCCTCGTATTAGTAAAAAATTGCTCGGCAGGATTAAAGCGATACAATCCGTTATTGCTGGTGGCCACCCACAAATTGCCTTCCCGGTCCTCTGTAAGATGACCCACTTTTGCATAAGCGATGCTCTGCTCGTTCTCATAACCATTGTACACCATCTGGAATTTTTTTTCCTTTTCCAAAAAACGGGCAAACACTCCCAGCCCCACAACCCAGATGCTGCTGTCCTTTTGTTGCAGAAAACCATGCACTTCATGATAACCGCCTGTTGCTGCTAAAAAATCATAATTGGCCAGCACGGTTTCATCTTTTCGGGTATCATAAGCATAGATCCGCGGAAAATCAATCCATATATCAAACCACAGGCGGCCGCTGTTATCTGTCATAAAATGACCGGCGCTTTTTAAATGGCCAAACCGCTGCACAAGCAATTCATTGTCGGGATTATTGCCTGAACGGTTTATTTTTTTAGTGAGACTATTATATACTATCATCCCCGTGTGGGTGCCGATTATATATTTTGCAGTTCCGGGGAGCTGGTAAATATCCACGATGCCCCATTCCTCATGGATGGGAATGAAATTATGTGCAGCAGAAAAATCATTGGCCTTTTCATTATAGGTAAGCAATTGAACACTTGCTATCACCATCATCATGTTGCCCTGTTCATCTTCAACAATTTTTTTTTGCCCGTGGAGATGATGCTCCTTTTCCGGCCTGATGCTCACTTCCCTGAATGTGAACCACCTGGTATCAAAAATGCCAACCCGTTTACCATCGGCCATCAGCCACAGGTTGCCTTTTTTATCAATAAGTAATTGCTGAATATAATTTCCGGGAATGGAAGATGGATTATCCTTTTGCTGTTTAAATGTGAGAAACCGCACCCCGTCATAGCGTTGCAGGCCATTGCTGGTGCCGATCCAGATAAAACCATCTTTATCCTGTACGGTGCAAAGCGCCTCGTTGGAACTCAGCCCCTGGGCCTGTCCATAATGGGTAAACGCATATTTCCTCACCGGTTGGGCCAGGGCCACCGACGCCAGGAACAGCGCTGAAAAAAATAGCAGCAAAACTTTTTTCACACCAGGGTTTATTAACATCAAATATACCTATGGAAAAGTCAAATCAGGCATTTGCAGCGATGAGCTGTTATGGATGGGGATGGATTGCGGAAAATAACGAACGGGCTGCTTTAGGGGTCGTCGCCCCGGCACAGTTTCATCCGCCGTAAAATGCAATTCATCCGTTATTCAATTGACCGGCTGCTTCCGGCAACGGAATTTTACATCATCAATCACCATTAAATCTTATCCTTTATGCGTTTCAACATATTTAACCAGATACACAAGGGGCTGAGGGCATTATTGTATGATACAGCGCTGACCATTCAGCAAACCGATTTCAGCAACCCGGAAGATGCAGAAATGATAATGGAAAAGATCCGGAAAACACTTCATGCATTTGACGGCCATGCTGTTGTTGAAGATGAGTATGTGCTGTCCGCCATTGAACAATATGAGCCGGCGCTGGCGGATGCCTTTGAGCAGGAACATGCGGAAGACCATGCCATCGCTGATAAGCTGAGAATCCTGCTCAGCTCCCTGGCACAAATCACAGAAGCGGAGCAGCAACAGCAAAAAGCGATTGAATTGATGCATGCCTTTAATGCTTTCATGACCTTCAATATTGAGCACATGGCCAAAGAAGAATCTGTGCTGAACGACAGGCTGTGGAGATATTACAGCGATGCAGAGATCATTGCCATCAATCATCGTATTGTGGCAAACCTTAAGCCTGATGATATGGGCTTCTACTCCTCGTGGATGATGAAAGGCCTCAGCAATGCGGAGATCAGCAACTGGCTGAAGGAAGTGCAGACCAATGCACCTGATTTTGTTTTTGGCAATCTCTTCAGCATTGCTGAAAAAGAATTGCCGCAAACCCGTTTTCGCAAAATACTCGAAGACCTGACCGAAGGGGCGATGGTCGCATAAAAAATAATGCTATGAAAAAGTTTATTGTATTTGCCGACATGGTCAGTATCGTTGCCACTCTTGCTGCAAGACGTAGTTTCATCAGGAAAATGTTTTATTACCGGGTAAAGTCGGTATTATAAAAAAGCTGTTAGCGCAGCATTAGGGTTAAGTGATGGCGCAGCAGGCTTCTTTGCAGCAAGCAAGTCTCTGCAATAAGCCATCACTTTTTTTTATCAATCATTTCTTAAATAAAACCACAAACCATGAATTTTAAAAACATGCTGTATTCGTTAGCCTGCCTTTCCTTTTCGGTAGTCATTGGCGCCGCCATTTATGAACATGTGGCCGTTGTGCCACAGTGGGCAGCAGCTCCTCCTGCTTCCTTAAGCATGTTCCAGGGACAATATGGCCTTAACCCCGAACCGTTCTGGATGGCCGTTCACCCGGTCACCCTGCTTTTATTAGCTGCCAGTCTTATCTTATCATGGAAAACAAAGAGGAGAAAAAACATTTTAATTACGTTGCTGTCCTATGTATTGATACTGGCAATAACTTTCATCTATTTTGTGCCTGAACTTTTGAGCATCACCGGCACTGCCTATTCGGCCGATGTGGACAGCTCTTTAGCAAGAAGAGCCGGGTTATGGGAAACTTTGAGCCTTGTGCGGTTAGCTACCCTGGTTGTTTTGGCAATTACACTGTTCCTGGGTTTAAGCAAACAGGAAAAGTAATTTTGCAGTGTTACTTTAAAGTTTTTGCTATGAGGATACTGTTACTGGGAGCTTCAGGCCGGACAGGAAAACATATTCTTGAAACGGCGCTGCAACAGGGACACATTGTTCATGCATTAGTAAGAAACGAACAAAAAATCAGGCTGGCTCATCCTAACTTTTTATTGTTTGAAGGAACGCCTGCAAACAAACAATCACTGGCTGCTGCTATGCAGGGTTGCGAAGCCATCATCAATGCTCTGAATATTTCAAGAAAAAGCGACTGGCCCTGGGCCGGGTTAAGAACGCCGAAAGATTTTCTTCCGGTTGTGGCACAGCATATCATTGAACTGGCGCCTGCTCACTCCATCCATCGCTATATATTTATTTCTGCCTGGGGAGTGGCCGAAACAAAAAAAGATATTCCCGGCTGGTTTCGCTGGATGATTGATAACAGCAACCTGCGTTATCCCTATCAGGGCCATGAACAGCAGGAAAAACTTGTGCAGCAATCCTCATTGATCTTCACCGCTATCCGCCCTGCCGGGCTCACCAATTTCAAGAAAAAGAAACCGGTCACCGTCAGCCAGGATAACCATCCCAAACCAAAGCTCACTATCAGCCGCCGTAGTCTTGCAGCCTTTGTGCTGGAAGTGCTGGAGAAGAATTTATATAAGAGAGAATATGTTGTAGTGTCAGGAAATTAGCCTGAAAAACCCTTCCATCGTTAAACAGCACAAATAAAGTAGAGGCCATACTATAACTTCTGGTATTTCCCACGCAACATTTTCCTCCCCACTCCTGTCTATAGAGGCATGAACCACACAATCGGCATACAAGGTGAAGTCGTGTGCCTGCGGCCGGCAACCATGAACGACCGCTTGTCAGTTTATCAATGGCTGGCAAAGTCTGATCTCACCCCGCTGATGCTGGGCCTGCCTAATTTTCCTGATCACCCCGTGCCTACCTGGGAGGAATTCACTGAAGATTATAAAGAATATTATTTTGATGGTTCAGCGCCTTACCGTGGCCGCTGTTTCATCATTGAAGCGGCAGGGCAGCCGGTGGGCCAGGTAAATTATAATGACATCAATGTGGAAGATCAGTCCACCGAACTGGACATCTGGATGAGTGAACGCAAAAATACCAGCAACGGCTATGGCACTGACGCCGTACTTTCTCTTTGTGATTTTTTGTATGACGAAATGGATTGCCGCCAGTTTATCATGGCTCCTTCCAAACGCAATATCTGGGCGGTGAAAGCCTACCTGAAAGCCGGTTTTCAGCCCACCGATGAGATACCTCAGGGCTTTGTACCCGACTACCACGACAGTGTGGTGCTGATCAAAAAAATGCAGCGGCGCTGACTGCTATTTTAGTTTTACTGCTTTTTGATTTTCTAACGGCAGCGTATAACGGCTGATCTCCGAAACCCGGTTGTCTCCCTTTTCTTTTTCACCAAAAGCGATTGCACATTCACGACAGTGATGCCCTTTGATGCCCGCCAGGATGGCCGTACTGATAACAGCGGCGCAAATGATGGCATAAAGAATATATCCCGCTATCTTTTTCATGGTTGAACGGTTTTGACCGGTTTCACAGTTTGCAGGTAATTATATATCGCTGTCAGTTCCTCATCGCTCATCCGTTTGTAGGAGTTCCAGGGCATCGGCGACCGGGGTTGCAGCTTTCCCATGCGGATGCGGTCAATGAATATCTCCCGGGTCCAGCCAAACATGCGGCTGCTGCTGTCCGTGGTTAGATTGGGGGTGATAAATCCTTCTATCTCCAGGCCCCCGGAATAAGGCTCTCCTTCAAAAGCACCTGTCATCATATTTCTGGGGGTATGACATCCTTTACAATTGGCGATGCTGTTGGCAAGATAGGCGCCATAGTTAGCCGAAGTATCCGGCTTTACTGACTCTGGCACTTCTCCCGAAGGCCCCGCAGGTTTTAGCAGCAATGCTTTTACTGCTTTGCCAAGCACATTCATTTCGTTTGCCGACACAGCATTCTTCACGGGTTGTTGCGAACGCAAATAAGATATCACGGCTCCCAGGTCTTCGTCTGACATATCATGAAATGGCATGAAATCAAAAAGCACGGTTCCATCGGGACGAACACCATAGCGAAGTGCCCTTGCGATTTCCGCATCCGTATATCTTCCTATTCCTGTTTCATCATCGGGAGTAATATTCTTTGCATAGATAGTTCCGATAGGCAATTTGAATGCATGGCCTCCGGACAGAAGCACTTCCTGCCCCAGTGCAATCAGCGAATCGGGATTTAGCGGACTGTGACAGTCGGCGCAATGGGCGGTGCCAAACACGATGTTCTTTCCCTTTACTATTACAGTTGAATCAGCAGAAGCCTTGATGGCAGGATACGGCCTGTCATATTCTACATTCTGACGCATGGCCACCGTGGCGCTGATGCCACCGATCAGTACCAGCAACACGATACCTGTCCATTTCAGTATTTTTTTGAAACGTTTCATTTCTTGCAGTTTGGTTTAACGATCAGAACTGGTCAGGCTTTTGCCATTGGGGAACTACATTCTTCACTGGTTTGGTGGTTTTGAGATATGCGTAGATCGCTTTCAGGTCTTCGTCATTAAAATTCTTGTACACAAACCAAGGCATGGGTGGTAATAAAGGACGGCTGCCTTCCAATCCCTTATACAACCCTTTGCGGATGGCTGTAAGAAATTGCTCTTCGGTCCACATGCCGATGCCGGTTGAATCGGAAGAAATATTGGCGGCATAAGAAATGCCCCAGGGGCCTGCAGCAGCGGTCAGGCCCATCCCGAAATAGATCCAGCCGTTCTTAAATGCAATAGTGTCCACTTTACCAACAGGTTCATTGGCAGGATGGCCGCTGAAACGATGCTCAAGGTCAAGTTCAAAATGTCCGTCTGGCTGGAATATCTTGGGAGTGTGGCAATCATCACAGCCAACAGCAGCCACAAGATATTCACCTCTTTTGACCAGCGCTTCACCACTCAGTGGTTGCTGTGCAGTGTCTTTTGTTTTGCCTTCGCTGCAGGCTATCATCGCCAAAGCTGCTGATAGAGCAACCGCAGAAACGATCAGTATTATCTTTTTCATCAGTGATAAGGTTAATGGTTAAAGGTTAATGATTGTAAATGATGCAGCAAGTTAAGAGGGGGAATGACGTATGAAAAGCAGGCATTGCCTGAATTGCTGTAAATACTGCATGAAATGAAAAAAACCGTTTCCGGCCTGGGAACGGTTTTTTTCAAACACAACTGTTTACTTTCTCCACAGGTAATAACCGAGGGTCAGTTGCAGCCCGCGGTTTCTGTATTTGCCATCATCATCTTTATTCAGGTTATTGAAGCTGAACTGGTAGCCGATATTGGCATACATGCCGCCGGCAAGTTTCACTCCTGCAATGGCGCCAACACCAAAGTCTGTACGTTTCCAGTAGGTTTCGCCATCCTCATCTTTTTCAAAAACATCTGCCTCTTCCTTTTCTGTTTCGCTGCTGCCATCGGAAAATTTAATGGTGGTCTCCTGTTTTGATTTGCCGCTTACTGCATAGGAAAAGTAAGGGCCGCCGCCCACAAACAATTGTGTACGGCCTTTGGTAGTGTACAAAAAATTCACCGGCACCTGCAGGTAGTTCATTTGCAGTTTTCCTTTGGTCACAATTTCATCAATTTCTCCCGGCACTCCTGGTGCAGTGGCTTTCAGCGTAATACCGCTTTGCAAAAAATTCACACCGGTGCGAAGGGTGACTGCATTGCTGAACTGAACATCTGCCACAATGCCGCCGCCGGGCAGCACTCTTGATTTTTTGTTGGGCAGAAAAATATCCAATGCCTCGATGCTTGCATCGCTCAGGTTACCGGTTCCCTGCACGCCGATGGAAATTTGCGAAAAAGCTGTGGCCGTTGTGATAACGCCAATCATAAGTGTCAATACTCTTTTCATTGATTTAAGGTTTATGGTTTAAAAAATAATTACAAGCCGAATACCAGGCCCAGCAGCAATGCTGTAAAACCGGTGAGGTTAGCAGCCTGGCGGATATGATATATAGTGAACCAGCGGTTGCGATACTGCTGCCAGTCGTTAGGGTAGTCGGATGCCGTCCACTGGTTAATGACCCTGTTCATAGGCATATTTCCCCGCAATGCCAATATTATATCAACCACCAAAGCGGCAAAGGCAATGACCGAGCAGATAAAAAGAAGTCCCGCGGGGTTCACTACCGAAAAAGAGGTCAGCAGCAAACACACTGCAAGGGTGATATAATAAATAGGTTTAAGTTTTTGCAGCAATTCCCGGTCAACCAGTTTACGGATCTCAATATAGGTTGGCGCCTGCATCTTTTTAGTGGCGCTGGAAAGAGCCAGCACATAAAAAAAACTCTGGCTGATGATGATGGTATAACACAGCAGGGTGATGAATAAGGTTATCTTGATTAACATGGCTAAGATTTTTAACGTGATTGCTTTTATTTCTTTACCGGGATATGAAACTTCGAGACCATGGAAGGATCAATCGAACCTGGTTTATTAATATCTGCATCAGGGTATTTTTTCAGGTCAACCATCAGCAGGTAGATATTGTTGGGATCATCGGGGAAGCTGGTTTTCTCCCAGATAAATTTTCCTGAATGTTGTCCTTTCAGTTCGCTTTCTGGAATGGGCCGGGAAGTTGTGCTGCCGTTCTTGGTGATCCGGTAAGTACCTTTCTCTGCTTTGGTGAGCAACACCTGCTGCCCTTTTGCATCTTTGGTATAGGTAACGGTGCCTTCCACCTGTGTCCATGATTCGGTAGCAGTTCCATAAGTGTTAGCCTGCACATAGAGCATGAACTCATAACGGCCATTCTTTTTGAATTTGAACTTCACCAGCATACCGCCACCGCTTCGGTAAGTGTTATAGTTAGCACCCGGTGTTGTGTTCACATACCCGATAGTGGATAAGGTAGAGATGGTCCAATGTGCGGAGTCATCCGTTAGCACCGCATCAGGAACAGCGTTGTTGGTTGTTGCCGGTTGATTTTGTTGGGCAGAAACACCCAGTGCGGCCAGCATAGCGGCCATGAATACTAATTTTTTCATACAAAAGGTTTAATGGTATAATGAGCGTAATGTTTCAGTTTGAAAAACCAGGCCACAGAGTTACACAGAGCGGAAGGAGAACCACAGATTTTTTCTTTTCTCTACGAAACTCCGTCTATTCTTTGCGGTTCTCTGCTGGCAAATTCAAACCGTTGCACTATTATAATAACTACAGCTTCACAAACTCCACCCGGCGGTTCAGCATCTTGCCTTCTTTGGTCTTGTTGTCGGCAACAGGCTCTGTCTCCCCTTTTCCTTCGGTTTCAATTCTGCCGCCGTCAATACCAAATTCATTCACCAGCAATTGCTTCACAGCCGCTGCCCTTTTTTTGGATAATTCCATATTGGCATTATCATCCCCGTCACTACTGGTGTGACCCAGCACTTTTATTTTTACCGCACCATTCTCTTTCAACACAGCAGCAATTTCTTTCACCACCGCATACGATTCGGGTTTGATGACAGCACTCTGGAAATCAAAAAGAATTCCGGTGGTAGAAAATTTTCCTTCTTCGATAAGTTTATGTCTTGTGTCCGGTTTGCCCGTAGCCACTTTGATATTGCTGATAAAAACAGCATACTGATTTTCGGGGTAATTGGTGCCGCCCACTTCAAAGAACAACTGGTTCATGATATCTCCAACCGGCACCGCTTTGGGGGCATCAAACACTTTTTCTTCATTGATCCAGATACGGCATCTTTCCTTCTGCACCTGGATGGCCACATGCATCGGGCTGAAATAGGATCTTTCCATCGGTTCAAAGGCTTTGGCATCACTTAAAAACCAGGGTTTGGTTTTCTGGTAAGTGCTGAGCTTAACCCGTGACGACCTGAACTCACCCGGGCAAAGAGTGGCTACGATGGCAGCATTTTTCCGGTAATCTCTCAGAAAATTATTGCCGGTATTGGGTTCATCATTGCTGGCAAAAAAACCAAAATAGATCTCGGGATAGCTCCAGCCATTGTTCTTCAGTTGCAGGATGATGTCAAACTCGGCGGTAAAATTTTCGCCATAAGATTTGGTACTGCTGCTCAGGTACATGAACTTCTTGTGCAGTTGCAGCCAGTTGCCGGGAAATTTATCCAGTGTCACTACTTCACCGGTGCCACTGGTGTTCCAGCCGGTGGGCAGTTCGGCGATAGCTTCTCCCTCAAAGGCATCATAATACAGCACAGAATCGCCGGGGATAAAATCATATTTGGAAAAACTTTTCAGCGAAGGCTCTTCCGGTTTTGTTTCAGCGGTTTTGCTGCCGCCATTTTTTGTCACCGTTGGTTCCGCTTTTTTCTTTCCTTCGATCTCATCGAGTGCATTATCAATTTCTTTATCCACTTTCTGGTCGGCCCTGTTTTTGGCTTTGTTCTTTACTTTATTCAGAATATTATTCAGTTGAGCTTCCGCTATAAAAGGCAGCAAGGCGACCAGCGCAGCAAGAATGAATTTACGGTTCATGGTATAAGGTTTTTAGTTAGGAGGCCAAAACTATGATTGCGGACAAAGGCACCAAAGCCAAGAATGATTGAATTGAGGGAAATGCTGCTTGAGTTGGAGGAACAGAAAATGACAGCGCTGGCTATCATTGTAAAGGTTTGTAGCCCGGACAAGAATCGAACTTGTATCTAGAGTTTAGGAAACTCCTATTCTATCCATTGAACTACCGGGCCAAAAGAGAGGGCAGCAAAAATAACGGTTTCTGGCTGATATTTTTTTATCCCATCCAAAACCGGCTGCCATAGGGCTGTCAGCCGGGCGGGTTTGCTTTGTGTATTCAATCAACAAAATCAAGCAAATGGAAACTAAAGAACTGACAACTGAAAAAGCAACCCTCCTGTCAACAGACGAACTGCTGAAACACTGGCTGGGCCACCGCAGCCTCACCCGCCGCACCATCGAGGCTTTTCCCGAAGACAAACTTTTCACTTACTCCATCGGCGGCATGAGGCCCTTTGCAGAAATGGTCTTAGAATTTCTCGGTATGGCCGTGCCCGGTGTCAGCGGCATCGCCAGCGGCCAATGGCAAAAATGGGCCGATGCCAAAGAAGTGCATACCAAAAAAGAATTGCTGGAACTATGGGACAAAGCCACCGATGGCATCAATGCCATTTGGCCGCAGATCAGCCCGACCCGCTTTGCCGAAGAAGATGTGGCCTTTGGCCAGTGGCCCGGCACTTGCCTGTCCTTTATCCAGTATTATGTGGACAACGAAATTCACCACCGCGGGCAGGCCTATGTCTATCTCCGTTCGCTGGGCATTGAGCCGCCCCCGTTCTGGGAAAGGGAATAATTGCCCACAGCAGCCAGCCGTTTTTGTTGCTACCTTTCTGCCATGATAAAAATGATGGGTATCGCAGCAGGCTGCTGGCTGCTTCCTTTTTTGGCACCGGCGCAAAAAGAGAACAGCCGCCCCAGAGCCGTTCTCAACCATATTGCCTTCTATGTGAGGGACCTCAAAACCAACACGGCTTTCTACCAGGATATCATTGGGCTGGATACCATCCCCGAACCTTTTCATGACGGCAAACACAACTGGTTTTCCGTGGGGGTAAAAAGCCACCTGCACCTGATTGAAGGCGCCACGGCACCCGTGAGCTATCCCAAAAATGCGCATCTCTGTTTCAGTGTGGCCTCCATGGATCGGTTCACGGCGGTATTGAAAGAAAAGAAAATTGCTTTTGAGAACTGGGCCGGCGAGCCCGGCGCTGTCACCACCCGTGTGGACGGGGTGAAGCAGATCTATTTCCGTGACCCCGATGGCTATTGGCTCGAGATCAATGATGCAAAGGAATGACGGGGCTGTTAGCCCGGCAGCCCTTATCTTTGCCCCCCTTAAAAGTGCAGACATGAAGTTTTACAATCTCCTCATCAAATACCGCCTGTGGATTGGCCTTGTGATGATACTGGCCGGTGTTTATGTGAACTATGCCGGAAGCTTCTGGCCGGCATTTCCGTTGTACCTGGTGGGTGTTATCCTGGTGCTGGGTCATTTCTTTTTTGGTCCGCTGAGGCTGATACAGGAATACATGGAAAGCGGCGATATGGAAGGCGCACAAAAAGTGCTGAGCTCTGTGAAATATCCCAACCTGTTGTATAAACCTATCCGTTCGGTGTATTATACCCTGAAAGGAAATATCGCCATGATGAACCAGGACTTTGACGGCGCAGAAAAAATGATGAAGAAAGGGCTGGACCTCGGTATGCCGATGAAAGAAGCAGAAGGCGCCAGCCTGCTGCAGATGGGAATGTTGTCCATGCAAAAAAATGACCTGAAACAGGCGGAAAGCTATATCCGTTCCGCCATCCGCAAAGGATTGCCCGATAAAGAAAATGAAGCCGCAGCTTATTTGCAGATGTGCAGCATCATGATGAACAAAAGAGAGTTCAGGGCAGCAAAAGATTTTTTCAGAAAGGCAAAAGCACTGAAGCCCACCACGCCGCAGATCGTTGACCAGATCAAACAGATCGAAAAATATATTTCGAGGATACCGGGGTAGAAGGTTGACTGGTTTATTAGTTAATTGGGTTGACAGGGATTGTCAACCTTTTTTATTTCGTTCGTGGCAAACCACTAACTTGCTCAACTTAAATTGCCGGTATGAAAAAGATATTTTTTGCATTCCTCCTCGTTGCCTGCGCATGGGCAGTTTCAGCACAAGTTGCCGGGAAGAGACCCGACATCGCATTGATTCCCCAACCCGTTTCACTCACAACCGGCACAGGATTTTATACATTACCTTTTTCCACCACGATCATTATTACCAAAAATGCAGAAGTGAAAAAAATGGCTGAGCGGCTGGCCGAACAACTCTCCTTTGTTACAGGACATAAAATAACAGTGAAAGAAGGCACAACGGCCTTGCCAAAATCAATTCATATAAAACTTTTGTCGGCTGCTGACACATCATTGCCGAAAGAAGGTTATCGCCTGAAAGTAACTGCGGCCGGTATCAGCTTGACAGCCGCCGAACCTTCCGGAATATTTTATGGCGTACAAACCTTATTGCAACTGTTGCCCAAAGAAGTGGAAAGCAAATCCACGAGACTAAAAGAGCAGTGGACGATCCCTGCCGTTACTATTGAAGACTATCCCCGCTTCGGTTGGAGAGGCCTGATGCTTGATGTGTCAAGACATTTTTTTACGGTGCCGCAGGTGAAGGATTTTATTGACCAAATGGTGAAATATAAATTCAACCTGCTGCACCTGCACCTCACCGATGACCAGGGCTGGCGTCTTGAAATAAAAGCTCTGCCCAAACTCACCGAAGTCGGCGCCTGGCGGGTGGAGAGAACAGGCACCTTCGGCAGACTGTCAAAACCCGAACCCGGTGAAAAAGCAACCTATGGCGGTTTCTATACACATGAGAATATTAAAGAATTAGTGAAGTATGCAGCAGACCGTTTTGTCAATATCCTCCCGGAAATTGATGTGCCGGGTCATAGTTTGGCAGCGATTGCGGCTTACCCCGAACTGTCCTGCACTCCCGGTGAGTATTATGTAAGTCCCGGCGACCGCTTTATGATCTGGCCCGGCGGCGGGCAGCATTTTTATGGTGTGATTGATAACACCATCTGCCCGGCATTGGAAAAATCATACGAGTTTTTGGATAAAGTATTCACCGAAGTGGCGCAGTTGTTTCCATTTCCCTACATCCACATGGGAGGTGATGAAACGGCGAGAAATTTCTGGGAGAAAAGTGAACAGATAAAAGCCCTGATGCAAAAAGAAGGTTTGAAAAACCTGGATGAGGTGCAAAGCTATTTTGTAAAACGGGTGGAGAAGATCATCAACAGCAAGGGAAAGAAAATGATCGGTTGGGATGAAATATTAGATGGGGGCCTGGCTCCCAATGCTGCCGTAATGAGTTGGCGGGGAATGAAGGGCGGCATTGAAGCAGCCAAAATGGGACATGAAGTGGTGATGAGCCCAACTGATTTTGCTTACATTGATTATATGCAGGGTGATGCCAGCATTGAACCGCCGGTTTATGCAACACTACGGTTGAAAAAAGCTTACCAGTTTGACCCGCTTCCCGAAGGCGTGGATGAAAAACTGGTGAAGGGCGGGCAGGCCAACCTCTGGACAGAGCAGGTATATAATACAAGACACCTGCAATACATGGTTTGGCCAAGGGCTTTTGCCATAGCCGAATCCTTGTGGTCACCAAAAGAAGTGAAAGACTGGAACAGATTTGTGCAGCGGGTGGAAAAACATTTTGACCGCTTCGACATGGCGCAGGTAAAATATTCACCGGCTATCTATGATCCCATCATTACGGCTACTAAAAAAGATACGGCCACCCTGATCGTAAAATTAGAAACAGAAGTTGAAGGGCTATCCGTTCATTACAGTTTTGACAATTCATTCCCGGATAATTTTTACCCGAAATACGAATCACCCTTAACGGTGCCGAAAGATGCTTCCAACCTGAAGCTGATCAGCTACCGCAACAATAAACCCATCGGAAGAATGATGACCGTGCCGGTGAGTGAGTTGAAGATAAGAGCGGGGGTTAAGTGAGGCGGGAGTCAATAGTCATTGGCGGGAGTTGTGAGTTGTTAGTCAGGAGGTGGTGATTAATGTGTTTCAATATTTGCTTCCTGTCCGCCGGGCCAGGGGCCAAATAGTTGTTCCACTTTCTGAAAGCGAAAATTGAATATCTGTTTTAGTTTTTTCCTTACGAATAATGCATTGGCAATGTTTCCCAAAAACCACAGCGGATTTTTGTAGTGAACAATATCTGTCATCTCCACACCACCCGGGATCACTTTGAAATGATGTTGATGATGCCATAGTTTGTAAGGACCGAAACGCTGCTCATCAATAAAATATTCCCCGTCCTTTACCTGTGTGATCTCGGTCATCCAGTAAACAGGAATACCCAAAACGGGTTTTACTTTATACTCAATTATCTGCCCGGCATAAATCTGGTCACCGTGATAACGGGAAATGACACGAAAGCCCATTTCCGGCGGGGTGATGAGCTGTAAATTTGCCGGGTTGGAAAACATTTCCCAGACCTGTTGCAGGGAAGCCGGTATCTTCTGAACGGTTTTGATGGAATAAGCAGGCATCTGTGTTTTTATATTAACTTGTTGTAATAACCGGCAAGGGGCCGGAAAGTTTGATAAGCTATGTCCTTTAACAAAGAAAGATTAGAAAGAAAGTTTGCAGAAGAGTTTGAAAAGCTGAATGAAAAACAGCAGCTGGCCGTGAACAGTATTGAAGGGCCGGTGATGGTGATCGCCGGGCCGGGCACGGGCAAGACACAGATACTGGCCAGCCGCATCGGCAAGATTTTATTGGAAACAGATGCACTGCCTGAAAATATCCTTTGCCTCACTTATACCGATGCCGGTGTGGTGGCCATGCGGAAAAGGCTGTTGCAATTTATCGGGCCCGAAGCGTATAAAGTGAACATCTACACTTTTCATGCTTTTTGCAATGATGTGATACAGGAAAATCTTTCGCTGTTTGAAAAAACAGCGCTGGACCCGGTTTCTGATCTTGAAAAGATTGAGCTGTTCAAAGAACTGATTGATTCTTTTCCCAAAAACCACCCGCTGAAAAGATACCGGGGTGATGTGTATTTTGAAATCAATAATTTGGATTCGCTGTTCAGCGCCATGAAAAAAGAAGGCTGGACACCGGCATTCATCAGCCGGAAGATTGATGAATATATTGCCGACCTGCCCAACCGGGATGAGTTTGTGTATAAAAGAAAATACAAAGCGTTCAATGCCGGCGACCTGAAGAAAGACAAGATCGAAGAAGAAAAAGAAAAAATGGAAAAGCTGCGGGCGGCGGTGAATGAGTTTGACCGCTTCCAGCAACTGATGCGGCAGCGCAACCGCTATGATTTTGACGACATGATCAACTGGGTGATCAAAGCGTTTGAAGAAAATAAAAACCTGCTGGCCAATTACCAGGAAAAATATCAATACATACTGGTGGATGAATACCAGGACACCAGCGGCACCCAAAACCGTATTGTGGAATTACTCATCAGCTACTGGGACAAACCCAATGTGTTTGTGGTGGGGGATGATGACCAGAGCATCTATCGCTTCCAGGGCGCCAACGTGGAGAATATGCTGCAGTTTGCCGACAGTTATAAGAACGACCTGCTCACCGTGGTGCTCACCAATAACTACCGCTCCACACAACCTATTCTCGATGTTTCCAAAACACTCATCAACCGGAATGAAGAAAGACTGGTGAAACAGATTGACGGGCTAAGCAAAGATCTTCTCTCTTCCCGCCAACCCATTAACCAATTAACCCATAAACCAATTATCCGGGAATACGAAACGCAGCGGCAGGAAATGATCGGAATAGTGAAGCAGGTGCAGCAACTGCTGGCGCAGGGGGTGCTGCCGGGCCGCATCGGTATCATCTATAAAGAAAATAAGTATGGCGAAGAACTGGCACAGTATTTCAAACTGCTGAACATTCCTGTTTACAGCAAACGTCACCTCAACATTCTTGAATTGCCGCTGGCAAAAAAGATCATTCTCCTGCTGAAATATCTCGATTCAGAACATGACATTTCCTACAGTGGTGATGAAATGCTGTTTGAGATATTGCACTTCGACTGGTTTGGTATTCCTTCCATCGAAATTGCCAAACTGAGTATGGAAGCGGCGAATAAAAGGTATAATGATGATAATAGTTCCCTGCGCAGCCTGCTGCATGAAAAAGCGAATGCGGCGCCTAAAGACCTTTTCAGTGCTGCGATTCATCCGGGTTTAAAAAAAGCATCTTCTGTCATCGAAGCATTGATTGCTGCGGTGCCCAATCTTACCCTGCAGCATTTGTTTGAAAAGATCATCCGCGAAGCCGGGGTGCTGAATCATATCATGCAAAGCGATGACAAACACTGGCAGTTGCAGGTGCTCACCGGTTTGTTTGATTTTGTAAAAGAGGAAACACACCGCAATGCATCACTGAACCTTGCACAATTAGTGAAACTGATCGGTCTGATGGAAAGAGAAGATATCCGGCTGCCATTGGTGCAGGTTAGCGGCAGTGAGAAAGGCGTGAACCTGATGACGGCGCATGGCTCCAAAGGTTTGGAATTTGAATATGTTTTTGTGGCCGGTTGCAATGCTGCATCCTGGGAAAAGAAAAGAAAACCGGGTGGTGGCTATAAATTACCGGATACGATGTTTTCGTCACAGGCTGCAGGAAACGATGAGGAAGAACTGCGCAGATTATTTTATGTGGCGCTGACAAGAGCCGAACAGCATCTTTATATTTCTTACAGCAAATTCAAAAATGACGGCAAAGAACTGGAGCCTTCGATGTTCATTGCCGAGATACAGGACCAGCATGATATTCCTGCTGAGAAGATAATTATTGCCGCTGATGTGCTGGCAGAATTTTCTGCCCTTCATTTTGCAGAAGCCGAAGCACCTGAGATCGGGAAGATTGAAGAAGAATTTATCGGGCATATACTGGATAAGTTTGTGATGAATGTGACGGCGCTGAACAATTACTTAAAATGCCCGCTGGAATTTTATTTTAAAAATCTTATCCGCATCCCGTCTCCAAAAAATGAAGCCACTGAATTTGGTTCGGCAGTGCATCATGCACTGGAAAAATTATTCCGCAAGATGCAGGAAGGCGGCAAAGAAAAATTTCCGCCGAAAGAAGAATTCATTGCCGATTTTGACTGGTATATGCAGCGCCACCGTGAAAGTTTTACCAAAGAGGAGTATGACCGCAGAAAAGAATATGGCCATGAAGTGCTGAGTAATTATTATGACAAATACATACAATCTTTCAACAAGATCGTAGCCATTGAAAGAAATATCCGCAACGTGCTGGTGAAAGAGGTGCCGCTGAAAGGAAAGCTGGACAAACTGGAATTTGACGGCAAGGCAGTGAATGTGGTGGATTATAAAACCGGTGACCCCGATAAGGCATTGCCTAAACTAAAAGGACCCTCGGATAAAGACCTGAATGGCGGTGATTATTGGAGGCAGGCCGTTTTTTACAAAATACTGGTGGATAATTATGAGCAAAAGGATTGGAAAGTAGTGAGCACAGAATTTGATTTTATCGAGCCGGATAAAAAAAAGAACTATCGCAAGGAAAAAGTGGTCATCAGCCCTGCCGACATCAGCACCGTTACGCAGCAGATCACCGATACCTGGCAAAAGATTCAGAACCGGGAATTCTATACAGGTTGCGGCAAATCCGATTGCCATTGGTGCAATTTTGTCAAAACAAATAACCTGGCCGTAGCGCTTCATACGCTGGAAGAAGAACCTGCTGAAGATTGAACAGTATTATGATTTTTAAAACAGCTCATTCCCCTCAAACCCGTTAAGTTTGCAGCCTTGTATGTACTCCCGTGTAATTATATCATTGGTGCTTTTGAGTATAGTAATCGTTACAGCAATGACCGGCAGCACGGGTTGTGCCAATATCATACCGCCGTCAGGAGGACCGAGGGATTCATTGCCGCCGGTGTTGGTGAAGGCAAACCCGGCAGATTCATCGCTCAATTTCCGGGAGAAGCGCCTCAACTTCACATTTGACGAATACATAGATGTGCAAAATGTGCAGCAGGAGTTGCTGGTGTCTCCTATCCCGAAAGTAAATCCTGAAGTTACTCATCGACTGAATACGGTAACCGTAAAGATCATTGACAGCCTGGAGCCGGGCACCACCTACACTTACAATTTCGGAAAAGCGATCAAAGACATCAATGAAGGAAATGTGATGAAGGATTTCAGTTTTACTTTTTCTACCGGCGCCTACTTTGATTCACTTGAGTTGTCGGGTAGCATCCTGCTCGCCGAGACCGGCAAAACAGACACCACACTGATCGTGATGCTGCATACCAATCCGGACGATTCGGCCATTGTAAGCGAAAATCCCCGTTATGTCACCAAACTGGACAACAAAGGGAATTTCACTTTTAAAAATCTTCCACCAAAAACCTTTTATGTATATGCTATGAAAGATGATGGCAGCCGCCGCTGGAGTTATGACGAAAAACAACTTTTTGCCTTTGCCGACAAGCCGGTATCAGTGCCGCAGGATACCACAAAGCTCATCCTGTATGCTTATGAGGGCAGCCAGGCCGCTTCTTCCCGCCCTGCTCTTCCCAATGTGCCAACCGGCGGAAGGGGTCGTCTCGGCGGCGCAGCATCTGAAAGAAGGCTTCGCTACAGCACCAATCTTACGAACAACCGGCACGACCTGCTGAATGATTTTGTCATGAGCTTTGATCAGCCCCTGAAGAATTTTGATTCGGCAAAGATCTCCCTGCACATTGATTCAACATTCATACCTGCAAGAGATTATCGCTTTGAAAAAGACAGCAGCGGGGAAAAATTTAAACTGCTATATAAATGGAAAGAAAATACGGATTACCATCTTATTCTTGACATTGATTTTGCTGAGGACAGCAGCGGCCGCAAATTGCTGAAGACGGATACATTGAGTTTTCGTACCAAAAAACTGGCTGATTATGGTTCACTAAAACTTCGCTTCCGAAACCTTGACATGGAAAAGAATCCTGTCCTCCTTTTTGTTCTGAATAATATCATTACTCAATCGTTCCCGTTAACCGGGCCTGAATTTTCCCAAACATTGTTCCTGCCCGGCGATTATGAAATGCGGATCCTTTATGATGACAATAAGAACGGCAAATGGGACCCGGGAGATTTTTTTGGAGGAAGAAAACAACCTGAACTGGTGAAACCGGTGGAACGGCGGATCAATGTGAAAGCCGGTCTTGAAAACGAATTTGAAATAGCGTTATAAAAGGCCAGGGCGCAAAGTTTTAAAATCCAGGATCATAAACAGAACCATACAGCTTGATTCTTTACCTTCGCTCCATGCAATTCTCCTCTTCTTTATTAGAGAATGCCGTAAATGAATTTGCCAAACTGCCCGGTATTGGTAAAAAAACAGCATTGCGGCTGGTGCTGAACCTGCTGAAACAGGATACGGCAGAAGTGGCTCATTTCAGCGAAGTGATCGCCAAAATGAGAAGCGAAATAAAATTCTGCCAGCGATGTTGTAATGTGGCTGACGGGGACATTTGTTCCATTTGCTCCAATTCGATGCGTAAACAAAATATCATCTGCGTGGTGGAAAGCATCCGGGATGTTATCGCTATTGAAAGTACACAGCAGTATAACGGAACTTACCATGTACTGGGCGGAGTCATCTCTCCGCTGGATGGTATCGGCCCTGATCAGCTCAATATTGAATCACTGGCCCATCGCATTGAGAAAGAAAAAACAGAGGAACTCATTTTTGCCCTCAACCCCAATATACAGGGCGACACAACCATCTATTATATCCAGAAAAAGCTTTCGGGTTTGCCTGTCCGCATCACCACCATTGCCCGTGGCATCGCTTTTGGCGGCGAACTTGAATATGCAGATGAAATGACCCTGGCCCGCAGCCTGCAGAATCGTTTGCCGGTGGAGAGTTATGTTTCCAACCGGTAAGTCATGCAGAGAACGCAGAGTCCGCTGATTTAATCATTTATTCCCTGCGACCTCAGCAATCCCTGCGTGAAACCGATCTTGTTTATTATAACTATATCCTTTAGCTTTGTTGCATCTCACAGGCGGATTTGTTTATTGTTCGGCCTGTATAAACAACAGAACTAATAAACGGTACGAAACCCTCACTAAGTTTCCCAACGTTTATAGTTCACCAACAACCATTGTTATGAAAACAATTCAGGATTGTTTGAATGAACGTATACTGGTCATTGACGGCGCCATGGGCACCATGATCCAGCGGTATAAGCTGACCGAAGCAGATTACCGTGGTGAACGATTCAAAGACTGGCACTGCGACGTGAAAGGAAATAATGACCTGCTGAATATTACGCAGCCGCAGATCATCAAAGAAATACACAAACAATACCTCGATGCCGGCGCTGACATTATTGAGACCAATACCTTCAGCAGCACGGCGATTGCTATGGCTGATTATGAAATGCAGTCACTGGCCTATGAACTGAATGTGGCTGCAGCCAAATGTGCCAGAGAAGCAATAGATGAGTACTATGCGCAAAATCCAAATTCAAAAACCCAGAATCCAAAATTTGTAGCCGGCGCCATCGGCCCGCTGAATAAAACATTATCACTTTCACCCGATGTCAACAACCCCGGCTACCGGGCTGTTACATTTGACGAGGTAGTAAATGCGTATTATGAACAGGTGAGAGGATTGGTGGATGGAGGTGCAGATATACTTTTAATCGAAACCATTTTTGATACCTTAAATGCAAAAGCAGCCATATTCGCCATCAAGAAATATTTCAGGGAAGCCCCCCCACCCCCCGAAGGGAGGATCAGGACACTCCCGATAATGATCAGTGGAACTATTACCGATGCAAGCGGCCGGACATTATCAGGGCAAACACTGGAAGCTTTTTACACTTCAGTGATGCATGCCAAACCTTTGAGCATCGGTTTGAATTGCGCCTTAGGCGCCAAAGAAATGCGGCCACATATTGAGGAGTTGTCGCAACTGGCTGGTTGCTATGTGTCGGCCTATCCCAACGCCGGTCTGCCCAATGCCATGGGGGAATATGATGAGCAACCGGAAGAAACGGCCCATTACCTGGAAGACTGGGCCAAAGAAGGATTTGTAAACATTGTCGGCGGGTGCTGCGGCACCACTCCGGACCATATCAGGCATATTGCCCAACAAGTTAAAACCATCAAACCCAGAAAGTTGCCGGTTATCTTAGAAGAATTGACATAAAAGTGTATTTTAGCGCCAGCAATCTGAGACCCATGCCTAAAATGCTCCTCTTATTATCTGTCGCTATCCTGGTTGTCAATAACTATTCGGTAATCCGCAGGTTCCTGGTTAAAAGAACCTCGTAGTAATGTCAGACAGCGTAGTCATCAAACCTTTTTTACGTCTCTCCGGTTTAGAACCTCTTGTCATTCGCCCCGAAACCAATTTTGTGAATGTGGGGGAACGAACCAATGTGACGGGTTCCAAAAAATTTGCCCGGCTCATCCGTGAAAATAAATATGAAGAAGCCTTGAGTGTGGCCCGCCAGCAGGTGGAGAATGGCGCCCAGGTGCTGGATGTGAATATGGATGATGCACTGCTGGACGGTGTGCAGGCCATGACCACTTTCCTGAATCTCTTACAAAGCGAACCGGATATTGCGAAGATCCCCATCATGATCGACAGCTCAAAGTTTGAGATCATTGAAGCGGGACTGAAATGTGTGCAGGGCAAATGTATCGTGAACTCCATCTCCATGAAAGAAGGGGAAGATAAATTCATTGAGCAGGCAATCATTTGTCAAAGCTATGGCGCATCGGTGATCGTAATGGCTTTTGATGAAAAAGGACAGGCGGATACAAAAGATAGAAAAGTAGAGATCTGTCACCGTGCCTACAAAATTCTTACAGAACAAGTGGGTTATGACCCGCAGGACATCATTTTTGATCCCAACATTTTTGCTCTTGCCACCGGCATGGAAGAGCATAATAATTATGGAGTTGATTTTATTGAAGCTACCCGGGAAATAAAAAAGCTGATGCCGCTGACCAAAGTGAGCGGCGGTGTCAGCAATCTCTCCTTCTCTTTCCGCGGCAATGATCATGTGCGGGAAGCGATGCACTCCGTCTTTCTATATCATGCCATCAAAGCCGGCATGGATATGGGCATTGTAAATGCAGGACAACTGGTGGTATATGATGAAATTGACCCGCAACTCAGGCAACTATGCGAAGACGTTATTCTGAACAGCAATAATGACAACAACGAGGCTACTGAAAAAATGATCGCTTTTGCTGAAACAGTTAAGGCAAAAGGAAAAGAAACAGTGAAAGATGAAAGCTGGCGGAATACTTCTGTTGAGGAAAGACTGAAACATTCACTGGTCAATGGCATAACTGATTTTATAGAAACAGATACGGAAGAAGCAAGGTTAAAATATCCGACTCCCCTCGAAGTGATAGAGGGTCCGCTGATGGCAGGCATGGATGTGGTTGGCGATCTGTTTGGCGCCGGCAAAATGTTCCTGCCACAGGTGGTGAAAAGTGCAAGGGTGATGAAGAAGTCGGTTGCTATTCTTACTCCTTATATTGAAGCTGAAAAAGAAGAAAGACGACTGGCCCATCTTGCTGCCGGAACAACTAATGAAGAAGGAGCCGGAGCACCGAAAGTGCTGTTAGCAACCGTTAAAGGAGACGTGCATGATATTGGCAAGAACATCGTTGGTGTAGTATTGGGATGCAATGGTTATGACATCGTTGACCTTGGCGTGATGGTACCTGCGGATAAAATATTAGATACCGCTGAAAAAGAGAAAGCAGATATCATTGGATTAAGTGGTTTGATCACTCCCTCACTGGACGAGATGGTGCATGTAGCCCATGAAATGAAACGCCGCAACATGAAACAGCCGCTGCTCATTGGCGGGGCCACTACATCACGGATGCACACGGCAGTGAAAATCGCCCCGCAATATAATAACGGTGTGCTTCATGTGCTGGATGCTTCAAGAAGCGTTACAGCCGTAAGTACATTGCTGAATAAAGAACAGAAAGAAAAATTTTTGAAAGAAACGGATACTGAATACAGTAAGCTGCGCAACCAGTTTCTCAATAAAAACAAAAAAGAACTGATCCCCTATTCAGAAGCTGTTATTACCAAAGAATATTTTGACTGGAAGAATTACAAACCTGCTAAGCCGGCTGTTGACGGGGTGAAAGTGCTGAAAGATTTTGACCTTGCTGCTATTGCCGGATACATTGACTGGGGTCCCTTCTTTATTGCCTGGGAAATGCCGGGACGCTTCCCCGATGTTTTGTCAGATAAAATCTTTGGCGCTGAAGCCACCCGTTTATACCATGATGCACAAAAGCTGGTGGAAAAGATCGTGGCAGAAAAATGGTTTACTGCCAGCGGTGTGATTGGTTTCTGGCCGGCAACAAGCAATAATGCAGATACTATAACATTACAAACAGAACGGGGAGAAGTGAATTTGGAAATGCTGCGCCAGCAACTGAAAAAAGCAATAGGCCAACCTACTTTTTCATTGGCAGATTTTATTTGCCCGTCTGAACTCGGCTCTGATTATATGGGATCATTTGCAGTCACTATTCATGGTGCAAAGAAACATGTTGAGAAATTTGCTGCGGAACATGATGAATACAACAAGATCATGGTGCAGGTGCTGGCCGACCGTTTTGTAGAAGCTTTTGCCGAATGCCTGCATCTAAAGACAAGAAAGGAATATTGGGGATATGAAAAGAAGGAGAACCTCAGCAATGAACAACTGATAAGGGAAGAATACAAAGGGATCCGTCCTGCACCGGGTTATCCCGCCTGCCCCGATCATACAGAAAAACTCAAACTTTTCGACTTGCTGAATGTCACGGAAAATATCGGTATTGAACTTACCGAAAGTTTAGCTATGAATCCTCCTGCATCTGTTTGCGGCTGGTATATTGCACATCCGCAAAGTCATTATTTTGGTTTGGGTAAGATCAGCGTTGATCAGTTGGAGGACTACGCCAAACGGAAAGGCATGAGCATGGAAGAAGCGGAGAAATGGTTGCGGCCTGTGCTGGAATAATGCTATAACAAATTCTGCATACTCAAAACCTCTTTTAACTGTCCCGGCGACTGAAAGTGAACCGAAGGTATGCCCAGCGCTTCCGCAGCTTTTATATTGCGAAGGTTATCATCAATGAACAAGGCTTCTGCCCTTTTTACAACATAGCGTTCCAGCAGCCGCTCATAAATTTCAGGAAAAGGCTTTCTTGTCATTTCCTCACCGCTCACCACCCTGCCGTCAAACCAATGCAGGAAATCATATTTCTGCAAAGCGATAGGGAATAATTCAGCGCTCCAGTTGGTGAGGGCATAAAACCGAAGTTGCGGGTTTCGTTTCAATTGCTCAAAGATGTTCACCGTTTCATCAATAGGCCCATAGAGCATATCGGTCCAGCGGTCATAATACAACCTTATTTCCTTCTCCCATTCCGGGAATTCAGCCACTTTTTCCTCCACCGCTTTGGCTATCGGGTAGCCGGCATCCTGTTGTTCATTCCAGTCGAGGGTGCAAATATTTTCGATGAACCATTCCGTTTTTTCGGCTGAATCAAAAACCTGCTGGTAGAGGTAGCGGGGGTTCCAATCAATTAAAACACCGCCGAGGTCAAAAATTATTGTATTAACTTTCTGCATACTTATAAAAAACGAAGTTTAAAAAATATCATGGTCAGCGACATGACGAGCACAATGGCATTGGTAAGGATGATCACCCAGTTGTCAAGCAGGGCGCCATACACGATCCACATCACTTCATTTACCGCTGCAATAATGAACATCAGCAACGATACATCTCTTGCCGACCTCAGCTTCCATGTTTTGATCACCTGGGGTAAAAAAGTAAGTGAAGTGATGGCTCCGGCTGAATAGCCCAGAATATCTGTTCCTGACATATTAAATTTTCAGCAATGATATTTATCTTTTCTCGAGCAACCACCACAAACGTTTCCGGGACTTCACTTTGTAATGAGAACTGATATAATTGCGTATATATTCCATTGCTTCATCCACGCTGTCGGTCACCAGCACCAGGTCCATATCTCCGCTGGAAATGGTGCCTTCATTTTCCATAGCCCTGACTGTTTTTAGCAGCGGTTCATAGTATTCTTTGCCAAACAATACGATCGGGAACTGGGTGATGGTCTTGGTTTGCACCAATGTCAGCGTTTCAAATAACTCATCCATGGTGCCAAAACCACCCGGCATGATGATGAAAGCATAAGAATACTTTACCAGCAATACTTTTCTTACAAAGAAATGCTCAAACGTGACCGACTTGTGCATATAAGGATTTTCGTGTTGCTCAAATGGTAACTGAATATTGCATCCCACTGATTGACCCCCGTTTTCAAAAGCCCCTCTGTTAGCCGCTTCCATGATGCCGGGTCCACCGCCTGTCATAGTTGTCATTCCCATTTGAGCTATTCTTTTTCCAAACTCCCTTGCATATGCATAATACGGATGATCTTCTTTGAACCTGGCCGATCCAAACACTGTAATACATGGACCTAAAAAATGAAGTGACCGGAAGCCCCGGATAAACTGTTTGAACACCCGCCAGGCAAACCCTAATTCATAGCCACGGCTTTTGGGTCCATCAAGATATACATGTTCCTTGGCCGGGATTATGGCCTCTGTCTTTGCTTTTGTTTCTACTTTCATAGTAAGCTGTATATTGCCGTGAAATAATTTGCCACCGGCTACACAGCTTTTGTAACATCACTGACCGTGTAACCGGTGGCATCACTAAATTACAGCAATTCGATCAGCTATGCGCATTATTAGTTATAATGTTAATGGAATAAGAGCTGCCATAAATAAAGACTTTCCTGGCTGGTTGAAAACAAATCCGGCCGATGTGATCTGTGTGCAGGAAACAAAAGCATTGAAAGAAAATGTAGATCATAAATTATTCAACAACCTGGGTTATTACGATTATTGGTTCAGTGCACAGAAAAAAGGATACAGTGGTGTGGCAGTATTCACCAAAATAAAGCCTGATAAGGTTGAATATGGCAACGGACATGGCGCCAGCGATGAAGAAGGCAGGGTGATCCAGTTAGACTTTAAAGATGTGCGGCTCATCAATGCTTATTTCCCCTCAGGCACATCAGGAGAAGAACGACAAAATTTTAAGTACAAATGGTTGGATGAGTTCTATGTATATCTCAATAAGCTGAAGAAAAAATACCCAAAGATCATTTTATGCGGGGATTACAATATTGCCCATAAAGAAATTGACATACACGATCCCAAAGGGAATAAAAAATCTTCCGGTTTCTTGCCTGAAGAAAGGAAATGGATGACAAAATTTTTTGACAGCGGGTGGGTGGACACTTTCCGTGTGTTTCATCCTGAACCTCATCGCTATAGCTGGTGGAGCCAGCGTTTTCCTACAGTGCGGTTACAGAATAAAGGCTGGAGAATTGATTATATTAATGTCACAGAATCATTGAAAAAAAATCTAAAAGACGCCGAAATATTTCCTGAGGTCAAACATTCAGATCATTGTCCTGTTTATCTCGATATAAAAATCTGAACCAATGATCATTTATAATGTTACAATAAAAGTAAGTCACAATATTGCCAATGACTGGCTCGCATGGCTGAAAGAAGAACATATTCCCGATCTAATTAATACCGGTTGTTTCACCCATGCCGTAATTCTGTACCTGCCGGAATCAGATGATAAAGAAGGGATCACCTATGCAGTGCAGTATCATGCAGCAAGCAAAGCACTGTATGATGATTATATAAAAAAATTTGCTGATGCCATGCGGAAAAAAGGACATGACAAATGGGGAGACCAATTCATCGCATTCCGCACCCTGATGCAGGTTGTGAATTGATTGTGCAAAATAAAAAATCATCGCCCTGCCTTTGACACGACAATTGTATATTCCCGCAAGCACTTGCTCTGCCTGAATTTCAATAACTAAGGCTGAAACCTTTGCCTGTAGCCTATTTCAGCAACAGGGCACCGCTGCTTTAAAAAAACAACAGAACACAAACCGGCTGAAATGCTTGCCCGGTGCGGATTTTGCAGGAATACAGGAAACACTTACCTGGTGGAATATTTTTTTGCTGCTGTGAAAAAGCCTATAAATTTGCCGCCGTTAGCATTCATTAAAATTTTTTAAACATGAACAAAGCTGATTTAATTAACAAAGTTGCAGATGATGCAGGCATCACAAAGACACAGGCCAATGCAGCATTGGATTCATTCGTAGAAGCAGTGACCAAAACCCTGAAAGCCGGCGGAAAAGTTACCCTTGTTGGTTTCGGAACATTTTCCATCTCCAAAAGAGCTGCCCGCAATGGCCGCAACCCCCAGACAGGTGAAGTGATCAAGATCAAAGCAAGAAAAGTTGCTAAATTCAAAGCAGGTAAAGAACTTGCCGCTAAACTCTGACAGCACCACCGACTGTATTTAAAAAGCTTCGTTTCTGCAACAGGATGCGGGGCTTTTTAAATTATAACCTGCTATTTTTGCAATATCATTAAAAATAAACATTATGGGAAGAGGTGATAAAAAAACCGCCAAAGGAAAAAGATTCAAGGGCTCATTCGGCAAAAGCCGCCCCGCAACATCTCCTGCTGCCAAGAAGAAAGCGGCAGCTAAAAAGAGCAAATAATTTGCAGGTTGATAAGTTGACAAGGGTTCGTCCCTGTCAACTTATTAGTTTATCAGTCATCTGCTTCAGGGAGCCAGTCTCTCGATTTTCCAGTTTCCGTTTTCAAGCAATGTATATTGAATCCTGTCGTGCAAACGACCGGGGCGCCCCTGCCAGAATTCAACGATCACCGGCTTCACCAAATAGCCGCCCCAATGAACCGGCCTCTCAATGCCTCCATTGCCGGCAGATTGCTCCACCTGTTTAAATTGATCATCCAACCATTCCCTGCCGGGTATCACCTGGCTTTGCGGTGAGGCAATAGCGCCAATCCGGCTGCCCTCAGGCCGTGAATGAAAATATTCATCGTTAACAGCAGCGTCTAATTTTTCAATCAGCCCGGTGATGCGTACCTGTCTTTCCAGTTCTTTCCAGAAAAAAACAAGACAGGCTTTGGGATTCTCTGCCAGTTGCTGTCCTTTGAAGCTGTTGTAATTGGTAAAAAAAGAAAAGCCTTCCTTATTAAAATTTTTCAGCAGCACGATACGGGCCGAAGGAAACCCATCTGCTGAACTGGTGGCTAATGTCATCGCATTTACTTCATCAATCGCTGAAGCAACCGCTTCATCCCACCACCGGGCAAATTGGGCAACAGGATCGGTCGCCACATCATTTTCTGTCAATGTTTTTTGCGAATAATTTTTACGGATGCCGGCGATATTTTCCTGCATACAGTTTCAGGTTTTAGAAATGTAAAATTAGTTGCTTTCCTGGCTCCCAAAATGACAAAAGACCCTGGCCAGGGTCTTTTGTCTATGATTTTTATCAGGATGCTTTTTACTCGCTGCCCGCATGTCGCCGGAGTATATTCTCCCGTTCTTCAGCCATCACATTCAGCATGCTTTCCAGTTCGCCGATTCTTTTGATCTGGGCTTCGAGCCGCTTATTGGCATCGGTGACGGAATCCATTTCACTGGTCACTCCTTCGAGGTAGGCAATATTCTTTTGCAGTTGCTGGCGCTGAAATTCTGCTTCCCTGAGTCTATCCTCTGTTTGTGTAAGCTTAGCTTTCAAATCCTGGTTTTCAGTAACAGCAGCATTCATTTTCTGTTTTGTACTTTCAAAATCCCTTGCCAGTTTCAGGCTTTCTTCTTTCAGATTCTCATACTCCATTCGCAGCATCCTGGAAGATGAAGCTTCTGCTTCCAGTTTTTCCAGTTTGGTTTGCAAAGCACCGAATTCGGTGTAAGCATTATCGAGCAACGAACTCATTTCTTTTGTGAGATGCGCTTTTTGACGAATTCCGGCTATTTCTCCTTCTTTTGCTGAAAGCTTCAGCTTCAATTCCCCCACTTCCCCGAAAAGTTCTTCATTTTCTTTAGTGAGCATCTCAACCTTTTCTTCCGTTTCCTTCAAAAAACCAACCTGGTCAATCAATGCGCTGATCTTTTCATTTTGCTCTGTGAGACCCGCATAAGTTTGCCTGAGTTGTTCGGTAAAAGTGGCCTTTGTAGAAACAGAAGCATTGTTTTGGAGAGAAAGCAGTGCCTGCATGTTCTTGTTCTTTTGACGCAGTTCCTCTGACTCTATCTCGTATATCTTTGTGTTTTCCCGCTCTTCCTCCAGCTGATCTTTCAGGCTGGCCAGTTCCCGGTCTTTGAGCTCAATTTCCGTCAGGTATTTTGCTTTCCATTCGCTGGCTTCCCGAGTAATTTTTTCCTGCCCATTGGAAGGTGTTGAGTTCAGGTTGCGGCGGCTAACAATGAAGAAATGAATGGTTACGCCGAGAATAACTGCGCCCAGCATCAATACAATAATCTCAATAATCGAAAGTGTAAGTTCTGGCATACCTGTGTTCAGTCAGTTTTTGGAAGCTATGAAAAAAATACGGGATTTCTGTCAGCAGTTCTTCACAGGCGGGAACAGGAAAGACTGCAAGATAACCGATAGACTGAAATAATAAATAGGAAAACTACGTTTAACTACCCTTTCACCAAAGTGCCCACTTTTTCACCCGTCACTACCCGGCGAAGGTTATCAGGCTTGTTCATATCAAAAACGATTATAGGCAGGTTATTCTCCATGCATAAAGTGAAGGCCGTCATATCCATCACCTGTAGTTTTTGCGACAGGCATTCCTGGAAAGTGATGACATTATATTTTGTGGCTTTGGGGTCTTTTTCCGGGTCGGCTGTGTAAATACCATCTACCCTTGTTCCTTTCAGGATCACATCGGCATTTATTTCAATGGCCCGCAGCGAGCCTGCCGTGTCGGTTGTAAAGTAGGGATTGCCTGTTCCTGCGCCAAAAATCACCACTCTGCCCTTTTCAACATGGCGGATGGCCCGTCTGCGGATATAGGGTTCCGCAATCTGCTCCATTTTGATAGCACTCTGAAGCCGGGTGTAAACCCCTGCTTTTTCAAGACCAGCCTGCAGTGCCATTCCATTGATGACAGTGGCCAGCATACCCATATAATCTCCGTGAGCTCTTTCAATGCCGGTTTCGGCTTCATTCATGCCCCGGTAAATATTACCACCACCTATCACCACAGCCACCTGTACTCCCAATTCTGTTACGGATTTGATGTCCTGGGCATATTGGTTGATGACTGCCGTATCAAATCCAAAACTCTTATCGCCCATTAGGGCCTCACCGGAAAGTTTCAACAGAATACGTTTGTATTTGGGAAGCATGCAGAGCAGTTTTATTTGGCTGCGAAGATAGGGATTTGGTTATTGTTTGACCGCCCTGACGGTATAGACCATCGGTATCTTTCCCTCCATGCCTTTGATATGCCAGTTGCCGTCGGCCGTTTCTGTCACATTATTAAAACAGGGGTAAGGGGAATACATGTATTCATTGAATGATTCTATTTTCAGCCCTGCCCCGATCAGGGCATTCAGCACCTCGCTGATGCTGTGGTTCCAGCTATATTCTTTTCCTTTTATATCTGCCCCACGGTCGGTGTAAGTGCCGTTGTTTTCGGTAACGATCAACTCCCGGTTCTCATATGAATATTTGATATGTGTGAAATCATCATCAAACATCCAGACCACGGGATGAAACTCGGCGATGTAAAAAAAGCCTCCGGGTTTTAATCTCTCTGCGATCATTTGAGCCCAGGGCTCCAGGTCGGGCAGCCAGCCGATAGTGCCATAAGAAGTGAAAACAATATCAAATTGGTCCTGCACATGCAGGGAAGTATCCAGCACATTACAGCAAATGAATCTTGCATCCAGGTCCAGTTCATCATTAATCTCTTTTGCCAGCCTGATGGCATCATCACTCAGGTCAACCCCGGTAACTGTGGCTCCTCTTCTTGCCCAATCCAAACTATCCATTCCAAAATGACATTGCAGGTGAAGCAATGTTTTTCCATTTACATCGCCTACTTCCTTCAGTTCGATCGGGGTCAGTACCGATTCGCCTTTTTTAAACCCCTCCAGGTTATAAAACGAGGAATCTTTGTGGACAGCAGTGCGTTGGTTCCAGAGTTCCTTGTTGGCTTCAAAATATTTTTGGTTGTCCATATGAGTCATACATCAGAAATTTCCAATTTTCAGACCGGCTGCAAACGAAGTCCGTATTTTTATTACCTCAATTTTTATTGTATATCCGGCATACCTGGGGTCAATATTATTTTTTGAATTGTCCAGCTTCCATGCCCGGCAGTATACTCCAAACTTGCCCTTTTCGCAATCTTTTGACGTCAATACAGCCCCGTTAAAATCAATTGAACTGATCAATGCCGACCATTTTTCAAAGAGAGCTTTCGCTTCCTCATCAGATTGGGGAGTGCTCAGAAATGCACTGATATATGTTCCATTTCCAGATCCCATGAATATTGCATCGTCCGTCGTTCCTGAAATTCTGAATTTTAAAAAAAAGGAGTCTTTCGGCTGCTTCAGGTTCCTGTATTGATTGGGAAAATCCAGCATGATTTCCATCAGTTGTTTTTGCAACAGGTTTTTATCCTGCGCAACAGCAAAACCTGACAATGAGATAAAGGCTGATAAAAAAAGAATCCGCATATAATATGGAGAAAAATTCATATCCCCGGTAAACAATGTTATGAAAGATAGATGAATGAAAAAAATCGGGGGCAGATTAGCTTCTTTGCCACCAGTGTTAACCCTGATACTTCCGATTTATCCACATTCTTTAAAATCAAAATACGAAAAAGTAAATTAGGAGACCATATCAAAACCTTTTGCAATGAAATACATTCTGCTAGTAGTGCTTTTTGTCAGTAACATGCTTGAAGCACAGGTCGACACAACCAAATTCAAACCTCTCATTAATGTCAATCCCGGCCTTATCCAGCTAAACAAAGAACTCAGCGGCTATGTGGACATGCATACCCACCCGATGAGCTACCTGGGTTTTGGACGCAAAGCCATGCACGGGGCCCCGGATATCGGCTGCATCATTCCTGCCGGCACCAGGGATTGTAACCCCACTTTGTACAGGGCTAAATCAGCTGCTGATGCATTAGGTCATTGCAACTCCACTCATGGCGGTTGGGGCATTGATAACGGCTGCGGCGACTACCTGCGGGCCGGTATCATCAACTATGCACTGGATGATGGTTTTGTTTTTAAATCAGATAACCCCCACGGCGATCACCATCATGCGGGATACCCCGACCTGGCTTACTGGCCGCACCAGAGTTCTATTCTTCACCAGCAGATGTGGTGGGAGTGGATCAAAAGAGCTTATGAAGGTGGTTTACGGGTGATGGTGGCGCTGACAGTGAACAGTGAATTGCTGGCCGAGATCATCAATGGTGATCCTCCTTATGATGATAAATCGGTAGCCGACCTGCAAATTGATGAAACAGTCTCCTTTGTCAATCGTCACAAAGATTTTATGGAGATCGCTTATTCTGCAGCCGATGTAAGAAGAATTGTTGGCAATAATAAGCTGGCAGTTATCCTTGGGATGGAAGTGGACAAGATCGGCAACTTTGGAAAGCCCGGAGTGACGACAAATGCGAATACGGTTAGAGCAGAAATAAGGAGATTGTATGCCAAAGGCATCCGCTATGCGTTTCCCATACATCTTATTGATAACAGCTTTGGAGGCGCAGCCGTGTATAGCATGTTGTTCAACTTTGCCAACAAACATGGCAATGGCTATCATTACCGGGTAACATCAAGTAAAGATCCGAAACTGAAATATAGGGCTAATATGACCGACGGGCCATTGGGTATGGAAAATGGCTTGATCCTCGGGCTGCGTGGTTTTCTCGAAGGGCTGGGACAAATTCCGGCACCCTGCTTCAATGATGCGATAAAATGTTTTCCACCTCCCGGAAAAGTTCGTTGCTGCGGCAGCTATGAAAAAGTGCTGAACATTATGAGCCCTTCAGTAGAGTTTGACACCTACAAATTTGTTGGCGGCGGGCATGTAAACAGTTTGGGTGTCACCAACCTTGGTGATGTAGCCATTACTGAAATGATGAAACTCGGAATGATCATTGACATTGACCATATGTCTGAATTATCACAAACAGCAGTGATAGAGAGAGCAGAAAAAATTACGGGTGGCTATCCGCTGGTGATGGGACACAATGGAATCCGCGGTAATAATGGCAATGAACGAAACGCTCCTGATTACCTGGTCAGGAGGCTTGCCAAACTAGGCGGCATGTTTGGCCTGGGCACTGCCCATGCCACACCCGATGAGTTTGTACAAAACTACCGGGCCGTTTGGAATGCTATGGGTGGAAAAGGAGTTGGTATCGGAACAGATGTAAACGGATTTGAACCTTTGCCCAAACACCTGAGAAGCAAAACGGAAAGTTCGAGCCAATCTTTTTATACCGGCTTCTTCAGAGATTCTCCTATCAAAACGAAAAGCGGCATTGTGGGAAGCAGCCGCAAATGGGATTATATTAAGGAAGGCGGAGTTTCTCATTATGGCCTGATGCCTGAATTTTTCTATGATGTAAAAACCTCTGCAGGCGGAACTGATGTGGTGAATAACATGATGAAATCAGCAGAATATTTTGCGCAGATGTGGCAAAAATGTGAAACGGCATCAAAGACAATCAGCAATGCACCGGTTGGCGGAACTTATACATACAGTATTCCTGCCATCAGCAACCTCTGCCCTTTTCAGAAGGTGGCCGGAGATCATGAGTTTGGCGGCAATGGCCCTCAAATCAAAGGCAGCATCACGTTAAAGATCAGTCCTGATGGCACCAACCTGCAGGCTGTTGTTACATTCAATGCAAAGGAAACCGGTGGTGATGGTTCGGAAGTAAGAGGCTCCTGGACTGTCAACATTGGCGATCCTGCTCCTGCCGGAATGAAATATACCCGCATAAACTCAGCAACTGTGTCCACATTTGACAGGGTATTATCCGGTGGTGGCCGTAATGAGGTGTTTGGCGGCTGCGATGGCGATGAACATGTGGTCACCCCCGCCAGCGGACCTGTTTCGTTAATGGTTGTTGTCGGCGACACAGGTGGTGCAGACATCAGCACTGACAATAATTGTAATTGCGATACGAGAATTGTGCGGATTGAGTTGAAGCCGGTGAATGTTACACTGGCGCCGAGATAAAAGATCAAGGGCTGTTTGAATAAGACAGCCCATTTCTTTTTAAAGCTGGCCCGCTGAAGCCTCCATTTTACATTCCGCAAATAACACCCGGGTGTTACAGAAGGCGCCTTTTTAAATAAGACCTTTATTAAGCAATTCGGCCAAAAATTGTAACTTATGAATGAGAATGGGTTATGAGAAATCTGGTTTCCACAATTTTATTCACTCTACTCGCATTGTACGGATCGGCACAATCCATTGCCGATATAGTAAATGTTTTACCTGATAAAAAACAAAAAGCAGATACCCTCCGCCACTTTGGACGAAAATATCATATGCGGGCTATGCCTGATAGTGCCGGGTATTATTATACCGCCGCCCTTTCTTATGCCAGGGAAATTAATGATAACGACCGGATCGTACAGTTATATACCCTGATCAGCAAAGTAAGGCAGATGCAAAAAGAACCTGAGAAGGCTTTGACAACCATCCGTAATGCCCTCCCCTATATTGACAACAGTGTTTCATCATCTGTTATTGAGAACTACTATTACTCGATTGCAAATTATTTCAGGATACTGTCAAAGTTTGACTCTGCGCTTTATTATTACAGGAAAACCGAAGAGCACAACAACAGGTTGTATCCATATGGAAACTGGTACGTTTATGATGGTATGGCAGAAATATTTCTGGCAAACAACAACCTGGAAAAAGCAGAAGAATATTACCTGAAAGCCTACAGCCTGACCAGTAAAAAAGGCATCAGGATGGATCATGGATTAATCATTAACCGCCTGGGAACGCTTTATTCTAAAATGAAAGATCCTGCAAAATTTGCAGTTGTTCTGGAAGAACATGAGCGTTTTATTAAATCCGGGAAAAGGGATTTTAGAAAGGATCCCGTACACAGTATATTGTTTATCAACTGGGGCAGTGTCTCCCTTGCAGATAAAGTATCATTCCTTAATAATGTAAAAAAAATACATATTGCCAATAGTTTTTTACAAGGAGCTGCTCTGGCAAATTACCACATTGCCTCTTTATATGAAGCGGCCGGCCAGCCTGAAGCTGCGCTGAAATATCTTTATGAAAACCAGGATAGCCTGATCAGCAAATCAGTTCCTGCCGACGTATATCCCAACCTTCAGTATATATATAAACTTGAACTAAAATCCGGCAAACATGAAAATGCACTCAAAACGGCCAATCAGCTTCTCGACCTAAATGTGAAACTTGCCGACCTGGCAAACAGGGAGCTTGTTACAGAGCTAGAAACGAAATATGAAACAGAGAAAAAGGATAAAGAAATTTCCTTGCTTAGCGCATCCAATAAACTAAAAGCCCTTGAACTATTACGGGAGGCGGAAAAAAATGAAGCCTTGAGTTCTCAGAATACTTTAAAAGACAGCATTATCTATCACCAGGGAATGCTGGCCCTATTTGCTGAAAATCAAAAACAGATGCAGGCAAAAGAACTTGAAAATGAAAAAAAGGTGACGAGCCTGCTCTCTGCTGAAAACATACTTAAACAAGAGCTTTTGCTTCGGGACAAAAAACGTTCGGCCATCCTCTGGGGCGGAGTGGGTCTGCTGGCCCTTGCGGCCCTCATCATTTCATTCCAGTATCACCGGCAGGTATCAAAAAACCGGATTATTGTAAGGCAACGGGAAGAGCTTGAGATTTTAAACAGGGAAATACATCATCGTGTCAAAAACAATCTCCAGATCATCTCGAGTCTTCTTGATCTGCAGTCAGAAGCCAGTAATGACCCCAGGACGGCTGAAAAATTTCTGGAAGGCAGCCAGCGGGTGCAAAGTATGGCATATATCCATCAAAATCTCTACCAGGGTGAAAACACAGAATCAGTGGATATACAGCAATATATCAGCATGCTGACCGGAAACCTGCTTCAGTCTTATCAGGCCGGGAACATTACACTCACCAGCGATATAGAAGCACTGAAACTTCATTCTGACACGGTGATACCACTGGGTATGATTATTAATGAACTTGTCAGCAATGCCCTGAAGTATGCCTTTAAGAATAATGACAATGGTGAAATCAAAGTGGTTCTAAAAAAGATCAATGAAAAGCTATTGCTCCAGGTAAGAGACAATGGAATCGGGATTCCAAAAGATGTTGATGTGTCAAAGGGTAATTCATTTGGCTACCGCATCATCAGCGCTTTTGCCAAAAAGCTACATGCCCTTATAACAATCAACAATGAAAAGGGTACAGATGTACAAATCCTTATTTCAAAATTCAAACCAGCCTGATATGCCCGGTGGGAAAATAAGGCTGTTGATTGTTGAGGATGAGCCGCTGATTGCCGAAGGAATTGCGCTTCATCTGAAAAACAGTTCATTTACTGTTTCCGGCATTGCCTATGATGCCGAAGAGGCCATAAACCAGATTGATAACAACACACCCGATATAGCTATTCTGGATATCAATCTTGAAAGCGGTAAGGATGGCATCGCAATAGCAGAACACATCAACAACCATTCACCCTTCCCGTTCATTTACCTTACTTCCTACTCTGACAAACCCATTTTAGACAGGGCAAAAAAAACAACACCTTACGGGTTCATTGTAAAACCATTCAATAAAAACACGTTGCTGGCCACACTGGAGATAGCGATGAATAATTTTCTTGAGCAAACCAACAATCATGTGCCGGTATTATCCATGGAAAAGATCAATACACATCTTGTGCTGGCATTAACCGAGAGGGAGTTTGAAATACTGCAATTACTGTATGAAGGAAAAACAAACCAGCAGATCTGCGACCAGCTCTATATTGCTATGAATACCGTCAAAAGACATGTGACAAATACTTATTTCAAACTGGATGTAAAGAATCGTATCGAAGCTGTTGCTTACATTCGAAACCTCATGTTGAAAAACAGGCGGAACTGAGAAAAATCCCACTTGGGTGTTACAACTCTCCTCAATTTTCCTGCGAAATTGCTGATACAAAGAACAGCATAAGCTGATTCACTCCTGATCATAAAAATTTCACTATGAAAAAAATTTATTTACTGATGCCATTTTTTGGCATTATTCTGTTGCTTTCCTGCAGCGGTCCGGGAAAAAGCGAACAATGGAAAACAATTCAGCCCGGAACCATGGGTATTTCACTAGAAACTCCTTTTGACTTTAAAGAAGTCAATATCAGCAGCAGTCTCACTCCAGCAGTAAAAAAAGTTATAAAGAAAATGGAGACTTTCTCGAATGAAGAAAAGGGCCGGTATTTCGCTATCAGCATGGTAGAATATACCGACGATGTTACTTTTTCTGCCGAAGGTGCGCTGAATGGCTCCGTATCTGAAATGCGGATGCGTACCGGAGGTGACATTACTGATCAGAGAGATGAAACGCAACAGATAAACGGTGCCACGTTTCACATCAGGCATGCAACTATAAACGACAGGAATAAAAATAAAATGGATTTGCAAATGGCTATCACCAATAAGGATCAGAAAATGTACCAGGTGATCAGTCTTTATGAAAAAAGTAATAAAAAACTGGCAGAAAACACAAAGCGCATCATAGAATCAATCAACATTGATTAATAACTCTACCACTACAATTTATCAGCATGAAAAAAACATTAGCACTACTAGCCGTTACACTTGTTTTTGCCGGAGCGGTTTTCTCTCAAAGCAACTGGTCTGAAAAAGTAACTTTTATTTCACCGGTAAGCAATGATTCCGTGATTGCGGAGGGCGACTTTGGAAAAGGCATTGTTTTAAATGACCTGAGCTGGGCTTCCAGTAGCTCAAATGCGTGTTTCACCGCTGTTCAGTTTCAAAAATTCCAGGGTAAACACGTCTTTTTTGGAACAACCCTCCCGCCCGGCTCTGTAATGACGATAAAAGCCGCTCCGGGCCAGGGAACTGAAGAAGTCAGCCTTTATGGGTATATGCTAAACAGCAGAGACTATTCATTAGTGCCCGAACTGAAACAATGTATTACCTGCGAAGCAGATTACAAAAGAGACCGGCCCGTAAGAGGCAAGCCGGTTACCAATCAGCGGGAGGTTGAGTTCAGAAACCCAACAAGCTCATCCTATAACATCATTATTGGCGTAACCGGACCCAAAGAAAGTAAACAAGGCAAGTTCATTGTAACTATCAAAACTGTTTCCTGATCTATTAACCATATAAACATTAAAAACATGAAAAAAATCATCTTTAGCCTTCTGCTTTTTACAGGCATAGCAGCTACTGTCAATTCACAAAGCACACCCAATTGCAACCAGGGGAAAAAACTTGCTGAAAACACCTGGGAAAAATGGGGACCCTGGCAGCCCAATATCAGCCTGATACCCTTCAAAGCCGAAGTGACCCGGCTGAAACAATATTGGAACTGGATTGCTTCAAATGGAGTCGGAACAATAGGTCCCCGCCGGCTGGATATTGGTGAAGACACAGAAAGTGGCACTATCATGGGTCAGACAAAGAGTACATTTGTGACCAATCCTTCCTTTAACCAGCAGGTGACGATCAGGATCAACAAAACCGATGGAAGAGCCGAAACCGGTGTTTCAATATGCACACATACAAGGGAAGGTGTTACCACTACCGTGGCAACCTATGTATTCCCCAACAATAACAACGGGCAATCAAAAACTTTTACACTAAATAACATGAAAGGAAAGATCATCAGCGTTGCCATGAAAAACAATTCTGTAGCAAACAGGTTTGAATATACTATCAGGGCCGAATGACCATAGTTGTACAATGTGAAAACAAAAGATGTTATCTTATTGTAAGATAATATCTTTTGTTTATTGCAAATAAGAATATTCCGTAAATATCCTAATGCTACTCTCCTGAACTCAGTCACCTTCACATCACCGTTCTCTTTCAGGTACTGCTCCACTGATTTGCCGGCATCTTTTACAAAAGCCTTGGCCGTGAGTGCTTGTTCTTTGAAGAAAGCACCCATTTTGCTTTCTTCAATTTTGATCTGGATAAAAGGGTTTACACAACAGAAAGCCTGAAAATGCTTTTCTAACACCTGCTTCCATTCTATACGACCAATAACATATTTGTTCGACAAACAACAGATTTTCCTGATTAACTGAAAAGGCATTTTTTGTAGCTTATGGTCGAAAAAACCGGCCATTTACTGCCATGATACGGTTTAGAAATATTGTCATAGCATGGCGGGGAATAATCCTGCTCTCACTGTGGTGGAGTCAAATGGTTGCCGGGCAGGAAACCAATAGTCATGTGTCAGGTTTGGTGAAGACAGAAAGCAATGAGGTATTACCATATGCCACTATAACCTTGTTGCATGTGCCTACAAAAAATATTTATAACAGCATAACAAACGAAAAAGGGATTTTTCATTTTTTTAATATCCGACCCGGGGGGCCTTATTCAATTACCATCAGTCACACAGGTTTTTCTGCACTTTCCCAAACAGGGTTATTCATCAACAATTCAAATCCTCATTTTTATTCTGCCATACAGGCTGATAATTTTTCTGTATTCCTGTTAAACAAATTGAACACCACCCTTAGTAATGTAGAAATAACCGGCATGAAACAGGCTGTAGCAGTAAGGGGCCTGGAAACTAATATTTCCAATGAAAAAATACTCTCCTTGCCATCTATCTCCCGCAATCTGCAGGATTATATCAGGCTGGTACCGCAAGCCAGAACCAATGGTGATGGCATGATATCATTAGCCGGGCAAAATAACAAATTCAATGCCTTCTATATTGATGGGTCGAATTATAATGACATGCTTGGACTTGCTATAAGTGGCATAAGTGGCGGACAAACCAACTCTCCTCCGATTTCAATTGAGGCAATAGAACAAATTAATGTCTCTCTCTCCCCATTTGATGTCCAATACAGTCATTTTACAGGAGGAACTATTAATGCCATCACCCGGTCTGGCACTAACCGTTTCCAGTCTTCCGCATGGTATTTTTTCAGAAATGAAAAGATGGCCGGCAGATCATCCTTGCCGGTGGAGGTACCCGGCAACCCGGGTTCATGGCAAAGAACCAGACTCAGTGATTTTCATAATCAAACATCAGGCATCTGGACCAGCGGCCCCCTGGTAAAAAACAAATTATTCTATTTCTTCCTTTCCGAAATACAACAAGAACAACAGCCTCAGCCCTTCGCTTTTTCAGAATACCGGGGTGTTAGTACAATGCAGCAACTCACTGAACTGGCCAGCACACTGCGCAGTAGATTTGGTTATGAACCGGGTTCATTCCTTCATTCAAGTAATGATTTAAAGGCCAGCCGATTCATCGTCAAACTCGACTGGAATCCCAGCACCAGCAATAAAATGACCCTTAGCTATCGCTATAACAATGCAGTGAGGGAAACCCCGCAAAATCAGAATGGCAGTACCATGATCCGGTTTTCAAATAATCGTTTCAGTATTCCCACGGTTACACACTCCCTTTCGTTTGAATGGAAGAAATATTTTAAGAAGCAGGTAAGTAACCGGTTACTGATTACGTATAACAATGATGTAACGGACCGGGAAATCATCGGCCAGCCTTTCCCGGTAGTAACAATCAATGATGGCCCGGCCACTATCACATTTGGCAGTAACGGAACCGGCCAACTAAATATTTTCAAAGCAACAGAAGTCAGCTTGCTGAATATAGCCCGGTTTGTAAAAAATAAACAGGCAATAAGCGCAGGCATAGATATGGGTCTTTCAAAAATAACAGATGTAGCCCTGGGCAATTATTTTGGACAGTACCAGTATCGCAGTCTGCCTGATTTTATGATAGACAATTATGCAAGTCGATATGTGCGGAATATTTCATTGGTGGATAACCCGAGGAATGATCATACAGCTGCTGCCTCTCGCTTTAATTCACTACATCTTGGTGCATTTATCAACAATGAATTGCAGGCTACTGAAAAACTGAAGATCATTTTCGGAATACGAGTGGATGGCAATTCATTACCCTTTACCTATAAAGAAGATGTTTTTTTTAATACGGTGGCGCTACCAGAAATAAGAAAATACTATGATATTGAAGATGCCAGGTCGGGCCACACGATAAAAACTGCCTGGCAGCTTTCGCCACGTACCGCATTTCAATATAACACTGCCGACAAAAAACTAACCCTTCGCGGTGGCGCCGGTTTTTTTACAGGCCGCATTTTGAATGTCTGGGCTTCGCAGGTTTATGCTGTTAACAGTTTCAACCTGAATATTAACCCGGCTGCTTTTGGACTCCGCTTTAATCCAAACCCCTATGACCAGCCTGATCTTCAATCGCTGGGCATTGATCCGGAAACTTCCAAAGGAAACAAAGTGCTGATGACACGTCACTACAGGTTCCCGTCTGTATTCCGAACATCCATTTCAGCGGAAAAAATATTTCAGAATGGCTGGAGTGGAACTGCAGAAGTGATTTTCACAAAAAACATTCATGAAAACAGGTACAGAAATATTAACCTGCTGCCGCCGGCAAGGGCATCAGCACTGCCTGACAGCCGGCTCGTTTATTCACTAACCAACAATCCCGAATTAATATCATTGCCTGGTGGCAACCCGTATAATATTATTAACCTGCTGGCAAACAACCATCAGCAAAAAGGATATGCGTATAATTTTACTTTGTCTGTTTCAAAGTCATTTAAGAATAACCTGTTTGTTAACGCTGCATACAGTTTTGGAGATTCAAAAGCAATACATGATCCAAACGGAACCTCCAATGACAATTTCAGCCAATGGACACAAACAGAAACAGTGAATGGAAAAAATAGGGCCGTAAGGACAAGATCTGACTTCAGCCCTGGACACAGAATCATTACAAGTGTTACACAAAAAATCAATTTAGGTAAATGGTCAACTATCGTATCACTATTCTATACTAGTCAGTCAGGTTCACCTTTCAGCTACGTGTATAATGGCAGCATGATCAATGATAATGGCGGTCAATCCAATGCTGACCTGGTATATATCCCAACTCAGTCCGAGCTGAACAATATGGTCTATCTTCCGCTCACAATAAATGGAATCAGTTACAGCCCTGAAAAACAAAAAGAATTGCTGAATAATTTTATTGAGCAAGACAAATACCTGCGCAATCACCGTGGCCAATTTGCTGAAAGAAATGGGACAAGACTTCCGTTTTCACACATTCTTGATCTGCGCATTCGCCAGGATTTTAAAATAAAGACAAGAAAAAAAGAATTCCAGTTCAGTTTACTGTATGATGTTTTCAATTTTACCAATATGCTGAACAAAAGCTGGGGTCGGATCTATTTAATGCCCGGGGATAATTACCGGCTTATCCAGTTTGCCGGTTTTACCGATTTTACCACGCTGACACCGCAATACCAGTTCATTCCGGTGGAAGGAAAACCGTGGTCAATTCAATCCAGTACAGCCCCCGGCAGCAGCGCCAGGTGGATCAGCCAGCTTGGCATCAGAATAAATCTTCAATAAACCTACTTTGAGCCGATAGCCTCCATCACCTGTTGCTTGTATAACCGTCCTATCGGGATCTGCTTTTCGGCTATCAGGATCTCACTATTGTTATAGCCTGTTATTTTGCTCATAGAAATCATATAGGACCGGTGCACTCTCAAAAAATGATGTGATGACAGCATGTTTTCCATGGAACTGATTGATTGACGGGCCATGATATTCTCCCCTGTTGTGAGAAATATTTTTACATAATCCTTCCAGCTCTCAATATACAATACCTCACTGATCAATATTTTCTGCATTGCCTTGTTAACCTTTACATACACGAAGGCATCCGGGTTTCCTTTATACTCCGGTACAACGGTCGCCACCTCCTGTCCCATTACTCTTTTCACCTTGTGCACTGCTCTAAGAAATCGTTCAAATGTAACAGGCTTTACAAGGTAATCCAACGCATCCAGCTCATAGCCTTCGAGTGCATAGTCGCGGTAGGCCGTTACAAATATTACTTTCGGGGGGTTGGCCAGGCTCTTTAAAAAATCAATGCCTATCAGCTTTGGCATCTGGATATCCAGGAAGATGAGATCAATATTTTTTTCATATAAAATATCCAGGGCCTCCAGTGCATTTTTACAACAGGCCGCCACTTCAAAACCGCTGACGTTTGAAATGTAAGATTCCAGGACCTCTAAAGCAGGAGGCTCATCGTCTACAAGCATGCATTGAATTTTCATACAGGAGAATTTTCAGCAAAACTTCCCGTTACTCGTCCTGGCCGGCTTTGCGAAATCGCTGCCGGTCTCAGCTCCAGCATCAATGAAACTACAAAAAAATTTCCTTCATCGCTCAGCTTTAACTCATGCTTATCCTTATATAAATAAGAAAGGCGTTTCCGGACGTTTTCAATTCCGATTCCCGGCTGGCTTGTTCCTGTGTGCTCATTCTTGCTATTTACAATTTTGCATTGTAACAAGGAATTCTTTACAGCAATATCAATACTCAGCCAGGGATTGTCCAGTTGTGCTGAAGTGCCGTGTTTGAATGCATTTTCAATAAAGGGAAGCAGCAATAAAGGAGCGATGTATTTTCCCTGCACCTCTCCCTCAATATTGACCGAGACTTCCAGTTTGTTTCCATAACGTTCCTTTTCCAGGTCAATATAATTTTTCATGACCTCAATCTCATTCTCGAGCAGCACTTCATTGCTTTTGCAATCATACAAGATATAACTAAGCAGCGAGGAAAGCCTGGTGATCATGACCGGAGTTTTGTCAGATCCTTTAAGAGAAAAAGCATAAATATTGTTGAGGGTATTAAACAAGAAATGCGGATGAATCTGGGCTTTCAGCAGTTGCAATTCTGCCTTTGCCTTTTCTCTTTCAGCAGACAGGTATTCCTTTTGTTTCAGCATCCAGTACTTAAACAATACAATCATGCATCCAAACCCGGCCATCACATTCATGGAAAGATAGCTGTTGGTAGCCCATGGATTTTTATTAGCCGCCTTATAGCCAAATAAGTCAGATATCGGGAAAAGCACCGTTGTCCTGAAAAAGTAATTGAAAAAATATCCTCCAATAGCCCAAACCAGCAACCACACTGAAAACCTCGCAAACTTTCCCTGCAACAGGTACCGGGGAATCATCCAATACATGATCGGGTAGCTATATAAGATAAAAGCAGGCACCCATACTGCAGACAACAAATGCATTTCCCAATAGGAATGTTCAGGGGATTTGAATAAGAATGAAAAGATCAGAATGTGGGCAATCCAGAATGCCAGGTGACGCCACACCCGGTATTTATCAGAAAACACAAAAGGGTTTTCCCTGTAGCTTTCCATTCGTATTGAGTTGTCATTACAAATTAATGTTTATCCGGGATAATTTATTCCGGAAAATCTGCGCAAAGACAGACAACCTCATTTCACGACGAAAGTTTGCTTACGGCTACAGCCAGCATTTATCTTCTTTTGTTGCTGTATTTCAGGCCAGGCTGCACTATAGCGATTAGGTTTTTTTCCAGTTTTTATTGCCTTTATCTTGAAGTTGGCTCATATAGTAGCAAAATAATTTATCTCACACAAAATTTACTATTATGAAACCATCAAACTATTTCAGCCGGGCAACAATTCTTAACCGTTGTATGATGATCATGCTGCTTGCACTGACCTGGATTTCCTGTAAAAAAGAAACCAGTGAAACTTTAGAGGTTACTGAAACAGAACAAGTGGATCAGTTTGACAAAAAAGGTCATGGCTGGGGTACCACAAAGCAGGCAATGGTTCTTTTATGGAATGAAGCCGCCACCTATGTGGTTCAGCAAACGCAAGCGGCTGTTCCCGAGCCTCCCATTCCGCCATTCATTGAAAGCCGGTATTATGCAATGGTAAATATTGCCATGCATGATGCACTGAACAGCATCGTTCCAAAATACAGAACATATGCATTGAAAAACAAAAGAGAAAAGAAAGCTGATCCTGATGTAGCAGTTGCCCAGGCGGCACATGATGTAATCGTGGCCTTCTTTAACCAGCTAAACCCGCCGGCATTTGTAACCCCGCAACCTGTTCAGACTTATATCCAGAACCTTTTGACAGAATCACTGAATAAGAGTCCGAATGGTGATGCAAAAACAAAAGGCATTGCCCTGGGCAGTGCTGCCGCACAGGCTATTATTCAAAAAAGAAATAATGATGGTATTGCAAACGCAATGTTCCCGGTAACAGAAGGAACCCAGCCGGGGCAATACCGCTTTTATTTCCCGTTTACAGTTCCTCCTTTTCCGTTGCCCTCACCTCCCTTCAGTGGATTTTACGATTCTCCCGGCTGGGGTGATGTAACTACTTTTGGATTGAAGAGCAGCACACAATTCACCGTTCCTGCTCCCTATGCAATCAACAGTGCAAAATATACAGCTGACTATAATGAAGTGAAACGTTTGGGTTGCGCCACCTGCACTGGTGCCAATGGACGCACCCAGGAACAAGAAAACATTGCCAAATTCTGGGTGGAAAGTTCTCCTTATGGATGGAACAAAGTGGCCCGTTCCATTATTATGCAAAAAAAACTGGATGCCTGGAAAACTGCCAGGGTGCTGGCCTTATTGCAAATGGCGGAAGCTGACGCTTATATAGCCTGCCTGAAGGCAAAAATGATTCACTTTTTCTGGAGACCTGTTTCAGCCATTCACCTGGGTGATACTGATGGAAACCCCCATACCACCGGAGACCCAAACTGGCAGGTGCTGGTTTTCCCCACACCACCTGTAGCCGATCATCCCTCTGCACATGCCACAGCGGGAGGCGCAGCAGCAGAATTGCTGAAACGATTATTTGGCAGAGACAATATCTCCTTTTCGCTGCAAAGCACCACATTGCCGGGACATACCAGACATTTTTCAAGCCTGTCAAAGGCGGCCAGGGAAAATTCATTGTCGAGAATTTATGTGGGCTATCATTTCCGCAAAGCCTGTATGGATGGTGAGAATTTAGGAAGAGATATCGGTGAGTGGGTTGCCAGGCAATCATTAAAAGAACAACAGTGATGCGATAAAGAAAATGTTTCAACGAAAGCAAAGCATTTCAAATGGCTGAGAAAGATCATACGTCATTTTATACAAACATCCTAACTGCCGCCTACAGGATAAGGTATAATCCTGTTCGTGTCTTATCCTGTATGCTGGCAATATCAATACTCTTTCTTTTTCCATCGTGCCAGAGAGAAATTTCCTGTGAATGGTGTATGAATGAAAACAAACCCCCGGTGGCAAGGACAGGGCCAGACGTTATCATCAATTTACCGTTAGATAGTGTTTTATTGGATGGAAGTAATTCAAGTGATCCAGACGGATCTATCAGCAATTATTTATGGTCGAAGATTTCAGGCCCTGCTTCTTCTATAATCAGGACACCCGGTAGCCCGCAAACTATAATAGCCGTCCTAACGCAGGGAGCATATTCTTTTGTTTTAAAAGTAACGGATGATAAAGGACTCTCTGATATTGATACTGTGCAAGTATTGGTAAATGACCCTGCGCTGCCCAACCGGCCTCCCGTTGCCGATGCCGGGCCGGATATACAGATCGTGTTGCCAACGAATGCAGCCTATCTAAACGGCAGCAACTCATCAGATCCCGATAATAACATTGTAAGCTATTTGTGGACCAAAATTTCAGGGCCGCAGGCATACACGATCAGCAATGCCAATGCTGCACAGACCCATGCTGCAAACCTTGAAGAGGGAGTGTATTGGTTTGAATTGCGAGTATCTGATGCCGGTGGCCTTAGTGATGTAGACACAGTAGTAGTCAACGTTATTTCACCTATCATATCCTGTAACGTTTCAACAAGACCCCAGGTGATTGCCCAGTTGATTCATTTTGCTAATCTTTCTGTTCCACGTGCCGATGTTGCAGCCGAAGCAGCCGGTCATAAAATAGTGTTTGCCGGTGGATATTCTAGCTCTGGGGAGTCAGCCGTAGTTGACATTTTTGACATATCTACTCAAAGCTGGTCAGGCAGCTCTTTAAGTAAGGGCCGCACTTCAATTGCTGCAGCCAGCTCAAACAGTAAAATCATTTTTGCCGGTGGCGGTTATTATTATTCTGACTACTTTTCAAATATTGATATCTATGATGTCGTCACGAACAATTGGTCACGGACTCAATTAAGTATTCCCAAAACTCTGGTGTCTGCAGTGGCAATGGGTGATACTGTAATGGTGGCCGGAGGTTCAGAAATATCCTCAGATTTCTTTCCGGGTAACATTACAGATATGGTTGAAATCTTTTCTCTTTCCGCTAATAGTTGGACAAGCGGTATCCTGAGTGAGGCAAGGACTGCTATTTGCGGGCTCGCAATAAATAACAAAATTTATTTTGCCGGAGGAGCTACTGAATATGCCCCAAGTTCGAGGATTGATATCTTTGACCAGGCCAGCAATTCTTGGTCAACTTCCAGTCTTTCCTTTCTCAAAGGGGGATTATCAGGAATAGTTGATCAGCATAAAATCTACTGGGTTGCAGGGGAGGATTGCCGGGTGGAGATAAGAGATATTAATACAGGTATCAGTACCACCGCCAGCTTATCGCAGAAATCCACTTATCGTCCTGTCATTGTAAGAAAGAACGGGAAACTGGTATTCATTTTTCCCGGCTCCAACCGATTTGACATCTATGACCCGGTTCTATACCAATGGTCTGTTGGTATTCTGCCAGAAGTCATCAGACCGGGAGCCACCGTGATTGAATACAACAATGTTGTGTATATCGCAGGAGGACAAATTGGCTGTATCCCCATCCCGATGGGGTGTAGGCCAGTGTATACAAACAACGTTTACAAACTTGAATTTTAAGTTCATGAGAAAACTTCTATTAATCTGCTTTGCTCTGTTGTGCATGGCTGCATTATTTTCCTGCACCCGCAACCAGGATACAGGTTTTGTATCGGGGCCCACATCGTCGCCCCCGTTGAATCCAGTACAACTTACAACACACTCAATTGACATACAATTTGACTCTTCAATGTCTTGCGGGATATGGACAGAAACAGGTAATGGACCAGCATCACATTTTTTATCTTACTTCACATTATCGGGCAAATCCGTAGTCATTATTGGTGATACGATAATGACATTGCGTATCCTGGTTCAACAACTTTTTCATCGCCCTTCCCATACCTATTTCAACCCGGAATTCTATCTATACGAAGAACAGGGAATGGCAAATTCGATAAAGCTTGAAACCATTCCTGCGAATTACAATTTTGTCACCTTGCCTTATAATAATAGCCCGGCAAACTTCACAGGGCAATGCAAGATCATTTTGGGGAAAGGCAGATATAGCAATGTTGTACCCGGCATATTGAATTTTTCGGGTTTAGCAGACACATTGAATCATACCGGCAATATCAGGATACAAGGAAACATTGCTTTCTAATCTGTCAAATTCCTTTTTTATGAGAACAATATTTTTCTTACTCATCATTCTCATTTGTTCAACTCAGTGTAAAAAAAGCCCGGTAATTACGGGAAGTGGAAATACCCCCGGAACTGTAACAGGGGTCGGGACAGGTTCCGGAAGCGGTTCCGGAAACGGTTCAGGAAATGGATACTGTGGTAATTTTTGCATCACAGGAATACCTGGCTTGTCCACTTCATATTCTTCGTTTTTCAATAATGAGAACACCCATCGTGGAGCTATATATCTAAAAGGAAAATTCATTTTTGCCGGCGGCTTTTGGCATGTATATGGAGTTAACGAAACGGATATATATGATACAACTACAAATACCTGGTTTGATGGCGGTACTCTTTCCCGGCCACGGGGATTTATAACTGCTTCTTATGCCGGCAATAAAGCAATTTTTGCAGGCGGATATGAATACTACAACAACGGTACCTGGCATAATACTGTTGACTTACTGGATGTATCAACGTTACAATGGACAACAGCACAACTGAGTGAAGCAAGGAAATCCATGGCCAGCGCCAGTTTATTTGGCAAAGCCTACTTCATTGGCGGGCAAACCTCTTCAGGCTTTTCTAAGAAAATAGATATATACAACGCTGAAACCGGCACCTGGTCTGTTAAGGAACTGAACGAGCCAAGAGGTTTTTGTGGCGCAGCAGTGATTGACGGTAAAACCTATATTGGTGGCGGACAGAATAGCAGCGGTAATATTCGTCGTGTGGATATTTATGACCCTGTTATGGATCAATGGTCAGCAATAGAAGCTCCCAACGAACATCCGGAAGCCGCTGTTGTCAGTGCAGGAAAAAAACTATTCATCGCCGGAGGAAATGGCTCTACTAATAAAACGGTTGATGTGTATGATACGGAATCCGCCAAGTGGGAAACATTCAGCCTTTCTGATGCCAAAAAAAATATTGCTGTGGCGGTCGTAAAAAACAGAATCATTTTTATTGGGAATGGCTACTCTGACAAAATAGATTTATATGATATAGACTCGGGAAAAGTATGGTCCTCCAGCTTCACTAGTGGTGTAAATGGTGTGTCTGCTTGCAGCTCGGGAACTATGGCAATCTTCGGCGGGTTTGGGTTTGACGCAGGGGTTTCGGCTACCAACCTCGTTATGATCTTCCGATGAGTTTAATTGTTACAAAAAAAGAGGGTTGAAAATCAAACTATATATGTAAACCCCGAGAAATGGACAATTATGAAACTGACTTCAGTAATACCCCAAATTGTTTCATCATTAATTTGTCTCCCTATTATTTTTTTAATAGTCTTGCTGTTGGCTACCTCTTGCGCAAAAGAAACTTCCTGCGAAAATTGTATAAATGAAAATATCCCTCCGATAGCAAAAGCAGGGGCAGATATTGTACTTGACTTACCGACAGATAGTGTTTTATTGGATGGAAGAAATTCCAGCGATGCTGACGGAACCATTGCCAGCTTTCAATGGTCTAAAATTTCCGGTCCTGTATCTTCTATTATCAGAACACCCGATAGCCCGCAAACAATAATTGCCGCTCTGACGCAAGGGGTTTATTCTTTTGTTTTAAAAGTAACGGATGATAAAGGACTCTCTGATATTGATACTGTGCAAGTATTGGTAAATGACCCTGCGCTGCCCAACCGGCCTCCCGTTGCCGATGCCGGGCCGGATATACAGATCGTGTTGCCAACGAATGCAGCCTATCTAAACGGCAGCAACTCATCAGATCCCGATAATAACATTGTGAGCTATTTGTGGACCAAAATTTCAGGGCCGCAGGCTTACACGATCAGCAATGCCAATACTGTACAGACTGGTGTAACAAACCTGGCGGAAGGTGTTTACTTATTTGAACTTACTGTGATAGATGCAGGCGGGCTGGTTGATAAGGATACAATGAAAGTTACCATCGCCCCATCAAATCCGCCTCCTGTGTCATGTGGCTCATTGTGTACTTCATCCTCCTCCTCCTGCTCATTATATTGGGTATGCTGTAATATTCCGGGAGTACAATCTATCAGTTACACATGCCATCGTAACTTCTACCAGGCTTATGGCGCCCCGGTTTCCGGGCAAAACAAGGTATACTTTGCCGGTGGCCATGATGAGTTCTGGACATATGGGGGAAGTTTACCCGGCGGTATAGAATATGATCCTGTTAATCATTCATCCCGGTGCTTTACACTATCCGTTCCTCGAAGCCACCTTGCCGGGGCAACAGCAGGTAACAAAGTATTATTTGCCGGTGGTGTGGAGGTGTCCGGTTATACGAGCAACCCCGCCTACAACACCGTTGATATCTATGACGAACTAACCTTAGCTCATTCCGTTGCAAACCTCAGTGAAGCCAGGTCACATATTGCTTCAGTGTCTTCAGACACAAGAGCCTATTTTATCGGCGGTAAAAAAGACAATGGCTTTTCGGCAAGGATGGATATTTATAACAGTACAACGAATACATGGGAGGTAATAAACCTTCCCCGTGAAAGAGGTTATACTAGTGCAGCATTGGTTGGAAACAGGATCTATATTGCAGGTGGTAAAAATAATTCCGGCAGCATTCGTATCGTAGACATATATGATACGCAGTCAGGACAATGGACATCTGCAGAAGCACCCCATGAACACCCTATTGCAAGTGTTGCAGTAGTAAACAACAAACTTATCATAGCAGGTGGAGATGGGTTAAATAACAGGTATGCGGATATATATAATACCATAACTGAGCAATGGTCATCAGTAACCCTTACTGACAGCCGTTTCAATATGGCGGTGGGAGTTGCCAATAACAAAGTTTTGTTTCTCGGCGGGGCCCGTTCTTTATCCGGAGTAAAATTTTTCAACGAGTCCGGAGCTATTGACATCTATGACGACAACACAGGAAACTGGTCTGCAGGTACTGTCTCTCCTGCTGTTAGTGGCGTAATGGCAGCTTCATCCGGCATGAAAGTTATATTTACAGGCTTTATGTGGAATAACGCAACAACAATAACAAATACAATGACCATTGTAGTCCCATAAAGAAATTAATATTACACAGTGTTTCCGTTTTATGGCAATCAATGTATTTGAAGAGCATAATAAAATTCAGATGCCCCGGTAAAACGGGGCATCTGAATCTTTTATTTCATTGTAATTGTAATCATCCCAAAGCCACCCGCTTGAAACCGTTCACCTTCACATCACCGTTCTCTTTCAGGTATTGCTCCACTGATTTGCCGGCGTCTTTTACAAAAGCTTGGGCTGTGAGTGTTTGTTCTTTGAAGAAAGCACCCATTTTACCTTCGGCAATTTTTGCCAGCATTTCTTCCGGCTTGCCCGCCATTTTCGGGTCTTGTTTCATCATTTCCATAACGATATCCTTTTCCCGGGCAATCACATCAGCAGGCACACTGGCTGCATCAACGGCTACGGGGTTCAATGCTGCGATTTGCATGGCCACATCTTTTCCGGCTTCAGCTGCTTCTTTGTCAAGGCCCACCAGCACACCAATGCGGTAAGCGCCGTGGATATAAGAAGCCACGTAAGGAGCATCTATTCTTTCAAATTTGGTCACCCCGATCTTTTCACCAATGGTAGCCAGTTTATCATTCACCAGTTCTGCTACAGTGGCATTACCAGCTTTGGTGTTCATCAGTTCGTCCAGGCTTTTTACATTACTGGCGATAGCTGCATCAGCAATGGTTTTACCAAAAGCAATAAAGTCTGCATTCTTGGAAACGAAATCTGTTTCGCAGCTCACACAAACCACAATACCTGTTTTGTTATCAGCCGTTGTTTGCGCAATGACCACACCTTCTTTTGCTTCACGGTCGCTTCTTTTGGCGGCTACTTTCTGGCCCTGCTTGCGCAGCCAGTCAATTGCTGCTTCAAAGTCACCATTTGTTTCTGTCAACGCCTTGCGGCAATCCATCATTCCGGCGCCGGTAGCCTGGCGCAATTTGTTTATATCTGCTGCACTTATAGTTACTGTGCTCATAGTTTTAAAAAGATTAAAGTTTAAAGTTTAAAAATCCTGATTCAGCCTAAACGATCACTCGATCTTACATCACAACATTCGTTTATCTCCTGGCTCCACCGGGGCCTCTGCTGCCACTGGGTGTGCGGCGTCTTTGACCACCGCCACCTGCACCAGCGCCACGGCCTCTGCCGCCTCTGCCACCCTCTGCTTCCGCTTCAGCAAGCAGTTTCGCTGCTTTCTTTTCTTTTTCATCATCGGTCACTTCATCCACTTCCTCATCTTTGGCGGCTTGTCTTTCAGCCAGGCCTTCTGCAATTGCAGCGGTGATATAATTGGTGATGATGGCGATAGACTTAGTCGCATCGTCGTTGCCGGGAATTGCAAAATCCACTTTATTCGGATCGCAGTTGGTATCCACCACGCCAAAGGTGATGATGCCCAGGCGTTTTGCTTCGGCCAGCGCAATATGCTCATGACCGATATCCACAATGAACAAAGCAGCCGGTACACGGCCCAGTTGGGCAATACCACCCAACACTTTTTCCATCTTGTCCTTATCTCTTGACAAGGTCAGTCTTTCTTTTTTGGTGATGCTGTCAAATGAACCGTCGCCGAGCATTTTCTCAATGCTCTGCATTTTCTTCACACTTTTACGAACAGTGTTGAAGTTGGTAAGCATACCGCCCAGCCACCTTTCGGTAACAAAAGGCATATTTACCCGCCTTGCACATTCGTTGACGATGTCTTTTGCCTGTTTTTTTGTTCCTACAAACAGGATTTTCTTACCGCTGCGGGCAATCGCCTTCATAGCCGCTGCTGTTTCCTGCAGGCATTCCACGGTTTTGTTCAGGTCAATGATGTGGATACCTTTTTTTTCAGCAAAGATGTAAGGCAACATCTTGGGGTTCCACTTCTTTTTCAGGTGACCAAAGTGAACACCTGCTTCGAGAAGTTGCTGCTGTAAGGATGTATTGTTTTCCATTTTCTGTGTTATAATAGTTATTTGAATTGTTTAGCTGTGAGCCGTGAGCTTCGGGCTGTGAGACTGCCACTCGCAGCTCATGGCTAATAGCTCGTAGCTTCTCTTAACGTTTAGAGAACTGGTAGCTTCTTCTCGCTTTTTTGTGACCGAATTTCTTACGCTCAACAGACCTCGGATCTCTTTTCAGCAACCCTGCGGCTTTCAATGCGGGACGAAACTCAGGATTGATCTCCACCAGCACACGGCTGATACCCAACATAGCTGCTTCTGCCTGTCCTTTTAAACCGCCACCGGCAGCATTAATCTGCACATTAAATTTGTTCATCACATCAGCTGTTTTCAGCGGACGCTCCACCTGGTTTTGCAGGTACACCAGCGGGAAATATTGTTTGTAGTCCTTGTCGTTCACCGTGATCTTGCCTTCTCCTTTTGAAAGAAAAACCCTTGTCACAGCTTCTTTACGACGACCAACTCCGTTTCTTTGCTTTTCCATTTTTTTTTATTTGGAATATTTAAAGTTTGTTTTGTCAACCCGAGCCGTGGCGAGGGTTAAAATTTTAATTCTTTTGGTTGTTGTGCGCCATGCGGATGCGCTGCACCGACATAGACAAAAAGTTTTTTGTACATCTTGCGTCCAAGACGATTTTTTGGCAACATGCCCTTAACCGCTCTTTCAATAACAACCTCAGGACGACGTTTCTGCAGGTTAGCTGCTGTTTCTTCTTTACGACCGCCGGGAAAACCGGTGAAGTGGTCATAAATTTTTTGCTCCAGCTTGTTGCCGGTGAAAACAACTTTCTCTGCATTGATCACAATGATGTAATCGCCGGTGTCAACGTGGGGTGTGTAGTATGCTTTGTTCTTACCACGGAGCACCGCAGCAATTTTAGCACACATACGACCAACGGTTTGATTAGTACCATCTACAACATACCAGGTACGTTGCACGGTAGCCTCGTTCGCATGTTTGGTAGTGAAATGTAATTTGCTCATTCTTTTGAAGCTTTGAGCTGAAAGCTGCGAGTTGCAAGCCCGACAGTTCAGCAGTTAAACAATAAACAGCGGAGCTATCCCTCCAACTGTCCCCTCTTTTAGCTGTAGCTATTTTTGGGGGTGCGAAGATAGGATTGAGTAAATTCTTAACCTAAAAAGAAGGGATGTATTTTTTATTGCACCTTTATAAAACTATGATTTTCAATAAAAATTTTGTTCCTAATTTTATTTCAGATGATATTTGGTTGTACTTTAGACAGTATTTAAAGCCATAACATGTCCTCACATTTCCTAAACAGAACTTCTTTTGGCGATCCCAAAAATGCAGGCAACCTCCTATCAATAGACGAAGCTCATAATTTACTAAATGAATGGGTACCTAACGAAAGACTTCGCCTGCATATGAAACAAGTAGCAGCCAATATGAAAGCATGGGCCATTGAAAAAGAAAAAGCCGATGAACAAACAGCTCTGAAATGGGAACTGGCCGGCCTGCTGCATGACGCCGACTGGGAAAAATATCCCGATGATCATTGCCGCATCATCATTGAAGAATTAGAAAGAAGAAACATTGACCCGGAGGTGATACAATGCATCGCCTCGCATGGGCCCAAAGTGTTTGGCGTGGAGCCGGTGAGCAAAATGGATAAGATGATCTATGCCATTGATGAATTATCCGGTTTCATTCATGCTGCTGCGCTGATACGGCCCACCCGCTATGAAGGGCTGGAAGTGAAAAGTGTTTTGAAAAGACTCAAGACCCCTTCTTTTGCTGCCCAGGTAAGCAGGGATGACATAACTGATGCTGTTTCAAGAATTGATGTATCCCTGGAAGAGCTGATACAATTTATCATAGTTCACCAGAAAGATGTTTCGTAATTCTCCGCAGGGAAAATAATCGCTGTTTTCTTTAAACCCCTCCTTTCATGCCCGGTCACAACGCAGGCCGTGTGTCCCCCAAAGCCTGATCGTAAGAACATTTAGTCACCAAAAAAGTAAGTTATGAGAAAGCTTTACGCTTTGCTCGCCGGGATATGTTTTGTCCTGGCAGCAACACCGGCCCGTGCACAAACAGCAACACCTGATGTTGCGAATTTCACTTACAATATTGATGCTTCCGGAAATGTAGTTTTCACCAATACATCTGTATTGGGTAATCTGCAAGGACCCCGTCGTGCCCAATGGTCATTTGGCGATGGCAGCAACGAATGGACAGAGCCGCTACAGGGAACATCACACCAGTATCTGGCTCCCGGCAGTTATACTGTTTGTCTGAAGATCTTCCGGCTGCTGAGTAATACCAGTGACCCTGTTGTTTCGGCAGAGGTTTGTAAAACAATTGTGATCCCGGCTGTATGTCGTGCAGATTTTGAAAGAGTAGCCGTTTCACCAACAAGCAGCCCGTTAACTGTCACCTTAAAGGCATTGCCATTGCACAGCAGTGATAACCGCCCTGTGCTGATATGCTGGGATTTTGGTGACGGGACCGATACCTGTATTCAATACAGCAACACAAACCCCGGCCCTTATACTGTCACACATACATTTCCCGGACCCGGGGAATACGAAGTGTGTGTGAAGATTGTTTACCAGGGCGGATGTATTGCGATCAAATGTAAAAAAGCAGTTATCAACCGCCCTGATTCATGCAAAGCGGATTTTGAGCAACTTCCGATCACAACAAGCAACAATCCTTTACATACTGTTTTCAAAGCATTGCCCTGGCACAATAATCAAAAAAAGCCGGCCCGCATTTGCTGGACATTTGGTGATGGTAAAGACACCTGTATCTCTTATCCTGAAAATTATGAAGGGCAATACCTCATGGCTCATCGTTACCAACAGCCGGGTGAGTATGGAGTTTGTGTGAAGATCACTTACTATGGCGGATGTGAAGCATCCAACTGCGATAAGATTGTTGTGGGAAGACCGGATAGCTGTAAAGCAGATTTTGAAAGAATACCCGTCGCTGCTGCCAACAACCAGCTGACAGTTGCCTTCCGTGCCCTGTCACAACACAATAATGATAAAAAACCGGCAAGGATATGCTGGAAGTTTGGCAATGGAAAAGACACCTGTATTACTTATCCTCAAAATTATGAAGGACAATACACTGTTGCCCATACCTATCGTGAAGCCGGCGATTATGAAGTGTGTGTCAAGATCACTTACTACGGCGGATGTGAAGCAAGCAAATGTGAAAAAGTAATAGTGCCGCAACAACTCTGCCGGGCAAACCTGGTGGAGATCACTCCATCTGTCAATAGCCTGGAGAGAGGATTTTATGTTACTGCAGCCTCTGTTCCCAACAGGAGAATTGAGCGAATTTGCTGGGATTTTGGTGATGGCACTGACACCTGCATTGTGGCAACCGGCACGGGGCAACCTCCGCTCTATATCAAGCATACCTATCCAGGACCGGGAGTTTACAGTGCCTGTGTAAAAGTCTTTTTCCGTGGCGGATGTGTGGCATCTGATTGTGAAGAAGTAGTGATCCGCAGCCGCAACAACCTGTGCGGAGGCTATATGACCGATTCACATATTAATCCAAAAACCGTGAAGTTCACAGCTTATGGCATTCACAAACCCAATGATGAAGTGATCGGTTATCGCTGGAATTTTGGAGATGGCTCGCATGGCAGTGGAAAAGAAGTGACCCATACTTATAATGTTGCAGGCGAATACAGGGTTTGTCTCACCATGGTGACCCGCTCCGGTTGTGAAACAAAAATATGCAACACAGTCAGAGTGGCTGGCAATAACGAGCCTTCCCTGGTGCTGACACCAAACCCGGTTACGACAGTGCTGAATGTCTTATTCCGTTCCACCCATACCGAAACTGTCACTATAAAAGTGATCAATGCAAATGGCATTACCATCCGGGCATTCAGCAGAAATGTAATACGAGGCGTCAACAACTGGAACTTTGATGCCAGTAATCTTTTACCTGGCCGCTATTTGTTTCTTATCGAATCACCCAATCAACGGGCCAGCGCATTTTTCCTGAAGTTATAATAACGTTTTCTTACGTCAGGGCTTACACACAAGCCGTCTCATTTCGATGAGGCGGCTTTATTATTAAAAAACCGCCCTGCAATTGCAGGGCGGTCACATAATGAAAAAACTGCTATCTGCTTACTAGTTGATTGTAACAGTTTGTGTGTATTCATCGAGGGTAATAGTGTAACTGCCATCCGTTGCCGGTGTTCTGAAATTACCACCCCCTGTCCATTTGATCTTTCTTGGTGTTCCAGTAGCCTGGCTGCCTCCGCTATCATCTTCATAATCGAATGCACCCCAATCATTCCCTGCAAGAAATTTTATGTCTTTGTTCGCAATCAAATTAAGTGTTATTGTCCAGATGCCATTTCCGCTGTAGGTCATTTGCGGACTGGCGCCGGGGTTCCAGGCGGGAACACCCTGCATACCGTCACCTACCACTCTCATTTCAACTCCGCTGTTCTTTTCAAACTTCACCTGCTGACCATTGGTGCCATCCCATATCACCCTTGTTCTCGGCGCTGTGTTGGCCACAAGATTGGGACCATTGCCATCATAATCTAAATTGCCATTTCCTGCATCTCCCCACCAGCGGGCACGGTCAGGTGTGCTGTTATTCCATTCCGGACCATCGTGCAGCTTGAATTCATCTGTACCACTTGTTGGTGTCAATATCAGGAACAAATCTCTTTGCACATAGCCTCCATAGACCGGTGCTCCGGGATTCCATCCCTGCATGTTGCCTACCACTCCAACCTGCTTTTGCTGAATATGTGCTTTCATATTTTCAACATCAATGGTGAGGCGATAAATACCTGGTGTGCCAATATTGAAATCACCACCAGCATCATAACCTACATCGTAGGTAGGAGCACTACCGCCCACAATACCGTATTTCGACCCCCAGTTCCCCTTTTCTTTAATAAATAAAAATTGAGAGCCTCCTGCGGGCACATTGAAGTAGGTGTAAAACACTTTTCCATAGCGGTCAGTTTTTTTATCTGTAATAAGTTCCCAGGGATTATTAATATCCCATCCTGTCATGCTGCCAACAATATAAAGTTTTACCTGTCTCAATATTTTCAAATCATTGACATAATCAGCCCGTTGCTTCCATGTGCCTGATGTGGCTTCTACTGTCCATTGCAGGTCAGCCTGCAGGCCAAGATCAGCATATCCATGCACTGCCAGTGAATCACTTATTCTTTTATAAGAAACTGCAAGAAAACTATCAACACCATTGCTATTGGAAAGCATGCTGAACAACGGTGCAGCAAAAGAGCCATTGTTGGTAAACAATATTCTGTAAACAACAGCGGGGCTGCCTGTTGCCGGTGCTGATTTTGTCCAGCGGAAAGTTATATTATCGGTTGTCGAAGTGGGATTGATCTCCATCGCAGATGGAGTGGGAGTCGGGGACAACAGCTTGAACGGTGAAGCGCCGTTTTGGAACCGTGTGACCGTAATATTAAAACTGCTTATTGCAAGCACTTTCACATCACCGTTATCGGCCTGTACCGACCATTTCAATTCGCTGGTTGCTCCGGCAGCAACCCCTTTTGCCTGCAATGCTGCGTCCAATTGCTGATAAGTGAGTGACAGCGATGTTGCCGCACCATTGTTTCCGGAAGGAAACTCAACCATTGGTTGTGCGAAATCACCGCCGTTCTTAAGCACAGCGATCAATTTATATGTTGGCTGGGTAGTCAAACCAGGTTTTGACGCATTCCAGGAAAACTGGATCGCTTCAGCCGGAGTAGCTGAATTCAGCACCAGTGTTGTTCCGGATGATGGTGAGATCAGTGTAAATTCTACCAGGCCTTCACCCGTTGGGTTATTACCTGCCAGTTCTGATTTCTTACAACCTGCAAACAGCAAGGTAAATACCGGAATTAGTAATATTTTATTTTTCATTGCAAGCATTTTTATAATTCTGTACAACATGGTCATTATTGCATGGTGGTAAATGTTACTTCGGCTTCAGTTGAACTCACTGTAACAGGCACACCCACATCATTCAGCACAGTGCCATTAAAACGATACCTGAATTTTTTCAGTGTTCGTCCTGCCGGAGGAGTGAAACTGGAAGAGGGAATAAATGTAACAGCCCATATATTAGTGGCAAAAGCCCTCACATTGATGTTGACAGGTATGCCCACCTGTGCATCTGTATTATCATACATGGTGATCGTAGCAGTAGCAGGTGTCATTCTTTGTTCGTTTGGATTTTCACCCAATGACCTGTCAAAGTTGATCGTTACAACATCATTTTGATCCACCTTAGCGGGAAAAACTCTCAGCTTACTGGGAATGAATACAAGCGGATCATAGAAGTATGGGCCAAAGTCCGATGTTTGGGCAGAGCCGTCCTTTTTCTTTACCAGGAAATTGAACCGGGTCAAAGAAACCGGCGGAAGCCCCCACATAATAGTGGGTGTAAATGTAAAACTCCACTTGTTAGTGCCGGCCGGAGTCATTTGAGCTGCAGCAGGAGAATTGGTCCAGGATGAATTCAGCGGACTGTCGCCGGAATTTCCCCATAACCATATATAAGCTTCTGCAGAACCAGCTAAACCTGTTCCGGTAACATCAACCGTTACAGTAATCTGATCTTCAGCAGTGAAACTCGAAGGGCTGATGGTAACCTGTGCATTTACCCAGGTACCGGTTAATAACAATAGCAGCAGATAAAATAGCTTTTTCATATCAGCAAATCGTTTTATTGTTTAGTAAACTCATAAGTATAAGAGATGAGCAACTTATTGTTGGCAGCAGGGTCTGCATCTCTTTTTTCAAGTTTGAACTGAAGTTTTGTATTGCTGCCTACCGGGTAAGCCCCCAATGTTACACTTCTTGTAACAGCCCCTTGTGAGAAATTAATCTTTGTCGGAGCTTCCTCACTATCCACTCTCCAGCTACCTGTTGTAAGCCCGATAATGTCCGGTGAACTTCCCGCATTGACAGTAAAATTGGAAGGCGCCTGGTTATTATCCAGGTTCAGGGTAAGTGTAAATTGTGTATAAGGGAACAGATTGGTCAGCTCAAGTTCGCTGTATGGAAACCCCTTGCGGGCAGATTCTTCATCCTTCTGTGTCACTTTAGTCAGCTTCCACACGCCGGCGAACGAAGTAGGAATATCCCTGGGTTCGCCGATTTCTTTAAATGCTTCAGGGCGACAACCGGCAAAAAGAATTGCCAGAAGCGTTATAGAAAGAAATATTTTACCGATGTATTTCATAAACAATTGTTTTTGTAATTATTAGAAACAACCTCCTTCCGGGTTCATAGCGAAAGCTGAAAATGCATCTTGTTCCGCTTTTGGAAACTGCAGGATAAATCCGTTGCAATTCCATTGTGACCCCCTCCTGTCAACATTTACCGATTCCCCTGAACCAATCCGTTTGATCTCATGATAACGATTACCCTCGGCCACAAGTTCAAGTTCCCTTTCTTTTCTTGCTGTTGTTATCACCAGCGCTGCTGAAGCATTACCGGCAAGGTTTCGGGCCGGGCCGCCATAGGCACGGGAAAGAATATCATTAATGTTGGTAATGGCCGCTGAAAGTGCAGCTCCTCCCACTTTGGCGCCGCTTTCAGCCAATATCAGTTTTATTTCTGTAAGATGAATAACCGGGAGATCAAAAAAATCACGGTTATATTTCCGTTGCACAAAATATCCTGCATGCAGGGTATTGCTATACCAGGCCCTGCGGACATCCGCCGGATCAGAAGTTGCATAATTATAATAGTCGCTGGTATAGTTCAGGAAAGGAATGCCGCCAAGATCTGAACGATAGTTGCCTCTCAATTCACCTCCCGGCTGGTAACGATTCACTTCGTTGGCAATTACAAGAATACCTTCTGTACTTAAGCCGGGTGAAAATCGGTTACCATAATTATTATCCAGCACAAAACCTCCGTTGTTCACCACATCTGCTGCGTATGTATATGCATTGGCATAATCGTTCATCTGGAAATAGACTCTTGCCAGCAATGCTTTTGCGGCCCAGTTAGTTGCTTTATAGAATTTAGGATAAGTGGCCGGCAACAAAGTCTCAGCTTCCTTCAGATCGGCAATGATCTGATCATATACCTGCTTCACTGTTGCTCTCTGAATGGAAGCAATGAGCACATCTGTTCTTAGAGGAATGCCGTAATGACTGTTATCATTTGTATAACCCCAGGGCTGCGCAAACAAACGTACCAGTTCGAAATGCGCCAATGCACGGAAAAACAAGGCCTGGCCTCTTACATTATCCCTGTTTGCATCGCTTACCAGCGACAGCTTATTCAATACAATATTTGCTACGTTGATAATACGATATCCCTTCCTGTATAAATTGTCACGGGTGCCCCCAAAGATTGAATTCTGTCTTTTGAATATTTCTGCATAGTCACCGCTATAGCGGCTGCCATCCAGTTGGTCTGCCAATGCATCTGTTATGGACTGAATTCTTCCGCCCAGGAAATCATTATCTCCTGCGAGGGTATATTCACCGTTTAAAAAATTAAGCAAGCCTGCTTCATCCTTAAATGCCTCTTCTTCTTTTAACTGACCTTCTGGTGGCTTTTCCAGAAATTTTTTACAGCCCGTAACGAATACTGCAACTGCCAGCACCAGAAATATTTTTGAAAATAAATTTTTCATGATCATTAAATATTTTGCTGTTTTAAAAAGTAAGGTTTACGCCAAACACAACAGTTCGCTGTGTAGGTGCTGTCAGATAAGTGATATTCGGGCTCAGGTTCCTGTCCTGTGGGTTTTCAAAATCTCTCGTTATCTCGGGATCGCCGCCGGGATACTTGGTAAAAGTGAGCAGGTTACTTCCTGTAGCAAATATTCTCATGTTCCTAAATCCGAATTTTTGTAAAGCTCCGGGGCTGAGACGATAAGATATGCTCAATTCACGGAGACGGAGGTAATCCGCATCTCTCAAAAACATGGTAGAGTTGAACTGGTCTTCGCTGGGTACACCCGGATAATCTGTTGCGTCGTACACCAGTTTTGGATACTGTGTAACATCACCCGGATTCACCCAACGATCTAAAAAGTCGTTACGGAAATTCCAGTTACGCTTTGATGTGCCAAGAAACTGGTACTTGCCTGAGTTTTCATAAATATTACCGCCTATTACAAAAGAAAACAGAGCACTCAGTTCCCAGTTTTTATATTCCAGAGAAGTATTGAATCCGCCAATATATTCAGGTATCACGGAGCCGGCATAAACCCGATGATTGAGTGAGAAAGTCTTAGTTTGTTTTCCTGTTGCATCCAGCCAAATAGGCAATCCATCAGCCGGATCAACACCATAATAACGAACAAGGTAGTTTACACCTATTGGAAGCCCTTGCACAATCCTGGTATCGTTTGTACCACCACTCACAGCATCAGGGCCCAGTTCATACTGTAGTACTTCATTATAATTACGGGCAATATTACCGCCCACTGTCCATCTGAATTTATCCAGATTAATGACTTTGTAGCTTAATGTCAATTCCAGTCCTTCATTCAGTATCTTACTGTTATTGAGATTTCTCCAGATATCACCCAGACCTGTTGCTGATGGTGAAATACCGGGGGACAGAAGAATATCCGTAGATGTTTTTCTGTAATAGGCAAACTCACCTGTCAACCTGCTGCGGAAAGCTGAGAACTCAATACCTGCATCAATGTTTTCCATGGTTTCCCATTGCAGATCGGGATTGCCAAGGTTATTCAGGTACAAAGTATTTTGTCCGTTGTAATTATTGCCGCCTGCCTGGAAGTTATCATAATAAACTCCCGAAGGGATATTAGCATTACCGACAATACCATAGCTGGCCCTGAGTTTCAGAAAGTCGATCCAGGTAAAACTCTCCATAAAATCCTCTTCATTGATATTCCAGGCGCCGGAAATAGTGGGAAAGAATCCATATTTATTATTTGAACCGAACTTTGAGGATCCATCAATACGGCCGGTTAACTGCAATGAATATTTATTCTGAAAATTATAATTCACTCTTGCAAAAAAGCTGGTAAATGTCCATGCATCTTTTTGTCTTTCACTGATAACTCCGTCCCGCAACAGTTTATCTCTCAGGTTTCTGAATGATTGTCTGCTGTTGATATTATACCAATAGGGCTGGCCCGACCACTGACCAATTTCTCCTGTATATTCCTTTAAGGAAACGGATTGGTTCTCCTGTCCTACCAGGAAATTGAAACGATGATTTTCATTCAGATTCCATAAGTAGTTAGCCGTAAGAGTAGTTGTCCAGTTAGTACCCCAATAAGGAAACCGTTTTCTAAATCCTGAATCAACCGCTGCTTTTTGTATCCAAACATTGGTCTCATACTGATCATCAAATGCCCTTCTGAATTCCAGCGAGCCGGAGCCTTTGATAAAAAGGTTTTTTATTGGCTGCCATTCTGCTGATAGTCCTCCGAGGAAACGGCCATCCACTTCACGACGCTTTGTCTCAAGCAACCTGCGGAGAGGGTTATTTGTATTCACCACATAAGAACCATTGGAGTTATAAGGCACATAGATCGGTAAAGCAGAAGACATAGCTTCTCCGATACCGCCATCCCAGGCAGCCGGCACTCTTTTGTTCAATCCATGATTATAGGCTGTTGTCAAAGCGATTTTCAGTTTTTCAACAGGTCTGTAATCCATATTCACCCGTAAACCAAGCCGGGTAAAAGAGTTGGCTTTGATATAACCTTCGTTGTCACTGTAAGAAGCATTAGCAAATGTTTTCAGTTTGGCATTACCAAAATTCACAGAGAAATTATGCTCGTTGATGAATCCGGTTTGTGTCAGCACATCCCACCAGTCTGTATTGTTGGCGGCTGCCTGTGCCCATGTCAGTGTTCCTGGCAAAATTGCCTGCCCTGTATGTCCGCTGTTTACCCAACCCTCCTGACGCAATTGCAGCCATTCTGCACCATTAACAAACGAAGGTCTAATGGCATAGTCTGAAACTCCAAGTTTGTTAGAATAATTGAAAGTAGGTTTACCGGACTTACCCCTTTTGGTGGTAATTAATATAACCCCGTTGGCACCGCGGCTTCCATATATACCAGTGGCACCGGCATCTTTTAATATCTCAATAGATTCAATATCTGCCGGGTTAATGGATGCCAAAGGATTTTGATTCATAGCGCCGCTGTTCCCTCGCAAAAAAGGATCTGCCACAATAGGAATCCCGTCAATTACATAAAGCGGATCGCCACCTGCAGAAATGGAACCGATACCACGAATGCGAATAACAGAACCCGAACCAGCGAGACCATTCCCCTGTATCACTTGGACACCAGGAGCCTTACCCTGCAGAGCAGCTTCGAAACTTGGAACAGGGATAGCATTCAGCTTTTCGCCGGATACTTTTGAAATAGCCCCTGTCACATCTTTTCTTCTTTGTGTGCCATAGCCAACAACGATCACTTCTCCCAGCGAACTATTGTTTATTACTAATGTAACATCTGCCGATGTTCTGCCGGCAATATTCACTTCCTGTGTGTTGAAACCCGCTGAAGAAAACAGGAGTACAGTCACAGACGGGTTAACGGAGATTCGGTAAGTTCCATCTGTACCCGTTTGGGTTCCCGTGGTTGCACCTTTGGCACTAACACTTACACCCATTACAGGAGATCCGTCTCTTGAATCCAGTACCCGCCCGGTAACCACCCTCTCCTGCGCCAGCGATATTAATGATAGGAAAAGCACTGCAAAAAGTACAGATGCCCTAAGCAAGATTTTGCCTGACATAAGCAATCGTTATAAGTTTAGCAATTCAGTTTAGCAATACACAATGTGTATTTTCTACACAATTATAGTGTATTTTTTACACTACAAAAAAAATTCTCTTTTCTATTGAAGTTTAGTAATTTTCAGAACAAGCAAAATGATTAAACAAATCATTGTTAATCAAAGAATTATTCAATTGGCCCCATTCAACTGCATGTTTTAAGATTTGAAACAATACTATTCGGGAAGTCGATATATGCTTAATATACTCTATCAAAATAAATCATCCCTATATGGTCTAAATCGCCGCCAGACTACCACTCGTTGCCCATGGAATAAGTATCCTTGTTACCATATTGCCCGGTTTTCGCTATGATTTATATATTTGATTTATTGCCTCAGTAAAATCAAACCTGATGAGATTTTCCATATTGATGCTTATTTGCATCCTTTACCATTTTTCATACGCTCAAAATAACATTGAAAAGCATTTCAGAATACTTAATACAAAAACAAAACAGCTTACCACAATTGACCAGGTTGCAGCCGATTGCAAAAATGCTGATATACTGTTCTTTGGTGAGGAACACAACGACAGCGCCGGCCATTATTTAGAAACAGAAATTTTCAAGGCTTTACACAAATTGTATGGAAATAATATTGCCTTGAGCATGGAAATGTTTGAAACCGATTGCCAGTTGGTGCTGAATGAATACCTGGCAGGTCATATCAGCGAAGACCGGTTTATTAAAGAAGCAAGAGCCTGGAATAATTATAAAGATTATCGCCCGGCAGTGGAATATGCCAAACAAAACAAATTAGATGTGGTCGCTGCCAACCCGCCACGTCGTTATGTAAATATGGTGAGCCGGAAAGGAATGAAGTCGCTGGACAGTTTGCCAAAATTATCAAAGAAATATTTGCCACCACTGCCCTATGATACATTGGGAGGCCGCTATCGTGAAAAATTTATGGGTTTTATGAGTGGTGGCAGTCCCGGCACCAGCAATCCCCGCATTTTTTATAGCCAGAATCTATGGGATGCGGGCATGGCATGGAGCATTTACAGTTACTGGAAAAAGAACAAAAAGAAGAAGATCTTTCACCTGGTAGGTCGTTTTCACAGCGATGAAAAATTAGGTACCCTGGCACAGTTGCAAAACCGCAACAGCAAACTGAGGATTCTAAATATCAGTTGTTTCAGTGATGCTTCATTTGAAACACTTGACCCGTTGGCTATTGATTGGGAGAAATTCAGTCATTTGGGAGATTATGTGATTATTACAGATCCAAACCTGAAAAAAACATTCTAACGCAGCAACAATTCACAAGGCTTCAATCCCGTATGTTTTTTGAAGGCTGTAGAGAAATGAGAAATAGAAGAGTAGCCCAGCAGCATTGACACTTCTGTCACACTTAATCCTTTTTCATACAACAAGTATTTGGCATGTTCCATCCGCTGGCTCTGGTAGAAGTCGAAAACAGTGGTGCCAAACAACTCTTTAAACCCCTTTTTCAGGTAGCATTCATTGATCGCTACCTTACGGCTGAGTTCCTTAATAGTGATCGGCTCACCGATTTGCTGAATAAGAATCTCTCTTGCCTTTACGATCTTTTCCCGGTCAGCTTCATTGGCCAGGAACTTACAGTTCACCACATCAATTTCCTTTTCGCCCAGCATGCAATCCAGGCTGTAAAGGAGCAGCATCTGGGTTTGTGCATTGATGTAGATATTCTCTAAGGTGTCGCTATAGGTATGATTCAGCACTCCTTCCAGCACCATTCTTGTTTTGCCGCAAAGCGGAAGAATCTTGGTGAATGAGGAGCGATGTTTGAATTTGAGAATATCATCAGTAAGAACACTGTCGCCTTTTCTTGGTTTTACAAACTGGCTGAGATGCGTAGGTGAAAATTTAAAACTCACCACATCCACGCTATCTACCCTTTCCATACAGCTTTTAGAGGCGCTGAACTGGCACATATCACACTCCGTATCTTTTTTCCGGCAATAGACATTTCCACTTACGCAGAATCTTAGTTCCAGGTAGTTTTCTTTAGCTGCTCCTTTTTCATAATGATACACCATCATCCCTGTATCTTCAATATTCCACTGCGGATGACGGGAATAGCGATGAATAGTATATTGCACAGAGCCGGGTATTTGCTGCTGCCTGTCCTGCAGCAATACCAATTGCCCCTGCATCAGGGGCTGCTTATGTGCCAGGGCCAGTATATCCGGGGGATTATGCATCGGACTGCAAATTTACGTCGGAACATTGAATTTTCATCAGTCGGGGTTTAAATCCGCTGTGGCAGTGGGTTTCAGCGGGTTTCGGGAAAAAAACTTGTCATTTGTCATTAAAAACTAACTTTGCCCCGTTTGCCACGAAAACGTGGCTTTTTTGTAACAACCCTGCATGATTCATCCACATACATACATTCATCCGAATGCGAAGCTAGCCACCAATGTAAAAGTTGACCCGTTTACTGTTATTCACCAAGATGTGGAAATAGGGGATGGTACCTGGATCGGCTCCAATGTAACCATCATGGAAGGAGCCCGGATTGGCAAAAACTGCCGGATTTTTCCCGGAGCTGTTATTGCTGCTGTGCCGCAAGACCTAAAATTCCAGGGTGAATATTCAAATGTTTTTATCGGCGACGGCACCACCATCAGGGAATTTGTAACAATAAACCGGGGCACCATTGACCGTGAAAAGACAATAATCGGTAATAATTGTCTTATCATGGCCTATTGTCACATTGCCCATGATTGCATAGTTGGTGACAATTGTATCACCAGTAACAATACACAGGTGGCCGGTCATGTAACTATCGGGGATTGGACCATTCTCGCCGGTATGTGTGCAGTGCACCAGTTTGTCAATATCGGACATCATTCATTTGTCAGTGGCGGATCTTTAGTGAGTAAAGATGTCCCGCCTTATATTAAAGCAGGCCGCAACCCTCTTTCCTATGCCGGTGTAAATTCAGTAGGGCTTAAAAGAAGGGGGTTTACGGTAGAAAAAATCAACCACATACTCGACATCTACAGGACCATCTATAATAAAGGGCTGAACACATCACAGGCAATAGAATTCCTTGAAGAGGAGTTTCCGGCTACTGATGAACGGGATGAGATTGTAACCTTTATCCGCGAATCACAACGCGGCATCATCAAACGTTTCACCAAAAACGGCGCTGATGAAACTATCCCTGACTGATGCCGGCAAAAGATTTAACCGCGACTGGATCTTCCGTCATTTCACCTATACATTTGAAACAGGAACAGCCTATGCCATCACCGGGCCCAACGGATCGGGCAAAAGCACCTTGCTGCAGGTGCTGAGCGGAGGAATGATGCTGAATGAAGGAAATATGCAATGGGTAATGGACAATGAGCAAGTAGCAAATGAAACAATTTATAAACAAGTTTCCATCTGCGCTCCTTACCTGGAGGTGGTGGAAGAAATGACATTATTGGAATTTCTTGATTTTCATCACGGTTTCAAACCTTTTTTGCCTGGTGTTACAACAAATTCCATCATCACAGCTTTAGGTCTTGAAAAAGCAGCGGGTAAACAGATCCGCTATTATTCCTCAGGTATGAAACAGCGGGTAAAACTGGCGCAATGTATTTTTTCAGACACTGCGATTGTTTTGCTCGATGAACCCTGTACCAACCTTGATGCTGCGGGGATTAAGCTGTACCACTTCCTCATTGACAGCTACTGTAAAGACCGGCTGGTGCTGGTGAGCAGTAATGATGAAGTGGAATACAGGTTTTGCACAGAGAAAATCAATATAGGTAATTTTAAATAGCCCAGTGTCATGATAAAAAGCAGGTATAGTTTCACTACATGGATTAACCTGGCTTTCGCAACACTATTTCTTACTGCAACTATTGTCTTTGCTATAAAAGAAGATCTGACTGAAAACACACCAAACATTTCAATTCCAAATTGGCTACTGATTTTAATACTCCTTCCCCTTATTGCTTATTTATTTTACTCAACTTTTAAGGCTGCTGCAAAAGTTGCCATTACAAATGATGAAATCGTTGTAAAAAGGCTATTTCAAAAATCTATGACTATAACAAAAGATGACATACGGGAAATCAAACTTTTTGCCCGGGGCAGGGCGATGGGTCTGGATACAATCACAGTAAGAATCAGCCTGAAAAATGAAACTATAGTTAAAATAGCCGATTTGTGTTATAGCAATATGACACAACTCAGGAAAGCAGTGACAATCTTTTTTCATGACAAAATTATTTCCCATCTGCACGAGCAAAGAAAAAGCAGATCGCACTCAAACAAAACAAAATTTGCAGGAAACCCTTTATTTAATTTTAATACCCTCCTCTTTAGCGGAATAACAGTTGCTTTACTTATCTCCACCCATGAGACTATACTGCTCCATCCTGATAGAATACTTTTTCTTTTAATACCAATAACCTGTTTTTTTGTCATTTTTGGTTATCAAATGTACTATTTCAAAATAGAGAACAATTCTTTCTATGTAAAGAATCACTTTTTCCCATGGATAAATAAGGAATACAACCTGGATGAAATAATAATAGCTGCAAAAGAGTCTTCAGGAAGAAAATTGTCAGATGCCTTAAGAATAATTACAAAAGATCTTCAATCAAAAAGTTTTATGGCAGGAAGCCTGAGAGAAAAACATTGGGAAGAATTAAAAAAGAATTTTGCTGACATAGGAATCCAAACTTCTATTGAATAAGTATGGAAAACTGTCATTATTAAATGTCATTCAAGAATCACCAATCACCGTTGGCTTGCTATCAGTAAATTCAGATCGGTATATTTCAGGTCAAACCGTTCGCTCAGATAGAAATTGGTCAGCGAACCTTTGAAGAGATAAATGCCATTGCGCAAATGCACTTTATGCCATAACAATTTTTCAAATCCACCTTCATCGCCTGCTTCCAGTAAAAGCGGCATCAGCACATTGCTGATAGCCTGCGAAGCTGTCCGTGCAAAACCGGATGGAATATTGGGCACACAATAATGAATGACGCCATACTTCATGAAAATGGGATGCTCATGTGATGTGATCTCAGAGGATTCAAAACAACCGCCGCGGTCAATACTCACATCAATAATAACAGAGCCGGGCCGCATATTGCTCACCATTTCTTCTGTTACCACCATGGGTGTTCTTCCGGTCTCCGATCCTAATGCCCCTACCGCCACTTCACAGGTCTTTAATTGCTTGGCCAGCATTCTCGGTTCTATCACCGAAGTCCACAAGCGATGACCGATATTATTCTGCAATCGCTTTAAGCGATACACACTGTTGTCAAAAACTTTTACTGATGCCCCCAATGCAAGAGCAGCTCTTGCTGCATATTCTCCAACAATACCGGCCCCGATGATAATGACTTTTGTTGGCGCAATGCCGGATATACCACCCAGCAACACCCCCTTTCCATGATTAGCAGAGCCGAGATACTGTGCTGCAATCAGCATTACAGCGCTGCCGGCAATTTCACTCATACTGCGGACAATGGGATAACTATCACTGTCGTCTTTTAAATTCTCAAAGGAAATGGCTGTAATTCTTTTTTCCATCATCTTTTCCAGCAACTCTGCTTTCAATACAGAAAGATGTATAGGAGAAATTATGACCTGGTTCAGTTGCAACAGGGGAAGATCTTCATCAATAATCGGCGCACTCTTTACCAGAACAGGCGCCTTAAACACATCAGCCCTGTCATATACGATCCTGGCGCCGGCCTCACTATAATCTTTGTCCCGGAAATGCGAAGCCTCACCGGCATTATGTTCAATGGTAACATGATGCCCGTTGCTCACCAGCACACTTACCGCATCAGGAGTCAGTGCAATACGGTTTTCCTGGAAAGCAATTTCTCTGGGAATACCAATGTGCATTTCCGAGCCCTTGGGTTTGATGTCAAGGGTCTCTTCGAGTGTTTCGTAGCTGAAGGAAGTACTTATTTTGGGCTTTTGCTGGCTCATGGCTGGTTACTGGTTTCTCATTCCTGGTTGCCGGTCATACGGATAGAAAAGGGGTAAATGATAGTAACAAGCAACCAGCAACTGGTAGCCAAATGTACCTAAATATTAGTGATTTTCAGCTTCCTTGTTTGTGAATCAACCGTCTCAATAAAAACATGAGCTGTATCGTCAGGGAAAAGTCCGGGGGCTTTTTCCGGCCATTCCACCAGGCAGATATGATCGCTGTAAATGCAATCACCGACACCAGCCTGGATAGCCTCCTCTTCATCTTTCAACCGGAAGAGGTCTATATGGTATATTTTTTTTTCTCTTCCATTTTCTGTAAAAGCATACTCATTGATGATGGAAAAAGTCGGGCTGCCGACCACATCCTTCACTTTTTTGACATCACACAAAGCATGGATAAAAGTGGTCTTACCTGCCCCCATTTGACCATGAAAAGCCACCACAACACGGTCTCCCAGTTGGTTCCAGAAGGAATTTGCAACCTCGGTGATGTTCTTTAATGAAAACTGCCACTCCATACGCAAATTTAGCCCCCGACACCAAAAAGGGAGTAAGAAAATCATGGTTTAGTAAATACAGTTTTGTATTTAGCAACCCTGTTGTAAACATATTCCTGAAGAAGAAAATGCCGCCACCGGCCAATTGATAACTTTGCAACCAATACGAATGGTATTTGTTATTACAAGTAAGGAGTTTCTATGGAAAAGATTCAATGGAAGGTAGAAGGAATGGATTGCAACACCTGCGCCATCAACATTCATAAATACCTGGAAAAGCAGGGCATGAAGAATGTGAAGGTGAATTTTGCCACCGGTGATGTGATTTTTGACAAAGAAGGAACGGTGCCGGAAGAAAGGATCAGCAAAGGTATTCACGAGCTTGGCTATGTTATTGCCGGCCGGCAAACAACAACAGAGAAAGAAAGAAAACCCTTCCTATCCACCCACCTGCAGCGGTTCTGGTTTTGTCTTCCTTTCACAGCCATATTGGCCTTGCACATGTTTCCATCGCTACATCACAATCCCAGTTTTGCCTGGATCATGAATCCGTGGCTACAGCTTGGGTTGACCATTCCGGTTTATGCAGTGGGTATGAGTTTTTTTGGCAAAAGTGCATGGAAAAGTATCCGCAACAGGATGCCGAATATGAATGTGCTGATCGCAGTTGGTTCTACTGCAGCATTTGTGTATAGCTTATATGGAACACTGACCGGCCAGCCGGAGCAATATATGTTCTATGAAACCGCTGCCACCATTATCACTTTGGTTTTCCTGGGTAATTATCTCGAAGATGCTTCCATTGCATCCACGCAAAGAGAACTGAAAAAACTTGTGAAGTCACAAAAAGTGATAGCCAATATGATCGCTTTTGATGATGAACACAAAGAACAAATTTTCCAGGTGGAGAATACACAGCTTCGGGTGGGTGATCTTATTCTCATCAAAAGCGGCGAACAGGTACCGATCGACTGTAAAATATTATGGGGCGATGCCCATGCAAACGAAGCTATCATCACCGGCGAAAGTGTGCCCGTAAGGAAAGGAGCAAAAGACAAACTGATCGGCGGCAGCCTGATCAGCGACGGCACTGTGAAAGCACAGGTGACGGCGATAGGTGATGACACGGTATTGTCCGGCATCATCAATATGGTGAAACAGGCGCAGGGAGAAAAACCGCCTGTGCAGCAACTGGCCGACAGGATCAGCGCTGTTTTCATCCCTGTTGTTTTAGGAATAGCAGTTGTAACGCTTACGGTTAGCTGGATTGTGTTAAAAGACTTTACACCTGCATTGATGCGTAGTATTGCCGTTTTGGTTATCGCCTGCCCTTGTGCAATGGGTTTAGCTACCCCTGCAGCAATCGCTGTTGGACTGGGAAGAGCAGCCAGGACAGGTATTCTTTTTAGAAATGCGACCAGTCTTGAGCTGTTCAAGGACATCACACAGGTGGTATTTGATAAAACAGGCACATTGACAACAGGTAAGTTCAGGGTAGCCGGTTTCAAATCATTGATTGAAGATGAACCAGTATTTAAAAAGATCGTATTCAGTCTTGAAAAATATTCCAATCACCCTATTGCCAGGTGTATCATTGATGAATGGAAGACAAAGGATGAAATACGCTGGAGCAAAATTGAAGAAGTGAAAGGTCTGGGCATGCAGGCTACAGACAAAGACGGCAATCAATATACAGCCGGTTCTTTCAAAGCTGCCAGAGAACTCATCGATGACCATAGCCACAATGTTTATATTCTTCGCAATGGTGAACTGATCGGCTGGGTGGACGTAAAAGATGAAATAAGACCGGAAGCAAAAATGGTGATTGACTACCTGCATAATAAAAACATCAAGACCATTTTGCTTAGTGGCGATCGCAAAGCAAAGTGTGATGAGCTGGCAGCACAATTAGGCATTGATACCGTGATCGCTGAACAAACACCAGAACAAAAATTAGAAAAGATCGCAGCCTTTTCAGCAGCCACTCCTACAGCAATGGTCGGCGATGGCATCAATGATGCACCGGCTCTGGCAAAAGCCACTATTGGTATTTCCATGAATGAAGCGTCACAGATTGCGATGCAAACCGCACAAGTGGTACTGATGAATCATGGATTAAAGAACCTGCCGACAGCATTAGGATTGGGCAAACACACTTACCTGACCATCAAACAAAACCTGTTCTGGGCTTTTGCTTATAATATCGTTGCCATTCCTGTGGCTGCATTTGGTTTTCTCACTCCCACTTTTGGTGCATTAGTAATGGGCATGAGCGATGTAGTGCTGGCTATCAATTCGGTGAGGTTATTTGTAAAGAAAGTGTTGTAGGCGTGAGGCGTCAGTCGTGAGACGGTCTGACCTACATCTGAAATTATACTTAGCTTCGGGAAAAGCACATTAAATATTTTGCTGAATGAACGGCCCAGCCCCTATTCACCATTCACCACTCACCATTCACCAAATCCTCAAACAATACTGGGGCTTCGATTCCTTCCGTCCGTTGCAGGAGGATATAATTCACTCTGTACTTAATGGACATGATACATTAGCCCTGATGCCTACTGGTGGCGGCAAATCACTTTGTTACCAGGTGCCGGCAATGGCAAAAGAAGGAATGTGTCTTGTGATTTCTCCTTTGATCGCTTTGATGAAAGACCAGGTGGAAAATCTTCGTAAAAAAGAAATCACGGCTTATTCCATCTATTCCGGCATGACAAGAAAAGAAGTGATCAATGTCCTGAAAGTGGTGACGGAGAGCAATTGCAAATTCCTGTATGTATCACCAGAACGGTTAGAAACATCCCTGTTCAAAGAATACCTGCCGGGAATGGGTATCAGCCTGGTCGCTGTGGATGAAGCGCATTGCATTTCCCAATGGGGCTATGATTTTCGTCCGCCTTATTTGCGGATTGCGGCTTTGAGAGAAGAATTGCCCGGAGTCCCTGTTCTGGCATTGACGGCCTCCGCAACACCGGATGTACAAAAAGACATTTGTGAAAAACTGCTATTCAGCAATGAGAAAATCTTCAGACAATCATTCGAAAGACCCAACCTTTCCTATAGTGTTTTTAAAGTGGATTCAAAGATCAATAAGATCATAGAGATACTGAGAAAAGTGGCAGGCACAGGGATTATTTATTGCCGAAGCCGGAGAAGAACTAAAGAAATAAGTGAGTTGCTGCAGTTGCAAAACATATCAGCCGATTACTATCATGCCGGTTTACCCCAGGATGAACGAAGCCGCAAACAAGAAGAATGGATCCGGAATAAAAAAAGAGTGATCGTTTGCACCAATGCCTTTGGAATGGGAATTGACAAACCCGACGTGAGAACAGTGATTCATGCCGATGTACCCGATTGCCTGGAAAACTATTACCAGGAAGCCGGAAGAGCAGGCAGAGATGGCAAAACCTCATATGCTGTGCTGCTATATGATGAAAAGAACTTGCATGAATTAGATGAAATGGCTTCACAGCGTTTCCCTTCTTTGCCGGAAATAAGAGAAGTGTACCTGGCTATTTGCAATTATTTACAAATACCCATCCACACAGGTGAAGGAATCTATTATGATTTTGACATCAGCGATTTCCTGAAAAAATTTAAACTGAACAGCCACACTGCACTGTTTTCATTGAAAGCATTGGAACAGGATGGCTGGCTTTCTTTTAATGAACAGGCTTTTTTGTCTTCCACTATTGGCTTCAGCATTACTAAGGAAGCTTTGTATGAATTTGAGACTTCGCAACCCATGTATGATCCGATAGTAAAGACGTTGCTACGGTCTTACGAAGGTATTTTTGACCAGACAGTGCCTGTTTCTGAAAAAATGCTTGCCGGGCTCTTAAAAAAAGATGCCGAAGAAATAAAAATACAGTTATCAGAACTTCACCGGCGGGGAGTAATCGAATACAACCCGCAAAAGGATAATCCGCAGATCATGTTGCTGCGCAACCGTATCAGAACAGAGGAGCTGAGTATTGATATGCTGGCATATGACAAACGAAAAGACAGGTTTCAAAAAAGAATGAAACAAATGCTGCAATATGTGAAAGAAGAAGCTGAATGCCGCAGCCGCATCATTGGCTCCTATTTCGGCGATGCCCATATACGTTCCTGTGGCATTTGTGATAACTGCCTCCGGCAAAAAGCAGTTAGTATTTCAAAAGAAGAATTTGAACAACTTCATCAGCAGATCATAACTCTTGTGGGAAAACAAACGCTGTACACAAAAGAACTTTTCGAAAAGCTGAACGGCATTAAAAAAGAAAAAGCCTGGAAAGTGATTGAGTTTCTCCAGGCTGAAAATAAAATTAAGGTGGACAGCACAGGCAGGGTCAGTTTAAAATAATGTTTTTTTTCTGCTTCTTCCTCCTAAACCCAATGCGCCTAATAATGATCGGATGATGGTGTTCCCTGCTGTCCGGGTCATGCTTCGCACGGTGGGATCATCAAGGATTGTTTTTTCTTTCCTTTTTGTGGTTCTCGTGGTTTTAGCTTCTTTTTCCGCTTGCTGTTGCTTTTTTAACTGTTCAGCCTTTTCCGCTGCTTCATTCAATTTTTCTGTAAGTATCTCGTGGGCACTGTGGCTATCAATCACCTGGTTATATTTAGCAGCGATCTTTGACCTGGCCACCACTGCATCTATTTCAGCATCACTCAGAATATCCATCCGGCTTTGCGGTGGTCTTATCATGCAATGTGCCAGCGGTGTGGGAATACCTTTTTCATTCAGCGCCGTCACAAATGCTTCACCGGTTCCGAGATGGGTGATCAGCTCATCTGTTTTGTAAAAATCAGTTTCGGGATAATTTTCTGCTGTTTGTTTGATCACCTTTCTGTCAGCAGCCGTAAAGGCCCGCAAAGCATGCTGAACTTTCAGACCCAATTGCGCCAGCACCGCAGCCGGCACATCCATCGGGTTCTGTGTGCAAAAATAAATACCGATCCCTTTAGAACGAATCAGCTTTATTACAGTTTCAATTTGCTGCAATAACACCTGGCTGGCTTCCTGGAAAATAAGATGTGCTTCATCAATGAACATCACCAGTTTGGGTTTGTCAAGGTCACCTTCTTCGGGGCAGGAAGCATATAATTCAGCCAACAATTGCAGCATGAACGTAGAAAACAGTTTGGGCCTGTCCTGCAGATCGGTCAACCTTACGACCGAGATCACACCCCTTCTATCATCGCTGATACGCATCAGGTCGTCCACTTCAAAACTTTTTTCTCCAAAAAATACATCGGCGCCCTGTTGCTGCAACTCAATCACTTTTCTTAAAATGGTTCCGGTAGAGGTCGTAGAGATTTTTCCATAGGTTTTCTCTAATTCCGCTTTGCCCTCATCACTCACATATTGTAACACCTTGATAAAGTCTTTGAGGTCGAGCAAAGGAAGTTTGCTGTCATCGCAATATTTAAAGATCATGGAAACGAAACCACCCTGTGTGTCATTCAATCCAAGAATTTTGGATAACAAGACCGGGCCAAACTCACTCACTGTGGCCCTCAGCCGCACTCCTTTTTCATTACTCAGGGTGAGCAGGTCAACAGGGTAAGCTGCCGGTTTGAATTCAACATTCAGTTTCTGGCAGCGTTCCGCTATTTTATCATTCACGGTTCCGGCTGCCGCAATACCACTCAGGTCGCCTTTTATGTCCATCATCAGCACCGGTATGCTGGCATCACTCAATTGCTCGGCTATCACCTGCAATGTCTTGGTCTTTCCTGTGCCTGTGGCGCCGGCGATCAAACCATGCCGGTTCAGGGTTTTCATCGGGATCAGCACATCCGCACCGCTCACCACCTGGCCGTCCAGCATGGCGCATCCCAGTTTGAAACTTTCGCCTTTGAAAGAATAGCCACCGTTTATAGTTTCTAAAAATTTTGAAGTATCTGACATCAGGTAATATTTAAATGAAAGTTACTGGAATATTATAATTCTTCCTCCCGCTCGAGCATCAGAATAGCACTTTGCGGCACGATGAAATATTTTTCATTCTCATACATCACTTCGGTGGCGCCGCTTAATAAGAAAATAGCAAGGTCGCCTTCTTTGGCCTGCAAGGGCACATATTTCACTTTTTCTTCTTCTCCCTTCCAGGGTTCATCCTCCACCGGCATCGGGATGGCGTAGCCGGGACCGGTTTTAATGACATAGCCCTGCTGCACTTTTTCTTTCTCCTGCACACCGGGCGGCAAGTAAAGACCACTGGCGGTTCTCTCATCGGGGCGGGTGGGTTTAATGAGCAGGCGGTCGCCGATAACGATCAGTTTCTTCAAACGATTATCAGGGGTAATGTGCATGGCCATATTGAAAAATTGAAGGACAAAAGTAGAAAACGACTGTCAAATACAGCTAAACAGGTACTCTTAACAAAATATTATCCGGCTGTTCATAAGTTCGGCAAATGATTTACTTTTATTTGTCCTCATATAGACTATGAATCAAAAATCTACGAATCATGGAAGGTAAAAAACCAAAAATTCTCTTGTGCGAAGACGATCCGAACCTCGGAAGTGTATTAAAGAACTATCTTGAACTGAACGACTATGATGTAACCCTGGAAAGAGACGGCCGTTTGGGCCTGGCTGCTTTTCAGCGTGAAAAATTTGAACTCTGCCTGCTGGATGTGATGATGCCGAACATGGATGGCTTCACCCTGGCAGAAGAGATCAGGGATGTGGACCCCGATATTCCCCTGTTCTTTCTCAGCGCCAAAACGATGAAGGAAGATATTATCCAGGGCTATAAACTCGGCGCCGATGATTATATCACCAAGCCTTTTGACAGCGAAGTGTTGTTGCTGAAAATAAAAGCCATCCTGAAAAGAAATGAAGAGCTGAATAAAGAAAGCGAAAACAAAGAATTTGACCTTTCTACCTATCATTTCAATCCCAAGCTGCGCCAGCTGACGCATAGCGGTATTACGCAAACCCTTTCCCCTAAAGAAAATGAGTTGCTGAAAATGCTGGCCGAGCATTTGAACGACCTGTTGCCAAGGGAGCAGGCTTTAAAGAAAATATGGGGCAGCGACACCTATTTCAACGGACGCAGCATGGATGTGTATATTGCCAAACTGAGAAAATACCTGAAAGATGATCCCAAAATTGAGATCGTCAACATTCATGGTAATGGTTTCAGGCTGGTGGTGCAGGAGTGATACCCCCATCCCCTAAAGGGGAGTAAAAAAATTGCAAGAAGGCTGTTCAAATCTGAACAGCTTTTTTTTATTCAAATAATGTTCCTGTAGCGCCGGGATTTTTTTTACCCAGATGTTCATAAGCTTTTGCTGTCACTTCTCTTCCTCTCGGTGTCCGTTGCAAAAAGCCTTCCTGTATAAGGAATGGCTCATACACTTCTTCTAAAGTTCCCGCTTCTTCTCCTACTGCCGTGGCGATGGTGCTGATGCCGACAGGCCCGCCTTTGAATTTTTCAATGATGGTGAGCAGGATGCGGTTGTCCATATCATCAAGACCAAACTCATCCACGTTCAACGCTTTTAGTGCATGTTGGGTGATCCCAAAATCAATCTCACCATCATTCAGCACCTGTGCAAAATCCCTCACCCTTCGCAGCAGGCCATTAGCAATCCTGGGTGTGCCGCGGCTTCTTCTGCCTATTTCAGCAATAGCATCTTTGGAAATTCTTGTTCCCAGGATACCAGCTGCTCTTTGAATAATTTTATTCAGCGTTTCTGAGTTATAGTATTCCAGTCTTGATTTAATGGCAAACCTTGAAAGCAAAGGCGCTGTCAGCAAACCGCTTCTGGTAGTGGCGCCTATGAGTGTGAAAGGATTCAGGTCTATCTGTATGCTCCTTGCATTGGGGCCGCTGTCAATCATAATGTCAATACGATAATCTTCCATCGCTGCATAGAGATATTCCTCCACGACGGTGCTGAGGCGATGGATCTCGTCAATGAAAAGGACATCATTAGGCTCAAGATTGGTGAGCAGGCCGGCCAGGTCTCCGGGTTTTTCAATCACCGGCCCGGAAGTTTCTTTGATATTAACACCTAATTCATTGGCAACAATCCTTGACAAAGTTGTTTTTCCCAAACCCGGCGGGCCATGAAACAAGACATGGTCCAATGCCTCTCCTCTTATTTTAGCAGCTTTGATAAAAATGCGGAGGTTCTCAATGATCTGCGCCTGCCCCGCAAAATCACTGATCTGCGAGGGGCGGATATTATTTTCAAATTCTTTATCCGCTGCACTCAGCGATCCTTTATCACTTTCCAGGTTGGGATTGGCCATGTGTTTTTCAATTCGCTGTAAAACTAATTCATTCCGGCAAGTATTTATTGAGCTGGAGAATGAGATCAGGATCGGGACTATTGGCCAGCCATTTTTCTTTTTCTGAATATTTACAAACACCTGGATAATCACCCCTCCATTCCCCCATATCCAAAATGGTTTGGAAATGCAGGTGAGGCGGCCAATGTCCGTTGTCTGTAGTGATACCAAACTCAGCAAAAACATCTCCCTTTTCAATATGCTGTCCTTCCTGCAAATTTTTTATGGAGTCAAGGCTCAGGTGACCATACAATGTATGAAATATGAAGTCATTGTTCCGGTGTGTCAGAATGATGGTGACGCCATAATCGCCGGGGTTGTTATTAAAAGCGAAACTATGAACAACGCCATCCATCGGGGCCATTACTGCCGTACGGGGTTTGCCCCAAATATCTGTGCCAAGATGAAACCGTCTTGGTTCATCGTTGTCACCGGTATCAAACACCTGGCTGCGGCTGTATAATTCACGGTATTCGCCATAGCCGCCAATACCATAGCGGGCCTTTTCTTTTTCCAGCAATTCATGTATGTAATGACAGAACCTTTCCGTATCAGAATAAATAGCAGCTGTCAACCCCAAATTATTACCGGTTAGATCAAATTGCAGGAGTTTGTCAACGGAAGGATTGAAAGAAACAACCGGGTGAAACCCTTCCTGTTCTGCTATTGCTGCAATTTTTGAAATCATAGTGTGATACCGACGAGACATTAAAGTTATACTATTTGCAGGTTTCTGCTACCTGTCCGGCAGGCAGGTCTGTCGGTATTATACCGGAAGCAACTGTATCAAATCAATTTCTAAGTGGTATAAAATTAATAAGCATTTAGCTACCGGAAATAAAAAAGCATCCCGGAAATATCCGGGATGCTGTATCTGCAATTTGATTTCTATCACTGTTTAGTGGCCAATGATCACCTTGAAGCTCTTATCAGCGGTTCTCGGGCCGGCTTCATCGTAGTAGAACTTCACAATGTATGTTCCACCCGGCAGCGCTGATAGGTCAATCGGGATCACCCTTCCATACACCAGGCCGTTGAACTGTTGCGTTCTTACCAATGTTCCGTTGTTGGTATATACTCTCATACCAAGACGGTTGTAAAGAACACTATTTATCCGGATGTTGAAACGTCCGCCATCGGTCGGGTTCGGGAACAGCACCACTGCGTTATCTCTCAGCAATACGATCCTTTCAGGACAATCCTCAACTCTGGCAGTAGTTGTCGCTGAACCCGGGCAACCAAAGACGTTGTTATAGTTATAGGTCAGTGTGAAAGTTCCCACAGCCATTGTTGACGGAACAAGATTATTACCTGAAACACCAACGCCACTCCAGGTTCCGCCTGCCGGAATTCCTGTCAGCGGAACCAGCGTATCGCTGATGCATATCCTTGCAGGCAAGGCCGCGGCTGTTACCACAGGATTCGGGTTCACTGTTACTGTAACATTGGTTGAAGCGTTACAACCGCCGGCGCCAGTAGCAGTAGCTGTGTACGTCCTGGTCGTGGTTGGTTTTGCCCACAAAGTATAAGCGTTAGTTCCGGCTACATATGGTGTGGTTGCCGCAGCATTGGTAAACAGTTCTGTTACCGGACTCCAGGTAACAGCAGGGAAGTAACTATAGTTGATAGTTATTGACCAACCCGTAAGTGTACCCGCATCAAACCCTACATAGTCTCGCAGGCTTAATATCCAGTTACCGCTTCCAACGGAATAGAGGTCAGACCATGTTGTTACATTAGCCGCATTGCCTGTTGGTCCAACACCAGTGGCTGCGTCCGCTGCAAAGGTTCCGGTATAAGGTGGTGTGCCTGTTGCGAGTGATGTAGTGGAAGCCGAACTAAACACTGTATTGGTGAGGTTATCACCTGAACCACCTCTGCGGTTGAACAGGTTCAGCACATTTCCATTTGGCGCCCTAAGATTTACAACCATATCACTGATCCAGGTATGCGTCAAACTAACCGAAACAGTTACACCTGTAATTGTTGCTGTTGACGGTATGCCGCTAATGGCAAGTGAACTGGTAGTGCCCGCAGCACTTCCGTCAGGGATGGCAACAGAAATAGCACCTGTCGTTGCTGCAGTTGAAGTAGCAATGGCGTTAGTCGCGGCGACTGTCAATTGAACAGTATTACCAAGACATACCTGGGGAGCGGCCGGAGTTATCACCGGTGCTGCTGGTACAGGATTAACTACAACAGTTGTGCGTAATGTATCATTTGCAGTCACAGGATCTCCCGGTGATGTTGTGTTGAGGGTTATTTGGTGAGTTCCAGGTACAAAATTATAAGCAGTACCGAGGTAAATGCCCATTGTACCATTGGGTGGAATCACACCTGAATTAATCAGCGTCGGTGGCAGGTTGGTAGTTGTTGTTCCGTTCACAATCTGCGCATTCACATTCACAGGATTGACAGAGAAATCAACCGGGTAGATATCATAATTCCTAATGTCTGCCTGGATAAACACATTATTTACCGGGCAGGAAAGGTTGGGTAAAATAATATTGCTGATACCTACATCAAGCAGTGGCGCTTCTGCAACGCTGACGTCATCTATAAGGATTCCAAACCTGTCGGCAAAGGAATAAGCATGGAAGCCGATATAGTAAACTCCGTCGGCAGGTGGGGTGAAGTCAACCCTTACTGAATCGAAAGCACTGCCATAAACAGATGACACATTGCTGTTATTGAAAATCGTTCCTGTAGACATATTTGCAGCACTGGCTGCAAGGCCATATTTCACTTCCAGTCTTTCGGGGAAATTAACACCGTCTAATCCCTTGTAGAAGAATTTGAGACGATAGGTTGTTCCCCCTGTCAGGTTCAGTCCGCGGAGATAGAACCAGTCATCCGCAGGACGGGTAAGATCATTAAAGTCATAGAAATAAAGCAGGCTCGTCACCGGTGAAACGTATGTCAATGGGTTGGCATCCGTATAAGTTTCCCATGTTCCTGCGCCTGTTCCCAGCCAGTAGGAGCCGCTATTGCCGTTCACATCCTCCACACTGGTGCAAGTGGGCATAGCCGGAATAATAGCTGATTCAAAATTCTGGAAGTAAGGAATATTCACAGCATCACAAAGTGTGGTGGCAGATCCTCTTACATTTTCACTGTAATCAGCGCCGGGTATACAAACCCTCCTGATATAAATATCATAAGTTGTAGAGGTGGTAAGACCATTTATGGTGATTGGTGAAGATGTGCCTGTCACAATGGTTCCGCCAACACCTGCGTTGCCATCTACACCCGGTGTGAAACCCGGAGCGCCATACTCTACGATAAAGTCGTTGCCGGGTGAGTCAAAATACACTTCAGCAGAGTTTGGTGTAACACCCAATGCCCTCACATTTCTGGGTTTGCGGCAAGAGGGACCTTCTTTGATCACTACATCATCAATACCCAAACCATAACCCCACAATTGAGTGCCTTCAAATGCGATGTAATAAGTGCTACTGATATTGGGCAGGTTCTCAATTTCAATTTTTGTCCAGGAATTGACCGGGCTGGAGAATACAGCTCCCGGCAGAACCGTCCATGGATCAGCAGGTGCTGACTTATACAATACTCTGAACGGGTTGATATCACCCAGCCAGGATGGATTGGCCATCCAGAATTCTAGATCAACTCCATTGGTCGCCATACCGGGGCTTGACAGATCAAGTTCTGGTGAAACCAACAATGCGACTTCCCCGCCATATCCAGAACCAAAGAATCTCGCATTAACTGCACCGCCATGAGCTGTAAACAAACCACCATTTCCTACGCCTGCACCGTAAGTCCAGTTATAGGTACCAAAAACTATTTGTCTTTGCCAGCACGACCGGGTGAGACTTGCATCTTCAAAGGTTTCTGTAAATGGGAAGGATACAATAGGATTGCACAAAGTCCGGAAAACATGTGCAGCAGACCATGAGCTATAAACAGAACCTGTTGCACAAACTGATCGTACGTAAACAGAATACTGTGTATTTGCCACTAAGCCTGTAACATTATCAGCTATAATGCCGGCCGCTGTTGAACCGCTGGCAGCTAAGCCTGCAGCACCACTTCCTGCGGCACCAGATGTGCGGACCTCCCACTCATAGCCATCAGCAGGCAGAGACACCGATGCTGCCCAGTTAATTGTTGCAGTGGTTGTAGTAACAGCAGAAGAACCAAGTCCTGTTGGTGGATCACAAGGTGGTGTTTCCTCTACAGTAACATCATCAAGATTGAGACCACGGGCCCATTGAGAAGTAGCCTGAAATGCTATATAATAATCATTACTTGGACTTGGTAATGTTAATGTCACCTCTGTCCATGCCGTTTGTTCAGCAGTATAATCTACACCTATCTGAGTCCACGCTCCGCCAGCACTGGTCTTATAGTAAACCCTCAGTTCATCAATATCACCAAACCAATTTACATTAGCGTAATAGAATTTAACCCTTGGGTTGGTTAATGATGATAAGTCAAGACGAGGAGTAACAAGTCTTGTTGTTGGGCCATAAGAACCAGTTCTGAATTCAGCCATTCTTGCCCCGGTTCTTGGAGTAATCGAACCATTGCCGTTTGAAGTCACAAAAGTCCAATTAGCAGTACCTACAACATATTCATTGTTCCAGCAATTTGGAATCGAAGCATTATTGAAACTCTCTGACCATGGAAAAACAGTTATTGGAGAAGCTGAACAAGGTAACCCAGGAGTAAATGTGTAGATTGTTCCGCTGGTTAAAAATGTAGCCGCAGAAATTACATTGTTAGCAACACTATTACTTGAGGTCGCAGGAGAACCGGGTGTAACACTAATAAACCCTGATGGCGCATTCAATCCGATGGTTGCTGAGCCTGCTGAAGAGCCATTCATAGTACCATATACAAATTCAACAACATTTGTGCCTTCAAATAAGTGAACCTGGTAAGAGTTTGTTGGCGCTGTTCCACTACCGCTTCCAGACCATCGGTTATCTGTCCATTGTACGGTGAATACCTGGCTTCCTGCGGTTCCGGATAATAGATATTGAATATTCCCTCCGGTAAGATTCATATCATCCCAAAGAGGAGCTATTACCGGCAGATCTGTAGTTGCGGGAAATGCTGTATTACTAAAACCTCCAAATGAAGCAGTAATAGCCACACCGGCAACACCAAGCTTGAGATGTCCATTTGTTGTAACAGCTATATGGGTATAGTTTACACCTCCGAACTGAAATGTAAAGCCAATTGGAATATTTCCTTGAGTCCCATCATCCCCCGTAGCCGTACTTGCAGTACCAGAAATTGGGGTATATGTTCCTGCTGATGCAGAAAATGAATAACCACTCACAGGTTGAGCAGAAGATGTAGAATAAGTAAACAAAAGCGAAAACAAGGAAAGAAGCGCAACGTAAATCTTTCTCATAAGCAGAGTTTGTAATTAGTTTATTGGGTTGCAGTCCCTTGGGAACTTTGAGAACGAAAGATATTTATTTTTTCCTTTACAGCAATTTTTGGTTTGGTTTTTTCTTTTGCAACTTTCTGCAAGCCAATCGAAACCGACCTGGCATCTATAACCGGAGTATTTTAATTTTTCGGATATAATACCCCGCTTCAAATCCCGTTTTAGAAATTATATGCGTCGTAAGTCCTTTATGCACAACAATCAGCCCGTTTTCCTGAAAAACAGCCTTCTTTTTTGCATGCTTCTCACCGGTTTTCCCGTTTTTTCTCAAATGATCACCGGCACCTGGAAGGGCCGCATCAACCGGCAAAAGGTGGAACTGAAGATCATTCAGAAAGGCGATAGCCTCACAGGAACCTCGTATTATTACGAATCACCCAATCACTATCGCCGCTATGCGATCAAAGGCTATTTTGACCCCGGCAGCAATGAGGCCGTTTGGTGGGATGACCGGCTTATTGAAGAAAAAACAGGCAAACTCAATCTGAGTTCGCCGGGAAAAATACCGTTGTTATCATCCGCCGATTTCAATTGCCCCGGTGACGGCCGCATGATGCTGGACGGCAGAGCTGCCCTGAAGGAAAACCCCTTATCCCAAAAAGGAGAGGTGCACCTGGATAAAACCGGTTCCCCGGTATTTGCAGATGAATGGGATTATGTGATTGATAACTATATGTGGGGAACAAACGATCCCGAATTTATTGACAGCATTGCAGGACTTGTATCCAACCCGATCATTATACCTGAAAGCGTATCACCAGCACCCCAAAAAGAGCCGTTAGCAAAAGTTACTCCGCCTGTAAAGAAACAGCCTGTTAAAACACTTACAGCACCGCAGGAAAATAAAGAACCTCCGCCGGTTATTTCAACCCCGGTGCAGCCACTGACCATTGAGCAAAAATTCACAAAACGGAAAAATGTTCTTACCACAGAAATTCCGCTGAGCGGCGATTCCCTTGAGCTGCGATTTTATGACAATGCAGAAATTGACGGCGATTCCATTTCATTATTTCTGAACGGTAAGCTCATTTTTAGTCATATCCGGCTTGCCGCTTCTGCCTATACTATCAAATTATCCGTGCATGACCTCAACGAAACAAATGAACTGGTGATGGTGGCTGAAAATCTTGGCGCCATCCCGCCCAACACATCGTATATGGTTGCACTGTGTGGTGAAAAAAGATATGAAGCAAGACTTGAAAGCACTGAAGGCAGCAGCGCCATGATACGTTTATTCAAACCACCGACATCTCATCAGTAAACCAATCTTGCCAGCACTGCAAAATGGTCGGAGGCAAACCGGCCTCCCCATGTTTGTGAAATACTGGCATGCATCAGCACTTTCCACTTGCTTCCCTTTACAAAAATGTAATCAATAGGCTGATCGTCTGTTTCTTTTGAACGAAATGCATTGAAGGTTCCTTCTGGTCCGTAATGCAGTGTTTTTGAAATAGCCTTGCTGTCTGTGAACCGCAGCGGATCATCTGCAGACAGCACTACCTGAATGGGTTCATCAGCAGGGCGTGCATTGAAGTCTCCCATGATAACCGAAGGTGTTTTCCCAGCTATCTCCTGCACTTTTTGTTTCAGCAGTTGTGCACTTTCCCGGCGGGCCACTTTTCCGATATGATCAAAATGAGTGTTGAAGGCAAAGAATATCTTTTTTGTTTTCCGGTCTTTGAATTTTGCCCATGTCACAATTCTTGTAATGGCAGCGTCCCAGCTTTTGCTTCCCGGCACAGCGGGTGTTTCAGACAGCCAGAATGTTTCCGATTGCAGCAACTGCAGCCGGGTGCTGTCATAAAATATAGCAGAATACTCACCTCTTTCCTTACCATCATCCCGGCCCACACCGGTGTAACGAAAACGCGGCAGCCTTGCTTCAAGATCCTTCATCTGGTCATGCAGGGCTTCCTGCACTCCCAGCAGGTGCACTTCATGAAAAAGAATTTGTGAGGCCACCTTGTCTTTGCGATAAGGCCATGCATTCAGGCTGTCAGAAGCTGTATTAAGCCTGATATTAAAGGTCATTACATTGAAATGCTGTTGGGCGGATGCTAATGCTGCCAATAAAAGAAAGACTGCAAAAAACAATAGTTGAATTCTTTTTTTCATACCAGTATAAGTTCTGCAGGCAATGTTACGCTTCAGGGATTATATTTCCATATTCTCCCTTCCATTGCCACCTCCAGCGGCGGTGGCTCCATAAATAGTTAGATGGGTCTTTCCGGATTGTATTTTCCAGTGCATTCCTGTACAAACTGGTCAATTCTTCCGGGTTGTGATCTGCTCCGTTCTCCGCTAATAATTCCGGCATAAAATGATAGTACCCTCTTTTTGTTTTACTGAACCCGACAAAAATGACCGCTGTGTTATCGTTTTATCGCACCACGGGCAGGCCCCGGCGCAAAGGGAGTGAGCCGGTTAAAAAATTGCAACCAAAATGCTCTTGCGGGATCGCCTGGATTTTGATCGGCAGCCATAGCCAGAGCATACTGGCCGGAAAAGACCTCATGCCTTTTATGCTTAAACTCATGTATTGAAACCAGTATGGTGCCAGATTTTTTTCTGAAACTATAGAAAATGCGGTTAAGTATCTTATTCCTGATGGGGTTGTATATCCCGACAAACGGGACAGCGATGGTTTTTGAAAAAAGCAGGTTGGCAAATTCCCAGTTAAACTGATGCCCGGCCATACAGCGCAGGTTTTTACCTTTTACTATCAGTGAATTGACAAGCTCAAAATCAGTTGTACTTCTTTTATTCAACTGGGCTTTGCTGATCGAAATAAGTTTTACGGACTCAATAAATGTATCAGTAAGATTATGATAAAATTTTTTGGCAATTTTCTTTCTATCCTTCTCTGACTTTTCCGGGAATGCAATCCGAAGGTTATTCATCACCACGGCACGGCGGTATTTAATTACATAGTAAGTGACCGTATAGAAAAAATCACTGATAAGATACAAAACCGGGAAAGGCAAAAAAGAAAAGACATAAAATATGCTTCTTACAAAGTAATACATGCTTTTCTTTTTACCAGAGCATTAGTTTCCGGCAGGTGGCTCCTTTTCATCAACCCACAGGGGCCTGTATTCTTCTTTCCACCCATGCTTCCATCGCCTGTGGCTCCAAAGGTATAATTCCGGTTGTAAACGGATATTTTCCTCCAGGTGCTTTATATATCTCCTCATCAGCTCGCCGTCGGGCAAAGATTTGGGCTGATCGGCAAGTAAATAATAATCAAAATGATAATAACCTCTTTTCTTTTTGGTGGTGGTCAGCATCACCACGGCAAGGTTCATGGTCTTTGCATTTTTTTCAGGTCCTTTTGCAAATGCAGTAGGCTTGTTCATAAAGTACAACCAATAGGCATTTTCAGGGTTCGGTGGATTTTGGTCGGCTCCCAATGCAATCAGGAATTGTTTTTTCCGCCAGGGAATGATGGATCTCGCCATATCAGTAGAAGGTATTTGGGGGTTACCCCACCTTGAGCGGAGATAAATGATGAGCCGGTTCATGATCCTGCTGCTTTGCGGCAAATACACTGTCAGGAATGTGTAGGGCTGGTTTATGCCGCAATGCAGTGTCATGATCTCCCAGTTAAAAAAATGACCCAGGTTGGCCTGTGCGGACTGACCGGTCTTGTGTAATTGATAAAAAACTTCAAAATTGCCGCTGATCCTTTTGTTCATCGCCTTCTTGCTGATGGATAAAAGTTTGATGGTTTCGATCCAGTTATCTAAAAAATTCCGGTAAAACTTACGGGCAATCTTTTTTCTCTCTGCTTCTGTTTTTTCGGGAAAAGCACCCCTAAGGTTGGTGAGAACCACTTCTTTCCGGTAACCAATGATGGTATAAAGAACCAGGAAGGCAAAATCTGCAAGACCATAAAGGATAAAAAAAGGCAACAGCGAAATGATGTACAGAAACCCGAAAACGATATAATACATAGACTGCAAAGATAAATCTACAGCACGATGTTTTGCAGCAGCAGACTCTTTCCGGGATAATCTGTATTGTAGTGCAGGCCGCGGCTTTCTTTCCGGAAGCTGGCGCATTTCACAATAAGATAACCCACTGTGATCATATTGCGGAGTTCCAGTAATTGCGGAGACAGCACAGATGTCTGATACAACTGTTCCGTTTCTTCCCACAAGAGGTCAAGCCGTTTCGTAGCTCTTTGCAAACGGATGTCGTTGCGGACGATCCCGACATAATCACTCATCACCTGCTGCAATTCCTTCAGGCTTTGGGTTATTAATATCATTTCCTTAGGTTCTGTTGTTCCTTCGGCTTTCCAGTCTGGAATCAAAGCGGAATCTCTGATCACAGCAAGTTCCGAATTTCCTCCTTCAGAGAGATTTATGGAGGCCACACTATCCATATAACAACGATGCGCAAACACCATTGCTTCTAAAAGCGAATTACTGGCAAGCCGGTTGGCGCCATGCAAACCGGTGCTGGCACATTCGCCGCATACATACAAATTGCGAATGCTGCTTCTGCCCCACTCATCTGTTTTAATGCCGCCGCAACTGTAGTGTGCTGCGGGAGCAACCGGTATCAGGTGTTTGGTAATGTCAATGCCTACAGACAAACATTTTTCATAGATATTGGGGAAATGATCCACAAATTTTTCTTTGCCAAAATGACGACAATCGAGCCACACATGCTCTGTACCCGTTCTTTTCATCTCACTGTCTATGGCTCTTGCCACAATATCACGGGGGGCCAGATCCTTTCTGGCATCGTAGCGTTCCATGAATGCTTCGCCGTCTTTGTTTCGCAAAATGCCGCCATCTCCGCGGACAGCTTCTGTGATTAAAAAAGCCTGCCCTTTCATACCGGGTTCATACAAAGCTGTCGGATGAAATTGAATGAACTCCATGTTCTCAATTCTTCCTTTGGCCCGATAGACCATCGCCACCCCATCACCAGTAGCGATAGATGGATTGGTGGTGGTTCTGTACACCTGCCCATTGCCGCCGCTGGCCAATACTGTGATCCGGGAAAGTATCTTTTCCACCTGCTGAGTTTGCAGGTTCAGTACATATACTCCATAACATTCAATATCGGGAGTAGATTTGGTGACAAGGTAACCAAGGTGGTGCTGTGTGATGATATCAATAACGAAGCAATGTTTGACGAACTCTATGTTCTTTTGTTTTGAAACTGCACCTATCAGGGCTCTTTCCATTTCCCTGCCGGTGACATCCTTGTGATGCAGGATACGGTATTCCGAATGACCCCCTTCTTTTCCTAATTTATAATCCCCGTCCTTTTCTTTGTCAAACCTGGCGCCCCATTCAATGATCTCTTTCACTCTTTCGGGACCTTCCTTCACCACGATGTCCACCACTTTTTCATTGCAGAGTCCGTCGCCTGCTATCAATGTATCCTCAATATGTTTTTCAAAACTGTCGTTTTCCAGGTCATTCACCACGGCTATTCCGCCCTGTGCATACTTTGTATTGGTTTCATCCGTTGCTGCCTTGGTGAGGATAAGCACTTTTTTTCCGGGGAATTGCTGCGCTACTTTCAAAGCATAGGTCAATCCTGCTATGCCTGACCCTATCACTAAAAAATCTGTTTGTTGCATACTATTGTGTTGAACCCCTTAGGGGGTTCGTTGCTACTAATAAATTTCTCTACTGCCAATATTTGGCTCCTACGGAGCCGGCCATGATCCGGAAAATTATTCCGCTGATCCAAAATTCATTTTTGTTCCTGCAAAGAAAGATAATGTGCTGCACCTTTCACAATAAATAACTGCGCCAGCCCATAGGTGAGCATGATGATGCTGCCTGCCGGTTCAAAGGACTGATAAAATTTATTGATGGCAAGAACAGAATCTGATATAATGAACAGAACGGCGCCTGCTGCCATCCATTGTCCTGCTTTTTTGTTCTTAATAAATAAACTATGTAAAGCCAGCAAAAGCATAAAACTGATGACCAACCCATAAACCGGCACCGGAATTTTCATATCGGCAAGATGAGGATAGAGCAGCCCGGTCAATGCAGCATAATAAACAACTACTGGTAACAGCAGCCACCAGCGGCTGTCTATTTTTTCATTTTGCTTAACGCCATGAAAGAACAGGATATAAAAAATATGTGCGAGAAGAAAAGCAGACAGACCCAATAAAAAAAATAATGAATCTTTTCCCTGGAACATCAGCAACACATCGCCCAGCCAGGAAAAACAAAGTGCAAATATCACCCATTTCTTATGCGTTGATGAGATTCCCCCTGTTGCTGAGATAAACCCATTGATTAGGATGATCATCAGCAATGGTTTGGTTATAAATGACGCATAAGAAAATGGCAGATAATCCCCGGCGATATGAATGAAAAGTGTGACGAGGAAAAGAATGGTCCAGGAATTTAATCTCATGTTGAGTTATTAAGGTTCAATCCATGCTTCATTTTCTTTCAGCAATTTGATCAGTTCATCCACGGCCACTTCACTGTTCACATTCCGCTTCACCACTTCTTTTCCTCTGTACAAAGTGATCTTGCCGGGACCACTGCCCACATAACCAAAATCGGCATCAGCCATTTCACCGGGGCCGTTTACGATACAGCCCATGATGGCGATTTTCACACCTTTCAAATGATTCGTCCTGGCCCTGATCTTTGCCGTGGTTTCCTGCAGGTCAAACAAGGTCCGGCCACAACTCGGGCAACTGATATATTCTGTTTTGGAGATCCTTGTTCTGGTTGCCTGCAAAATGGAAAAGGCAGTGTTGTTGGTGAACTGGTAAATATCTTTTACATCAAGATAAGTTCTACCCTTCGCCTTTACGTTTTCCATCTGTGCCTGGCTGTTATAACCGAGACAAATCCCGTCTCCAAAGCCATCTAACAATAAGGCACCGGTTTCAGTGGCAAAATGGATCAAATGCTCATCCGGTGTTTGCCAGCTACTATCTGTAATCAGGATAACCGGGTTATTAATTTGCCTGGTCTGTAATTCAATGAACATACGGCGAACAGACTGCATGGCGTTTTGATTGGTGCTGCTCAGGCAAAGCACAACGGTTGTGTCATTGGCGATCTGATCGAGGTATGGAATAACTTCCGCTTCACTGAAACAATCTATCATCACAAAATTCAGCTTCGCACTTTTTGATTCTGTTGCTATAAAACCGCTGTCCTGAAAAATGGGCAAATATTTGTCTGTATCACCTGCAGCTTCCCAGGCTGCAGGATAAACAATCACTTTCAAGGTTCCCGGCAACTGAAAGTCAAGAAACTGGTGACCGGTGAAAATATAGTCCGCTGCTGCATCACTGATATTCCATTTATCTGTCACTTCATCATATGTGTAGCCAACACTTTGCAAATGCTGTGGCGTTATCTTTTCAATCTTGCTCAAATCAGCAATCACCACAGGCACCTGCTTGCCTCCGATATTGTCAACTGTAAAAGTTTCTCTTCGCTGGTATGTAAAAGGATCATACGACAATTTGTTGAGGACTGGCACCGGCTGTTGGCTGTTGACCGTTGACTGTTGACCGGAATACCTCTTCACCAAATCTTTACACACAGGTATCTCCAGTTCAGGGTCTTCTGTCAGAGACACTCGGATTGTATCGCCGATACCGTCTTCCAATAAAGAACCGGTTCCGATAGCAGATTTAATTCTTCCATCTTCACCATCACCTGCTTCTGTTACTCCCAAATGCAAAGGATAACACTCACCAAATTCATCAAACATTGTTTTGATAAGCAAGCGATAAGCCTGCACCATCACTTGCGGGTTACTGCTTTTCATACTCAGCACTACCTGGTGATAGCTTTCATCCCTGGCTATCCGTAAAAATTCCATTGCACTTTCCACCATGCCCATGGCTGTATCACCATAGCGGCTCATGATGCGGTCGCTCAGTGAGCCATGATTGGTGCCGATGCGCATTGCTGTGCCATACTGCTTGCAAATCTTTACCAGCGGGGTAAATCTTTCTCTTATCCGGTCTATCTCTTCTGCATAATCTGCATCGCTGTATTCAATCAGTTCAAATTTTTTCTTGTCAACATAATTGCCGGGGTTCACCCTTACTTTTTCTACGATCCTGGCTGCAATTTCCGCTGCGTTTGGCGTAAAATGTATATCGGCCACCAACGGAGTGGTATAGCCCCTTTTCCGCAATTCGTTTTTAATAGTCAGTAAATTTTCTGCTTCTTTTTTTGACGGAGCTGTGATGCGAACCAATTCGGCACCGGCTTCGATGCAGCGGATACTTTGCTCAACTGTTGCAAGAGTGTCCATTGTGTCAGTGGTCGTCATCGTCTGCACACGGATGGGATGACTTCGATAGCTATCGGGGTTGCCGAGCAACAGGTCGCCGATCTTCACTTCCCGGGTGACGAGACGTTTATATTGAGTGAGGGATTCGCAGTAAAATTGCATGCTGCAAAACTAACAAAGAACCGCCTCCAAAGTTTACCAATCTTTGGTTTGCGACCCGCCTGATTTTGACTTTTCTTTTTGCAAGCGCTGCTGCACTTCTTTTTCTTTCTGTTGCAGCAGTTTCAGTCGTTGTTCGGCTTCCCGCTGGTTCAATTTGGGCTGTTGCTGTTTTTGCTGCTGTTGTTTCTTTTGATTGTCTTCTTCCTTTTTCCTGGGGGGTTGCTTCTTTTTCAGTTCCAGCAGCGTTTTTTGAAGATTCTCCCTGGCTTCTTTATCAGTTGGGTCTTGCCTGAGAGCCTGTTTGTAAGATTCAATGCTTTCTTCCAGTCTTTTTTGTTTGCTGAGCAATGCGCCTTTATTATAATAAGCCTTTGCTTTTAATGCAGCATCTGCCAGTGAACCCGCCAGTTCATCATAAGTCTCTATGGCTTCGGTCTCCTTTCCTTGCTTAGAAATAGCGGCAGCAAGATTGAATTTTGCGGTAGCATTACCAGGTTCATTTTTCAGCGCCTCATTATATTCTTTTGCTGCCTGCTCATACTGCCCCTGCCTGTAAAATTCGTTTCCTTTACGGATTGATTCATTAACTGACTGTGCGGTCAACTGCCCGGTTAAAAACAAAAACGATATGAATAATAAATATCTCAAGCCACTGATTTCTTTCTTTCAGGAATAAAAAATTCTGCGAGCAGCAAGATCAGCATCCCGCCAGTCAGCCACATGTAAAATGTTTTATAGTTGATCAGCGACACATCTGTAAAAACCTTGCTTTCTATTTGTGACAACTGTGCTTTCAGCTCTTTCACAGCGGCATCACTATCCTGCAACCGAACATAAAGACCGTTTGTTTTTTCAGCCACCTGTCTCAACACTACTTCATTAAGTTTAGACAGCACCACATTACCTGCTTCATCAGTTTTATTTTGACCTGTTGCCGGGTCAATGATATTGGCGCCTTCCGGTGAGCCAACACCAACGGTATTGATCATTACAGCCTGCTGCGACAGTTCTTCGGCTGTTTCTACTGCCGCCATATCATGTTCTTCACCGTCAGATATGAGCACAACGGCTTTAAATCTTTTTTCTTTCTGGTTAAATGCATTCAGACTCATCTGCAATGCATCGCTGATAACCGTTCCCTGCTGCGGCACTGCATCCGTCCCTGCTGACGAAACATATAACCGGGCAGCGCCATGATCATTTGTCAACGGCATTTGCATATACGCTTTGCCTGCAAACAACACCAGCCCGATACGGTCATCGGGCATCGCAGTCATAAGCTTGCTGATAAATTGCCGGGCCCTTTCCAGCCTGTTGGGAGCAAGATCGGCCGCCAGCATACTCTTACTTACATCGAGTGCAATCACTACATCAATTCCCTTACGGGTGATATTATCCGCCGCTCCGGGTTTGCGGGGATTCATCACAGCCAGCACCCCAAGGGCAAATCCAAGAGAAAGTAAAATGAACTTTGTAGCAAACAGTTTTGCAGAAAAGTCTGCAGTAAGAATATTGACCAGCCTGCTGTCTCCCATCCGTTTACTTACTTTTCTTTTCCACTGCCAAAGACCAGCAAAAAGCAGGATAAAAAAAGGGATGGCTGCAAGAAGCAAAATGAATTCTTTGTATTGAAACTGGAAAGTCAATTTGATAAATAACAAATCAGTGAATGGATGTATCCAACAAGAATCAGGCCATGCAAAAAGGTTTTTGCGTTAATTAGTCCCTCACATCTTTCCTTCAAAAAAACCCAAATTTTTTAAAATATCCTTCAGCATTTTTATCCGTACGGTCCACATATCAAAATCCTTGTCCGGTGATTCGATATTGAGCACAAAAAAATAAGGATGATTGTTCTCTTCTATCCAGCCCGTAATCCAGCCAATTGAATGACCTTTTTCGGTGAAACCCCAGCCGGTTTTATACCCCAGCCGGTAATTGGTGTTATTCTCAAACAACATAGCGTTTTTCACCATTTCATGGTTTATCCGGAAAATGCCCGGAAGTTGATTGAAGTATAGTTTTTTCACCAGGCCTAATTGCTGATCGGGTGTAATTTTTAGTGAATTATCGAGCCAAAAAGAATCAACAGTTGTAGTGATCCGTACTGTGTCTTTATCTGTCTTTGCGCCGTAGCCAAAAGCATTGAGCCAGTATTCCATCGTATCTTTCCCGATCCTTCTCGCCACTTCCTGGTAATAGTTGACTGCCGAAACCCTGAACGCCTCATACATTGTAAGATCTTTGTTCCAGTCACTCACCCGGCGCTGCACAGCATCCCATTTGATCACCATGCTGTCGCTGCTGATCTTGCCTGTTTGCAAACCAACAAGAGAGTTGACAATTTTGAAAGTGGAAGCAGGTAAATAGCTGCTGTCGCGGTAGCGGGCCAGGTTATAAACTGTGAACTCCCCTGTGCCGTTATCCATCAGGGCAAAACAACCTTCCACCTTATTCTCCTCAAAATATTTTTTCAGGCTGTTATCGGTCTTTACATTGTTGGGTGAGCAGGATTGCAAAAAAGCCATCAATAAAAAGCAGTAAGCAATAATTTTCATCTTCAATCTTAAATTTCGGGCAAAGGTAACCATCATTGGCTTCGCCGTAAAACCGCTTTCTGGTAACTCCGCACCTGGTAACTGCTGACAGAAGGGCTTTCTTCTGAGCCATGCCCCGTAACGGCTACCGGTTTGGCGCTGATGGAATAAAACTCAACATGCATTTTGTCGTCTTCTATCCAATAACTGTTCAGGATGGTCGTGTTTTGCACAGTAAAGGCGCCTGAAAGTTTTCCCGCAAGCGAATACTGGTCCAGCACAATACCGTTGTTCTCATCAATCTGCCAATGTCCTTTTGCGGTGTCTTTTGGTATCAGCACATAGGGGCGATTGTCCTGTGAATCCGGGCCATAAACAATCTTCCAGGTGTAGTTATCACCGCTGTCAGCGGGCTGAATATGCAGTTCCATGTTTACCTTCTTAGGCGTTGAAGTATTGCCGGCATACCATAAAAGCTCACCCTTCCATGAACCTATCCACCTACCGGGAAAATCATTTTGCTGTGAAAACACTGCTGCCGGAATAAGCAGCAGCAACAGTCCGATACTTTTCATGACTGGAATAATTTGTCTTAAAAATAAAAATCCCGTCTCGTTTTGAGACAGGATCGGTTAAATCCTCAGGCCGAAAAAGGGATTACATGTAAAATCCGCCCGGCTGCTTATATTTCTTATTTCCCTGGCAATCTCTTTTAACACTGGCGCAGGAAGACATCATGGCGACTAATAAAGCTACTACAGATAAGCAAAGAAAAAACTTTTTCATACAGATCTACTGTTTGATAGGGTAAACAAAAAAAGTTAAGGAAATTCAAAGGGATTCGGATCTGTAGAGTTGGTTCATCAGAGGAGGAAACGAAAATACAATGTCTTTATTGTTTTTCATAGGGTTTGGGGCAGTTTTTCCGCATAAACAGAAATATAAATTTCAGTTAAAGCAAACCTCGTAGAATTACGAATATTATTAATCCCTGAAAATCATTTCAACACACCCAGTTCCTTCCCCACTTTGCTAAACGCAGCGATGGCCTTGTCCAAATGATGCTGCTCATGGGCAGCGCTTAGTTGCACCCTTATTCTTGCCTGGCCCTTTGGCACCACCGGGAAGAAAAAGCCAATCACATATATACCTTCATCCAATAACCTGGCTGCAAAGTTTTGTGCCAGTACGGCATCATAGAGCATGATGGGTACAATAGGATGTTCGCCGGGCCTGATGTCGAAACCGGCTTCAGTCATTTTGCTGCGGAAGTATTTAGTATTGTACTCAAGCTTATCCCTCAGTTCTGTGGTTTCTGTCAGCATATCGAGCACCGCAATAGAGGCCCCTGTAATTGATGGCGCCAGTGTATTGCTGAACAAATAGGGTCTTGATTTTTGACGCAGCATATCAATAATCTCCTTCCGGCCTGATGTGAAACCACCGGAAGCACCCCCCAAAGCCTTACCCAGTGTGCCAGTGATAATATCAATCTTCCCCATCACCCCACGGTATTCATGGGTGCCCCGGCCTGTTTTGCCCAAAAAACCGGACGAATGGCATTCATCAATCATGATAATGGCATCGTGTTGTTCGGCCAGTTCCACAATCTTATCCAATTGGGCAATCGTTCCGTCCATGCTGAAAGAACCATCGGTGACAATGATGCGGCTGCGGCAACCGGTTGCTTCTTTCAGTTTGACTTCGAGGTCGGCCATGTTGTTATGCTCATAGCGGAAACGCTGTGCCTTGCAAAGCCTCACGCCGTCAATAATAGAAGCATGATTCAGCGCATCAGAAAAAATGGCATCCTGCTCTCCAAACAATGGCTCAAACACACCGCCATTGGCGTCAAAAGCAGCAGCATATAAAATGGTATCCTCAGTCCCGAGAAATTCGGATAGTTTTCTTTCCAGCTCTTTATGAATATCCTGCGTGCCGCAAATGAAGCGGACAGAACTCATTCCATAGCCGTGGGTATCAATGGCTTTATGCGCCGCTTCGATCACTTTGGGATGGCTGGACAAGCCCAGATAGTTGTTGGCACAGAAATTCAATACAGTTTTACCACCTGTTCCGCTTTTAGCAGGATTCACGACAATTTCGGCTCCCTGCGGACTGCTAATCACCCTTTCCGTCTTGTAGAGTCCCGATGCCTTGATTTCCTCTACTTCACCGGCTATGCGCTGAACAAAATTCTCATTCATAAACAAAGTATTGAGAGCAAATATAAAACCGGGAAGTTTGCAAACGGTCATTCCGGGCCGCCACAGCGTACAGTTCGCAGGCTATTTTCTGCATTCTATCGGTAAAAAGATACTTCTCGTCAACTTGAGCTTGCCGCAGGATAAAAACAGGTTTATGTTTGCTGTAACATTCTGGTTTTTACATTCGTCAAACATTGCATCTGCCAGAAACCAGTTGAAACATGAGAAAGAAAATCGTACATATCTCCCTTTTGACCATCGCCATTGTTGTGGCTGCCTTGGTTATTATTTCTTGGAAATCAGCCGACTACAATGATACTTGCGAAGAAACTATGGAGGAGTGCTGCCAGAAAAAGAAGAGTGGCGGCCCTGACTCTATGATCTGGGAGACTCTCCCCGGCCAGTTCTTCTCGTCCTATGGCCTCAATTAAGTTTTTTCGTCTTTTTAGATATTAATGTAACATTTTGGGCCTGACAATCGTAAAACCTGAGACCCCGGGGCAATAATATATTTTCGCAGGGGTTACCGGCTGTATTATGACTGAAAAAGAGTACAATGAATGTGTCAGCACTTATGCTGATAATGTGTACCGCTTCATCCTGAAAAATCTCCGCCATGAGGAAGATGCCAGGGATGTGGTACAAACGGCATTTGAGAAAATGTGGCGAAACCGTGAAGAGGTGGATGCTGCCAAAAGCAAATCCTACTTGTTCACCGTGGCCTATCACCAGATGATAGATCATATCCGAAAAGTGAAAAGGATACAGTTGCGGGAAGAATTCGGTGAAGAAACAAGGATACAGAACCGGCCGGCGCACAACCTGAAAAAAGTGCTGGAAGATGCACTGGGCAGATTGAGTGAAACACAGCGATCACTGGTGCTGTTGAAAGATTACGAAGGATACAGCTATGATGAGATCGGACAGATCACCGGGCTGAATGCAAGCCAGGTGAAAGTGTACCTGCACCGGGCAAGAGTGCAACTGAAAGAATACCTGGTGAAACTGGAGAATGTAATTTAGGTCATAGTTCATGGTTAATAGCAATCAAGGCTATGATTTTTTCCATGAACCATCAACCACGAACAATGAACATGATAACCCGTCATAATTACGAAGAGTATTTTATCCTGTACATGGATAATGAACTGGATGCTGAAGAATGCCGCCGGGTGGAAGAGTTCGTTGCCCTTCATCCCGATCTGAAAGATGAACTGGATGCACTGCTTCAATCTAAGCTGGAGCCTGAGCAACTGGTTATTTTTGAGGGCAAAGAAGAACTGATGCGTTTCAGTGATCCATTGAACGCTATCAATATGACCAACTATGAAGAATGGTTGCTGCTATATGTAGATGATGAACTGAATGAAACCGAAAGAAAAGCAATAGAACAATTTGCTACAGCTAACCCACCTGTTCAACAGGAATTGAACTTGTTGCTCAAAACAACACTGCGACCTGAAACAGTAGTTTTCCCGAATAAAGAATCTTTATACCGCAGTGAAGAAAAGGTGCGCCGTATCCCTGCCTGGTGGAGAATGGCTGCTGCCGCCGCCATTGTAATAGCCGTGGGAACAACGGGGCTTTTTATTTTGAATACTGATAAAACTACTTCTACTGAAGGGCCAACCGCCGGAACTGACCCTGTGAAAACAGAATTGACAAAAGACAACCCGGAACTGGCAGGTAATAATCCCGGGCAAACAAACGAAGAAGCTGACAATAAATCTGTACTTCCAACTGAAAAGGTCAGCAATACAGTTATCCTTGCTTCAAAGGATAATAATACAGACCTGAAAAAAACAAAGGAACAAGTTGTGCTTCCTGAAAGCATTAAAAAAGATGAATCTTTTATTGCTGAAAATGAAAACAAAGGGTCTAACAATCTGCCTTTACCCGATCAGAATCCGAATGTGTACCCAGAAACCAGGTTCAACGATGTGATTGCAAAGGCTCATTCTCTTACTAAAAAAGAATTAACAAACTCACCCGAAACTATATTTGAAACTCCTGTAACAAACAATATTGCCAAACCGTCTTTCGTAAGTACATCAACACCGGTAAACGGTATAGATGAAGATCAGCCCGATGGCAAGAAAAACAAACTCCGCGGTTTCCTGAGAAAAATAACCCGGACCTTTGAAAAGACCACCAACATTGACGCCACTGATGAAGATGATCGTCTGCTGGTCGCCGGGCTGGCCATTAAACTTAAATAAACTAAATAACTGAACAAACATGAAAAGGATTTTAACCCTGTGTGTAATTTTATGCACAACCATGAGCGGCTTTGCACAAACAGACAGCACGGCTAAGCAGGAAAACAAAGCAGACACTATCCGTATCGGCGGCATGATCATCATTCGCGACAGGGACGGTAAGAACAGGCGGATTGAAAAAGACAATGAAGTGCGGATGAGAGACCGCAGAAGAGTGAAACCCGCCAACCTCAGCACCAACTGGTGGATCCTCGACCTCGGTTTTTCCAACTACGATGACAAATCTAATTATGCCACCGCTTTTGCAGACGGGTTTGTGGATGCAGGCATTGGCAAAGACGAGTTAAAACTGAAACCGGGTAAATCAAGAAATGTGAACCTCTGGTTCGTAATGCAGCGGCTGAACATGATCAAACATGTGGTGAACCTGAAATACGGGGTAGGGCTTGAGCTGAATAATTATCATTTTGAAACAGAAAATATTGTTTTCAGCAAAAACCCCACTTTCATTTCCCAGGGAGCTACTGAATTTAAAAAAGTGAAATTAGCCGCCGACTACCTGACGGTGCCCATTATGCTAAACATCAACTTTACTCCGAAAAGGAAGAATGGGTTTGGCGTCAGTGGCGGTGTAAGCGCCGGCTATCTTTACTCAGCCCGTTATAAAACAAAGGAAAACGGTGATGTGGATAAACTGAAAAGCAGCTTTAACCTGGAACGTTTCAAACTCTCCTATATCGGCGAATTAACTCTTGGTCCGATAAAATTGTACGGCAGCATGGCTATGAACAATATGTGGGACAAAAGTTTGGATATGACACCTTACACCCTTGGCTTCAGACTTAGTAACTGGTAAAAAAATTATCTCTCATTTCTGAATGCCCGGAACAACTCCGGGCATTCATGTTTGCTGCAATTACCAATGCTTCCGGAAACTTCACTGAATAATTGCGTCGGAAAAATTCTAAATAACCCGTTAAAACATTTCCACATCAAAAAATAAACTTTAGTGGCATTGCGTTTGAAGCATTGGACGGTCACCAGATAGCTTTTGCCACGAAACAATTCCGGAAACTTTTTCCCCACCAACCGGGTTGGCTCTGGCCTTACTGAAAACACTGTAACAATGAAAAGCCTTTTCGTACTCACTTCCGTTGTGCTGGGCAGCGGATTATTGATGGGGATCACCGACTCTCGCCGTGCTGAAGTCAGTAAAAAGACACAATCCTATAAGCGAATCAATGCCAGCGCCGGGCCGGTAGGCGCTGTTTCCATTATTATTGACAAGTCGGATTACGAACTAAGTGTATATGATGACAAAGGCTGGTATGCCACTTATCCTGTGGTGTTTGGCAACAATTCCCTGGCCGATAAAAAAATGGAAGGGGATAAAAATACACCAGAAGGCAGTTTTCGCATCAGCAGCAAACGGGTGCATGAAAAATGGTGCCGTTTCCTCGCCATTGATTATCCTACTGCAGAAAGCAGGGAAAAATTTAACCAACGAAAAGAAAGAGGGGAGATACCGGCCAATGCAAGGATCGGTGGCAGCATAGGCATTCATGGTACATGGCCGCATGAAGATTTTGTAATTGACAAATACAAAAACTGGACCCTGGGCTGTATTTCCATGAAAAACGATGATGTAAAAGAAATTTACAGCTTTACACACACAGGAACCAAAGTCACAATCCGTAAATGATCAGCGGTTAGCCTCCAGGAATTCACTCACTTCAGTACGCCATCGTTCGGTGTCATGCCGTAAAAATGATTCATGCCGGCCATCTTCATACATCACCAATTCTTTACGGATAGATGTAATGGCTTTGAATATTTTTTCACTTTCAGTCTTCAGCACAAATTCATCTTTGGCCCCTGCCTGCATCAGTACAGGGCAGGTTATTTCTTTTACGTAGCGGGTAGTCTTGTGGCCAAAGCCGTTAAACCCTCTTTCCACACCGATCCAGAACGTGGTAAGAAAAGCAAAAGGCTGTTGCGGGAACCCCAATGTCCTGGCTTTTCCTTTCAGGTAGCTTTGCATGGAAAGAAAGGGCATCTCCAGTATAATACCTGAAGGGGACAATTCATATTCTGCCACGGCCCGGCTGATGATGACGGCGCCCAATGAAATACCAAAAAGAAACAGGTTGTCTTCACCTTTCTGCCTGACATAATCATAGGCGAGCTTCACCTCTTCAGCTTCCCGGTAGCCAATAGTGGTGGTGGCGCCATCGCTGTTGCCATGTGCCCGCAACTCCACCAGCATCACATTATATCCCCAGTAGCGGAACTCGTAAGCCTCATCCAGCACCTGCGACATGGTGCCTGTGATGCCATGGAACAACACAACGGTTCCTTTGGCATTGGAATCAGCAGCGCTGTACCAGGCTGCTATCCGCAATCCCTTTTCTGTGGACAAATGAACAGTGTCAAAAGGAAACACCGGCTGTTGCGATGAAAATGATTTAGCCTGCTTCGGACCAGTAAACAGGCGCCAGGTTTTTGCAAAAATATTGCCCGATGACCGATGCTGTCTCAGCGAAGGGTCGCTATAAAAATGAGTGAGTTTATAGGCATAAAGTGCAGCGCTGATATTGATCAGCAACAACTGGAGCAACAGTGCCCACCCTATCCAGCGCAACCAGGCGGGTATTTTTCGTTTGGTATTGGGATTTTTTTTCATGCAGTTGTTGCTGCCGTTTAAGCTATAATTATCATCAAATGTAGTTTTTCACCTGCAGAGAAGACTTGAATTGGTGAAAAAATTTTTGGTGTTTCTTCACATTCTGTGACTAATTGTTGACAGGAGGTATAATTTTTGTTCGGAAATTTGTGCTCGGTTTGAAAAAAACATTTGGGAAAAACCTATTAAAGCAGCTCATCCGGCTGCTTTTTTAATTATAGCCTTCCATTCCTAATTTCCTCCACCACACCCGGATCAAGCAGAGTAGTAGTATCACCCAAATTAGAAGTTTCCCCTTCAGCAATTTTTCTCAATATCCTTCTCATTATTTTTCCGCTTCTTGTTTTGGGCAAGCCGGATACAAACTGAATTTTATCGGGCTTAGCAATGGGGCCGATGATCCTTGACACTGTTTGTAAAATATTTTTCCGGTTTTGTTCATCGTCAAATGTGTCAGACGCACGGGAGGCGTCAGACACCACAAAAGCATAAATACCCTGCCCTTTCACGTCATGGGGATAGCCCACTACAGCGCTTTCCACCACTCCGGCGTGCATGTTGATCGCATTTTCCACTTCGGCTGTACCAATGCGGTGGCCGCTAACATTCAATACATCATCCACTCTTCCTGTTATACGATAATTTCCTTGCTCATCTTTCAAAGCACCATCGCCGGTGAAATACAAACTTTCATAGGTGGCAAAATAATTGGTGCGGCAACGTTCATGGTCGCCATAAGTAGTTCGTAAAATTCCCGGCCACGGCGCTTTGATGCAGAGATTGCCTTTTAAATGACCATGCTCATCTTTCTCTGTCACTTCTTTTCCATTTTCATCCACCAGCAATGGCTGCACACCCGGCATAGGCAGCGTAGCCCATGATGGCTTTGCAGGAGTTACACCGGCCAGGTTTGAGATTAAACAAGCACCGGTTTCTGTTTGCCACCAGGTATCCACAATCGGGCATTTTTTCTTGCCAACGTTTTCATCGTACCAATGCCATGCTTCTTCATTGATGGGTTCACCAACCGTTCCCAGTATTTTCAACGAAGAAAGATCTTTTCCCTTCAATGGCTCCAAACCAAAACCCATTAAACTTCTTATGGCAGTCGGGGCGGTATAGAGAATATTCACTTTGTACTTATCAACTATATCCCAGAAACGGCCCGCATCAGGCCATGTGGGAATGCCTTCAAACATCACAGAAGTAGCAGCGGTGCTAAGCGGCCCATACAATATATAACTGTGCCCTGTTATCCACCCGATATCAGCCGTGCAGAAATGAATGTCGCCGGGTTTGTACTGAAATACATTCACAAAAGTGTAGTTGGTCCAGAGCATGTATCCGGCGCAGGTATGCACCACACCTTTGGGTTTGCCGGTGCTCCCCGATGTATATAATATGAATAACGGGTCTTCAGCATCCATTTCTTCTGCAGGAAATGAAACTTTACCATCCTGTTCCACCTGTGTTTCGGCATGCTCCATTTCATCCTCCCACCACACATCTCTGCCTTTAATCATACTCACCGGTGTTCTTGTTCTTGTATAAACAATCACTCTTTTCACCGTTTTATTACCGATCAGTGCATCGTCAATTACGCTTTTGAGCGGTATATCTTTTCCGCCGCGGTATGCCCCGTCACAGGTAACGATAAATTCAGCCTGTGCATCTTCCAGCCTGTCGGCAATACTTTGTGCAGAAAAGCCACCAAAGATCACACTGTGTATCGCTCCAATTCTTGCACAACCCAGCACGGCATAAGCCAATTCGGGCACCATGCCCATATAGATACAAACACGGTCGCCTTTCTTCACCCCGTTATTCTTCAGCACCTGTGCAAACTGGCAAACCCTTTTGTGCAAACGATTGTATGTAACCACTCTTGTTCTTTCTTCTGGATTGTTGGGTTCCCAGATGATGGCCGGTTGTTCGCCCATCGTTTCAAGGTGGCGGTCAATACAATTCTCCGTGATATTGAGTTTAGCCCCGGCAAACCATTTCACTTTGGGTTCTTTAAAATTCCATGACAACACTTTGTCCCACTTCTTTCTCCAGTGAAAATGCTGTGCTATACCTGCCCAGAAACCTTCAGGGTCATCCACGCTTCTTTTATAATCCTTGTGATATTGCTCCAATGATTGTATCTGGTAGGGATATGACATGGCATTTCTTTTTGCGGCTTTAAATGTACGAAGACAAAAAATTTATTCATTGCATAAAATCAATTCGTATTTTAATCGCATGAACGAAACAACCAACGGCGCTGTTATCCGCAAAGTCATTGCCGCTTCTTCAGTAGGCACCATGATAGAGTGGTATGATTTCTACATTTTCGGGATGCTGGCCAAAACGATCTCCACGCAATTCTTTCCCGAAGGAAATGCCACAGCTGCACTACTAAGTACACTGGCCATTTTTGCCGCCGGTTTTATTGTCCGCCCTTTTGGTGCATTGGTGTTTGGAAGATTGGGCGACCTCATCGGCAGAAAATATACCTTTCTGCTCACCCTGGTGCTGATGGGCGGTTCCACTTTTTTAATTGGCCTGGTGCCCGGTTATAAAACCATCGGCATAGCAGCGCCATTACTTGTTTTGCTATTACGATTATTGCAGGGCCTTGCCCTTGGTGGTGAATATGGCGGCGCCGCTACTTATGTGGCCGAACATGCCCCGGCAAACAAAAGAGGATTTTATACTTCGTGGATACAGACCACAGCAACTCTCGGTTTGTTTGTGGCGCTGGGAGTGATCATGCTGGTGAAATTGAATATGCCCGATGAACAATTCAATGCAGAATGGGGTGGCTGGCGTTATCCTTTCTGGATCTCTATTGTGCTGGTTGGTGTTTCTGTTTACATACGTTTAAAGATGAAAGAATCGCCGATGTTCTCCAAACTGAAAAGCGAAGGAAAAACATCTGTGAACCCATTGAAGGAAAGCTTTCGCCGCAAAGCGAATTTTAAAATGGTGTTGTTGGCCTTGTTTGGCGCCGTAATGGGACAGGGAGTGATCTGGTACACGGGCCAGTTCTATGCGCAAAGCTTTTTGGAGAACAGTTGCAAGATCGAATTTGAACAAAGCCGCACCATCATGCTCTGGGCCATTGCCTTTGCTACGCCGTTTTTTTTATTCTTTGGCTGGCTGAGTGATAAGATCGGGAGAAAGTGGATCATGATGGCGGGGATGTTGCTGGGAATAATTACTTACAGACCGATATTTAATACTTTTTTAAAAGATACAACTGTTGAGGCAACACCCTATGAAAAAAATCCTCAACCTGCAGTGCTAAAAATAAATATCACCGATAATAACGATTCAATTATCACATCAACAACACCGCACAATAATATTCATATTGGCATTAAATATTTCACGCAAAAAACCGACACTATTTATTCAGACCTGTCTAAGAGGGTTGGCCATTCTCAAATAACAATCATTAATAAAAAGTTAGATACTGGCTTATATCTAAAATTTATTTTTCTTGTTTTCTTACTTATATTATACGTCACCATGGTCTACGGCCCTATCGCCGCTTTCTTAGTAGAAATGTTCCCGACGAAAATTCGTTACACATCCATGTCACTGCCCTATCATATCGGCAATGGTGTGTTTGGCGGGCTGGTGCCGTTCATTGGTTTGTTATTAACGACATCATTTCCCAAAGACCCGCTGGTAGGGCTTTGGTACCCGATTGCTGTGGCAGCTTTGTGTTTGCTGATTGGAACTATTTATTTGCGAAACAAGATTGATGAGAATGTGGAGGATTAGGCAACCCCAAGCCCCTCCAAGGGGGCCTGCCTGCCGGTAAGCAGGGCTTGAATACACACAAACCTTGCTTATTGAAAAGTAATACTGAACTTGAAAAGCTTAATATATGAACAGCATTAAAAAAATCCTCGGTATTATCTGGCTTTTACTCGGCCCGGTATTTATCTATTTCCTCGTCAGCGGTGCTATTGAAAATATTGACCCGGATGGAAAGAAGGACATCAACAACCCGGTGATCTGGGTCATCATCATCGTCATTTTCACCCCAATCGCCATCGGGCTGATGATCTTTGGCTGGTATGCACTCAGGGGGGAATATGACCACCTGCCGGAAAGCTCGAATGAGTTGTAAACCAGCTTAAATTAAATTTTACAATTTTTAAACTTTCCGGGTTTTGTCATGTTAATTAGGTTGGTATTTTTGCAACCGCATGAAAAAGATTGCACTTTTTTTACTGCTTTTGTTCGCCACTGTATATGTGGTACCAACCCTCCAATCCTTTGGAAATAATACCGCCATTAACATCTTCGATGTAGACGAAGAAAAAACCGGTGACAAAGGGAAAACGGAAGAATCCAAAGAAAAAAAATACTTTTCCCTGTTTAGTCACCAGAATGAGGCCTTCAGCCGCATCATCGGCACAGCCATTCACCTGGCTGAACAAATTCCGGCCTCTCCCTGCATGGAAAAGCTCACTCCCCCACCCAATTTTTGCTGACCCTCTTCATTGTGTTTAACTGAACAGGTGAACATCATCTGCATTTTTTTATTCCACCGAAAAAAAACTATTACATATGTCTGCAGCTGCCAACCCGGTGGCCAGGATTTTCAACCTGGTCCGGCTGGAACGTAAAGAGATATCCGCCATTTATTTCTATGCCGTCCTGAACGGCTTGATACAACTATCGCTGCCGGTGGGCATACAAGCCATTATAGGCTTTGTGCTCGGTGGCGCTATGACCACCTCACTGATCATTTTGATCAGTCTCGTGGTGCTGGGAGTTTTGTGTACCGGTATGCTTCAGATCGGGCAAATGCAAATAATAGAAAAAATTGAGCAAAAGATATTTGTCCGCTATGCCTTTCATTTCGCAGACCATATTCCGCGTCTCGACCTGAAAAAAAATGATGCCTTTTACATCCCGGAACTGGTGAACCGTTTTTTTGAAGTTCCTTCATTGCAAAAAGGGCTATCCAAATTATTGCTGGATATCCCGACTGCTACGATACAAATAGTATTCGGGCTTATATTATTATCCTTTTATCACCCGGCATTTATTCTTTTTGGCCTGCTGCTGTTGCTTATGCTCTGGCTGATCCTTTATTACACCGGAAGCAAAGGCTTGCGGACCAGCCTCGCCGAAAGTTCATACAAATACAGTGTGGCTGCCTGGCTGGAAGAACTGGCCCGGCTGATCAAATCTTTTAAGTTTTCAAAAGGCTCGCAGATCAATCTGCAAAAGACAGATGAAAAAGCCAGTGCCTATCTCGAAGCAAGAAACCAGCACTTCCGCATTCTTATGTTCCAGTTCAAAGTGTTGATAGGTTTTAAAGTGATGATCACGGCTGCCATGCTGATCGTTGGTTCAATACTATTGGTGAACCAGCAACTGAATATCGGGCAGTTCATTGCTGCAGAAATCGTCATTATCACTATCATTGCTTCCGTAGAAAAACTGATCGGGAATCTTGACAGTGTATACGATGTGCTGACCTCCGTAGAAAAAATTGCAAAACTCACCGAAAAGCCCACCGAAAAAAACGGTAGTTATTCTTTACCGGCAAATGGCAAAGGTGTTAGCGTTGAAGCATCGGATCTTTCTTTTAGCTATTCCGATGCGCCGCCCGTGCTGCAACATCTTTCTTTTCATATCAATGCCGGTAAAACTGTTTGCATCACGGGAAAAGAGGGAAGCGGTAAATCAACGTTGCTGAAATTAGTAAGTGGTTCCTATCCCGATTTCAAAGGTTCGTTATTGCTAAACGGTCTGCCTGTTGGCAATTACGATCTGTCTTCATTGCGTATGCAAACAGGGATACTGCTAAACCAACAGGATATTTTTCACGGCACTCTTCTTGAAAATATTACAATGGGCAATAAAAATGCGGATCTGCAACAGGTGATCCGGCTTTTCAACGAAGTGGGGCTGCACACTTTTCTAAGCACACAAAAAGAGGGTTTTGACACCTGGCTCGACCCTACCGGCAAACGATTATCCAGCAAAGTGATTCATAAAATATTACTGGTAAGAGCCCTGGCTGGTCAACCACAATTGCTGTTGCTGGAAGAGCCCTGGCAAGGTATTGAAGAACCTTACCGCAGCCAGATCAAAAAGCTTTTGCTAAAAGAATATCCCGGCACCACCATACTGGTGGCCAGCAACGACGCAGATTTTGCCCGTCAGTGCGACCAAGTGATTGAAATAATAAATCCCGATTCCTTCCATTCAAGTTTAAATCAATAAACATGGAAAAGATATTTGAATATACCGATAATCAAAAATGGTTATCCTATTCAGGGATATACCGCTATAATAAAAGAAGCAGGATACGCTTATGGTTTTATGGTCTAGTAACAGTTATTATCATCATCCTTTTCCTGCCCTGGACACAAAATATCAGGGCAAGAGGAACTGTAACTACCCTGCGGCAGGAACAGCGGCCGCAACAACTCAACACCATCATTCCCGGAAGAGTGATGAAATGGTTTGTGAAAGAAGGTGATTTTGTAAAAGCCGGTGACACCATTTTGCAATTGGCAGAGATAAAGGATGACTACCTCGACCCGCAGCTATTGAACCGGACACAGGAACAGCTCAGCGCCAAAAAAATGACCATTGATTTCTATAAAAATAAAGCCGGCACAGCCAGCACACAAATCAGTGCTTTGGCAGAAGGGCTGCAACTTAAACTGGATCAGTTGCGAAACAAGTTGCAGCAGCTAGAACTGAAAGTGCAAAGCGATAGCATGGACCTTATTGCTGAAAATAATGAATATAAAATTGCTACACAACAATTCAACCGGCAGCAAGCCATGTACGACAGTGGTCTCGTTTCCCTGACACAGCTCGAGCAGCGCAACCAGGCTTACCAGAATGGCCTTGCGAAAAAGATCAGCGCCGAAAACAAACTGGCCAATACTAAACAGGACCTATCCATCACCCGGATAGAGATGAACGCCACCCAGCAGGAATACACCGAAAAAATTGCCAAAGCGCAGGGTGAGCAATACCTGTCCTTTTCACAGATTGCCAGCAGTGAGGCAGACATTGCCAAACTGCAGAATCAATACAGTAATTATTCCATCCGCAGCGGTCTGTACTATATCACTGCCCCTCAAAGCGGGCAGATCACCAAGGCAAGAAAGGCAGGTATTGGCGAAATAGTAAAAGATGGAGAAATGATCGTGGAGATTGTTCCCGATAATATTCAATATGCTGTTGAATTGTTTGTACGACCGGTTGACCTGCCGCTGATCGCTCCGGGACAAAAGGTCCGTTTCATGTTTGACGGATTCCCGGCTATTGTTTTCAGCGGATGGCCTCAAACATCCTATGGCACATTTGGCGGGGTGGTGACGGCGGTAGAAAGCTCCGTTAGTGTGAATGGAAAATTCAGGGTGTTGGTTACTGAAGATCCCAATGATAAACCCTGGCCTTATCAACTCAGAATGGGCACAGGGGCACAGGGCATGGCCCTGCTGAAAGCTGTGCATGTTTGGTATGAACTCTGGCGAAATATCAATGGTTTTCCGCCGGATTATTACAAACCGACAACCACTGTGGAACTAAAAAAATAATGCAATGAGCCTCAGAAAGTTTATACTATTTATCACTTTGATACTAAACTTCCCGCTGCTCTCTGCACAGGAAAGTTTAAAAACGTTGTCTGAAAGACAGGTAACTGAATTGGTGAAACGTTTTCACCCGGTGGCCAAACAGGCCATCATCAATATTGAAAAAGCAAAAGCGGATGTTACCATTGCAAAAAGTCTGTTTGATCCGGTTGCCACTTCAAAAATCTCCAACAAAACTTTTGATGGCACAGCATATTATAACAGCAGGGAGACCGGGCTGGTTATTCCCACCTGGTATGGTATTGAACTTAGCGCAGGAATCGAACACCTGCAGGGAACCCGTACCGATCCGCAGGAGACATTGGGAAAAACCAGTTTCGCCGGCATCAGCTTTCCTTTGGCTAAAAACCTTTTGATGGATAAACGAAGGGCCGTGCTGAAGCAATCAAAGATCTTCCGTGAAATGAGTGAAGTGGAGCAACAATCTATTTTGAATGATCTGTTGCTTGACGCCTTACACACCTATTGGCAATGGGTGCAGCAATACCAGGTGATGGAAGTAGTGAGAAATGCGGTGGCAGTGAATGAAAAAAGACTGGAGTTGGTTCGCATAGCTTTCCGGCAGGGAGACAGGCCGGCGATTGATACTACAGAAGCTTTGGCCCAATTGCAAAGTTTTCGTTATGCACAAAATGAGGCGGAACTAAACTTCTACAATGCTGGCCTTGATTTATCCTTGTTTTTATGGCAGGAGAATAACGAACCGTACAATCTTCCTGCTTCAGTGATTCCAGACAGTGACCGGAAGCAAATAAATATTGCTCTGCAAACTATGCCCCTGACTGAAGAATTGCTTCCGATTGCCCGGAAAAATCACCCCGACCTGTTGCAATACAAATACCAGTTAGATGCTCTTGCTATTGAACGAAAACTGAAATTCCAGGAGCTTTTGCCTACCGTTAATTTCCGCTATAATCAATTGGGCAGAGGATATGACATTGTAAAGACTGCAACGAACCCCATCCTGGAAAATGATTATCAATATGGCATCACCATCGGCATTCCGCTTAGATTTTCGCAGGGAAGGGGGGAATACCGAAAGGCCAAATTACAAATTCAGGAAACCGAACTTTCCCGAAATCAAAAAAACCTGGAAGTGGAGAATAAAGTAAAAGCACTGCACAAGGAATTGAAGACTTTGCAGCAACAGGTGCTACTGCAGCAGCAGCAATATCTTAATTACCTCACATTGCAGCGGGGAGAAGAGACAAGGTTCTTCAATGGCGAAAGTTCACTTTTCCTGGTGAACAGCCGGGAAACTAAAACGCTGGAAGCTTCGCAAAAGCTGGTGGAACTCGAAACAAACTATTTTAAAACAGCCATAAGGCTTCAGTGGGCAGCAGGTATCCTTTATATTCCTTAGATATCAAAAAACTTAATAATGTTGCTTTTTAATGTAGTCAATATGCTTAAAACATGCCTTTGCTATAAGTGCCGGGATATCATTGATATTTTACTGGCCGGAAAAAAAATTGATGAACGGTTTAATTCGAAAATTGCGACTAATTGAAAACGCAGAGATTAAAGTCACATTAGAATTGTCTGTAATCTTTCTGTTATCCCATTTAAACAACACCCGTTTGTGGTTGTTATCTTTATCTTTGCCCACTGTTTTATGAAGCAAACCAACAGCAAATACAATCTTAGCAAAGTAATACCCGCAGTGGTTATGATCTTTTCATTGCTTTGGCTCACTGTCAGCCTGCCGTTTGTAGATGCTGCCAAAACCCAGGTATCCATCAGCCTGATGGATGAGAACGGAGAGGAGCCCGCAGGCAAAGACAATAATCCTTTTGCCAATACCACTGAGGAAAAAACCTCCGGTGGCAATAGTACAGTTTCCGAAGAATATCTTCACGAAGCGTATCTGTTGCACGAGCAGTCCGTTGTTCCTGTTCATTTCAACAAATGCAATCATCCCGCCTTATACTTCGCTTTCCATGGCGAACTTTTCTGCCCTCCGCCCAATACTGTGTCATAAGTTTCACACTCCGGTTTTTTACCGGCTCTGCAAGTACCCCACACATCACTGATTCATGCCGGCTGCAAATGATATGCGTCAGCATCTATTGTCAAAAAAAAATATATGGCACCCAGACCAAGTTTAAAAGATTACTTCAAAAGTTTTCCAAACGATTTTGCAGCTTCCATTGTTGTATTTCTGGTAGCCTTGCCGCTCTGTTTGGGAGTGGCGCTGGCCTCCAACGCACCTCTTTTCAGCGGCATCATTGCCGGATTTATCGGCGGTATTGTTATTGGCATCGCCAGCCGGTCTCATCTCAGTGTAAGCGGACCGGCAGCCGGTCTCACGGCCATTGTGGTAGCAGCGCTTGCATTATTACCCTCATTTGAAGCTTTTCTCGTAGCAGTGTTTATCGCTGGTGTAATACAGATGGCTCTGGGCATTTTACGTTTAGGTATTATTGGTGATTATGTTCCCAACTGTGTTATTAAAGGGATGCTTGCAGCTATCGGTCTTATCCTGATCCTGAACCAGGTGCCACACCTGCTGGGTGATGATTCGCAGTTTGAAACAGACGAAGGAGTGCCCCCGCCCGGCAAAGGCAACCTGTTTACCAACTTTTTCGATTCTTTCGGCCGCATCAATTCAACTGCAATAATAATTGGTGGTATTTGTCTTGTTTTTCATTTTATATGGGAAAAATTTGTTGCCGGTAAAAAAGGATTCATCAAATTAGTTCCGGCGCCGCTTATTGTTGTACTGCTGGGGGTGGGAATTAACGCATTTTTCCAATCCTCAAACCCTTCCAAAGCACTGGACGGTGAACACCTGGTAGTGATCCCCGAAGCATCTTCAGCAAGAGAGTTCTTGTCTTTCTTTACTATGCCTGACTGGGGCCAGCTATTTAATCCTGATGTGCTGCAAACCGCTGTTATCATTGCCCTGGTCGCAAGTCTTGAAACATTGCTGTGTATTGAAGCAGTTGACGATCTGGATCCGTTTCAACGGGTGACACCGACTAACCGGGAACTAAAAGCGCAGGGGCTGGGAAACATGGTTTCCGGCCTGATCGGCGGGTTGCCTGTCACCAGTGTAATTGTTCGTTCCTCTGCTAATGTAAATGCCGGCGCCAAAACAAAAATGGCAACTATTTATCACGGTATACTTTTACTGGTATGTGTAGCATTTATTCCTTTCTTACTGAACCTTATTCCTAAAACAGCACTTGCCGCAATATTGATCTTTACCGGGTATAAACTGGCAAAACCGGCTCTATTCAAAGCATTCTACAAAAAAGGTTGGGACCAGTTCATTCCCTTTGTGATGACAATCGCTGCCATTCTTGCCACAGATCTTCTCAAAGGTGTGATCATCGGTATCGGTATCGGATTGTTCTTTGTCATCAGGAGCAATTTCAGATCTTCAGTTTTTGTGGTGCATGATGCAAATAAGTATCTTTTCAGGTTGCGAAAAGATGTTTCATTTCTGAACAAAGCGATCATTAAGAACAAACTTGAAAAAGTACCTGCCGGATCTGAAGTGATCATTGATACATCCCGTGCCGATTTCATTGACAAAGATGTAATTGAAACAATTGAAGATTTCATGATCCATGCACCGCTGAAGAATGTGGAAGTGGAGTTGAAGTGCAGCAACCTGAAAGACCAGGGCTTTTCACCACAACTTGTGTCAGGTGCGTATCGTGATAAAAAGCTTATCCGTTCACATGACAAGGACATAAAAGTGGTAGAGCCTGCTTAACTTTAAACAAATAAAACTATATGCAGCCGTTCGAAAAACTTTTACTTGAAAACAAGGCCTGGGCGGCCGAAAAAATAGCTGAAGACGAGAGTTATTTTAAACGACTGGCAGAAATACAAACACCAGAATTTCTCTGGATCGGATGCAGCGACAGCCGTGTGCCTGCCAACGAGATCACAGGCACACAACCGGGTGAGATTTTTGTTCATCGCAATATCGCTAACCTCGTGGTGAATACCGACGTCAACCTACTGAGTGTATTGTCCTATGCTGTGGGTCATCTGAAAGTAAAATCGGTGGTCGTTTGCGGTCACTATGGTTGCGGCGGTATAAAAGCTGCGCTAACCAGCAAAGACTACCGGCCTGTATTGAACATGTGGTTGCGCAATATTAAGGATGTTCACCGCCTGTACCGGGAAGAATTGGATGTCATAACAGATGAAGACAAAAAAGCTGATCGTCTGACTGAACTGAATGTGAGAGAACAGGTTTTTAACCTGGCCAAAACCTCTATTATTCAGCGTTCATGGAGAAAAAATGAAGGGCCCGATCTGCATGGATGGGTTTATAGCCTGCATGATGGTTTGATAAGACCTGTTCTTGAAATGAAAGCAGGTTCTCACATCGACCCTCTGTATGAATACAATGATATGTAAACCTGACCTTTTACTGATATATCGCCAAAGACCTGCTTTCAACAAAGAAAAGCAGATCTTTGGCTGCAATTGATTTTCTTAACTATCCCATTAAGTGCCTGTCTTCACTTTCCTCCGGCTCTTCCGCCAATAATGTATTAATATGATTAGAAGGGAAAAAACGGTAAATAAAAATATTTATCGGTACCAGCGCAGCGATCATCAAAGGGAACAGGATACCAAACTTCGATGCCTTTAACAACCACAGCACCACAAAGCAGGCCAACTGGATCATTGTTATCCGGTGAATGTATTTCACAGGTACACTTTTCGTATAGTGATTTTTGGGGAATAGTTTCGGATCGGTGACCCAGAGCATGAGCCGTTCAAAAAACTGGTTTCCCCCTAATGATGCAAGTCCCATATAAAGGAACAGGCCATACAGCACCGCCATGGGAATGTAGCCGAAATAACCCAACAGGAAGATGGAGCCCCCGATCAACAAATGAATAAGTAATGCGGATAGCCTGTTTTCCCTGATACCTGTAATAATCTCTTTCTTGATGCCATCCATTTCCAGCACACGGGTTTTTGACAGGCTTTTTATATGGTTTAGCGAATGGACAGTAGCTGCCACAATCCAGGGTAATGCAAAAAAACTGGAAACAAGAACTATCAATCCTACAATTGCAAGATCCAAATGATAACCACCGCCCTTTTTCAAACGATAATCTTTAGCATTTACCAGGCGGGTGGTAATGTTCTGGTCAAGGAACAACAGGATAGTTGCCAGGATAGCCGGGCCGATCGTCGCAAATATCACCCATGTAGGTACACTGAAAAGATCAACCACCCAGGGACGACCAGATGTAGTTCCAAGTGTATCCGGAACTTTTGGTGTGGCCAGCGCTACATCAGAAAAGTTCAAAGCCACCGCTGTCATAATCAAAATGGCCATTGCGGGGCCAAAGTCACTGATATAGTTCCTGATGCCATGTCTTAAATAAGGTGTTTTTGTAAATCGTTTAAAGGACCGGGACAGTGTGAATGTTCCCAGCGCCAGAATAACAGTAAGAAATGCGCTGGACATTCCATTTCCAGAAGGGCCAAATTCACTGATGGTGTTTTTTACAGCTTCTACAATGAAGATGATGGAGATCAGCGCTGCAAATATCTCATCGGTGAAGCGGGTGAAGAACTTCATCAGTGCACTTGCATCAGTGAAAGCGCAAATAAGCAAAAATATACCCGACCAGATGCCCACCCATGCATAAGTGGCGAGGAAGGGAATATTCATTTGGTTGCAGATACCATAGAGCATCCCCGTAAAAATGACAATTGGCCCTGTGCCTCCTAATATGGTCAGCGGCTGCCCGGAGAACAAGGCGAAAACGATGCCACCGATGGCTGTCACCACCATCATTTCTATAATACCTATTTCGTTGCCTGTCAGGGCGCCTGTCAGGGCACCAAAGGCAATTGCGTTGGCCAATGCCGCAAAAAAAAGAAAGAGTGTTGCGCCAAACACACTTGAGTGCATCCCGTCTTTAAAATCGCTTTTATAATAGGGCAGTTTGCGGCGGATATCGCCCATGAAACCACCAAAAAGGCGACCCGTAAACTCAAGTTCTGTTTCGTGATTTTTTTTTGCCAATGCCGTTGGTTTTAACGTTAGTAAAGGGCCACAAAATTATGGAAATGGGGGCATTTTCCGGTTAAAACAAGCGGTTAGTTTCAGGCTCTCAGTATCGCTTCGCACATTAACTTCGCAGCATGTCTATCCGTGTAAATAACCTGCTCAAGGTCTATGGAGAACAAAAAGCTGTCAATAATGTTTCATTCAGCGTTGGCAAAGGCGAAATCGTCGGATTTCTCGGTCCCAACGGTGCCGGCAAGTCCACTACGATGAAGATCATTACCGGCTACCTGCAACCCAGCGCCGGTGAAGCTTTTGTTTGCGGCATCAATGTGGCCGATGATCCTCTTGGCAGCAAAAAGAAAATAGGTTACCTGCCGGAGCTCAATGCTTTGTACTATGACATGTATGTAAAAGAATATCTGGCCTTTGTTGCCGAAGTACATAATGTGAAAAATAAAAAAGAAGCCATTGAAAGTGCAATAGAAACCGTTGGCCTTAAAACAGAAGCCCGGAAAAAGACAGGCCAATTATCAAAAGGATATAAACAAAGAGTGGGGCTTGCCGCCGCTTTGATACACGACCCCGAGGTGCTGATACTGGATGAACCCACATCTGGCCTTGACCCCAACCAGATCATTGAAATAAGAGAAGTGATCCGGCGGCAGGGTCAAAATAAAACCGTTTTGTTTTCCTCCCATATCCTGCAGGAAGTAGAAGCTATTTGTGACCGTGTGATCATTATTCACAAAGGCAATATGGTGGCTGATGACAGTTTAGCTAATCTCCGCAAAACATCTTCTTCCAATTTAGTGAAAGTAACTTTCAAAGAAAAAGTAACCGAATCAATACTGCAAGCCTTACCGGCCGCCTCTTCAGTAGATAATACCGGGAATGAAAACTGGGTGATCTCTACTCACGAACCTGAGCAACTGCGAAAACAACTGCTGGAACTTGCACTGCAGCAAAACCTCAATATCGTTTCATTGCAAAACGAATCACAAAGCCTCGAAGAAGTATTCAGAAGCCTTACAACAGGCGGCTAATACATTGAGGATAAAAAAATATTATCGTATCAGGGTGACTGTTCCTTTTTGTATCTGCGCTTTGCCTGAATTGGAAAAATATTCTATTGTCCAGACAAAAACAGCCGGATCGAGCGGTACGCCTCTAAAAGTACCGTCCCAACCCATTCCTTCTGAAGTTGTATTGAAAACAACCTGCCCAAGCCTGTTATAAATAGTAAATCGCCTGAGCCCCTGCACACCCGCCAGGAAAGGTTTCAGTCTATCATTCAGCCCATCATTATTAGGAGTGAACGCCGTGGGCATAATAACACCACATTCTTTTAAGACTGTGATTGCTTTCCGGGTACTGTCCCTGCAGCCTGCATCTGAAACGGCAAGTAATGATGCGGAAGCATCACCCATATCGGAAAAAGATTTCCATGGGCTTCTGTCCGTTGAAGAACTGCCGTCGCTGAACCGCCATTGAAAATTTAAAGGACTTCCACCAGCAATTGTTGAAGTATTAGTGAAAAGCATTGGTTCATTCAGGCATTGCACTGTCCTGTTCATTTCAAAACTCACTTTCGGCTGTGGCGACAGTGCAATGACATGAACCCGGGTTGAATCAATACAACCGTTTTGTCTAATCTGCGCCCAGTAATTACCAGTGACAGATGGCTGCCATGTCAACGATGCAGCTCCTGTGATGGCCGTATTATCAATATACCATTGCACTGCGGAGGTTGGGTTGCTGACCGCAATGAGATTATTCACTGTTTCGCCGGGACAATAAGACACAGGGCCCGAAAAAGTGCTGGCAGTATCCACCACGATCGGTGTCACCAGCACTGTATCATATGTAAAACACTTTGTGCTGGTCTCGATTGTTTTTAGCACCAGGTTGACCGGGTTTAAAATATTTGTCGCAGTGAATGGGTTGGCCAATGCCGGGTTGCTGACCATATTTGATGGTGTCCATTCATATGAGTAATCACTGTTTGGCGGGGCACCCAACTGCACTCTTTCCTTGCTGCAGGTGATGCGGTCAGGACCGGCAACAGAGGGAGGTTTGTCAGCAGGCAAAAGTGTTGCATACAACGTGTCACGGCAGCCAAAAGAAGGAAAGGGAACAATAATTACCGGGAATGTGACTCCCTGCGGAGGAGCAGGATTGATGGTAAGGGTTTGTGATGCGCCGATGATCTGTGAGAAACTGTTATCGGAATACCATGTATAAGAACTAAACCCCAGAGGGGCATTGAAGCTGGCAAACGAATCGCCGGTGCATTGAACACCGCTGGTGAACATACCGTTGCATTCTGTATTCACATCCACATAGGCATAGCCAAAATGGCCGCCAAGGGTGCAATCGCTGGTAATAAATTCCAATCGTAATGTTTTACCTCTGTATGAACTGAGATCAATAGTAATAGGGGTCCAGTCTTTATACACCACATCACGGAAAGCCGGTGACTCCCGAAAACCCGGCAATGATGCAGATGCTGTAAAATCAAAAGAAACACAATCCACTTCTTCTCCGGTTGCTGCATCAACGATCTTTGCCCTGAATCGTGGCTGTTGTTCGGCAGCATGGTTGGGATTTTGCAACACGATAGCATAATGATAGATCAGGGAAAAAATGACTGCATTTGCCGGAATGGTGAATGTGTAATGCAAGGCTTCAGCGCCGGCCCCGCTATATTCATTGCCCAACTTGATGCTGTATCCGCTGCCGTTCGGGCAACTCACCGGAAACAAGCCAAACGGGTCCACTTCATTTGTGCCTGCCTGAATAATGGTATGCTGGTTGAAAAGTTGAACTGAAGGAAATAAACTAAGAGTGTTTACACCTGACACAGCGCTAACAGACCCTGCATAACATTCCCAATTGGTAAGATCGCCGGTCTCAAAATCAATATTCGGAGGACAGGTAAAGGCCTGCGACCGTGCCTGTGCTGTTAATAAGCACATTGCTGTTATACACAGGGCCTTTCTGAAAAAAACAAGGGTCATTGGCGCAGGGAAATGAAAAATAAATATACCTAAACCCGGCCGATTTTTTTGAATTGTTTCAGGTATGGTTATAAGCAGGGATAACAGAATGAACAGCTGTTTGTGTCAGCGTACAACGGCTTTGGCCGCCTTGGCAAAACATCGTTATTTTGCAGCACCCGGAAATTTGCTGCCTGAATACAGCACACCGGTGCGATGCTGCCATTCATATCAACTTTTTTTGCTAAATCAAACCAACAGGACATGAGTTACATTTCAGAGATCTTCGCAAGGCAAATTCTTGATTCAAGAGGCAATCCCACGGTGGAAGTGGATGTATTAACCGATGAAGGTGCAGTGGGTCGTGCCGCAGTGCCCAGCGGCGCCAGCACAGGCATCCATGAAGCTGCAGAACTGCGGGATGGAGATAAGAAAAAATATGTGGGCAAAGGCGTACTGAAAGCGGTGAAGAATGTGAATGACATCATAGCTCCCGCCCTGCTGGGCAATGATGTGGCCGATCAGACAGGCATTGATGAAATGATGATACAATTAGATGGCACACCCAACAAGAGTAAACTCGGCGCCAATGCAATCCTTGCTGTGAGCATGGCGGCGGCCAAAGCTGCTGCTGAAGAAGCTTCGCTGCCTTTGTTCCGTTATATAGGTGGCACCAATGCCAAAGTGTTGCCCATTCCCATGATGAATATTTTAAACGGCGGCGCCCATGCTGATAATAAAATAGATTTCCAGGAATTCATGGTGATGCCTGTCGGCGCCCCTTCTTTCAGTGAAGGCTTGAGATGGGGTGTTGAAATATTTCATGCCCTCAAAACAGTGCTGAAGAAAAAAGGGTACAGCACCAATGTAGGTGACGAAGGTGGTTTTGCACCCAATATCCAAAGCAATGAAGAAGCCATTGAAACCGTGCTGACAGCTATCCAGGCTGCCGGGTATAAAGCAGGCTCACAAATTGTGATCGCTATGGATGCAGCCAACAGTGAACTGTGGGACAGCAAAAAGAAAAAATATGTATTTCACAAAAGCAGCGGCAAAGAGATGAGCAACGAGCAGTTGGTGAAATATTGGGCAGGATGGGTGAAGCAATATCCTATTGTTTCCATTGAAGACGGTATGGCCGAAGATGACTGGGCCGGATGGAAAATGCTGACCGAAGCTGTCGGCGATAAATGCCAGTTGGTAGGTGATGATCTTTTCGTAACTAACGTAACGAGACTGCAACAAGGAATAGACAAAGGAATTGGAAATGGTTTGTTGGTAAAAGTGAACCAGATCGGAACAATTACAGAAACAATCAATGCCGTTACCCTTGCTCAGCACAATGGTTACAATACCATCATGAGCCATCGCAGTGGCGAAACAGAAGACACGACAATTGCCGATCTCGCTGTCGCATTAAATTGCGGACAGATAAAAACCGGTTCTGCATCCCGCACTGACCGCATGGCAAAATACAACCAGTTGATAAGAATTGAAGAGTTGCTGGGGAGTTCTGCTGTTTATCCAAAAGGAAAGATTAAATTTGGAAAATAGTTGTGGTAAATGGTTCATAGTTCATGGAAAAATCCCGCTGAACTATGAACCATCCTCTTAAACAACCCTGAACTATGAACCGCATTCTGACTCATCTTCCGGCCTGGCTTAAGAACAAGTATTTTATTGCAATTGCCTGTTTTGCTGTCATTATGCTTTTTTTGGACAAAAACGATATTTTCACCCGCATGTCCCGTGACAAAGAGTTAAGGGAACTAAAACAAAGCAAAGAACATTATACCCGTCAGATTGAGGCAGAAAGCAAAGATTTAGAGGCACTTAGGAAGGATCCAGGTACGCTGGAAAAGTATGCAAGGGAAAAATACCTGATGAAAAAGGATAATGAAGACCTTTTTCTGGTGCCGGAAAAGTCCGGCAATAGCCAGAATTGAGGCATTTTTCACAATAATCCCCTCCCTCCCCCGTTAATAATCCGGACGTTTCGAAATCTCTCAAGGACATCTTATTTAAGGACATTAATGGATTGCTAATGACAAAATTTACCCCTGAGGACCTTTTATTGTATTTATACAAGGAATCCTCTCCTAAAAAAACCGTTGCTATTGAAGAAGCCCTCCGGAATGACTGGACACTCCGGGAAAAATTAACTGTGCTGAAAGCTTCGATGCAAAGATTAGACAAGATCACCCTATCTCCGAGAACGGAAGTAGTGCTGAATGTTTTAAACCATGCAAAGAAAAATTCAGCCGAAAAAGTAAAGTAATTTTTAGCGGCTCTGAAAATGAATTGAAGCATTCGCTTTGTAGCGGATGCTTTTTTTGCTATTACTCCTTCGCTTACTATCTTTCTTTGCATACGCTTAGTTTTGTATCCATGACCCGCAAGCAACGTTACCAGTTTGTCATTGACTATTTTCAAACCCACACCCCTGAAGCAGAGACCGAACTCTTTTATGATAATCCCTACCAGTTGCTGGTGGCCGTTATTCTTTCTGCCCAATGCACCGATAAACGGGTGAACCTGACCACACCTGCTATCTATGAAAAATACCCGGATGTAGAATCGCTGAGCAAAACAAACTTTGATGAGTTGTTTCCTTTTATTAAAAGCATTTCCTATCCCAACAACAAAACAAAGCATCTCATTGGTATGGCGCAGAAAGTGATGAAGGATTTCGATGGAAAAATACCGATGACAGTGGAAGAACTGGTGCAACTGCCGGGAGTGGGAAGGAAAACAGCAAACGTCATCACGTCAGTTATAGACAAACAACCTAATATGGCGGTGGACACTCATGTGTTCCGTGTCAGCAAACGCATAGGATTGGTGCCCGCCACTGCCTCCACTCCTCTTGCGGTTGAAAAAGAATTAGTGAAACATATTCCCGAATCACTTATTCATAAAGCCCATCACTGGCTCATCCTGCATGGCCGCTACACCTGCCTGGCACGCAATCCACGCTGTGAAAGCTGTGGTTTGCAGCCTGCATGCCGGTTCTTCCATTCCAAAAGCTGATTTATCAGGCTAACTTGGTGATTTCCTTTCCTTTCAATCAATAAATCAGCTCCCATCAGTTGCTAAGTATATACCACTAAAATGGGCTGGCATAAACAAGTCTAATTTATTAGTTTTGTTTTCTCCCAACTCCATGTAAAACAGCCGTATTCCTGTTGAAACCACAAATCGCACCATCATGCAATACAATACACTGTTTGTTGGAAAATACCCTGTTAACAGCCGCCTGTCACTCAGGCCGCTGGTGGATTCCCTTAAAAATATCATTGCCGCAGGCAAACCCGGAGCCAGTAGCCTATATGCAGGTTTGCTTGAACAGCTTAAAGCCTGTCCGGAATTGCTTGAGCCTTTAACTGACCCCGCAGTGCTTGAAAAACACAGGGAGTTGGTAAATGCACTTTTGGCCACCATTTTTCCTCCAACAAAGATCAATAGCCAAAGTCTTTATTCTGTTTCTCTGCCATTTAGCTACGATACGATCTATAATTCCCGCTATTTCCGCCAGCTATTTCTGAAGCCTGGCACAGAAACCATAAATATCCCAAACGATTATATCGGAGAAAAACTGGAACAGGAAAAGCTGAACGGTCTTTATGAGCTTGTCCTGAAAAAATATATGCAGCATGATTTTTCTGATATGATCTCTGCTGTTTACCCGTTTTCAGACCCGTCAACAGGACTTACCACGTTTATGGAACTGCAATTGGACACAAGATTTGTGGATGTCAAACCTGTTGGTGAGTTGCCGCAGTTTCCCTCCAATGTAATCAACCGGCGCAGCAACCGGCTGATGCCTGCGGAAGAATTTTTCAAGATTATTCCGCCCGACTCCTTCATTTTTGAAGGGCTGATCATTGTTCGGGTGAATGATGTTACAGAAAAAGAGATCATCTCCCAGGTAAAAAACCTGTTACTTAAAATAAACGCCTTTTCAGAAAATGTGGTGTATGAACAACTGCAAACCTATATGCAGTCGCTGTTGTGCATGAAAGATATCCGCATAGGCATCACCCCATTCCTGGAAGTGAACGATCACTATGTGTATTCGGAAACACATAATAATAAGAGCCTGCTGTTTAAAAATGTGAAAACTAATCCTGAAAAAGTGGAGCTGGTGGAACTGTACAGGATATTTTTCAAAGACATTGACTGGCCGCTGGTATTTGAAGACCTTGAAAAAGATATCCATGATTATGAAGAGCAGATGGGGCTTTACTATAAAGAAGGTTGCCGCAGCCTCATCATCTGCCCGCTTAAACTCCGCAACGAATTGATGGGTGTGCTGGAGATCGTTTCAGACGAACCGGGCAAATTCAACCGCAACCATATTGCCAAAATAGAATCTTCATTGCCATTATTTGCCCTTGCCATCGAAAAAAGCGCTGAAAACCTCGACGGGCAAATTGATAAAATAATCAAACGGCAATTCACGGCTATACAGCCTGCTGTGGAATGGAAGTTTACAGAAAAAGCGCTGAAGTACATCATCAATAAAACAGAAAACCCAGACACCAAGATTGATAAGATACAGTTCAGAGAAGTGTATCCCCTGTATGCGGCCATTGACATCCGCAATTCCTCTTCAGAACGATCACATGCCATTCAGCTTGACCTGATCCACCAACTGGAGCTTGCCAGCAATGTGGTCAAGAAAGCACAGGCCGAGATGCCTTTCCCGCTGCTGCAGGAAATTGAATTCAAGATCAATAAATTCATTACATCAGCCACAGATGTCCTGCTGTCAGATGAAGAGATCAGCATCCGTGATTTCATGCATGCACAGGTAACCTCCATATTTAATCACCTGCACAGCACACAACCATCTTTAAAAACAGAAATAGAAAAATACTTTTCGGCGCTTGATCCGCAAACCCGGATGGTCTATCACCATCGCAAGGAATATGAACAAAGTATTGGCCTTATCAATGATACATTAGCTAAACTAATTGACCACGAACAATTGGCGGCGCAGAAAGTATATCCTCATTATTTTGAACGCTATGTTACTGACGGGGTGGAGTTCAATATCTATATGGGACAGTCCATTGCACCAAGAAAAAAATTTGACGAATTGTATTTGCGGAATATGCGGATGTGGCAACTTTCCCTGCTTGCCAAGGCAGCAAGAGCTACTAACCAGTTGCAACCGCAATTGAAACATCCGCTGGCCACTACGCAACTCATCCTGGCACACAGCATTCCGCTGGCCATTAGTTTCAGAACAGAAGAAAGAAAATTTGATGTGGACGGTGATTATAATATCCGTTATGAGATCATCAAAAAGCGAATTGACAAAGTCCGCATCAAAGAAACTAACGAAAGACTGACACAACCCGGCAAGATAGCCATTGTCTATTCACAGTCAAAAGATGCTAACGAATACATGGAATACATTGAGTTCCTTCAAAACCAGCAATTGCTGATGCCTGATGTGGAAAAGCTGAACCTGGAGGAGTTGCAGGGAGTAGTTGGTCTCCGTGCATTGCGGGTAGATGTGAACTGCAACATTTCCGCTGCCAAAGAAAACAAAGTGGAACTTTCCCAAACCACAACACAGGAGTTACTTGGTAAATAACGGGTATTATTTTCCCAGGTAGCCCTGGAGATTCTTTACATACTCTTCAAAAGCATTGATGCCGGCTGGGGTGATCTTGCAGATCGTTTGCGGGTAATTGTCTTTAAATTGCTTCACCACATTAATATACCCGGCATCTTTTAATTTCTGTACCTGCACACTCAGGTTGCCGGCGGTGGCATTGGTCTTTTCTTTCAGAAATGTGAATTCAGCTTCCTTCACACTGATGAGTAAAGACACTACGGCCAGCCTGAGCTGCGAATGTAATATTGGATCCAGGTCTTTAAACATCAGCCGCTGCTTGTTCTTTTTTGTATTGACGATATTCCTTTTCCATAATAAGTCCCGGGATGAACCAGGCAGCAATAGCAGACAATGCTGTCAGCAATAAATCAATTTTAATGTTGGTGTAAACAGCAATAATACTGCACAACCAGCAAAGAATACCGCCCCACAACATAGGTTTAAACTTACAGGCAGCCCCGGTGATAAAAGTGGGTAAGCCGTACAGGATCAAAAAAAGCGGATGAATGAATTCCTGGAACTTAAAAGGGGAAGCATGACCAGTGAGTTCCTGGTATTCTTTTGCTACCGGCCCCCAGTCCCTGTAAACAAGATTGATGACATGGATGAGCAAAAACAGGCAAATACCAAACCCCAGCCAGATATAATCCATGTATGCATCATCAAATGACTTAACCTTACGTTCCTTTTTTTCCCTGACAGAAATGAATACCTGGGGAATGAGGGCAGCCAGTGTCAGCAGGTAAATATCAAACGGAAGGCGAAAATTGAACTGATATTCAAAAAATCTTACCAATGTGCAAACCGCCACCACTGCCCCCCACATCATGGCACCTACACCAGTGTCATGATAAGAGTCCTTTGCCTTATTGATCATCGTTGCAATAAGAGCAAGACTTTCTTTTTCGCTGAGTTGCTTTTCTTCCCGGCTCATATAAAACAATTAATGGTTTGCAATTTTATTCTTGTGTCGTAACATATAGGCAGGTATGATGTAACTGAACAAAATGGCCGCAGCGCCAAACAATATCTGGTAATCATATTCCACATACACCGCCCCGATGGCCAATACCCATGCAATGATACCACCAACGATCAGCGGACGAAACCGGATGAAATTACCCGAAATAAATGTACCCAGCCCGTACAGTAAAATAAAAAAGGGAAATACTATGGTATCCCAGCCAAGTTTTGACAAGATCATGCTCAGCACAAAAAAGCTAATACCCATTCCCATCCATAAATATTTCATACTGTCTCCTACATAGGTTTTCACTTTTTCTTTTTTGTCGTCCTTAATCCCTTTATAAACAGAAAAAACAATACCGGCCAAAATAAGTGTCCACACCAGGTAATGCCTTTCATATTGATAAATATGCTTCAAGACAAACTGTCCTGTGCATGCTATGAAAGTGATCCAGCCCCAAACAAGAAAGTAGATTGTATTATCTGACATCTCCTGTTTGGTTTTAATTATCATAGTCCGGATCAGTTGGAGGCTTTGTTCCGCCGATAAATTTTCTTCTTTCATAACGGTTTCATTTTTTTTACAATTAAACAGCTGGAAGCTATAGCTCTTAAAGTTCCCGGCTGCCGAAAGATCATTTACAACCCGCCAGATCTCTTTCACAGGCCGGTTTGCCCCAGGAAGGATGCAGTTCGCTGGCCGGCTGAAAACTGCCGAATAGTTCTATTGCTTTTTCCAGCATCGGTTTGGCCACTCCACAGCCACCACCAAATTGTTCCGGTGTGTTTTTCATTGACACACCATTGAACCAATGCGGCCGGGGATTATTGGGATCCTGGCTGATCGCTGCCTGGCTATACTCCTGTATCTTAGGGCCGTATTGCATCCAGCGTTCCATAGGATTCACCATCATTCTCAGCGAAGTGGTCATTGCTTTCAGCAGGCTGATCTCGCTGTTATTTTTTTCAATGGCTTCTGCCTTTGCCAGCAATTGCTCTGTCTTGTCAGCAATGCCATCGTTGCTAGATGGATCGTTTTTCATATAGCCAAACATTACGTGGCAGTAAGCAGCATGGTAAAAAGGAAGCCACTGTGTTTTTTCAGCGTCGCCAATTCTTTCAAAAGCGGCAGCCGCAATTGTAAGCCGCGACGGGTCATTGAGTATAAATGCGCTGTCTGCTTCCGCCAGATTTTTTTTCATGGCTGCGATATACTTTTCATTCTGTGCAAAAGAAGCAGCAACAATAAATATTGCTGCTATAAATAAAATTGACTTTTTCATTGCTGATACGTTTTTATTTTATGATTATAAAGTTTAAAAAAGTTTTCCGAGACTGTTACTCACTTCATCGCTCCTGTCAACACCAAAGCTGATAAAGCAACCCAGGAAGACAAACATACGGGAAGGGGGAACAATGGCTTCTTTGCGCTGCCCGTTGAACGAATACTGGTACCCATAGGTTTGCCGGAGGTTAAATATATTGCTCACCTGCATCACCCACACCGCATATGATTTTGGGTTCTGCTTTCCTACGAAAGGAAGGTAATTGATCGCAAAGCTCACATTGTGATAATCGGGAATATTTCCCCTGTCATTAAAAATATAGTTGCTGCCGTTGTAACCAATATTGTAATAAGGACGGCCACTGGAATAATTGTAGGCAACATTCAGGTTCATCTTCCATTTTTGCACAAACTTTTTTGTGACCAGCGAAGCGGTATGCCTGGCTGCAAAATTGGGAGCAATGGCAAATGGGAAATTAAGAAAGTCCCTTTTGGTGTCGAGGTAAGAGTAGGAAATCCAGTAGTCAAAGTTCTTGATGGTTTTTCGGTCTCTCCAGAAAAATTCAATACCCTTTGCATCGCCAAAGCCATCATTGCTCACAGCCGATTCCTGGTTGTTGACCATTGTTGTTTTGACAAGGTTGTCATACTTTTTGTAAAATATCTCTGCCCGGAATGAGCGGAGATTTGAAACCTTTTGGTATTGCGCAATGTAATGGGTCGCTTTCATAAAGGTCAGTGGATTGGTAGAAGGCAGGTATCTTCTCTCAGGGTTTTGATAAAATACACCATAGGCCAATGAGGCCTGTCCGCCCTGCCCTAATTTATAGGCAAGAGAAAGACGGGGGGCAAAATTTGTTTTGTTCAGCAGCGCCGAATGTTCAAACCGGCCGCCTGCCTTTGCTGCAACACTGTTGGTGATATAAATATCCGCTTCAGCAAAAACTGATTTGATATGCTCTTTCACATCACCGGGAAAAGACTGGCCGTTGTAAGCCGTATATAAAAACTTATCGTTACTGTAATTATACTCATGGCCAAACCGAACAGCGCTAAGCCCTTTTAGTTTTTTCTCCAGCACCAGTTTGGCGTTGAAATAATTTCCGGTCAGGTCAATACCAAACCGTTTGAACTCAAGACCGGATAACAACACGTCATTCTTGCTGTTGTCCTGCATCCCGCCGTTGATGTCATCTTTGTTATTGGTGTAGGAGATGCCGGCATTCATCTTCCAGCCATTGCCAAGCCCCTCTCTCCAGTTCAGGTTATGGTAATGGTTGATGTTGCGAATTGCAAACCTGTCGAGATAGCCAAGTGAATCAAGGCTGTTGACAGTGAAAGCAAGTTTGTTGGTGCTGAAGTATCCGTAATATTTCAGCATACCCGTCCTGGATGTTTTAATCCGGAAATTGGCATCACCGTTATGATTGACCGGCGCCTGTGAAAAATCCTGTCTTTGCTTGATGAACGCAAAAGCCGCAGCCAGGTTGGTATAACTATAGCTGGCACCCCAGGAAGATTTTTTATTTTTTGCGAGGTGCTGGTAACCACCGCCACCGCTCAAAACCGTTACACTCAGGTTGGCCGTGGTTCTTTCCGGCAGATCAATTGATTCCAGGATCAACGCTGACGAAAGTGCCTGGCCATACAAGGCAGAATAACCACCTGTGCTAAAAACGGTTCCTTTAAAAATAAACGGAGAAAACCGGCTGAACTGGGCAATGTTCGGAACACTGCTGAAGAAAAAATTATTGACCAATGTGCCATCAATAAAGGTTTTTGTTTCCGCTGCCGTTCCTCCTCTTACAAATAATCCTTCACTTTCACCGATCTGCTGCGCACCAGGCAATGTTTTTAATGCCCCGGTGATATCGCCATTAGCGCTGGCGGTGGTAACAATATCCAGCGGGTTAAGCACTGCTGAAGCTCTTTTCCTGTCGCTGGCTTCAAAAGTGCCGGCAGTGAGCACTACGGCTTTCAGTTCAGTCACTTCTTCTTTAAGAACGATATCCAGGTTTACCGGGCCTGCGAGATTGATCATCTGTTCAAATGGTTTATACCCGATTGAACTGGCCTGCAGCAGTTGCTGTCCTTTCTCAAATGTGACGAACGAATACTTGCCTGATGAATCTGAAATGGCTCCATCATACGAATCTTTAATACTCACATTGATGCCATAAAGCGGTTTGCCCCTGTTATCCTTCACCACTCCCTTGACTGTGATTTGTGCAAAAGACATTAAAGACAGCCCGGCTGTGAGGAGCAATAAGCCTGTATTCTTTACAATTGACATGGTCATTTAACGATTTTCGAGACAAACATAAAGTAGTTTATATTATAAACCAAATTGAATCTATAAAACAAAGCCGCCCCCGAAAACGGGGGCGGCCGGAACCCTATTGGAAATATCTTATTTCTTTACGATTTTTTGCTGGGCAATTTCTCCGTTGCAGATAACTCTAACCACATAGAAACCAGTAGCTAAAGAGCTAACATTGATAGTTTCGGTCTGGCTGCTGCTACCAGTTTCAACTTTCTTAGAAGCCATTCCATTAGCGCCGATCACTTCGTAAGTTACTTTCTTACCCTGCCAGTTGTTGGGGATTGTAACACGCAGTTCGTTGGTTACCGGGTTGGGGTAAGTGAGAATGCTGATAGAATTCTCTGCTTGTTTAGCAGTGCGGATGATGCGGGTTGCAGAATAATCGAAACTGCCATCTGCATCAACAGAACGAAGTCTGTAGTAGATCACTTTAGCATCCAGGCTGCTGATATTATCAGTGTAGCTGTAGCTTTTGTTTTCTGTGCTGTTACCGAAAGCGAATACCATACCTGCATCTGTGAAATTTGTACCATCAGTGCTTCTTTCGATCATAAAATGGCTGGCATCTTTTTCAGTAGAAGTGCTCCATTTCAGCTCAACTTTGCTGGTATTGTTCAGCAACATAGCTGTGAAAGAAGACAGTTTTACAGGCAAAGTAGAGATCAGCGGTGCAGAGTAATTAAAGCTCTTGAACCACATTGAATACAAGCGGCTTCCCGAAGAGGTTGAGCCTGTTGTTGAAGCTCCGGTACGGAAGCGGAAAGAATTTCTGTTTTGATATTTGTTTGTAGTCATTACCGAAGTAGCAGAAGTATCAATATTTGTATAGTTAGCAGAAGGACCTCTGAACTCTTTGCCAACATTTGTCAATAAGTTCAACACTGTCTCAACAAGGCTGGTAACCTGCAACTGAGAGTTATTTTCGAGGGTATAAGTACTCTGATTGTAAAGGGATACATACTCACGAAGCCTGTTGCCATCGCCATCAATATCAATGGCAGTAAGATCAAATGTATTTACAGTGGCAGGGATTGTAGTGTTAGCAGAAACGAAAGTGACCTCAAATTCCATCCACCAGCTTTTTGAACCACTTACACTACCATTGTTATAAGAAACCTGAGGCTGAAAAGCCTTATCAAAACCTGAACTGGTAACATCAATGTTATCAAGTTTCACCAGTGATGAAGAACGACCATTGATCTTCACTAAAGCATCCATTGAGTTTGTAACGCCAGGAAACTTATACACAGCGCCATTGCTGCCTGCAGAACCTGAATGCAACACAGGATTCTTAAACACCAGTTCATCACTGTTTTGAGCATTTGTGTTGATAACCGATCCAACACATACCGTTAAAACAACCAGGGCTTTAGCTGCATTCTTCATTGAGGGTACAAATGTTTTCATCACTTTTCGTTTTAGGGTTCAGATTTTGTTTGAACTTCCCTTCGATCGCAACGAAAACCGACTTGTGAGAGGTGAAACAGACCGGGAGGTAATTTCCCGTTTCGAGAGAGGTTTGTTTCAAGGTCGGATTACTGTGTTTTCTTAGGGATTGTTCGATTCGAGGACAAACATAATACGCCGTTTTTTTACTTGCAAGTTTTTCAAGGATTTTTTCGCAAAAAATACCGTATTTTATGTAGTATTTTTACGATCATCCATGGGTATCAATTATTTAGCTTAACAAGTGAGCTCGGATATTTACGAACAGAACTGAAAATTTACCTTGTGTCGAAGCTCCTAAACCCGTTTCAATCGGAAAACTTCTTCGCAGTTTTTCCGTTTTTCTGCGGAAACAGATGTAAAAAAAGAAAGCCCCGGTTATAAACCAGGGCTTTTTCCCGGTATTCCCGGGGCAAGTATTATTGTATAATATGTAATACTACTTGTACTGTGGTATCAAGCTATTTGCCAGGTCCACCATCTTTTTAATCCCTTCTTCCGGCAGGTTTCCTTTTTTGAACTCAGCCAAAACATCCGGCAATTTGTTATCCATCTCCATCAGGAAGTGCTCTTCAAATTCTTTCACCTTTTTAACCGGCACATCTTTCAGCAACCCATTCGTACCAAGATAAATGATAGCAACCTGTTTTTCTACGGCAAATGGAGAATATTGCGGCTGTTTCAGTATCTCTACGTTTCGGGCACCTTTGTCAATCACACTCTTGGTAGCAGCATCCAGATCACCACCAAATTTTGAAAAGGCCTCCAATTCACGGTAAAGGGCCTGGTCAAGCTTCAATGTACCAGCCACTTTCTTCATGGATTTGATCTGGGCATTACCACCCACCCTGCTCACGGAGATACCCACGTTGATCGCCGGGCGGATACCAGACAGGAACAAGTTAGTTTCCAGGAATATCTGTCCGTCAGTAATAGAAATTACGTTTGTCGGAATATAAGCAGATACGTCGCCGGCCTGTGTTTCGATGATCGGCAATGCTGTCAGCGATCCACCACCTTTTACCAGGTGCTTAATAGTTGGGGGTACATCATTCATTTCTTTTGCCACTTTATCATCGCTGATAACCTTGGCAGCTCTTTCCAGCAGGCGGCTGTGCAGGTAAAACACATCACCCGGATAAGCCTCACGGCCCGGAGGACGACGCAACAACAGGGATACTTCACGATAAGCTACGGCCTGTTTGGAAAGGTCATCATAAATGATCAGGGCTGGGCGACCAGTGTCACGGAAGAACTCACCAATAGCTGCTCCGGCAAACGGCGCATAGAATTGCAACGGTGCGGGATCAGATGCAGAAGCTGCAACGATGATCGTATAATCCATCGCCCCGTTATCCTGCAGGGTTTTCATCACACCGGCAATGGTGGATGCTTTTTGCCCGATCGCTACATATATACAATAAACAGGCTTGCCTGCTTTGAAAAATTCTTTCTGGTTAATGATCGTGTCAATACAAATTGCCGTTTTACCGGTTTGGCGGTCACCGATCACCAGCTCCCGCTGGCCACGACCGATCGGGATCATCGCATCAATGGCTTTGATACCTGTCTGCAACGGTTCTTTAACCGGCTCACGGAAGATTACTCCCGGCGCCTTTCTTTCCAAAGGCATTTCATATCGTTCACCCGTGATTGGACCTTTTCCGTCAATCGGCTCACCAAGAGTGTTCACTACACGTCCCACCATTCCTTCACCAACTTTGATAGATGCGATCTGGCCGGTACGGCGAACTTTGGATCCTTCCTGGATGCCACTGGTTTCACCCATCAATACAACACCCACATTATCTTCCTCGAGGTTCAGCGCAATGGCTTTTACACCAGTTTCGAATTCAACCAGCTCACCATAACGAACATTACCCAACCCATAAACACGGGCAATACCATCACCCACCTGCAAAACGGTACCCACTTCTTCGAGGTCGGCATGGGCATTAAAATTGCTCAACTGCTGGCGCAATATGGCACTAATCTCATCGGGTTTAATCTCTGGCATATATTACTGTTTAACTTATTTATGAATTACCTGATTTTATAAATGAAATCATTGTTATCAAATTGCTTGGCTACAGCCTTAAGATCATAGGCAATGCTGGCATCCACTAGTTTGTCGCCGATCTGCAACACAAAACCTCCGATAATATCCGCATCCACTTTTTCTTCCAGTTCAATGTTCTGAAAACCGGCTGATTTCTTCACCTGTTCCACAATAGCATTCTTCATGCTGTCACTTACCGGAGTTGCGGTGGTAAGTTTAACGGTCTGAATATTTTTATGCTCTTTATAGGCAGCAATAAAAGCGTTGATGATCTCGGGCAGGTTACTTTCTCTTCCTTTATTTGCAAGTAACGTATTGAAAGCGGCAGTAAGTTCACTCACTTTACCCGCCGTAACAGCACCAATGATCTTCTTTTTCGTATCTGCTTTAATGATCGGGCTGCGCAGCAGGTTCACAAAGTCGCGGTTGCTTTTGCAAACAGCCTGTAACCATTGCATATCAGCAAACACTTTTTCCAACTGACCTTTCTCAATGGAGAGGTCAATCAGTGATTTGGCATATCTCGATGCTAAACGTGGATTCGGCATATTCTTGCTCTGATTTCTTGTTACTTGTATCCAGCAACTAGTTTAACTCAACTTCATTCACCAGCCCTTTGATATGTGCTTCCTGGGCTTCTTTGTTTGTTAATTCTTTGCGCAGCACTTTCTCACTCACCTCGATCACCAGTTTACCCACCTGGTTCTTCACTTCTGTCAATGCCGCCATTTTTTGTGCATTAATAGCAGCCTGTGCTTCTGCCATGATCTTGCCGGCCTCGGTTTTTGCCTGCTCTTTGGCTTCGTTCACAATACGGTCTTTTGTTTCTCTTGCTTCCTTCAGCAACAAAGCTCTTTCTTCACGGGCCTTGGCCAGCAGCGCTTCATTTTCGCTTTGCAGTAGCGCCATCTCCGCTTTCACTCTTTCGGCCGTTGCCAGTGAATCAGCAATGCTGTTCTCACGGTCACGCAGCCCCTTGATGATAGCGGGCCATGCTTTTGTCTTTAAAATAAAAAACACTACAAGGAAGGCCAGTAATGTCCAGACGAGCAAACCAATTTCGGGAGTAAGAAGTTTCATTGTTTATATCAGTTTCTTATTTCTGTTTAAATACTGCATCCTCCGCCCTGTGCATTGGATGCAGTAATTTTTTCGGCAATGATATTATAATACCATTGCAAGGAAGCCTACGATGATCGCAAACAAGGCAGCACCTTCCACAAGGGCTGCAGTCAGGATCATGTTGCCGCGGATGTCATTAGATGCTTCCGGCTGACGGGCAATGGCTTCAACAGCGCCTTTACCAATCTGGCCGATACCAACACCTGCACCGATAGCAGCTAAACCTGCACCGATAGCACCACCTGCGTTAGCAACATCAGCTAAAAGGAATAAATCCATGTTATTAAATATTGATAGTTAAAAAATACTTGTTTAGTGATGGGCCGCTGCATGCGCCTCATCATGATGATGCTCCCCCTCAAATGCCTGCCCGATAAACACTGCTGTAAGCATGGTGAAAATAAATGCCTGCAGAAATGCCACCAGCACCTCGATGAAATAAATGAATATGGTAAACCCGATTGCCAGCGGTGAGGCCCCCCAGCCTGCTGCCGGGGCTAATTCACCAAAAATGAAAATCAATGATATCAAACAAATGATAATGATGTGCCCCGCCACCATGTTGGCAAAAAGACGGATGATCAATGCAAAGGGCTTGATAAACACACTCAGGAATTCAACCGGCACCAGGATGAACTTTACACCCATCGGCACTCCCGGCGGATTGAAAATATGTCCCCAGTAGTGTTTATTAGAGCTGAATAATATTACCACAAAAGAAATAAGACCTAATACCGCCGTGAAAGCAATATTACCGGTAACGTTAGCCGCACCGGGAATCAGTCCGAATACATTATTGATAAGGATAAAGAAGAATACAGTCAGCAGGTAAGGAAGGTATTTTTCATACTTATGGCCAAGGTTGGGTTTTGCCACTTCATCACGAACAAACGTAATGACCGGTTCCAGCAGGCTTTGCGAACCTTTGGGAGCGGAAGTAACCCCTACACCTGATTTATATCTTTTAGCAATCCGCAGCATGATCCAGGTGAAGAGGATCAGGGCCAGCAGCATCTGCACCACGTTGCGGGTGAGGGAAAAATCATAAACTTTTACTGAAGCATCATAGTTTCCGGCAGCATCAACAGCTACAATATCTTCTTCGCTGAATTTTTTAGGGTCCAATCCCATTTCTTCAATGTTCTTTTTGGTCAGAATCTTGTATCCCTCATGAGCATGCTCGCCATGATGGAATTTAGAAGACATGAAAGTGGAAACACCCCTTTGAGGCGAGTAAAGAATGACCGGGAGGGGTACGCTTACACCAAAAAAGTGGAATTCGTGACCGTTCAGAACGTGGCCAAAGATGACCTCAGCAGCATTAAATTTCTTTGGTTCTCCATCCTCACTGCCGCCGCCACCGCCTGCAAAAGCCGGAAGTGAAATAATCATCAGAAAAGTGCTGAAAACCGCTACAGTAAAGGATTTGAAAGGCCGAACTGACATACCTGTTCCGAAATTTGGCGCAAAGATAAGGGGGTGAAGATGAAAAACCTTGAAATTGAGAAATTAGCCTTTGTCTTTTTGATCGAGGTATTTTTTGATCTTTTCCAGTTCTATTACATCCAGTTGATCTTTGGGTCTTCCAACGGCTTTTTTGTTGGCTAACAGGTCGTTAATATGCAGAAAACGCACATGAACCCCATTGAGGTCAGCAATTCTGGCTTGTTCAAAACATTCATCAAAAGGTTTGTTCTCAAGTCCCTTCATAGAAGTCATTATATCCAGCACTATCCCACTTGCAACATAAAACTGTGTCCAGCCGGGAGCAAACTCCATAGTTTCCAATGACGGAAAATCACCATATCCAAGGTCAGCATAGGCTTGCCGAAATTTTCTCCTGTTGTCAGGTGTATCTTTAAGCCACAAATCAGTGTCTTTAGTAGCTCTGATATATCCATTCATGTTCACGGCAAATCCGCCAACCATAATATATTTTACCTTGTGTTTGTTCAACACCTGCCAGAACTCAAGTAATCCTTCATCCATGATGTCCATAATTCGGCAATAAGCAGGTTATTTCACAATTTTTGCAGAGGATAACATTTTGCCAATACGCATCATGCGGCAAAAAAGCTGGAATCTTTGCATATCTGTCAGTGAAAGATTTTGTATCATGTTATATTTCTCAGCCTCTTCCTGTGAAGAAAAGGTCTTCATAGAACCTTCCCCTGGTTCCTGAACAACAGAATGCTTTTTGTTCTCCTCATACTTTTTCATACCACCAATTTACTAAATATCTTAGAAACCATCAGCTTTGGCTGCATGATTCTCAAACTGCATTTCATGCAGCCGGGCATAAAAACCTCCTTTCAGCAACAGTTCCTCATGGATGCCCATTTCTTTGATCTCTCCTTTGTCCAAAACGATGATCTTACTGGCCTTGCGGATAGTTGAAAGGCGGTGGGCAATAACAATCGAGGTTCGTCCTTTAATTAATGTGTCAATAGCATGCTGGATCAGCATTTCACTTTCGGTATCAACAGATGATGTCGCCTCATCCAATATCAAAATAGAAGGGTTGTAGAGCAGGGCACGGATAAATGACAGCAATTGCCTTTGGCCTAATGACAAAGTAGCTCCCCTTTCCATCACATTATAATCATATCCTCCGGGCAACTGCATGATAAAGTCATGCATATCTATCAGTTTTGCCGTTTCAATCACTTTTTCCCTTGCAATCTCCGGGTTTCGGAGAGTGACGTTATCAATAACAGAACCCGAGAACAGAAAGACATCCTGCAGCACTACGCCGACATTTTTTCTTAGCGTATCGAGGTCAAACTGCTCAATGTTTACATCATCAACCCGGATGGCGCCTTTTTGAATATGATACAAGCGGTTCAGTAAACTGATGATGGTAGTTTTGCCGCTGCCGGTATGACCCACAATAGCAATTGTTTCTCCCGGGTTCACTGTGAAGCTCACGTCTTTCAGCACATAATGTTCATTGGTATAAGCAAACCACACTTTGGCAAATTCAATCCTTCCTTTTACAGCATCCGGTTTGTAAACTTCTTTGTTTGACCCGATAGCTATCGGGTCGGGGATAAAATCCTTGTTATCTAAAACTTTAAACACTCTTTCGCTGGCAATGATCCCCATCTGCAACACATTGAATTTATCAGCGATCACCCGAAGCGGACGGAATAGCAGGTTCAGGCAAAGAATGAAAGAAATGATTGTTCCGGCTTCTGCCCGCTGACCAGATCCGTACCAGACGATTAAACCAATGGAAAGGGCCAGCACAATTTCGACAACAGGGAAGAAAACAGAATAGGCAAAAATGGCTTTGATATTGGCATTGCGATGCTCTTTGTTGATCTTCCTGAATTTCTGAAACTCCCTTTCTTCCGAAGCAAAAGCCTGTACCACCGACATACCAGTGAGATGTTCCTGCACGAAAGCATTTAGTGATGCCACAGCATTTCTTACTTTAAAAAAAGACCGGTTGATACTTTCCTTAAAATAGTAAGTGGCAATAATGATAATCGGAAAAGGTATAAGGGCAATCAGTGTCAGTTGCCAGTCGCTCCAGAACATAAATCCCAATACACAAACAATAGAAAGCAGGTCTGCGATGATAGGCACCAGCCCATCGGAAAAAATATCATTGATTGATTCAATATCATTGATCGTTCTTGTGGTCAGCGTTCCTATCGGTGTTTTGTCAAATTGGGACAAATTCAGTCCAAGTATCTTTTTATAAACTGTTACCCTGAGGTCTTTCACTACGGATTGTCCCAGCGATGCGGTGGTGAAAGAAAAAATGAAACGCATGGCTGTTTCCACCAGGATCAGCCCGATCTGTATCATTGTAATGTTGATGACCATATTGGCGATCTCGTTGCTGATATATTCATTGACAGTAACCTGAATCAGCAACGGTCTGACAGGAGTCATTACCGCCAGCAAAATAGCGAGTGCCACCGACAGGTAGAATTTTTGTTTATACGGGGCCGCATAGCCGAACACCCTGCGCAGCAGTGCAAAATCGAAAAAGGGCTTTTTGCTTTCAGACAAAAGGGAAATAATTATTGAACCGCAAAAATAAAGAGAAGACTCCTGTTAAAACCCTTTTTGTTCCTCATCTCCTTCCTCTCCAATTGCAATCTTGTAGGCTTTGATAAAAAGGGCGCCGAGATTTTTATAGGGAGGTATATAATCTTCAAACCCCTCCACATTGGCAGCCTGCCCGAATTGTTTCCAGAACGGTATCCACTCCACATTGTTGCCGTTGCGGGCTTTTTCTGTCAGTAACTGGAAAAAAGGACGGTTGATGGCTGTTCTTCCGATCTGCTTGGATGCGATGATATGGGCATCCGGCGCTTTGGACAACACATCGTGAATGAGATGGTATCCGCCGCAGGAACCCAGGAATACGATCTTTGAAGTAGGGAACATATGCTCAATAGTGTAGGGGGCATAATAGCTGTGTCCGCGGTGAATGGTGATCGTAGGATAAAATTTATTTTTTTCAAGAAACTCTCCCAGCGCAACCTGCGCCTTTTCGTCTTCGCCGGTTTCTTCCGGCAACGGACGGTTGGCATAAATAGTAACGGGTTTTCCTTTGACAGAAGAAATGGTTACCCACTGCGGGTTGCTTCGGTCAATTTTCCAGTTGGCATTGCTGAACATATTCTGGAATCCGCCAAAGATTCCCTGTCCGTCCCTGTCACCATAAAAAAACACCTGCATGATCACCCGGCCACTGTCATTTGCCATTGCATTGAAAGGAACTTCATACACCGGCGGTATGCCCAGTTCTTTGGTCAGGTCAATCTTGTTGGCTGAGTCTGCAGAAAGGAAAAGTTTATGCAGGATATTATAGATAGCTATCCCCTTTTTATTGCCCGCAGCAAGATTTCGTTCATAATTCCTCGTAACATTTGACAGCATTTCATCTGCCAAAGGCTTTATGTTTTCAGCAATGCTGGCATAAGAATCGGCCACATCCACCCCATCTTCCAAACCGTCCGATTTTTCGAGATTACTTACAAATGCCCTCATCAGGCTGGCTGCATCTTCTGTTTTGGGAAAGGCACTTAAAAAATCGCCCAGGGTATTATAACCAGCCGACATTTTGATAAACTTCCTGTACTTGTCAAACTTCAGCAGCATGAGCAGCGAATCAGCACGGTTGTTGATCTTTTTCATCATTAGCGGAAACACCCCTTTCACAAAACTGGAAGTATAAATAAGTCCGTCGCCTGATACAGCAACGTAATACAACTCTTGTGCATTCAACGGCTGGATGATACGGTAGCGGATATTGTCATTTTCAAAATGAAGTGCATTAATGGTATTGACAAAAACTTCCTGCGCCTTGGTCTCCAATCGTTTTGTCAGCGATTTGAACTCAAAGGCTGTGTCTTTGTTAATAGCACGGGCCACATAGTCCATCTGCGTATTCACAAGCAGGCGATAATAGAGCAGTGAATCATCTTTTATCTTGTCAATATCTTCAATGGTCATTTTCCCTGACACAATGTTGTCCAGGAAAGGAAAGTATTGCTGCCCGCTGCGGCTTATGGCCATCCGGGCTATTGCTTTTACAAACACATCATCCTGTATGTTGCGAATGACAGCGCCGAATTTATTGGCTGCAGCAGCATAATCATACAAGGGACGGGGGTATTTCTTGGCAAACACTTTTACCAGGCTGTCGGCAAAAGGAACATCAGGATTATCTTTCAATGTGGCGAAAGCCCGGTCCGGGTAGCGAAGACAATATTTGAGAATAACAAGGTCGCGGCTTTTTTTAAACCCAGGGTTATTTTCAAAGGTTACCCTGTCGGCGTTCGCCACAGAGTTGGCCAGTTCGTAAGAAAGTTTTTGGATCACAGGCTCAATGGATTTGCCCGCAATATCGGCATCCATGCATTGTTCATACGCCGCAATGATATCCGGCAGCATCAGCGGATTCACTCGTTTTGCCGCCCGGTTGCTGGTATAAAATTTCAATAAATAATCAATGCCCCTGAGATAACGGATCTTCTGAGAGTGGCCCAGCGAACTGTCGTTTTCAATCCTGCACTGCATCCTGTCCACCCGGTTCACCAGCGATTTGGTAAGCAGCAGGTTCACTTCTGCATTGGCCGAAGGCGAGAACTGGTTGTCGTTTTTACCATCTGACTGCAGAATGATGCTTTGCTCCTTATTGATATAATCATGAAACAACTGCCTGTTGATCGGCGCCGTGCAACCGGTCGCATTCCGGCTGGTATCAGCCAGGGATGCAAATGAGTTTTGGGTCTTGCCCTGGATGGAAAAAACCAGTAAAACAACCGGCAGAATAAGGTATCTGGAAACTGCTGTCATAAGGATCGTTACACAAATTTAATAAGCATTGCCGAGATGGCCGTATTTACTCTTTACGCTGATTAAGATGGCATTGGGGCATAAAAAGTTGGCTTTCCGGCTTTATGGCTGAAATAGTGGCCGGCGCTTATGAATCATTGTATTAAGTTTTCATTAAGTCTGCATGAACAACTACTCCCTTGTTTTACAGGCAGCTGATTTACCTTTAGGTTTGCGCAAAATTTCGCTGCGATGGAAACAAAAGCCCGAAAGGTGCTGATAGCAGATGATGAACCGGACATCCTTGAGATACTGAAATACAATCTTTCCAATGAAGGATATGAAGTGGTGACAGCCAAGGATGGCGATGAAGCTATCGAAAAAGCCCGCCGCAATATGCCCGACCTCGTAGTGCTGGATGTGATGATGCCCAAAAAATCGGGGGTGGAAGTGTGCCAAATACTCCGTTCTCAACCGGCTTTCAAAGAAACACTGATCATATTCCTAACTGCGCTGAATGATGAAGGCACTCAGATCAAAGGACTGGAAACCGGCGCCGACGACTATGTGAGCAAGCCCATCAGCCCGAAAGTGTTCCTGAGCCGGGTGAATGCTCTCTTCCGCCGACTGAACAAAACAGAAGCCAAGGTACTCAAGCTTGAGAATCTTACTATTGATCCCGAACGCTTCATCGTGCAGGTGGATGGTAATGACATTGTGCTGGCTAAAAAAGAATTTGAGTTGCTTAACCTGCTGGCGCAGAAACCCGGCCGTGTGTTTCTTCGGAATGAAATACTAAACCAGGTGTGGGGCAATGATGTGATCGTTGGCGACCGCACCATTGATGTGCACATCCGCAAGATCCGCCAGAAACTGGGTATTGACTGCATCACCACCGTGAAAGGAGTTGGGTATAAATTTGAGCTCTGACAAGGTTCATCGTCCTTGGTTCATGGACAATCTCACTAATTTTGAACTCTCTTCCATAAGCAATGAACCATTATGTTTTCAGCTAAAAACATTTCTCCCCGGCAGCTTTCTGCATTCACCGCTTTGGTGCTTGCTGTGCCTATTAGTTTGCTGCTGGGGTATGCAGAGAAAAGCTGGCTCTGGGCAGGTGTTTCATTTGTGCTCATCTTTGCCGGCAGCTATTTTCTTATTTCTTTCATGATGGAGCGGTTCATCTACCGGAAGATCAAACTCATTTATAAATTCATTTACCAGACCAAGGCCACTAAGAAAGAAGAAACCTATTATAAATATATCCTTCCGCAAAAAAGTATTGACGAGGTGAGAGAAGATGTGGAAGCATGGGCTTTGGCCAACAAAAAGGAAATTGAGTTGCTGCAAAAAAATGAGCAGTTCCGTAAAGAATTTTTACAAAATCTATCCCACGAATTCAAAACCCCCGTATTCGCCATACAGGGATATGTGGATACACTGCTGCAGGGCGCAATGACCAATCCCGATGTAAATAAAAAATTTCTCGAAAAGACTGCGAAAAATGTTGAACGGCTGACCAACCTGCTCAACGACCTGGATCAAATTTCAAAGCTGGAACGGGGCGAGCTGGTTTTATATAAACAAAATTTTATCATCCAGGATCTTATCAAAGATGTTTTTGAAGGTCTTTCGCTGATAGCAGATGAAAAGAAAATTCAATTCAGCTTCAAGAAAGGCTGTGAATCGCCACTCACTGTTCATGCCGATAAAGAAAAAATCAGGCAGGTGATCACCAACCTGATCGAAAACTCTGTCAAATACGGAAGAGAGAGGGGCAGCATTGTAGCAAGCATGTATAACACCGATGGCAAACATATTCTGGTTGAAATCAGCGATGATGGTATTGGTATTTCTGAAAAGCACCTGCCCCGCATCTTTGAACGTTTCTATCGCACCGATGAGGGCAGAAGCATTGATGTGACTGGTAGCGGCCTGGGACTAGCCATTTGCAAACACATTATAGAAGCACATGGACAAACTATACATGTAAGAAGCCGTGAAGATATAGGCACCACGGTAGGATTCACGCTGGACAGGAGGAAAGACCAGGTATAAACTTAGTTTATGGAGATCAACTGGTTCATTATTGTTATTGCAGGACTCCTGATGCTGGCTTTGATCATTTTTATCATACGCAGCAATTCCCGTGATAAAAAAAATCTAGCGGATAAGCTTAACAGGGATTACCCCGGGAAAAAGGAACGTCATTCTGAAGAAGAAGACCCCGATGATCTGAAAGGGAGCTGATATAAATAAAAAAGCCACCCCCGGCCTGTCCTGCCGCGGGGTGGCAACTGCATGAGAAATCTGCTCCCGATACAATTACTAACACATAAGAATTGCAAATGCGATTGGGACTATGGAGTAAAGAACTGCTGTAAAGATGTGCTGTTCGTGTTAGCACACTGTTACCCTAAAATTATGGGAGCATTAATTTCTCTTTTTTACTAATCCGGCAGGCTTTGTAACTTAGATATGCTTGCAACCCATGAAAATAAGCGCAGTCATACTATTGTTTTTACTGGCAGGGGCCATACAGAAACCTGTTTTTGCCCAGCAAAACAGGGTGGTTGCATTCGATTTTTATGGGGATTCGGTAAAACTGGATTTCGATCCGGCCTGGTTTGTTGACTATACAGAACCTCTTTCAGAACAGGGTATAAAGGCCTTTTATGAAAAAATAAGCCAGGGGAAATTTGAAACACTGCTGAAGCAATTGCTGCACTACAAAGAGCAGCTCCGTCTCGATGACTGGTTGTTTTACCAGCTTATCCGCAAAACCGCTCAGCAAATAAGTCCCAAAGCGGCCAACTACCACCGTTACACTTTATACAAATGGTTTTTTCTCACCGGCACAGGCTATGATGCGACCGTGAATATCGCCGCAGACAGCATTCTTTTTTATGTGCGCAGCGAAGAAAATATTTATAATATCCCATCCCGGGTGAGCAGGGGGCGGCAATATGTTTGCCTCAACTATCATGACTATGGCAACAATATTGATTTTACCCGCAGACAATTCAGGGAAGTAGCCATTACAGTACCCGGAGCTGTAAAATCTTTTTCCTACAAGGTCACCAACCTGCCCAATTTTAGGCCGGATGATTACCTGGAAAAGGATATCCGGTTCAATTATCGCCAGCAAAGTCATTACTTCAAAGTGAAGCTGACCCCGGAAATAAAAATGTTGTTTGCCAATTATCCCACGGTGGATTATGCCTCGTATTTCAATATTCCGCTGAGCCAGGAAACCTACCAATCACTGATACCAGTGCTGAAAGAGAATGTAAAAAGAAAATCCGTCAGAAAAGGAGTGGATTACCTGATGCGGTTCACCCGCACGGCATTTATGTTTGAAACAGACACTAAAGTTTTCGGTGGCGAAAAAAGACTCACCCCCGAACAAACATTGCTATATGATCAAAGTGATTGTGAAGACAGGGCCGCTTTGTTTTTTTACCTGGTAAAGGAGATCTATAACCTGCCGATGATCGTACTGGTTTTTCCCGATCATGTAACCACGGCCATAAAATTTGACAAACCCATCGGCAAGCCTGTTATCTACAATGGCGAAAAATATACCGTCTGCGAACCGACACCGCAAAAAAAAGACCTGAAAATGGGAAAACTTTTACCTGAGCTTGAAAAGCAGGAGTATGAAGTTGTATATGTGTATAACCCACTGCACAAATAGCTTGTCTAATTTGCAGGCAAAAGTTCCTTAGCTGACTTTTTCCATTCATCCAGCAATTTATTCACTTCTTCCGGCATGCGGGTATAATACTTTTCACCTGTTTTGATAAAGGAAAGCGTCAAACAATCTTTATTATATCTGGAAAAATAGACAGGAAAAACAACATCACTTTTACCATAGAAATATATTTTCCCCTCTGTCACACAACTGTCCTTACCTGAAATGGTCTTACCGTTTACAGCCTTATCAATTTTCCCCATCAACGTTTTGTCATACACTTTAGTCATGGAAAAAAACCTGGGATTGCCGGGAGTGGTATAATACATCACGGTGGCGCTATCGCAGGCTGCCAGTTCCGGCAATAAATTGGATTTGCTTTTCTGAATCTGGTCAATTCCTCCAGCCTTTTTGACCGTGCCCCCTTTGTTCTTGCAAGAAAACCCAATAAAAACAATCAGTATCAGTACTAAAAAAGAGTAGTTCATTATTTTAGAATGAAAATTTACTACAGTACTAGCAATAAGCTGTAGGTGAAACGAATACTTCAAATGAATCACACCAAGTTGTGGGCAAGCTGAATACATATGTCCCTTTCCCATAAACATATTGTTCGCATTGAATAACAGAAGACCCACGATACCTTACTCCAATGCTAGCAGTGCCGCCTGACCAATCACTTTCAACTACAACTGTAATAGTAAATGGATCACCCCCTCCTTGCCATTGAGCTAAAAACCCGTCATTGCCACAACAAACATAATATATGTATGACTCTACAGTATTCGAAATCGTAATATTATTCATCTCGGGAGCAATTCCACTATTTGAGTTGTCAGCCCAGAAAAAGGGGCCGCATATTTTTCTCGATGAAGTTTCCTCTTTCTTTGCTATTGTGTGCCCTGAAAAAAAGCCAAAGATAATTGCTGTAAGAAAGGCTTTAAAAAGTAAACTTTTCATATTTAAATGTTTTAGGTACAAAGGTTCGCTTTCCTATTTAAACAAATTTTAATCCTACTATTAATTTGCAATGAAAAAACGTCCTAAACAAAGTTCAGGACGTTACGTTTAATAAAATACCAATTAACTACTAATAGCTCACATTCTGAGGATCCCAGTTGGTCCAGCCGGTGGTCCAGTTGGTGGTTCCCATGGCGCCGCGATAAGCAGTGCTGGTAAAGAACGGATTCATGCCGGTGAAACTGGCTCCTGTTAAAGCAGGTGACCCAACAGCAGGAAGAAAATTAGGAGATGTAGAATAAAATGGGCTGGTCAGCATTATAGCAGATGCATCAGTATAAGTGATGCAGCCTTCACTTTCAGCTTTTGTTTTCATGCCTGCAGAAGTAAGAACGGACTGGTCAACTGCGCCAGAACCACTCGTTGCTGAGTTGTATGGGTTCGCATTTGCATGAACAAGATTATTCTTAAACTCTGAAATATTATTTACGTAGTCTTGTGCAGTTGGTGTATTTTCAATACTAAACCCAGCATCCGGATGTCCCATCAGGATAGAATTACGAAGAATGAAATTCGTTGCTCTGCGCCAACGGTTTGAAAAGTTATGGTTAGCAGCAGTACCGGCTGCATTATTGGGCCCAACAAAAGTGAAATTACTTAATTGTGGTTTGGTCCTTGGTGTAGCTAATGTACCTGCAGCATCATTATCACACTCAATACCATTACCCGCATCACCGGCATCTACGAAATCAGGTTTGCGCATCGCAATACCAAACTGAATTTTTCCGGTGTAACCAAAGTCAAAATCAAAATCATCATCGGCCGTAGCAAATGCAATGAGATTTTTTGCATTCACTGTTCCCCCAAAAAATTCATAGGCATCATCATTACCAAAAGAAACCTGTACAAACTCAATGATAGTGCCTGAACCCACACCACCGCAGGTGAGACCGTTGATCTCCGAACCCGGCTCGGCAGCAATACCGGCATATTCAATGCGTACATAACGCAACACACCGCTTTCATCAAAAGGATCTGTGCCGCCATATTGACGACCTACACCACCTTCGATTACTGGCGCCGGATCAAGCGGACGGTTTGTAGGCGCTTTGCCTAACAAAATTATTCCACCCCAGTCACCGGGTGCTCTTTGTCCAACAGGTTTGCCACTGGTGAAAACAATAGGGTTATTAACTGTACCCTGGGCCACGAGCCTGGCGCCTCTTTCTATGATCAGGGCTCCCTTTTCAGTGATGTCACTTTTTATGACACAGCCGGCCTCAAATGTTATGGTGGCGCCTTCGGTAACATATACATACCCCTTGAGGATATATGTACCCTTCGCATAGAAACGGCTGGATGAGATAGTACCAGTGATGATATTGCTGGTAGGATCGGGCGGAGGTGTTGTTACATCTCCTTCCTCAAAATTCACCTTTACGCAAGAGGGAACGCTGACGATCATTACCAGGAACAGCGCACCGAAAAGGAACTTTTTCATATTACTTGTTGTTTTTTAATTAGTACAGGTTGAGTTTATATTGTTATTTTTTACCGGTGTTAATATCATAGGTAAATCCTATGGAAATCGTTGAGCCGGGTTTGAAAGAATAGAAAAGCCGGTCTGTGTTTTTGTCAAATGCTTTTTTGTCGCCTATGTTTTCGTAGAAATAATAGGCCGGGTTCAGGATATCAGCCCAGGTCAGTTTCAGTTCTCCTTTTTTTCCGAATATCTTTTTTGAAATCTGCAGGTCCACCTGGTCGCGGGGCCTTTCATACACATCCGGGAAGCCAAGATCATTGATGCCCACCAGGGAAAGACGCTGACCTATCCTGTTATAGAGCAATGAAGCATCCCAGATTTCACTTTTGCTGTTGTATTGAAGACCCAGGTTCACCAGGTAGGGCGACTGACCCTGCAGTGGCCGGGTGGATGGAGTGGAACCCTGTAAAGTAACTTTTGAATAGATATACGTCAGGTTGGCAAACACACTGAATGCATCCAGTTTATCATTCAAAAACTCAAGATTTTTTCTCATCTCCAGTTCAGCGCCGATGGTGTAGGCCTTATCAGCATTGCTAAACTGGTAGTTCCGCCTGTCAAGCACACTGGAAGGATTCAGACGAAGCTCAATGGGATCATCAAAGTATTTATAAAAGGCACCGACAGAAATGGCTTCACCGGCTTTGGGATAAAACTCATAGCGAACATCGCCGTTCAGAATAGAACTTCTTTTCAGGTCAGGATTGCCCACCACCCCGTAATTCACTTCATAATCAAAGAATGCAAAAGGGGCTATTTCCCTGAACTCTGGCCTGGCCACTGTGCGGCTTGCTGAAAGACGAATGTTTTGTTTACTGGTAGGGCTGAATGTGAAATTCACAGAAGGCAACACATCCCATTTTTCTGTTTCCACCACTATCCTCTTGGAAGTAACATCTCTTGTAGTGAGTACCTGCTGGAAATTCTCCACCCTCACTCCCCAAACAAGCCTGATCTTTTCGCCAAACTTGTTGTCAAACATGCCGAACATACCGTTCAGAATAGACACACCAAAGTATTTATCCTGGTTGTTGGTAAAGTCAAGAATCTTGAAACCATCAATGGCAATATTTGACGGGTCAAATATCTGGTCATAAGGCAACAGGTTTTTATCTGCCTCAAATTGGGAGATATTAGCCGGTTCGTAGCGGACAATCCGGCTTTGGAAATTACGGATACGGATGAGTGTTGATCCTCCGGCCTTAAATAGCTGTTTATTATCCCCTAATTTAAATGGAATACTGAGACTGCCGTTGGCGCCATAACTAAAGTCTTCGAGGTCACTGAAGAAACGGCGGGTGTCATCATCATTATGTTCGAAGGGAACATTGGTGCCCAATGAACGGAAATAGGCAGATGTGCGGAGGTCGGGCTGGTATTTCCAGTTGTAAGAAGCATTGCCATTCCATTTTAAACGGATACCGCTTTCGGTAAGCTGGTGCTCACCTTCGAGCTGGCCGCTGTATAAGGAACGCTGGTTGAGTACGGATGAACGGAAGTTAAGTTCCTGCAGCCTGTCAAAGCTTTCACCCGAACGGGTGTAGTAATTATCTTCAAAAAGCTGGTTGAAAAGGTTCTTGAATGAAATTTTATGCCTGCCTTTGATATAAGTGAAATTGGCAAGGGCGCCGAGGTTCACATTATATTTATTCTGCTCATCGGTGAACTGCACCAGCACATCGCCATCATTTTCATGCAATCTCCTGTCCACCTCATACTTCAACATGCTGTTGCGGTATTGCAAGGAAAGAATGGTTCCGAATGTGCCGCCATTCGCAAATCTTTTGCTGTTGCCCCAGGTGAAACTATAGGTTTGTGTAGGCAGCGCCGTGCCGGTTTGCTCCCGGTACACATCATTATTAAAAAGTCGGCTCAGTCCAAGTTGCTGTTGCAGGCCTGCATTGGTTGATCCGAGTATGCGATAGCTCTGCGGTGTGGATGGAAAACCGGAAGGCAGTTGGCGGGTGCCATCATCAAAACCCAGCCAGTCCGTACCATTACGTTTATTACTGAGAAAGTCTTTGAATACAGATTGTGTGTTGAACCCAATGCTGACCCCAACCGTAAACACATTCTTAGCCGGGACATCTCTTGTATTTATCTGCACCAACCCTCCGGCAAATTCTCCCGGCAGATCGGGTGTGGCGGTTTTATTGATGATAATATTATCAACCAGCGCTGCCGGAAAAACATCAAATGAAAAAGCCTTTTTATCCGGTTCGCTGCTTGGGAGCTGTGCATTGTTGATGAGTGCCGCATTATAACGGTCGCTCAAACCGCGGATCACCACAAAGCGATTGTCCTGGATAGAAGCCCCGCTTACTCTTTTCAGCACTTCACCGGTGTTTTTATCAGGGGTGCGACGGATAAAATCGGCGGCAAGACCGCTGGACAAAGCAGTATTGTTTTTCTGAAAAGAAAGTAATGCCACTGTGCTTTCCTGGCGGCGGGTAGTGCGGATCACCACACCTGTGAGTTCTGTTCCTTTGCTTGGTTCAAGAACAACATCAATACTGTTGTCCATTCCTTCACCCACTTCCACATCTGTTATCGCTTTGCTGGTATATCCGGCAGCAGAGATCAACAACACATATTTTTTACCGGGTTCAAGGCTTAATGAAAAACGACCTTCCACATCAGCAGCAGTTCCCTGGTTGGAACCCTCTATCTGGACCGAAGCGCCGGACACCGGTTCATTGCGCTGATTCAAAACTTTGCCGGTAAGCCGGAATGTTTGTGCAAAAGAGGAGATGGTCAACAAACACAAAACGGAGAAAAATGCGATCCTTGCCCTTGCCATTATCTGTTAATTTGCGGCAAAGGACGGCCTGCAAGGTTACCGGCATGTTACACACTTATTAAGCAATTGCAATCGCAATGTTACCGGAATGTTACCAAAGCTGCTTTATTTAACACCCAAGGGCTAAAAGGTGACAATACCGGTAAACCTCCACTGAAGATTTCGTTGAGTGGCTCCCCTGAAATAACCCAAATCGGTCTGCAGTTTCAGGTTGTGACGGAAAAAATAGTGTGAATAAGCCATCATGTATTCGTTCAGTTTTGTAGCATAATTGTCTGCTTTATCATCCGGACTGGTTTGGCCATAGCGAAAAGCGATCTCATCTTTTTCAGTAAACAGGTAGCCCGTTTGCAGCAACAAACCTGTGCCGCTATAGACAAAATTTACTTTGGAAGGGTTTGAAGGATCAACGCTGATCCCGTTTTCTGCAGTACGTCTGTACATTTCCCCTAAAAATGACCAGCCTTTGTATTTCATGACCATATCGGCGCCGAAATAATGAATATCGGCCCTTTGATTATTATAAAGGTATTCACCAAGCTGACCCAGCACCCGGCTGGTATTATCGTTGAAACTGTATGATAGCGCAACGGAAAGCTTTAGTTTTTCTTCAAAAAATATGTCTGACTCAATATAATCGCCGCTGTTCAGAAATTCTCCGAAAGGCAGCACTTCAGAACGAAAAGAATAACAAAGGCCGGTGGAACGATCCGAATTGATGCGGCCCTCACCGGTTGTGATGGCCATTGTATTGCTCATTATCGCCTTTTTTCCCCGCTGTGTATTAACAATCCAGAAACCCTTATCCCTGTCCAGGGTAAACAGGCCATTAGTATTGGACCGGTCAGCAAACTGAAGATTGGCAGATGATATTTGCCGCTGCCTGTTACCCGGCAGTTTGGTTTGCCCAAAACCAAAACGCCATTGAGGGTTCGGCGAAAAAAAGAGCATTGCATCCCGCAAAAAAAGGTTGTTCTGCACTACAGAGTTGTCCGAAGAAACATCCCGCTGGGAAAAACAAAGCTGTATCCGGTAAGTGAATTTCTGGCTGATGGCATTGCCGGCAAAATTGAGCCGCAGGCGGCGGATATAAAAATCAATAGCGCTGCTGTCATTGTTCTCATTGTGCCTGAACTCCGCCATGCTTTGAATCCGGCCCCCGATGCCCAATGAAAAACTACTGTCACTGGATGAAAAAGTGACAGGTTTGCCAAAATGGGCATCCATGAACCCGTTATCTGGGTTATATTGACCCATAATTGCCATTGCTGTCAATAAACAGGGCAGCATCAGAAAAGCAATTCGGATTTGTTTTGCCGGAAACATACAAAGTGTTTAAAATTGGCGCAATATAAAGCCTTTGTTATTGAAAGGTTACCCAAATTTTATTTATATATTACCAAATTATTAATTCTGCCCCTATCCGCCACCCCAGTCAAACTACCCGGTATTTTCGCAACCAATTAAATATTCTATATGGCTGGTCTTAACTCTTTCCTGAAGATCTTCATGCCGAAGAACAGGGTTTTTTATGAGTTGTTTGAAAAAGTCTCCAGTAATGTGGCTAAAATGGGATCTGTACTGAAGGAAGTGGTGGCTGAGCCTGATTTTGACAAAAGGGCATCCCTCATTAGCCAATTGGAAGACCTGGAACATGCTAATGATGAACTGACCCACAGCATTTTTACTGAACTCGGCAGAAACTTCATCACACCTTTTGACAGGGAAGACATCCATTACCTCGCTACATCGCTTGATGATATTGCCGATTATATTTATGCAGCCGGAAAAAAGATCAATTTTTACAGAGTGAACCCCAATGACATGGGTATGCAGAAATTTGCTGAACTCATAGAACAAGCTGCCGGGCAGGTTTATATTGCTGTTGGAGAACTTCGGGACATGAAACATATGCGCAACATCACGGAAGCGCTGGTGAAAATCAATAGTATCGAAAACCAGGCCGATGATGTTTTTGACATGAGCATCGAAAGGTTGTTTGCCACTGAACCCGATGCAAAAGAAGTGATCAAGAAAAGAGAAATTTACCAGGTGATGGAGATTGTGACCGACAAATGCGAAGATGCCAGCAATGTGATCGAATCCATCATCATTAAATATGCCTGATCTGCACACTCGCCAACCTGCAAATAGCTTGTATGACCACTTACCTGATTATCATTATAGCGCTGGCCCTGATCTTTGATTATATCAACGGTTTTCATGACGCAGCCAATTCCATCGCTACCATTGTTTCCACCAAAGTGCTCACGCCTTTCCAGGCAGTTTTGTGGGCTGCGGTTTTCAATTTTGTGGCCTATTTTATTTTTAAGGATCATGGTGTGGCAGATACGGTAGCTAAAACCGTAAAAAGTGATGTGGTTGGACAGACCAGTATGCTGGTGGTTATTTTTTCAGGACTGATCGCTGCTATTACATGGAATCTGCTGACCTGGTGGCTGGGTATTCCTTCTTCTTCTTCGCATACGCTGATCGGTGGCTTTGCCGGCGCTGCTGTTGCAGCCAGTGGTTTTGGCGCCGTTAATTCATCTGTTGTATTAAAAACGGCCAGTTTTATTTTACTGGCGCCAATGGTGGGAATGATCATGGCCTTTATCATGTCGCTGTGGTTTCTCAATTCATTCCGAAAAGGTCATTTGCCCAAGATCATATCATTTATCGTGCTGGGACTGGTGGCCCTTTTTCTTTATAAGAACCTGGAGTTTGATGTTGAAAAACTTCAATCAGAATATGATTCCTATTTCTTCCAGGTGGTTTTCTCTTCCAAAAATTTTAAATGGATACTGCTGGCATTTATCCTGGTGGTGATGGCAGTCTTCACTTTATACCTCAACACACTCAATGCTCACAGATCCAACCAATGGTTCAGGCGATTGCAGTTGGTCTCTTCTGCAGCATTCAGCATCGGCCATGGCGGCAATGATGCACAAAAAGTAATGGGGATAATAATGGCTGCACTAGTGGCAAGCGATCCTTCAAAGTATTCGCTGGGAAATATGGTTTGGTGGGTCCCCCTGGCATGCTATACAGCCATTGCAGTAGGAACTATGAGCGGCGGCTGGAAGATCGTTAAGACAATGGGAACAAAAATCACTAAAGTAACCCCGTTCGAAGGTGTGGCTGCGGAAACTGCCGGCGCTGTCACTTTGTTTATCACAGAAGCATTGAAAATACCTGTAAGCACCACTCACACTATCACCGGCTCCATCATGGGTGTTGGCGCAACAAAAAGACTTTCGGCTGTTCGCTGGGGTGTAACCATTAACCTCGTATGGGCCTGGGTACTGACAATTCCTATCAGCGGTTTGCTTGCAGCAGGTGTTTATTTTGTTGTAAATCTCTTTATTTAAACGTCATCGGCGTTTTGCAAAAAATTCCTGATTTTTGCCGCAACTCTTTCCCATGGCAACAATATTAGTTACAGGCGGATGCGGTTATCTTGGTTCTCATACGATCGTAGATCTCTTAGAAAATGGGTATGATGTTATTTCTGTTGATAATAATTCCAGATCCAACCCCCTTGTGCTTGACGGCATTGAAAGTATCACCGGCAAAAAAGTAAAGAACTACAAGGTTGATCTCTGCAATTTTGATGACAGTTTTGCCATTTTCCAGGAAAACGACATTAAAGGGGTTATTCATTTCGCCGCTTATAAAGCTGTAGAAGAGTCCGTAGAAAAGCCCCTTCTTTATTTTGAAAACAACCTTACTTCACTCATCAACCTGCTGAAATGTTTGCAGGAGTTTGAAACCCCTTATTTCGTTTTTTCTTCGTCCTGTACTGTATATGGCAATCCCGACCAGGTGCCGGTGACAGAAATCACTCCGCCCAAACCGGCTGCCTCTCCTTATGGTTATACCAAGCAAATGGGTGAACAGATCATCAATGAATATGCAAAAAGCTCTGGCACCAACAGCATTTTGCTGCGCTATTTCAACCCTGCCGGTGCACATCCTTCGATTCGTATTGGTGAAATGCCGGTTGGCAAGCCGCAAAACCTGATTCCGGCCATCACCCAAACGGCTATCGGTAAATTAGATGTGATGTATGTTCATGGTGATGATTATCCCACCCGTGACGGATCATGTATCCGGGATTATATCCATGTGTCGGACATAGCCCATGCTCATACACTGGCGTTGCAATACCTTGAAAAAGGAAATAATATCGGACTCTGCGAAGTGTTTAACCTGGGTTCAGGCACAGGGGTGACGGTGCTGGAAGCTATACAGGCTTTTGAAAAAGTGAGCGGAAAAAAGCTTAGCTACGAGATCGGCCCCCGCCGTGCCGGTGATGTTATCTCCATTTATGCCAATAATGATCTTGCTCAATCCCTGCTGGGCTGGCATCCGCAATACAGTCTTGAGGACATGATGCGAACGGCTTGGGAATGGGAGCAGCGACTAAAAGCAGATGACACTATTTTTACCGGAAAACCCACTGAGCTTAATTAGCAATAAGCAATTGGCAATAGGCAATCAGTAATTCTTAGGATGTCAATATTCATTTGCATATTGACAATTGCTTATTCCCTATTGCAAATTCCTCCCCTACCCTTACTTTTGCCCGGTCTAAAACTCAACCATGCTTAAAGAAATTCAATCATCCGGGAATAAAGATACCCGCAGCGGTTTTGGTGACGGCATTGTGGAAGCTGCCCGCAAAAACTCCAACATTGTGGCTCTAACGGCTGACCTGGCCGGCTCCCTGAAACTGCAGCAATTCATGAAAGAATTTCCTGAGCGGTTTATTCAATGCGGGATTGCTGAAGCTAATATGATGGGCATTGCAGCAGGTATGACGATTGGTGGAAAAATTCCTTACACCACCACCTTTGCCAACTTCTCTACAGGTCGGGTGTATGATCAGATAAGACAATCCATAGCCTACAGCGGGAAGAATGTAAAGATCTGTGCTTCCCATGCCGGCATTACACTGGGTGAAGACGGCGCAACGCACCAGATACTCGAAGACATCGGCCTGATGAAAATGCTGCCGGGCATGACAGTCATCGTTCCCTGCGATTACACACAAACCAAAGCAGCAACAATGGCCATTGCTGAATTTGAAGGCCCGGTTTATTTACGTTTTGGCCGTCCTTCCTGGCCCATTTTTACCAAAGAAGAAGATTTTAAGATTGGTAAAGCACAACGCTTCAGCGAAGGAACCGATGTCAGCATTTTTGCCTGTGGCCACTTAGTGTGGAATGCGATACAGGCAGGAGCAATTTTGCAGGAAAAAGGTATCAGCGTGGAAGTCATCAATATTCACACCATTAAACCACTGGATGAAGAAGCAGTGATCAACTCATTGAAGAAAACCAAATGCGCTGTAACTGCGGAAGAACACAATATCATTGGCGGTTTGGGTGATGCCATTGCACAATGTGCGGCTAAAAATTTCCCTGTTCCCATTGAATACGTTGGTACTAAAGATACATTTGGCGAAAGCGGCACTCCAAAAGAGCTGTTGAAAAAATACGGACTTGATGTGACAGATATTGTCACAGCCGCCGAGAAAGTGATGAAAAGAAAGTAATATCAACTGTGCAGCATTACGGATATTTTCCGGGTCTTTCCGGCACACATGAGATGGCTTTTATTTATATTACTTATTCTTTTTATTTCTTCTTGTAGTATCGAAAGAAAGATCTACTCTCCGTTGCCGGTAAACAACCCTTCCTTACAAAAGAAAAATGATTTTTCAGTCAGCGGAACCATTAGTGCTCCAATGGCATTTGATGTCAATGGAGGATTTGCGCTGACCAACAGGCTGGCTGTAATAGCTGGAGCATACAGACATAAGAATAAGGATATAGAAATGGCCGGATCAATCGCCCCTTCCGGTATTCACGATGACAGCAGCAACCTTGTATATTGCCATAATGGAATAGCATTAGGAACCGGTTTATATTTCCCGGTGCCAAGACGCAGCTCATCCGGTTATATATCTTTCTTTGGCGGCATCAGCACAGGTAATTTCCGGATGAATGAGGAGATGTATGAAAACCAGATCAACTCCCCGGCCCCGCCCTCATTTCATTTTTATAAAAGCAGGTTAAACAGGTATTTCCTGCAAGGGAGTTTAAATCATTATGGAAAAAAAATTGAAGTTTCCTTAAGTGCGAAATACAATCTCATAGAGTATAACCGGATAAATACAGACTATACAACCGGGCAATTGTCCTCTTATCGCCTGCCTCCTTTTACAACCCCGAAACGAAATTCATTTCTTGATCTGGCATGTGATTTCAAATTATTCTTTTCCAGGGAACCCCGGTGGGGTATTCAGCTTTTCGGCCTTATCACTACAAGACTTGACAATGATGAATATGGCATTGTACGATACTACTACTATCCCATTCGCATTGGCACAGGTATCTTCTTTCGTGGCTTCACCCGTTGAAATATTTCTTTCTCAAACAAACTTCCTTATCTAACTTTAATGCCTGTGATTAAACAGTGAGCTGATTCAATATTCTAAGCCACCCAAAGCCCGACGACCATGTCCCTGACGACCACAAGTGATAGTGAATTACTGGTGCAGTTCCGTAACCCGGTTACGAAAGAAAAAGCCTATACCAGCCTCATCCGCAAATACCAGGAGAAATTATACTGGCATATACGGCGGATGGTTGTAGATCATGATGATGCTAATGATGTGCTGCAAAATGTTTTGATACGGGTTTGGAATGGCCTGGAAAACTTCAGGGAAGACAGCCAGTTATATACCTGGCTCTACCGTATCGCCACCAATGAATGTCTCACTTTTCTGGAACAGCAGAAAAAAAGAGCAGCCGTCAGCCTCAGCGATGTGGAAAGCGGCCTCAGCAATAAGATAAAAGCAGACAAACATTTTGACCCCAACCGGCTGGAATGGAAACTGCAGTTGGCCATCCAGCAACTGCCTGAAAAACAAAGAGTAGTGTTCAGCCTCCGGTATTATGAAGAAATGCCATACGAGGAGATGAGCAGGGTGCTCGAGACCAGCGAAGGTGCCCTGAAAGCCAGTTACCACCATGCGGTCAAGAAAATAGAGGATTACATGCTCAATCATTAAACTTTACAAGCCACCGGGTGTCTGAAATAACGTAAAAATGACACAGAAAGACAACATATTGCAGGAATTGAAGGAGTTAGAAAGCAGCCTTGCCAGCATGACTGCCGAAACCTGCTACTCTGTTCCCGCCGGTTATTTTGAAGGATTGGCCGGACAGGTGCTTGGCAAGATAAAGGCTGAACAGGCTGGTTCTGCTGCAGAAGAGTTGTTTTACCTGGCACCGTCACTAAACGATATTTCCCGCAAAATGCCCTATGCCGTTCCGGCAGGTTATTTTCAGGAACTGGAAAAAAGGATCATAGAAACAGTTGGTGATAACAGGAGCCTGTCAGTACAGGAAGAACTGGAAACAATTTCTCCCCTGCTAAGTGGTTTGAAGAAAGAAACGCCTTACCAGGTTCCGCAGGGATATTTTGATACGATTCCATTACAACAAACAGTTTCTGATAAAAAAGCTAAGGTTGTTTCATTAGTCAGCCAGAAATGGTTCCGCTATGCCGCTGCGGCGGCTGTAGTGCTGATTGCTGGCACTATAGCATTATTTTCACTCAACAGGCCTTCAACTTCGGAAAAAGAGATTTTTGCCAAAGTGTCCCGTGAGGTAAACAAAATGAATGAAACTGAAAAAGATAATCTTGTTGATTTTTTAAACGCCGGCTTAAGTGGTGAAGAAACTGCACAGGTTGGTGATAAAACGAATGATTTCAAAAAATTCCTCGAGGATGTGCCTGAAGAAGAACTAAATGATTTTCGCAAACAAAATGAAGACCTGGAGGATTTTTTACTGATAAGTGAATAGACAATGAAGAAGTGGTTACTCATATTATCCGTTTACATGGTTGCTTCCTTTGTGGCTACAGCGCAGGAAGAAGACAACCAGCCTGACAAAGAGATCGGCGGCAAGTTAATGCAGCGGATGCAGGAATATATTCAGACCAAACTTCGTCTTTCCAAAAAAGAGGCGGCAAAATTTAGTCCCGTTTTTATCCGTTACTACCGTGATTTTGCCAAAACTCACAATGAAAACAGGGGCGACAGGCTCAAACTGCAAAAGGAGATCATTGACCTGCGAATCCGTTATCGTGATGAATTCAGGCAGGTGATCGAAGAGCAAAAGGCCAACCGGGTGTTCCAGGTTGAAGATGAATTCCGCAAAAAAGCCGTGGAGATGATCCGTGAAAACAGGCGGGACCGGTTGGATAAAACCCCTCCCCGGAACAACAAAGCAGTCTTATAACACTATTCAAATTTTACCTTGGTGTTTTTCATAGGTTAGCAAGGGCCGGCTCTTTTAAGGGCGGGCCTTATTTATAAAAGTCTTTTTACCTGTTTCAGGTCTGCATCAAGCACCACTACCCCCGGCCGTTTTCCCTTTTCAAAACTTCCCAGCATCTTGTCCATTTGCAAAGCTTTGGCGCCGTTTATAGTGGCCCATCTCAGCAAAGAATGAATGTTGAGAAAAGGAAACCGCTGCCGCAAAAAATTCATTTCTGCAAGAATACTCAACTGCTGATTCGAAGCAAAGCTGTCCGTACCCAGAACAATGGCTGCTGAATGTTTATGCAACAACTGCACATTGGGCAATTGCCCGGTTATATAATTGTTGGCCTGTGGGCAAAGACACCAGTGAATGTTTATGTGGCTGCTTTCAGCAAATAAAATATCTTCTTCAGATGTGTGAACATTATGCACCAGGATGACAGACTGCTGAGGCAAAAACTCAGGCAGGTATGTCTGCAGGCTGCTTTTACCCGAGGGCTGAAAGAATGAAACATCTATTTTCATTTTTTCATACAGTTGCATAAACTCTCCCTGTCTCTTTATGAACCATTCATTCTCTGCCGCTGTTTCCTGGTTATGAATTGTAAGCAAATGATTACCGGGAAAATGAATAATCATTTCCAATAATTCATTGGCAACAGAATACGGGGCATGCGGAACGATGGAATTGTTGTCGAAGTAACGGGCATATTCATTGAAAAAAACCTCGCTCCGCTGAAACCGCTGTCCTGCCACCGAAGGGTGAAAACCACTGGCCTCAATAAAATTGTGATACGAGAGCCGTCCCTTTTGTTTTTGCCCCAGGGTCAGTGTATTGTTGCAAATGTCTCCCACAGCCACAATACCGTTTTGCAACATTTCATCTTCAGCTTTGGCGATAGCATCCAGTATTTCTTCCTCCGGCAAATGTCTTTCGGAAACAACTTTCCATACAAATTCGACCAATCCTGTTTTTTCAGGAATCATTCTTTTCAGGTGGCTCAGTTCAAGATGGCAATGGCAATTGATAAACCCAGGTGAAAGAATGCCGCTGACCTCTTGTATATCTTGCCCTGCCTCTCTTGCTTCCACGATCTCCTCAATTGTTCCGTCCTCACTGGTTATTAATACAGCTTCCTCCCGCAAACCATATCCGTCAAACAAGTGATCCGCTTTAAACTTACGGTAGCCCATGGCTGTAAAATTCGGAAAAACACTCTTCACATCATTCACCCCATCCTGAGCAAAGTTGAAGGGTCACCACTCTCCTTTCAAATCGCTAATTTTGCCGCCTTGTTTTGATATGTGATCAAATACCCTGATTCAATATGCTTGATAAATTAGAAGCGATAAAAGCCCGGTTCGATCAGTTGGGAGTAGCCCTCACCAACCCGGAGATTGTAGGCAATAACAAAAGATTTGCGGAAACCAGTAAGGAATACCGCAGCCTGGAGAGGATCGTATCGGCCTATAATGAATACAGGAAACTGCTCGACGACATTGAATTTTATAAAGAGGCGCTGAATGGTGATGATGAGGAAATGAGAGAGCTTGCCAAATCAGAAGTGCCTGATCTGGAAGATAAAAAAGAAAAAATGGAAGCACATATCAGGCAGTTGCTTATTCCTAAAGACCCGCAGGACGAAAAAGATGCTATTCTTGAGATCAGGGCAGGCACCGGCGGCGATGAGGCCAGTTTGTTTGCAGGCGACCTGCTGCGGATGTATATCAAGTATTGCGAAAGAAAGGGCTGGAAAACCGCTATTTTAAGTGAAAGTGAAGGAACAGTTGGCGGGTTCAAAGAAGTACAGTTAGAAGTGACTGGTGACGATGTATATGGCACATTGAAATTTGAAAGCGGAGTTCACCGGGTGCAAAGGGTGCCGGCCACCGAGGGCTCGGGCCGGGTACACACTTCTGCGGCCACTGTGGCAGTAATGCCGGAAGCAGAGGAAGTGGACTTTGAGCTGAATCCCGCCGATGTGAAGATGGAAACTGCCCGAAGCGGCGGCGCCGGTGGCCAGAACGTAAACAAGGTGGAAACAAAAGTGATGCTGACGCATATCCCTACCGGCACCGTTGTGATTTGCCAAACGGAACGTTCACAACTTGGCAACCGGGAGAAGGCCATGCAAATGCTCCGGACCAAATTGTATGAGGAACAGGTTAGAAAACAGGAAGAGGAAATAGCCCGCCACCGTAAAAGCTTAGTCAGCACCGGCGACCGTAGTGCTAAAATCAGGACCTACAATTTTCCCCAGGGCCGTATTACCGACCATCGCATCGGATTGACTCTCTATAATTTGGAAGACGTACTCAATGGCAATATCCAGGAACTACTCGAGGCACTTCAGTTTGCGGAGAACTCTGAAAAACTTGCCAAACAACATTAAGTCCTGATTAGAAACCGCAGGTTTTCTTACCTGCAGCCGTCTTACTATTTGTTGATGATCATTTTGGTCTGATTTATGCATCATCAGCAATTGCAGCTGAATGCAGTGTTCTTTGTCAGGTTTCCGTCATTAACCAACCGTGTATATGTTTTACTTGCATAAGAGTCGTTGAAAGAAGAAGCAGGCAGAAAGAGGAATTTTCACAAGTATAATTACTTAAGCGGGCTTTTAATCTTTCATTAACAGCAGGTATAATACTAATGGCAGTAAATTTGCGTTATACAATTATAGATCTTATTATAAAAGCAGTCAATTTTCTCATAAGCAGTTAGTTTTGGTTGCGACCCCTGTTTCTACAGGGGTCTATTTTTTTATATACCTCCAATAACTATAACCAAAACCCAATACACAGCCGGCTATGTCTGCATAAATATCACCGGTGTCAAAGGACCGGTTACTCACTAAGTTTTCCTGCACATACTCCATAGCAATCCCATAACCGCTAAAAAACAAAGTGATCAGTAAAAAGAACGGCAATAATTTTTTTGAACCGTGCAACAGTTGTGATGCCAGCCAGCACCACAAAAAAATCATAATAGCAAACAAACCCAAATGCACCCATTTGTCAAACCCGATCTTGTCTAACCAGTTTTCCTTTGGAAAAGCAGAGCCGGGGAGTGTAAGCAGCAGGGTTGTAATGATCAGCCAGGATACAGCATATGCAAGCGGAGCTTTATAGTTTGCCGGTTTCAATTTTTTCTGCAATGATAAGTGAAGTTTGCAGAGTGCTGCAAACAAAAAAAAGAGGGCCCCAAAAGAGGCCCTCGCTTAACCAACTATAGAACCAAAACTACTATAGCAATAGCTCGGGTTCAAATACGAAAATTGAAATCGATTGGATTGTTGAAGCAGTGCTTCTCCTGGTTAAAGATTGGTTTTGCCCATTGTTTGCGACTGGTCAAGTGAAGGACTGCCGTCACTACCTGGTTGATGAAGCTGAATATCGCCCATGAATTATTATCATACAGGTGGCTAAAGGTCTGCACATCCTGCTGTCGCAATGCAACCGTCAGTTCACCTTCACTAAATCTAGGTTTAGGATTCAATCGTTGGTTAAGATAGTAAAAGCGGCCCTGGAAAATCCGGGCCGCACTAAATACGTCTGGTTATTACTTTCAGATTTAGCCAACAACAGCTTCATAACCCGCAGCATCAAGCAGTTCCTCCACTTCAGCCGGGTTGTTCACTGTCATTTTGATCATCCATCCTTCGCCATAGGGGTCATTGTTCACCAATTCAGGCGAACCGGCCAGTGCCGGGTTCAGTTCATTGATAGTTCCGGCCACCGGTAAAAAGAGATCGGATACTGTTTTTACAGCTTCCACGGTTCCGAAAACTGCCCCGGCCTCCAGGGCTTTGCCTATCGTTTCCACTTCCACATAAACGATGTCACCGAGTTCCCTTTGGGCAAAATCGGTGATGCCAATAGTGGCAGTATTGCCGTCAAGACTCACCCACTCATGGTCTTTGGTGTAACGAAGATTTGCAGGAAAGTTCATTATGAATGATTTAGAGCCACAAATATGAGTAAAAAGAATGTCCAACAGCACTATCGGTGAAATATTTTTCGCAATTCACCGGAAAACTGATGCCGTTCAAGACCCTAATCAGGCCTTTTGTCGGAAACCACTTTTACAATCGTATGACACAAGGTTATCTTTGAGCACCTTATCAAAAAAAGAGGTGTGTGTTATGAGAAAACATATTGCTATTCTGATCATTTCCTGCTTGTTTGTATCAGCCGCTTTTGCCCAAAAGGTGACAGGGGTGGTAAAAGATGAGCAAGGCAAAGGATTAGATAAATCAACTGTATCCCTGTTGAGAACCAAAGACTCTTCAGTAGTAAAACTTTCAGTAACCAGTGGTGACGGGAAATTTTCCATTGATGCTGAACCCGGAAATTATTTAGTCAGCATTTCCCATATCGGGTATGTTCCGTTCTTTTCAGCCCCTTTTGAAGTGGCTGGTTCCGGCGAAACAAATATTGGCGGACTTTCCCTGGCAAAAGTCAGCGCTGAAATGAAAGCCGTGACCGTGGTAGCACAAAAGCCCTTGGTGGAAGTAAAAGCTGATAAAACCATTTTGAATGTGGAAGGCACCATCAATGCCATTGGCAATGATGCGCTGGAACTATTGCGCCGGGCGCCGGGTGTGATGATTGATAAAGATGACAATATCAGCCTGGCCGGTAAAAATGGAGTGGCCGTGTATATTGACGGCAAGCCCTCACCTTTATCCGGTACCGACCTGGCCAATTTTCTGAAAAGCACCCAGTCGGCTCAGATAGAATCAATAGAAATCATTACCAATCCTTCTGCCAAATATGAGGCTGCAGGCAATGCGGGCATCATCAATATCCGTCTAAAGAAAAACAAGACATTTGGCACTAATGGTTCGGTAAATCTCGGTTATGTGCAGGGAATATATGGCAAATACAATGGCGGGCTGAATCTCAACCACCGCAATAAATCCATCAATGTTTTTGGAAGTTATAATTATAATAACGGCGACTACCTGATGAAAATGAACAGCGACAGGGAAACTTTTGATACCCTGTTTGACCAGCGAAACCGCATGCTATTCACCAACAACACCCACGGCTTCAAAGTTGGCGCTGATTATTTTATCAATAACCTGAACACTATTGGCGTAGTAGTGAACGGCAATATTGCAAACAATGATTTTGTAACCAGCGGCCCGATGGATTTCTACTATGTGCCCACCGGACAACTGGTGCGAAAGCTGCAAGCTGATAACACCAATATAATGCAGAGAGACAATGTAAACACCAACCTCAATTATCGCTATAGCAAACCCGGCGGTGCTGACCTGAACATTGATGCTGACTATGGCTTTTTCAAAATAAGATCAAACCAGTTTCAGCCCAACTATTATTACCTGCCGGATGGGGTGACCGAAACCGGCAGGGTGGTGAACAGGATGATCTCACCAACCGACATTGACCTGTATTCTTTCAAAACTGATTATGAAACCAATTACAAAGGCGGACGTCTCGGCATCGGCGGAAAGATCGGCTATGTGAAAACAGACAATGATTTCAAACGCTATGACGTCTTTGGCTCAACTGATGTGTACGACAGCCTGAAAAGTAACCGCTTTATCTATAAGGAGAATATTAATGCATTGTATGTAAACTATAACAAACAGCTGAAGAAAGGTGTAATGATACAGGCTGGTCTCCGGATGGAAAATACCATTGCCGAAGGAAGATCAATTGGCTTTAAAGAACCCGAGAACGGCGGCCCTATGCCTGCTTATGACTCTGCCTTTAAAAGAAACTACACCGACTTTTTCCCCAGTGCATCGGTCACCTTTAACAAAAACCCGATGAACCAGTGGACTGTTTCTTTCAGCCGTCGTATTGACCGGCCAGCTTACCAGGACCTGAACCCCTTTGAGTTCAAGCTGAATGAATACAACTATATGAAAGGAAACACCCTGCTTACGCCGCAATACACCAACAGTATCGGGGTGACCAATATTTTTAAATACAGACTGACCACTTCGCTTAACTATAGCCGGGTGAACGACATTTTTGCACAGATACCCGATACCATTGAGAAAACCAAAGGCTTTCTCACCAAAAGAAATCTTGCGACACAGGATGTGTTTGCCCTCAGTGTCAGCTACCCGTTCCAGTATAAATGGTATAGTTTCTTCTCTTCGCTCAACTCCAACTACTCCCACTACAGGGCTGATTTTGGCGGTGGTGACAGGAAGGTGAACCTGAAAGTATTTTCTGTCACTTATTTTATGCAAAACAGTTTCAAACTGGGTAAAGGATGGACAGGAGAACTGACAGGGTTATATATATCTCCTTCAGTATGGCAGGGAGTGATAAGAAGCAAAACCATGGGAAGTATAGATATCGGCCTGCAAAAAACCTTGTTTGAAAACAGGGCCAACCTGAAACTTTCATGGACAGATATTTTCCGCACGATGAGATGGGGCGGCACTGCAGATTTTTCAGGCGTTAATTCCAGTTTCAGCGGAAATGCCGAAATGCAGCAGGTGAAAATAAATTTCACCTGGAGATTTGGCAGCAGCCAGGTAAAAGCAGCCCGCCAGCGGAAATCAGGTATTGATGACGAAACCCAAAGAGCCAACCAGTCCGGCACACAGGGAGGAATCGGTCAATAATCATTAAGAAACACAGATACAAAACGGCATCTGCTAATTGCGGATGCCTTTTTTATTACAAGTAATAAATACTCTTATCGTTTCTTTTTCCGCTTCACCAGCTTTGCTTTTACTATCCTCACATCTTCCACGGGGCGGTCACGGTTGGTTTTTACGGCGGCAATTTTATCAATCACTTCCAATCCTTTCATCAGTTCGCCAAACACTGTATAATTCTGATCGAGATGCGGAGTGCCACCAAGCGTTTTATAAACTTCCCGGTGAGCATCGGGTAGTTTTCTTTTTAAGCGAAATGTTTCGGTGGAGTCAAGGCCTGCCTCTGTAAAAACTCTCCCCTGCACCAGGTAGAACTGGCTGCCGCTGCTGGCTTTTTGCGGATTCACATTGTCTCCTGTTCTTGCGGCAGCAATCACTCCTTTTTTATGAAATAAAGTTTGCCTGAATTCTGCAGGAATGGTGTAACCGGCGCTGCCATTTCCCAACTGCACACTATCGGCTTTCCGTTTGGTACCGGGATCACCTGCTTGTATCATAAAATTATTGATGACCCTGTGAAACAACACACTGTCATAAAATCCAACTTTTACCAGTTTCAAAAAATTATCACGGTGCAATGGTGTTGAATCAGAAAGGCGGATGGTCATATCGCCGAGGGTGGTTTGCAGCAGCACATCCCGCTTCCGGTCTTTCTTTTTCAAAGTGGAATCTTTTTGTGCAGCCACTGTCATCGCAGCACTAAAGAAGGTAAAGGCAAGCAATACTTTTTTCATAGACTGAACTAAAAATTATGCTGTTCAAAATAAAGCAGGACATGATCTTTCAGAAAATTTTCCTGTTCCATCATATTCATATCAGGCATCGGTTTCAGTTGCCTGAAATGCGGCCAGCCATCGGCATCTTTTCCTTCCAGTTCATAGTAGCCGCTGGACGACAAAAGGCTGCATACCGCCACATGCATCAGGTCCTGCTTTTGTTCTTTGGTGATCTTTTCTTTTACAAACCCGGTTTCCTGCATGCCTATCAGAAAGAGAATAGCTTCCATGTCCGGTTTTTTATTAAACCGCTCTACCAGTTTTGCCTCGAGGTTCCACCAGCGTTGTTGCAGATCGTCATTTATTTGCATGAGGGCAAAGATAAGCCCCATGTTGCTCTTGTCTGCATGCTGATGCTTACCCTTATGGCTTCTCCTTTATCTTTGCGCAAAATTGAAACAAGATGCTGCAGCTACAGGTGCTACGACAAAACCCGGAATGGGTGAAAGAAAGACTGGCGGTAAAACATTTTGCTGAGACCGGGTTGGTGGATACTGTTCTCTCATTGGACGACCAGCGGAAAAAACTACAGCTTGAATTTGACAATACCCAGGCAAAAGTAAACAGCACATCCAAAGAGATCGGCCAGCTGATGGCCAAAGGACAGAAAGAAGAAGCAGAAGCAAAAAAACTGGAAGTAACTGCACTGAAATCATCCCTGCAACCCATTACTGAGCAATTAGGCATTGTTGAAAAACAATTGCAGGATGAACTGGTGAAATTGCCGAACATTCCCTATGAGAAAGTGCCCGTTGGTAAAACTCCTGAAGACAATGTTGTGGTAAGAGAAGGCGGCATTAAACCCAAACTACCGGAGGGTGCCCTTCCTCATTGGGACCTGATCAAAAAATATGACATCGTTGATTTTGAGACCGGGGCAAAGATCACCGGTAGTGGTTTTCCCATTTATAAAGGCAAAGGCGCCAAACTGCAACGGGCATTGATACAATATTTCCTGGATTATAACACAGCCGCCGGTTACACAGAGTATTTGCCCCCTTTTATGGTGAATGAAGCATCTGCCTATGGCACCGGCCAGTTGCCCGATAAAGAAGGACAGATGTATCACATGCAGGAAGATAATTTTTACCTGATACCTACATCTGAAGTGCCGGTCACCAATATATACCGTGATGAAATAGTTAAAGAAACCGAACTGCCGGTGAAGATGACTGCCTACTCTCCCTGTTTCAGAAGAGAGGCAGGCAGTTTTGGCAAAGATGTGCGGGGATTAAACCGGGTTCACCAGTTTGATAAAGTGGAGATCGTACAACTCACACACCCCGCCAAAAGCTATGAAGCACACGAAGAGATGGTGTTGCATATAGAAAAATTGTTACAAACACTGGAACTGCCCTATCGTATTCTTGCCCTCTGCGGCGGCGATATGAGTTTTACTTCTGCGCTTACTTATGACTTTGAAGTGTATAGTGCTGCACAGGAACGCTGGTTAGAAGTAAGCTCTGTTTCTAACTTTGAAGCTTACCAAACCAACCGGATGAAGATCCGTTTCAAACCTGCCTCGCCGTCAGGCAGGGACGAAATAGAAAAAGGAAAAACACAGTTATTACATTCATTGAACGGCAGTTCACTTGCTTTACCAAGAATAATGGCCTGCCTGCTGGAGAACAACCAAGAGAATGGTGAGATAAGTTTGCCGACTGTCCTTCATTCATATTTCGGAGCAAATGCTATCCGGTAAGAATATCAACCCTGAATAGATTGAATTGTCTATTGCTTCTCCAGGGCAGCAACCCTTCGGTTCATCACATAAAACCATACCGGCGGTATTAACGATAATAACATCATACCCGGGTAACCGGTTGGCATCTGCGGAGAATTATCATGGTGACGCAGCACCTGGTATTTGCGGCTGGCAAGATAGTGATGGTCCGAGTGGCGGCTCAGCTCAAACAGCATCACACGACCAATAACATGATCGCTGTTCCAGCTATGCAGCGGCATTGCCCTTTCGTATTTGCCGTCACCGGTTGCTTTTCGTTGCAAGCCATAATGTTCAATATAATTCACGGTTTCCAGCAACAGGATGCCAATACCTGCAGCAACGAGGTAATACAAGCCAATCAGCCAGCCAAAGAAATAAAATATCGCCCCGGCAAATAGAAGTTGAATGAAGGTAAACTGAATCATTTCATTGTGCAGTGAGAAAACGGGCTTCCCTTTTTTCTGCACATCCTTTGCGGCAATTTCCCAGGCACTGAAATAACTAAACACAATGCTGCGGAAATAAAAACCATACACCCATTCGCCATAGCGGGCACTGCTGGGGTCTTCCGGCGTGGCCACCCGTTTGTGATGGCCTTTATTATGCTCAATGAAAAAGTGCATGTATTGTGATGTCAGCAACAGCAGTTTGGCCAGTGTTTGTTCAAACACAGTACTGCGGTGACCCAGTTCATGCCCCACATTGATTCCAAACACACCGCACAACATTCCCATTACCCAGATGCGGCCGATCGTATCCAGTACTGTCATTTCCTGCGACATGGACTGAAGAAAGAACCAGAGGGCCGCATATTGCAGCGGTACGACCAGGTACAGCAATATATCGTAGGTCTTGTCCTTTTTGGCCAGCTCCTCTTCGGCGGCACTCATATTGGCCGGGCTTGGTTTAATAAACAATTCGGCGAGGGGGATGATCACCCATGCCCATAACAGGGGCAGCCATATCTCCCACCCTGTTACCATAAAGGCCCGGAATGAGCCGATATAGATAATAAATGGTGAAGCATATTTGAAAGCCCGGAATTTCATGTTTATTTTAAGGATCTTTCAAAAATAACCCGATTTTTTTATCGTTACCCGCTGTGCAGACATGCAGCCTTCTTAAACCCCGCTGCTTCTAACAGGTCTGAAAACAAAATTTTAAAGTAAATGCCCCTGACCAACCAGTTAAAAAACCAGCACCTCTTATGGCGGGCAGGTTTTGGACCTGCTGTCGAGCAGTTAGGTGACCTGTCCGGGTTCGCCCCCCAGCAATTTTATAAGGCGCTGGTGAAAGCTTCTTCCAAAAAACCCGGCTTCATTGATGTGGCCGACGATTATCTCAAGGGTCTGGTGATGGGTGTGCAGGAAATCGGCCGGCAGCAGGGAGAAATTTCCGCCGAAGAAAGAAAGAAGCGGCAGCAAAAGAACAGGGAAAGCATCCGCAGTCTCAATGTTTACTGGATGCATGAAATGGTGAACAGCGCCGCCCAGTTGCGGGAGAAGATGGCCTTCTTCTGGCATGGTCATTTCGCCTGCCGCAACCTGAATGTTTTTTACCAGCAGGGCCTGCTGGATATTTTAAGGAGAAATGCGCTTGGAAATTTTGGCGCCATGCTGAAAGAAGTGTCAAGATCGGCGGCTATGCTTTTTTTCCTCAACAACCAGCAGAACAGGAAGGATAGCCCCAATGAAAACTTTGCAAGAGAAGTGATGGAGTTGTTTACCATGGGACGTGGCCACTATTCTGAAAAAGATATTAAGGAAGCAGCCCGTGCATTTACCGGCTGGGGCGCCAACCTGCGGGGTGAGTTTGTGTTCAGACGGGGACAGCATGATTATGGCAAAAAAACAGTGCTGGGCAGAACCGGCAACTTTGATGGTGATGATGTGCTGGATATCCTGCTGGAAGAAAAACAAACTGCACATTATATCACCCAAAAGGTCTGGAAATTTTTTGTGCATGAAAATCCTGATGCTGAAAAAATAAACTGGCTGGCGGAGCGGTTTTATAAAAGCAACTATGATATATCCAAATTGCTGGAAGACATATATACCAGCGACTGGTTTTACGAAGAAAAAAATATCGGCTCCCGCATCAAATCACCGGTTGAATTAATAGTGGGCATACAGCGGATGCTGCCGATGCAGATAGAAAAAGAAGAAACCCTGCTGGTATTGCAGCGCTTGCTCGGGCAGATATTATTCTTTCCGCCCAACGTAGCCGGGTGGCCGGGTGGCAAATCCTGGATTGACAGCAGCAGCCTGATGATGCGGATGCGGATACCAAAACTGATCAACGATACGGACGAAATAAATATGAAGCCTAAAGACGATGATGACACGATGATGGGTCGCATGGACGATGACGTCAAAGCACCAAAAATGAATGCAGCGCTTCGCAGGCAAGTGATCAACGCCTCTATTGACTGGAAAAATTATATCAAAGAATTTGATGCAACAGAACGGGAAAAATTAGTGCCTGCCATAGCCGGCATCCTGCTACAAACAAAAAGCGGGGTGGCTGCGGAACTGATCAAAAAATATGCAGATGAAAGCGGCAGGGAAAACTTTATCCGCTCCGCCACTTTGCAAATTATGTGTACGCCGGAATATCAACTTTGTTAACTACGAAGTACGAAATCTGGAGTACGGGATGCGTACTTCGTATTTCTCACTTCACAATTGCTCAACCATGCTTATCAAACGTAAAGAATTCATACAGGCAGGATCATTGGCAACGGCTTCGCTGCTGCTGCCCAAATTTCTCAAAGCTTTTGAAGCAAAGAGTATGGTGCCATTGGGAAATAAAGTGGTGGTGATACTGCAACTCAGTGGTGGTAATGACGGGTTGAATACCGTCATTCCTGTCAGAAATGATATTTACTACAGGGAAAGACCAAGACTGGGCATTGCAAAAACAAAGGCACTGTCACTGACAGATGAAGCAGGTCTGCATCCCGCCCTCACTGCTTTCAAAGAAATATATGATGATGGCAACCTTGCCATTGTAAACAATGTGGGCTATCCCAACCCCGACCGTTCACATTTCCGCAGTATGGACATCTGGCACACGGCCAGCCAAAGCAGTGAATATTGGTCCACCGGCTGGGTGGGCCGTTACCTCGATGCACAATGCAAGGGTTGCGATAAGCCCACTCATGCCATAGAGATTGACGATGTGTTAAGTCTTGCCCTGAAGGGTGAGGAGATGAAAGGGATTGCGATGAAAGATCCCAGACGTCTTTTTGGCACTGCCAATGAAAAATTTTTCAGGGATGTGATGAAACATCACCAGGATGAACCGGGTGAACAGCCTGTTGATTACCTGTATAAAACCATGGCGGAAACACTTTCTTCCGCTGATTATATTTTCAAACACAGCAAAACACATCCCACCAATGCCGAATATCCAAAAACTGAACTGGGCAACAGCCTAAAGACGATTGCATCGCTGATCTATTCTGAGATCAACACCAAAGTGTATTATGTATCGCTGGGAAGTTTTGATACGCATATCAACCAGGAGTTTCAGCAGCAACGCTTGTTTACTGAAATGAATGAGGCTGTAAAAGCATTTGTAAAGGACCTGAAAGCCAATGACCGTTTTAATGATGTGCTGCTGTTAACTTTTTCCGAGTTTGGCCGCAGGGTGAAACAAAATGCCAGCAACGGCACCGATCATGGCACGGCCAATAATATGTTTTTAATCAGCGGCGAGCTGAAACAAAAAGGACTGATCAATCCTTTGCCCAACCTTGCTGACCTTGATGACGGCGATCTGAAGTACTCTGTAGATTTTAAAAATGTATATGCTACGGTGCTGAACAAATGGCTGAAGGCGGATGATAAATCAATACTCTCTAAAAAATATGATTACATGAATTTTATATAAGATATAGCGATCCGTATCCGGAAACTAAAACTCCCTTCTCGTTTCAAACAAGAAGGGAGTTTGTTTTATTTTTTCAACCAATCAACTTTTCCTTTTGCTGGTAGCGATGCGGTAAAGCACAAAGCCCATCAGTGTAAAGAAGGCAACGCCTAACCATTTGTAACCTTCTCCCCCTCCCAGCATATTGGTCAATCCGTGTTCTGCATTTACATTGGCCAGCTTTGCACTCACTTTATCATTTGCAGAAAGGAAGGCCACCAATACCCCGGCTAATGCACCGCCGGCCACAAGCCCTGTTGCAAAAAGATTGCCTTTACCAAGGTCTTCTTCCTCCGGTGCTATTTCAATCTTTTTCCTTTTTTGTCTCCACTCCACCAAACCACGAATGGCACCGCCGATGAAAATGGGCAGTGTGGTTGACAATGGCAGGTATATACCAATAGCAAAACTCAACGCTTTGATGCCGCACAATTCAATAACAATGGCAATGAATACTCCCACCAGTACAAACTGCCAGTCAAGATTAAACGATAAAATTCCTTTGATCAGTGTTGCCATCAATGTTCCCTGCGGAGCCGGATAAGTATCGGTGCCGATGGCATGTTCAATTCCCTGGAGACGCATAGCTTCTGTCGGTGCATCAAGTATTTGTATGGTGGCGCCGATAGCGAGTGAAGAAACAATTACCCCTACAAATAAAGCAAGCTGTTGATATTTTGGTGTAGCGCCGACAATATACCCGGTCTTTAAATCCTGTGATGTAGCCCCCGCATTGGCAGCGGCAATACAGATCATTCCACCCACCACCAATGCCATGGGTTCGTAAATATGTCCTGTCCATTTCACAGCAATAAAGATGAGGCAGGTGCCCATCAGTGTGGCAATGGTCATTCCTGAAATAGGATTGTTGGATGAACCAATCAATCCAACGATACGGGATGATACCGTTACGAAAAAGGCACCGAAGATGATAACCAGGATGCCCAGCAACAGTTTGCTGCCTATATTACTTCCGGGAATCAGTGTTCCGGGCATTAATGCAATAACCAGTATTAAGATCAAACTGCCGATGCCCACCACTTTCATGGAGAGATCTCTTTCAGTACGGGGAATATTTCCTGATGCTGCGGCAACACCGTCTTTCTTTAATGAACCAAGGCTTCCCTTAAAAGAAGAGATGATTGTTGGAATTGTTTTTATCAGTGTGATAAAACCGCCTGCTGCGACTGCTCCTGCTCCAATTTGGCGGATATATGCTCTGTAGATAGCAACCGACCAATCATTAAAACTTTGTGTAGCGGGATCCCAGCCACCGGCATTTCCTGGTCCTGGTTTAGTAATATCATCCCAGTAGCCCAATTTTACTAGTTGTGCTGCAATTATATCGCCGTTATCGCTTAATAAACTTGCCAGCAACGGAGTAAACACAAACCAACTCAGCACACCACCGGCAACCAGCACACCGGCAATTTTGGGTCCGATGATGTAACCCACACCCATATACTCCGGTGTGATCTCACCGCTCACTTTGGCGGATGGGAAAAACCGTTCGGCCTGCTTGGTCATGAAAGCTGGTGTTTCTGCAATGACATGAAATATTTTTTGCAGTATCGCATAACCAAAAGCAAAACCCAGTCCCATAAAGGCTGTCTTTGCAAAATCACCGCCTCTTTCACCTGCTTTTAATACAGAGGCACAGGCTGTTCCTTCCGGATATGGTAATGTGCCATGTTCTTTTACAATCAGAGATCGGCGAAGCGGTATCATCATCAGAGTTCCCAGGATGCCACCAAAAATGGCCAATATCAGGATAGTGAAATAATTAAAGAAGTTAGCGCTGCTGGCATCACTCAGAAAGATAAAACCCGGCAAAGTGAATACCACCCCTGCTGCCACACTTTCGCCGGCGCTGCCCGTTGTCTGGATGATATTATTTTCCAAAATGGTGGTGCGAAGAAATTTTCTACCGAGAGTGATGGCAATAACAGCAATGGGAATGGATGCTGAAACTGTTAGTCCTGCTTTCAGGGCCAGGTACACCGTGGCTGCCCCGAAGATGATACCAAATGCAGCTCCTGTGAGCACTGATTTGATGGTAAACTCCGCCATCTTATCATCCGGCGCCACAAAGGGTTTGAATGTGTTTTGCTTGTCTGACATAGCAGTTGGTTTTGCAAAAGGGAAGATAAGAAAAAAGCCATGAGAGTTAGTTCATGGCTTTCCGATGAAGTTATTTCTTTGCCTAGCTCACACCTTTTTCCTTCATTATCTTGTTAAGCCATTTCAGCATCGCAAAACACATAACGGCTGCCACCATCAGCAAAGCGAAATTGAGCCAGAAGAAACCGGCTTTATGGTTATATTGGTCCCACATAGATGACAACACACCTGATAGTTTATTCCCTATAGATGTGGCAAGAAACCAGCCACCCATCATCAGAGATGTAATACGTACAGGACTCAGTTTTGACACCAGTGATAAACCCATCGGACTTAATAATAATTCCCCTATGGTAATCACACCATAACTCGAGATCAGCCACAACACACTTGCCTTTTCAGTGCCGTTATGACTGGCATAAACGGCTCCCACCATCACTAAAGCAGATAACCCGGAAATGAAAAGACCGAATGCAATCTTTGTAGCCGTTGATGGTTCCTTATTTCTCCGGCGCATCCATGTAAAAAAAGCAACTATCAGTGGTGTTAAGAGGATAACCCAGCCCGGGTTAATAGACTGGCTGAGATTGGTTGCCCATAGGCTTACGGCATCTCCGTCGGCAGGTTTTTTATTCTCAGGAATGTTTTTGAAATAGACGGGAAAATTGAATTCCTTTATTACTTCACCGTTTTCTTTCTGCAGCCTGAACTGATCATCATACTTTGCAACAGAATCCTTCTTATATGAAACAGTTTGTGCAAAATTTAGTTTTTCAAAAACGGTCTGTGCCACACCCGTTACTTCCCGGTTTGTATAGCGATCTGCCCATGTATTCAGCGCAGATCCGTTTTGTTTGAATACCGCCCAAAACATCACCACCACCGCAAAAATGGCCAGCAATGCAGCAATGGGTCTTTTCTCATCTTTGTTTGCCCTGAAATAAAGAGAAGTATAAAAATAGATGACCGGTAAACATGCGAATAAAAAGGCGTCTGTAGAATCCGACCCGACAAGATTACCAGGAATCAGCCAGCCCAGAATGCCCGCCACAACAGAAGGAACAAAAATGGTCACAACAATGCGGGTCATTGACATGTCATTTTCCCCAACTCCTTTTTTGATATCGAACGCCTTATAGTGTTTTGTGCCTGCGAGAAAAATGATCACTCCCAAAAACATCCCCACACCTGCAGCAATAAACGCAGCGCCCCAGCCATAAACAATGTATAGAGCAGCGCCAAAGAAATTACAGATGAATGCGCCGATGTTGATGCCCATATAGAAGATGTTATAACCATCGTCTTTCTGTTTTACATATTGGGGAGTGGTATAAACATTACCCAGCAAGGTGGAAATATTCGGTTTGAAAAACCCATTACCCAATATCACTAACGTCATGGACAGGTATAACATAGGCAGGCTGTGTACCGACATCAGGCAATAACCAGCCCCCATCATCAAACCGCCCATGATGATGGACCGGCGATAACCGAGATAACGGTCGGCCAGCAATCCGCCAATAAAAGGAGTGAGGAATACAAGAGCGATGAAAGTACCGTATAAATCAGCCGATTCAGCCTCGGTCATTGCATAACCCGCCTTAACATCTTTCAGGTACAGCGTAAATATCCCGATCATCAGGTAGTAGCCAAAGCGTTCCCACATTTCAGAAAAGAACAAAAATGGCAGAGCTTTTGGATGTTTCTTCCACATGAAGCAATTGTTTTAGTAAGGAAAGATAGTGGAAACAGCCGGTAAGGAAAAGAAAAAGGCGTCCGCCAGTTGACGAACGCCTTTAAATGAAGTAGCAAACAATTTATGCAGAACCGGTTTTGTCTTTGACGATCTGGTTCAGGGATTTGATTCTCGAATAAATGAGAATTCCTCCGATGAATGCGGCAACCACTAATATCAGGAAGAACATTTTCTTATCCGTAAAATCATCCCAGAAGCTTGTCATTACACCCGCCACTTTTCCTCCAATAGATGTGGAAAGAAACCAGCCTCCCATTAACAACGAGGTTAACCTGGCCGGCGACAGTTTTGACACCAGTGAAAGACCCATCGGGCTAAGAAAAATTTCACTGATTGTAAAAATGAAATAAGTAAGCCAAAGCCAGATAGCTGACGCCTTGTGTGTGTAAATAGACGGAACAGACATGATCGCAAACACCATCACCAATGCAGACAAGCCAGAGATAAACAATGCCATTCCAAATTTAGACATGGTCGTTGGCTCTTTGTTTCGTTTACGCAGCCAGCTGAAAAAAGGAACAAAGAACAATGTGAGTAATACGATAAACAATGGATTGATTGACTGGAACAATTCTGTATTGGTCAGTTTCACCTCTTTACCCTGTGGCCACTGATCTTTCGGAACATTCACAAAGTAGGGATCTGGTCCCATTTCTTGTATCACTTTACCACTATCGTCTTTCACTACCCGCATATAGGCATCCAGCTTATTTACCAGGCGGGGAGTATCAGTTACTTTTTGCATGGGAAAAATTGCGCCGGTTATTTTAGCTGTCGTCTCTGAGGCCTGCCTGTCGGTATGTTTTTCTGCCCAAAGTGTCAGGCCGGTTGAGTTTTGATTATAAATAGTCCAGAATGCAATGGCAATGGCAAAAATGAATAATAAAGCGCCAATCCCCTTTTTGTCCTGGCCTTTTGCCCGAACCCACAACGAAATATAAAAAGCAATGATGGGTAAACAGGCAAAAATGAATGCATCATTGGCCTGTGTGCCCATGATAGGCATTCCAAAAATCTCTTTTGGAACAAACCACCCGATTGCGGCAGCAATTATTGCCGGAAGAAATACCGTTCCTAAAATCTGGGTTAAAGTCATATCCTCTGCCTGCACCGGCTTTTTTACATCGGCAGACTTTATATCCTTATCCTTCATGGCGGCAGCAAGAATGATCATCCCGATGATAAGCCCGATTCCTGCTGCAGCAAAAGCCCATCCCCATCCATATTTATTACGAAGAAAAGCTGCAACGAAATTGCAGACAAAGGCGCCGATATTAATACCCATGTAAAAGATATTATAAGCATTGTCTTTTAAAGGCTTTAAATCCTCACGGTTGTAGATATTACCCAGCAGTGTGGAAATATTAGGTTTGAAAAAACCGTTACCAACAATAATCAGCGACAACGAAACAAACATGGCCGTATCACCAGGTAATGAAAGCCCCAAATAGCCTGCAGCCATTAATGACCCGCCAAGAAAAATAGATTTGACATACCCAAGATACCTATCGGCAATCAAACCACCGATAAATGGCGTCAGGTAAACCAATGCGATAAAACTACCAACTATATCAGCGCCGATTTTGCCAGAAAACCCTTTCCCGCCAGTAGTAGTATCAGTCATATACAAAAACAGAATGCCTACCATTAAATAGTAAGCAAATCGTTCCCACATTTCGGTGAAGAAGAGAACATATAGTGCTTTTGGGTGGCGGCCTGTCGTTGCAGTTGCATTCATACAATTTGTTTTAGTTTACAATCAAAGCAATAACCGTTTGTAAGCAACCAAAATACAGAAAATTGACCACTCCCAAATTTTTTCAAACTATCTTTAGCAATCATACGATATTCGCAACTCTTAGTATCTAACTGTAGCAACCCATGCGAATTCTTTTATTAGGCTCTGGCGGCAGGGAACATGCCCTTGCCTGGAAACTCAACCAAAGTGTATGGGCCAACCCCCTTTACATCGCCCCCGGCAACCCCGGCACGGCCCAATGTGGCATCAACGCAGACCTTGACATCAACGATTTTGAAGCCGTTGGCAATTTCTGCCTGCAGGAAAAAATTGAAATGGTGGTGGTGGGACCCGAAGAGCCCCTGGTAAATGGTATTTACGATCACTTTAAGGCCAATGAAAAATTAAAAGACATTTTCTTTATCGGCCCTTCCAGACAAGGCGCCCAATTAGAAGGCAGCAAGGCTTTTGCCAAGCAGTTTATGATGCGGCATAATATTCCCACGGCCGCCTACAGGGAATTTACAATGGAGAACTATGCTGAAGGGGTGAAATACCTGCAGCAACATTCCCTGCCCATCGTTGTAAAAGCCGATGGACTGGCAGCCGGAAAAGGAGTGGCCATTTGCAACAGCCATGTGGAAGCCATTGCGGAATTTGAACTGATGATACAGGAGGCGAAGTTTGGCGAAGCCAGTAAAAAAGTGGTGGTGGAAGAATTTTTAGAAGGCATTGAGCTAAGTGTATTTGTTATCACCGATGGTAAAAATTACCTGCTGCTGCCGGAAGCAAAGGACTATAAAAGAATAAAAGAGGGTGACAAAGGATTGAATACTGGCGGCATGGGTGCTGTGAGCCCACTACCCTTTGCCACACCCGGTTTTATGTATAAAGTGGAAGAACGGATCATCAAACCCACGATAAACGGATTACATAAAGAAGGAATTGAATACACCGGCTTTGTTTTCTTCGGTCTCATTAATGTGAATGGCGATCCGTATGTGATCGAATACAACTGCCGCATGGGCGACCCGGAAACAGAAGTGGTGATGGCCCGTATAGAAACCGATCTTGTGGGTCTGTGTGTGGCCGCCACGCAAAAAGAACTGGACCAGGTGGTGCTGCGGGTGGATGAAAGAGCAGCAGCCACAGTGATGGCAGTGAGCCGCGGCTATCCCACCGGCTATGAAAAAGGATACGAGATCACGGGGCTGGATGGCAAATACGGCAAACAATCCCTCATCTTTCATGCCGGCACCAAACAGGAAGAAGACGGCAAAATAGTAACGAATGGTGGCCGTGTGCTTTGTGTCACATCTTATGGAAAAGATATTTCCGAAGCCGTTAATACTTCATTAGATGTGCTCGACCATATCAGTTATGATGGTATTTATTACCGGACCGATATCGGGTATGAGTTCAGATAATACGTATGCCATACCTCAGAGGTATGGCATACGTTACTAAATTTGCAGAAAAGCACCCGATGCCTGCCGAAGTTCATTACCACGATTACCTGCAGTTAGATAAAATTCTTAACGCACAGTTTCCCGAAAGCGATAAGCAAAACCTGCCGGCGCATGATGAAATGCTCTTCATCGTCATTCACCAGGCTTATGAACTTTGGTTCAAACAACTGCACCATGAAGCGGATTCAATTGTTGCTATATTACGCAAACCGGCGCTGAACGATAATTCTCCTGAACTGCAAACTGTGGTGCATCGTCTCAACCGTTGTGTTACCATCTTACGGGTGCTGGTTCACCAGATTGATATCATGGAGACCATGACGCCAATGGATTTTTTAGACTTCAGGGATATGCTGCGGCCGGCCTCCGGTTTTCAAAGCTGGCAGTTCAAAGAACTGGAAGCCAAACTGGGGCTGAAATTTGAGCACCGGCACGGGAAAGAATACTACACATCCCAGTTGAAACAAGAACATGTAGCTATTATTAAAAAAGCGGAAGGCGATAATTCCCTTCTTGAATTGCTGAATAGCTGGCTGGAACGGATGCCTTTCTTTGATGAAGAGGCAAACTGGAAAAATTTTAAGATGCAGCAATCAAAAGATACCGTGCATCCATTCTGGGCCGAATACCGCTTTCAATATCAAAACAGCCTTGCCGAAGCTGAAAAAAATAACCTTGCAGCTTTTGATGCTGTTTTCCTGAACAACGCAACCCCAACAGAAAGAAATCTTTCCCCCGCTGCTTCAAGAGCCGCATTGTTCATCATGCTCTACAGGAGCTACCCGATGCTGCAACTACCTTTTCAACTGCTGAACAGTTTGCTTGAAATTGATGAACAGCTCAGTTCCTGGCGATACCGCCACATGAACATGGTGCACCGCATGATCGGCACCCGTATCGGCACCGGAGGCAGCAGCGGCAAAGACTACCTGAAAGCAGCGGCTGATAAACATTATATATTCCGGGAAATAGCACAACTGAACAGTTTTCTTATTGAAAGAAGAAAACTTCCGGCCTTAAGCCATGAGATGGAAATAAGACTTGGATTTGTTTCATAAAAAAACCTGTGCCACGTTAATGACCGCGGCACAAGTGATAAACGAACCGATATATGTTAGAATGTGTAACGGATTCCAAGCCCTCCCCAGTTTCCATAGAAACCACGGTTGTCGCCAAACTCAAATGAAGGTTGCCAGTCTATGGACATATTGATCGGCGCTCCGCGGAATTTATAATCAAGACCCAGCACCCCGTCAATACCTACAAAACTGCCGTTACCGTTGCGGTTATTATAAAAACCGATATGTGCCCCCGGCCCGATATACCATTTCAATCCCGGCGCCCCGTTAAAATCGCCGTGTATTTCATAAAGACCGGTGATGCGGAATCCCTGTCTCCAGAAATAACCGATGAACTCACCGGCATTATTACCTGAGAAAAAATGTTTTAAAGAGATGCCGCCGCCATCCCAAACTTTCACACCAAGGGCGGTTTCATAAGAAGAACTGTTGGTGCTGCTGCTTTGGGCCTGTGATGCATGCATGATAAACAAGGCCATTGCTAATACAAAGACTTTTCTCATAACATCTGATTTTACCTGAAGATTATTTACTTGCACCCTCATTTTCCATTATCGTGCCAAAATGATGGAGACCTGTGGAAGAAAAGCACCAAAAGCCCACCCCACGTTGCCAGTAAATATTGCTTTGCAGGTGAAAATGAATATTGTTAGCTGTGGAAATTAAAATCTCCTTATAAGCAAAAAACCTCCTATGCAAGGTTTTCCGCTTTGCTAATTCAAATTATTTCCTCGTACTTTGCAAGCAATA